>NZ_CAKKMZ010000006.1:0-3111 GCF_918741265.1 Rhizobium sp. CECT 9324 | reverse complement strand
CCCCCCCCCCCCCCCCCCCCCCCCCCCCCCCCCCCCCCCCCCCCCCCCCCCCCCCCCCCCCCACCCCCCCCCCCCCCCCCCCCCCCCCCCCCCCCCCCCCCCCCCCCCCCCCCCCCCCCCCCCCCCCCCCCCCCCCCCCCCCCCCCCCCCCCCCCCCCCCCCCCCCACCCCCCCCCCCCACCCCCCCCCCCCCCCCCCCCCCCCCCCCCCCCACCCCCCCCCCCCCCCCCCCCCCCCCCCCCCCCCCCCCCCCCCCCCCCCCCCCCCCCCCCCCCCCCCCCCCCCCCCCCCCCCCCCCCCCCCCCCCCACCCCCCCCCCCCCCCCCCCCCCCCCCCCCCCCCCCCCCCCCCCCCCCCCCCCCCCCCCCCCCCCCCCCCCCCCCCCCCCCCCCCCACCCCCCCCCCCCCCCCCCCCCCCCCCCCCCCCCCCCCCCCCCCCCCCCCCCCCCCCCCCCCCCCCCCCCCCCCCCCCCCCCCCCCCCACCCCCCCCCCCCCCCCACCCCCCCCCCCCCCCCCCCCCCCCCCCCCCCCCCCCCCCCCCCCCCCCCCCCCCCCCACCCCCCCCCCCCCCCCCCCCCCCCCCCCCCCCCCCCCCCCCCCCCCCCCCCCCCCCCCCCCCCCCCCCCCCCCCCCCCCCCCCCCCCCCCACCCCCCCCCCCCCCCCCCCCCCCCCCCCCCCCCCCCCCCCCCCCCCCCACCCCCCCCCCCCCCCACCCCCCCCCCCCCCCCCCCCCCCCCCCCCCCCCCCCCCCCCCCCCCCCCCCCCCCCCCCCCCCCCCCCCCACCCCCCCCCCCCCCCCCCCCCCCCCCCCCCCCCCCCCCCCCCCCCCCCCCCCCCCCCCCCCCCCCCCCCCCCCCCCCCCCCCCCCCCCCCCCCCCCCCCCCCCCCCCCCCCCCCCCCCCCCCCCCCCCCCCCCCCCCCCCCCCCCCCCCCCCCCCCCCCCCCCCCCCCCCCCCCCCCCCCCCCCCCCCCCCCCCCCCCCCCCCCCCCCCCCCCCCCCCCCCCCCCCCCCCCCCCCCCCCCCCCCCCCCCCCCCCCCCCCCCCCCCCCCCCCCCCCCCCCCCCCCCCCCCCCCCACCCCCCCCCCCCCCCCCCCCCCCCCCCCCCCCCCCCCCCCCCCCCCCCCCCCCCCCCCCCCCCCCCCCCCCCCCCCCCCCCCCCCCCCCCCCCCCCCCCCCCCCCCCCCCCCCCCCCCCCCCCCCCCCCCCCCCCCCCCCCCCCCCCCCCCCCCCCCCCCCCCCCCCCCCCCCCCCCCCCCCCCCCCCCCCCCCCCCCCCCCCCCCCCCCCCCCCCCCCCCCCCCCCCCCACCCCCCCCCCCCCCCCCCCCCCCCCCCCCCCCCCCCCCCCCCCCCCCCCCCCCCCCCCCCCCCCCCCCCCCCCCCCCCCCCCCCCCCCCCCCCCCCCCCCCCCCCCCCCCCCCCCCCCCCCCCCCCCCCCCCCCCCCCCCCCCCCCCCCCCCCCCCCCCCCCCCCCCCCCCCCCCCCCCCCCCCCCCCCCCCCCCCCCCCCCCCCCCCCCCCCCCCCCCCCCCCCCCCCCCCCCCCCCCCCCCCCCCCCCCCCCCCCCCCCCCCCCCCCCCCCCCCCCCCCCCCCCCCCCCCCCCCCCCCCCCCCCCCCCCCCCCCCCCCCCCCCCCCCCCCCCCCCCCCCCCCCCCCCCCCCCCCCCCCCCCCCCCCCCCCCCCCCCCCCCCCCCCCCCCCCCCCCCCCCCCCCCCCCCCCCCCCCCCCCCCCCCCCCCCCCCCCCCCCCCCCCCCCCCCCCCCCCCCCCCCCCCCCCCCCCCCCCCCCCCCCCCCCCCCCCCCCCCCCCCCCCCCCCCCCCCCCCCCCCCCCCCCCCCCCCCCCCCCCCCCCCCCCCCCCCCCCCCCCCCCCCCCCCCCCCCCCCCCCCCCCCCCCCCCCCCCCCCCCCCCCCCCCCCCCCCCCCCCCCCCCCCCCCCCCCCCCCCCCCACCCCCCCCCCCCCCCCCCCCCCCCCCCCCCCCCCCCCCCCCCCCCACCCCCCCCCCCCCCCCCCCCCCCCCCCCCCCCCCCCCCCCCCCCCCCACCCCCCCCCCCCCCCCCCCCCCCCCCCCCCCCCCCCCCCCCCCCCCCCCCCCCCCCCCCCCCCCCCCCCCCCCCCCCCCCCCCCCCCCCCCCCCCCCCCCCCCCCCCCCCCCCCCCCCCCCCCCCCCCCCCCCCCCCCCCCCCCCCCCCCCCCCCCCCCCCCCACCCCCCCCCCCCCCCCCACCCCCCCCCCCCCCCCCCCCCCCCCCCCCCCCCCCCCCCCCCCCCCCCCCCCCCCCCCCCCCCCACCCCCCCCCCCCCCCCCCCCCCCCCCCCCCCCCCCCCCCCCCCCCCCCCCCCCCCCCCCCCCCCCCCCCCCCCCCCCACCCCCCCCCCCCCCCCCCCCCCCCCCCCCCCCCCCCCCCCCCCCCCCCCCCCCCCCCCCCCACCCCCCCCCCCCCCCCCCCCCCCCCCCCCCCCCCCCCCCCCCCCCCCCCCCCCCCCCCCCCCCCCCCCCCCCCCCCCCCCCCCCCCCCCCCCCCCCCCCCCCCCCCCCCCCCCCCCCCCCCCCCCCCCCCCCCCCCCCCCCCCCCCCCCCCCCCCCCCCCCCCCCCCCCCCCCCCCACCCCCCCCCCCCCCCCCCCCCCCCCCCCCCCCCCCCCCCCCCCCCCCCCCCCCCCCCCCCCACCCCCCCCCCCCCCCCCCCCCCCCCCCCCCCCCCCCCCCCCCCCCCCCCCCCCCCCCCCCCCCCCCCCCCCCCCCCCCCCCCCCCCCCCCCCCCCCCCCCCCCCCCCACCCCCCCCCCCCCCCCCCCCCCCCCCCCCCCCCCCCCCCCCCCCCCCCCCCCCCCCCCCCCCCCCCCCCCCCCCCCCCCCCCCACCCCCCCCCCCCCCCCCCCCCCCCCCCCCCCCCCCCCCCCCCCCCCCCCCACCCCCCCCCCCCCCCCCCCCCCCCCCCCCCCCCCCCCCCCCCCCCCCCCCCCCCCCCCCCCCCCCCACCCCCCCCCCCCCCCCCCCCCCCCCCCCCCCCCCCCCCCCCCCCCCCCCCCCCCCCCCCCTCCCCCCCCCCCCCCCCCCCCCCCCCCCCCCCCCCCCCCCCCCCCCCCCCCCCCCCCCCCCCCCCCCCC
>NZ_CAKKMZ010000005.1:0-44908 GCF_918741265.1 Rhizobium sp. CECT 9324 | reverse complement strand
GCAAGGGGGCTCTGGCTTCCACCGTCGTCCTCGATCCCCATGAGGAGCGTCTGTCAGACATCATCGAAGAGTTCCCGACGCTCCAGAACCCGGTGACCGACTATCTGGCTTCCGACCCGGAGGACTCCACCGCCGAGGGCCGCTTCAAGAATGCCATCGAGTCCATCGGCCTGGACTTCGCCCTGGTGGGTGCCGTGAAGGTGGTCAAGCTCCTGAGGGCGGGGAAGCAGGATGAGGCCCTGAAGGAAATCAAGAAGCTGGAGGCCAATGATGTCGATCCTCTACGGCCAGATCCTATGGTCAACGTGGCAGATGAAGCCTCGCCGGTCGCCGCCGATGGTGAAGCCCCCGTACGAGCCGACGCTGAAGATCCAGGTGTACCGACCACCGGCAAGCTTGATCCCCAGGCCGCGCCGAAAGAAGACGTAACCGAGCAGATCGGCATGGGTCAGCCCATTGGTCCCAACGGCCAGCGGATCATCCCGACCGACGTCAAGGAGCCGGGTGTACTCCGCGTAAAGGAGGTCACCGACAAGGAACTGGACGACATCATCCGGGGTAGTCAGGCAGACACCCGTGCCATCAAGAAGTACGGATCGTTGTCTGAAGCCCGCGCCAACGGTTACAAGTTCGGAGCCAACACAAAGCTCCCGTGGCAGAAGCTCCGGGGTACCACTGAGGTCATGACGTTCGTGCGTCAGACGGCCAAGGTCCTGAAAGGACGCTATGATGTGGCTAAGGGTGGAGCCCGCCTGGGAGACGCCCGCGTCCGTGACGTAACCAATGAGCTTGCCGAAGCCTTCAATGAAGACCCAGCAGTAATCCTGGGACAGATCACGGAGATGGGTGAGAAAGCCGCCCAGGTGGTCCCCTACATGGAAGCCTCACTCCGTATTGGCAACAAGATGTTCCTGGATGCAGACCGTTTGGCTTCTGACATCCGCATGGGCAACCTCGACTCCTTCGCGGGGAACGCCGAGGCGGCACAGGTTGAACTCAAGGCGAGGATCGCAGCGGCGGTTGACGTCATGGCGAATGCCAACTCGATGCTGGCGAACTCAGGCCGTGCTCTACGCCGCGCCCGCAAGCAGTTCCGGGTGAGGGACGCAGACCTTGCCTCCATCAAGAACCTGGACCCGGCGAAGCTGGCGATCATCATGGAGAAGGCAGAGGGTGACCCGCGCAAGATCATGATGCTGGCAAACCGGAAGTGGTCTGACAGGGTGATGGATAACGCGACGTGGCACCTGACCAACGGTCTCCTCTGGCTCTGGCCTACCCACCTCGTCAACATGACCACCAACGCGGCGATGCTTGTCGCACGTCCCACGGAGAAACTCTTCGGGTCTACGGCACTCCGCCTGATCACTAAGGACGCAGGCAAGCGGGCAGAACTCTCGTCGGTCTCTAGGCAGGCACTTCGGGAGTATACCTATACGATGACCTCCCTGGCTGACGGGTGGTTTGCAGCCGTGGAGGCGTTCCGTCGAGGTGACTCCATCCTCTCTCCACACAACACGGAGTACTTCCAGGGTGGTACCAACACCATTGGAACTGAGGTGCTTCCGTGGCGTCCGGTGAAGAGTATCTGGGACCTCACCTACAATGCGTGGGTATCCGCCAACTACCGAAACATCGTGGGTCTCCCTACACGGGCTCTCGGTGGTGCCGACGAGATGTTCAAGACCATGCGGTACCGTGCAGTGGTACAGTCGAAGGCCGCGCTCGATGCCGCCGATATGAACCTGAGTGCGGCAGACGCCAAGGCCTACATCCAGAAGGCCCTCGACATGGCCATTGATCCTGACACTGGTCGGGCTCTCGATGCCAAGGCCCTGAGGGAGTCACAGATGGTCGGCTTCCAGCAGGATCTCGACTATGATGTGACCATCGGCGGCAGCTTGGGACGCTCCCTGGTTAGTGCTCGCCGCGTGGCTCCGGCACTCTCCCTTGTGCTGCCCTTTGTGAAGACCCCGGTGAATGTCATCCGGTACGGCATCAAGATGACTCCAGGCCTCAACTTGGCCCAGAAGGAGTTCCGCGATGCTCTGCGTGGAGTGGCCGGTACGGAGGCACAGGCCCATGCCAACGGTCAGATGATCCTCGGAAGCATGTTCGCAAGTCTGGCAGCAGGACTGGCACTCAGCGGCAAGTTCACTGGATCTGGCCCAAGCGACTTCAAGCTCAAGCAGGAGCTTATGGCTACTGGATGGCGTCCATATTCCTACGTCTATGAGGATGAGGACGGCAACACCAAGTACTTCCAGGCAGGCCGCTTTGATCCCGCTGGCATGGTGATGGGTATGGTGGCCGACGTGGTCTACCAGTCTCAGATCGATCCTGACCGGGACATGACTGAGGCGGCTGGCGCAATCGTCATCGCCCTCGCTAAGAACCTGGGGGAGAAGACCTTCCTTCTCAACCTCAACACGGCCATCCAGGCGGCTCTGGAACCGGACAAGAACCTCGCGAAGTGGGCAGGCAGAACGGCGGGCTCGATGCTCCCTGCAAGCTCTCTCATCCGAGGTCACAATCCGGACCCGTACCTCCGTGAGGCGAGGGGCTTCGTAGACAGTATGATGCGTGGGGTACCAGGACTCAGTGAGACCCTCCCCAAGAACTATGACGTCTTCGGAGACCCGGTGGAGAGAACTGTAGGCCTCATCGGCTCTCAGAACTCAGACATCGTGGAAGCGGAACACAACCGCATCATGCTCCAGACCAGCAAGGGTCTCGGGAAGCCGGACCCCAAGTTCGAAGGTGTGGATCTCCGGGACATCACCCTCAATGACGGTCTCAATGCCTACGAGGCGTTCCAGCAACTCAGCGGCCACCTCCCAGGACGGAAGTCCCTTAGACAGGTGCTTGAGCAAGAGATCAGAAAGGCCGGGTACCAGGATCTTCCGGATGGAGAAGCAGGGATCAAGGGTACCCGCCTGAACCGTCTCGGGGCGCTCGCCCAGAAGTACCGTGAGGCCGCTCGCAAGGAGCTTGTCCGCAAGTATCCGGAACTGAAGCCGTACATCAAACAGCGTCAGAAGGAGGCCCGTGGTGCCCTCATCACGAACCGTCAGACACGCCTCAATGGCGAACCTGGGGCCAGGGATCTCCTGGAGGCCCTGACACCAAGATAAGGATACAAAATGGCGTATAGCTACAATGAGGTCGGGGCAGTCAGCCCCGGCCAGGGCATAGCCGTGCCCTTTAAGTTCATCGACCGGGACCATGTGAGCGTCCTGGTGGATGGGGTGGTCACGGACAAGTACTCGTGGCTGAACAACGGAATGCTCCAAGCAACTGTTGGCTTCCCTTCTGGACAGGTTACCCGCGTCGAGCGAAACACTCCGGTGGCAATTCTCCAGGCGGTCCTCGAAGGCACAGCCGTCTTCGACTTTGAGGGGACCAACAACAACTTCAGCCTCCTTCTTTTCGTTCTCCAGGAGTACGCCGACAAGGAGACAACGCGAAACGAATTGGTCCAGGAACTCTTTGAGGGATTTGACCTCGTTGCCGAAGCCGTCCAGGAGGCGAAAGATGCGGCAGACCGTGCAGCCGACGAGGCCGCACAAAGTGCGCTGGCGACGATCCAGTCCGTAATCAACCAGATCCAGCAGACCGCAACCGCTGCACAACTGGCGGCAGATAATGCCACCTTGGCGGCTGAGAGTGCATCACTCCTTGCTCAACAGGCGGCGGAGAGCGCGGAACAAGCTGCATCCTTTGATCCAAACTTCTATTACAAGAAGACCGAAACCTACGCCAAGTCGGAGACATACTCCAAGGCCGAGACGTACTCCAAGTCAGAGACCGACACTGCCATCGCGGCGGCAGGGGTCCCAATTGGCGCATCCATCTATTGGAACAGTCCGACACTACCAAACGGATTCCTCAAGGAGAACGGCGCTGCCATCTCCCGCACGGTGTACCCGGAACTCTTCGCGAAGATCGGGATAACGTTTGGTGCCGGTGACGGGTCCACCACGTTCAACCTTCCGGACAGTCGGGCAGAGTTCATTCGCGGACTTGATGATGGTCGCGGGGTGGACGCAGGACGTGTTCTTGGCTCCTGGCAGGCCAGTCAGAACCTAAGCCACAATCACACGGGTACGACCGACACCCAAGGTTGGCACGGACACACTGGCTCGACCACGGCAAGCGGGGATCACACACACGGTGTTCCATCAAATGGCGCTGACTCCAATGCTGCATATGCTGACCGTGGTACCTCTGCCAGTAATGAGGCTTGGATCACCACGTCCCCAGCGGGCAACCACGCGCACTCTCTCTACATCGACGGTAACGGCAACCACGCGCACAACCTCACCATTGCGGCCAGCGGTGGGGCAGAGGCACGCCCGCGCAACGTGGCGAAACTCGTCCTGATCCGCGCTTTCTAAGGAAACCACATGAAGGTCTACAATTACGACCCTGACACCAGGGAATACGTCGGCTGGAGTGAAGCCGATGAGAGCCCGAGGCAACCGGGGGTATGGCTCATTCCTGCCTTCTCCACCGACACTCCACCTCCTGACCAGAAGTCGGGTTTCGTACGGAAGTTTGTGAATGGGGCCTGGATCTATTCACTGATCGAGCCCGAAGAGACAGACCCGGAGACGCCGCCTGATCCTGAACCGATCGATCCACTCACTCTCCCGATGGACCGTCTGACGTTCTGGTTGGTCGCAGCTTCGGCAGGGGTCTCGAAGTGGTCTGTTCGCGACCGCGTTGCAGGACTCCCGGAGGAGACGGTGGTCCAGAGGCGGGACAAATACGAGGCTATCGCATGGCTCGAAGAGGCCAAGCAGTACCGCCGCTATGACCTACTCCTCATGACCTTCGCCGAGGCTGAGGGCATCACGTCCGACATGCTGGACACTCTTTGGAAATGGGGCATCCACCAACAGGAGACATAATGGAAGACGATGAAGAAGACCTTGGTGCCCTGTTCGACCAGACGGGGAACGCCAGGGATGACGAGGCGCGTCCGACCGCAGGCCATAATCGAGGTCAGGCCGAGGACGATGCACTCGACGAGCTGGACCTAGAGGACATCATGAAGGAGGCACGACGTGACCTCCTCAAGGACCTCCTAAGGGCCGTCCGTGGTGGGTACGCAAGCCCCGCCGAGAAGAACACCCTCCGACAGATGCTCAAGGATAACGGCATGGTCATGGGTGACCCAATGGAAGGAGCCACTGGTGGCGAGAACAAGAAGAAAGCGGATCTCCCAACCTTCGACACTCCCGACTACGACCGATGAGCTACTCCCGCACTTCAAGTCCCTCCAGCGGCAGCACCAGATCACCATCCGAAGGATCGAGAACATTCAGAGGCAACTCGACGCGCTTCCCGAAGAAGCACCCGAGGAGCCAGCGAGACGGTCCCTGGTGGTCTGGTTCCGCGATCTCATAAGGATCTGACATGGCCGATGAGAGCCTACTCCGAGACCTCTACGCGGGGATCGCAGTCCTGAAGTCCCAGCAGTCAGAGATCAACCGTCGTCTGGGCAGCATCGAGAAGAAACTGGAAGAGGAAGAGGATGCGGCAGGCGAGAGTCTCGTGAGTTGGAAGACCTGGGCACTACAGACGGTAGGACAGGTACTCATGGTCACGGCTCTCGTCGCCATCGGAAAGGCAATAGGCGTGGAGTTCTCCTGGTGACACCGAAGCAGCGAGCCCAGTACATGTGGTCCTGCATCGAGAAGAACCGGGACGCCTACGTCTCATGGTACCTGATGCTCTCGTACCTCTACTACCAGTTGGACATCACGATCCTCCCTGACGAGGACTACAACACGCTGTGCGTCAAGCTCATCAAAGAGCTTCCCAGCATCGCCCACAGACACAGACACCTAGTCGATGAAGACAGCCTCAGGGCCGGTACCGGGTACTCCATAACGGAGTATCCGACCATCGCCATGAGCGCCGCTATCCGACTGGCGAAAGAGGACAGATACCTACAGTGGAACAAGAAGAGAAGAATCTGGGAGAAGCGAACGTAGTTTACGACAACACTCCCACAGTCGTCGCCGTGATCGTCCCGAAGGGATACAAGACGATCCTCATGGTGCGCCGTGGGAACGAGCCGAAGAAGGGCCTCCTGGGTCTGCCCGGTGGCTATCACATGCGCGGTGAAACGTGGCAGATGGCAGGAGCCCGAGAGGTCTACGAAGAGACCGGCTACGTCCTGACAAATCCCGAAGCCTACATGAAGCTCCTGAGTATGGAGACTGACGAGTACGGGAACAATCTGGTTATCGCGCTCTGGGAGGGACCAACCTTCCTCGATAGCACCTGGAGCCCCGACCCGGCTGAGACCCAGGAAGTTGTTTTCCAGGACTACCACATCCGGGACACCGAGTTCGCCTTCCCGCGTCACTGGTTGGCAGTCAAAGAGTACTTCGCGCCGGGGGCAGTCTGATGGAGGTGACCAAGGTCATTAATCTGTTCGCTGGTCCTGGGGCAGGGAAGTCCACAACGGCGGCAGGCCTATTCAACGTCATGAAGATGAAGGGCCACAAGGTGGAACTCGTTATGGAGTACGCCAAGGACCTCACCTACGAGCGCAATACGTCCCGCCTTGGGAACCAGATGACGATCCTGGGCGAGCAGTTCAACAGGCTTCACCGTCTGGTCGGACAGGTGGAGTGGATCATAACCGACTCCCCGCTTCTGCTAGGCACGATGTACGCCCAAGGTCCATTCAAGTCGGCTGGCTTCACTGGGACGGTCCTCTGGGCCTTCGAGACTTTCAACAACCAGAACTTCGTCATCAAGCGGACCAAGGAGTATCACCCGTGGGGCCGCAATCAGACTGAGGAGGAGGCCAGGGTAATCGACGCCAAGGTCACAGCCCTCCTGGACGGCCTGGGGATGCCATACGAGATGGTCGAGGGGGACGGCGAAGCCCCGATGGAAATCTATCGGAGGATCATGGATGTCTGATCTGCCCGAGCCATCGCCAGAGGTGAAGAAGGCCCTCAAGAAGTTCGTCCAGGTCCAGAAGCGGAAGCTGGGGAAGGATTGGAAGGAGAAGCTCTCTGCCGAGTTGACCGAGGAGACCACCAAGGCCCTCGCTCCGATCTTGAACATAAAGGACCCCCTGAAGGAGCCCCGCAAGGAGCGCCTCAAGTCCACCACCACTCACCACAACGTCGAGATTTTCAATGACCCCGTCAAGGATGACTTCCGCGTCTTCCTGACAATCCTCTGGCGGCACCTGAAGCTTCCTGACCCGACGCCGCTTCAGTTGGACATCGCCTACTACATGCAGCACCACCCCCGATCCGGGGAGATCGACCACCTGATCATCATGGCGTTCCGTGGTGCGGCCAAGTCGTGGATCACGGGTGCATACGTTCTATGGACGCTCCTCCGGGACCCCCAGAAGAAGGTCCTGGTCGCGTCAGGTTCCGCACGTCGTTCCGTGGCGTTCGTCAACTGGTGTCTCAACCTCATTGCCGAGATGCCGATCCTCCAGCACCTCCGTCCCAAGCCAAACCAGCGGCAGTCCTCCCAGGCGTTCGACGTGGGGCCTGCACGTCCTGACCAGACTCCCTCAGTGTTCGCTGTAGGTGTCACGGCGCAGATCGTCGGCTTCCGTGGTGACTTGATCGTCGGGGATGACGTGGAGACGAACACCAACTCCATGACCCCCGACATGCGGGAGAAGCTGGCAGACTCCGTCCGAGAGTTCGACGCCATCATCAAGCCGGGTGGACAGATCATCTTCCTGGGTACCCCCCAGACGGAAGCCTCGATCTACAACGTCCTTGAGAAGGAGCGCGGGTACGTCATCAAGATCTGGCCTGCACGTTACCCCAACGGCAAGCAGCGTCGATCATACGGCTCCAGGCTGGCCCGCTGGGTTAGCTGGATGTTGGAGAAGGACCCAACTCTACCCGGCACCTCAACCGAGCCTACGCGCTTCAGTGACGAGGATCTGAGGGCACGAGAAATGTCCTGGGGCAAGGCGGGCTTCGCCCTCCAGTTCATGCTTGATACGAGCCTTAGCGACGTCGAGCGGTACCCCCTCCGACTTGGCGATATCATGTGCATGTCTCTGGATCGCAGGACCGGGCCAGACCTCGTCTCCTGGGGCTCTGGGGACCACCTGGCACTCAAGGACGTCCAGACGATCAGCTTCGATGGGGACCGCGTCCACAGGCCTGCCAGCGTCTCTGACAGCTTCTCCAAGTGGGAGCAAATCGTTGCCTTCATCGACCCCTCAGGCAAGGGCAAGGATGAGACCACGCTTACGATTGTCGCCGTGCTGCACTCCACCGCGTACTGCCTCAAGCAGGCGGGCTGGCTGGACGGTCACGGGGAGAAGACCCTGAAGGAGATCGCCAACCTCCTGGTCCAGTTCAACGTGATGACTTGTCGCGTCGAGGAGGACTTCGGCCAGGGCATGTTCGCCCAGCTTCTCCAGCCCCACGTCAAGAAGGCCTGGGAGGAGACCCTGAAGCAGCAGCCCCGGCACCCCGAGGACAAGCGGAAGGCGACAGAGATCGTCACCGAGCGGGCCAAGAAGCAGCAGAAAGAACTCCGCATCATCCAGACCCTGGAGCCCGTCTTCGCGGCCCATCGTCTCGTGGTGGCCAAGGAGGTCTTCCTGGAGGACTACGCCACTACCCAGTCCCGTGACGGAACCGAGCTTCGGGACCGCTACAGCCTCATGTACCAGATCACACGTCTGGCCCGTGAGAAGGACTGCCTCACGCACGACGACCGCGTGGAGGGCCTTGCTGGGGCCGTGAGCATGGTCCTGGAACGGTTGGGCCTCATGCCCGCCGAGCAGGCTGAAAAGGCCGAGGAGGAACGCCGGGAGAAGGAACTGGCGAAGTTCTTCAAGGACGCCGATGAAGTCACCGGAGGCGGGGCCGGAAGACGTGCTCTCAGGCGTGGTCTTCGAGGTGGTGGTAGGCGCTAAAAACTTACAACCTGGAGAGGATTAATAGGCCTGTACTTAGAGGAGCCCCCCTAGGTAGCTACTACAGGGGTAAGACCTACAGGAGTTGGGAGAGACCATGTCTCTTCCTCTCCACCCCTTCAAGTTTGCCACTAAAGGCTTCTCTCTCAGTAGTGCTCAAAGTGACCTACTTCCTGTCTCCTCCTCCATGTCCTCCCTCATGTCTCCCCCTCTTGTATAGCGGGGTGGGATGGTAATCCTCCCTACTCAAGGTGCTCAATATGACCGACTTCCTGTTTCTCCTCCAGTATGACCCCAAGTTCCTCCTCCGGTACTACCTCGTGGTAGCCCAGGAGAAGGTGCAGGGTGCAATGAACTCCCTCCAAGTCCACATGGCCCGCCTCAAAGGGTATGGTGCTCCACTTCCCGGATCGCTCCAGGGGTAGCTCACGCGAGCCATCCGATTTACGTGACAACGCTGCGACTTCCCCCCTCTGGGGGTACGGCTGGGTAACGTGATAACATTACATGGCGGTGGCGGCTTCCAAAGGCCACTAGGCGGGGGTGCGCGGGGTGTAACCCATTGAGTTTCCTACACTTTGGACTTGCTTATGGATCAAGTACGCCCGCCACAAGCCACCATTCAGGCCCTAGGGTTGCGCATCATGCATGGCTCGCGGGGTACACTATGCGACATTGTGGGAGGTCGTTCTACAGATCGAATCAGTGACTCTTTTCGGTGACTTTGAGCATTCACTCATGGGGACCATGGGGAAGGGGTGAGGCATGGCCACCATCCACCCTAGACCATGAGGGCGACACAAGGCGGTCACTCTGAGCACTAGTGATGGTCTAGCGCCCGCATGGCCTGCCCTCATGTCCTGACCTCATGGCGCACCCTATATAGAGGCGTACGGCCTGCCCTCATGTCGTGGCCTGATGGTCCACCGGGAGACGGCGACACTATGGCGTTACATATGGTCTAGCGTGGCCTAATGAGGCGTAAGGCAGGGCGTAAAGGGAGACATTAGGGTAGAGATGATGCAGAAAGAACGACATTAAAACAGATACTTAGCGTTTTTATTCGCTATCAGTGCATTTTTCTGTTTACACACTACGACAAAGCACATAGTGTGGTTTTCACAAGAGAGGCGGTGACGCACTCTTGGGGGTCTAGGCCCCACGGTAACTGGCATGGCCGCCAAGCATAGAGAGCCAAGCCCCAGAGTGTGAGGAGCGCTTTGTATAACCTAAGGATGGCCCACGCGGAACGCGGGAAGGGAGAGACGCCAAGGGTGAGAGAGGTCTAGGGGTAAGCATCCCCTACTGACGAGACAAGCAAGTCGAAACCTCAAAGGCGGTCACAATGCGCAAGCTACGCTTTGCATACTACGCAATTACATGCGGCATGGACACGGCGCGGACGCTACAGCGTCTTGACGACATTCTGGCACGGATGAAAGCAGCAAGGAGCTACTGACAATGCGCACCATCTATCTAGGCGACACACTCCGCCGCAACCCTGACCAAAAGCCGACCACGCGCATTCACCACAAGACAGTCCAGATGGAACGCGCACCACGCGGAAACGACATGCCAGTCTTTGACAGATGGTCCTCAGGTGGTCGCGAGGACTATGAGGCCCCGACATACAGGGACGACGATGACGTGGTCCTAGTGAGACGCGGACGCGGGGCATACAGCAGGGCTTGAAGGCACCACAAAGGGCAGGCTTGCCGGAGCATACCGGAGCGCCCCGTAATGCGACCGCCACGCGATCCCAAAAAATCGTCCTCGTCGCTTCGCGACTCGGAGGGTGCCCCAAAAGACCCTCCTCATCACTCAGCTAACCATGGAGCCAGCACTGTGACGAAGTTGATCAACGCCTACCGCAAGGTACCCACTCCGACCAATCGAGCACGACTCCAGAAGTACCTGGAGAAACACCCGATGGCAGTAGTCATGGCCACGAAGGAGGAAGCTGAGTTCCTCAAGACGAACGACTTCCGCTTCTGACAACACTACGCATCTACACACCATCCAACCAAGGAGCCATAACCATGAGCGATAACCTGAAGTACGTCCGACAACTCCTCAAAGACGCAACCGATGCAGGCTTCACGCTGGTCTGCACGTACGGACACGGCGAGGACCCCGACTATACCGGAACGGACACCAAGTTGGCTCTGGAGGCTCTGACGGCCTGCGATGAGATGTACCTCCTGATCAAGCGGGACGGTAACACGGTGTCGCGAGCCTTCATCATCCCAGACGTGGTGAGTGACCCTGAGGAAGTCATCGCGGACTACGCGGGTGGCTGGATGGACGCATGGTGCAACGCCAACGTGAGGGAAGCGGCGATATGACCTGCCTCGACATCACCACAGACCACAAGTGGCGTCCGTTCAAGTACGACTACGAGGTTCCCACCAAGGTCCTCGAAGACAAGTACGAACACCTGAAGACAGACGAGGGGTATGAGCCCGACGGCTACTTCAAGTACCGGAACAACTGGTACCACCTTTCGGACTTCGCAACGATGCCCGAGAGGGACGTCACCGAGAAATGGCCCTGGCAGGCATGTCACGCAGATGGCTTCTTCTCAGGCGTCCTCATAGAGGTATCCAAAGATGGCGAGGAGTATCGGGTCGCAACGTACACAAACTGAGGTGACACTATGACAAGGTACACAGAGGAGGTCACGCGGGACGGCATCACGTACCGAGGTGTCCTGACCGAGCATCACCAGTACTGCGAGGAGAGCGTGACGGCAGATGGCGAGACCATCCACTGGGCTGACTTCCACGCGGTCCAACTCGGAGACGCTTCCCGGAGCGGCTACGTCAAGTCAATGACCAGCAGCATCGCATACAAGCACAGCAGGAGGACAGAGGCATGAGCAAGGAGCTGACTTTCGCCTACATGGAGATCCGCCCAGTCCATGAGGCTCACGGCCAGATCGTGAGCTACCCAACGTTCGAGGCGTACAAGGAGACAGGCAAGGAGGCCGACTACTGGACCATCTACGGGATTTCACCGGAGCATGAGGCGACCGCTATCGGCGACTTCAAGACCTTCAAGGATGCCGCGAAGATCATGTGGGCGATCTACGCACCACTCTGGAAGGCGCGAGATGCACACGCAGAGGGAGCGGAAGTCGAGGACGTGGTGTCCATCCTTGAGGATGCCATCAACCAGTGCAGCAACGAGGAGCGGATATGAGACGCTGGAAAGATCCACACAACAACTTCGGCGTTCTTTGGACAGCCGCAACCCGGAACTTCACCGTAGAGTGGCGCACGGAGCAGTCCTTCGAGAAGTACGATGGGGACGACGAGGACGGAAGCATACAGGCTGACTTGGACAGCGGCGAACTGGTCATGTTCGACAGCAGCATCAGGGTCCTGGATCACTACGGCAAGGAAATCGCAGCCGACTACCTGGGGGCCAGCGTCTACAAGAGCGGCGAGGTCCTGAAGTTCATCCACGATGGGTACTTCATGGACATGCTGAACATGGCCTGTTTAGGAGCGCGAGAGCACTACCAGAAGAGACCCGTACTACGCCCAGCAGCGTAAGACAACACTACGCATCTACACATCATCCCAACATCCAAGGAAGACACAATGAGCACTCACAACGAGGTTGCCCACGCTTGGGCCAATCAGACCGGACGCCATCGTAAGGGCTTTTCAATGTTCTACGAGGGCACCATCATCTATTCTTGGGGCCATCACTTCCCAATTGCGCGGATTGTAGAGACTGAAGAAGGCCCAGTGGTCCTCATGACCACCGAAGGATACTCGGTGTCCACCGCCAAGCACATCACCTACACCCGCCGCGCAGTCCAGCACATGAAGGTCTTCGACGTTCCCGGAGTCCGAGACATCGACTGGGGACTTCACAACGCACGGAACTACGTCGAACGGATCGTGGATCGCCTGGAGAAAGCCAAGCGAGCCCGCAAGTACGGCGACATGCACCTCCGCGAGGCACAGGACCTTATCGCTCAGGCCCAGGAGTACATCCGCCTGTTCAAGGTGGAGGGCTTCGAGTCCTTCAACTGGGAACCTGATGCCATCGTCGAGGGTGTCCGCGAGGCAGCAGCCATCCGCGCCGAGGCGGAAAACCGCGCCAGGATCGAGCGTGAGGCAGAGAACAGGCGCATCCGCCGAGAGGAGGTCTGGCCTGAGGTCAAGAACTGGCTGCGCGGCCAGAAGCAGACCATCGCCACACGGTACTACACCACCCGCCCGCTTCCCCGGATCATCGAGGACCGCGTCGAGACGACCTGGGGTGCATCCGTCCCATTGGAGGTCGCCAAGTCGCTCTACTGGCTGGCCGTCAAGTGCCGCCGCGAGCATCGCGAGTTCGTCCCCACCAAGACGATCCAAGCGGGAGACTTCAGGCTCTCTTCCATCAAGCCCAATGGGGACTTGGTGGTCGGGTGCCACGACATACCGTTCTGGTTCATGCGGTACGCCGCCTGCCGGAACAACATTCCAGCAATCCAACCACAAGGAGTTCCAGCTTGAGACACCTCCTGGAAGACACAGCAGCGTTCCTAGGCCTGATGACACTCGTGGCCGTAAGCGCCCTCATCCTCGTCTCTTTGACGTAGACACTACGACATTCCACACTCACAGAAGGAGAACAGTCATGCAATCTACAGCACTCACAATCTACAAGCCACCGGGACTCCCAGCGCTGGTTAACGAAGCAATCTTCACGGCCACTGCACTGGGTCTTGTTGGCACAGGTCGCACTCCGCAAGACGCTCGACGTGACCTCATGGAGAAGATCAGGCAGTCGGGAGAGCAGTGATGGATAAGACCCCATTCACTCCCAAACCCAACTCCTTCTTGGCACGTCTAGGAGTCCACTTCGTGGTCCAGCCTGGAGACAAGCCGATGGTAATCGGGCGCATCTCTAGGGTTGCGAAGAACAGGTACCAGTGGGTGCGCTACGCCAAGCCAGTACCCACCACGACCACCATGAAGACAGAGCCCGCCATCGCGGAGAAACACCACGTTCCCCGTCTCAACACTGCCATCTGGGCAGTACGCCTCAGCCACACCAACGCGACAGCCGCAACCAGCTAACACTCAAGGAACACACCGTGAAATCCCTCCACCAGCGTCTCACCACCCTCGACCAGCAGGGCCGTCAATACCTCCTCGACTACATCACCATGAGGAATGGCTTCGTGTACCGGAACGCCCATGTTCTCAGCCACAATGAGGAGTCCATCTTCATCAACCAGGAGGGGAAGAACGAGACGTTCATAAACATGGAGGACATCTCCACGGCCCAGATCATCAACCTCTAACCTACCACCAACCAGCCATCGAACAGGAGAACCATCATGGCCACAGAGAAAGACGCAAAGAACACCGAGAACAAGGACACCAAGGCTCCCCAGCAGGAGGAGCAGAAGGCTCCCGCCGTATGGGGAAGCTTCAAGATCGAGACTGGCATCGTACCGGAACGCGCCGGAGGCATCTCGAAGTACGACTGGGCATCGTTCCCTGCGCCAACCAAGCCGGATGACCCGCAGACCTGGCCCTCGGTCTTCATCCCAGACATCGGCGGCAAGACCATCTACAATTCCATCAACAAGTATCGCGAAAAGGTCCAGAAGGACGGCGGTACGGCTCCAGAGTTTACCGTCTCGGTGTCCAAGGACCCCAAGGGTGTGCGGGTTATCCGCAAGTCATAACGCCTCCCAGAAAATGAGGTGTTAAATCTCGCATTATACTACGCCTTGACACACAGTGTGGATAGGAGTATTGAAGTGCAACAGTTTCGCTTGACCTCCAGTTGAGCATCCTTGGGGGTTGGTCATGTCCTTCAGGCCAGCCCCTTTCCTTTTCCTAGAAGGACCGGAGAAGAGAATATGAACCGCATTGCAATCCATAAGGCAAACCACGAAGGCGCATTCCACATCGACGGCCTCACGGGTCAGGTGGTGACGCCTGTTGACGAGCGTCCCGACTGGGCAGAGGGATTCGCCGTTGCACTCCTGGGCGAGCGTACCGGGTGGTATGAGCAGCGCCTTGGTCAGCAGCTTCCCGAGAGCATCCGCAAGCCGGAGATGATCGACGCATCGGACCTGGGCTGGATCGCCTTCGACCACGAGGGCTCCGAGGTGGAGATCGAGGCAGACGCCGACCACCGCATGGACGTACTCGCAGGCATCCTCAACATCGACCGCGAGGACTTCGATGGGGAGAAGACCATCGGCAACGTCCTGGCCGAAGCTGAAGCCATCCACTCGTACAGCACCCACCCGACCGATGAGGCGACACTTGCTGAAGTCGAGGGCAAGAGCTTCGAGGAGGTCGCCAAGGCCGCTCAAGGCTAACCAGACGAGAACGCGAAGGAGGGGGCCAGTCTTGGCCTCCTCACCATCCAATCATCCATCTATCCATCATACACAGAAGCGTAGAATATGACCATTCTCCCGGTGTGCCTCCCGTCTATCACCTCGCTCCAAGATGCCGTGACGTTCGGGCTGAAGGCCTTTGAACCCGTTGACCTCTATAACTTCCTAAAGGACTATGCGGAGGGTAGAGACATCACCACATGGCTTGTCGCCTGGGTAGAAGATGGGGCTTGCGCACACTACGAAATGGCAGTATGTGTGGAGTCGCGTACAGATGGAGATGACACTCATGGCCACAACTTCCGACAATCGGGACACCTTGCGAGCTTACCTGGAGGCAAACCGCCGAGTTCAAGCCGCGCAGACTGAGGACACCCAGTACATCCCGATAACAATCCTCAACTCCTTTCTCGGAGTTGCTCTCTGGGGCGGGCTCACTTCTAAGGACGAGCCTACCCCACTTGAGGTGATAGCCGAACGTCTTTGCATCACGCCTCAGACACTCTCGACCCACTTACGATATCTTGGAGACAAGTACCGTGACGGTAAAGAAGGTATGGGTCTCGTGGAGCTAGATACCTACGTGCTCAACCGCCGAATGAAAGTCGCCAAGCTCACACCGAAGGGCAGGGCACTAGCCGACCAACTCATGTACATCCTTAGGGGAGCGACCAATGACAATCCGCCCCAGGGGCAAGGTATTTGAAGTCACGATCAACCGGGCTTCAGCACTCCCAGGTTTCACCCGCATCCGTAAGAGCGCCAAGACATTGGCCGAAGCGGAAGCTCTCGAAGTAGAGATCGAGACGGCCATCACCACCTACGGCAAGTGGCCTGTCTCTCCTACCGACAAACCCCTCCAGGTCCAGGCCGAAAGAGGACTCTACGCCGCCACCGCAGAGACCATCACGCGAAGCTTAGTGCGTCGTTCGGGAACTCTCCGTGAGGCCATGCAGATCGCCCTCGACACCCACTGGTACGGCACCCGGTACCACGCGTCAGTCCAGTACGTGGTTCCCCTAGTAGTGCAGTTCATGGAGGAGCGCGGGAAGCCGGACATTGACGCCATACTGTCTGAAGACATCGATGCCCTAGTGGTCCACCTAAGAGCTAAGAACCTAGCCCCCTCGTCCATCAACAAGTACCTGGGATCTCTCAGGGTTGTGAACGACGTTGCCCTCAAGCGCATCCCTCCACTCGCAACCGTGAAGCTCCCCATACCGCACGTCTCGGGGAAGCGGATAGAGAAGTGGTGGCTCAGGCCCGATGATCACCGAAAGGTCGTAACTTCCCTCCGAGATCCACTCGATGGTGACCTCATCACGGACCCGATGTTCGCTGACATAATCGACATCATCGTCTACCAGGGTCTCCGCGTCGAGGAGGTCCTCAGGATGGATGCCCGCATGTTTACCGGACTGGACACCAAGTCACCCTGGTTCAACCCAGCGGGTACCAAGACGTCTGACGCACAGAACGCCATCCCGGTCTACCCAGAGAGCATGGAGCCGATCCAGAGGTCCATCCAGAGGCAGAAGGACAACAGGTGGGGACGAATGTTCCCGATCACCCCACGGCAAGCAGGCGACAGATGGAACCACGTCAGGGAGTATCTGGGGGTAACCCACATCCCAACGGCGACCATGAAGTCTCTCCGCCGTACGTTCGCTTGGTATGCCAACTCTCGGGGTATGCCGACCGCGACCCTACAGAAAGTTCTTCGCCACAAGGGCATCGCCACAACGGCAGGGTACCTGGAGCTAGTAGGGGCAGGGGAGCTTGAGCAAAGCCGCCAGTACTTCACCGCACCGCAGCCACAGCAGGAGGCTCCACGAGGGAGCAACGTTGGGGAGATAATCAAGGCCTACGCTATGACTCCAGGGATCACCCCGGAGGAGGTCGCACGGTTCGCAAAGGAGTTGATGACTTGAAAGACAAGTACATAGACGAGAAGTTCGGGTACTGGTTCGTGTTCGGGGAGGGTCCAAACGGTGTGGACATCACGAGTAGCGACCAACAGATGGACACAGGCCCAGTGCCGAAGAGTGTCGCAGAGATCCTCATCCGAGAGCACAACAGGGTGCAGGCTCAACTGAGGGCGCTGGCCCAAGCCTTTGACCGTGCGTCACCGTCTGCATTCTCCGCATTCTGGTACGGCCAACCAACCGCGACTACCAAAGAGGCAATGGACGAGTCGCCCGCACTTTGTGAGCTTGCGTGGACAATCTACTGCGAGGAAACAGCGGGCGACATGCACGTAGTAGACTCTTGGGAGGCTCTACCCGTTCAGGTGAAGGAAAGGTACTTCAAGGAGGCCATGACGGCTCCGTATGGTGCCCCGCGCCGGAATCGAACCAGCACTCCGTGAGGAACCGCATTTTGAGTGCGGCGCGTCTACCAATTCCGCCAGCGGGGCATTATAGTGTCTCCATTAAGCGGAGACATTGGACGTGTCAACAGTATCACGACATGGAGTTTGGCTGGCAATTGGCTTGGCCATCTGTACCTACTTCCTGGGGCAGCAGGCAGGACAAAGTAAGGGCGAGGATAGGATGTCATCCGCTATCAACGGTGCATTCTCTCAGTGCCAGACCCAGGGTAGTTGGCTGTTGTGTCCGTCCCACATCCGCGCTATAGCCGCCACCGAGTGAAATGCCACAAACGCCACAGTGGCAGAACCTAACCCTTTGTAAACATTGAGTGTGCCACCGTCCAACACAGGACTCAAAAGCAACTCCCCATACTACGATCTTGCACACAATGTGCCGAATATGGTAAGGACCTCAGTCATGCGCTTCTGCATCGTCACTACGCATCTACAGACCCTGGTCGCTCGCATCCGCCGAGTTGTGCCACCGAATGCCACAGCCTGGAGACCCTACGCTTCGACCGGAAGCAACCTCTCTCAGGACGAAAAGTGGAGGAGCCTCAAGCTCCGTAAGCGGCGCATGAAGGTGGACTCTGAGGGACGTTGGTGGCTGATAGAGGAGCGCCAGTGCATGTACACGGGAGCCATCTTCCGGAGAACTAGAAGGATCACGGAATGAAAGACCACCACTGCCGAATCAAAACAGTGACCCTACGTCCTGGACGAGAGGTATTCCCTGCCGCCCAGAAGACCGTACGAGTTACTCCAGGGGACTACTTCCGGAAGGTATCCGCTCTGGTCTGGGAGCGTACCGACCTCTCTACCTACGTCAGAACTTCACGCTGACACTACGCATCTACATGGAGTCGAAATGATCAAAGCAGCAGCATTCACAATCTTCATCGTATCCCCGCTCGGGCACGTAGAGCCTCTCACACAGAGACCCGACCAGTATAACCGCTTTACCACGGAGGAGGCGTGTCAGGAGGCCAAAGTTCTGGTGAAGGACGCCCTGAAGCAGGAGCAGATGAACCTCCATCTTGCCTGCCTACCTTCGTCGTTCCAGAGGGACTGACCTCTCTTTAATTGCACACTACGACATTACAGCACGAGGAATATCCATGAACCAGCACGTCGAAATCGCGGCACACCTCCACACTCGCTGGGAGGATCAAGTGGCACTCGAAGAGGAGATGCTGACTGAGGGGAAGAAACGCGCCCAGCAAAGGATCGACAAGGCCAAGGAGAAGCAGGACATGACACGCCTGCGTCCGTACCGGAGTCTGGTCACCGAGTGGGTCACGCCAGTGGCAGACGGCCTGAAGGATTGGATCACGAAGGCAGGGACTAAGCGCGGCGTGAAGCCCATCGCACTACCACGTCTTCAGGAGCTTGACCCCGAAGTCGCCGCCCTGGTCGCGCTCCGAGCGATCCTCCGCATGATGGCCATTGAGCAGCGGCACGTCCTGGCCATCGCCGTAGAGATCGGCACATGGTGCGAACATGAGGCCCGCTGCAAGAAGTGGAAGGAGGAGGAGCCGGAGGACTGGAAGAAGACCGCCGCACACTATGCCGAGCGAGGCTCCAACGCGGCACACCAGCGCCGTTCCCGTATCTCCCTATTCAACAAGTACATCTGGGAGAAGATCGGATGGATCGAGTGGACCGAGACCGACCGTCAACGGGTAGGGCTGGAACTCATCAACATCGTCATCACGAAGACCCGCCGCTTCTACATCGCACAGGACCCGTCCTGGGTACCTAAGAAGGGAAAGAGCTACGGCTACATGAAGCGTCCTTACATCCTGGAGGCAGACGAGGGTCTACTCACATGGATTAAGACGGCGATGGACGGAGAGCTTGTCTTCGCACCGACCTACATGCCAACCCTCATTCCGCCCTTGTCGTGGACCGGCCCGCGTGACGGCGGATACTACACACCATTCGTGAAGCCACCCTTCATGATCCGCTTCAAGGCGAACCACCAGGACCAGCGTCAGAACGCCCTGGAGGAGTACGAGGCGCTGGACATGCCGGAGGTCTACAAGGCCCTCAACCGTGTGCAGTCCACACCGTGGAAGATCAACCAGCGGGTACTCGACGTAGCCAAGTACTTCTGGGACCGCGACCTCGCGCTTGCCGGTATCCCACATCAGGAGGAGGAAAACGTAGAGGAACGTCCAGCCCACCTCACAGACGAGGATAAGGGGACGGAGGAGTACATCGCCTGGGCACGTCGAGCCTCCGCCGCAAGGGCCAGGAATGCACAGCGGATCTCCGTCGCGATGTCCTTCGAGAGAACCCTCAATATGGCCGTCCGCTTCAGCAAGGAGCCTGAGTTCTTCTTCCCGCACATGCTGGACTTCCGGGGACGCATGTACCCGATCCCGTCCGATCTCTCTCCTCAAGGGGCAGACTTCCACCGAGGCGTCCTGACGTTCTCCCGTGGGAAGCCAATTGACGGTGACGATGCACAGTGGCTCGCCATTCACCTCGCTAACACCTTCGGGGTGGACAAGGTGGCATATGATGACCGCGTGGCATGGACGACCGAGAGGAACGACATGTGGAGGTCCATCGCGGCTGACCCGACCGGCGACCGGAGGTGGATCGGAGATGATGACGACGACAACTGGCAGCGCCTTGCGGCAATCCTAGAGTGGGCGAGGTGGCTCGAAGAGGGGGAAGGTATGGTTTCCTCCCTCCCAATCCGCGTGGACGGAACCTGTAACGGTATCCAGCATCTCAGCGCCATGGTCCTGGACGAGAAGGGTGCCGCCTCGGTTAACCTGATCCCTGGCGACAAGCCGAATGACATCTACCAGGACGTGGCCGACAAGGTGACCGAGGAGCTATTCCACCGGATGCCGGATCGCTTCGCCGGTCTCTGGCTGGAGTTGTTCGATGGGAGGGCAAAGCGCGATGTTACCAAGCGCCCCGTGATGATCCTGCCGTACGGTGGGACCAAGAACGCATACTTCCGGTACACCCTGGAGTGGCTCAAGAAGAATGACCCCGATGGGATCATCAAGGGGCTAGATCGGGAGGACAGGAATGCCGCGATCACATACCTGACAGACATCCTTTGGGTCTCCGTATCGGGTACCGTGACTAAGGCCGTCGAGGTCATGACGTGGCTCAAGGACTGCGCCAAGGTGGCATCCAAGAAGGGCCTTCCTCTCTGGTGGAGGACACCGGCTGGCTTCTACGTGCGCCAGTTCTACGCGAAGATGCAGGATGATCAGATCAAAACCAACCTTGATGGGCAGACTATAAAGTTGTCCACCCGAACAGAGACTAAGGAGCTTGACACAGCAAGTCAGGCCCGAGGGATCGCTCCGAACTTCGTCCACTCAATGGATGCCGCCGCCTTGATGCTCTGCGTCAACATCGCCGCTGATCGTGGGGTGGAAAGCTTCACGTCAATCCACGATGCCTACGGGACCGTTTGCGCGGACATGTGGCACCTCGAAGCATCGATCCGACAGGCCTTCATATGGACCTACTCCGAGCCCGTCCTGGAGAACTTCCTGGACGCCTGCCGCCAAGTCGCTGGCCCTCGCGCCGAGTTTCCCCCGCTGCCCTCCTTCGGCAACCTAAACCTAGAGGACGTCGCCTCTTCGCTCTATTTTTTCGCCTGACACTACGACATTACAAACAATAGGACTGTACTTGAAAATCCCATATCGCCAGCTTCCTTCACGACAACACAACGTCCAACACTACGACATTGTTCCGTGATGGGGCTGGCCTTTTCAAGCGAGCACGAGGAATGACCAACTCACTGTCTAACCGCCTGGACCGCGACAAACTCTTGATGATCCCCAGGGACAGGGTGGCGAGCGTTGCTCACGCCCTTCTCAGCGGAGCCAACCATGAGCCCCCCGCCGAACTGACAGCAGGGATCGCCGTCCTCTTCTACGCAATCGCGGAGCGCAATGGCACCGACCCGGAGGAACTCTACCACCTGGGCCGGAAGCTGATCACCGATCCCTCCGCCTATCACGACAAGTCCAACGCCCAGATGGAATCCCTCCGCGACTTCTTCGGTCTGAGGGTCCGCAACGAGCCCGTCATCTAAGGAGACACCGAGACACATGGCAAAGTATCACATCTCGCCGGTAGGCCCACTGATCCACCCCTGGCTCAACAAGCCTGACACCAAGTTCAATTCCGATGGTCTCTTCCACACCGACCAGCGCCTCTCTGGTGACGCCGCCGAGAAGCTGGCAGCGAAGATCGAAGCCGCTTGCGTCGCCGCACTCCAGGAGCACACCCAGGAGATGAAGCCGGGTGAGGCCAAGAAGTGGAAGCTCTACGTTCCCTTTGAGCGGATCGAAGATGACGAGACCGGCGAGCCGACCGGAGACGTTGTGTTCTCCTACAAGCAGAACGCCAAGATCCCCTCGAAGAAGGAGACCTCCGGCTTCAAGGACGTCAAGATCGAACTCCGTGACTCCAAGGACAACGTCATCGACGTGTCTGTCTGGAATGGCTCCGAGGGCCGCGTGATGTTCTCGATGCGCCCCATCGTCATGGTCTCCTCCAAGGAGGTCGGGGTACGCCTGGACTTCGCCAAGGTACAGATCACCAAGCTGGCCAGTGGGTCCGGTGGTGGCGGTCGCGGCTTCGGTGAGGTCGAGGACGGCTTCGTGGCAGACGGTGAAGACCAGGGCTTCGGCCAGTCCGCCGACGAGGAACAGGGTGGTGACTACTGATGGGGAAACCTCGTCACCCGTTCAAGCGGGGTCAGACCATCCGCTGCATCCGCGCCCCTGAAGTAGGCATCCCGATCACCGAGGGGGAGAACTACACCGTCAAGCGGGCCTTCATCGGAGACCCAGACGGATGCGAGCGGACTGAGATCCCAGGGATGGAGAACACTCCTGGTGTCGAACTCGTGGAGCTTCCGGAGAACTACTTCACCGCAGATCGTTTCGAGGAGGCGCACTGATGGAGACTCTCCTCGTCTGCATCATTCTCGGTGTCATCGTGGCGGGTATCATTGAGGACCGCTACGGGTGGGACATGGAGACCTAGATGGGAGTCTCCAAAGGTAACTGGCGACAGGCACGGAAGGTGAATGCCCCCAAGACATCCCAGGAGGTCGGACTTCGGTTCGGCTTCCGGTCGGGACTTGAGGAAATGAACGCGAAGTTCCTGGAAGACCAGGGGGTGAAGGTCAGTTTTGAGTCGTTCAAGATACCATACACGGTACCCGAGACGCGGCGGAACTACACCCCAGACTTCCCACTGCCAAACGGCATCATCGTTGAGACCAAGGGCAAGCTGGAACCTAAAGACCGGGCCAAGCATATCCTCATCAAGCTTCAACATCCGGATCTCGACATCCGGTTCGTCTTTCAGCGGCCCTTCGACAAGATCATCAAGGGCTCCAAGACGACCTACGCAATGTGGGCTGAAAAGCATGGCTTCAAGTGGGCCAGCCGGATCATCCCCAAGGCCTGGATCGAGGAGCGGGGACCGAAGCGCAAGCCTGAGGATATTTTGGGTCTTGTGAAATAATTCCTATCGACAGAGGGGCAGAGGCACGTTAGGAGAATGTTCCTAGTTTGTTCTACCCAGAGGAGATTGAGTAATGCTTCCTACACCAACCCCACCGACCCTCAAAGATCGCCTGAACGCAACCCAAATGTCGCCCCTGGGTGGCGGGACCGATAGACAGGCCATCGAGTACGCGATGGGCCACCTGGAGGACTTCGAAGCGTTGAACTTCCTCAAGGACTGGCTCAAGGGGAAGGTCTGGCCCGAGTTCAAAGCGTGGGCAAATGGAGAGACAGATTGACCGTACCAATCAAGTACAAGACGCGGGAGAAGACCAAGAGGGTCATCCTGCACGACAGCCACACCAGACCAGATGTGTGCTGCACCGAGGACGTTCCGAGATGGTCCGTCCTGGCCCATGAGGGTGGCCTAAAGATGGGCATCCTTTCCATCGGCTACCAGTTCATCATTGAGCGGGACGGCAGCGTCACAGAGTGCCGCCCGCGTGACCTCGTAGGCTCCCACACCCCCGGCCACAACATGGACTCCATAGGGGTCTGCCTTGTAGGTGGCCGCGAAGAGGACGGCGGGGAAGGGGTGGACAACTTCACCCAGGAGCAGCGCCGAGCGTTCCTCCGACTGTTCAACGAACTGGTGCAACACTACGGCCCATTGGACCTGAAGGCGCACTCTGAGGTCCAGAGGTTCCGTCACCGCGACCATCCTCCGTGCCCACCCATCGACATGGATCTCCTCCGGGAGGACGTGGCTCTCTTCGCCCAGGGTATCGACTTGGGCTGACACTACGACATTACAGGAAGACAGCAAGTGACCCAGAACTTTCTCTCGGACGCCACGATCTACAACCTCTCTCCCCAACAGCGGCTCATCTACGACTACCTGATGACTGGCCGTGCGCTGACACGTCAGGTCGCGATCAACACGCTCAACGTCCAGGAGGTGACCACACGCATCTCCGAACTGAAGCGCCTCGGGCTGGAGATCAAGTCCCAGTTCAAGAAGGACTTCGGCGGTACCCGCTACAAAGCCTACTGGGTGGAGACCGAGAAGTGACAGCAGACGCAATCGTTGTGGTGACGATCTACCTGACCATCGTCCACATCCTAGCCTTCAAAGGCCTCCTCCACTTCATTACGGGGGACTGATGAACATCGACATCAAGAACTTCGGCCACTACCGGGTGACATCCCACGGTGGCCGTTCCTACCAGCTATTCAACCGAAGCACTGACCGCGTGATGGACATCAACCGGGACGACTGGGTGTACATCTCAGAGGTCGGTCTCGACGCCTGCATCCAGGTCGAGAAGGAGAAAACCGAGTGACCGAGAACAAGAAAGCAGCACAGGCCATTGCCTTGGCGCTCATCGACAAATGCGCAACGGATCTGCCCAGCGCACTTTATGAGGTCGCTACCATCATGGGCCGGGAAGTCACCATGACGTTCTCCGCCAAGCCGCTCATTGAGGACGTTGACGTGTCACTCAACCTGAGCCCGAAGGTGGGCATTGAGGGGGAGAGCGTCGTTGGCTGAACAGAAGAAGACATTCAAAGACACCCTGAGTGCTCTCCAGGTGTCGAAGAACAACTCAGACCTGGAGAACCTCGCACGGGCCTATGAGGCAGTGGACGCCCAGATCATCGAACTGGAGGGTCTCCGCCGTCGCATCGAGGCCGCAGCCGGTGACATCGAGTCGGGCACCAAGATGCCCGTCGAGGACGTCCGCAAGCTCTACGACGAGGCAATGGGTAGGGGGAAGCGTCTGTGACCCAGAACCGATATGCGTACCGGCTCCGTGGGGGCCTTCCAGTCGGACGGGTCACTTCGGACTACGCCGCCAAGGCACCAGCCACATCCGCCCTCTACGACCACATCCGTTACCTTGCCCGTGAGAAGGCGCGGAAGGAGGAGAACTACTCAGGCGGCTCCCTCACCAATGCGGAAGTCAAGAAGATCGCCGCCGAAGACTACCAACTGATCACCTATGTCCTGGTCGAGGAGACCGAACTGAACGACCTCCAAGAATCCGCCGACTGGCTCCGTCATCTGGAGAACGCCGGGGTGGACAACTGGGAAGGCATCTCGTTCGCCTACGAGCTTCAGCGTGAAGAGAAGGGCGAGGAAGAGGACTAACCGATGCGCGACGGGAGCGGCACGGTCATCTCCAAGGGTTACTGTGCAGACTGCCAGTCGAAAGACAACCTCGCGACATACGCGGATGGTCACCAGTTCTGCTTCTCCCCTGGATGTGGCCTGAAGAAGAAAGCAGAACACGGAATGGAAGACACGACCTACGAGCACAAGCCGAGGCCGAAAGCGAACCAACTACCCTTCACCACCGCCCACATGCCAGAAGGCCTGAAGAAGCGCCGCCTGAAGCTGGAGACCCTGAGCCGATCCGGGTACTTCGTCCACAAGGAGAACGGCAAGACCCTTCACGTCTGTAACTACTACTCCCAAACCGGGGAGTTGGCGTACCAGAAGTTCCGGGACCAGGAGAAGAACTTCTGGTTCGTCCCGATGATGGACAACCCTCCCAAGATCTGGGAGTGCCAGCTATTCGGTCAGACCATCTATGGCGACAAGTTCGACAAGAAGGTGGTGGTGATCGAGGGCGAGATCGACAAGATGACCGCCGCCCAGGCCGCAAACTGGAAGCTGGCCGTGGTGTCGGTTCCTGCCGGGGTAGGCTCAGCCCTCCAGGCCGTGAAGGCGAACTACCGCTGGCTGGACCGCTTCGAGGAAGTCATCTTCTGGATGGATGGTGACGATCCGGGACAGAAGGTCATCCCCGACCTCTGCGCCCTGTTTCCAGGCAAGGCTAAGACCATCAAGGTTGAGGGCTTCAAGGACGCCTCCGACATGGCCCAGGCTGGCCGTGAGGGAGACATCTACGGGGCCATCTGGTCTGCCGTACAATACACCCCCGAAGGCATCGTCAACGCGGCTCTCTGTGCCGACGACATGAACGAGCCGGAAGGGGAGATGATCGCGGAGTTCCCTTGGCCAATCGTCCAGGAGAACACCCGAGGCATCCGGGAGGGGGAGGTAACCTACCACGTCGCAGGAACCGGGATCGGGAAGACCTCGCAGATCGTGGAGATCCAGGACCTCCTCCTCCAGAGGGGCATCAAGTTCGGCGTCATGCGCTTCGAGGATACCCGCCGCAAGGCACAGTTGGACCTCATGTCCCTCCGTGCAGGCAGGCGTCTCCACCTTGACCCACTTCCGGTCGAGGAGATGAAGGAGCTTCACACGGCAGTCTTTGGTGCTGGACAGGTTGAACTGTTCGACCCGGAGAAGGCACGGTGGGACTTCGAGTCCATCCAAGGATACCTCCGCTACATGGTCATGGCACTTGGGTGCAAGGTGGTCTTCATCGACCCCCTCTCATTCATCGTCGCCGGTACCAATGAACGGGATGAGCGCAAGGCCCTCGACAAGGTGGCCTACGAGTTCGCCCAGTTCGTCAAGCACACCAAGGCCAACCTCCAGATCGCTCACCACCTGACCAGACCGGAAGGGAAGGCTCACGAGGAAGGCGCGGAGATCAGCGTCAACCAGATCCGTGGCTCAGGCGGTATCGCGAACTTCTCGATGCTCATCATGGGCTACGAGCGCAACCAGCAGGGCGAGCGTCCGGACCTGACCCGTATCCGCGTCCTCAAATGCCGCTGGACCGGATGGACAGGCATTGCGGACACCCTCAGGTGGGACCCGGAGTTGGGACGCCAGATCGTGACCGACGAGCCATACCCAGACAGCAAGGGAAATGATGCACCAGCCTTCGGGCCGGTCGAGAAGGAATACTAATGTGAGCGAACGACTCCAGAGAGAACTCGATGAAATCCGCAAGGAGGTCCACGTCCAGGGGGTACGGCTCACGCTGGCCCAGTCTTGGGTCTCCTTCCTCCACTTCGCGTACGACGCACTCCTCTACCATGGGGTCAACTACCGGGTCCTGCCGGAGTACGCCAACTCCACCGAACTGGATGATGCCAACAAGCTGCCGGTCACCCAGGCCCGCACCAAGATCGTCCTCTGGCTGGAGAGGCTGAAGAGTAGCATCAACGCCACCGTTCGGCGGAAGAACTTCAAGGTCCACGAACATGACCCTTCGTGACCGCCATGGAAGAACGTGAGGTCAGAATGACCGCCAAGAGGATCGCCAGCGAGTTGATCCTCCTCCCGAGGGAGCATCGCGGCTCAGCAGAGTACACCGAGGAATACCTGAAGACGGTCTCCCAGTGCCGCCTCTGGAGCCGCCTGATGTGCGCCTACTGCGACTGTTACAAGAAGGAATGAAGAATGAAGTTTGGAGCCCTATTCAGGCTTTCGAGCTTCTGGATGGGTCTCCACTGGAGTCCGTATAACCAGAGGCTCTGCATCAATCCGATCCCCTGCGTCACCTTCTGGGTGGTATTCCCTGGAGGTAAAGTACCGTGAAAGTTTGGATACTCACTGGCCGCACGGAAAGCGGCGACGACGTTGGACCTTTCGTGTTCTCCCACAATCCGACTGATGATGAGCAACTGGAGGTCCTCAAGAAGACCTACCCCTCAGACTTCGAGATGTCCGAAGAGGAGCTTGAGGAGTATCCGTTCGGGTACATCTCCAAGACCTCCGTCGAAGAGTGTGAGGTCATCACGCGATGAGGCTCTGGTTCGACATCGAGACGAACGGGCTCATGCCCGAGGTAGACACCCTCCACTCCCTGGTCCTAAAGGACATCGACACGGGCGACGTATGGTCTGCATCCTCCCAGGACCAGCATGACCTGAAACTGGCCGTCAAGGAACTTGCCGCCGCCGACTATAAGTCAGGCCACAACATCATCTCCTACGATACCCCGGTGATCCAGCACTTGTGCCCAGGCATCGAGTTTAAGGGGGTCCAGCGTGACACCCTCATCATGGCGAAGATGATCTGGCCGGTGGACAAGCTGAAGGATCTGGACTTCCCACGATGGCGCTCAGGGAAGCTGCCCGGTCACATGATCGGCGCACACCGTCTCGAAGCCTGGGGCTACCGCATGGGGCTCATGAAGGGCGAATACTCGGGAGACGTGAAGAAGCTCTCCAAGGAGTTCCAGGAGCACGGCGACCTATCGCTCATCCCTGAGTGGGCTCACTGCCTCCTCGACGTGGACTCCAAGGGCAAGCCCTGCCTCAATCCGTGGAAGGCGTGGAACCAGCCGATGCAGGACTACTGCGTCCAGGACGTGGAAGTCACTCAGAAGCTCTGGGAACTCATCCAGGGACACTTCGACGGGACCGGAAAGGCCGCGCATGGCGTGGCGTGGTCCGAACGCTGTATCGACCTGGAGCACCGCGTCTGGTCTCACATCGACCAGGAGGAGCGTCGAGGCTTCGGCTTCGACCGAGACGAGGCCGTCAAGTTGGCCAGCAATATCAAAACCCGCCAGAACGTCCTCGAAGACGAACTGGTCAAGGTCTTCGGCTCATGGTGGCAACCCGATGAGGTTACCCGCCCTGCCAAGGACAGGAACGTCAAACGCAATGACCTACCCAATATCACGCAGCGACGAGTTAGCGAGAGAACGGGGAAGGAGCTTGCTCCTTATGTCGGCCCTCCACTCGAACGGTACAGTACGGATGCTCCCTACACCCCCATCACCCGTACCACCTTCAACCCGAAGTCAAGACAGCACCTTGGGGAGCGCCTCCAGACCGTCTTCGGATGGAAGCCAGTAGAGTTCGGTGGGAAGAACAACGATCAGGCCAAGGTGGATGAAACCACCATCAAGGGCATCTCCGAGAAGGTCCTCAGTAGGGAACTTCGGGAGATCATCCTGGAGTTCCTCGTCAACTCAAAGACCCTGGGCCAGCTTTCCGATGGGAAGAAGTCCTGGATCGATCTGTGCCGAGACGACGGGCGTATTCACGGACGGATGGACACCCTCGGTACCGTCTCTCACCGTGGCGCTCACATGGACCCGAACAAGGGTCAGGTACCCTCAGTCAAGAAGGAGAAGGATGGCGATGGAAACGAAGTCCCGATCCTCGGATGGAAGGGTGGATACGGTGCAGAGTGCCGCACCCTCTGGAAGCCGGGCAATCCTCGTTGGTGGCAGACTGGCGTTGACGCTTCTGGCCTTGAGCTACGCCTCCTGGGACACTACCTCGCGCCATTCGACGGAGGGCAGTTCGCGGAGCGGGTATCCACCCCCGGCCTCGACATCCACGCGGAGAACGCCAAGGTCACCGGCCTGAGCCGTGCAGACACCAAGACCGTCACATACGCCTTCCTCTATGGCGCTGGCCCGCTCCTCATCGGACTGGGAGTAGGCGTCCCCGAGGAAGACATCGAGGCACTTGGAACATCCTCCGCAGCCAAGAACTATGTGACGTTCATGAAGCGGATCATGAAGTCTAAATTCATTCAGCCCGACCTCCACACTCTGGCGCACGTCGTCAAGGGTCAACAGGTCCAGAAGGCGTTCCTTGAAGGTATCGCCGGTCTGAAGGACTTCAAGAAGGACGTGACCGAGCGAGCCACCGCACAGGGCTACATCGTGGCCATCGACGGGCGCAAGCTCTACATCCGTAAGCCACATGCAGCCGTCAACCAGCTTCTCCAGGGAGGTGGTGCCGTGGTCTGTAAGGAGTGGATGCTGAAGACAGACGAGCTTTTGCGGACACACTACGACATTACACCCGATGTGGACTATGGCCAGATGGGCTGGGTCCACGACGAACTGCAATTCGAACATCGAGAAGAGGCCTATGGACAGTACATCCAGCAAGCCTCCCAGAAGGCCATCGAGTGGGTTGCCGAAAGCCTCAGCTTCAAGGGCAAGCTCGCCACGGACGGTCGGACAGGACGCAACTGGAAAGACTGCCACTGAGGGCCGCTCCCGTTCGGTTCCTATAGGGGGCTACTTCGGGGACATCCCGGAGGAGATTTGGGAGGTGGTGGACCGTGCTTGGTACGATCCGCCGTCTATCTCATCCAACTACTCGCGCGAACGCGCACAATTCATCGCCCTGGCAGCATCGCTAGGGTGGATCAGCATCATTGCACCGGACGGATATTCACTGAGTAGGTCATGGCATGTGACCGCTCCCGGCCTCGCTGCGTTCAAGAATAAGGATACGTTCAAGTGACATTCTTTCTCTACTGGCTCCTGACCGCCGTCTTCGTGATGGTGTCCCTCGTCGCCCTGGGCCTGCGCCTCAACCGCATCGAGTCGAACTTCCTGCGCCGCCTCACGCTATTGGTAGTCGTGGTGGTCTGCTTCCCGGCCTTCATCCTCCTCGCCCTCATGGACTACTTCCTGCGCTGGATGGAGGGTGCTTTGGGTACCGCCGAGGCGGCCAAGAAGTTCCTCCACGAGATCGGCCCAGGCTTCTACGCAGACGTACGGGACACTTGGTGATGGCTGGCCGCACCGTCCTATTGGTGGATGGGGATACCCTGGCCTTCCGTGCCGCTTCAGCCTGTCAGCATACCGTCGAGACCCCCTCCGGCCACATCGAGTACTTCGCTCGACGGTGGGAGGGTGAGGCAGTTCTGGACAACATCATCTCCCGCCTAAAGACCCGCTTGAGGGCAGACGAGATGATCTTCTTCCTGTCCTGCCCATCGGCTGACAACTGGCGACTGAAGGTGGACCCCAACTACAAGTCCAACCGTAAGGACTCCGTCAGGCCGCTCCTCCTGGAGCCGCTCAAGGAGTACCTCCGCGCCAACTACGAGGCCAACCATGTGGCCTTCATTGAAGCCGACGATGCGCTTGGCATCTGGGCGACCGACCCCGAGAAGTTCCCCGGCGACCGCAAGATCGTGGTTGGCCGAGACAAGGACTTCAAGACCATCCCAGGCGACCATTACCAACTCCTGGACGACGACGAGAATGGTGAGCCCAACATCCGGACCTGGACCAAGATGGATGGCATCAAGGCCCACTACGCCCAGGCCCTCGCAGGGGACGCCGTGGACGGCTATCCGGGGTGCCCAGGTATCGGCATGACCCGTGCCCTCAAGATCGTAGAGGAGCCAGAGCGTCTGGTCCCAAAGGAAGGCGTCATCACCCGAGGCCCGAACAAGGGGAAGAAGGTGACCAAGTGGCACTCCGCTGGCCCATGCTCCATCTGGGAGGCCGTTGTGTCTCAGTACGAGAAGGCCGGTCAAGGTGAGGCCGAGGCCCTCCAAAATGCCCGTGTCGCGAAGATCCTCCTCCATGGGGACTACGACTTCGAGACCCACACTGTGAACCTCTGGGTGCCGTCAGATGACTAAGGCGGAGCGGCTCAGGAAGTCCCTCCAGGAAGACATCGACTCCATCATCCTGCGTCTGAACCGGCTGAAGCTGGGACAGGAGCGAAGGGTGGATTGCGATGCCATGGGCATCATCAACTGCATCTCTCAACTCAACTTCGAGAAGTCCCGGCTGGAGAAGATCATCATCTCATCCGTGGACTAGAAGGAGACACTTTGAAACTGAACATGACACTTGCACAGAACACACGTCTGCGCACCGACGCCGAGAAGGCTCTCCTGTTCTCCCTCTTCCTCCACGTCAACCGGGAACTGAATGACTTCCAACGTGAAGTCCTGACCCTCGTGCTCGACCACGAGAAGGGGACCCGTGAAGACCTCTCCAATGCAGTCCTCCAGATCAACCGTCAGGTCGAACTCCTCGGGGCCTCTGGATGGACACCGGATCGGAAGGTAGGGGACCAGGTACTCAAGCCAGACCACTACGACCGTTTACCGATGGAGCCGACCTATTTCATCGTGACCTCGGGCGGCTTCAACTGGTGCGTCGAGAACTTCATCAAGTACATCACCCGGTATCGCTTCAAGAATGGTCTCGAAGACCTGAAGAAGGCGATGCGGAACCTCGCCATGTACATCCGGCTCCTGGATGGCGACTCGAAGTGGAGCCGCTGATGGCATTCGACCCGTCATACAGCCGACCGAGTCCCCGGAAGGATCAGTCGAAGACCCCGAGGGTCACAGCAGACCTCGTGGACTGGCTCCAGAAGACCTTCCCGCCGATGTGCATCAAGGAGAACCAGAGCGAGATCTCAGCGCATCGCTACGCCTCACAGGTGGAGCTTGCCCAGCGGATCATCGGCTTTGCCAGAAGCGCGGACGACCACCCCGGCTTCAGCATCCAGGAGGACTGACCATGTGCATTGGAGGCAAGCAGCCCGAGGCTCCCGTCAACAAGCCGAACTACGCCCCTGAGGATGCCTGGAAGCACTTCGAGAGCACCAAGACGAACGAGAACGGCGAGACCACTGCGATCACGCCGCCCCAGGACGACACCACCAAGGAGAAGCCCACCTGGATCACCATGGTGAAGCCGTCCCAGAACCCAATAAGGATGTAGCCGCACAATGTGCACGAGCAAACCGAAAGTAACCCAGGCGGCAACTCCCGCCCCTGCACCGGCCCCTCCGCTTGAGCCCGCAGAAGTCCCGGAAGTGGGTGAGGCCCGTCGCCGTCAGAGCGAGCAGGCATACGGCCAGGAGGCTCCCAACTACCGCGTCAAGCGGACCACCAGCGTCCCGAGCGTGAACCCGAACCGACCAATTACCATGTGAGGTGCCCATGGAAAACCTAAGCGACACCTCCCTAGGGGTTACCGCCGAGGACTTCTACGAAAGCCAGCGGGCGGGACGGACAGGGCCGGTGGAGTTGGGTAGGCGTCTAGCCGATATTTCCAGCCCCTCGACGTTCCCTCCTGAAGACTGGAAGTCGGGTGACCCACTCGCCATCCCAAACCAGTCAGTCAACTCCTACGCCCTCAACACGCTCGCCTCCAAGATGATGCTTGGGGCCTTCCCTCCCGGACTCCCAGGATGGAAGTCTACGCCGGTAGAGCACAAGATGGACGAGGACATCCGGTCAGATCCAGCCCTGTATTCCCAGGTGGTCTACTCCCTGTCACGGCGCGATGAGACACACCGAATCCGCCTGGACTCCACCAAGACCCGGTCGGCGGGGACGCTGTACTTCAAGCTCCTCCTCCTGACTGGCAACGCCCTGGTCCTCTGGACCGACATCGACAACCCCGTGATCTACAACATGCACCGTTACGTGGTGAAGCGTGACGCCAAGGGTATCCCGATTGCCACCGTACTGAAGGACTCCGTGTCTCGAATGGTGGCGGATGAGGACGTCAAGGAGGCCGCTGATCGGAACCGATCCGGGGACGAACAGCACTCCAAGAGTCACTGGGATGATGAGATCACCATCTACCACGTCGAGAAGCTCATCAACCGAAGGGGCAAGCTTCAGTACGTCTACTGGCAGGAGGTGGAGGGCGGAGAGGTCATCGAGGATACCGTTGCGTATTCCGACTTCGACACCCCGACCATGTACCCCGGCGGCATGATCCCCGACTACGGCTCCGACTGGTTCCTACCGTACTGTGCCGACTACGAGGGTGACATGCTGGCCGTCGAGAACTTCGCGGCTTCCCTCCAGGACGGTGCAGCAGCAGCAGCCCGCTTCCTGATCCTCGTGGACCCGACAGGTCAGACCGACCTGAAGGACGTCCTCGACGCGGAGAACCTGGAAGTCATCCCTGGGCGCGAACAGGATGTGAAGACCCTCCGTTCCGACAAGGGTGGGGACCTCGCAGTCGTGGCCCAGGAGATGGAGAAGGCCGCTCGACGTCTCGGACAGGCATTCCTCATGTTCTCGTCCGTACAGCGACAGGGTGAGCGGGTGACCGCCGAGGAGTGGCGCATCCTGGCCCAAGAGATCGACCAAGCCATGGGTGGTCTCTACTCCAGCGTGGCCCAGACCTCTCAGCGGTACTTCGTACTCCGCTTCATCTTCCTCCACGAGGAGAGCGACAAGTCCATTGGGAAGCTCCCGAAGGACCTCGTCAACGTGTCAGTCGTCACCGGCATCGACAGCCTTGGACAGTCCACCGAAGGGACCAACCTGAGGGAGTTCATGGTGGAGGCCGGAGAGGCGCTGAACAACCCGGTGGTCGAGAAGTACCTCCATGTGGACGACTACCTACGGCGACTGGCCGCAGTGAAGAACGTCAAGTCGGAAGGCTTGGTGAAAGATCAACAGACGCGGGACCAAGATTCCGCAAACGCACAGAACTCCTCAATGCAGCAGACCATCATGGACAAAGCGACCGGACCCCTCGCGAAGGGCGGAGCCGACATGATGGCCTCGATGCTGGAGGGTGGGCAGCTACCAGAAGGAATGATGCCGAATGGCTAAGGAAACCGCAGAATACAGCATCTCGGACAGCGCAGGCATGTCTCTCTCCATGGGGGACGATGGCGATGTCATCCGCACCACCCGTAAGGCCCTGGAGATGGACACCTCGGACGTCAACATGGAGGACCTGGAGGATGACAATGAAGGCTCTCTGGAAGGAAATGAAGGCCTGGACGGCGAAGTCGATGCCGATGGCGATGGTGATACCGATGGAGACTCTGAGTCGGAGGCTGAAGGTGAACTCGGGGAGTTCGATGCGGACAACCCGGAGGTAGTCGAGGCATTCGAAGCCCGCTACGTGACCGCCGAGGGCAACCTGGACGTCGAAGGCGCACTCAGCGCCGAGTACTTCGCGAATGTCGAGAAGGGTGTCGATGGTCTCAATGAGGCCACCTATGCGTACCTCGAAGCCAAGGGCATCTCGAAGGCGACCGTCAAGCAGATCGAGGCCATGGCGGCGACCAACAAGGAAGCTGCCCAGAAGGGTGTCGCGGCACATGATCTCCGCCTCTTCGAAGTTGCCGGTGGTCCTGACGCTCTCAACGAGGCACTCCAGTGGGGTAAGGCAGGCGGCTACACGGCAGAACAGGTGGCCCGCTTCAACAAGATCGCCAACGGCAAGGACCTGGACGCCAAGGAGGAGGCAGTCGCCGCCCTCATGAACCGCTACCAGCGTTCGGACGTCTTCAAGACAAAGCTCGAAGCTGATCGCGAAGCTGCCACTCCGAAGATCCCCAAGCGGGATGCCACCAAGGGGCAGGGACGTACCCAGGGCGGCGTGAAGCCGTACGAGAGCCGTGCCGAGATGCGGAAGATCCGTGATGCGCTCCGTGACAATGACCAGAGGGGCTGGGCACTCCACAACCAGCGCCTCAAGGCCTCCAAGTTCGACTGAGGGGTAGATCATGTCCCTCCTTACATACATTCCATTCGGGGAGCTTCTCGTGAAGGAGGTTTCCGGGTGGTTCCAGCGGCGTGACACTATACGTGCTGCCAAGCTGGAAGCCGAGGTGGCAGAACTCAAGGCCAAGGCCGAGATCGCCGCCTACAAGGTGAAGGCCGACATCGAGTGGGACCTGAAGTGGGCAGACCAAGCGGGATCTTCCTGGAAGGACGAGTTCATGCTCATCCTCTGGGCGACACCCATGATCGGCCTCTTCATCCCCGGCATCCAGGCTCACGTCATTGAGGGCTTCAACTACCTCAAGGCGTTCAACGCAGACATCGGCTATTGGTATATGGCCGGTTGGGCAATCATCTTCTCAGCGGTCTTCGGCTTCAAGCAGGCGGCAGCACTCATGCTCCCAGGTCAAGCCGGGAAGATCGCAAGCATCCTTTCCAACATCCCGGACGACATTCCAGAGGCAGTGGTCGAGAAGGCCCAATCCTCCGTGGACTCCGTGCTGAAAGAAGGCCTCAAGCGCCTGTCCAAGTGACGGCTTGAGGTTCACCCCTATGGGTCCATGAGACCCTCTATCCCCAATGAGGAAAACTGAATGACGACTTTCTCCAACTCCGCTTCGTTCACTGCATCGCGCTCAGCGCCGGGTAAGAAGCCGGGTGGCTCCGATGACCGCGAACTGTTCATGCGCAACTTCACGGACTACGTCCTGGAGTCCTGGGAGCAGACGTTTGACTTCGAGAACCACACCTTCGTCCGTCCGATCTCCGCAGGCAAGTCCGAGGTCTTCCCGATCATCGGTCGCACCTACAACGCCCAGGAGCACGTACCGGGTGAACTGATCGTCGGCGGCACCGAGGAGCACAACGAGCGCGAGATCAGCCTGGACGCCGTCCTGTTCGACTCCAAGTTCATCGCGGAGATTGACGAACTGATCGCTCACTACCCGCTGGCCCGCCCGTACGCCCAGATCCTGGGTGCGTCCCTGGCCAACGAGTCGAACAGCCGTATCGGTCGCTCGATGATCAACGCCTCCCGTCAGCAGGCCGCTCTGGGTGGTCTCAGCGGCCACGCCGCGCCGGGTTACTACTTCGATGCCGCAGTTCGCACGGACCCAGCCAAGCTCGAAGAAGCTGCCTTCAAGGGTGTCGAGTACATCCGCACGAATGACGTCGGTGGTGGTCAGATGATCTACTGGCTCCCCTGGCAGCAGCAGCTTCTCCTGGCCCGCTACACCGGCATCGACACGGTGGACTCCTCGGGCTCAGGCAACCGCGCAGCCGGTACCGTGGGTCAGCTTGCAGGCCTGGGTGTCAAGGGTACCAACTCGCTCCCGAAGACGAACGTCACCACGGGCCGCACCAAGTACCAGGGCGACTTCACCAAGACGGTCGGTTGCATCTCCAACCCGATGGCAGTCGGTACACTCCGCCGCCGTGGCATCAAGACGACCATGAGCGAGAAGGACGACCGTCTGGGTACGCTCCTCATCGCCTCCAAGTTCGAAGGCCACGACTGGCTCCGTCCGGAGTGCTCCTTCGAGGTCACCGAGGCTGATCGAGTCTAAGACAAACGAGGCTCCAGGGTCACACCTGGGGCCTCACCCTACGACATTCCACGAGGTGACAATATGGCTTCCCTTCTAGCGCCCAGCAGGATCACGTCCCTGGACGCAGTCAACCTGATGCTCCGCAACATCGGGGAAGACCCGGTGTCCTCGCTGGGCTCCACCGCCAAGCCTACCGCCCAGAAGGCCGTCGCGATGCTCGCAGAGGAGAGTATCAACGTACAGTCAGGCGGCTACAATTTCTGCGTCGAGCGAGAACTCACGCTTCCGCCAAACATGGATGGGGAGATCGTACTCCCTTCCAACATCCTGTCATTCCAACCCGTGGGCCGCTCCCAGATGATGGTGGTCCAGGAAGGGGAAGACGGGAAGCTCTACGATGCCGAGAGCAGTACCTACCAGTTCCCCAGCGCCGTCTCTTTGATGGTGGTCTTGGGGAGACCATTCGACACCCTACCGCAGCCCGTGAAGTGGTTCATCACTCTCTCTGCCGCCATGCGGTTCGCGAACTCTGAGAACCCAGGTGGCGCTGCCTTGAGGGTGACGGCAAGTGACGTCGAGCAGGCCAAGGTTGGCTTCGAACGCTTCGACCGAAGGCTCCGCAAGGGAGGACTCCGGCAGCATAACCCACACTTCAGACGGATGAGAGGAAATAGGTGATGGCGATTGAGTCTGCGACACATCCAAGCCTGATCCAGGGTATCAGCCAGCAGTCAGACTTCTCCCGAGGGACGGCAAGCGCCGAGGACCAGGAGAACTGTCTCAATGAGGTGCTTGATGGAGTGGTGAGCCGAATGGGCTCCAAGGTGGTCGCGGCCTTCTCCGCCTCATATGCCGACCCCTTCGTCCATGAGTTCCGTCATTCAGACACCGAGAAGTACATGGTGCTGATCGAGAACGGGCAACTTCGGATCATCAATCGTGCAGTGGTCCCGGCAGTAGAGGCCACCATCACGGGTGATATCTCCTCCTACCTCAGCCAATCGGGGGTAGCCCGGAAGGCGTTCCAGGCGATGACTGTAGGGGACACCACCTTCCTGCTTAACCGGCAAAAGATCGTCGCGATGGGGGCAGCCCGGAGCGCGGCAAGGTCCAGCCAGGGGTGCGCTTTCATTCGTGCGGGCGGCTACTTGGTGACCTACACCATGTCCGTGGTTGTCGGAGGCGCAGTCTACTCCACCAGCTACATGACACCAGACAACAGTGTCGGATCGAATGCCCAGTTCATCGTGACAGACCAGATTGCGGAACAGTTCCGTGCATCTTTCACCAATACGATATTCCCGCAGATTGCGGCGGCAGGCAGAGGAAGCTTCACCGTCGAGCGGTACGGAAGCACTCTGGTTTTCGGGGCCAACGTACCTTTCAACCTCCGCAGTACAGACGGGGCAGGGGACACCCACATCCGCTCTTTCGTGGATGACGTGAAGTCCATCGCCGAACTCCCCCAGAAGTGCAAGCCAGGGTACACCGTCATGGTCTCCCCAAATGGCGCGGCAAAGGGGGAACGGTACTTCCTCCAGTATGTGGGCGACATCGACAATGGCCGCTGGGAGGAGATCGTAAAGTGGGACACCGTCCTAGGGCTCAATGCCGCCACGATGCCGCACCTTCTGGTCCTCACCGGGCCGAACCAGTTTGAGGTCAAGCAGGCGACTTGGGGAACCAGGGTGGCGGGTGATGGACAGTATACGTCTCAGAACCCGTCCTATGTTGGCTACCCGATCCGCTCCATCCAGTTCATAAGCGGGCGCTTGGCGGCGGTCTCAGAGTTCAACATGACGCTCTCCCGGTCGAGGAACGCCTTTGTATTCTTCCCCGATACATCACAAACCACCTTGGACACTGCACCCATCGACTACGACATCTCCAATGGCTCCTCAACGGCCATCGAGTACGGCGTCTTGGCCGGAGGGCGACTACAGTTCTGGGGGGATGGTCAGCAGACCTACCTGGACTCTGGACAGGATGCTATCCGTGAAGACACCACCGAAGTGCTCCCAGTGTCGAACTATAACTACGACGGTGAGACTCCTCCACGGCCAATCGGAATGTCATCTATCCTCTTCGGGAGTTCCGTAGGGCGATGGTCGAGGGCAATGGAGATCTTCCTCCGCAATGGTCTACCTCAGGGCGAAGTGGCAATCACGTCCCATGTCCCCAAACTCCTAGACGGGAAGATCCGGTGCATCGCAGCCAGTGAGGTATCCGGCAAGGCATTCTTCCTGACCACTAGGAGGCTGACCACCGCGTACCTCTACCAGTGGTACAACCAGGGCACCGACCGGGTGCAATCTGCATGGAACCGTTGGGTATTCCCGGTCCCAGGATCGATCATCTGGGCGGGCATCGACGGGGATACGGCGCACTTCCTTCTCCAGTGGAATGGAGTGATGACCTTGGAAACCGTACGCCTCGACTCCCAGGGTGACGAGGAGGAGGAACTTTTCCCTCTCCGCCTAGATCACCGTGTGGACGAGACCAGAGGGGTCTTTAGTGATGACCACTTCCTGGTGACCCTTCCCTATCCGGTCCCCGAGGACAAGCGTCATCTCTTCCAGGCCTACGAACGGCTGGACATTCTGAACTTCTCCCAGCGGGGACGTAGGCTACAGAGTGAATGGGTCAGCGCTACCACCGTTAAGGTCTTCTCCGATGATTCATCCCGCAAGTTCTTCTTCGGGACAGTCCCGGTGGCACGGCGTAAACCCTCCCGCTTCTACGCAAGGGATAGGAATGACTCCCCGATTGTCCACGAGAAGCTCCTGATCCGGGACCTCAAGACCTCACATAAGGACACGGTCACCTACGACGTCATCCTGAGGAAACAGGACGGAACGTCCACCACCCAGACCTTCAACGGTCGCATTATCGGGGACCCGACCATCGTCAACAATCAGGTTCCCGTAAAGACGGGGAACTTCAAGGCCACCATAGGCACCGAGAGCGAGGAGGCTGACATCGAACTCGTCAATCCAACCCCGTTCCCATGTGTGTGGACGGCCCACAAGTACCACTATGAAGTGACAGTGAAGGCATGAAGATAACCGTCGAGACTCTAACACCAGACCACCTCGTCCCAATGATGGATGACATCCGCCCTGAGGACTACAGAGAGTGGTACGCCGGGACAGGATCGGCAGACATCGCCGCCTGCCTCCAGCCGGTCTTCGAGGAGCGACGGTATGCGCGGGCGGCGGTAGGGGAAGACGGTAGGGCACTCCTCATCTGGGGAGCGGACGACCTAAGCCATAATGGTACAGCCTCCGTATGGATGGTTGCCACCTCTACCGCCGAGCGCCACGCGATTTCACTCCACCGAGCCCTCAAGAAGGAGGTTCCCACGCTGCTAACCCAGTGGGAGCACCTAGAAGCTTGGTCCGACAGTCGCAACACGAGGCACCATACCTGGCTCGAATGGCTGGGCTTCGAGTTCCAGCGTGAGGACTACCTCCAGCCCCTCGGGCTTCCCTTCAAGCTCTACACAATCAGGAGACCAACATGTGCGTCCAGGCCGCAGTAGCCCTCGCAACCTCCGTGGTCTCTTTCGCCGCCGCCGATGCAGATTACAACAACCGGGCGGAACAGTGGAAGCAGAACTACGTCAATGCCCTGGCCTCCGGTCGGGATGAACAGAGGCAACTCCAGATCCGCATGATCCAGGAGCAAGCCGGTCACCAGCAGCAGCAGCAGTTGGCAGAAATCGAAGGCGCAGAGGTCGGGGCCGAGGCAGAAGTCTCAGCCGCAGCGGGAGGTGTCTCGGGGATCTCCCTGGACAACATCCTCACCGGCATCAACCAGAAGATCGCCACCAAGCAGGCGGCAGAAGACACCAACTACATGAACACAGTGGCGCAACTTGGCGAGAGCCTGAAGGCCACCAACACCAACATCGAGAACCGCATCAACTCCGTTGCCAAGCCTACAGCACCGAACCCATTGGGTTACGCCCTCCAGGGTATCGGCGGGGCTTTGAAGTCGATGGAATAAGGAGACACCATGGCACGACCACAGGTTCGGGAGGTGTCGGGTCCTGAGCGTATCCAGGGGGTAGCATCCCCCGTAAGTACCTACGTCAGACCGGCTGACCCAGGAAGGTCCTCGCTGCATGACCTTGCAGAGGGACTAGCAGCATTCGACCAGGGGCTTGGTGGCTTCCTTGACAAGCGCAAGCAGGAGACCGATCAGGCCGACAAGGCCAAGGCCATCACCGACTTCCACCGGAATAACCAGAAGGCCTACGGCGATGCCGTCCGAGAGGGTCTCATCCCACCTACTGCCTCCAAGTCCTACGTCGAGTGGTACAAGAAGCAGCAGGGCCATCTTGCAGGCCTCAAGCTCACCGACAAGTTCTCCATCGACTACCAGCAGTGGGAAGGTCGGGACGGTGCAGACCCAGAGGCATTCGGTAAGTTCGTCTCCGGGTGGATGACCCAGAACGTTGGCCAAGAGCAAGACCCGTCGATCCTTGAGGGGCTCGCGCCGCACTTGGACAACCTCGCCTCCACCGGCTACCAGACGTTCAACCAGGAGCGAGCGACGGCTCTCCGCAGCAAGGCTCAGGCCACCTCAGGCGCAATCGTCACGGATACCCTCATGCGGGGCAATGACGCGGGACGTGCAGAGGGCTCAGTGGACTATGACGGTCTCTGGTCCAACCTCATGACCCAGCGCCAAGAGGCCATCGACACGGGGGAGAAGGCGGAAGACTTCGACAAGCTCATGGTGGACTCCATCATCCTCCAGGCGGAGGAGAGCGGTAACGCCGAGATGCTGAACCTCCTCGACCGGGCGGCTCCTGGTGAAGAACTCCCGATGTCACGCAAGCCGGAGATCCGAGAGAAGCGCCTCAGGGCCATGGACCGGATCACCAACAAGCTTGCATCCCTGGCAACAGATGACGCCCAGCTCCGTGAGAAGCAGGAGAAGCGTGCGCACGAGGAAGGTCTTGCCCAGGCCGTTCTCGCCCTGTCCAGCGGGGAGGAGGTCCCAGAAGAACTGGTCCAGCAGCTTTCCCGCCGCGATGGTGAGATCCGCTACAAGCTGGCGAAGTACAAGAAGGAGTATGGTGATCTCGAAACAACCGAAGATCCTCAGGCTCTCATGCTTCTCTATGAGGAGATCGACTCGGGGGCCGGTAAGGACTTCGTCCTGGAGAAGCGCCGCCAAGGTGTGATCAAGGACCCGGCTACCTTCCTGAAAGCAATCGACCGGGTAGACTCTGTCAAGAAGGCGACCGGCGATGGTGGCGTTCTCACCTCCCCAACCTACAAGGACACCGTCAAGTTCATCACGAATGCGACAGGCGTAGGGGAGTTCTCCGCACTGGATGGCGTCAAGGGTCTCTCCAGCGAAGGTATGGAAGCACTCTATGACTACCGCAACATGCTCCTTCAGTGGGACATGCAGAACCCAGGTGCCTCCCTCTTGGAGAAGGAGAAGCAGGCGAAGGAGATCGGGGAGATCATCCGGTCACGTATCGTCACTGACCCGAGTGGTGACCTTGCCGGTACCTACACCTCTGAGGCAGATGTCGCCGCTACACAGGCAGACCCGGTGTCAGATCCAATAGCGGGACCAGTGGAAGGCGTACCAGAGGTACCCCAGGCTGGCGCTCCAGCGGCGGTCGAAGAGGAAGGCGGTTACCTACCTGAGCCCCTTCAGAACCTATGGGACTGGGTTGCCGGCGATGACGAGGAAGCTCCTCAAGAGTCATCCATTCCAGCGGCACCATTCGAGGGACTGAGCGAGACCACCAAGCAGTCCATTGCGGCGTTCGCCAAGAAGAAGGGACTGTCAGTCGAGGAGGCGTATGGTGTGATCTCTGGGCGGGCACAGAAGCTCGCTCCTCCGGGAGTTGACCCAACCGTCACGAACTCCATCTCGACTGACACCCAGGCGAAGCTCACGACTCTTCTCCAAGACCCGCCAAAGGTAGCCAAGCTTACGGCCTCCAACGTTCCAGTCGCTCCGCTCCTCTCCCTTATCGGGAACACCGAAGGGACGGACAAGGGTGACGGTTACAACGAAACCCTTGGCTATGGTGCCTACACCGGGGGGGACGTTGACCTTGTCAACATGACCCTTGGAGACATCGACAATCTCCAGACTGACATGCTCCGCCACCCTAACAACAAGTGGAACTCCTCCGCTATCGGTCGCTACCAGATCATCCGCACTACCCTCCGGGGTCTGAAGGAGGAGATGGGACTGACTGACGACATGCCGTTTACCCCAGAGCTTCAGGACCGCATGGCAATGCACCTCCTGGAGCGCCGTGGCCTTTCCAAATGGCAGTCGGGCCAGATGTCGGACGACCAGTTCATCAACGGGCTCTCCTCCGAGTGGGCATCCCTCCCCAAGGCAGACGGAAAGGGTACTTACTCAGGCCAGCGGGTTGGGACATCCACCAGGGGTATGCGGGGAGTCCTCGACAAGATCCGTGGAACCGAGGTGGCCTCCATCGACCCATCGATCGGTATGCCTTCCAGTGACCCCTACGCGAACATTCCAGATGTGGACGAAGGCGGGAATGCAGGCCAGCGCGAGAAGTTCATGGAGTGGAACCCCGATCCGGTCGGCAACCATGAGACAAACCTCCAGTCTATCGATCCGCAACTCGGTGACGTCGTAAGACGCGCCCAAGAGATCGCTGGCGTGAAGTTTGTCGTTGGCTCAGGCAAGCGTGACGAGGCACTCCAGAAGAAGGCCGTGGAGTGGGGATGGTCCAAGACCGAAGACTCCGACCACCTGGACGGTAGCTCAGTAGACCTCTGGCCTCTCGATGAGGGCGGGGCAGTCAAGTTCGACCCTGCCATGCAGCAGGAGATCGTCATGGCCATGAAGTTGGCCGCAAAGGAACTCGGTGTCTCCCTCGACATCGGAGCCGAGTGGAAGTCCTTCAAGGATAAGCCCCACTTCGGCATCAAGAAACGCAAAGGATAACTAAATGCTCGATTGGCTTCGCAGCCTCCTTCCCTCCCGGAAGGCGGAACCTAAACCCGTGCCTGAAGCTCCGGCCCCCAAGCCCGAGCCCGTGGACATCTACTTCGTGTACCGCCCTCTGTTCGACCTCCTTGGACACTCCGAGGGGACCGACCGGGGGGACGGTTACAACGAGACTCTGGGCTACGGGATCATGCTCGATGGCAAGGTCACCAATGGGGCCGGTCCTGACGTGGTCCTGACGGACAAGACCCTCAAGCACATCGATGAACTCCAGACCGCCATGCTCCGAGATCCGGACAACAAGCGGTGGAACTCGTCTGCCATCGGACGATACCAAGTGGTGAGAACCACCCTCCGGAAGGTGCGGAAGACGTTGGGTCTAGATGACACCATGAAGTTCTCCAAGGACCTTCAGGATGCCATCGCACTCCATCTCCTGGATGGCCGCGGTCTCTCCAAGTACCTCTCAGGCTCCATGACGGAAGACACCTTCCTGAACAACATGGCCAAGGAGTGGGCATCCATCCCGACCACCACGGGTACCGGCTACTACGGCAACCAGTCGAAGACCCCGGTCACCCCTTCCCAGGTCCGCGCAGTGTTCGCGGAAGTGAAGAAGCGTCTGCACAGCAAGTAAGGAAGATACATGGACGAGGAACTACTACTGAAGGCTCTCCAGGAGGCCGACGCGGAACTACCTGACGCCGAGCAGGATGACTCCTCGTCCATGACTCCGGAGCAGATCGAAGCCGACCGCAACTCTGGATTCCTTGGGTCCGTTAACGAGGCCCTCCAGCCTCCGGATATCTTTCAGTCTATGGCCGAGGGTGTCATGGAAGCGGGGATGCAGACCAAGGATTTCGTCTTTGGGGAGCCCAAGCAGGAGGACAAGTCGGCCTTCCGGGTGGCTCATGAGGAGAACTCCGAGCGTCTCAAGGAAAGCGGCTTCGTAAATTCGGCTACCTTCAGCATCTCCCAGATGGTCACCGGCCTCGTGGGCGCTGGCAAGCTGATGAAGCCCATCAAGTTCATTCAGAACCTCCGCAAGGGTGGTCTCGCAGCCAAGGCCTCAGTGGAGATCG
>NZ_CAKKMZ010000004.1:0-92027 GCF_918741265.1 Rhizobium sp. CECT 9324 | reverse complement strand
GACGGGGGACCAGGACCCGTTCAGAGGCTGCGCCCACTGGGCGGCAAGCTTCGGCCTCACTATCGATTTGCGTCAGGCGGGTGCGCCTGTTTCGTACGAAAGACCTCGACGGTGTGCAACATCATGCTCGTTGATGAAACGGTCGTCAACTTCGGGAAACTCGCAGGAGCCCCAGTGACGCATTTGAGAATGGCCTTTCCATTCGCCTCTATATTGAAGGCTACAGAGAGTTATCTTTTCATCCGAAACCAAAGTCAATATAAGTGACAGATAGTGATCTAAAAAAATCCGCAAAGGGTAGGGCGCTGTCGCCTTGGCAGGCGCGTGCCCATGCGGCAGGGCTTCAGCAAAAAGTTTTGGCTGAGATCACCGGCAAGACCGAGATCAATGTGAGCCAGCAACTTCGTGGAATGTACGGCGGCAAAGGCGAGCCGCCTCGGTATGTCGTGGCGACGATTATCGCGTGGGAGCTGATGACGCTCGATCAGCGCGAGGAATGGCTTGCGCAGCTCGGCAGCAAGGGAACTCTGCCGTCGCAGCACTTCACGCGCTCAAACGTCATGGAGCGCTTCCGTGCCGCCGTGAGAGCGCGTCGGGAAGAGCTGTCGTTGTCGCGCGAGCAGATTGCGAATGCCATCGGCACCACGCGACGAGCCATCAAGGATTTTGAGGATGGCGGTGACGTTTCGATGTCGCTTGCGGCCAAGATCGCGGAATCTGTTGGCTTAAGCATTGGTGTGGTCGATACGGCGACCGCGAGCGGCATTGCTGGCGGTTCGGCCTTGGCCAGAGATACCGACACCTATGAAATCTCAGATTCCCTCCCCGATGATCTGGAGGGCGCATGAGCGGCGATAAGCTGAATGTGCTTCTCTACGACCGGCAGGTAGGGACGCTGGAGCGTTCGCGTGAAGGCGTCAATTTCACCTATGCGAACACATGGCTTGAGGACGTTCGGAGCGGCCGAGGCGGGCACGCCTTGTCCATCTCCATGCCCCTCCACGAACGGGAGCATGGGCCAAGGGTTGTCGAACCATTCATTGCCGGCTTTTGCCTGACAGCGCGGTTCATCGGCGCAAAATCGCAGAGAGCTTCGGGATTGATCCGGGGCACGAGAGCGATTTTGAGTTTCTTCTTCGGAAGATCGGCCGCGATTGCGCAGGCGCAGTGGTTTTCACTGACCCCAACGATCCCTATGCAGATATTCGCGAGCCGCCAAAGCTAAAGCGGCTTTCGGATGGGAGCTGGCGCAGTACCTGCGCGACCTTCCGATCCGGCCGCTTGTCGATGATCCAGAGACCGGCACGCGTCTATCATTGGCAGGGGTAAACGATAAAACGGCTGTCGTCATTTCCGGTGGGATCGTGTCGCTGCCTTTGAACGGGTTCCCGTCCTCGCATATCCTGAAGGTGGATATTGCGGGGCTGAAGGACTCGATCAGGACGGAGCATTTCTGCCTTCGGCTCGCTGATGCCTGTGGAATCCGGGTGCCGAAGTCCTCGATCCATCAGGTCGAGGATACGGTCTACATGCGGGTGGCCCGCTATGACCGCCGCTTGCAGATGCGGGAGAATGGACCTGCATTGCTGATCCGCGCCCATCAGGAGGATATGTGTCAGGCGCTCGCGATCCATCCCGAGTCGAAGTACGAGGATAATCGCTATAGCCCCGGCCCCGGCTGGAAAGACATGGCCGAAGTCATGAAGATGATGGAACGCCCGGCCGTCGATCAGGCCGGTTTGCTCGATAGGGCGCTTTTTCAGTATCTATCCGGCAATCCTGACGCACATGGAAAGAACTATGCCATCCGCTATTCGCCGGGCGGGCAGATGGCATTGTCGCCGCTCTACGACCTGAACAATCAGGCGGCGTTCGCAGTCAACTACAAGAACGTCAAGCCTCGTATGGCGATGGCAATTGGCCGGATCGAGACTCCCCCGACAAGGGCGAATTCTGGCGCACCAGAGTCACACGGGATCATTGGGCCGACTTTGCGAAAGACGTGGGAATGCCGGCAGCGCACGTCTTGAAGAAGCTCGATGAGATGACGATGCGGATCAGCGCCGCCGTGACGACATTGCGCGAGGAATTCCGTCACACGCTCGCTGACACCCCCGCTACTCGATGTGGTCGTTGAGGACATTGTGGGCCGCGCTGACGCGGTGAAACACAATCGGCCGGAGCCAGAGCGCCAGCAATTCCGAACGCCTTCCAGCGGTGAGCCAGAGCGCCAGCAGCCCCGAACGCCTTCCAGAGGGCCGTCTATGGGAATGTAACCCGTATAGGGGGAGACACTTCCTGATGACAGAATGCACCTGGCTCTCAGGGTCGCGCCGCCGTTTTATTTGGAGGTCGCGCGCTGCCGCACGAGGCCGTCAATTTTTCGCTGCGCCTCTGGCGACGGATTCTCAATACCGGATATGCCGTGCGCGGCGGCTTCCGCGCCTGATGCGAAGACCTCAATCGGGGGCGCGTAGCTCCAAACTGATAGATCGAGGTTATGTGCGTGAACGCGCAGAGCGAGAAGGTGATCGCGGTCATGCGTCAGCAGCCACCCCCCGCACAGGCACCCGTCGCGCTGGTGGCACATGAAAAGGGCCATCGGCTGAAACGGTGTTTCGGCATCGTAGGCCGGGAGCTTCGCATACTCGTCCCCATGCCAAATGCCAGCGGGCACGTCTCTGCGATAGGGGCAAGTCCCGCAGGGAATCTTTGGCGGTTTCACAGGCAACTGATCCTCATGCATTTTCGTGGATGCGGCGCTGCTGCGCCTCGATGGCGGATCGTCTCGCCGCTGGCTCGATGTCGTAGAGAGCCAAGCGGAGGCATGAGAACATTCAACTCCGGGGTCATACGGACTGCGCCAAGAGGGCGCGCAGTGTTCTGTGATTATGCCAAAATCATCTATCATGCCGGCGCGATAGAGCGGCCATGCACCGCTCAGGAGCATTCTTGCGGTCAAGGTGATCGGGATCGCGCACCAGCCGACCGTCGATACTGTCGATATAGACATCGCGCCGGTCCTTGGTCAGCTCGATAAGAACGCGACCCGAGGCGATCAGCCGCAAAGCATCAATCGGTGCAGGCTTAGCCAGTTGCGTCCCTGCAAAGCGCTATCTCTCTTCGGTGAAGGCGCATTCATAGCCTCCTAGTTGGCGGCCGACCGGATTATGCGGCGAGCATGAAGCTTCGACCGGCCGCAACGTTTCCATGCGTCCGTCGATCATCTCGATCATGCGAGCGGCGGCGGCTTCCCTTGTGTCGAATGCGCCGAAATTGTCGTCCGTTTCCATCACGCGAAGTTCGTCAGTGTCAACGCCAACAGCGATAGCGTAAGTGGTCATTCTCTCTGTCTCCGGGGGTTATCTGGAATTTTCGGACGCGGGCCGGTGGCTCTTCTCGAACGTTGAGGTCGAGCAGGTGCCCGCACAGCGCCCGGCGATCACCGGAACCGGGTCCAGCATCCACTCACGTCACCGTCTTGCCAGTCGGCAGCAACGACACGGTATCCATCGCGCTTGCGGATGTAGTAGCCGGGTCGCATTGTGAATTTCGGGCTTTCGTTCGTCTGCATCGTCGCCTCCGGGGTTATTTGGAATTGTGCAACAGAACCGTTGCATGAAGATCAATAGTCTCACCGGACCGGGTGTAGGCTCTATAGCCTTGAAACCCTCAAATCTTCGATCCGAGCGCCCACAGGCAGTTGCCAGCACGTTCGCGCGCCCACGGTGGATTGGGTTGGGCTGAGAGAATGTCGGCTGAAGCTCATCAGCGCTACTAACGCTTTGCCGCAAAAACCTCATCCTTAGCTTTGTGGGTTCGCCCCATGATGCCACTCCGGCCTTAATTGGAATTTTCAGTAGTGAAAGGCGCGGTGCTCGGCGAGCTGCGCTGACTTGTCCATACTGAGATCGTAGACTTCCATGATCCGCTGCATATTTTTTTCCGTCATATTCTGCCGCGACTTCGCGGGATGACTGTTCCGGCTTCACAAAGACCGGATAGTCCTCGTTGATCGAACGTGTCGCAAACCACGATCAAAATGGGTCGCCGCCCGAGTTCCGCTCCCGTGCTCGAACCAGCTTTCGATATCGGCTCTGCTTGCTGCCATCGTGATCGCACTCCGGGCCTTAGTTGGCGCTCTGCCGACTTATGGCGTCCAAATTGAGCCTTTTGCTTTGTGTTTTTTCTGGCGCGCCGTATAGATTTCCTCGCCAACGGGTTCAGGCAACGGGCCGCTCAGCGTCGTAGGCAAGCAAATTCCCTCCACGAGGAGAGCGCAGCTACGATTGCATCATCTTCCCTGTGGGAAGGCGCATCGGGACGGCGATGAGCGCCGATCACGATAGAGGCGATGTCTTGCGAGCCGTGGCCTGCGCTTGCATTTTCGGAGGATTGCGGTAGCGCCGGACCGGCGGCATCGCCGGCGCTCGATCAGCGCAACGAGCATTTGCACCGTTTCCTCCCAGTTGGGGGTCATATCGATAGTGCGCAGCACTTCCTTGTTCTCATTCATTTGCATGGTCTCCGTTTTAAGAATTGGGGTTATCGAGTGTGCCGGCATCGCGTGCCACTCTTCGCTGTGCCCCCGCATCCTCCCTGTCATTGGTGTAGTAAGCGATGGCCTCAGCCCGCTCGCGCGACAGGTTCGGGCGAGTGATGCGATACTCGCCATCCCGCTTGCTGACGGTAAGGCCAAGGGCGCGCACGGCGCTGAACAGGGATTTGTCATTTCGTGTCGGGATGGCCAAGGCGTCAGAGATGATCTTTGCGACGGTCATGGACTGTCTCCGGGTGCTAGTTGGAATCTGCGGGGCGCGTATAATGGGCGGCCGTAGGGAACTTACCGGGATCGGCGATAGGCAAGTCCCATCCGAATGCAGAACCAGCCACCATCGCCTCGCGCTGCGCAGGCGTAACATCCATTGCAATATTGCGATTATCTACCCAAGCGCGTGAAGCATCGGCATCGCCAGCAAGATGAGACGGCAGGTTGCTTGGGATGCGGTAGCCGCTTTCTCCCCGCAGAATGCCTACCACTTGTTGAATTTCGTCAACATATGCGTAGCAGACTTCGGGGAGGTTGGAATTGATAGCCATGGTCACGTTCTCCGGCGATTGGTGGAACTCAGTGTGGGGCAAAAAGCGCGTTGCTCTGCTAACTGCTCCGCAGCAACATCACGTGCGGCTTGTCGCGATAGCGCAACCGATTTCGGATCGGCCTGCACGAAAGGCAAGGCGGCTTCGACTTGACGGCAAAGCTCGGAAAAGGCTTCGTCACTCAGGCCGGGAGACTGCCATGGTTCCCCAAAGCTGCAAGCGCCGTCAACATAGCTTTCAACCACAATGCCGATGTCGTCGAGCGTGAAGCCCGCTTCCATTTCGGACTTCATTTCGACCGCGAGCTTCTTGATGAAAGGGTGCATGGCTGCGCCTCCCGGTGGTTGTTGGAATTATCGAAAAGCATCCCACAGGCACTCCCCGGTGCGGGTGGCCTGAACCTCCACCTTGTAGGTGCGGAGATCGTCATGGGTCGTACCGATGGCGTGCGCGTGAATCTTCGCTCAGTAGATATTTGGCGCGCTTCTTTGCAGCGGCCAAACCATACTCAAGATCGGCGCAGATATCGCAACCATCGGCGTCTTTCAGTACCACGTCATATTCGGCCATTTGTGCCTCCGGGCGGCTGTTAAAGAGGAGATGGCAGCTTACGCCGCCATCTCAATCTTGTCGGAGAGAGGGCGAAGAACCTCGTTCCAGATCGCTTCGCAGGTGTCGTTCGCGCTGTAGTCCGAGACGACATCGTGGCCATCATTGCCGTAAATCAACTGGAACCATCCAGCTTTTACGCCATCCTCGGTGCGGATAACGATCACGTCCTCGGCGGTGGAGAAGAGAGCCGCGAGAATTTCGGCCTTATTCTCGGAACGCTTTACCGCCAGTCCTCGCCGTCCGAAAACCGAAATCACAAACCCGCGCTTGAGGCAGGCAGTGACGAGGGCAACGGACATGCGCTTCTCTGCCTTGAGGCGGCGTGCAAGGGCGCGTTCGCCGCGATCCTCTGCGGCGTTGATGGCGCTGTCGAAACCAGTCTTCATGGCTATCTCCGGGCGTTGTGTGGAAGGCCAGTTGGCGCTTCTCGTTTTCAGTTCCAAAAACCTATTCCAATATTACAAACACGTCCAATGGGTAATTCCAAAAAAATAGTTCCAAATATAATTTTCATGTGTCGGATTTCATGCTATCCAAAGGTCATGTCACAAGCTGAACCTATCAAATACGGATACGCTCGCGTCTCCACGGACGATCAGAAGCTCGATCTGCAACTGGACGCGCTTGCGCGCGCTGGCGTGGAGCGCGAGCGGATTTTCACGGATGAAGCAAGTGGGGCACGGATACCTGATAGGCCGGGCCTGAAGGCCGCATTCAAAACGCTGCGGCCCGGTTCAATGCTCGTAGTGTGGAAGATCGACCGGCTAGGGCGCAATTTGTCCGAACTGATCCAGACTGCCGATCTTGTGCGCAAGAAGGGGGCGGAACTTGTGTCGCTGACGGAAGGCATCGACACGTCAAACGCTTTCGGCAAGGCGATGTATCACATGATAGGCGTGTTCGCGCAGCTCGAACGCGACATGATCGTGGAGCGCACCAAGGCCGGTGTCGCCGCCGCAAAGGAGCGTGGGAAAATTCCGGGCCGTCGCTCGCCGCTTACCGCCGAGAAACGCTCCGAGATCGTGAAGCACATGCTCGACGGGCTGTCATTCGAGCAGATTGCACCGCTGGTCGGTGTGAGTAAGTCCACCCTCTACAACCATGGAGACGATCTGCGGGCCGAAAGGGCAGTGATCGATGCTGAAGAACTGAGTTCCAACTAAGGCGGGATAGAAGATGAGGCGGTGATGGTGAGGTTATCTACACGTACTCGAAGTGCAGCCTAATGAGGGAGAGGCGCCGTTGGCGCGATGATGATACGGGATTTGAGGTTTTGATTCATTTGAGGAAGCCAAAGCGGACCTATTAGCGCTCCGAGAGGACATTGTGGACGACCCGGACGATATATGGTCGCCTATGCAGATTGAGAAAATCGTGATGCTGCCGATGACGCGGAGCAACCTTCTGACACTTTTAAATCAAGGGATGGAGGCCGTAGTGCAAAGGGCTGAGATCATCGAGATCATCGAATAGGCAGTTCCTATGAAGGCTCCAGAAAGATCAACGACGATTGCAATAGCTGCTGCTGACTATCGCGTCACGCATCTGGAAATCGTCTGCTGTGGCCGTGCCGTCTATAAACGAATTGAGGAATTGCCGGCGTCTGTGAAGGGGCTGACACTAGAACAGATAGCGCCGAAACTGACATGCGAAGTGTGCGGAAACCGCGCGAGCGTTTCGCGCATGGGCTACTGGAACACGGTCAGAGACGGCTACCGACTGAATAAGGCACGATGCCGATGGGCGCAGCGAAGCAGATAGTTCGAGGTATGGGGACGCCTGCCGCATGTAGGAGAGCATCCGGGGACCGGCCTTATGCTCAACTGGATCGCGGCCGGCGCGCTGGCAGGTGGCATAAAGGGCGGAAATCGTTGGCATCCTTGGCGGAGCCTCCATCATGATTATGGGCCTTGGGCCGCTATATCTGTGGGGGAGCCTACGACCAGGGCGAGGATCAGTGACCGTATGTCCAACCCTCATTCCGCAGGCGGTTCATCTGCGGGATCGGGGTCTTCCTCGTAGGCGAGGGCTTGATTGCGGGCGACCTCTTCCAGAGCCGTATAAACGGCGCGAGACGCCCATCCCGACAGACACGGCCATATCGACCAAATCTCGCGCAGCAAGGTCAATTGCTTCTTGGCATTCAAGGCCGTAGTTCAGGATTGTCAGGTGCATGTCTTGGCGGCGAAATATTCATGCGCTCCTCCCGCGATCAGTCCATCATAAACCGCAAAACGCACGGCCCGTCCTTCTGCGTTTCCGCTTGACTCTCAATACGGTGCGAGAACATAATGGGAACGAAATCCTAGCCAGCACCCCGAGGCTTTCTATGAAAACCGCCGACATGTTGGCCGTCGAGCCAGTTTCCGTTGCCCTTGTCTTCCGCGAGATTAGGACGGCGGGCCTTCGGGGTTTCAGCGGGTTTTCCATCACCCGCAGGGCGATGACATTGAAGACCCGATAGACCTTATCGCTTGGATGGTACGCCATGAACACGCGACATTTTGGGTTTCGTGTGAGCGGGCAACAGTCTTTTGCCGTGGCAGGCATCCTTGACGGCGATTTCGTAGCAATCGACAGAGCGGGGAAGGTGGCAGCCAGTGTCGGCAGCGGTGGCTTGGCGCGTCATAATGGCGACCTCACCTTGACAGTCTCTCCTCGCCCGCCGTCGACGGCCGGACTTTGGCTTGAGGCTCGTTCCGACGAGCATTAATCCCGCCGTTGCCTGTTAATCGAAAGCACAGAAATATGGGGAGTGGTGGCGGGGATCGCCCGCCGTTACACCACCGTCGAGTAGGGCCATGGCTTCGCCCATCATAGCCCTTATCGGACTGGCAACAATTTCTATGTCTCGTGCGAGCGGCTTTTTGATCCGGGGCTTGCGGGTAAGCCAGTCGTCGTGCTACTCGAAACAAACGATGGTTGTGGGCCGTCGCGGAGAGCGACGAGGGTCGAAAGCCCTTGGCATCAAGATGGGCGAGCCGGCACACTTGTTCGCGTGACAAGACCCGAGAGCATGGCATCCGCCTGTTTTCGAGCAATTATACCCCTTTACGGGGACATATCGCGAAGGGTGGCCGCGGACCATTGCAACGTTCCAGTCCGCGAACCGAAGTCTATAGCATCGATGAGACGTTGTTGACCTGACAGGCTTTGGTGGGTGCATGATCGATCACGCTACCGAGATGCGTGAGATCGTTCGCCAGAATGTCGGAATCCCGACTTGCGTTGGCATCGGGACGGACAAAGACCTTGGCGAAATTCGCGAACTTTATTGCCAAGAAAAATCCCGTTTTCACGGCGTTGCTGACCTTACCAATACCGACATCGCCGCTTTCACGATGGAGCGCACCGGACGTTTCCGAGGTCTGGGGCGTTGGCGCGGAACGACGACCAAACTCGCGAGATCGGCATAAATACGCGTTGCGCAGCTTCGCGATATGCCCCTGCCGCTCGCCCGTCAGGTTGGCCACCGTAGTTCTTGAGGCGGACGGTTGCCGAGCTTCGTGGCATATCCTGTATTGAGCTGGTAGACGTGGAGCCGACCCGCAAGGGTTTGGCCGTCACCAGATCGGCCGGCAGTCCGATGACGAGCCTTGCCGCTTTGCAACAAGGCGATCACCGCCCACGCGACCCCGCGCTGCTGAAAAATTGCGCCGTCACGGCCTGTCGCCTCGCATATGACCGTCTTTTTCCATACAAACCCATTTAATGGCACGCCCCGCAACAGCGCATCAAGACGGCCCGCCTTTCGCCGCCATCGAGCGCGACGATGGTCCTTGTCCAACTGGCTCTTGCTTGCGCAGCGAGAGAGCATGGAAGGGCGATCAGGAGGGGAACGGCTGTGCATACACGAAAGCGGGTATCATCCTTGACGACTTGGTGCCGCAGGAAATGGCTCCCGTTGATCTATTCGCCCATGAGCAAGCGAGGGAAGGTAAGGTTTCGGCCGTGCTGGATTCGATTACACGACCGATGGGCAAAAAGACTCTCATCATCGCGTCCGAGGCTTCAAGCGGGCAAGTGGAGACGAAAGCCAGCATGAGATCGCCGAGCTATACGACGCGCCTCGCGGATTTGCCGACCGTTCGGGCTTAACCGGCGCTTCTTCCGCCGCGTAGCGCCCCTGTGGGGCGTTCCTGCCCTCTGGCCGGCCTCTGTGCCGTTGCAGGTCGAGAGTGAGGCCGTAGGGGTTTCCCTACGGCCTTTTCTGTTGGCTTGCTGGCGCCGGCACCGGCCACTGGCACCGCTCATCGTTTCCGTTTGGCTTGGAAGGTGTGTTCGACGGTGAGCTTGAGGAAGAGTGGGATTGAGATTTCGAGGGCGATTTTGGTTGAGCCGTTGGGCTTGAGCTTTGCGATGATGCGGGAGAAGGAGGCCATGAGGCGGCGACCTGTTGCGCGGCAAAACTGGAACGTCTGGAACATTCGCGGACCTTTCGTTTGGCATTAGCGCCATGGAAAGAGGATAGGCCGGGGGCGAAATCCGATCAAGCAGAAACGTAAAAAATAACGACAAATAATTTTACATAAACATGCGCGAGAGGGCTTGTGTTTAGTAAAAATAACAGGCATAGTAAGACCATGAACAACGGGAGAGCGAGGGGATGGGGAAAGCGGCGAGAAAAGTAAAAAATATGGGAGAATAGTAAAAATAACTGTGACATAGCTTGCGGATATGCCATAGTAGGATTGGAAAAGGCTCCGATATTGGCAGAGCGCCGCAAGTTTAGTAAAAAAATCGCGACATGCGATAAAAAGTAAAAAAAATAATGCTTGCGATTAGTAAAAATACCCGATAATATAGTAAAAATATGTGTGGCAAAAGGGACACAGGCGGCGCGTTTAGTATAAAACTACACCGGTGTAGTTTTATACTAAACGCGCCGCCTGTGTCCCTTTTGCCACACATATTTTTACTATATTATCGGGTATTTTTACTAATCGCAAGCATTATTTTTACTTTTTATCGCCATGTCGCGATTTTTTTACTAAACTTGCGCGCTCTGCCAATATCGGAGCCTTTTCCAATCCTACTATGGCATAATCCGCAAGCTATGTCAACAGTTATTTTTACTATTCTCCCATATTTTTTACTTTTCTCGCCGCTTTCCCCATCCCCTCGCTCTCCCGTTGTTCATGGTCTTACTATGCCTGTTATTTTTACTAAACACAAGCCCTCTCGCGCATGTTTATGTAAAATTATTTGTCGTTATTTTTACGTTTCTGCTTGATCGGATTTCGCCCCCGGCCTATCCTCTTTCCATGGCGCTAATGCCAAACGAAAGGTCCGCGAATGTTCCAGACGTTCCAGTTTTGCCGCGCAACAGGTCGCCGCCTCATGGCCTCCTTCTCCCGCATCATCGCAAAGCTCAAGCCCAACGGCTCAACCAAAATCGCCCTCGAAATCTCAATCCCACTCTTCCTCAAGCTCACCGTCGAACACACCTTCCAAGCCAAACGGAAACGATGAGCGGTGCCAGTGGCCGGTGCCGGCGCAGCAAGCCAACAGAAAAGGCCGTAGGGAACCCCTACGGCCTCACTCTCGACCTGCAACGGCACCGAGGCCGGCAGAGGGCAGGAAACGCCCCACAGGGGCGCTACGCGGCGGAAGAAGCGCCGGTTAAGCCCGAACGGTCGGCAAATCCGCGAGGCGCGTCGTATAGCGCGGCGATCTCATGCTGGCTTTCGTCTCACTTGCCCGCTTGAAGCCCTCGGACGCGATGATGAGAGTCTTTTTGCCCCATCGGTCGTTAATCGAATCCAGCACGGCCGAAACCTTACCTGCCCTCGCTTGCTCATGGGCGAATAGATCAACGGGAGCCATTTCCTGCGGCACCAAGTCGTCAAGGATGATACCCGCTTTCGTGTATGCAAAGCCGTTCCCCTCCTGATCGCCCTTCCATGCTCTCGCTGCGCAAGCAAGAGCCAGTTGGACAAGGACCATCGTCGCGCTCGATGGCGGCGAAAGGCGGGCCGTCCTTGATGCGCTGTTGCGGGGCGTGCCATTAAATGGGTTTGTATGGAAAAAGACGGTCATATGCGAGGCGACAAGGCCGTGACGGCGCAATTTTTCAGCAGCGCGGGTCGCGTGGGCGGTGATCGCCTGTTGCAAAGCGGCAAGGCTCGTCATCGGACTGCCGGCCGATCTGGTGACGGCCAAACCCTTGCGGGTCGGCTCCACGTCTACCAGCTCAATACAGGATATGCCACGAAGCTCGGCAACCGTCCGCTCAAGAACTACGGTGCCAACCTGACGGGCGAGCGGCAGGGGCATATCGCGAAGCTGCGCAACGCTATTTATGCCGATCTCGCGAAGTTTGGTCGTCGTTCTCGCGCCAACGCCCCAGACCTCGGAAACGTCGGTGCGCTCCATCGTGAAAGCGGCGATGTCGGTATTGGTAAGGTCAGCAACGCCGTTGAAAACGGGATTTTTCTTGGCAATAAAGTTCGCGAATTTCGCCAAGGTCTTTGTCGTCCCGATGCCAACGCAAGTCGGGATTCCGACATTCTGGCGAACGATCTCACGCATCTCGGTAGCGTGATCGATCATGCACCCACCAAAGCCTGTCAGGTCAACAAACGTCTCATCGATGCTATAGACTTCGGTTCGCGGACTGAACGTTGCAATGGTCGCGGCCACCCTTCGCGATATGTCCCCGTAAAGGGTATAATTGCTCGAAAACAGGCGGATGCCATGCTCTCGGGTCTTGTCACGGAACAAGTGTGCCGGCTCGCCCATCTTGATGCCAAGGGCTTTCGCCTCGTCGCTTCTCGCGACGGCACAACCATCGTTGTTCGATAGCACGACGACTGGCTTACCTCGCAAGCCCGGATCAAAAAGCCGTTCGCACGAGACATAGAAATTGTTGCAGTCGATAAGGGCTATGATGGGCGAAGCCATGGCCCTTACTCGACGGGGTAACGGCGGGCGATCCCCGCCACCACTCCCCATATTTCTGTGCTTTCGATAACAGGCAACGGCGGATAATGCTCGTCGGAACGAGCCTCAAGCCAAAGTCGGCCGTCGCGGCGGGCGAGGACTTTCAAGGTGAGGTCGCCATTATGAAGCGCAAGCACCGTGCGACCTGGCTGCACCTTCCCCGCTCTGTCGATTGCTACGAAATCGCCGTCAAGGATGCCTGCACGGCAAAGACTGTTGCCGCTCACACGAAACCAAAATGTCGCGTGTTCATGGCGTACCATCCAAGCGATAAGGTCTATCGGGTCTTCAATGTCATCGCCTGCGGGTGATGGAAAACCCGCTGAAACCCGAAGGCCCGCCGTCCTAATCTCGCGGAAGACAAGGGAAACGGAAACTGGCTCGACGGCCAACATGTCGGCGGTTTTCATAGAAAGCCTCGGGGTGCTGGCTAGGATTTCGTTCCCATTATGTTCTCGCACCGTATTGAGTCAAGCGGAACGCGAAGACGGGCCGTGCGTTTGCGGTTATGATGACTGATCGCGGGAGGAGCGCATGAATATTTCGCCGCCAAGACATGCACCTGACAATCCTGACTACGGCCTTGAATGCCAAGAAGCAATTGACCTTGCTGCGCGAGATTTGGTCGATATGGCCGTGTCTGCGGGATGGGCGTCTCGCGCCGTTTATAAGGCTCTGGAAGAGGTCGCCCGCAATCAAGCCCTCGCCTACGAGGAAGACCCCGATCCCGCAGATGAACCGCCTGCGGAATGAGGGTTGGACATACGGTCACTGATCCTCGCCCGGTCGTAGGCTCCCCACAGATATAGCGGCCCAAGGCCCATAATCATGATGGAGGCTCCGCCAAGGATGCCAACGATTCCGCCCTTTATGCCACCTGCCAGCGCGCCGGCCGCGATCCAGTTGAGCATAAGGCCGGTCCCCGGATGCTCTCCTACATGCGGCAGCGTCCCCATACCTCGAACTATCTGCTTCGCTGCGCCCATCGGCATCGTGCCTTATTCAGTCGGTAGCCGTCTCTGACCGTGTTTCCAGTAGCCCATGCGCGAAACGCTCGCGCGGTTTCCGCACACTTCGCATGTCAGTTTCGGCGCTATCTGTTCTAGTGTCAGCCCCTTCACAGACGCCGGCAATTCCTCAATTCGTTTATAGACGGCACGGCCACAGCAGACGATTTCCAGATGCGTGACGCGATAGTCAGCAGCAGCTATTGCAATCGTCGTTGATCTTTCTGGAGCCTTCATAGGAACTGCCTATTCGATGATCTCGATGATCTCAGCCCTTTGCACTACGGCCTCCATCCCTTGATTTAAAAGTGTCAGAAGGTTGCTCCGCGTCATCGGCAGCATCACGATTTTCTCAATCTGCATAGGCGACCATATATCGTCCGGGTCGTCCACAATGTCCTCTCGGAGCGCTAATAGGTCCGCTTTGGCTTCCTCAAATGAATCAAAAACCTCAAATCCCGTATCATCATCGCGCCAACGGCGCTCTCCCTCCATTAGGCTGCACTTCGAGTACGTGTAGATAACCTCACCATCACCGCTCATCTTCTATCCCGCCTTAGTTGGAACTCAGTTCTTCAGCATCGATCACTGCCCTTTCGGCCCGCAGATCGTCTCCATGGTTGTAGAGGGTGGACTTACTCACACCGACCAGCGGTGCAATCTGCTCGAATGACAGCCCGTCGAGCATGTGCTTCACGATCTCGGAGCGTTTCTCGGCGGTAAGCGGCGAGCGACGGCCCGGAATTTTCCCACGCTCCTTTGCGGCGGCGACACCGGCCTTGGTGCGCTCCACGATCATGTCGCGTTCGAGCTGCGCGAACACGCCTATCATGTGATACATCGCCTTGCCGAAAGCGTTTGACGTGTCGATGCCTTCCGTCAGCGACACAAGTTCCGCCCCCTTCTTGCGCACAAGATCGGCAGTCTGGATCAGTTCGGACAAATTGCGCCCTAGCCGGTCGATCTTCCACACTACGAGCATTGAACCGGGCCGCAGCGTTTTGAATGCGGCCTTCAGGCCCGGCCTATCAGGTATCCGTGCCCCACTTGCTTCATCCGTGAAAATCCGCTCGCGCTCCACGCCAGCGCGCGCAAGCGCGTCCAGTTGCAGATCGAGCTTCTGATCGTCCGTGGAGACGCGAGCGTATCCGTATTTGATAGGTTCAGCTTGTGACATGACCTTTGGATAGCATGAAATCCGACACATGAAAATTATATTTGGAACTATTTTTTGGAATTACCCATTGACGTGTTTGTAATATTGGAATAGGTTTTTGGAACTGAAAACGAGAAGCGCCAACTGGCCTTCCACACAACGCCCGGAGATAGCCATGAAGACTGGTTTCGACAGCGCCATCAACGCCGCAGAGGATCGCGGCGAACGCGCCCTTGCACGCCGCCTCAAGGCAGAGAAGCGCATGTCCGTTGCCCTCGTCACTGCCTGCCTCAAGCGCGGGTTTGTGATTTCGGTTTCGGACGGCGAGGACTGGCCGGTAAAGCGTTCCGAGAATAAGGCCGAAATTCTCGCGGCTCTCTTCTCCACCGACGAGGACGTGATCGTTATCCGCACCGAGGATGGCGTAAAAGCTGGATGGTTCCAGTTGATTTACGGCAATGATGGCCACGATGTCGTCTCGGACTACAGCGCGAACGACACCTGCGAAGCGATCTGGAACGAGGTTCTTCGCCCTCTCTCCGACAAGATTGAGATGGCGGCGTAAGCTGCCATCTCCTCTTTAACAGCCGCCCGGAGGCACAAATGGCCGAATATGACGTGGTACTGAAAGACGCCGATGGTTGCGATATCTGCGCCGATCTTGAGTATGGTTTGGCCGCTGCAAAGAAGCGCGCCAAATATCTACTGAGCGAAGATCACGCGCACGCCATCGGTACGACCCATGACGATCTCCGCACCTACAAGGTGGAGGTTCAGGCCACCCGCACCGGGGAGTGCCTGTGGGATGCTTTTCGATAATTCCAACAACCACCGGGAGGCGCAGCCATGCACCCTTTCATCAAGAAGCTCGCGGTCGAAATGAAGTCCGAAATGGAAGCGGGCTTCACGCTCGACGACATCGGCATTGTGGTTGAAAGCTATGTTGACGGCGCTTGCAGCTTTGGGGAACCATGGCAGTCTCCCGGCCTGAGTGACGAAGCCTTTTCCGAGCTTTGCCGTCAAGTCGAAGCCGCCTTGCCTTTCGTGCAGGCCGATCCGAAATCGGTTGCGCTATCGCGACAAGCCGCACGTGATGTTGCTGCGGAGCAGTTAGCAGAGCAACGCGCTTTTTGCCCACACTGAGTTCCACCAATCGCCGGAGAACGTGACCATGGCTATCAATTCCAACCTCCCCGAAGTCTGCTACGCATATGTTGACGAAATTCAACAAGTGGTAGGCATTCTGCGGGGAGAAAGCGGCTACCGCATCCCAAGCAACCTGCCGTCTCATCTTGCTGGCGATGCCGATGCTTCACGCGCTTGGGTAGATAATCGCAATATTGCAATGGATGTTACGCCTGCGCAGCGCGAGGCGATGGTGGCTGGTTCTGCATTCGGATGGGACTTGCCTATCGCCGATCCCGGTAAGTTCCCTACGGCCGCCCATTATACGCGCCCCGCAGATTCCAACTAGCACCCGGAGACAGTCCATGACCGTCGCAAAGATCATCTCTGACGCCTTGGCCATCCCGACACGAAATGACAAATCCCTGTTCAGCGCCGTGCGCGCCCTTGGCCTTACCGTCAGCAAGCGGGATGGCGAGTATCGCATCACTCGCCCGAACCTGTCGCGCGAGCGGGCTGAGGCCATCGCTTACTACACCAATGACAGGGAGGATGCGTGGGGCACAGCCGAAGAGATGGCACGCGATGCCGGCACACTCGATAACCCCAATTCTTAAAACCGGAGACCATGCAAATGAATGAGAACAAGGAAGTGCTGCGCACTATCGATATGACCCCAACTTGGGAGGAAACGGTGCAAATGCTCGTTGCGCTGATCGAGCGCGGCGATGCCGCCGGTCGCGCTACCGCAATCTCCGAAATGCAGCGCATGGCACGGCTCGCAGACATCGCCTCTATCGTGATCGGCGCTCATCGCCGTCCCGATGCGCCTTCCCACAAGGGAGCTGATGCAATCGTAGCTGCGCTCTCCTCGTGGAGGGAATTGCTTGCCTACGACGCTGAGCGGCCCGTTGCCGGAACCCGTGGCGCGGAAATCTATACGCGCGCCGAAGAAGCAAAGGCTCAATTGGACGCCATAAGTCGGCAGAGCGCCAACTAAGGCCCGGAGGCGATCACGATGGCAGCAAGCAGAGCCGATATCGAAAGCTGGTTCGAGCACGGAGCGGAACTCGGCGCGACCCATTTGATCGTGGTTTGCGACACGTTCGATCACGAGGACTATCCGGTCTTTGTGAAGCCGGAACAGTCATCCCGCGAAGTCGCGGCAGAATATGACGGAAAAAATATGCAGCGGATCATGGAAGTCTACGATCTCAGTATGGACAAGTCAGCGCAGCTCGCCGAGCACCGCGCCTTTCACTACTGAAAATTCCAATTAAGGCCGGAGTGGCATCATGGGGCGAACCCACAAAGCTAAGGATGAGGTTTTGCGGCAAGCGTTAGTAGCGCTGATGAGCTTCAGCCGACATTCTCTCAGCCCAACCCAATCCACGTGGGCGCGCGAACGTGCTGGCAACTGCCTGTGGGCGCTCGGAATCGAAGAATTTGAGGGTTTCAAGGCTATAGAGCCTACACCCGTCGGTGAGACTATTGATCTTCATGCAACGGTTCTGTTGCACAATTCCAAATAACCCCCGGAGGCGACGATGCAGACGAACGAAAGCCCGAAATTCACAATGCGACCCGGCTACTACATCCGCAAGCGCGATGGATACCGTGTCGTTGCTGCCGACTGGCAAGACGGTGACGTGAGTTGGATGCTGGACCCGGTTCCGGTGATCGCCGGGCGCTGTGCGGGCACCTGCTCGACCTCAACGTTCGAGAAGAGCCACCGGCCCGCGTCCGAAAATTCCAGATAACCCCCGGAGACAGAGAGAATGACCACTTACGCTATCGCTGTTGGCGTTGACACTGACGAACTTCGCGTGATGGAAACGGACGACAATTTCGGCGCATTCGACACAAGGGAAGCCGCCGCCGCTCGCATGATCGAGATGATCGACGGACGCATGGAAACGTTGCGCCGGTCGAAGCTTCATGCTCGCCGCATAATCCGGTCGGCCGCCAACTAGGAGGCTATGAATGCGCTTCACCGAAGAAGAGATAGCGCTTTGCAGGGACGCAATGGCTAAGCCTGCACCGATTGATGCTTTGCGGCTGATCGCCTCGGGTCGCGTTCTTATCGAGCTGACCAAGGACCGGCGCGATGTCTATATCGACAGTATCGACGGTCGGCTGGTGCGCGATCCCGATCACCTTGACCGCAAGATGCTCCTGAGCGGTGCATGGCCGCTCTATCGCGCCGGCATGATAGATGATTTTGGCATAATCACAGAACACGGCCGCGCCCTCTTGGCGCAGTCCGTATGACCCCGGAGTTGAATGTTCTCATGCTCCGCTTGGCTCTCTACGACATCGAGCCAGCGGCGAGACGATCCGCCATCGAGGCGCAGCAGCGCCGCATCCACGAAAATGCATGAGGATCAGTTGCCTGTGAAACCGCCAAAGATTCCCTGCGGGACTTGCCCCTATCGCAGAGACGTGCCCGCTGGCATTTGGCATGGGGACGAGTATGCGAAGCTCCCGGCCTACGATGCCGAAACACCGTTTCAGCCGATGGCCCTTTTCATGTGCCACCAGCGCGACGGGTGCCTGTGCGGGGGGTGGCTGCTGACGCATGACCGCGATCACCTTCTCGCTCTGCGCGTTCACGCACATAACCTCGATCTATCAGTTTGGAGCTACGCGCCCCCGATTGAGGTCTTCGCATCAGGCGCGGAAGCCGCCGCGCACGGCATATCCGGTATTGAGAATCCGTCGCCAGAGGCGCAGCGAAAAATTGACGGCCTCGTGCGGCAGCGCGCGACCTCCAAATAAAACGGCGGCGCGACCCTGAGAGCCAGGTGCATTCTGTCATCAGGAAGTGTCTCCCCCTATACGGGTTACATTCCCATAGACGGCCCTCTGGAAGGCGTTCGGGGCTGCTGGCGCTCTGGCTCACCGCTGGAAGGCGTTCGGAATTGCTGGCGCTCTGGCTCCGGCCGATTGTGTTTCACCGCGTCAGCGCGGCCCACAATGTCCTCAACGACCACATCGAGTAGCGGGGTGTCAGCGAGCGTGTGACGGAATTCCTCGCGCAATGTCGTCACGGCGGCGCTGATCCGCATCGTCATCTCATCGAGCTTCTTCAAGACGTGCGCTGCCGGCATTCCCACGTCTTTCGCAAAGTCGGCCCAATGATCCCGTGTGACTCTGGTGCGCCAGAATTCGCCCTTGTCGGGGGAGTCTCGATCCCGGCCAATTGCCATCGCCATACGAGGCTTGACGTTCTTGTAGTTGACTGCGAACGCCGCCTGATTGTTCAGGTCGTAGAGCGGCGACAATGCCATCTGCCCGCCCGGCGAATAGCGGATGGCATAGTTCTTTCCATGTGCGTCAGGATTGCCGGATAGATACTGAAAAAGCGCCCTATCGAGCAAACCGGCCTGATCGACGGCCGGGCGTTCCATCATCTTCATGACTTCGGCCATGTCTTTCCAGCCGGGGCCGGGGCTATAGCGATTATCCTCGTACTTCGACTCGGGATGGATCGCGAGCGCCTGACACATATCCTCCTGATGGGCGCGGATCAGCAATGCAGGTCCATTCTCCCGCATCTGCAAGCGGCGGTCATAGCGGGCCACCCGCATGTAGACCGTATCCTCGACCTGATGGATCGAGGACTTCGGCACCCGGATTCCACAGGCATCAGCGAGCCGAAGGCAGAAATGCTCCGTCCTGATCGAGTCCTTCAGCCCCGCAATATCCACCTTCAGGATATGCGAGGACGGGAACCCGTTCAAAGGCAGCGACACGATCCCACCGGAAATGACGACAGCCGTTTTATCGTTTACCCCTGCCAATGATAGACGCGTGCCGGTCTCTGGATCATCGACAAGCGGCCGGATCGGAAGGTCGCGCAGGTACTGCGCCAGCTCCCCATCCGAAAGCCGCTTTAGCTTTGGCGGCTCGCGAATATCTGCATAGGGATCGTTGGGGTCAGTGAAAACCACTGCGCCTGCGCAATCGCGGCCGATCTTCCGAAGAAACTCAAAATCGCTCTCGTGCCCCGGATCAATCCCGAAGCTCTCTGCGATTTTGCGCCGATGAACCGCGCTGTCAGGCAAAAGCCCGGCAATGAATGGTTCGACAACCCTTGGCCCATGCTCCCGTTCGTGGAGGGGCATGGAGATGGACAAGGCGTGCCCGCCTCGGCCGCTCCGAACGTCCTCAAGCCATGTGTTCGCATAGGTGAAATTGACGCCTTCACGCGAACGCTCCAGCGTCCCTACCTGCCGGTCGTAGAGAAGCACATTCAGCTTATCGCCGCTCATGCGCCCTCCAGATCATCGGGGAGGGAATCTGAGATTTCATAGGTGTCGGTATCTCTGGCCAAGGCCGAACCGCCAGCAATGCCGCTCGCGGTCGCCGTATCGACCACACCAATGCTTAAGCCAACAGATTCCGCGATCTTGGCCGCAAGCGACATCGAAACGTCACCGCCATCCTCAAAATCCTTGATGGCTCGTCGCGTGGTGCCGATGGCATTCGCAATCTGCTCGCGCGACAACGACAGCTCTTCCCGACGCGCTCTCACGGCGGCACGGAAGCGCTCCATGACGTTTGAGCGCGTGAAGTGCTGCGACGGCAGAGTTCCCTTGCTGCCGAGCTGCGCAAGCCATTCCTCGCGCTGATCGAGCGTCATCAGCTCCCACGCGATAATCGTCGCCACGACATACCGAGGCGGCTCGCCTTTGCCGCCGTACATTCCACGAAGTTGCTGGCTCACATTGATCTCGGTCTTGCCGGTGATCTCAGCCAAAACTTTTTGCTGAAGCCCTGCCGCATGGGCACGCGCCTGCCAAGGCGACAGCGCCCTACCCTTTGCGGATTTTTTTAGATCACTATCTGTCACTTATATTGACTTTGGTTTCGGATGAAAAGATAACTATCTGTAGCTTATATAGAGGCGAATGGAAAGGCATTCAAATGCGTCACTGGCTCCGCGAGTTTCCCGAAGTTGACGACCGTTTCATCAACGAGCATGTTGCACCCGTCGAGGCTTTGTACGAACAGCGCACCCGCCTGACGCAATCGATAGTGGAGGCCGAAGCTGCCGCCGTGGGCGCAGCCTCTGAACGCTGGTCCCCCGTCAAAGTTAGCGAGTGCCACGCCAAATGCATGAACACCTGATAGGCGCGATCCTCCCAAGCATCGCCTATCCATGAGAGAGCCGTGATCCAAATCACGGCTCTCTTTTTTTGACCCGTGCATCAATGAAAAAGCCCCGGCTTTCACCGGGGCTTTGCTTGCACTTACAGTCATCGAGCCTTGAATTAGCTACCGCCACCGAGAGCAACGGACTGGACCCAACCAACGAAGATACCGACAATGCCGATCACGCCAGCGATACACGCTGCCATGAACGATCCGCCGGCACTGTGACGGCTCTGCTCGTTGTTGACCGCATCCCACCACTTATAGAGTGAGTAGAGCGCAAACATGATGGAAAGCGCGCTGCCGCCATACAGGAACGTCGAACCGAGATTGTTCAATCCCTCTTTCGCGTCGTCAGGATTCAAGCGGGAGCTGCTTGCGGCCGACTGCGCCTGCTTCTGAAAATCCAGCGGCGCTTTGGGGTCTGCACCCTGAGCGAACGCCCATGTCGTCAACGCAAAGTAGGAAACACTCGCAGTTGCGAGTGCACCGTAATATCTGTCCTTTACAGCCGTCAAAGCCGTGCTGACTCCGCTCATTCCCATCTCCTTTCATCCCTGTAACGGGGGCGATTAATCGATTTCGGTAATACTACAACCTTCTCCTCTTCACAACATACCAGATTTGGTTTTCGTTGTGAAATGCAAGGGCTCAAAACTCATTCTGCCGCCTGCTGATAGGAATACTGCGCATCGTACTGCATGACCTCATCGGCAAGCACCTTCGCCAGCGAGACGTTATTCCGCTTCTTCGAGCGCGCAATCTCGTTCCAGCGCGAAATTGCGGTGCCCTCGGGAAAGCGCCGGGCGAGGATGTCGAGCGCCCGATCCAAGGGTACGCGGCGATAGATTTCGTCGCGAACGGCCCGATCCTCTGCCTTCGTCGACAGAGCCCATAGCATCCGCACTCCAAGAGCATTGTTGAAGATCACCCATCGCTTCTCGTCGTTTCGCAGCTTGTACATGACAAGCACGTTCGCGCCCTTCGACGGGTCTGACGGATCAGGGCCGTTCACATGCGTCGTTAGGGCTTTATCGATAGCTTCGGTGCCACCAAGCTCCTCGATGATCTTCCTGCGGGCTTCCTGCGAATCCGAGTTCAGGATCATGATTGTTGTGGCCTGCGAGGTGAGGCCACGGAAGTCGCCTAGCTCCTGACTGACCAAGCAAACCTCAAGGTTCCACTTACGGCCGGTGCGGCAATCGTGCCAAACCACCTCGTTGATGGTATCGATTGTGCCGGTCAGATGGTACTCGTCCATCATCAATCGCTTCGGCGTTTCGGCAATCGTCTGGAATTGCCTCGTCCAATATTCCTCGTAGAGCGAGCGAACAGCCTCGTCCTGCGGGAATGTCATGGCGCGGATATCGTCCTTGTCGCCAGCAATCTTCGCCATGAACAACTGGCGGGTCATGAGGAACATCAGCGTGTTTTTCCTGCTCAATTCGTCATTGAGCGAGCCGACCGTCAAAAGGTCTTGAAGATCGACGGCCATAACGCGAGCCGCGCCGGTCTCCATGGTCGTATGGCTCGCAAACATCGGATAAGCGGCTTCCAGCGCTTCCAGATAGCGTTGCAACTTTTCCAGCATTTCCTCGCCGAAATCCTTTTTCATCTGCGGTTCGGCGATGATCGTCGCAATATCCTTGAAGCGAGGCGCTGCATAGCGTTGCGCTCTTGCTGCCATGGAAGGCTGGCCGCGCCTCATAAACTCGTCCACCAGCGTCCAGTAGCGCGTCTTGTCGCTCAGAACGATCCCTGCGGCGGCAGCGCCGTCGTTCAGGACCGGATCGAGGTTCGCTTGCCATCTGTTCGGCCGTGAATCGATACTAAGATCGCTCTTGACCTCGTACACGCGCGAGATGATGCGCGTCATCAACTCGGGAAGTAGATCCTCTTTCATCGGGATCGCGGTCAGCAGGAAGTTTTTCAGATATACCCGCTCCCGGTCGAGCGGACTGCGTGATCCAAGCGAGATATCGAATGGATTGACCGCCCACTCGGCCGTGTTTTTGGGGCGAACATACAAAACCTCGTTCTGCCTTTCTGGTGGCAGCAGCTCTTTCAGCAGGTTCATGCAGCCGCTCGATGAAACGCCCACGTCCGCGATCATCATGAAAGGCAGCTCACTGCCTGACCGATATGCCATCAGGTCGAAATTCATGCGGTTGAAGAGAACCGACTTGCCGGAACCCGTTCCGGCGCTGCCAAGAGTGAGCCATGCCGGCTGCTCTGGCGCGAACGCTCTGTGAGGCAGCAATGACCCATCCAAACCTGTGAAAATGCTGTCACCGGCCTGAAAAACTGGCGCTGTGCGATGGAGGGGCATGATGACCGACAAATCGGATACTGGCGCCAGCACGCCCCTCCAACCTTTCGATGTTGCATTCATGCCCGCGACAGTCTCGGCCAACACACGCACCGGATTTGCGGGGCTGTCAGAAACGGAGCAATCCCCCCATGACTGGATGTCCACCAGAAGACGCGAGGCGCGCGTGGGAAGCAGCTCTTGCCGCTCGTGTGGCTCGATCCACGTCGCAGCTTCCAAATTCGCCTTCACAACGGCCTCAGTGTCGGAGCCAAGAGCCTCAGTGACAAGCTGAAGGTTCTTGCCAAGAAGCTTCGTTGTTGAATTGAAGATGCCCAATAGCTGTGCAGCAACTTGGCGAAGACCGATGGACCGGCGATCCACGTTATTGAGCGATTCCAGATGCAGAGTGATCCGGTAGGGCATTTTTTCCGAACGCAACCGGGAAACAAGAATGTTGAAAGGCCGCAGGTTCTTCGGAAACCGATGGACCTGACAGACGGAAAAGGTGCGTGGTCCCCATTTGATTTGCCGCATATCTTGGGAGACGACAGGTGCTGACGACAAAATCTGCTTTGCCAAAGGCTGTGCAAAGAAATCCGACACGTCACTATCGAAGGTCTTCTTGATCGGGGGATACTTCACGGCCCCCGGCTCATGAGGCAACCAATCATCCGGCGTCTCATGATAGAAAATACCCTGCCGGATGGCAGCGATATCCGGCCGCGATCCATCTTCTTTCGGTTTGATGATCTCCGCCATCACACCGCATCGCCGCAAGGCCGTTAGGACGCTCTGCACATAGGCCATGTGCGGCCCTTCCAGTCCCTTCAGCTCAATAAACGGGTCCATAGCCGAACGCATCGCCGGCAGTTCGCTACGGGCCTCGTCATTGGCCTTTTTTTGCATCATCATTTCGCGCTGCGGCCCGGCTATCGGCCGCGACGTGAGCGCCATGATAACGCGCTCGTTCACCGCCCTTTTCAGGATAACCTCGCGCGTTTCTCTGAGGATCGTATCGATCCTCAACTGCTTCAGCTCGGCATTATGCCGGGCGCGGTCCAAATGCTCATCAACGACCTTCTCGGCGTTGTAGGAGCATTCATACGAGATGGACATGTTATGACCCGGCGACTTCAAAACCTGCGCCAGCTCAGCCGCGAAAATTTCAACCATCCGATCCGCAAATTCAGCCTCGGAAGTGATCGAGCGAATCCCCTTGATTTCGATCAGCGTGATGTCGGAGCCATCGTGCGCAAAAATCACAGGGCGCGGGGTGTCTGGATCGAAGCCGCTCAGATCGCAAAACTGGTCGGCATTCCGGTTGAACATGCTCATATGCGGTCCCTCGGGGTAAAACGGTACAGGAAGCCGCCTAAATCGGCGTCATCGGGCAAGTTCTCAAAGTCGGTGCTAAACGTGCTGGAGGCGAAGCCGTCAGCGATCCGAACACGATGCTCCAACGATTCATCAATCGCGCTCAGGGCGTTAGGGAGCTGGTTACTCGCAGCCAGTCTCCGTATCCGATCGATCAGCGCTTCCATAGCTGAGCTGCCCTGTAATTCAGGCATAAAGGCTATTTCCGTAGGTCGATTGTTCTCGGCCATGATCCGTCACTCCAAGGAAGGAGAAGGCCGCTGACCGAACACCGTCCGGGGCGAATTTTGCTGTCCGTAATCGACCTGGCTGCGGTTGGCGCGCTGTAGTTTTTCCTGCGCATCATCAATCTCATGTGACGCCTGCAGAACCTCTTTTGGAGGCGAAGCGAGCCGCGCAGTCACCGCCGCCAGATGACCACCAGCATGTGGTCCACAACGCTCAAGACGATCCGACAGACCTTTGACAACTTTCGGGCCGGTTTCTCTCTGCAATTTTGCCCATGCGGTTTTCATCGCCTCACCGTAGGCTCCGGCATCGCCCATGGCCCGCATTCGGGCTTCCATTGGTCGAGATGGATCGGCGGCAGCAACGGCGGCGGCCGAAGCCTTGTTGCCAAGCTGGATGACCTCATCCATCTGCTTCGTGAGAGCCGCATTGGCCTCTCCAGCAGCTCGGCGGGCCTCTACCATCGCCTCACCGGGAGCGAGCACGCGCCGCGAGTTTGGTCCGTGCTCCCGAAGTCGAATTTCATTGTCGATGACGCCATTGACGGCAAGATTGCTTTTCATCCGCAAGGAGGGCGAAAGCTCTTCCATCCGGCTGTAAGCTTTAAGCGTGCGCTCCATCACGTCTTTCGCGGCGGCGCGCTCCTCCAACCCTTTGATCCTGAGAACCGTAGGTTCAGGCACCTTCCGATAAGGCTGGCCATGCTGATCTACGATCCGTTGTGAAAGCGCTTGGCGCTCGATCAGCGTAAAATTTCGCTCGACCTTCTCAAGCGCTCGTGCGTGCGCGGCGGCATATCCCGGCTGGACGATATCTTCCAGCGCTTCCTCTGCTGTCATCTTTCCGCTGGAAACGGCGTTCGCTGCGCTCACAAAGGCAGTCTTCATACCGCCGTCTTCAACCCACTGATCAGCGACATTCGCGAGACGGTGAATACGATCAGTGGGAGCGAAGATATTCTGATCGACCCATATCCGGCCTAGATCGACATCGAGATGGTCCGTAAGACGCCGAAGGGAACCATCAGCAGCCTGTATCGATAGATCGGCAGGGAGGCGGTGAGCGGCCGGATATTCCTTGCTGGCGCGCTTGTCCTGCACCTTCGCGCCGGTCGCCACAAATTTCGAGTTTTCCGGTATGATACCAGCGGCCTTAGCATTCTCGATCAGCACCAGTGCTGCATATGTCTGCTGCAACCTGCCTTCCGCATGGCGTTCGAGAGCGCCAATAGGAAAGCTGTCTCCCGTTCGAACCACATCCTGATAAAGCTCTCGAAACATCTCGACTGAATCGGGCTTTGAATTGTGGATCACGCGGCTCTCACGTGCCGCTTCGGACTTCTCGCGAAATGCATATTTCATTTGCTGCTCCGCAGTATGCCCGATCTGAATGGGATTCTCGAAAGTTCCCGGCGCTGAAGAGCTGGTAGCTCGTGGGCCAAGATGGTACTCGTCCTCTTCTTCATACTCGGAAGGAATCCGAGTAAAGCTGGTGTCTACAGTGATATCATGCGTCTTTAACTGCTCAAGCACACTGGAGATTTGCTCTACTTTGTAACGGTGATCCAGACTTTCTTGCGTGGCCCATGGCACATATTCAATCCCGTTCCACCTAGCCATCTGAGCTTCTTCGGGATCATATCCAAAGTCTTTCACTGTGCGAGACAGATCGATGTGACCGCCCGGCTCAACTGTTTCAAGCTGATCCCGCAACCGCTCCAGAAAACGGCGCTCATCATTTGCCTCAACTCTGGTCGCATAGCTGTCTTCTGAAATGAAATGCTCTGAATCGCGGTCAGTAAGACGGACATTTATGTGTTTGATTTTTTCATTCACACTGGCCTTTATCGCTTCCAGCGTATGGTTTTCTCTGCCGCTGGAAAGCGCGTACCGCAGTTGCTGTTCAGCGGTATGGCCGATCTGGATCGGATTTTCGAATGTGCCGGGAATCTTGTCGCGGGCGCTTTCGAGTTCGGCTTTCCGGGCAGCGAGGTTTTCCCACTGCGCTTCGGATATCTCCGAGTTATAGCCCGTAATAGGATGAACGGCGTCGGGTTCAATCCCTAAACCGATCTCATCATCCGCGATGCTCAATTCGGTTTCAAGTTCTTTCAAACCTCTCTCATAAAAACCAAGAAGTCGGGCATTGCCATAGGCTTCCTTCGGCACGGCCTCGCCCGCATGCCCGGCCTCGTGGAGAACCTCGAACATTTCCCAAGCGCTATCGCGGGAGTTCACGCGTGCAAAAAGCTCGGCATTCGATTGCGCAACGTGCTGGACATACCCGTTACCGTCATCGTGGAATGCCATCAGTCGCTGCCAAGCAGCATCTATCTGCCGCTCAGCGTTCGCACGCAGGTTCGTCAGGGTCTGAGCATCATCAGCACTGACATCGTAGGTGTATGCCCCGGTCTCTGTATTATGCGTCGGCTCGGGGCGCTCCAAATCAGAAAGGCTCTGATGAAGAGTCTCGATCTCATAGAGAGCTTCGTTGACGGCTGCGACGTTCAGTTCACCAAAGGTCTCGATAGCCCGCTCATATGCGCGGACCTCGCTATCCTCATCAAAACCATCGTCAAGGAAGCCATATTCCGTAGGGTATCGCTTCGCGTGATCGAGCACATAGGGATTGCCGGACCTCGCTTCTGCTTTTGCGGCGACTATGGCATCGTGAAGCTTGATGACAGCCTCATTTCTCGATGTGGAAAGGTTCGTTGGATCGGTAATTTGTGACCGCGCCAGCGCCAATTCTGCGATCACATCCTTGCCACGTTGCGCAACCGCCTGCATTTCATCGACTCGCGGTTGCGGCGCATTCAAAGGCGAAAGGATGGCAATGGGGGCCTTTCCGGTGAAGTGCGCGGCGATCTCATCGACCGTTGAAAGTTGCAGTTTCCAGATTTGGGCTAGCGAAAGGTTTTCGCACCATTCCCGATACTCGGGCGCCATTTTCTCCAGCGCGGCAAGCCGATCTCGAACGGGGCCAGCAATGACGAATTCCCGAATAAATTTTGGATCTTCCCATTTCGGAGCGTCTGCGGTTTCCTCGCGCTTCCCGCCTCCGAAAATCCGGCTCATGATTGAATTGCGCTCTTGTGCCATGTCTAAGCCTCCAAAACCCACCTGTTTCCATCAGGGAGATGCATCATCCCCACATGCTGGAAAGGGCGTAGGTAACAACCGCTGAAATGCCGAGAAGCCCGCCAAAACCAAATGCAACCCACTGGTGAAACAGGCTCTGCTCTGGATCAAATGAGGTCATTTCCTCGCGGCTTGTCAGCCGCCAAATATTGATGAGCGTCTTAAAGCAAATGACGAGGCTCATAAGGGCGAACAGCAGGGGGACGAGGTTTCCGGCCGAAGCCAGAAACTCGTAAAACGACTTTCCCATTGTCTCAAGATTCTGGCTATTCGACTCCACGGTGGCCTCCTATCGACTATCGCACGCCCTGCGGGATCACCACCGGGGCCAAGAAAACGACACCCAAGCCCATGCCTGCCGGCGCTGACATGGTTGGCGGGCGGCTGAAGTTTTTAGCTGCGGCTTGTGAAAGGCTCTGCCCAAGCGGCTGCAACGCCGCAAGCGCGGCTTCTCCATAGTTCACCGGGTTCCGGCCGGAAACGATCACCCCGTCACTCACCGCAATGTTCCGGTTATTCTGCACGAGCTGCTGACCCACCTGCCCGACGCCTTGGATGATCGAGGACAGGAAAAGCCCGCTATATCGCTGCAATGTGTGTTTATCGACATCAGCAGCAATGCCAGTGCGGGCTTGGGATTCCGACACGGCTATTGCCGTCACCGGGAATTGCGCGCCGGTATTCGTCACGATCTGAGTGAACGAGATCGCTGCCTGATTATCGGAATAGCTGATCTGGCCCACGAGCCTCATACCCGTGAGCGGGCCGTTGCGCGTGCCTCTCGCGGGATCGTAGATCACGTCATCCAGCGACACGATGATCGGCGCACCCGGATCATCAGAATTGAAAGAGCGATCCAGTCGAGCGAAAATAACATCGCCGGTTCGCGCAAGCATCGTCATTTTCTGCTGTGGTCTCGTCACCGGGCCGGTCTGCTTATCGTCCTTGACCTCCGGCGGCGCTTTGTACTTTTGCATGGCCATCTGGACGCGGGGCGTGTTTCCACCATTCCCGTTGCTCCCGCGTGCGAGCGCGTCGATCTGCGCCTGAATCGCAGCTCTTGCAGCCTGATCCGATACAGGCTGCTGCACCGGAATTTTCGTCACATAGACGGTTCTTTCCGTCGTCTCTTTGATGATGCGCTCTTCCGGGTCGGCCTTCTTCTCTTCCACAACCGTTGGCTCTTCGCCCTTATCGGCAGGGCCAATTCCCGTGATGACCGTGGGCGCTTGATAATCCTTGCCCGTTTCGCGGGCCACTTGCGCATCTTCATTATTTACGGTCGCGCGGCGGTTGGCCTCGTTGGTATCAACCGGCGTCATCTGATCATTTTGGGGCACGTTCTCCCCGTTAGGAAGGTTACTGGCTGTTCCAGCTCCCCGGTCTGGCGCTGTCGCGCCTGAAAGCATGAAAGCGCCAGCTCCGATTGCAATGACGAGCGCCCCGGCCGCACCTAGTACCAGCTTGTTCATGATCGACCCCTCCTAGTACCGAACTGTTGCGGGGCGCTCGACGCCCGATCTGTCAGAGAAAAGTAGACGGTAAGGCTGTCCCTTGAACCGATAGGCCGTCTCCCCATCAGGAGTAGGCACCTTCTGCGTGAAGTGCGGCGTGAGCATATCGACGTGGCCGACAACAACGAGGTCGCCGTTTGGCGTCGTGTAACCGCGCAGATCGGGCGCTCCCTCCAACGAAACGGCTTGCGCCCCGTCCGGTATGCGACCGATGATGTAGGTCGCCAAGTCGCCTTCCGGCACCGGCCGTCTAGCCAGGTACTTGCCGCCCTTCGGCGATCTGCGTCCGTTCAATTTGACCGGCTTCACCTTTTCGGCGAGAGGGGAACGTCCCTCAATCACGACAGTCAGCGGCATGTCTATGCTGACCTTCTGACCGCCCTGCGGCCGGAAGCCTGATTGCGTCAGCAGGACAATGGGATAGGGCCACTTGTCGAGAGCAACGTTGATATTGCCGAACACTTCGAAATAGCAGGGCGTAAGGTTGATCGTCGTCGGACGTTCGCCCGCTTCGCTCGCTTGCGCCCCGGTGGCGCTTCCGCATCCTGCCCCATCCTGCGCCAGCATCTGCGGATTATAGGTCACATTTGCCACCGGCCATGGATAGCCGTCGCTATCTACAAAGGTCACAGGCGTTGTAAGTCCGAAGGCCATCCGCACCGTGGGCGGCGTTTGCATCGGCGTTTTGGCGGCATTCACCACGCGCGGCAAAGCAATCGGATAGGGATCGGTCGAGTAAGTCGGCCGCACAGCCGCACTCTGAGAGCCTAGAGTTGCATCCCTGATCCGGCCAACCTCGTTAGGCTTGAGGATCATGCCTTCCGTTTGATCGACCATCCCCTGCCTGATTTTATCCAGCTCTTCTCGCGTGAGTTCGCGAGTCGGTAGATTCGGCTGCTCCTCAAAGGTCTGCATACCCGTCTGCGTTTGAGACTGGCCGGGGTCTTGACGAGCTATGCCCTGCTCCCCGACAGGCGCGGTAATGTCCTGCTCTGTCTGATCTTGCGCTACAACAGCGCCTCCCATCATGACGGAGAGTAGCAGACCTACCGGAACCCCCTTTTTCATCATCTTCATGCCCTGCTCCATCAAGACTCGCTATTATTGAAATTCGCCGTGGCGCTGATGCTGTCGATCCCGATGCCATTGGGGTTTGCCTCGGAAGGCCGCAGCGCCACGATCAGCATTGTCAGCAAAATGTCCGTGCGCCGTGTATCCACGTTCGATTGCTGGAATTGCACGATGGGAACCTCCACCCGCCAGAAACGGCGTCCCTGCAAAAAACCGACCTCTTTGATGTTTGGTACGCCGGATCGGTAGGCCGTTTGCGTCACAAAATTCGTGCGGAAGGCTATGGGAGAGCCTGTGCGATTGACCTCCTGCACATAAGAATTTTGACCTGAAGGCGTGAAATACTGCCGCAAGGCAGAACCGATGATCGTCGCCTGATTGTAGTAGTCGTAGGAGTTGACCGCGACCGCCGCATCCGAAGCAAAGTCGATGAGCCGCGCCTGACTGATCGCGGCCTCATCCAAGACGGTTGCATTGCACGAACTGCCTGTTCCCTGTTCTTGCCAGACGAATTGCGTGACAGGCTTCATCAGGTAGATATCGGCCGTCATGGCGAAGCTCGCCACGATACCAAGGCCGAAAAGACCACCAAGACCTATAATGGCGAAACGATAGGTCTCGACACCCCTCATGGCCTCGCCCCTTCTTCAACGGGCTGCGTCGAGACAAGGCGACCGATGGCGATACCCTTCGGATTGAGCGGCGACTTGTGCGTGCGAACGATCGTTGCAAAGAAATCCCGGTTTTCGGATCTCCGATCCTGCGAATTGCGATAGATCAGCGTCATCGGTATGACGATTTCCCACTCGTATCGAGACGAACCATCGGGCTGCCGAACTGCCCCTTGGCGGGAAATCAATGCAGGGCCGCGCTGTGTCGCGGTCGCGTTCTGATACTTGGAAACGACATCCTTGATGATGCCCCACTCGCTCACCGAGAGCCGGTAATTGTTGCGGCCTTCAAGGGTCATGAACATCGATGTGCTGCTGTTGATCTGATCGCGCCACGAGGTCCAGTCGTAGGTCTGGATCATGCGGATCGCGTTCACCGCGAAATCGCGAGCGGTAGCATCTGCCACCATCGGCTCATCGAGACCGATGGGGGCGCAAACCGACTGAGCATCAGTTGTGCCCAAAAATGCAGTCGCCGGGAACTTCACGAAGCGCGCATAAAGTAGCTGCGCCAAATGGACATAAACCAGCACAACCGCGACGACCAGAAGCAGCGTGAAAACGCGCATGCTGCGCAAAATCGCCGCCATCGCCGCATTGTCTTCTAAAATGGCCTCTTTCGACTTCACTGCCCCGTATTCCCCTGCAAAATTGGCACCGGGCATCCAAAAACCCCGCCGTCGGCGACATAAGGTTCGGTCACTGCATTGGCCTGCAAAACAACCCCGAATAACAACACGGCGAGCGTGCCTACCATCAGCGCTGTCCAGAGAATCGTAAGCTGCTTCTGCTTGGCGATAATCTCTTCCCTCGCAATAGAGGGCGCGACGGGATCAGGAAGGGTTGCCAAAGCAAACTTTGGCACCCTTACTTCCGAAAGTTTCTTCTTTTTATCGAAAAGCCCCATTCTCGATGCTCATTCCTTCATCAGAGCATCGACAACCGGCATCATGGCATCGTCCCATCCCTTCAGAACCGCGACCTTGCCGGAAGCCTTCGGCACCACGAAAAGCGGAACGGCTGGCGCGCGATCCGGCAGATTGGCCGCAAGCGTCAACCAGACCTCGAAATTCTGGTTGACCTCCTTATCGAGATTGGCGTCAGCCGACATATCGAGCCCTTGGGTTTGCTGCGCCATCAGATTGTGCAGGGCTTTCACCTTGTCCTGCTGCTTCAAGACGCCACGAATGCCGGGCAGAGCGTCAAGCTGTGTTGCCTGATCCCCAAGGACACTGATCGGCACGAAACGGATCGGATATTTGCCCGAAAGAGCCTTGTGGGCTGCTTGGCAATACGGGCACCGTGGATCAAAGAACATGACAATGGTGTTCTTCTCGTTTGCCTGCTGACCGGCCGGGGTGTCGGAGATGCTTGCCAGCGAGGCCAGCCCGTTCAGCAACTGACCAGCCACGCTCAGGTCAGAAATCTCGTAACCAGAATCGATCCCCTGCCGCGTGATCGGTTGCGCCGAGACGATAGAGTTGGACTGTGCCTGTTGGGTCTGCTGTACCGGCTGCTGCTGCGTCTGATACTGCTGAGCCTGCTGGATCGGCATCTGCTGTGTCTGGTATTGCGGAAACTGCTGGTACTGGCCCTGCTGCGCATAACCGGGCTGTTGCTGCATAGCCATCTGCTGCTGATACTGCTGAGGCTGCTGAAAGCCATTCTGCATGGGAAAGGTGTTTTGCGGGGCGAATTGCTTCGGCAGAACAAACACGCCCAAGCACGCTACGCCGACAAAAGCCGTGGCCCAAATCCCTTGAATGATAACTTTCTGCGTGCCCGAAATGCTTTCCTTCGATGACGTGGTATCAGCCATGACAATCCCGCTATTAGAACCCGATCAACAGGTTTTCGCCATCGAGCGAAAGCCCACTTCAAATCAACCGTCGCCACCTTAAACGACAACGATTTTGGAATCAATTTTTCTATCAATCTTTTCCGGGTAGTTGTAAAAGTGCCGCGCTCGACAAAGATCAAGCCGCTCGCTTATTGGCTAACGACGCGCCATGCACCCTCGATCACGCGCAAGCTCAAAGCTCGCGTGTCCTTCTCCCCTGTCTTCACGCGCTCAAGGGTAACGTCGGCAAGATAGGTCGCCTCATCCTGCGAGCGGATGTTGTCAACCGATACGATCTTGACGGCCTGCGGAGGGATGACATGCCATTCGGCTGCGGCGGCACCATATGTCTGAACAGCTTCCTGATACTGTTCAGCCATACGGCTCATCACCGCGCCCTCAATTTCTGCGTTACTCGGGCTTTTGTCACCGCATCCGGCGAGCAGCCCGCAAATAATCAGAATAGCTATTCGTTTCATCTGCATGTCCTCTCCTATCTGATGACTGCACCCCAAATAAAAAGGCACCGGCCTATATGGCAGGTGCCTTCCGTCCCTCGCAAGTTGCAGTGAGGTTTTATGCAGCATTCCGAGAGTTATTTGCCAGTCTGGCAGCGCGCATCTCTTCCAGCAGCTCTTTTTGCGTCTGATGAAGCGCGCGAGTTTCCTCCAGAAGTTCGACAAGAGTAAGCCTTGCGCACTCGCCCTGAATAAGAAGATTCGTCAGCGTGCCTTCTGCGGTTGCGTTCCCTTCCACCAGCGAAAGGCCGTTGAAGAGGCTCGGATCGTACAGGTCGCGAACGTCCACAGCACGCATCTGAGGCTTCGGTTTTTTTCCAAAGAATTCCAACACCTTAACCTCCCGCAAAACGTTCGACATTGTTTTTCATTTCTAAATATATGTCAAAAACGTCATCTATTCAAGGGATTTGGGGGGGGGACTAACGTGGCAATCCTGTTACTCAGCCGCCGCTAACAAGGCACCAGTATTCAAAGTCGCTGCTCGAATGGAATTGTTGCGAAGGGCCATGCGCCGCGCCACGCGTATCGGCTGGTCGATCAGAACACCGAACGCCGCCAGCGCCAGCTCATTTTCGGAAACCGAAAGCCCCGCACCCGAAATGCTATCGATGTACCGGGCCTTCAAGGCATCCTCCAACTGATCGACCTCGCGGTTCACGGAAATGGCACCGCTGCTGCTGTCGAGAGCAGCCAGACTCTCGACAATGGCGGCATCGATCTGCGTTTGCGAGACCACGCCACTCTCCAACATGTCTTTGAGAGTTGCAGCGATGGCTTCAATTGGGGTGTCTGCCTTCGGCTTGCTCCTTCTAAACCGCTCGTCGCGGATCACGCTTGATAGCGTCGTAAGGACATCCCGGAGCAACATCGCAATGCCGTCCCGGTCCTTGTGATCGAGATACCGCCTCGTCGGATCGGCCTGCTTAAACGACCAGTCCTTGATCCCTGCCTCACTCAGATTATCAAGCATTTTCTCTTGCCGGTCGCGCTTGCGGATCGCCTCGATAGATTCGGGATCGCGAGACTTAACCGGCACGAAATGGTTGAGCCGCCATTCCGTGACCTCGGGAATGCCACCGGTATAGAACGCCGTATAACGGATGGTACGGCTTTCACCCCGACGTATTTTCCCTTCCCGCGTCTGCGTGCCGACGATCAGATGAAACTGGCCGTCCTGCTGACCGGCAATGTCGGCATATTTGATCACGTCCTCTTCTTCGTAGCTGACTTCATCGCTCAGGCGCGTCGTCTTGAACGCAGCCCTTTGATCGACCTTCATCCCACGGGAGACGGGGGTCATGACTTTCGACCCCCAACCCCGGATCAGTTTGAAGGTATTGCTGTCCTCTCCGCCCACGAAACGGCCAATGTGCCGCAGCGTCGTGTTCTGAAGAGTTTCTTGGGCCTCCTGCGGAGAGGCTTTTTCCAAGGAGTCGGGCGTTTGCATACCGAAGGTGCAGGACACGCCAAACGAACGCGCCTGCGCCGCTGCGACCGAGAAACCTTCAACGACATAATACCCGTATTCATCGAAGATAAGCGGATACGGCATGTTGGATTTGCTCGGAGACGCATCAACGATACTGCGACGGTCGCCTTCCAGCGGCTTGTGAAGCAGATTGCCAAGAACCTGCTTCACCGCTGCCACCGTGATCTTGCCGAGTGCCGCTGTACTAGGAGGCGCTTTTTCCAGCGATGGGATCATCACAAACACGATGCGACGGTTCAGGAAAACGTCACTCATGTTGATTTCGCCCACCTGCGCATTGAAGACATGACCGAAGGAATAGGTCAGCATCGCAGCCGGTTCCGACAGGCTCATCGTCATGTAACCCCACTGCCGATACACTTCGGCGCGGGATGTTTCAGTCGCTTGGTTTTGCTCGCCGCCGCCGGTTCCGCTTGCCAGCCTCCGATACGTCTCGATCATCTCGCGCGACAGCGCCTCGACCTCGTTTTCGCCAGACAAGAGCGCCGTCGCGATCTTCGTGTCGTTGGCGTCGATCATCGGCGGGGGCTCTTTCGGCATGACCTGGCTGTAGCCGGGCAGATCGAGAAGAACCTGTTCCAAGCTCTGGCAAGCCTGCTTCAGCCGAAGGAAATCCTCATGCTTGCCCTCATCCGGCAAGCTCACGACGCGGCCATGCTTATCTCTGAAGCGGCCGAACCAGACGAGATTTTCAACGTTATTGAGCTGGAAGAACTCGGTCAGGAGACGGGGATTGTAGTCAACGTATCCTTTCTCCTGAAGAAAGGTCAGCGGGCGGGGAAGCGCCTTATTGAGCTGCATAGCTCTTTGCGCAAATACGCTATTGGAGCCTTCCGCTGGCGGAATGAATGTTTCCATCAACGTGCTTTTTTGGTCCGACGATCCCATCGAAAAGGGATTGAAGGTGTTGGTCAGCTTGACCTCGGAATGACCATAGAAATCCTTCGCTCCCATCATGAAATTGAGAGTCAGGAAGTCCTCATCTCGGCCGAATAGACGGGTGGTTTTTTTCAAGGAGTTGAGGGTATCGGCAGACGCCTTACCATCAACCATGATCGCACCGCTATTGAGGCAGAGAGCATTGAACACAAGTCCGAAAATCTCTTCAGACTTACCGGAACCAGTGCCACCCAACACCATTCTATGCGTCTGGATATCCTTGGCGGCCGACCAGACTTCCTGCCCGGCATAAGCCCCTCGCCCAACCCCATGGTAGATGACGCCAGCGCCGAGATCGCCGGTTGACTTGTCTTTGAATCCTTTCCGGCCAAGGTCCATAGGTACGCGGTATGGGGCGTCCCAAAGCTTCCGCGCATAGCTCCCCTGTGACAGAGCGAGGAAAACCGCTCCGATAGCCAGAAGCTCTGGCCAGAACGGTGCCCATGACAGGATCAATGCTATTACTGCCAAACCAAGGTAGGGCTTGAGAACGTCAGCCGGATCGTTATGGCAGTCCTTCACCCATTCGGTCAGGCTTTTCCTGCGTTCGCGTCGGGAGGCAAGACGAACAACGTCTGTATGCTCGACGCCTTCAAACTCTCTCGTGCGTTTCGCCATTCACCTACTTCCCTGTGCCACCAAGACGACGAGGCGGATTCTTCCCGCCGTTGCCGCCACCGAGGCCCCCGCGAGGCTGGTTCCGCATACGAGCAATCTGACTGCCGGTTCCGGCCAAGGACCCACGACCACCAATGGCAATCTGTGATGCCGCCGCTGCGGCAGGGTTTCCGAGCATCCCTTCGCCGCGCTGCGCCTGCGATCCGAGGAAACGGCTCATGCCAGCCTCAACGCCGTCCATGACCGCATCACCAACGCCGTCGATCAGCCCGCAGCAGATCGAGACGAGCGCAACTGCGGCCGAGGCATAGATCATGAAGCCACCAATCGCCAAAGCGATATTGCCCAACTGCCCCCCGGCGCTGATCGGCCCGGCATAAGCCATGGCTGCATAAGCGTTCCGGGTGAGAATGTTGAGGAAGTCCAATCCCACGCGCATGAGGATCATGCAGAAGATCAGACCGATGATGATGAGCGCCGGGCGCACCAGCAAGGCCAGCAGCACCATCAAGGCCCGCGCGATGCTGGTGCCCTGTAGGCCACCTTGGCGGTTCGGATAGAACATCTGCATCAGCCAGAACGGCGCAGTGATGATCGTTTGAACGGCCAATATCAGCCACGAGAGCGCGGCCAAAAAGAAGTAGATCAGCGGCATGTAAGGTACGACCACGGCCAGCAGAAAGCCGATGGCGACAAGAAGCCATCCCAAAGGCCCGACCATTTCGAGCAGCTTACCACCGATGAATGTCAATGGGTTCACCGCTCCCACCGCTGACTCTGAGGCAATTTCACCAGCCTTCGCGGCGGCGACAAGAGCGCCGCCGGCGCCGAGCATCGCGCCGCCGGTCGTCTGCAATTGCGGGATCGGATCGGCCCAACCTTCCCCGTTAAGGGAGTTGCCCTCATTGTTCTGGCCCATCATGCCAAGAATCCAGTCGGTCAGGCGACCCCAACCCATGCCTGCGCCACGAATAGCCGCAATATCAGACGAGTTCGTACCCAACCCGCTGTCGCGGTTCGCGTTGTTCAAAAACGTGCCCGACATCTGATCGAGGTTAGCCATATCCGAGGAATATTGCTTGAAGAACACTTCCAGCTCATTCGAGCATGTAGACCTCCAGAATGCCCATGAGCTGGACACCACACAGCCCCATGCAGCCGCGAGATCGCGCGAGGCAGGTGTCGCCGAGACGGATATTCCCTTTCGGATACCATCGCGGGCCGAGGTCGCATTCACCAAAATGCGCTGATACAGCACCGCATAGAACCAGCCGTTCCGGTTTGAAGCGGACATCGCCTGCGCTGTCGTCTGGCGCAGCTCAGGTTCCGATTGCTGGAATTGTGTGTTGATGGCTTGCTTCGCCGCCGCCACGACCGCTGCTATCGATTTACCGATAGCATCTACTTCGGTCGGGCCGCGCTTGCGCAAGCCGTCTGCTGGATAGAGGATATCCGTCAGCTTCTGCGCTTCCGTATCGAGCGCCGTCAGGATCGCGTCGGCACCGGCCTTGCCCGTCCGGGCGGCGTACTTGCTGATCGTGTTCGCGATCTGGTTCTGGATCGCCATATTCGCCGGATCAGCGTTCGCGTTCGCCTGCGCATTCGGCACCGACTTTTCAATGGAATAGGTAGCGGTCACGCCACCGCAAAGCCCGATACTGTCGTTGAGGGATGCAGGCGCTTTGAAATAGATGCTTCGCTGCGCAAATCCCTCCTGTGTATCCTTCACTTCAGTTCCCGAAACCGGCGTAATCTGCCCGTTTGTCGTCGCCATCGTCGCAAGGCTTTTGTTCAGAGAGCGCTTGCAAAGCTCGCCGCCAACACGCGCTTGCAAAGCTTGCGTAATTGCCGTTCGTAAATCGGACTCTGTGCCGTCCCCGCCATCGCTCCACCAGCCGCTATCATTCAGGTTCGTGAAGGTCTTATTGACGGCGTTGGAACTCGCCATCTTGTCACCAGCGATCCGCCACATCGAATCCCCTAGACCCGATGACCATACTGCAACCTGCATCGTCCCGATTTGCAGAGCGCTGTAGCCGTTGAAGGCAGGAAAGCAGAGGATCGCGCCGAGACCGGCCAGAACGAGCGTCCAGCTCGGGTTCATCGAACGCCCGCCCGCCTCACCATCATTCGCCGTATCTTTTAGGGCTGCGAAAATGAGGTAAGTCGCCACAACTGCGATCACTGCCAGCATCGCCCAATTCAGCGTGGTCACGAGCTGCGCGAGAATATCGTTCGTATTGTCACATGACCCACCAGCGGCAGCAGCCTGCCCGCCCGGCACCCATAGGTAATCGAACGTGCAACCGAGAATTCGGCGCAGGAATACGAGTCCCGCGCTATAGTCTTCGGGAGTGAAAAGCTCAGTGATATCCGGCCGATCAGCCATTAATGCCCCCTCAAGACCGTTAAATTCCTATCGCCGGCATCGATGCCTGCCGGTGCGGCGACCGGCGAGCATCGTCGGTAATAATGGCCTTTGACCTGTTCTCGAGAACGACGGTCTTCATGTCAGCCATAAATGCCGCAAGCTCCTCACCAGTCGGCGTAAGGCTTGGGACGCCCACGCTCGACAACGACCCTCCCGTCTGCGCAGGCGATTGCAGCGCCGTGACGCTCGCGTCGAAAGCTCGCGCAAAAATCTCCGCTGGATGGGTGAGATAGTCCGCATACTGCGGCGGGATGATCCCCTTCGCCTCTAATTCCGAGACGATGCGCCGCGTCGATTGCGCGAATTTGTGCTCGCCGACTGCTAGCAGGATCGCATCCCTGTCGCCTGCATTGTGAACCTGATGCCCAATCTCGTGCAGCAGCGCACCGGGACGGGTTGGGACAATGTGAATGGCGAACAGCTTCACATCGTCGCCGGCCCGATAGAGAGTTGCAGATCCTCTATCCGCGAAACCGGCACGCCCCATGTCAGGAGCGAAGAAGAATTTCACCGAATCCTCGCCGAAAAGACGATCCCGGCCGATGCCGAAACCTTTGGCGGCGGCCGACAACGCCAAGGTCAATCGAGCCTTGGCGTCTGTCGCCAGATCGAGAGAAACCCCCTGCTGAACGGAGAAGGTATTCGATCCGAGATCAGGCGCTCCCTTCGGTTGGAAGCTCGCCCCATCATAGGCCCGATAGTTGATCCGCTCGCCAGCAGCTTCAACAAGTCGCCCACGCAACGCTGTTGCAAGATCAATGCTCGCGAGGCCCGTGCCATTTACGATACCGACTTCGTTCGCGATGGCAGCAACCAGCCTTTTTATCGAGCCATCAGCTTCTATATCCGGCTCTCGACCACCTGCATCTGCCTCCATCAGGAAGTCGAGCTTTTCTTGCCAGCCCCGTGTGCTCATTGAGACTGCAAGCAGGACCGTGCCCCATATTTCAGCGGCACGAACCGGCTCTACTCTTCCGACGAGGCGGTCAAACACCCCGAATGCATCTCCCTCGAACGGCAGTTGTTTCGCCACAGCCATTCGCGCGCCCATCACTGCATAGGCATGATCGATAGACCGGGCGATGTGCTGCATCAAAGGAAGGGGGGCATCAGCCGAAAAGACCGACAACACAGCTTCCGAGACATCCGGGGCCGAACGGGAGGGCGGCGCTATATCAACCGGCGTCCGCGATGTTTCTCGAATGGCGGATGTAATCCGTCCCTTATCGAAAAACGCTTCCAGTCGTGTCGCCACGTCGCTCAGCGAACGAACATCATTCATATGCTCGTAGACCGCTGGCTGACCATCTTGGCCGCTCTGGATGACAGCCCATCTGGCTGCGAATGCCCGCTCCGCAATGGCAGGCGCTGGCTTATTCGCCAGCTCCAACCGAACGAGGTAACGCCCGCCACTCTGCCTCAAGGAAAGCGAGATGCCGGGGCCGAAGTCGAACCACTTCTTTGCATTTTGCTCCATTGCCCTCTCACCTTTCATCGAAACTGAACGGATTGACGCCGAATTCTATGTCGCTCACACGCCCGACAAGCTCTTGCTCATTGATGACGCCGGCAGGCGAAAACTTCGTTCCATCGTGCGTCACGAGGCAGCATTTATCGAATTTCAGCTTCTCCCCGTTTCTGTCTTGCGCCTGCAACAAGGCGCACGCCTCCATCTGGATTTCACCGGCCTTTTCTTTGCCAAAGGCGAGTGTCACGCGATAACCTGACTGTACCGCCCCCTTCTGTTTGGGTGCGATGATAAACAGCCATCGGCCAGAATCTGGCCCATCACCTTTGAACCAAAGTGCGCTGCGGCCCGGTGGAACCGCGTCACAGCCGATCCTCGCTACATACTCGCCAACCGGCATCCCGCCCGGCTCGCCATTGATGAACGCTTCTTTTTCGGCTGCATACGCAGCGTTTTTGAGGGTAACATTCAGAGCCGTCGATTCCTCGATGGAGAGGCTTTTCACCTCCGCGTGCGAGGTCTTTGACGACTGCCGCTCTTTCAGGTCAGAAGATTGCGGGCGAGGCTTTTCCGGCTCCGATCGATCGAATTCACCAATCTCGTCCTCGTCTGAGTAACCCACCTGATCTTGCGCTTGCTTCTCGATCACGGCAGCGCTCGGTGCGTCGTCGTCGTCATCCAGACTGGTATATGCATCAGCCGTCATAGTCGCTCTCCGCTCGATTTGGTCCACCAGTGGAAAGCCGCTCGTCAGCCTGTCTTTCGACGGCCTCCTGAATTTTTTTTGCGGCAATAAGCATCTTCGGCATCCGACCTATCCGGCCTTGCGCCTCTTCGATTGCCGTCCGCATCCTATCGAGGTCGAGCCTCACATCAGAGTGGCGGCGTGCTTCCTCATGCTTCGCAGCACTGGCAAGCTCTGTTACGTAGATATCCCGTGCAGCGGAGGGCCGTGAAGGATCGTCAACCTCATAGGTTATTTCGATATCGCCTTCGCCGACTTCAAAACCCTCATCATCGAAATAGCCATCGCTTTCAGGGACAGCCACATCTACGTCAACCGTCGCAACCTCGTGCGTTTCTAGGTGATCCGCCTGATCGGCTGACTTCTTCCCGTTCAATTCGATCCCTGTGCCTCTGCTGCGAGCATCCCTGCAACGACCGCGGCCTTGCGAGCTTCTGACTCTGAGTGGTAGGTGCGGAGCCGCATCGAGAGTGCGCGCAGGCGATTCAGTTCAATCATCAGACCACGCTCTGACTGCATTTGCAGAGCGTTGGTCCATTTCTCATATGCCGGGCCACCGCCATAGTTGTTGATCAGCGCATCCATCGCTTGAAGAACGCTACCAGCACCATCGCCGTCGCCGCTGGCCTTATTCGACATGGCCGCGACCGCAGCCAAAGATACGAGCGCTGGAGAACGCCATGCCTCAGCCTCTCGCGCCCGCAACATGGAGAATTCGCCGCCGGCAGTGCCTGTTTCCGTACCAGTTGGTTTTGCGACCGCAAAACCCGCAAGCTGCTGGATGACCTTCCGTTTGTCTTCTTCGGATGCGCTCACGTCCAGCAACACCGAGGCATCGGTAGAGCGCGGATCGCGCCGGTCAGCCGCCTGCTGCGTCACACTCGGCACCGATCCCGGCGACACGTCGATCTGTTTGTAGACCCGTGATGTTGAACTGCCGGTGCCATCGATAGCGCCGGTCACTTTTTGCAAGAATGCCACCTGCGCGCACGCATTCGGCCCCTGCCCCGTTTCATACGAGTAGTTCTCTTTGATCGCGACCAACCTCTCGCGGCGCATCTGCTCCGTGACCGTATTCGCGTAAGCCTCTTGGCTTTTCTTGGTTGATTGCTGCAACCTCTGGCCTTCGCCAGAGGTCTGCCGATTGAAGACTTTCAGTGCCGCCAGAACCTGTTCAAGCGTCTCCGATCCTTCCTTCGCGACATCATTTTCCAGAATCTGCGTCTCTTCGATCAGATGCTTTTCCACCTGCTCGTGTGTCGCAATCCATCCCGTGCTGACGACGCAGTAAGCAGCGAACGCGCTATTCGAGCCGATGAGAATGCTGCCGCTAAGAACCACTGTCCCGAGGGCGAGGCGCATATGCTTTTTCATCGTCGCGGCTCCTTACCGAAGATCGGCGCGGCGTTGGCCCGCGCCCACTGATACGATGCCCTCATTTCCGTTGAAAACGGCCCGGTTCACCCGAGACAAGGCATAGGACGCCAACGCGAGTTCAGTTCTCGCGTTGTCTTTCACCTGAAAAGCCATCAGAGCGATGTTCGCAGCTTCGATCCGCACGGCATCGAGCAGCGTGGCGCGCAACGGCTTGTCGGCGCTGGCCTGCGCCCACTTGATACCGCCGTCGTCGCCGGTCCAGTGCTTCGTCAGCTCCGCAAGCTTCTCGCGCGCGCCACCCGGCTCGTTCTCGGCAGCGATTGACGACAGCACGTTGACCACGACTGATCGGCGAACATCGTTCCGGTTCTTTTCGAACGTCTGCAACTCCGCAGCCATGCCGCCCCCGGCCTGCTTCTCAATCGGTGGACCAGCCACGAAATTGATATATTCCGCCGCCGCCGACGAATCGCCGCTGAAGATCGATTCAGCGTCGAAGTTCGACCCGCCCTGCGCCAAAGCCGCCCATTCCCTCGGCGATCCGTACTCCCCCGGCTTGAAATACGTGCCATTGCGGTAGGATGCGGCTTTACCCTCCATCGCCATGTTGGCCGAATAGAACGACTGCCCCTTCGTCTGTAACCCGCAACTGTCATAACCGGTGACGCCATAGCGCTCTTTCGCATCGGCAATCTGATAGGCTTGCCGCTGTGCGACATTCGTGCTGGCAGCGGCTTCAGCAGACTTTTTGACTACGGTCGCGGTCTGTTGACCGGAACCAGATTCCTGCTTTGTAAGAACCTTGAGCGCCGCAAGAAGTAGCTGGCGCTGCCTCATCTCCTCCGTGATGAGTAGGGTTTTCGATTTTACGATCTGCGCCGTCACGGCAACATCGAGCTGCAACGTCCGCTGGATTACATGGCCCTCCACCGCGCATGTGATCGCATACGCTGGCGACGATGCGCCGGCAGCTCCCACGGCTGCAAGGTAGAGGGCGAGCCTCTTCTTCGATATAATCGTCATTGCAAATCGCCTCCCATCCCCGATACCGCGACACCCATCATGGTCGAGCGTAACGCGGATAGCGCCGCGCCGCGCATGCGGGCATTCATGAGTTCGAGCTGATCCCCAATTACTTCCGCCTCTGGCGTAATCGTCGGCAACGGAGCGAGCACGTCGATATAATCCGCAGCGGTAACGACTTCCGCCCCGCCATAATTCCGGTTCACCAGAAACGGCGCTGCATTAGAATCGCCCGCGTTCCGCTCGCTTCGAACCGTCGATTGGCAATACGTGGGGCCGAGGGCTCCACGCTCCTGATCGGTGCAGTAGTGTCCGATCCGCTTGAGCAGCGAGTTTTTGATCGTTGCTGCCGCATTGCCGCCGCTGGCAAGATATTTTTTGTCCGAAGCTCGATAGGCCGAGAGCATCTTTTTTTCAGAATTATCCACTCCAGACAGGCCAGAGCGCGCATCAACAACCGCACAGGATGTCTCACCCTGTCCGGTTTCGTATGAATACCGGTTCTTGATATCCGCCAAGCGCAACGCCTGTTCTTGCGCCAGCTCCGCATTCACCGCAGCCTCTTCAGACTTTTTGATCACTTGCTGAGTCTGCGAGGCCGAACTGGAGACCTGCCGGTCTACCGTTTTCAGGCCAGCCATGAAACGTTCAAAGCTGGTCGCCCATTCCATAATCGTCGCGTTGGCCGCGACCGGCCCTATGACGACGAGGCCGACACCGATCAACAATCCTGTTGCACGTTTCCGCATCCGTGATGATCCCTCTACTGCTGGAAGAGATTCCCGAACGGGTTGTTTGTCGTGCCATTGCCCCCGGTGCTGTTGCCCACGGCATTGTCGCCGGCCTGTACGCCCGGAGGCGTGAAGATCGGCCCATCAATACCGGTGCCGGTGCTCACCGAGGCTAGCGTGAAATCGTACTGGCCGATGCCCGGAATGTTCGGCATCTTGAGTTCGGTTACGCTGTTGCCCGATCCGCCGAGCAATTCGTTCAACTGTCCGCCCATGACGGAATCGAACTGGAACATATTGTTGTTGATCTTGCCGACGACCTTCTGCAGTTGGTCGTTCAGCACTTGGCAAACCTGCTGCTGCGCCTTCTGCATCAGCCCGTTGATCAGCTGATCAGCAGCGCCGCCCAAGAAATCGAAGCTGGTCGGGATAAGGTTGGATAGATCGAGAGAATCCAGCAGGTTCGCGCCGAGGCAACTGTTAGCTCCGTTGAAAAACTCTGAGCTATCGACTTTTGCGGCATCCAACAGCGCGATTTGCCGCTGAACAGCCGCGTCGGCCGCTTGAGTGATCCCGCATCCGCTCGCCCCTTGCGCGGAAGCCGGAGAAGCCGCGAAAACCGCAGCCCAAACTACCAGCCCTGCAAACGTCGCCTTCGTTGTGGCACGCATGTCCGTCTCTCTCCTCTTAGCCTCTTTCCCACGCGGCTACCGCCGCCAATGCTATTTTCAAATTCTTGACTGACAGAACTGCCGCCAGATGATCAGCTCCATAGGCAGCGGTCTTCTCGAAACCTTGTCCCGTGCGGTCTTCGGCAGCGAGCGGCTTATAAAGGTCAACGAGGACGGCACCTTTCAGCGGGTTTACCGCTAGTTGCGCTCCGCTTTCGGTGTTGGCGTTCTCTGACAAATCGCTCGACCTCTGAATTTCACTGTGAAATCAAAAAAAGATTTACTGCATAATACGAAAATATCCAACCCCCCGCAGGCTCGCAATGCACACGATCCCGCAGAGTTGAACGCCGCGCAGTTTCTGACGAAATTCCCGCTAAATCCGGAATTTCTGAACGATTTTAATAAACCGATCCTCGATTTTGGGAGCATCAAGCGGGATGTTCTTGTCCTTGCAGAACTTTCGGAAGGCATTCGCCACAATATCAGCGTCGGGCGTTACCCCTGTCGAATGCTCTTTCACCAGATCGCGCCACCGGCTGAAATAGATAGAGCCGGTCGCGGGAAAGGCGATGGTCTCCGTATCCCGAACAGCGCCGCTGTTCGGTTCTTTCCCCCCCAATCTTTTATTTAAAAAATATGAATCTGATTTCTGCCTGACTTTTTGTGTACCCCCCGGAGCGGAAATCGAGCCATCCGATTGAGCCGTTTTTTTCTGCGCCCGTTCCAGCCGCTCCCGGCACCAGTTGATGACTTTGACCAAGCATGACAACGCTGGACGGATGATGGATGTCATCCCCGACGCCTTGCCGCTTTCGATAGAGATGAAACCCGAGGCTTTCAGTTGCGCCAGCGCCTGTTCAACCGCTGACCGGCTGCATCCAGCCTTATGCGCGATTGTTGCGATGGCAGCGTCACAGCGCCCACGCGACAACGCGCAAAGCTCGCAGATCGTATGAAGAACCGCGCGAACGCTGGCGCGAGGAAGCTTTTCGTAGATCTCGGCTACACTCGCACCGGCCTTTTCGAGCTTCGCTGAGAACCAACCTGCGCAAATGTTGCGCGTTCGCGCGTTCGCTCGCCTTTCTGTCAAGGATAGCTTGGTGCCGGCGGTTAAGGGAGTGCCCCATTTTTCCGGGCGACGCGCCGCCGATTTTTCTGCCACAGCGAGCACCGCGCGGCGCTCGTTGACCGCATCGTAGACGGATTCAACGAACCCATCACCAAACAGGCCACGGGCATGCGCCCCGAGAACATTCTGAATGCACTTATCCAGCGCCGAATTGGACCATGTGTTTTTGACGCTGGATAGTATGTTTCTTTCACCGAGTTGGCTCAATGCCAACGCTGAAACGCTCATCTTTCTCTCTTTCCGGTTAGCCGGAAATGCCGAGAAAAAAGACAAAAAGACTTGCATTTCGCCTCGAAGGAATTTACCTTCTGAGGAGAACGACGCCCGACCAAAAGCGTTCTTTTCTATCTTAGTTTTCGACCCCGGACGGGAGACCGTCTGGGGTTCGGCATTTCTGGGGTTAGCTTTCTAGTTCTTCGCTGATTCCCTTTTCTAAATATTTCACAATGAAACCCGGTTGAAAAAGTATGTCAAACTTTTTAACGCCGGGTAACTCGACCTACATGGCTGCAACCGCTGGTGCCGTTGCTCTGTCCGAGCGCACCGACGCTGTTACTTCCTTATTCGCTCCCAAGTGCTGATTGATCAGCTCGCGAGAGAGATTCGTCATCACCTCATTGTACACGACCAGCGCTCCTTTGAGGCCAATCATGCCGTCGAGGGATTTGTCGTTCGCGGCTGCGCAAAGAACCTCTGCGGTGTCGATTGCGGAGCTGATCTCCTTTGCAACCGTAGAATTGCGGACCACCGCCGAGCCGAGCTTGTTGCTCCATTCCGCGCAGAGTGCGTTCTTCTCCTTATCGCAAACATCGTTCTTGGCTTTGACGATCACTCCGAAGGTTTTGCCGCCGAATGCGGCCAGCGCTCCCTTTTCGCTCAATGACGCCGAGCACCTGGCTATCTCCTTTTGATCCCAATGCACCCGGAACCCGCTTCCAGCATCAGACGCTCCCTCCCGCACTCTGATCGACGCGCCGGGGGTGAACAGTTTCTGTGTCGAGTCTCCGAAAGGATCGGTGCCGACGAACAGACCCGTATTGATCGATCCTTGCTGGCGAACCGCTTTCACCACTTGTTCGTGCAGGTGTTGGAGGCGAGGCCGAATCAGATCGCGAACCTGATCTATCTTCACCTTGCAGCCGCCATGAACCATGCGCGTCAACATGTCCGAGGCTATGTATGCCGCCCGAGCGTCATCGTCTGCACCGCTGATAATTCCCGTCATGCCCATAAGCAGGCCCGAGACGGAATCCACATCCGCCTTCATGAAGCCGACCCGGCTTGCCACGCTCGATGTCAATTGATCGAGCACCTTCTTGTGGCCGTCACGCTTGAGCAGAAAGCAGTGGCGGATAGCGCCCGTATCGTCCGTATACATCGCTTTCTCACCCATCCGCTTCCCGGCCAGCGCCGAGACGGCGGCGAAAAGATTGCCTTCCACGGCATAGCGCGACCGGTTCACGGTCCCACCCTGAACGTTCTGGAATAGCGACATCAAAACGCTATCCTCTGGACTGCCGTCGCCCAAGAACGGCTTCCAGTGAAGCCGCTCATAGCCATTCCCGAACGCAGGTGCCTTGCCCTTGGCTTCCGCCTCATCGAGCGCGACCGCGAGCGGCTGTGACCACAGCGGCGCGATGGCGCGCGCAAGGCCGATCCCGTCATCATCGAGCCGAGCGCTTTTGAAAGCCCAAATCTTCGTTACGCCCTTTGCCTCGATAGTCGCTTGATGCTCTTCCCGCAGGATCGCGTATACCGATGCCATCGGCATATCTATCAGGTGCTCCTCACCGGGCACCGCGACCCGCACGCTCCACTCGCCGAGGTTAAGGGGCTTGTCTTCATTGAAGCGGACATCGGTGATCACGGCAGGCAAGCCGATCTCCCTGTCGCTGTGGTCCGTCCCGTCGATATAATCCACCGCTGCATTGAACAGGGTTGAGTCCCGTAAGCGGGACACCAGTTTTGGATAGACGGTCACGATGGCGCCCGGCGTCAACACTGGCGCTATATCGAGCAGGAAATTTACTTTGTGCCCGGCATCGAGCACCATTTTCTCAAGCCCTTTGATTTCCTTTTCCGCATCACGCGACCATTGATTGTCCCAAAATTCTTGCGCGATCTCCACCGGATGCTCTGTCGCGCCGAGACTACGAAGATCATCCGAACGGTTCATCACGCGGTCGAAGATCGGATCAGAAAAGCGAATATCGTGACCGCTAGGCACGAGGCTTTCAAGCCGCTCGCTGATCGACATCTCGCGCCCGAGGGTTGGGTCAACCATCCATCGCTTGCCGCGTGCAACGGCTTCCTCAACAGCGAGAACGTCGATTGGCTTGATCGTCTCCTTGTATGTCAGCTTGTTGAGCACAAGAGGCCGTTCAGACATGCGTGCTGCTGCTGCATTGCCGCTGATGAGGGAGGCAACTTCCTTGACCTGTGCGCCCCAATCGTATTCCCGTAGCCGCAGCGGATTTTCTCCGAGGGCATCGAGCAATGCCACGCGCATCTGAAAAGCCGTATCCAGCTCTCCCATGATCGTGCGCTGCATGCCTGATGGGAGCGCGATCATGCGCCCCATTAGCTTCTCGGAATACTTTGTTTCAATGTCGGATTCCGGGTCGATATCCAGCGTAACCGCGATATCGGGATTGTTCTTCAGGTACTCCCGACTGACGAACTGGCCGACCTCATTGAGAAGATCAAGGGTGTCCTTGATGTTCGATTCATTCTCACGCGTGGCCGTCGAGGCCGCTGTCAATGAACGATTCTTGCGGTTGAACAACTGCGCCAGTCGATCAGAGCTGGCCAGCCCTTGCAGCGGAACCGTGTAAAGCGGGGGATGGATTTGCCCAACCCGGTTGATACGGCCATCCATCTGACGCTCTTGCGTCACATCACCCTGCATCTGCGCCTTGATCATCTCCCGTTGCCGAACGTCGAAACCATTGGCGGGTGATGCCTGAGCAGATAGGCCCACAGCGGCCGACTGGTTGAGGATCAACACGTCCACCCGGCCGTTATTGAAATCCGACACGACATCGTGCTTGAGCGGTTTTGACCGTGCGCTGATCACGAACCCGCTTCCATCCTCTGCCGGCCGCGACATGAAGGTGCGGCCGGTGATCTCGCCCAACGACAAACCGTGCTTTTCGAGCGCCACGGCCAAATCGTCGATGACCGTCATCGACAGCATGGAGAAGTCGGCCGCGTCCACCCGCGCGTTGAAGTCAGCCAGCCAGTCTTCATACTCATGGAGCCGGATTTCCGTGACAGCACCGAAACCGTTGCTCTCCTTCACGGTCAGAAGGCGATCAGCAACACGCTTTACGACATGCCCGAGATGCGGCTTTTCAGGCAGGACGTAGGCCGAGCCTTTCATAAGGCTCGCGTTGTCCACGCTATCGGCATCATCGTTGTCCCAATGGCTTGCGATCAGATCTCGCATCAGCGTGTCGCCCGTGTTCGCGACCGCCACCAACGGCTTCCGGCCCTCCGCGATGGACTTCAACACGAGGTCTTCCAAGAACACCCCGTTGATCGCCAGCGTCAGATAGTTCGACAAATGATGGAATCGTGAAGCCGGTGACTGATAATGGACACCGACCGAGCCTAACGCCCGGTCCCGTTCCGCGCCCTCTGGCATCCGCTCGATGTCTTTCTTCAGCTCCTTTTGTCGGTGCTGCGACCAGTCTTTCACTTCGCGTCCAAGCGAAAGCAGTTCGGACATCTTGTGCGCGAACAGATCGACCTTTTCGAGCACCTGCGCAAATCGCACGGGATCGACATCTTGCAGCGATACCGTCTCGCGAGCTACTTCCGTGTTGTCGAGTTCACGGGCGATCAGCCCCCCTGACCGGGCCATCTCGTAAGAAAGCGCTTCCTGAAGAGCCAGAGGCTCTTTTTCGATCAGCTCCACCAGTCGATCCGGGGGAATACCGACATCCGGCAACGCAGAGCCGTAGACGCGCAGATTGCGCGCGCCTTTTAATGCAGTTCCTGACGCATATGCAACGGACCCACCAGCCGCCTTCACCCCTTCGACCAGAGCGGTCATTGAGGTGCCTACATTGGACCCTTCGCCGGCTGCTCGATGGGACTCGTCCATGATGAGCAATGGCGGCTTATCTTGCTTGCTCAACCATTCCATAAGAGCCGCAAGCTTTGCCTCCCGGCCCTGTGCCCCGAGCTGCGAGTACGAGGATAGGACCATGTTCATCGACGGATCGATGGCCTTTTCCCGCTTCGCAGACGATGCCGCAGCTCGAAATACGAAGCCCTGCCCGCGCCGCCGCTCCCCCTCATAATCGGGATCGAGGATCGAGGCGTCCTTGCTGCTGTTGACGATATAGGGCCGGATTATCTGCGGCAGCTCATTTGCTGGCTTCCGCATAACAGTTGCGAGATCGCGGGCAACAAAATCCGTGAAGAGCGAAGCGTTGTCGGTGAAGAACAGCACAGGTCGATCTTCTTTGAGCGCTGCGCGGGCCAACGCCGCAAGCTGGCGTCCTTTGCCTACGCCCATCAAATCCCCGACAATGATAGATTCCGTGCGCAGCGCCTTATGCAGCGCCAGCCCCACGCCGTCCACCTGCCCGGCGTGCAACAGATTTCCGAGTTCACCAACATCAACGCCGAGGCTATCGGCTACGAAATTGTCTACGGGACCACGAACTCGCTCCAGCTCAGTCAGCGCCAGCGCAACGGGTTCGGCGAGCGCCTTTTGGATTTTCAGGACAGGGCCGCCGACGAGGGAGGCGGACTCGTAGGTCACTTGGAACGGATCATTCTCGACCACCAAGTCATCGACCAGCACATCTGGCGATACCACAAAATCGGCCTCGTCCTCCGGCATCGCCACTTCATCCTCAGTGGCATCACCGGATATCAGCGCCTCTACATCCTCATGCGGATCGAGCGGGGGAGCCGCTACGGCCGATGTCGCCGGCTCCTGCTCAACCGCTCCCTCTTCCGTCACGATATCGTCGTCTTCAAAATCAGGTGCCACGAATGTCCGTGCCACCACCCGCGCATCTGGCCCGCTGCGCCGGGCCATGATTTCGTCCATGGCAATACGAGCTGCATCGCCCCATGCGTAAAGCTGATCCGTTGTATGCAGGTAGGGCAGCTCGTCGGGGAGTTTCTTCGCGCTTTCGGCGGAAAGCGGAGTCTCCAGACGCGGCCCGAGGGCGTAGACAATCACCGGAAATTCAGCACCGGACTTTCGGTAGAGCCTGCCATCAAGCATCGCGGCTCCAGCTACCTCGAACGTGGCGTGAAGGTAATTGTTGAAGAAGCGTGTCGCCCCTTCAAGCTTCCCTTCCCCCATCATCTCGCCCGGTAGAACTAGGAACGAGCGGCCGCTATCCGCTCGCACCTGGTTCAACGCATCATAGACGATCCGATGGTCGAGGCGCGAGATCGAGAGCGTGCGCCCATCTCTGTCAACGACCTTCTGTGCCTTGATGGCCTCAAAGGGCGGGTTTGCGAGAACTGCATCAAACGCGATGCCGCCAAAGCCGCCCTCTGCGTTCACCTCGAACGCTCGCGGCCGGATATTGACGAATTGCGCGCCAGCCTCCTTCAGCACCCGCGTACCGCGTTCAGCGCGATTTTTATCCAGCTCAAAGCCTTCGATGCGAGCGCCAACCGCCGCCGCGCCGAGCGCAAGCGTTCCGTTCCCCGCTGTCGGCTCTAACACCAGCTCGCCATCTCGAATGCGCAATATGTCCTGCGCGACGGCCGAGATGGTCAAAGGTGTCGAGTATTGCTGCAACCGCAGTCGCTGTGCATTGCGCTCGCCGTGAGCTGCCGACCGATCTGTCAGCTCACGGGCAATGTTGCGGAATGTCCCGCCATTGCGGACGAGGCTCGCTGCCTGCACCGCCAAAGCCGCTTCGATTTCCTCCTGAAACGCGAAGACGCTCAGCAGCGCCGTCCCATCCTCCGCAACGATGTCCTTGTGGAGCCGAGCGATCGATCCTCTGTCGAAGCTCTCTCCCTGCACTATTGCCAGCGCGACACCAGCCGCACAGCCAGCCAGTTCCGAAGACCGAAGCGCACGCAGAAAACGGTCTCTATACTCGCCCTTCTCACGTCCATTGCTGAAGCGGTCGTACTCGTAATGAGCCTCATTCGATTTGTTGACCGCTACCCGGCCACCAATCGTCTCGAAAACCGTCGAACCAGCGAGGTTAAGACCGATCTGGCGCGGCGTGCTCATCTCGCTCATACCGGTGCCGTTCATGCACTCAAGAAACCGCTTCGACAGCGCCGCCCGATCCGTCACATCGACGTTGAAATCATCCTCCCACACGCGCTTTATCGGCAGACCACAGGCCACCCACAAGTCGCTTGGATCGAGATCGGCGGGAGGTCTGACAACAAATATCGTCGCATCGCCCTTCGTCACCGTGTTGAGGAGCGGGACATTACAATGCTTCAGACCGGCACGCACACCGAGCGCGCGCACGTCATCTGGCGCAGCGATCAAGAGATCGCCCGCGTTGCCGTGCATCCTTGATGCTCGGGGAATGTAGGCGGCCCCTATGCCATCGACAGAGAGGATTGGGAGTGGAACGGAAGGCATACCCTCGCCCCGGCCCTAGAAATCACGACCCGGAGACGCAAAACGGGCCGGCTGGCGAGTTTCGGGAGCTTTCTCCCCTCCTGCCGACACCAGCCGTTCATGAGCCTTTATCGCCTCCTTTGCGGGCGTCGGAGTGGTTTCAGGTGCCGCCTTTGGCAGAGCAGAATAGCTCGTGACAGCATAAGCGGCCGGCCGTTCCAACGCGCCGCCATCTGCGCCGCGCACAGCTACTGCAACCGCCCCGGCAAAAGCGCCGGAATGGAAAAGCTCCTGCCGCTTCGCTAAATTCTCCATTGATTTCCGAACGATGGGAATTGTGTATCCCGGCGTGATGGCGACTGATGCCTTTCCTGACTTCACGGCATCGTATATCCGCTGCACTGCCGCCCGATCTTCGTTGGTGGCATCCTCTGCCATTCGGTCGAGGACCATCTGAACCGGAACACCAGCCGCAGCCGCGATGCCGGCCGCAGCAGCGCCCGAATTGCTGTCGAGCTGGCTGCGTTTGAGAGTGTCGCCGAAGCCATTCGATAATTGAAATTGGACACCGTTCCCCGCATCCGCTTCAAAACTCGCGCTCCGCATATAGAACGCCTTGTTTTGCGCCTCGGCATTGTCACCGGTCTCCGAGATCGTGACGATTACCGTGCGGGCCATAACGCCTGAACCGACAGGGGATCGAACGTCAAAAGCCGCCTTTACGGCGTTTTGAGCCTCTTCCTTGGCAGATGAGGACAGCAACACAGCCTTGTCAGGCTGGTAAACCTGTAGGCGCATCGACCCATCGGCAAATTTTGAAAGTGATACTGTTCCTGAAATCGCCGCCTGAAAATCGGGATCGCTCACAAACCCGTAGGCCGCTTGCGCATAATACTGCCGGTCGCTGAAATCGAGCCGCGTATTGTTCAGCAGGATCACCCCGCCCGGTTTCACGCCATGCTCGTTTGTCTTATCCGCGAACTCAGCAAGCTCCCGTCGATTTTCGAAGCGCTCTTCCCAAATCCGGACACGCTCACGATCATCGACATCATTGCGCCCCTTCATCATGTTCGCGGCGCGGGCCGGCGACATAAGTTGAACGCTTAGCTCGTCGCCATTGTGAAGTTGCGTGCCCTTGACTGTCATCACGCCGTCTCTTGACGTGTATGCGCTGACACTGAGAGCGACGTTGCCAAGGGTAGCGGGAAGCTTTGGACCAGCGAATTTCTTTGCGCTTTCGGCCATGATCATCTCCAACCAACTAAATCACCGGCTGACAGACTCGCCAGCACTCACCGTCAAATAACAGACAGCAAAAAAATTGATTGTCAAGGCGATGAAAAAAACACTGTCGAATCACAAGCGGCAATGGCCGCATCAAGCCTCACAAAGCCGCGAGTTTCCATGCATTGTCGAGTCCGATCGACAATGCGTCTCTGTCAGAAAAAATCTCTCGTGTTGAATGCGCGACCACCTGCCCATAGGCCAAGGCCGTCGCTTTCCGCAGCTCTTCCGCCGCATAGATTGCCGATTTGGAAAAGCGAACGTCGAACCAGCCGCCGCGTGCCAAGTGCACAGAAAATAACGGTCTTTCACTTGGCAACATCCCGATTATCTTCCCAACATGCTCGGAGTGTCCCATAATTATCGGCATGATGAATCCATCTTCCAGCCATAGGCCGGAAGCGAAATCGGGAAACTCGGGCGTTGCCATAGCCTTGCGTAGCGCCGCATCGGCATCAGCGCCCATCTTTGTCATCGCCCGCTCGATGATCGCCTCGTATAGCTCTCGCTGGACATCGTAGGGATTTGGTCTTTTTGCCAAGCGCGAGGCGACGACATCTGCAAACGCGCCTTCGACAACGAATCGCGTAAGCTGCGAGACTGTGAACTCTGCTCGTTGGTCTGGTCCGTTCAAACCTTGTACCTACCCTGAAACAGCTTCAAGATCACTTGCCGTTCAATCATGTCGCGCGGCGTATAGCCCTTCCGGGCGGCATAAGCTGCGAGCGCGATGTACACGACCCAAAAAATCACGAATGGCCAGAACAGGGGCAGCTTCGTGAACTGCCAAACCATCCCGGTTGCTATCGCTGACGGTATGAGCAGCATCACCGATCCATGCAGGCCCAAAACACCATTGATCGGCTCGCCGGTCCATCGCCAGCCATCACCGGAAAAACTCACTCGCTCTTCGTCAGCCATTGCGATCTCCCATGAACTGCTTGCAGGTATAGGGCCAGCAACGGATTTGACCGACATCCAGATGGGTGAAGCGCGAATAGACGCCCACACCGCCACCCTTGAAGGTCATAGCCGCTATAGCCAAAGAACGGGGAGGATAGCCCGGCACTTTCAAATCCCCGGCAAGCCCGTCCATATGCAGTGAATTCCTCGCCGCTGTCTCGATTGCCGCATTGTGCCGTGGAGTTCGATAGCCGCTTGTCAGGATGAAGGGCAGCATAGACCCGTGGATCATTGCCATGGTGGACTGGACCGATGAAACGAAATCGAAAAGTGCGGGATCGATCCAAAGTGCTTTGTCGTCGTCCTTCACATCGCGCCAAAACCACGACAGCTCCGCGATTGCGCGCCGGTCAATCTTCCCATCAAATCGATAGCGAGCGGCGATGCTCTCCCCTGTGGCCTCACGATAAAGCTGCAACGAACCGAAACCCGAAGTACGGGGGTCTGTCTTCGGTGCCGCTTTCTCAACCTCCTTTGTAAAGGCTCGATCATCGGCGTCATCAGCAGAGGGGACAAAAGGAATCCTCCCTTTTTTCCCGATGACAGCGTTTTCCTCTGCGGCATAGGCCGATGCTCCTACCGCCCAAATGCTGGAAAACGCGCCGATCAAAAAGGAACGCCGGGCAATCATCTCAAATGATCCGTTCTGAGCGGCTGTAGCCATACCGCTTCAGCGCCAGACGCGCTGCATCTTCGCTGATGTTTCCGCTTTTGAATTGCTCAGCGACGGTCGCCTTCATTGGCTTTCCGTGCCCGCCACGGCACATCAGGTCGTAGAGGAAAGCACGCGATCCGAGGAACCCGACTTTCGTAAGCTCCTGCCGCGCGTCGTCATCGAGAACAACCCATTCACGCAAACAAACACGCCCGCCACTCGTGTTCCTCACCAGTACCTGGCTGACAATCATATGCGTTGTCGCCACCGCCATTTCGAAGGCTTGGCTTTGCATTTCGCGCGGAAACTTCCCGACAATACGCTGGATCGCCAGCGACGAAGTATTCGAGTGAACAGTCGTGTAAACCGCGTGGCCGGTGTTCGCTGCTTCCTGTGCAGCCGCCATCGTCTGATAGTCGCGCTGCTCACCGACGACGATGAGACGCGGCACTCGCCGCATCGCCTCCTCAATGCCCATTTCAAAGCTGCTGAAATGCGTCGGGATTTCCGATTGAGCTATCACGCAGCGATGGGATTTGATCGAGTCGAAAGAGAATTCGATAGGTTGTTCGAGCGTTACGACGTTGCCTTCAATTGCAGTCTCTTCCTCCATGACCCGCCGAAGGAGCGCCGCAAATGTCGTCGTTTTTCCCGATCCTGTCGGACCCGACAAAATTACAGAGCCCATCTCAGGGGTGGATTCCCCGATGATATCTTCCTCAAGACCAATGTCCTTAACAGTCGGAGGGTGTTCGGGGATGTATCGGAGGACCATCTGTCCCCCGAGAGCAGCGCCATATGCGCAGGCTGTCACATTGGCCCGGAAGCGATAAACCCTCGGCTCACCATATTCATCACGCTCGGAAAAGTCGCGAGCGTCAATACGCTTGTTGAACGCTCGGCCACCAGCAAGGCGGGTTTCTACATCGCCACCGGAGCCGCTGATGTGCTTCGCCGCTCGCATAAAGTCGGTCGTATCGTAGGTCCATTCCGTTAGCGCCACCAGCGAACCGAGCTGGTTCATCAAGATTGGTGCACCAGTCTGGAAAATCACATCCTGACAGCCGCTACGCGCCGCGTAGCACAGCACCTTCATCACATCTTCGCCCGACTCCGTCATGCCGAAGTTCTGCGAGAGATCGCGCCTGCCAGTCCAAAGACCGATACTCGCCTCGCCTACGCGCGCATCCATCATTTATCCTTCGCAACTGGCACCGGAATGTTGCGCGTGGTGACATCAGCCGACCCAACCGGAAAAGCGCCTGCGCCTGCCTTGCCACGGAAGGTCGGAGACACGACGATCTTGATCGTCTTGCTTCCTCGCAGGGCCACGCGACCGTCTCGACTGATCTGGAGCGCTTTGCTTTTCTGAGATGCGATGGGCATGGTTATGGCACCGCGAGATGCCAGATCGTGATACCGAGCCATTCCTTCGAAGTCTCGACGCATTCGGCGTTCGGCCTCTTCAAAATAGGACCGTGCCTCTGCAATCCCGATGCTCTGGCCTTCCTTATATCCCCTTTTCCAAGCCCCATCGTCCGCTTTCGAATGAGGCCGAAGGTCCACACCATTCTCAGGATCGGATTGCATAAAAAGATAAGTGCGCCACGAAGGGGCTTGCGCGGTCACGCGAGCAGGCGTGGCGATCTCGAACCGACCAAGCGTCAGCTCAAGGATCTGCGGACCATTCTTTTCCACTCGGCTATTCGTCAGGATAACGACCGGAGGAACAATGTGCTCATTGATCATCAACGAAGGGAATGGATATGTCCGGTCCAGCCAGTTTGCCATCTTGTTCAAAGATGCATTTATGCGCTGGGCTTCTTGGGCATAGCCATCCCGAATACCGGCAGTCCGCGCGATCTTGCCGACCATCTTATTCCGTGCCTGCCCTTGTCCCCCAAGGCCCGAACCCGGAGTGACTTGAGGACCGTGGCGGTCGGGCGTTTGCCCGCGCAAATACACCGATGGATCGACAACAACATTCGAACCATCCCCCGTGGGAGCCTGTAGAACCTGCCCTGTTGCTGGATCGCGAATAACATTCTGTCCAGCAAGCCCCTGCGCATCGAGAGTCGTGCCCTGTTGACCGGGGTAAGCACCCGGATATCCCATGGCCGGATAGCCCGGATAGACACCCGGATAAGCGCCCGGATAAGCACCCGGATAAGCGCCGGGATACATTCCGGGGTAAACCATCGTTTGCTGCGGATAGTATCCGCCGGGATACGCTGAAACTTGGTTTTGATAACCCTGATTTCCGTAGACGTTCTGGCGAACAGGCAACGTGTCTTCCTGCGCATGCGCTACGGACACTCCCGCCATCAATATTGCCGCCGCAAAAGCGCCGTTCATGCGAACCATCTGATAGTGCCTCCTAGAAAATCAACCAAGGCAACATTCCCCGGTGGATCGCCCAAGCCTCGCTTGGCAGTTGCAATCTTGTTTTTCTCAAATCCGATTCGAGCGATCCGCGCTATTGCATCAGGACGCTTCTCAACCGGCAGAGACAGAAGATGAGCAGAAAGCTTCCCTTCCAGTATTCTCAGGGGAACGACGATATTGCCATCACCCAAAGTCTCGTCGTCCATTCCTAGCTTCACCCCTGCACTCCCCAACGCCTCGCGCTTTTGAGAAGGCCCTTTACTATACTGGTTTCACAATGCTTCGCAATCTGGAAATCAATGTCCTTTGTTGACGCTGACGCCTCCCTTAGAAGCGTTGCGTTCCCCCCGGCCGCGTACAGGGTTGAAGCGCCATGTCTCTTGAGCTGATCGACCAGAGAAGGTCCGAAGCGCGCCCACGTCTCGCGTCTGGCTTGTGCGATATGCATGTTGACATCGCGCTTGGCACGCTTCGCTAGGTAGATACCCGTCTCGAACATTTCAGCCACGCCGGATACGGTAACATTCAGTCGTGATTCAACGATCTCACAGGCACGCCGTTCAACTTCCATACCTGTGGCAATTTCTGACGTTGCAAACCCAATATCCTCGCGCCGGGCTCCATCAGTCACGAGCGCAACTCGCCATGCAGCACTGCCGAAATCGACCACTGCGAACCGCCCTCTCTCTTCCCTGCCTGCTCTCAATGAAACGGCTGCGTATTTATCAAGGCAGAAGTCAGCGAACGCCGCTTCAACCGACCCCATGGTGCCCACACGGTCAACGCTCACCGTTGAACCATTTGAAAGGACGCAACGTGATAAGGAGGAGCGCAAATAGGCAGCGTCATTGTCATTGATGGGAGTTGACGAGCCCACCATGAGAACCGCCGAGCCAGCGATACCCAATCGCTCGAAAGCAGCAGCGATCAAGACAGCAGAGCAATGAATATCCGAGAGAGCTTTGGGTAGTTCCGTTTCAACAAAGCCCGAACGAGATGACCGGTCGCCGACGCGAACATGGGCATCACCGAACCTCACAACTTGCGGCGCATCCTCACGTGAGAGCAAGGCACGCGATCCCATGGCGAGACGAGTTGGAAATGTTGTTTGCCGAGTCCCACCGGGTACAGTTGCCAGAGCTTTTACCCACATTGAACCGATATCAACGGCGCATGTCCGTGCTTTCATCGCCATCGGGAAGGATCAGGAGTTAGGGGCTACAGGAAAATCGCCGTCAACGGACGTTGAAACGCTTGGGGTCATCGTCGTCGCATTGTTTTCCAGAGTGCGTTTTACAAAAGCGTCGGTAGGCTGATTGGATGCGGTCTGGCATCCCGCAAGCGCAGCAGCAATTACGACAATGGCGATCATCTTTCCATGCATGTTCACAACCTTCTCCGAGTGGAATTCAATGTCCTTTTATGCCAGTTGATAGGAGAAATGAAAAGCGCCAAATCGCCAGAGCGCGGGCGCAATGCGCAGCTATCCGATGATAGCACGTGATATCACTTGATGGCGCAGTAATGCTGCAATACATCTGTTGATATCACTGGTCCGTAAACGTAGGGGATATGAACTTGCCGTCGCAAAGAACCGAAAACGCATATCGGCGCGCTGCCGCTCGTTTCGATGCGGAATTGGATCGGTGCGGGCTGGCACCTACTCCCGAGAACTATGTTGTCGTCGCGACCGCTGACGATCCTTATCTAACGGACGCAAGTTGGCGATTTATCCGTGCGTCAATAAAATGGTGGATATCGATATCTCAAGGTAATGATAAAGCAGAGCATTTTACGCGTCTATTCCGCGATATGAGACGGGACGTTAAACCGAAAACAAGATTGGCGAAGGGCGTAAGTAAGCAGCTCGAAAACGACCTTATCACCATTCTTAGGAGTGGAAAAAATGGTAGGTTTAAACGCCTAGCCGCTGACATGCTAGAAGCCGGAATAGCGACGGGCTTGAGACCCATAGAATGGAAAGACGCTGAATTAATAGACGATGTGCTTCACGTTACGAATGCGAAATTCCGGCCCGGCATATCGGGGAACGGGAATAAGCGCGAACTGATCCTAGTTGATGACTGCATAACAGCCGATCAGAGAGCGGCGATTGATCGTGTTTTATCTGCGTTAAATGGTGTGGAATGGGACGAGATCGGTACGCATGTAAGGCGCGCACTTCGGGGAGCTAAAAATAAGCTGAAGAAGATGAGCCTGATATCCGGTAAGGAGATGAGAACTCGAATTTATGATGCACGGCATCAGTTTGCGGCAGATGCAAAGATATCATTGGACTATGAAGGTGGAGAGGTAGCCGCCGCCATGGGGCATAGGAGCGCAGTTACAGCGCACTCAGCCTATGGAAATAGGAAGAAAGGAAGGGTTGGATTGCCGGTAAAACCGTCGCGCGTTAGCGTGCAAAACGTCGATCAACTATCGTTGGATAGATTGTCTAAATCGATTGGTAAAGCCGCTAATCGTCGTGTCGATAATACCGTTCATAGCCGCGTCGTTAATCCAATCCGTAGTGGTGATAGGCAGCAGCCGACAAGCAAGGCCATTCCTCCACGCACTTTACGGCCGGAACCATGAATTAGATGGTTTTGTATTGCATTATATGTCGTGTTTGGTAACTTCTTGCCTCTGTAGTAGTGAGGGTTACATGACGACGAAGCGCACAAGAACGGACCGCGACGATAATCCCGGTTATGACGCGAGGAAGGCGAAAGAGATTTTCGCGAAAAAACTCGCGGATGATGCGGGCGGCCGGCGCACTAATTCACAGATGAAGCGTGACGCTGATTTGATATTGACCTTGTTACGGGATGGAGATGTCCAAGGTGCGAGAATGTCGGTTTTTGCCGCGACGTTTCAAGACCTGTTCAATATCTCCCGTGATAGTGCCGGCGCACGATGCAGAGCAGCGATGAAATTTTTAAGGGATGGGAACCATGTTCATCCCAATGGAGACAAACATCCTGTATATTCTCTCAAGCGAGAAGAATGAGGTATCTAGTGCGCGATCTTGCCGAAGCTCAGAAGATGGATCATTTCCGGCCCGCTGGTATGGATTGCCGGGGGGTGGCCAATGCTAACACTGGTGGCGTCAAGCATCTGCCGAAGCGCGCAACCTTTCCCGCTGACCGCCTAACCGTTCCCGCAAAGGGCGTATTGGTCCGCATACCTGTGGCTATCGATATGTTCGATGATTGCGCCATCCGCGAGAAGCACATTCCGCAACCAGACCTTGAGATTTCCATTGCGGTGGATGCCAAAGACGAATTGCTGAAGGCGCGTCTTAACGGGGCAACATTCCGTCGAACAATGCGTCGTGTTCGTGAAGATCAAGCCGCTCAGAGGCCGCTTGGAAGGCTGTTTATTGTCGGGAGAATTGTGACGCCGGGCGTCATCACTGATCCCGGTATTCAGTACGAGTACATCTGAACCACGCTGTTCATTATTTCTGGCGAAGCAGTTGTCATTGAAACGACGTACCAAGGTGCTTTTGCACCTTTGATAGGGCTTGAAGAGCTGTGGGATTTTAAGGCGCTCTAGCCTAGTGATCCTTTACCAAGCTTAGCGTTTCGTAATCGATCAGAAGCCGCGTGTTACCGTCCTTGGCGATCTTCGCGTTATCCAGCATGAAGATCAGCATTTCGCCGACCGAAAGCCGGTGGTTTTTCTTGAAATTCTTCATTCGGTCTGACTGCTCGCGTGGCAATCGCATCGACGAGTTGTCGATTGTGGGCCTCACGTCATCGTCTGCATCGAACCGGGCGTAATCCACAAGAACGCGGTTTGAGCCGTCAGCGTCGATGCCGGTGATGTTCATCAGAAACACGTAAAGATCGCCAGTTGGAAGGCGATGGAGCTTTTTGAAAGTCTCGACACGTGCTGCCTCTTCGCGCGGTAGCCGAAGCGTGTGCATGTCGATGATCGGGCGCTCTGCCATCACCTCACTGGCTGTTGTCTTCGATCCTCGACGTGGAGGCATATTCTCCCCTTCCCGGCTGGTGCCGCTACCGTTCCCTAGCCCGGCGCTCAAATGTTACATCTAATATGGTTCCATGGAAAGTGACATATGGCCTTTGCAATGAGCCTGCATCTAAATGACGCTATATATATCTCTATCACATACACGCGCTCTGGATGTTCTTCTATCATTCAATTGATATGCTTTTCAATGACGCGCGTGCAGCCTATAGCGATGTAACGCAATATCATGTGATAGCACGCGATATCACATGATGGATATCGCGGTATTATGCCGGCCTTGATATCAGTTCTCGATTCGATTAGTCTGTGCTTGTGTGGATAGGGAGCGTAAACCGATGGCTGAAATTGCAGAACAGGATCATATGCCTTCGCGCCTTCCCGTCGCCGTTTGGCAGACGTTTCCCTCCCCGTATTCGATGAGTATCGCAGGATCGATGGCGCATCCTGCCATCAAGAACCTTTTCGATCTTTGGGGATCGGAGGACGGCGAGATAACTCGCGGAGAGTACGTTTTCACGGTCGATTCCGGCGATCTCTCTGTTTCAACCGACTTCCAGAATGGCGATGGCGACTGGTGTTCCCTGTCCTTAACCGGGGACGGGCTTGTGTTGGCAATCACCAACAACGGCGAGCGGCTAAATCTCGCCGTGCCGGCTGATCGGCTGGATCAGGTCGAGTTGTATGAAGATTGGTTCTCGCACATCCAGCTCCATTGAACGATCTAATGTAGCGAGCTGATTAGCCATGAAATTCTTTCGCCGAGGCCGCAAAGCGGCACAGACGACCGAGGATAACGCTGCGCCTGTAGTGGATAAGCGCGGCTTTCTGCGTTGGCCCGGAAAAGTCATTCCCCGACCTATCAAGGATACGCACCGAAACGCCCTCAAGATGACTGTGGCGGCATTCAGCGCTGATCGACCAGACTGCCCGGACTGTAGGCGTGAAGGCCGGGCCGGCGTCTTGCTGCCGGTTGCTGGACGGCCGAACGCGCGGCGATGCTCTGATCCAGATTGCGGCATGGAGATCACGCTGCGGGAATTGGCGGATATCAATGGACCGGCGATCCATTACGCCCCGGAAGCCCGGCGTGCTTATTTTCTGCGATCTGCTAATATAATGTTTGTTGTCGCCTGTGTCGTGCTATCTGGTGCCGTACTTTACAGTGGCTGGATGGGATCAGGTCTGATGATGTTCGCTGCCTTTTTGCTCTCGATGCCGCTTTTTATGGGCTGCTTCGCTATGCGCTATCGTGCATGGCAGGTGGCGGAAAATCGCTTCTATGAAGAAAAGGCTCCTCTCGGAGATTTCATACAAGCGGAGCTTGCGAGCATTTTTAAGAAACAATCGTGAATACCGAATGTTGGGCGGGGAGGCCCAAATAATATGCTGCGAAAGGATTAGTCTGACTATCTCGTTATGACGCTTTTTATTAAATTGTGGCAGGATGAAAAATCACCAAGAATTGATCGCCACAGCGTACCGACAGGAGTCTATCCCCCTAATGAAAAAGTTAGTTCTGCCGCGTGAGGAGGTTCACCGATGACGCGGAAGACGCAGAAGCGCGGCAGTCATCGTCCAGCGGAACGGCGATTGCGAACGCGTCTACGCGCAGTCATCGAGAAGCAGCGCGAATATATCGCGGAATTATCGGAGTTGATGCGGCAGGAGCAGTCGTTAATCGCGGAGTTGGATCACACCCCTCCCCGTGCCGAGGAAGTGAGCAAGTTTGATGCTGCGGCCCGTCGTAAGGCCCATGACACCCTGACCCAATATATCGTCAAGCTCACTCAGCTTCGCGACTATACCAAAGATTTCATGACGGTGATCGATGAGCTGGACGAGCTGGATAGCCGCCCTCGCCTTTTGCCGGTCAGAGATGTGGACTCGGCCACTACCACCGAGCATATCACGAGCCTGCTCGACGGCTCACAGTTTCAAATCCTTACTCGCAGCCTCGTCGGCTACAACATCACTGCGGACGATTATCGCAGGCTGTTCGGGTTGCCCGACGATTATCTGCTGTGGACCAAGAAGGTTCAGGATACGCGCCGTGGCGTGGTTTTGAAGCACCGGGTTTGGGACAAGCGCCGAGTCAGCAAAAGCCATGACAGCGATGAAGACTGAGAAATCGCCATAGAGGGCCATGCAGCGCCTTTGAGCTTTTTCGCGTAGCTTTATCGTCGGACCCCATAGATGCTCTTCAGCGGGCATTTGTGGGGTTTTTTTTCCTGGCTGTTGACGAATTCACAGTCTTGTATGATCGCTCCCGTCACCTACGGCGCAATGTGGGAGCGCGGTTCCCGCTCTCGATCAGACTGCGTTCAGAAGAACGCAAGTGCACGCATAAGCGTGACAGCAACAGCACGTAAAAGAACGCACACGCACGCAACAGACAGCGAACGCACGCAAACGAACGCGAAAGCTGTTTACAGATTGTAAAAGATTGGTAACGTATATGAATGCAACCGAACGCATTTAAACGAAAGAGCGTGCTTAGGAACGCAAATGAACGAAGGAGCGCTATATGCCGGTAATTGCAGCATTTAATTCGAAAGGGGGCTCAGCAAAGAGCACCACGCTGATCGTTCTTGCAGACGCCTTGGCGCGACAGAAAGCGTCAGTGACAGTGATCGATACCGATCCGCAGCGCAGTATCGCCAATTGGCGGGAGCAGGCAACGACTTCGACCATAGATGTGATCGAGCAAACTTCCAGCACCGGCATTCATAAGGCCATCAAAGACGCATCTGCGAAGAGTGCTTTCGTGTTTATCGATATGGCTGGTTTCACTTCGGACATGCGCACGCCGGTTGTCAGCCGCGCCGATCTGATGATCATCCCCATGCAGGCCAGTCCCGAGGATGCGCGACTCGCCGCCAATGCTTTCGCGTTGATCACCAACGACGAGGAAACGCTGAATAGGACCATCGACAAGCGTATCCTTTGGGCGAGGACGGTCCCGAATATGATCTCCCGCGTCGAGAGGAAAATCATGACTGAGATCAATGCCAACGAGGTCCCGGCCTTCTCAGCTCACCTGAACGAGCGCTCAGCCTACAAGGCGATGATGCTGGAAGGCGTTCCGCTCGCGGAGCTGGATCGGGAGCAATACAACGGCGTGGATAAGGCGATTGCGAACGCCGATGTATTGGCGGCCGAGCTGGTCGAGTACATTCTCAACAAGCAGGAGAAGGCGGCATGACAGGCAAATCTCTAGGTTTTGGAAACCGCCATATCGAGCAGAATCCAATCGACGTGAAGGACAGGCTCAGCGTCGCGGCGAGCATGAAACCTCAGCCCGTTGGCGATGATCTGCCGAGCACAAGGGATGTCGAAAAGATCGTGGAGGCGCAGGAAGGCACGATCCGCCAGCAGCCGCTCAAGATTGCCAGCAAACGCAAGAGCAAGGGGATCGTCCAACCTCTGAACATGCGAGTTCGGCTTGCAACGCATAATCGCTTCGTGGAGCTGTCCAAGACGTTGCGCTTGCCATACGACGAGACCTTGGAGTGGGTCTTGGAGCGGGCAGGGGTCGATGAGGATGGTAATCCGCCAGCCGCCTGATCACAGTGGCTCTAAGGTCGGCCGGGAGCTTAAGCCCCGGCCATCCCGAATGCCTTGCACATGTTTTCCAAGCCGACTTCAAGCCCAATAGTGTTGGCAACCATCGCCGTGATGCCGTTCACGAAATAGCACATGATGCCGCCGATCAGATAGTAGACAGGCGTGCTCCATGGGACCATCTCGCCGTTGGATTTTCTGTATGCCGAGCGTGCGGCATTGAAGAGTGCGACGGTCCCGATAATCATCCAGATCAGCGTCACAGAATACTGGAATTGCTGGCAGTAGGTGCCGGTTATTGACCCGGATTGAGCATAGTCGAGGACGTTGCTCGTAGTGGGATCGTCAGCGAGGGAGAAGGTGCCGGCCATACGGTAGAAAACAACCGCGCCCATCGCCGCAGCACTGCCCAAGGCCAGCTTCATTATCGCGCCAGTGAATGTTGCGGCACGGGTAGAGAAGCGCGAATTGCCACTCGTATATTGGTAGCCCTCAAGCAGCCCCAATCCGCCTACGATCACGCCGAACAGCGTGATAGACAGGATCATGATGGAGAGAAGGACTGAATTGGCTTTGAATAGGCTTATTATGATTTCGGTGAGGTCGGTCATCCTTTACTCCGTCTTTTCCCGTTCCTTCATCAGCGTTTCGTTGTGCGCTTTCAGTCGCCGGTTCTCCATCCGTACTTCCATCAAGGCGTTCTCAAGTTCGCGGACCTGATCACGAAGGATGTCCACTTCGCTTCCGAAAAGGTCAGTATCGGCGCCAGAGGGCGGGGCCTTGTATTCCAGTGTTGGTTGGCCCTCTGGAGCATACTCGTATCGAGACACGTTACCTTCGCCGCCCGGTTTCGTAATTATCGGGTCCGGTGAGCGCATGTCCTGCGCCACCGCCATTTGCGATGATGCCGCACAGAGAATTGATGCCGATATCGCGACGAGAATCCGTGGGAACATAACTTGATCCGTGACATGCATTGGGTTTCATTCGACAATGTATCCTATCACGGAAACATTGTCATATCGCCTTTCTTCTGGCAAAACTGTTTCCAGTCAAGGGCGTCGGAAGGAGAGGCAAAACCGATGAAGTTGAGGCGAAGGGCGAGATTTCAAGCTTTCTCGGTAGCTGCGGCGCTATGGGCGACAGCGACCTCGGCGGCTCCGTTGACCTTCACAGAGCTTTTCAATCCGGTCGAGATCAGTAATCCGAATAATGTCGTTGCTTCGCTCATGACGCGCTTATGGAGGGCCGATATTGAGGAGGTGATGGGGGCGAGCTACGAGTTCATGTATGCAACCTTCGAGGCAAAGGGCAACACCTACCTCGTCTCCATGATGGGATCGCCCCTCTGTGGCGCAAATTCCTGCTCTTGGTACGTCCAACGGGTTTCAGCAGATTTCAAGGTGCAGGCGACGAGCGAGCGGATCAACGCATGTCGAGACCGCAGCACGGTCGATGTGACCGATGACAAGCTTTCAATTTGCGGCAAGCCCGTGGAGCTTCCATGATTAGATCCCCGCGCATTCTGTTCACCGCCGCGACCATCATGCTCGCGGGCACGATGCTCGCACATGCGGCGAGAAATCCGCAGCCTACCGCAACCGACTGCGTAGCGATGCTTAACAACATCAGGCAGAGCGAAGGGAGCGGGAACTACAATACCAACACCGGCAATGGCTATTACGGTGCATACCAGATGGGCCGGTCTGCATTGATCGATGTCGGCTATATGCGCGGCGATGGCTCATGGACTGGCAAGAATGGCATCAACTCGCTTGAGGACTACCTGAACACGCCATCGGCGCAGGATGCTGCCTTTCTCGAATATGGAAACCGAAATCTGACCTATCTTGGGAACTACCAGCAGTATGTCGGCCAGACCATCAACGGTGTCCCGATCACGATAGGCGGTTTGGTCGCCGGCAGTCATCTTGTAGGGGCAGGGGGGCTGAAGGACTGGCTCACAAGCGGCGGCTCCTGCACGGGCAGAGCCGTGGATGGAAATGGCACCTGCGCGGGGACATACGTCGCTGAAAATCAGGTCAGCGAGGCGTGCAGCGGCGATGAAGTAGCAGCCGGCGGGGGCTCTTGCTTGACGGCTCACCCGGTTCAGAGTCCTGTGGTATTCAGTGAATACGGTGCCTGGAATCGTCCCGGTGCAGGCGCGGGCAACGGTTGGCACCGGGGCTCAGATATTTATCCGAAGGGCAAGGAAGGGCAGGCGTCCGATAACCAGCCCTTGTTTGCATCACATGACGGCAAACTCAGCGTCGGTTCGATGGGGGTGAAGGTCACGGGGAGCCAGTTCCGAACACTCTATCTTCATTCGTATTCCCGGCCCGATCCAAAGGACGTAAGCGCCGGGGAAGAGATCGCGAAGATCGGCGACAATAAATCCGCTGGAAAGCCGCATCTTCATTTTGAGGTTCAGGTTCCCGCGAGCGCTGTAACGGCGAGCAAATGCGTGCCGGGTTCGAGCACAGACGACTGCGTGTTCCCTGCCAGCGGCGGCAAGCGCGATCCCAACGGCTATGCAACAGCCGACGCACTGTCGGCTGCATCGCCGAACACGTGGTACTACGTGAACCCGGAGCGATACCTGAAAGAGCGTGTGCCGGTTGTCGGCATGGCCGCTGCTCGGGCAGGGCGCAGTCAGTCGCTGCCTAATACCTGCACGCCGGGGCAGGCCGTCGCTGAAACGCCCACCAGTTCCGGTGATAGCGATAACTCGGCCGCGATGGCAGGCGGGGAGGGCACGTACATGACCAGCGGCGGCAGCGCTGCCGCGAACGCCGACAAGGATTTGCGCTCACTGGCCATCAACATGACGCGGCAGAACGCCCTAGAGCTTCGCGCGGCATCCTCGCTCGCGCAGAACCTCCAAGGCCGTACAGATAGCGCGCTGGCTCATATGCTTCTCTTGATGTCGCGCACCGAGTCGGGGCAGCAATGACATGGGGGCGCGGTAGGCGATGAAGGGTCATTCTGCCGTCGCAGGGCTAGCCTTTGCTCTCACCGCTCCTGCTTTCGCTATTGCTGCACAGAGTTCACTGGATGGCCGCTATGCCTTTTATCAAGCGCCAACTGCGGCCGAGCAGACCAGAGGGCCGCGAAACGATAACGATTGCCGGCAATATCTAGCATCGGACTTGTATATACCCGATTTCACGGAGCACCTGACCATCGCAGGGAATAGATGGGACGAAAATCAGGACGTTTCCGCTGTGACCGGCAATATCGTTCGACAGGTGACGAAAGGCGATTTCACGTATTTTACGATTGATGTTGAAAGCGAGGGTGGCGGCGGCGTTGCGACAGGGACCGTGACCCGGATTGGGAAACTTGCGATTACCATTAGTGTTGACAGCGAGCAGGGCTTGAGAGTGCTGCACTACTGCAAGGTGTTTTGAGCGGTGAACACTGATCTGGTGTCAGAGAAACTTCGCGCCAGCAAGCTCATGCGCGACTTCCGCAAAGAGCCCCCTTTCCGGCCATCGTCGGTTTCGCGTGAGTACCTTAGAGGAGCCCATTTTACGACCAAGGAAAACTATCTAGCGGAATTACAAGAACGTTGTTCTACTCTAGCGCCTGTGGCGGAAATTGCTGGTATCCCATTTCCTCCCGGACACGAACGTATGCATACCGCAATTGCTGCCTCGACTGGCGCGGGCAAAACAGCGGCGCTGCGGTGCCTGCTTGCCACGATCCGGGCGCGAGGTGATCGCGCCATCGTCCTCGACAACAATAGCGAGTTCATGCGCGATTTCCGCCAAGAAGGCGATATCGTCATGTCGCCGTTCAGCACGGAGACTGATGGCTGGCGCCTCTCGAACGAGGCGCGCGATCTACACGATTGGGACCGGCTGGCTTCCGGGTTCGTGCCGCTAGGCACCGGCAGCGCCATCGAATGGCATGACATGGCGAAATCTTTTTTCGCCGCGGTCGGGGCAGGGCTTTCTGTAGTTCATCACTACAGATTTTCGAATGTGGAGCTGCAACGCCTCTTGATCGCGGCCGAGGCGCGAGAACTGGCCCCGCTAGTCGCCGGGACCACTGCCGAAGTGCTGGCTGCAAAGGACGAGTGTAACGACCGACGCCTGCAATCTGTGCGCATGAGCTTCATTGCTAGTCTGAAGGCGTGGCGCTTCCTCAAGGATGGGGATTTTTCATTTCGGGCATGGATTGAAAAGGATGCGCCGGAATGGATGTTCCTTCCTTATTCCGATTATGAATTGAACCTTGCCCGCGATCTTCTGGCCGCGTGGGTCGATATCATGGTGACATCTGCGCTCGCCCGACCTGAAGGTCCAGCGCCGGAGCGCACAACATGGATCGTCGTAGATGAGTTAAACCCACATTTCCCAAGTAAGGCGCTGATTTCGCTGTCCTGACCATTATATTTCCTATATAAAACATGGTGTTGAAGGCTGCGAGGGGCGCGTTTCATGGATCACCCAGAGGGTGCGGGCTTGCAACGGGCAGATCGGGTGGATTTCGACCCTCGCGTGCGGCTGGAATTTCGCGGCACGCAGCTCAGTTCCGACGGCGGCCTTCTGGTGATGCGCGAGCTTGATGACGCGCTCGGGTTGTCCGATTTGGCGTCAGCGGCGCTGCGCGATACTCGCTCTGGCAAGAACACGGTCCATCGGCTCGACGGCCTGTTCCGGCAATCAGTCTTTGGGCGGCTGGCCGGATACGAGGATGTCAACGACGCCAACCGTCTCGCCTGCGATCCGGTCATGCGCCAAGTTGTCGGCGGCAGAGCGGTCGATGCACAAGCGGCCTCGGCATCGCAGATGGGACGGTTCGAGACCGAGACGCTGGCTCTGGCCGGGAACCGTGCCGCGCTGGCCGACCTGAACGGGCAATGGATCGACCGGTTCCATGACCGTAACGGGCTGAAGTACATCGTTCTGGACATGGACAGCTCGGTCAGCCCGACCCATGGCGACCAGGAAGGGTCTGCCTGGAATGGCCATTTCGACTGTAGCTGCTATCACCCCAACTTTCTGTTCAACCAGTTCGGGATGCTGGAACGCTGCGCCCTGCGCCATGGCAACGTCCACAGCGCCGATGGCTGGCGTGATGTTCTCGACCCCGTCATTGCGCGCTACGCGGAGCGCGACCTTGGTGGCAGGTTCTTCCGGGCCGATGCTGCCTACGCGATCCCGGCGATCTATGAGCGATTGGAAGAAGCGCGGTTCTTCTACGCCATCCGGCTGCCCGCAAACGCGGTCCTCAAGGACAAGATCGCGCATCGGCTAACGCGCCCTGTCGGGCGGCCGTCACTGACCAAGGTCAAGCGGTTCTTCGAGGAATTCGAGTATCAGGCGGCGTCCTGGGACAAGGAACGCCGGGTGATCGCCAAGATCGAATGGCATCCGGGCGAACTGTTCCCGCGTGTCGGCTTCATCGTCACCAACCTGCCGATGGAGCCGGACTGGGTGGTGCGGTTCTACAACCAGCGCGGCACCGCCGAGCAGCACATCAAAGAGGGCAAATACGCCTTTCGCTGGACGCGGCTGTCGTGCCGGAAGTTCCGCGACAATGAGGTGCGGCTGCAACTGCACGCCCTGGCGTACAACCTGGCCACCTTCTTGCGCTGCATCGAGCTGCCCGAGGCCATGGCCGACTGGTCGTTGACCAGCCTGCAACTGAAGCTGATCAAGATCGGGGCACGTGTGGTCCGTCACGCCCGCACCATCACCTTCCAGCTGGCCGAGGTCGCTGTCACCGGCACGATGGTACGCGCCATCCTCGCCGCTATCCGCCGATTGCGAGCGCCACCGCTATGCGCATGATCGCGATCCACGCTCAAACTGAACGAAAGCGGCTGGACAGATCTGTCCGCTGCGCTGAAAAACGCCGCCCCTGGGCAAGGAAACAGCGGCTTCGCGGTCTGATCCGTCCAGATCCAGCAGTCTGCGCGACCGCAGGTGCCGCTTGCGGCAGAAAATCCTTGTCTAGCGCTCGGATACAGGCGATCTTCACCTCAAACGACACGCCACTTGGGGAATGCAGGCTTAAATGTTAGCGTGAACGGGCACTTCGGCGAATCGAGCGATCTGCCAGCTTGGCGCAGATCGACCCGATCCGAAGGGGTGCGCAGTTGACACACGTACCATTGGAGAACAGGACATGGCATACGTTACGACCGACGATGGGGTCCAAATCTATTACAAGGACTGGGGCCCGAAAGATGCGCCGGTCATCTTTTTCCACCACGGCTGGCCGCTGAGCGCGGATGACTGGGACGCCCAGATGATGTTCTTCCTGGGTGAGGGATTCCGCGTCATCGCCACTGATCGCCGCGGACATGGCCGTTCGGAGCAGGGCTGGGACGGGCATGATATGGACCATTATGCGGACGATACCGCAGCAGTGGTCAAGCATCTGGGTGTTCAGGGGGCCACGCATGTCGGCCACTCGACCGGCGGCGGCGTTGTCGTTCGCTATATCACCCGCCACCCCGAAGATAAGGTTGCAGGCGGCGTTCTGATCAGCGCGGTCCCGCCGTTCATGGTTAAAACCGCCGACAATCCGGACGGCATCGACAAGTCTGTTTTTGACGATTTCCAGGCGAACACCAAGGCCAACCGTGCCCAGTTCTTCCACGATGTTCCGGCGGGGCCGTTCTATGGCTATAACCGCGACGGCGTCGAAGCGTCCGATCCGGTGATCGACAACTGGTGGCGTCAGGGCATGATGGGCGGTGGCAAGGCGCATTACGATAGCATCGTCGCCTTCTCGCAGACCGATTTCCGTGATGAGATGAAAACCATCACCGCGCCGATGCTGGTCCTGCATGGCGAGGACGATCAGGTGGTGCCGTTCGAGATCGCAGGCAAGAAATCGGCAGAGCTGCTGCAGAATTGCACGCTGATCACCTATCCGGGCTTCCCGCATGGCATGCCCACGACCGAGGCCGAAACGGTCAACAAGGATCTGCTGGCCTGGCTGCGCCGCTGATCTGATAAGTGGTCAGCAGTTTCGGCTGCTGACCACATTTCTTATTCCCTATTTTTTGACCCAGGTGCTGGCCCGGCCCCCAGGAGATTGATATGTCCGACAAGCCCAAATTGACGACTGCCTTTGGCGCGCCCGTTCCCGACAACCAGAACACCATGACCGCCGGCCCGCGCGGTCCGGTGCTGATGCAGGACGCGTGGTTTCTGGAAAAGATGGCGCATTTCGACCGCGAGGTGATCCCGGAACGGCGCATGCATGCCAAGGGCTCGGCGGCGTTTGGCACCTTTACCGTCACGCATGACATCACGCCCTATACCCGCGCGAAGATGTTTTCCGAAATCGGCAAGCAGACCCCGATGTTCACCCGCTTTTCGACCGTCGCGGGCGAACGCGGCGCGGCCGATGCCGAACGCGACATTCGCGGATTCGCGATGAAATTCTATACCGAAGAAGGCAACTGGGATCTGGTCGGCAACAATACTCCGGTGTTCTTTTTGCGCGACCCGCTGAAGTTTCCGGATCTGAACCACGCGGTCAAACGCGACCCGCGCACCAATATGCGCAGCGCAAACAATAACTGGGATTTCTGGACCAACCTGCCCGAAGCGCTGCATCAGGTCACCATCGTCATGTCCGATCGCGGCATTCCGGCCAGCTTTCGGCATATGCACGGCTTTGGCAGCCACACCTACAGCTTCATCAATGCGGATAACGAACGCTTCTGGGTGAAATTCCATTTCCGCACCCAGCAGGGCATCAAGAACCTGACCGACGCCGAAGCCGCCCAGATCATCGCGAATGACCGCGAAAGCAATCAGCGCGACCTGTATGACAGCATCGAAAACGGCGATTTCCCGAAATGGACGCTTTACGTCCAGATCATGCCCGAAGCCGAGGCTGGCAGCTATCACCTTAACCCGTTCGATCTGACCAAGGTCTGGCCCAAGGGCGACTACCCGCTGATCGAGGTCGGCGTGATGGAACTGAACCGCAACCCCGACAACTATTTCGCCGAGGTCGAACAGGCCGCTTTTGCCCCCACCTCGATCGTGCCGGGGATCAGCTTTTCGCCCGACAAGATGTTGCAGGGGCGGCTGTTTTCCTATGGCGACGCGCAGCGTTACCGGCTGGGCGTGAACCATGCGCAGATCCCGGTCAACGCGCCCAAATGCCCGTATAACGCCTATCACCGCGACGGGGCGATGCGGGTGGATGGCAATTATGGATCGCGCCTGCATTACGAACCGAACATGTTCGGTGAATGGCAGGAGCAGCCCGATTTTTCGGAACCTCCGCTGTCTATCGAAGGCGCCGCCGATCACTGGAATCACCGGGTCGATGACGATTATTATTCGCAGCCCGGCAACCTGTTCCGCCTGATGACGCCCGCGCAGCAGCAGGTTCTGTTTGACAACACCGCCCGCGCCATCGGTCCGGCCCGGATCGAAATCAAGCACCGTCATATCCGCAATTGCCTGCGTGCCGATCCGGCCTATGGCAAGGGCGTGGCGGACGCGCTTGGCATTGATCTGGCGGATGTCGGATGAAGGTGTTGTCATGAGTTTGCCTTTGATGAGCCAGGTCAATGCGGCTGCAAGTGACCGTATGCATGCAGAAAGAGATGCAGGGCGTTCGGCACTAGCGCGCCGGCTGCGGTGGAGGGCTTTATTCTACGTCTTCTACGATGAGGTCCCGGCCGTTGAACTGCACGGTCTCCCCGGCTCGGGCACCCTCGATCGCTTCGAAGATCGGCGCCATCGTGGAAATGCCCATGAGCTCACGCCCCTGACAGGTAAACTTGCTCGTTGACACCGCGATCACAAAGTGGCGGCCGGACAGCTTGACGACAGCGCCTTCGTTGACGGCCAACTTGGGGCCGAAATCGATCGTCCTGAGCTTTTCGAGTTTATCGGCATTAAACTCCCTTGGCGAGATTCCCGCTTTAGTCGTCGGCGCAACTAGGTTACGCAAGGCAGGCGTTGCTATCGTCGTCGCAGTGCAGGACTTCGCTCAACTCCGCGACACATATGGCGGGAATCGCGCCGAAACTCTGATGAACAATTTCAGTAACAAGCTGGTGCTGCGGACGATTGAGGGCACTGCGGCCGAGTATCTGTCGCAGCAACTTGGCGACCGGGAGATGTACCAGCATCATACGAACTTCTCCACGGGCGGCGGCGGTAGCTATTCCTTCTCGACTAACATCGTCATGGAACGGCTAGTGCTGGCATCGGAAATCCAGAATCTTCCTGACCTTGTGGGCTATCTTGTTTTCGCGGGAGACTGGCCGGTTATCAAGGTCGATGTGCCACTACCGAAATAGTGCGAGCGTTTGCGCTAATGTTTCTCGTAAAAGGGCCGCAGCATCAGGTAGACCGGATGAGCTACGACCGAAATTCTCTCAACAAGCTCATACTCGGAGGTGGCATCCGCCAGCCTTTCCATTTGTTCGGCCGTTCCGAATAGCCCGGCTAGGGCGAGCATGATGCCCGCCATCAGAAGCGTTGCAAGCAGCACGGAAAATTGCCACGGAAGCGTCAGGGCGTCTGAGGAATGTGCGATCAGAAAGACACTGGAACCGCCCCCCAAGAGGCCACCAAGCGTCACGAGATAGCTTCGGCAGTATGTGCCCCATGAGGCTTGTGATTTGTCCGATCTGGTCATGGTGATCCCTTACCGCTGCGGCGTCAGTTCTGGTGCTGTTGCTCTGTCATCGTTCCATATTTCGGACGACTTGATGATCATCTCATCGACCGCGTTTGTTTGGTTCCGCACCTTCGCCACCAGCTCATCGAAATCACGCATCGTGAGCGCGTCTGGCGATTGCTTGCGAGCTTCTTGAACGATGGCTGTTATCGTGCTTTCCGCAATTTCAGGGCGTGTTCGCCCGGTTTTCAGGATAAGCTCTGTCTGCCAATGATCATACATGCCGGCTGCTTCAGGGCAGGGGGTTTGCATGCCGATGTAGTTTAGGAAGCGCCACATGCTTCTGTCGGCGAAACGCAGCCAGAGGAATGTGTTTGGTGCCATCACGCCGGCAGAGCGCGCAGCCTTCAGCGTGCCGTCCTTTCCGTCCGTGAGAGATGATGCCAGCACGCCGAAAACATAACCATGGCGCTGTACGATTCTGTCGATCACATCGACCGGCCGCTTGGGATCAATGCCGGCAGAGGGTTTCACGATGATTTTCGCCAGTTCTTCCTTTGCCCGTTTTGTGGTCCTGAAATTGGGGCCGACTTTGGCGAGATGATCGGCGAGGATTACCATGTTTGCTGGCTGGTCGATGCCGAGACCCACATCAGAGCCTTTTGCCTTCTTCCATGCCTTTTTGGGCTTTCCGCCCTTCTTTTCGGTGTCAGGGTAGTCGTAAGGGCCGATCACCAGACTGTCGCCGAGCTTGGCCTTTTCGCGGTTGATGTCCCGCCAGACCTCCCGAAGAAATTCTTCGCTCGCCTCCAGAACATTCGAGAGTTTGGTGCTGCTGTCGTGCAGCGCGTTCACCCGCACGAGGGACGAATAAAGGATGACGCTCGCATACCATGGCAGCTCGTCTATCGCAGCGCGAACAGCCGCATCGTTGCGGAGGTTCACGTTCAGAAACGGATTGAGGGGGCCAAACGGCTTTTCGAGCGCTTTGCGCAAGGCCGTGCGGTTAATTGCGCGCTCGCCGGCCTTTTGCTCATCATCGACTTCTTCAGGCTTGAGAGACGACTTTTCCTCTTCCTCGGCAGGCATCTTGAATTTGTCGGCGACGATAGCGCCGCTGTCGATCAGCAGCTCAAGCGCCGACATTGGCTGTGATGCAGGTCCTGTGCTCGCAGAATACCGGTGCATCGGGAATTTCAGGAAGAACTCGCAATGGGGATAAAACGGTGCGAAGCGCTGCATCAGCTCTTTGTGGCTCATCGCATACTCTGCATCCTTGTTCGGTCGCAGATAGGTGATGATGTGTTTGCCTTCGACCTTCGCCTTCATCAGAAGGCCCACAAGCAGGATGATCCCTGCGCTCACCACGCCGAAGGGCAGGGATGAAAGAAATATCGACTGGATGCTCAGCTCTTTGCCCGGCGTGAAGGTGAAATAGTCGCCCCATGCGGTCAGCTTCCAGAGCCCGCCTGTTTCGGCCGTGCGAGCGGCGCGATAGAGAAGGCCGACTGGCGCGCGGAAAATCACCCATACGACGGTGAGGATCGCCAAGCAGAAAAACAGCGCCGTGCAGATTTCCAGCCATCCGATGCTCTTCTGTTCCCTTGGTGCCATTTTCCCTTTTCCCAATCGATTATTGACAGTAAATTCATTAGCGGAAACGTTATCAAATGTTTCAGCGATTTGCCATCTGGAGGGTGCCGTGAAACTGATGATTGTCGAAAGCCCGACGAAGGCAAAGAAAATCGGATCATTGCTTGGCACCGGCTGGCGAGTAGAGGCCAGTATGGGGCACATTGTCGATCTGCCAACCGACCAGATGGCTGTCGAGCCGCAGACCTATCAGCTCACCTACGTTGCATCAGAGCGCGGCCGATCTGTCATCAGCCGTTTAAAGCCGCTGGTGGCCGAGGCCGAGGCCATTTTTCTAGCGACCGACCCTGATCGCGAGGGGGAAGCGATATCCGAGCATTTAAAGCGCTTTCTGCGCATCGAGCGGTATCAGCGCGTGACCTTCAACGAGATAACGGACACGGGCATCAGGGCGGCGCTCGCTGCACCTCGTCCGATCGATCGGCGTCTTGTCGCGGCGCAGGAAGCACGCAGAGCGGCGGATCGATTGATCGGATATCGCGTTTCCTTCCCGATCTCGACGGCTGCGGGCCAATCCTTGACGGCTGGCCGCTGCCAGTCACCAGCCGTTCGACTTGTTGTGGAGCGGCAAAACGAAATCGACCGCTTCAAGGTGACGGACCATTTCTCTGCTCTGGCCGAGTTTGAGAACGGCGCGTGGAGTGCCGAATGGCAAACGAAATCCTTTCTGCAGGGTGATGACGAATACATCCTCGATCAGAGTTTGGCCGAGCGTGCAGCGGCTTGCCGCAGCTTCACAGTGATGGGGGCATCAGAGAAACCTGTCGCCAAGGGACCGCCTGCGCCGTTTACCACGTCCGCGCTCTTGCAGGCTGCGGGCGCTACCCTCGGATACCCGCCAGCTCTGACGCAGAAGATCGCGCAGAGCTTATTCGAAGCCGGTTTGATCACCTACCATCGGACGGATAACCCGAACCTCTCGGATGACGGCATGGCGGCTATTGCTGACTATGCCGAGGGACAGGGCTGGATGCTTTCGGAAAAGAAACGCCGATGGCCCTTGCCTGAAGGGGCGCAGGAGGCCCACGAGGCTATCAGGCCGACACATGTCGAGGATCGTGACGCAGGCGAGGATGACAAGCAGAAAGCGCTATATCGCCTCATCTGGCAGCGCGCCGTTGCCTCGCAGCTCACCGATGCCATCTATAAAACCGTGACGCTCGATCTTGCTGCCGAGGCCGGCGCTGAACGCTTCGCGTTCCGTGCACGTAGCGCCGAGCTGGTTCGGCAGGGCTGGAAAGTCGTCGCTGCGGACGAGAAATCCGACGATGACGACGATGAAGAAGCGACCAACGGTCGTGTCCCACTGCTACAGCCAGGTACTTCCGTGACCGCCACGGGTGGCAAGATTTTGCGCAAGGCGACAAAGCCGCCACGGCGCTACACGGAAACCAGCTTGATCCGAAAATTAGAGCTTATGGGCATCGGCAGGCCATCGACATTCGCCGCCATCGTATCGAACATCTGCAATAAGAAATATGTCGTCGTGGAGAAGCGCTATCTTGTCCCGACGCAGAGCGGCCGGGCCATCGTCGGGAACCTCGTCGGCCGTTTTGATTTCGCGGAATACGACTTCACCAAAGACCTCGAAAAGCGCCTCGATCTCATCGCGGAGGGCAAAGAACGCTATCTCGATGTGATCACCGATCTTGATCAGCGCCTCGATGTCGAACTTGGCAAGCTGGCGAACGTCAAGCCAGCTCACCCTTGCCCGAAGTGCGGGAAGGCACTGCGTCTTGTCAGCGGCAAGACGCGGAGTTTCTTCGGATGCTCTGGATATCGCGATGGATGCCCGGTCATTTGCGAAAATGACAACGGCAAGCTGGGCGCGATCATAGAACGGTCAGACAAGCCCTCTGACAAGCAAACGGCCTTTGCACGGAAGATTGCTGAGGAGAACTGCTTACCGCTGCCTGACGATGTTCTGGCATCGGCAAAGGCGCTTTCGGAATGGATGGATAAGGCCCTCGCAGCAGCCCCGCCGCGCCCGGCCAGTGACAAACAGCGGGAATTCATCGCCACCTTGATCGAGCAGAACGGCTTGGAGCCACCGTCAGGATGGCCGGATAACGTCACGAGTGCTGTAGCAAGGGCGTTCCTTTCAAAATATGAAAAGGGCAAAGGAAAAGCAAAGTCGTCGCGTAAGCGGAAAGCTTCGTAGTGAAGAAGATAGCAATAGGGGTGAGAGATTTGCCTGATCGAACAAAACAGCCGAACCAGATCGACATTGAAGTGGGTAGCCGGATACGGTTACAGAGGCATCTAAGGGGTATAAGCCAAGTAGCCTTTGGCGAAGCCCTTGGCGTGACTTTTCAGCAGGTCCAGAAATACGAGAAGGGCACAAACAGGGTGAGCGCAAGTCGCCTTTCGGATGTCGCCCGTATCCTTGGCCAGCCGGTCTCCTACTTCTTCGGTAACGAGCAGGGCCAGCACAATGTCGATCAGGAGACCGGTGACGTGGCGCAGTTTGTTGGAAGCGGCGAAGGTCTAGCGTTGAACCGCTACTATACGAGAATAACAGATGCTCGCGTCAGGCGAAAATTCCTCGCGTTGGTGACGACTCTGGCCGATTTAGATTCGGCCGACAGCAGATAAGGATTCGACGGGATTATAGCGGATTTGCGCCGTGCTTCAGGGCCATAATTGTCCGTGAAGCCTGCGGTGCGCCGCTGATCAGGTCCGCTGTAATCTGGTCATCGCCGCGTGTGCTGATCGATATCGACCCGAAGCCAAGTATCCGGCCGATCATGGATTGCGTGAATTGGACACCGATGATCTCACGCACCGAAGTTGTGAAAACGTCCCGACTGATAAAACCCGTTCGCCAGAGCACGCGGTTGCTGAACACCCGAAGTTCTGTTGTCATATACCGGATTAAGCACGCGAGCACGTTCGTTGCGAAGCCCATGGCGATGATCGCGGTCAGGATGCGCGTGACGAGGAAGAGTGTAGGGTAGGCGCTCTCATATCGTGCTAACCCCATCACCATCGGGCCAAGATTGTTCATCAAATTGAGGTTCGAGGTCCAAAAGTACCAAAGTGCTGCCGTGCCAAGTCCAGCAATCAGGATCGGTCCAATGAAAATGACTTTCGAGAGACGATAGATCGTCAAGGGTTCTTGCTCGTCGTCTTCCATCCATCCGATCTCGCTGTTTGTTTCACAACGAAGTCATACCATTTTTTGTTGTCGTTGATAAAGGTGGCCGTCAGGATGTCTTGGTCCGATTTTTGACGAGACGATAATCCTTGGAGACCATGCCGGTCTCACTCGCCGCACCAACCATGGCAGCTCTCACCCATACAGTCTTATCAGGAAGTCGCCGCAGGTGGCCTCGTCGAAGGTGAAGGCGAGGGCTGGCATGAGCGCCGCTCCCGCTTCCAGCACCACTCGGCATCGCCCGATCAGCCGCCAGCGCCAGAACTTTGTACGAGAAGAACGGTTCCTTTCCCTTCGCAATCCGAGCTTTGTTGAGCTTGGCAGGGGCTTCAATATCTGTCGTGGCGATGTTCTGGCAGTTCAGCACGGCGCACGCCTGAATCACCGCCATACCCTCATCTCGGGTGTCGTTCATGATATTCGCGAAGCCCGTTTCTCGGTCGTAATTAGCCGCGACGGCATCGAAATGTTCTGGTTGGAGAATGAATGGTTCAGCCGCGAATTGTTGAGGCTTTTTCGGCAGTAGGCCAGCGCTGTTCAGAGCTTCCATCGCTCGTGCGCTGAGCGGACTGATGTTTTCCTGATCGACCTCTGCCAAGCTGTTTTCGTAAGGCACGAATGCCCCGCCGATGCCCATATTCCAAATGCCGGGATTATCGAGCCACGAAATAGGAAGAACGAAGACACCTCCTTGCGGGAAGCGTTGCAGAACGATGTTCAAATGCGCCAGTTGTGGCGGGGTTGCATCCGGCTCCCAACATAGCGCTATGCGCCGCGTTGATTTGTAGTGGTCGAGAAAGCCAGCGTCCTTTGCATCGGTGTTCTGCCATGGAGCCTCGAAGGCCACCAAGGGGAACGGAAGCTTCAGCAAGTCGATATGCGCTTGTGACACGTGCAATGGATCGAGCAGCTCCGCGCAGTTGGGAAGGATGAATTTCACCGATCTACGCAACATATCGCTGACGACGCGGATCGCCGTGACGGATCGGACAAAGTGCGGCGGTAGGCGCTGCACAATGACCTTCATGTCCTCGATGGCATGGGCGCTATAATTCAGCGCCGTAACGTTTTCGCCTGTCTCCATTCCGTGGGTCTCTCCGCTTACGACTGGCACCATTGGTTTCGATCACGGTCAGGGCAATCGCATATGGCTCACGCGAGTAAGCCATTGAGAACGTTTCGGAGAAAGTCGTCATCCCAGCCTGCCCTCTTGAGCTTGATGGAGAGCGAGCCCTTCGACGTGTCCCTGCGCATGACGTCGAGAGCACGGCGACGCAGGATGGCGATGTTGCCCGGGCTGTTATCCTTGCGGTTGCATGCCGCGTCTTCGCGGAACGACACGTCCAGCTGCCAGTGCAGACTGTTCTCGATAGCCCAGTGGGCGCGTACGGTCGCCAGCAGGACCTCCGGTGTCGGCACCCAGGACAGCGCGAAGTACCTCGTTTCCGAGGTTGTGCCCTCGGCTGTTTTTCGGGTGGCCTCGACCCGTCCAAAAGCCTTCAGGCCCGGGAATTCATGATGCTCTGCCAGAGCCTTGCTCGAAACGACGGTCGCCTTTCGGGTTTCCGTCCGGCCGTGGCCGATATCCTCGGAAAGCGCGCTTGGGTGCGCGTCTGGCTCGGCCCCGAAGCTGGCCCGGGCATCGGACAGGAGCGAGTCCTGGTTGGCCTTGAGCGCCAGGCACCAGTCGCCACCACCCGCGTTAATCGCAGCAACCGTACGGCGATTGCAGTGCAGGGCATCGGCGGTCACCACCTTCCCCTTGAGCGCGATCAGGCCAAGCGCTTCGATGGCGGCCTCCAGTTCCGTACCCCGATCGGCCGGCACGCTGGCCAGCGTCAGGCGCAGCCGCGCCGCATAGGCCGAGACCATCATCCGCGTCCGGCCGCTCTCTCCCGCATCGCGGGCCCCGCGCAGGGCCTTGCCGTCAACGGCGATCACGTCGCCATCACGAAGGAGGGCCGCGACATCGGCCAGCACGCGCCCGAAAGCCGCATCGAGCGCCTTGGGATCGATCATCCGGAACACGGCCGAGAAGGTGTCATGCGACGGAACCGCGTGCTTGAGCTTGAGGAAACCCCTGAAAACGCTTTCCTTTGCGCGCCCGAAGGCCGCCATCTCGGCGCAGGAGGTCGCGCCGCAAAGGACCGACACAAAGGCGATGACCAGCAGCTCACCCAAGTCATGTCGCGTGTTCTCGGCGCGGGGATCGGGGACATCTTCGAAGGCGGACAGGATCGGCACGCCTTTGATCAGCGGATTGTCCGAGATCACGGTGATAAATGCGTTGAATGCCTCGGATCTGGCGGCGATCCCGTCCAGCCAAAGCAGAATTGCCTCATCCATGCTGCTCATTCCCTCTGCCGTTGCGCTTATGTCTCTCCTTTGTGGCCTTGCGACCGCTGTCCCGCGCCTATTGCGCGCCCAAGCTGCACAATATGCAAAGATTTTGTGGCAATTTGGCGGCGATTTCCACCGCCCCGATCTCGCAGGCCCTCGCAGAGCCTCCATCACAGCCGTTCTTCGCCATCCACGGCATTAGGTTTTGACAAAAGGCGCCGGTTGCTTAGGATCGACATGTAACACTTGGCGATGCGCGCGGCATCCGCGCACAGCACCGGGTCAGTTCACGGGCACTATAGGAGGATTTAGATGACCGATATGAATAAGAAACAGGGTGGAACGGGCTCGACCACGGGCACCGGCGCACCGGCGGTAAGCGACCGCAACTCTCTGACCGTGGGCCCCGATGGCCCGATCCTGCTGCATGACGTGCATTTCCTCGAGCAAATGGCCCATTTCAACCGCGAGAAAGTGCCCGAGCGCCAGCCCCACGCCAAAGGTTCGGGCGCGTTCGGCACTTTCGAGACCACCCATGACGTCTCGGCCTATACCAAGGCGGCGCTGTTCCAAAAGGGCGCAACCACCGAGATGCTGGCGCGCTTCTCCACCGTTGCCGGCGAGATGGGCAGCCCCGACACATGGCGCGATGTGCGCGGCTTCTCGCTGAAATTCTACACCGATGAGGGCAATTACGATCTCGTCGGCAATAACACCCCGATTTTCTTTGTCCGTGACCCGATGAAATTCCCGCATTTCATCCGCAGCCAGAAACGCCTGCCGGACTCGGGTCTGCGCGACAATCATATGCAGTGGGATTTCTGGACCAATAACCCCGAATCCGCGCATCAGGTGACCTATCTGATGGGCGTGCGCGGGCTGCCCCGCACCTGGCGTCATATGAACGGCTACGGCTCGCACACCTATATGTGGGTGAACGAGGCGGGGGAGCGGTTCTGGGTGAAATACCATTTCCACACCCATCAGGGGATGGAGTTCTTCACCAATGAAGAGGCCGGCGCGATGGCCGGTGCCGATGCAGATTTCCACCGCCGCGACCTGTTTGACGCGATTGCCCGTGGCGAGCATCCGGCCTGGACGATGTCGGTGCAGGTGATGCCCTATGAAGAGGGAAAAACCTATCATATCAACCCCTTTGACCTGACCAAAACCTGGCCGCATGCGGATTACCCGCTGATCGAAGTCGGCAAGATGACCCTGAACCGCAACCCCGAGAACTTCTTTGCCCAGATCGAGCAGGCGGCCTTCTCGCCGGGGAATACAGTGCCGGGGATTGGCCTCTCGCCGGATAAAATGCTGCTTGGCCGCGCCTTTGCCTATAATGATGCGCAGCGCAACCGGATCGGCACCAACTTCCACCAGCTGCCGGTGAACCAGCCCAAGGTTCCGGTGAACACCTATATGTTCGACGGGCAGATGGCCTATCACCACAGCGGCAGCGCACCGGTGCATGCGACCAATAGCGGCGGCCGCAGCTGGTCCGACGAGACCGGCGCGGTGCATGACGGCTGGGAGGCGGACGGCGATTTCGTGCGCAGCGCCTATACGTTGCGGCCGGGTGATGACGACTTCTCGCAGCCGGGCAAACTGGTGCGCGAGGTGTTCAATGATGACGAGCGCCGCCAGTTGGTCGAGACGGTCAGCGGCGCGCTGCTCGGCGGGGTGCGCTCTCCGGTGCTCGAGCGGGCGTTCGACTATTGGAAGAGCGTCGACGCGGAGGTCGGCCAGCGCATCGAAGACGCGGTGCGCGCGGGGCAGGCGGGCTAAGCCCAGCGTTCCGGGATGAACACAGACGCCGGCCCTCACAAGGGGCCGGCGTTTTTATCTCTGCGTCGCCCGTGGCCCCCACGGGCCGCGCCCGACCCTCCCCCAAGGAGGGGGCGCCTCGGCGCTGTCTTTCACCGCACACCCGACATCAGTGCTTTTGAGCGCAGAGCTTCGTGGCAAGGACTGGCGCCCACCCAAGATCGGGCGCGTCCCTTATCGCTTCACTTTGAGTGGAGGTGTGAGGATACCGTTGGCAGATGCCCCTGAAAATCTCAGCGAAGCATGTCCCAACTGCAGGGCCCGGCGGCACCGCCGGGCCGCGCCCGACCCTCCCCATGGGAGGGCGCATCGGTGATGTCTTTCACCGCACACCTGACATCAGTGCTTTTGAGCGCCCGCGTTGTGGAGCGGGTGCGCGCGCCCACCCAGGGTCGGGCGCGGCCCTTCGTGCTTTGCTCACAGCGATGCGGAAGCGGTGCGGGGGCGAAGCACCGTGAGAACTCTCAGCGCTATGAGCCCCGACATCAGGGGAATCGCATATGGCCGTGACGCACTGAACGGGATGGCTTGTGGCTGGGCTCATGATGGATTCTGAAGGTGGACTCGTCCTCCTGGAGCCCATCACCGTCATGCATCTGTTCCTGTCCGCCTTCGAAGATGTCCCCGATCCCCGCGCCGAGAACACGCGACATGACTTGGGTGAGCTGCTGGTCATCGCCTTTGTGTCGGTCCTTTGCGGCGCGACCTCCTGCGCCGAGATGGCGGCCTTCGGGCGCGCAAAGGAAAGCGTTTTCAGGGGTTTCCTCAAGCTCAAGCACGCGGTTCCGTCGCATGACACCTTCTCGGCCGTGTTCCGGATGATCGATCCCAAGGCGCTCGATGCGGCTTTCGGGCGCGTGCTGGCCGATGTCGCGGCCCTCCTTCGTGATGGCGACGTGATCGCCGTTGACGGCAAGGCCCTGCGCGGGGCCCGCGATGCGGGAGAGAGCGGCCGGACGCGGATGATGGTCTCGGCCTATGCGGCGCGGCTGCGCCTGACGCTGGCCAGCGTGCCGGCCGATCGGGGTACGGAACTGGAGGCCGCCATCGAAGCGCTTGGCCTGATCGCGCTCAAGGGGAAGGTGGTGACCGCCGATGCCCTGCACTGCAATCGCCGTACGGTTGCTGCGATTAACGCGGGTGGTGGCGACTGGTGCCTGGCGCTCAAGGCCAACCAGGACTCGCTCCTGTCCGATGCCCGGGCCAGCTTCGGGGCCGAGCCAGACGCGCACCCAAGCGCGCTTTCCGAGGATATCGGCCACGGCCGGACGGAAACCCGAAAGGCGACCGTCGTTTCGAGCAAGGCTCTGGCAGAGCATCATGAATTCCCGGGCCTGAAGGCTTTTGGACGGGTCGAGGCCACCCGAAAAACAGCCGAGGGCACAACCTCGGAAACGAGGTACTTCGCGCTGTCCTGGGTGCCGACACCGGAGGTCCTGCTGGCGACCGTACGCGCCCACTGGGCTATCGAGAACAGTCTGCACTGGCAGCTGGACGTGTCGTTCCGCGAAGACGCGGCACGCAACCGCAAGGATAACAGCCCGGGCAACATCGCCATCCTGCGTCGCCGTGCTCTCGACGTCATGCGCAGGGACACGTCGAAGGGCTCGCTCTCCATCAAGCTCAAGAGGGCAGGCTGGGATGACGACTTTCTCCGAAACGTTCTCAATGGCTTACTCGCGTGAGCCATATGCGATTGCCCTGCGATCACGGTATCCGCCGCGATAAGCGCGGCCGAGGCCGAGTCCGATCATCTGATCTGCAATGTCGCCTTGCGGCGTCATTACCCGCGTCAGCGTGCGACCATAGCGGTCTTCGCCTTGGACTTGATACTGGATACCGGGCGCGCTCATGAGGTGCTGGAGCTGCTGTGTCGCGCGATCCGCGAGCGCTCGTTCCTGACCGCATCGAGCGCCATCGCCCGCTTCCGGTGCATCGTAACCAACGATCCGGTGCTTAATGCCTTGTAGCCAGAACGTGTCGCCATCGACAATGCAGGTGTTCCGCTTGCCGCTTGTGCAGACGGGCCAATGGTCCTGAGCGGCCGGGGCCGATGACGTGGCAAGCGCTGCGAGAGCTGCCATGATTCCGGTTCTGATATGCAATCGTCTATCTCCTTCACTCGCCAGCAAAATAGCCGGGACGGCGTGCAATCTCTTCTTCTGCCAGCATGTCCGCGAACAAGGGCATTTTCTTTTCCAGCCGTCGCCGCAGGTTCCGCTTTCGGGCGGCACCCTTCGCTTCAGCGCTCCACCGGCGGATCGGCTTGACTGTCAGTGAGTTCCAGCACACGGCATAGCCCGCACCGGGTTTCCAGAGCGCCATCACTTCTGGCGGTACTGGTGATCCGGCTGGAACATCGACGGCGATCAGGACGCGCTCTCCGGGGCAAGGAACGTGCGGGAGACGCCATTCGAGGGAATATCGGCACATCTCCTTTTCACGAACGCTGGATTTCATTGTGCGGCCCGTGCTGCTGCGTCTCGCAGTGCTTCCGCTGTCTCGACGGCTTGTGTTTCAGCGAGGCGTTCAGATTGCGCATAACCCCATGCCATGAATCCGTCGCCATCCAGTTTGACACAAACGGCTTTCTCGCCCGCGTGACGAGCTGCTGTCATGGGCACGGTGCGTCTGGAAATGATCGAGTATGTCATTGGTATCCCCTTAGATCGAGCAGCTACCAGCGCGGCACGCGATCATGCGATCGATCGCTGCTTGCGCTTCCGCCTCGCGGACAAGGTTTATGGCGGCTTCCATGCTGTCCAGCGGATCGCCGTAGGGAGCCTTAGTTCGGGTGTTGAGGACTGCCCATTTCCGATCCGGCGTCTGTTCGACGGTGTAAAGCATAGGGGGTTCTCCCTGCTATTGCATCAATCGTGTATATGATTGAAGTGATAACGTGTATATGTTATGTAGTCAATATCATATACACGAAAAGGTGCTTTTGTGGCTGCAAAAGATATACACGAAACTCCTGCCAAGGGCGGGCGCAAAAAGCAGTTCACGGAGCGTCTACAGCTTCCTTTGGCCGAAGGGACCACGGCGAAGATAGATTCAGTCCTCGACGCTGGCGAGGTGCGTTTGGACTTCATTCGAGGGGCTATAGAGCGTGAATTGAAGAGACGCGCAAAATCACGGACTCTGACCGGCGACGACAGCTAGGGGGAAGGATGAAGACCGGCGATATTTATTACAGGGCTGGCGTCGATGAAACCGGCAAAACCTACGTCGATGAATGGATATTGCGAACGATCCGCCAACCTTACGGATATTTGGTCATCAAGCTGAAGGCCGTCACGTGGGGAAAGCGCAGCACCAAGAACGGTGATTTCGGATGGCTCGATCCCATCGATCCCCTGTTTCGTACGCGGTTCAAGGTGGTCGATGGCGTGCCGGGGGGATATGCTCGAACCAAGTCGGCCGCTTTTCGCAAAGCGCTGGCCGAGGCCCGAGCATCGCGAAAAAAATGGCCGGATGATCCCGAGATTGTCGCTGAAGCTGATGCCGAAATTGCCGCTCTTACGAAGCGGCTGAAGCGGGAAAGCTCAGCCGCTCAATGAGAGCCAGGTCGAGTATGGACAGGATCAAGCGTCGTGTTTGTCCCAATCCTTCACTAAGTCCTTTTCCACCAAGGAACCGGCGAAATAATTATAGTGCTCCTGATCGTCGCCGTTGTTGTCAGCGCCAAAGAGATAGACGCTGTGACCAACGCCGCTGCCAAGGTCGCCGTCCTTCTGGCTTAACCGGCTGGCGCGCGATCTCGCGGCCGAGGCTGAAATCTCGCCGAGGATGATGGTCTCTTCCTTGCCATCCACATAATGCTCCATGCGATAGATCATGGCAGTTCTCCCACGTGATTAAGCGTAGCGGTTTTTGGTGAGGAAATTGACAAGCTCGCCGAACGAGCCTTCTCGATATTTGCCGCCCTGCGGCCAGACATAAAAGATGGTCTGACCGTCCCGGCACAATTCGCCGATCATGGACTCTGCGGCCTGTTCACGGCGTTCCATACGATCCAGCATGCGGCCTTCCGCCTTCATGCGCCGGGCCTGTCTCGCTTCAAGTTGATGTTCGATCTGCATAACGATCCCCTATTCCTGATCAGCGCTTTCACGCTCGTCGGCTGCTGCCTCGATCTTTTTGGCCAACTGCTTTTTGATGCGACGTGTCGCGCCGGCATCCTTTTTGTCGGGAAGATAGTATTTCATGTAGGAGGAAGCGGTCTCGATGTCCTTTTCAGTGTGACCGAGGGCTTCTGCGAAGAACGCGGCTTTCGTCCGCGACTTTGGCCGGAAAAACTGATCGGCGATCTCGGCATAGAGTGCGCGCACGTTATGGGCTTTGATCTTCTTGGCCTCGATCACATTCGGAGTGTCTTCGGGCGCGACCTTCGGCCAGAACTTTTCAAGGATTTCATCGCGGATCGCGGGATAGATGCACTTGGGATTTGGCGCGCGCAGCAAGTCGGCCTTAAATTCGTCGCTCGTCATTTCACGCCAGATTTGCCCGCTTTCACTATAGCGCAGCACCATCCATGCAAAAATGACTTCGCGCGCTTTCGTAAGTACGGGAATAGGGAAAGACTGATCGAATTGGGTTCCATCGTTCCCCCTCGTCTTAGCCTGTCCAGAGAAAAGCACGCGCCATGTCTCATAGCCGCGACCACGGGAATGTTCGGTGCTGGTAGGATCGGCCATCAAGGGCAGCGGCGCAAAGACGCCTTGGCAGAAAATCTCGAACGGTCGACGGCCGGTAAGGATACCGAGCGCCACGCCGATCTCCACGGCGCGCTGCCTTGTGATTTCCGTTGCTGCTTTGCTCGCCGCCTGTTCCAGAGCGCTCCATGATGCATCCGAGGCGGGAATAAGCTCCTTCGCATGGTCTAGGATTTCTTGCCAATGGGGCATAGGCACCAAATCGCGGTGCTGTTCCACGATTGCATCCCGGTATTGGATTGAGCGGGCTTTTTGAGCGTCCTCTGGCGGTCTGACAATCGATAGTGTCAACTCATCGTCCATCCCGCGCCTGCGCAGCTCGTTCCGGTAGGCGGCGGTCGTCGTCAGGACAGTATTGCTCTTGAGGGTCTGGAGCATTTCGTCCAGCTCCGATTTCCAGATTTTCGCGAGGCCACGCTTATAGATGGCGCTGGCCTGCTTATCGGTTTTTCCATCTGCGAGCGCCTGATCGTGGGCTTCCTTGAGCGTTTGTGCGGCAGTACCGAACATATCGATGCTATCTGCGCGGGTCGCCTTGCGCCCGCCTGCACCACGAGACTCGACCGTGCGAAGGGGATCATCGGAGCGGTCGAGCACCTTGACGAAATGAAGCGCGGGGTGATTGTCACCGTAGGCTTCACGAATAGCGTTGCGGTAACGCGAGGCGTAGATGTTGCGGGTCGATACGGACTTATCCGCGAACGTCTCCCATTCCTTTTCCCAAAGATCGGCATAGTCGTCGGCATCAGCCGTCAGGTTGGCGACAAAGGTAGCAATGGCGTCCTTGACCACCGGGCGGCGGCCGGTCTTCGCGCGCTGCTGATTGTCGGTATCGGTCTTCTTCGCATTCATTGGATTGCCTCATCTGGATGAATATTGAAATAGCATAAAATAAAAATAAGCGCGCGGCAACATAAAAAGTAAAAATATCTCGCAAATATTTTATGAAACGACATACTCATATCAGGCGATTGAGGCTTGTAGCGTGTAGCGCTACATGCTACATACGTAGAATGATTATCAGCTTTCGTCACAAGGGACTTGAGACCCTTTATAAAACCGGCTCTGCTCGTGGCGTTCAGGCGGCGCACGTACCGAAGCTATCACGCATTCTCGCATCATTGGATGCAGCAGCATCGCCCGCCGAATTGAGCAATCCCGGCTTAAAATTGCACCCTTTAAAGGGTGAGATGAAAGGGCATTGGTCTGTTTGGGTGAATGGAAACTGGCGAGTGACATTTCGGTTTGTCGGTGCCGACGTGGAGCTGGTCGATTACGTGGATTATCATTGAAGGAGCACATGATTATGATGAAGAACCACCCCCATCCCGGCGAGCTGCTTCGCGAAGATGTTTTGGTGCCTCTTGGTATCGAAGTGACGGAAGCCGCCCAGCGCCTCGGGCTTGCGCGCACGACGCTCTCTCGGATCATCAATGGAAAGTCGGGCATTAGTCCCGATTTGGCGATCCGTCTTGAGCGTGCTGGCGTGAGCACCGCACGTTTCTGGATGAATTTGCAGTCCAATTATGAACTGTCAAAGGCCGAAGAGCGAGGTCAGCCGCAGGTGCAGCCTTTGCAGACTGTAGCGGCTTGAGAAAATAGGGATAGATCGTGCTTTGAGGGCGCGCTGGTTAGAATATGGAGGGTATAACGATGCTCCACCCCGATAATGAAGCTGACCAGCTTCTCACGGCAGCGAGCCATGCCTTGCGGAGTTATCAGTACCACAACGCCAGTCCAGAGCTGGCCGAAGGCATTGCCGACGACATCGATGCCTACCTCGCTCGATTCGAGGAACATCCTTTGCTGCCGATGACGGCGGAGCAGGTTCAGAGCGCACTGGTGGACATGGGATCGATTATCCGGGGCGATGAAGGCGAAGTACCGTGGAAGCGCCTGCGGATTTTGCTCGATCATGGTTTCGCGGTGGTGCGGTTCCCTGTCATGGCTCAGGGAAGTCGAACGTCTGTGAGCATCACCCATAAGGGGATGCAGTTTATGGACCATGCCGTATTCGATAGCGAAAGATCGCGGTCACAAAACTGACCTGGCTCTCGCCCGTTAAGTCGCCTACCGCCGCGTAGGTGTGGATTGAAACACGATCAACGTGGAAAGCGAAGCGGCTGACGCCTCGCGGATTTGCCGACCGTTCGGGCTTAACCGGCGCTTCTTCCGCCGCGTAGCGCCCCTGTGGGGCGTTTCCTGCCCTCTGCCGGCCTCGGTGCCGTTGCAGGTCGAGAGTGAGGCCGTAGGGGTTCCCTACGGCCTTTTCTGTTGGCTTGCTGCGCCGGCACCGGCCACTGGCACCGCTCATCGTTTCCGTTTGGCTTGGAAGGTGTGTTCGACGGTGAGCTTGAGGAAGAGTGGGATTGAGATTTCGAGGGCGATTTTGGTTGAGCCGTTGGGCTTGAGCTTTGCGATGATGCGGGAGAAGGAGGCCATGAGGCGGCGACCTGTTGCGCGGCAAAACTGGAACGTCTGGAACATTCGCGGACCTTTCGTTTGGCATTAGCGCCATGGAAAGAGGATAGGCCGGGGGCGAAATCCGATCAAGCAGAAACGTAAAAATAACGACAAATAATTTTACATAAACATGCGCGAGAGGGCTTGTGTTTAGTAAAAATAACAGGCATAGTAAGACCATGAACAACGGGAGAGCGAGGGGATGGGGAAAGCGGCGAGAAAAGTAAAAAATATGGGAGAATAGTAAAAATAACTGTTGACATAGCTTGCGGATTATGCCATAGTAGGATTGGAAAAGGCTCCGATATTGGCAGAGCGCGCAAGTTTAGTAAAAAAATCGCGACATGGCGATAAAAAGTAAAAATAATGCTTGCGATTAGTAAAAATACCCGATAATATAGTAAAAATATGTGTGGCAAAAGGGACACAGGCGGCGCGTTTAGTATAAA
>NZ_CAKKMZ010000003.1:0-120863 GCF_918741265.1 Rhizobium sp. CECT 9324 | reverse complement strand
CAGGATACGCAAAAATGTTTTACATTTTGCATTGCGATCGTGGGACAAGCCCACGATGATGGTCGCAAGGCTCCGGGAAGGCTTAATTGATTGATGAGTGAAGACACGATCGAAGTTCCGACAGCCAAGCAACGCAAGGGGCGTCTCATCAACGTCCGCGTCAGCGATGCAGAGCATTCGGCTATCGAAGAAGCGGCCAAGTCGGCTGGTATGAGTGTCTCTGCTTTTTTCCGTTCGCTGCTCCTCGAAGGTGCTGGCGTTCGACCCATTCTGACTGCGGAAGACAGGTTGATCATGGCCGCGCTGCTCGAAGACATGCGGATGATCGGCATCAATTTGAATCAGGTCGCCCGCTCCCTGAATGCAGGGAAGGGTGTCCATCCCTCAGAGCTGGACATCAACCTTGGCAACGTCCAGCGGATTCAGGCGGCTGTGATGAGTGAGCTGCGGACACTTTCGCGCCGTGCGGGGCATGAGCGCCGAGGCGAGGTGTAGGCCGTGGAGTTCTTTTTCGGCACTTTCACAAGCGAATGGGAGCAAAGGCGCGCGGCGCTATTGCACGAAATGACGCTCGGCGGCCGTGGGAGCGCTGTCGAGGAAGAGCTTGAGAAGAGACTGAAGAATCTGCAGCACCAGGTTGGGATGTCTAAAGGCGGGTCGGGATCTAGGGGAGGGGTGAGGACTTCGGCATTCAACGTGTCATCGCCTTCGAGGACGATGGCTGCCGGTTCGGGTGCTATGCGATCAATGGACGTTCGTCTTGCGAGCGTTGCCAAAGGGAGCCAGCCCGCCGTGGTCAAACTGGCTTCCTACGGTGGTGGCGCCCGCGTCGGCTCGATGCTCAACTATGTTTCCAGAGGGGGGGAGCTGAAGGTTGAGAACGAGAACGGCGAGACGTTGCGTGGCCGTGAGGAGCTGGCGCGTCTCCGTGGCGATTGGGATCACCTTTTCCAAAACAGGACCGAGAGCCGCGATATCGGCGCGTTTAGCGTCGAGGTGAGCGTTTCCGGCCGCTCGAACCCGCATGAGAAGGTGCGGGACATTCTCAGCAGTGGCTTTGGTGATCGACGCTACGCTTACTCTGTCGAAACCCATGGATCGCTGAAGGTCGAGGGCTATGTCGTGCTGCGCAGCGGGCAGGGCGAGCGGCTGACGGCTGACGCGAAGGCGGCCGCCATCGTTCAGGAGCGTTTAAACGCCAGCGCCGTTGCGAAAGAGGCCCCTGCGGCTTTCTCGTTCACAGGCTATGGCAACGGCGTGGAATATGGCGCTGCCAAGTTGCGAGACCTGATCGCGCAGCGGAACGACGTTCGAGACGATCAGGGACGTTCGATTGCCGATGACAAGGCTGCGGGCGACCTGGTGCAAAAGGAATGGCGGGATGAGCTGCACAGCCGCAAGAGCCGTGACGTGATGCACGTGATCATGTCGGCGCGTGCCGGCACGGATGCTGTCGCGTTCGAAGGAGCTGTTCGCGACTTCCTGGCTGAGCAGTTTGCGGGCCATCGGTACGTATTCGCTATGCACGATCCGGAGAACGATCCGAAAGAAGCAGGGGAGGGGGGCAAGCGGCCGCATGTTCATGCCCATGCCATCGTTACCATGCGTTCGGAATCGGGCGACCGGATCGAGACGACTCCGGCCACCTTCCGGCAATGGCGTGAGGTTATGGCCGAGAAGGCGCGTGACCACGGCATTAATATGGAAATGACCGATCGGCGCGAGTTCGCTACGCCGCCAGCCTTCACGCGAAATCAGGTTCGCGCCGTCAAGCATGACGGTCGAACCGAGCATGTAGGCACCAGCGATCCGGCGCAGGCGCGATATGACGCAAAGCGAGCTGGTCGGCGCATGGTGGCGACGAGCCAGAGAAGCCGCCAGTACATCCTAAAAGCGCAGGAGACTTGGCAGAAGATTGCAGTCAACGCCGGCGACACAGTCGTCGCGGCCTACGCCGCTCAGCATCGCTCCTATCTGGAAAACGGCCTTGCCCAAATGGATCAATCGCCTGCTGGTGCAGTCATTTATGCAGATTTCGGCGGTGATTACCGCTCCAATATGGTAGCAATCAGAGACATGTTGTCGGAGGCAAAGGACATGCGCGAGCAGACACGCCCAGAGTTCGAAGCGTACGAAAAGACGGTTGAAACGGCTCTGTTCAACCTTAAACGCAGCGCTGGTCCAGAGGACCGGTCAGGCTTCGAAGAAGTTTCCTCCCTCGCTCGCGAGATCGTCGATCTGCGCAGGCAGATGCTCGAAATGAAGGAGCGTGGGCTTGATGAGCAGGATGTACGAAACGCTGCTGGCGACGTCTCCAGAGAAAGTGGCGTCGCGCCGGAAAGAACGGCATCTGAGGTGCAAGAGCAGACGAATGCTAACCTTCAGTGGGAGGCGGCTGTTGCCAAGCATGGAGAGGCTGTCGTTGAGGCTGGTAACGATGCGATGGCAAATGTGGAACACTATCGCTCCGGCCTCGCCCATATCGAAGCCGGCGAGCTCGGAGACGAAAACCGGGAGCAGTATGAGAAGGGCCTTGAGGCTTCGCTTCATCATGCAGCTCAACTCGCCGCTACCGGAAACGGCTATCTCCGGGATGTTGCCAACGAAGATCCGGAACTGCGCGCGGAGATCGAGACCATTGAGCGCAATGAAGAGCGTGGGGACGAAAACAAGTCAAACAAGCAGCCGATAACTGCGGATACTGCCGACGATCGCCAACGCGATCTCAGTGTGGATCTGGAAGAGGAACATCCAATCGGGCAAGCGGAGCGTGAGGCTCACCAGCTCGCTGAGACGGTGGACGCTACTCAGAGGCAGCAAGATCGTGTAAACAGAGACAGGGAAGCGGCCCAGCGCGGCGGCGAGACCACTCGGACTGATCCCGCGCAACAGCACATTCCTCGTCTCGAGGAGTTGGAGCGTGAACAGGTTGAACAGAGGGAGCGTAATCGGGACGACCGTGATCGCTAAAGTGTCATGCAGGACGGTAATCAGAACACCTACCTGGTGGAAGTAAACGACCCCAAGTCTGCCGACATCGTCGGCAAGATGATGGTGTGGGGCATGGTCTCCGTTGGGATCCTCGCGATCCTGATCAAGGTCTACGGGACCGTGATCGGCTGGTATCATGCTTCTGTAGCTTGGCTAACAGAGGCGGGTCAGTACGCATCGAGCTTCTGGCCCTTCTGAACCTGAATTAGCGGCCGGCCTATTCCATGATTGGATCAGGAACGGTCGCTGCGAATAGCTCTTCCAAGCTCTTCCTTTTGCGCGGTGATTTGCCTTCGGCTTCCCGTTCGACGACCTCCTTAAGGCGACTAACCCGATCATTGTGCGCTTTTTCGATGTCGTTCTCTGAGACAGGTGTTGTGTGCTTTTCGGGAGCGGGCACAGCTGCCTTTGCAGGTTCCGGAGTACCCCCGGCGCTGACCTTCTTGTTGGCCAAGGCGGATGGATTCACAACACGAGCGGGCGAGGTGGAGGGCGCTGGCTCTTTTGGAGCCTCCTCCTGGACAGGCGCCCGCGGCTCCTCCGCTTTCGCCTCAGTCACAGGCTTTATCGCTTCCGCTTGTTCAGCCTGTTCCTGGCCTGCACTGGCATAGGCTGGCGTGGTCGCTGGAACAGGTTTAGGTGGCAGATAATCGACAGTTGGAACGGTCGGTATATGCGTCTGAGAATAGGCCTCCGCCTCTTTGAAGGGCTGCGTCTTAAAGAAGCGGAGCTTGTCTCCAAAGATTGGCCGCTGACCCTCCACCAGCAAGATCATCTTGTTCTCGGGCATCTGGCGCACTTCCTGCGGCATCATCAGGTCCCGATCGCGAATTTGCTCGACCTTTGTTCGGCGCGGGAGGCCCATAAGCTCGATAGTGCGCGATTCAGACTGATATCGGATGGTTCTCTTGCCAAGCGCGCGGGAAGCATACTCTGCCGTGGCCTGGTCATTGGCACCAAGGATGAGCTGATAGCCGCAGTTGCCAAGGAGCGAATGTCGGGACGTCTCACCATAGATCTCATCCAGGTTCTTCAGGTCCTGGATGATGAAGGCGAGCTTGATCTTATAGCCGGCCACATAGGGCAGCTTCGTCATGATCTCGTCCATGCGCTTCAGCTGGCGAAACTCATCCAGCAAGAAATAGACCGGCACGGAGTTGGGATCATGCTCAAGGGTAAGTATGTCCATCACCTGTTGAACGAACAGCGTCAGCAGCGGCCTAAGAAGCGTGATGTCGGTGATGTTCGGGGCAAGGTAGATTGTGATGGGACGACGCTTCATGGATCGAAGGTCCATGTCGGTCATGTTCGTTGCGGCCACAACGCGTTCGTTCTTGAACGGCCTCATCGCCTTCTGGATATCAAGCAGTGCCGAGGCCGCGGCCCGATCCGAGAGAGACAGGTAGGAATTGAAGCTCTCCATCGTGAACTTCGACAGGTATGGCTCCTTCTCCTTGATGTACTTCATCAAGGCCTGCAGATCGGTCCCGCTGTTGAAGAAGGAGTTGATCTCGCCGAGGTTCCTGCGCCCTTTGTAGAAGGGGCTTTCGAGAACATAGCTGATGGCGCCGGCCAGAACCTGTTGAGCTGTGGCCTGCCAAACTGAATTCTCGGATTCGGTGTTTTCCGGTACAAGAATGCTGGCGATATTTTGAATGTCAGTCGTGCGATTGCCTCGCTCCGGACGAACGAAATCCAAGGGATTATAGCTGTTGGTCGTCTCGGAACCCGGCGCGAACAAGAAGACCTGGCTCCCGTTGCGCTTCCGATAGCCGGCGGTTGCCTTGTAGACCTCGCCCTTCAGATCCGTGACGACCATAGAGCCTTCGTGCATGAGAGCGTTGGGGATGACGTAGCCCGCGCCCTTACCGGATCGGGTCGGGCCAATAATGAGGTGGTGGCGATCGTCATACGCGCGGAGGACGTTGCTCCCGATGCGGCCGAATATGTGACCTCGTCTGCCAAACCACTTCCCGCGCCGAAGTGTTGCAAGATCCTGAAAGGCCGCATCCCCCAATGGATTGCTGGTAGGTTTGAGCCCAAGGTAAGCAATGAGGCCTGATACGAGCAGCGCGGGCACTACGGAGCCGAGCGCGACTTTTTGAAGGGAAGGGGAGGAGCTATAGGCCCAGAACTGCTGAATTGGCGCGAATGGGTTTGACGTGATTGTCGCCTCGAGGATCCTACCGTCACCGTAGAAGACCTGAAGCCCCGCCCCGTATGCCAGCATCCAGACTGCAAATGCGATCAACAGGCAGAAAAACAGATAGAAGGCCTGTAGCCCCTTACTCATGATGCATCCCGTGCGAAGTAGATTTCGGAAACCCCGCGCTTGCCGCCTTCCCGCCTGAGCTGGATGACGATCGGAATGACCATTTGGATGTAGGACATCAGATCCTGCTTGGAGTAGCCGGCGGACATGCCGGACTGCTGCATCATCATGGCGAGCTGTTCATAGGCGCCGAGCGGCGTATCGGCGTGTACTGTCGACATGCTGCCCGGGTGGCCTGTGTTGATGGCGCGAAGGAATGAAAAGGCCTCAGCTCCACGAATCTCGCCAACAAAGAGGCGATCCGGCCGCATTCGAAGCGCCGATTCAAGAAGGTTTTGAATAGTTACGTTTGCAGTGCCTTGACCACCCTTGGAGGCGATCAGGTGGACCGCGTTCTTCTGTGGTGGGAATAGCTCACGAGTGTCTTCAAGCGTTAGGATCCGCTCATTCAGGTCTACAGAGTTCAGGCACGCGTTCAGAAAGGTGGTTTTGCCCGACGACGTGCCGCCACTGATCAGGATCGAAACCCGCTTCGTGATGGCCGTATGGATGAAGTCGTAGATCTTCTCCGCGCGTAGATAGGCGATCAGCTCCCGATCCACGTCGCTTAGGCCCCCGACAGCAACCGAGACTTTGTCGAGAGAGCCGTTGTCACGGTAGTCCTGCAGAGAGAAATTCTGCACAACTTGCTTACGGATCGTGATCGACCCACCGTCAGGTGCCGCGGGCGGCAAGACGACCTGGATACGTTCGCCGGTCGGCAGTGCTGCGCTAAGAATCGGATTAGCGGCGTTGAGGAACTGCTTCGTCGCTGCGGCAACCCGCTCGCCAATGTTCTCGATCTCGCGTGCAGTCAGAGCATCGATTTCATGATGCTCCATGTGATCAGCACCGAAGCGCTCAACATAGACTTGGCCTGGCCGGTTCACTGCAATCTCAACCACCTGCGGGTCATCGAGAAATTGCCTGATGGGCTCCAGGGACCGGTTCAGGAAATAGTGGGGATCATGAGCCGTCGTGTTACCTACCATGACGTTCACGTTTGATCTCCTTCATCGCTTCCGTGACAGGATCGTCGTACATGGCGCTGAAATCGAGGTCCTGGCGAACATAGACAAAGATCCGCTCGCCTTGCGGTACGCTGATCGTTGGCGGGATCCTCAGGTTTTCGGCAAGTACCGTGTTCGCCATGTCGCTGAAGGTCTGCGCGATCGTTTCTCGCGCCAGTTCAGCACCTCTTTCGGCGTCATCGTTTCCGGAGCTGGAGTCGCTACCGTATCCGGTTAGATAGCTTGCACCGCCTCCGACGATCGACAGCAAGATTGATGCGCCAAAGCGCTCACGAAACTTGTTGTCGACATGACCCGTCAGGCCCGATCGCCCGAGGCTGTCCGTGCCGATGGAGTTCAAGCGCACCGACACGCCGTCATCCCGGATCAACCTCGTCCACACGACAAAGACCCGCTTCTGCCCCCGCGTAACTTCGGACTGATATTCCCCGATCAGGCGTGTTCCTGTTGGGATCAGGACGCGCCGCCCATCGAAGGAGTAGACATCCTTGGATGTGATGGCCCGGACTTGGCCCGGAAGGTCGCTGACGATCGCCGTTTCCAAGATGCCGGGGATCAGCGTGCCCTCTGGGATCATGGCGTCGATGCGCTCAATCTGCCGGGCTTTGGCGGAACGGTCACCGATAGCACTCGCTGAGGACAGGTACTGGCTGTTGCGATCCTCGCCAGCGACGGTCAAAGGCGTGCCGCCGTTCGAGCCATCGAGCGAACCATTCGCGGATCCTCCCAGGTTCTGGTCAAGCGTGATTAGCTTTGACCGAAATCGCTCCGGAAATACCTCTTCGGCGGGCGGGGGCGCGCTCGCCGGTTGAGCTACTTCGGGCGGGGGAGGCACGTTGAATTCAGTGACGTCCACCGGCGGAGGTGGCGGAGGTGGAAGTTCCAAGACAGGCTGTTCGGGTGGTGGGGGAGTGGGTTCTCCATCGCGCACGAAACCGGGCGGCCGGAAGGTCGTGGTACGGAACTCCTCCTCACTTTGCGGGCTTTCAGGCGGGCTTTCTCCGGACGTGGCAAGCACCAGGTACGCGGCGAAGACGCCAGCCAGCAAAAGGGTGGCCATGCCGACCGTTTGATTGCGCTTCACGTTTCGATTGCTGATTTCGGCCTCGTCGGCCGCCGCCATTGCGTCGAGTTCAGGGCTGCGCTTCATTAGTTGCCGCTCCTCCTGCGTTTGCTGGCATCAGGATCCGGTTTCGGAGCCATGATGTCAGGATCAGGTGCTGCAAAGTCCGGCTTGCGGAGGTTGAAAATGCACGTCCACTGGTTTCCGTCCCGGAGCGTGTATTGCGTGGCTACGCCGTCAACGACGATGTATTCGCCTTCCTTGCGGAAGTTTCGCAGGGTCTCGGAGAAGTCGGATTGAACGGCAAAAATGGCCGGCACGGTCCCTCGGCCGAACTTGAAAAAGGTCTTCTTTCCGTCATCGAACACCATTGTCGGCTTCAGCGCCGCGTCGCCCGAGAAAGAGTAGTCAATATTGACGTTCGCTTTGTCGATGCTCGAAATATTCGGGTTGGCTGCTCGAAACTCAGCCTCCTTCCGCAGAGACTCGTTCAGGTTCTTCTCCGGATAAACGAAGCGAATGCCGAAGACCTTTTTCCCTGCTTCCGGTGCATAGTCGTTGAGCTCAAGGAAGTAGATCCTCTTTGAGGTCACCACGTTCATGTTCGTGGAAACGTCCTTGGCTATCGGCTTGACGAAAAGGATGTTGCCCTTTTCCGACGGGGCAACCTGCCAACTGTCGGTGTCGCCAAGCGAGATCGTCTCAAACTTCTCATCTTCGTCGAAGATGATCATCGTTGAGATGCCGTAGGTCGCAGATACCTTCACGACGTTGTTCGGCTGATAGACGACGCTGGTCACACGCGCATCCAGACTGCCAGGGCGGGGCTGTTGCGCCGCATAGGCGTGAGTCATCGTGAGAGCGGCGATCGACGCCGCCAGAGGCAAGCCATATTTCACTGCTGGCCTCCCGAGGTCACCGTTTCCTGATCACGGCGGTAGTCATACACCTGGAAGCCCAACGGATTTTCGAAGCGCCATTCGTTGCGCTCCGGCGTATCCGTGTAGCGATAGCGAACGATAGAGATGAAGTGGCGCGTGATGACGTCTGAATCAGAGCGCTCATGCGTCGAGAACCGGACGAGCGCCGTTGTCGTGTTGGGGAAGGTGACAGACTTTATGTCGACGGTGATCGACTTATTTTTGCCGAGCCGGCGAGCTGGATTGTCAGGGTTCGCCGCACTCCATTGGGCCTGGAGATCGCGCGCTGCGTCGCCGGTGGAGAGCAAAGCTGCAATTCCAAAGTTCTGCTCGATGGCAAAAGGATCATAGCCCTCGCGGGATCGAATGTAACGGACGACATTCGCCTGAGTGACCGCCTGCTGATCGGTGATGTTCGATGTTCGGGTCAACCCTGTCTTGACCTCAATATAGCCGGTGTTCTTGTCGACCTCGACAATGTACGGCTCGAAGCTCTTGAGGGGCACGAGCATCACCAATGCGGAGAGCGACAGGATCGTGATGCCGCCGAAGATCAGCGTAATCAGCCAAGCGAACGCCTTGGACCGTTTGGCCTTCTTGACGATCTCTTGTTCCCAACGGTCCCCATCCTGAAAATAGCTCCGGAGAGCATCGTTATTCTCTGCCATGTGTCCTAGCCCTTAATTCCCGCCACCAGTCGCCTAGTTGGGCAGACTGTTGTTGGTAATTCTGTTTTGCATCGCTTCTGCTGCACCGGCGTTTTGGATGTTTTCCCTCATGCCGGCATGGGTTCTGACGCGTGCGGCCATTCCTAATTCTCCAGCCCTTCCGGCTACAGAACGTGTCGCGGTCAAAGCTCGTGCCGGCAGTGCAACCCCGGTCGCGTAGCCAACCGATCGAGCGATCTGACCAACGCCCGTTGCCACGCCCCCGGTAATTCCCTGGGCGAGCGTTTGAATGTTGAAGAGGACAAAAGCGCCAGCTGCACAGATCAGGACGAAAGCCGAGATATCGTCTAGCTGGATCTCGTTCGCGGATGCTGCCGCTGCGACCTTCTGCAGTTCAGCGTCCATGGTCGTGATGAGAAAGGCGGCGACGACGTAAACGAAGAGCGGAATGATCGCGTACGTCAAAACCTGCTGGAACCAAGCCATTCCGTACTGGCGTGTGGAATCAAACAATAGGCAGGCGATAAAGATCGGTGCAGTGCCAAGCAGCACCCACATCATCACCTTCGCAAGCACGAGGATGGCAAGCGCAACGGCAATGAACAGCCCAACCGCCAGCATGATCAGGAACCCTACAAGGCCCGGGAGAATGGCGAAGTAGCCTGACTGCTCCGCGAATGCTGCTGCTGCCTCATTCGCCGTCTCCCAAATCATGGAGAGTCCGTCTGTCGGCTCAGTTATCCCGGTACTGCTAGCCGTCAGGAGCGCCCGCCCCACGTCTTCCGGCGTGTTGTTCAGCCAGTCGTAAAAGAAGAGTTGGAAGTTGCCCCACTGATCAATGAAGGCGACGATAAGCATCATCCGCACGACCCGGCCGACGATCTCGCCGACGCTCACTCGCGCGGTCCCCATGACGAGTTGAAGTCCGTAATAGGCGACGTAGGCAATAAGCATGATCGTCAGCAAGGGCATGATCTCGTCGCCAACGACCTCATAAGCCCGCTCCGAGAAATTCCGCCCTGCATCTTCAAGAGCCTCAAGCAGGCCGCCTAGAAAGTTCATGGGGTCACTGCTCTCCGCTTGCAGCGAAAGCGTCGATCGCCGCCAGCGCTTCCGATGGGTTGCCATTCACGCTGGTCATTGGGCCACATTCCTGTCGCGGATCCTCGGCGTAGGATGTGAGGTTTGCCGGCCTCTTGCATGGTGCAGTCTTCTCTTTCGGAGCACCGGCGCAGCCAGTTACGCCGGCAGCAACCAGAACGGAGAGGAGCACAAAGCCTTTCACTCGAAATGTCTTAGTCACCGTAGGTCAGCGCCTTCTTGGTATTGGAGATGTCGACAAGGCGGCGCTGGTTTTGAGCCTGCAGGGAGCCGACCGCCCCATTCATCACGCCAATCATTTCGTTGATCGTCAGGCCGGTTTGAACCTGCAGCTGCGTGTTCTGATCGATGGACCCTTTGATGTCTTGGGCCTGGCCGATCTGCTGACCTGCCTGCTGAAATGCCTGTGTTCGCGACTGAACGGCCTGTTGCGAGCCGGTGACTAGGGCAGCAACTCCAAGGACGGTCTTCATCATCTCTTCGTAGGACTTGTCGCCGGAGAACGTGCTGTCCGCCTTGCCAGACAAGTTCTTTACTAGCTGAAGACCGTTGATGAAGGTGGTGGCAATCTGGCCGATGTCACCGCCCATGCTGCCGAAGTTCGGGACTCCGCCCTGCATGAGGCTGTCGAGTGAAGGCATCTGAGAAACGCTGAACCCTTCACCAACGGCGAGGTTCTGCATGGGATTTGAAACGCTCCCGCGATCCCCCGTGACGGCTTTAAGCGTCTCTTCTACCGTCGTCAGAACTTGCCTGTTCGTATCCAGGATCTGATCGGTCGTCTGAGAAGTTTCCGTTGCAATCTTCAGGTTGGCGCTGTCGATCACGGGAACCTGTGCATGCGCATTAGACGCCATCGCTAGCGAAAACGCAGTCAGAAATGCTCTTTTCATGGCCGTTCTCCTTGTCATTCGGCGCTCAACATCAGCTTCATGTCAGCCTCTGGTTCGAGTTTTCGAACGCAGGCCTGTTCCTCCGGATTCCACTCAAGCTGCAGTTCCTTGTCGCAGAGGTCAGCTACCTCGCGATCGTCTTCCTTCTCGTCTCGCTTGTAGTCGCTGGACCGCGAAGACCCCGAGAGCCCGCCTAGATCGAGTGCATTTTGAGAATTCATTAGCTCCGCCATCGTTGTTCCGAGGCGGATGACCTGGTTCATCATTTCGAGGTTCGCATTGCGTGCTCCGGAATTTTGGTCCCAGCTGTCTTGGATCGTGCCGCTTTCCATCTGGCCGAGTTGCTGAAGCCATGACGCGACGTTCCCGCTGTTTTCGGAAATCGACTGGCTGGTTGCCATTGAGTTGATCGTTGCGTCGCGCGCACCTGAAAAGCCCGACGTGCCTCCGCCGAAATTTTCGGGGATGTTCGAAACATCAGAGCCTCCAAACTGAGCCATCCATTTGCCTTTGATCGCGGCGACATAGCCCTGCGTCTCCTTGAACGGAGGGATGCCGCCATACTTGCGGACGTTGCCTGGCCCCGCGTTGTACGCGGCGAGCGCAAGGTTGGTATTGCCGTTGAAGGTGCGGAGCTGCTGCTTCAGGTAGCGTGCGCCGCCGCGAAGGTTATCCTCGATATCGTGAGGATTCACGCCGAGATCCTTGGCTGTGCCCGGCATCAGCTGCGACAAGCCCATAGCGCCGACAGGCGACTTTGCGCAGGGATTGAACCGGCTCTCCTGGTAGACGAGAGACATGAAGAGGGTTTCGTCTACCCCTTCCTCACGCGCCACTCGCTTCACGAGCCCGACAATCTCCGGATTGGCTTGTGCTGCCGAGGGGGCGTCACCTCCGCGCCCCGGCCGGTACATCGAGCAGGTGACGCTCTTGCTCACGGAGTGCCGGCGACTGTCTGTTTCCTCGATCTGCTTCGTCGTTTCATTGCGCACTGCATCTGTTGAAGTGAGGGCGCCATCCGTAACAGGAACCTGCGAGGAGGCGGGGGGCGCTGTTCCCCAAGCCAAGGCTGCAACTAGCAGCGTTAGAGTCCGACTGTTCCTCATTCGGCCTTCTCCCATCCGCAGAATTTCGCCAACCAGTTTTCGGGTTCGTCTCCGTACTGCTCGCGAAGTGCCGCGCACTCCTCGATCGTCTCCTTGCGTCCTGAAAGCACCTTCACGAGATCCGGCATTGTCGACAGATCGAGACGCGCAATGACAGAGTCGTTGCCATGCTTAATCAGGAAGGTTCTCTTTTCAGGAGGCGTGTTCTTGATGAACTTGAACTCCTTCACCGTCAGGCCGAAGCGCTTGATGTAGCTCTCTTCGTCAGCCCGTGGGTTCGGGAAGTGGATGTTGGTCGCCGATTGCTCAATGAGCGTGTGCGACGCTTTGGATTTGGTAATGTCAGCAGCCGACTGCGTACCAAAGCCCACGATGCCGTTGAGCTTTCGGATCGTCTTCATCTTGTCGACGATGAAGGCGCTGAAAGTGTCATCCATCAACAGCTGCCAGCCTTCATCCATGAAGAACATGACGGGGTTACCGTCCAGCAGCTCATCCAGCCGATGGTAAAGATACATCAGCGCAGGGGTTCTTAGCTCCTCGTTTCCGAGGATGTTGGTCATATCAAAGCCAAAGACGCTGTGACCCGAGAAGGACAGGACGTCATGGGGCGCGTTGAACAGCCAGGCTTTTTCGCCTTCGATCCAAGGGCGAAGCCGCGAGTATAGATCGTTGGCATCGGCCTTGGACCGCCCCATCAAGAGGCCGGCAAGATTCGGGAGGTTCCGCTGAGCTGCCGGCTCCTGCATGATCCGGACGATTGCCTTTTCCAGCGTGTCCTCGTCCTCTTGCGTGAAGTCGGTGCGACGATCGCCGCGCAGCATGGCCTTGAGCAGACGGACCAGAAATTCCCGGTTCTCGCCGGTGTTTTCCAGTTGCAGCGGGTTAAAGCCCGTGGGCGTTCCCGGAGACAGAACCTCGTAGGCTCCGCCAATCGCCCTGACGAAGATCTCAGCCCCCCGGTCCTTGTCGAAGAACACGGCGCGAGGCGTGGGTGAAACCCGCATCGCCTGAGCCAGCAGGAAGGTCAAACCTACGGTTTTGCCGGATCCTGTCGGACCAGTCACCGTGAAGTGCCCGATATCGCGACGGTGGAAGTTGAACCAGTAGGGGGTTTGTGAGGTCGTTTCCAGAATGGTGATCGGCAGGCCCCAATGGGTGCGATCCGCCTGTCCAGTCGCGAAATTATGCATCGAGGAAAGGCCGGAGAAGTTGGCGCTCGACAGCATGGCGATGCGGGAGATGTAGGAGCGGTTTCCCGGCAGCTGCGCCCAGAACGCCGCTTCAAGATTGAGATCCTCCCTGAGCCAGTTGATGTTCATGTCGGTGAGGCAAGCGCCAAGTTCCGACACGCAACGGCTCAATCCGTCGAGGTCCCGCGAAATGCACAGAAGCGAAAAATGATGGAAGCCGAATACAGCCTCCTGATTGAGGAGGCTGTTCAAAGCATAGTCGATGTCGGATTCGACCGAGCTACCTGCTTCGTCGGAGGCCTTGATTTGGCGTTGAAGGCGACTGATCCGCTCTTGTGCAATCGGCTTGTCTGCAAGGGTGAAGGACTGCGTCAGGATGAACTCGTGGTTCACCTGCAGCAACCCGTCCAACATGCCGGGACCAGTGAATGGGGGATATTCTTTGATCGAGAGTAGAGCGGCATAGCGGCTGTCTTCTTCCACCGCCGCTTGTGCCTGCATCGTCCGCTTTGAAAAGTGAAGCCGTGAAGTGCCGACGTAATTGCGAATTCCCATGCGCGGAAGCCGCATCTTTCGCGGCACACCGCAGGTCAGGATCGTGTTGAAGAATTCGCAGGGCTCCGAATACGGATCGCCCTTAGCGTCTTCTCCATCGATGTCCTTTTTCGCGGTATCGTCCGATTTCTTGCGATACGTGATGCCAAGCGGCTTTGCGCCGTACTTGTGCAACTCTTTCACGATGTTCCCAACCAGCTCTTCGAGGTCGGTCACGTCTTCACGGGTCGCTTGGGCCCTGGCCTCCTTGTTCGAGCGTTCAAAGATCCGCTTCAGCGAGTCGCCGAGGCCAAGCGCCCCTTTCATGCCCGAACGCACGATCGTCAGGTAGATTTCGTTCGTGAACATCCGCTTCTTGCGAAGTTGGTCCATATAGCGATCGTTCAGGATCTCGCAGAAGGAGGAATCGAACGAACCGCCGATTTCGGTCTCGACCTCACGACGGATTACAGTCGACCAAAGAGAATAGCGGCTCGAACCTAGAGCTCGGATCATGGTGTTCTGCACAACAGAACGCATGTTCAATTCGGCCTGGTCCTCCGTCTGGAAGAACAGTCCATCAAGCTTGATGACGCTGATTAGGGTTCCATTCTCGAGCCCGATGACCGTGTCAGACACATGCCGCATATAGGGGATGTGAACGGACATAGGCCGCTCGTTGCCGGCGACCTTCCCAAACCCAAGCTCTTCCTTGACGACTTTCAGCATCTACTATGGTCCGTATGAGTTGGTGCCCCAAAAGCGCTTGTTGGGGGTCCTTGGCGTCTTGCGGGACGTGACCTGCAGGACGTCGAGAATCTTGCTGTCCCAGGCACAAAGCGAGAAAAGGACAAGGTAGGCGGCTGGCGCGATCAGCAGTGCCGCCAGATGGATCGTCACCAGCCACCCAATGATTGTCACGCCGATGATCAGGACAACCGCCATGTAGGGCACGCCCCATAGCGTCGGAGAACGGGTCAAGCCGATCACCAACGGCGTCAAAGCTGGCTTCTCGTCCTGAAAATCGCTCATCAGCCGCCGCCTACCGACGAAATCATCTGGTCAACGATGGCAGGGGCGCCGAACACGAGACCGATGCCAATGACGACGGCTCCGGCCGTGAACCACGAAAGCCTGCCGGCAAAGGCAAGGAAGCCCAGGCCAATCACGGCAATGATTGCCATCAGACGTCCGAAGGGGCCGGTGATGAAGTCAACGATCATCTGTACGGCTGTCTGAAGGGGGGCGAATGCACCGCCGCCGCCACCGCTAGCCTGTGCAAGCGCTTGATCAGCGCCTGCAACCTGCAGGGCTGTCACCAAGCCAATGACGGCTACTGCCTTCAATGCCCCGGAATGCCGGGAAATGACGTTCTTCATAGTTCTCTCCTTAAAAATGCATCACGCCGCCGACGAACTTGCCGGTCTTCTCCACAGCGATGACTCCGGCATCGCTGGTGTTCTTTGCCGCCATGTCTCGGACGATCCCGCTCGCCTTCCGCTTGCCGGTTGGCATCGGTAGGCCAAGCTGGAAATTCACGACCTTTGCGACATAGCCGACGGTTTCTTGGAATGGCGGAACGCCGCCATATTCGTAGATGCGACCCTCCCCGCTGTTGTAAGCGGCTGCGACCAGAAGCGGGTTCTGAAACTCATCGAGCAGGAAGCGCAGGTACTTCATCCCGCCCTCGATGTTTTGAGCGGGATCGCAAATGTCCTGAACACCGAAGCGAGCCGCCGTTTCGGGGATAAGCTGCATCGGTCCGCGTGCGCCTTTCGGTGAATTGCGGATCTCATCGAAGCGGCTTTCGGCCCAGGCAATCGCAACCGCGAAGCCCTCATCGACGCTGTATCGGCGCGCAGTGGATGCAACCAGCGCTTTAATCTCATCAGGTGACAGGGGCGACGGCCCGCACTCTTCAACGGGAGTCCGTGCCCCTAGATTTTTGGGGGTATCACTAGATGTAGTATCTAGAGTGGGAGTCTGGACAGGCTCAATGCGGCCGGTGGCGCGCTCCGAGACATCAAAATACGCGCTGATAGACGCATCAATTTGATGCCCTTTGGCGCCTGCGTTTTTCAACGCCGTTGCGCCCAATACTTCAGCTCCGCCCTTCGTGACAACACCGTTTGCACCAAGGACAAACTCCTTCTCTGATGTCTCGACACCGCTCCAGCGATCTTCGAAGTTCGTGACAAGAGATTCCTCGTCGATTGTCACAGAACCGCTGTAATCGCTGGAAATACGCCCTGTTGTGGCTAGGTCTTGTGACGCAGCAGTATTGGCCGCGAGTAGCACGGATAATGCTGCGCTAGTCAGGGTTCGCGGGCCTAGATACCCTGCATAGACAGTGTTTTTATCCATCGCACCCGCCCGTCAAACGGTGTTGTGATCGCCATGAAAACCGACTAGAGTTAATGCACGCATGATACCGATTTGATGCACTCTTACAAGTTTTCTGATCGGTGTTAAACCCTATTTTGCAGGGTCAACAATCGCATTACGGATGGTTAGGGCTAGAATATGAAACAGGCCATCATTCCCGCGCTTCTGAGTTGCGCATTGGCAACACAAGCGCTTGCCGCTCCTGCGGTGAACAACGACTACATCAGGTCACTGGCGGCGCCGGGCAAGACGGTTCTTGTCGTCGAGTATTACGATGGGACCGGCAAAGTCGCTGATCGCAAAGGTTACGCCACTGCCAATGGCTTCAAGGCTATCTCGGCGACTGAGTTTCGCGTCGATGAATCGACAACGTTGCATCTATATGGCGTTCAGCCCTGCAACGGCGATTTGGTCAATCGCGCGGAGGACTATTCCGGGACTTGCGAGGAGTTTGGTACGCAGCAGCTGCAAACGATGCTGCAGAGCCCCAAGGTTCTGTTCTGCAGGGCCTTTATCAGCGAGCAGACTGCCCCCGTTCAGGATGTCACTTGCTACGGCTACTATAACTATCCTGGAGCAATGGACACGGTTGATAATCTTGAGGAGCAGCTTCTGTCGTTGGGAGCGGTTCGCCTTACTAAGAAAGCCGATGGTTCATTCGAACGTCCTGATCTCACGGAGGCTCAGGAAATCGGCCAGAAGGGTTCCTACGGCATGTGGGCAGATCCTCGGGTGAAGGCGCAATGAAGCTTGCTGCTGCACTCGTCGCGACTCTACTGCCCTTTGCAGCCAATGCCGCACCTGAAGGGTACTTCGATCTTGCTCCCGGCATTACCCTGGAAACGGGGGACACCTGGATCTCGAACGGAGAACGGTTTCGTCTCTACGGCATCCAGTCCTGCTTGCGCGGCACTGCCTACACGGATGGTCAGGGCAATAGACAAGATTGCGGCGAGGCATCGCTTGCGATGTTGGCTGCCTACATCAAGGACACCAAACCGATCTGTGCCCCCGTGGCGAAGCTTAACGGCATCTCATATGTCGTTTGTTACGCCACTGTTGGCAGTCAAAGGCTCGACCTCGCGCAGATCATGGTGACAAGCGGCTATGCATTCGCTGCCTTGAAGACCGATGGTCTCCCTTATCATGCCCCCTACGCCATAGCCGAGCAGCTTGCTCAGCAAAAGAAGGCCGGCCTTTGGCAATTCTACGACGTTCAGCATCCTTCCATCCTGCTTAGTCGTGAGGCGAACCAGCGATCGAGGAGCGCCCAGCCATGAGAAACCGCCTTATCCTTTTTATCGCCGCAAGCTCTTTGGCCTTGCCGGCGTTTGCCGCCGATCCGATCTATCAGAATTGGCACGCCCTACGCGGTCAGGCTGCGCCTCCAGTTGCTGCTGCTGTTCGGTTGCCGACGTTCAAAGGCCCGGTAACCGTTCTTGACGGCCGCACGCTATGGTTCGGCACGCTTGGCAATGGCTATAAAGTACGGTTGGCTGGCATCGACTCCTGTGAGCTTCCTCAATGGGCCTTGAACCCAAAGTGGACGAACCGGGAGAAGCAACAGGCTCCTACCCCCGTTCCATGCGGTCCCTTCGCCAAGGCCTGGCTGAAAAGGAATGTCGGAAACAGACCTACGACTTGCGTCGGTCTGGCCTACGCGAACGACGGGATACCCGTCGCACAATGCACGACTAACGGTGTGGATCTCGCCGCCGAAATGCTGCGCGTCGGTTGGGCTCGTCTCGATTCCCCTTACATCAACGCCCAATATTACGCTTATCAGACCAACGCGATGGCCGCCCGGTATGGGATGTGGGGAACCTACGTGTTGGACATGAACGAATGGCGCCGCAAAGCTGTCGACAAGACGCTAGATCGGCATCCGATCGCCGACTTCAATCTATTGGCCGAGAGGAAAAGCGAGATCTCTCCTCCTTTCGCTGATGCGCGAAACAAGCCGAAGAGGACAGACCGATAGTTGCCAGACCTCGCACATATTGCGACCTCTCTCGCAACGGATCCCTTGGCTGGCTTGCTTCTTGCCATCTCCCTCTCGATCGCCCTCATAATCCCGGCGCAGAGGCTCTGGTGGATCCACGCGCTACTAGCGGCCTTCCTTCTCATCCTGTCGCTGGCTTGCCAAGACAAGCGTCACTTGTCCTTCGACAGCTACCTGGTCGGGCTCTTCGCCTTCGCCGCGGTTTCTCGGGATATTCCCAATCAGCCACTGCTCTATCGCATCGGCATTTCCTGGTTTGCGTGCATCGCGCTGATCTCGGCCGTCATCTACGCTGCAGGCGAACGCATTCAGCACAGGACTCCGCTCGAAAGACCTTTTTCCGAGCCGGCAATATCAGCAGCATTGATCAAGAGGGACACCTGATATGAAACCAGTGTTTTTTGCCGCAGCCGGTCTCGCGGCTCTTGCCATCTCTCCAGCATCTGTCAAGGCCGAGGATGCCTCATGGGGTTGCCAGATTCTCTTGTGCGCAGCCTCACAAAGTCCCTCCTGGCATGGCGTCCCCTACTGCATTCCCCCGATGAAAAGGCTCATATCAGCTATGGCGAAGCCCGGCTTCTCCTGGCCGATCTGCCATGAAGCAAAAGCCGGAAAGCCGGGCTATGAACCTTACGAGGAATGCCCTGCCGGCATGACCGCCGTTTCCTCCCGCACCGATGGCGACCGGTCGTTCTTGGGGCGAGACGACAAGGATCAGTGCACGAAGACCGTCAACCAGTGCAGCAACCGTGCCGCCTTCCGTACCCAATTTGGTGACGCCCGAGAAAACGAGCGCAAAGGTGTCACGATCCGGCAGATCAACCAGAACAACGACAATGATGTTCTCAACCGAGACAATGGCTGTATGGTGCAGATCACTCAGCCCCGCCCTCGCCGCGCGGATCCTTATTATTTCGACATTCCGAACGATAAGGGCGTCAAGCAGCGTGCTTGGTTCAACTTGAATGACTGAGTGGATGACATGAACAGCAACATTCTCATCGTAGCAGCAGCCGGTATCGGCATTCTAGCCGGTGCTGGAGGTACTTATCTCATCATGCCGGAGCCAGAGCCGGTTGTTCGGGCCCCTACTGATGCGGAGATCACAGCCCTTATCGCAGCCAATCCCTCCCTAATTCCCGAACCTCTGACTCCTGTGCTTGAGATACCGACAGAAGAGGAAGCCCTAGCTGCATACCGCAAGGCTTATGCCCGCAATCCTCTGAGGACCGGCCGCGGTGAAGCCGATGTAACCCTTGCCTTGGGAGAGTGTGACGAGAACGCCAGCGGTCCAGGCGTATCATGCGTTGCGGCCATCAAGAGGAATGCAAACGCAGCTCCTCTCGATCGCGTCATTGGATTTGCCAAGTCTGCATCCGGCGAATGGGTTGCCACCAACTACTGATTTCAGGGCCAGATGCCTGTTTATCATCAATGCCCGGACAGTGAGATGGGGCCTGAAAGAAGGAGCTCCATTTCCTCAAGGCTTAGGCTCCCCTTGGAGGCAATCAGATACCCTGCTACGTAAAGCAGCTTCTGATCTCTTTCATCCGGATCTGACGGCGCGTGCCTGATGATTTCCATACGTGCCTCCGCCTCCTGATCCATGTCAGCGCCGCCCATGCCGCTGAGGACTGCCAGGTAAGCCGCCCGGTGACGTTCGACCTTCACGGACAATGGCTCGTCTGGCTGCAGCTCAAGCTTTTCTGTCATCTTTCCCTCTCCACAAGCGCAAGCGATCACTCCTTGACCTCCCGAAATCGAAGGGAGGGCAGGAGCCCCGCTCCTGCTCCCGAGCTCGTGCGGAACAGCTGGAGAGAGGGGGACAAGCGCTAAACCGGAGGGGGATCACCCACCCGGAGGGCCGAGACGGATTTCATGGAAATGCGGCCGGTGCTGCAGGCCGCAGGCCGAAGCATGGGGAGACCGGTTTAGTGCTTGTGGGGGAGAGAGGGCAGAGCGCCTTTCTCCCCTCTCCGTGGGTCGAATAAAGTCGCCTTTCGGCCGATACCGGACATCAGAGGAGCCTTGTTGCCCGGCCGCTTCTCCTTGTAGCGCTATTGTAATAGCTCGATGCTTGTTGAACGGAGCGATGTCTTGACTGCTCCATGGCTTCGGGTAGGGGGATACCGCGATTGGCGGCCTCCGTCAGATAACCCGATCGCAAACCGTGCGCAGAAAACTCCCCCGGCTCCAGGCCAGCCAGCGCTGCCCGCTGCTTGACGATCGCATTGACCGCACTCGGCTCCAGCGCCCGCTTGGAAACATTGCCCCAGCGATCGATCTTCCGAAAGATACTCCCGCCTTCAATCCTCGCAGCCGCAAGCCAGGCATTGAGCGCATCTACGGGTCGGCCCGTCAGATAAACAACCTCGTCGTCGTCCGAGCCTGACGTCTTGGTGCGACCCAGATGAATGGCGAGAGAGGGGAGGGGAGGAGCGCCCTCGACGGTGATCGGCGGCTCGACCGAGAGCTGCTCTCTGCGCAAACCGGCAATCTCACTGCGGCGACGACCGCCCGACGCGAACGCCACCATCAAAATTGCGCGGTCACGGATGTCGCGCAGGCTGTCGGTTCCACAGGTCTCGAGGAGCTTGGCAAGGACGTCGCCGGTCACTGCCTTGGCGCTCTTGCGTTTCCTCGGACGCGGAGTTGCCCGAACGGCGAGGCGTATCGCGGATTTCAGCGAAGGGGAGGAGAAGACGCCTGACAGCCCGCGCCATTTCGTCAGCGTCGACCAGCTGGCAATCCGCCGCCGCACCGTGTCAGGCGCATGCGGCCCCGACGATCGAAGGAAACCTTGTTCGCGCAGGCTCTGCTCGACGGCGGCCGGCATGCCGTGCTGAGGATCAACCTCGCGCTGTTCGGGCTGCCAGAGATGGTGGGCAACGAATTTGAGGGCCAAGGCCTCGGGCGCCGGCCAGGGGAGGGAGGCGCCGGTTGCCGCCAGCGACCAGGCTTGCAGATAGGCAAGATCGGAGGTGAGGGCGCGCAGGGTGTTTTCGCCCATGCCCTCGTTGACCAGATGACGGAGCGTTTCGATGTCCTGGTCGGTCAGCAGTTCGGCCAATTCGTCGCGACGGTCGATCGTCAGCACGCTGGCGATGGTGTCGAGCTCGTCGGCGCGCCGATCGACGGCGGTCTTGGGGTTTTCTGATTTGGCCACGGTAATCCTCCGGATCAGCAGTTTTGACGGCCGAGCGACCGTAGGATTTGCCGGATTCTTTCTTGTCGATCAGCTTGATTAAGCAGAATCAATTTCTTGGAATGATACAGTTTATCATCTGCCTGGATCATTGGAATCTTCCGGATTGGCCGGAATGCGCCTTTGGTAGTCGTTAGACGGATGAGTCCACTACAGAGCGGCGAAGTTTTCTCCACTGTTTTAGGTCAGTGAGACCTGTTCTCTGCGTCTGCCGTATTGCCGAGGTGGCGCGCCCATGACGCGCTTGAAAGCGGTGTTGAAGGCATGTTCCGAAGCGTAGCCGAGCGACCTCGAAATCTGCGCAATGGCTTCACGTCCCAGCGAGAGCCTTTCGGCGGCGCACACCATCCGCCAGCGCGTGAGATATGACATAGGCGTCTCTCCAACGCGTCTTCGGAAATGAGCGGCGAAACTCGAGCGTGACATACCGACCTTGTCGGCTAGGACTTCCAAAGTCCACGTACGTGACGGCTCTGAATGCATCGCCTCCAAGGCCTTCCCGATACGCGGGTCCGATAGGGCGGCGAACCAGCCAACTTCCATCTCATTCGCTGTTTGCAGGTGGAGGCGCAGAGCTTGGGCTAGGATCATGTGTGAAAGATTCTGCGCCACCGACATCGCCCCCGGCTTCATCTCCTTGAGCTCCGCCATCATAAGGTCGAGGTAAAACCGTAGTTTTGCCTTGTCGGAGGACGTATCGACGCGAATTATCGGAGGTAGGTCCTTCAGCATGAACTCTGCGTGACATCCATCGATCTCAAAGCGGCTACCGACGAGAAGAACGTCGCCGCCGCCATTATAGGTAACGATTTCTCCACTCCGGTTTGGATCGAGCACTTCGCTCGCTGGTCTCGGCTTCGTCTGAAGGTCACTGGCAATGTGGACCGAGCGGCCGCTGGGAAGAACAAAGCAATCGCCGGCACTGACTTTTATTGCATCTCCGATGCCATCCATGGTCAGCCAACATTCGCCGCTCATTACAGCATAGCATTTTATCCGCCCAGCAAGGTCATCCAGCGTAAGCGCCCAATTCCCACCGGCATCGAAGCCAGCGGTTATGTAACTTCTAGGCTTCAGCAGAGTCAGAAGCTCGGACAGAACATCCATTCCGATTCCCTTGATTTGGACGATGGCGAAAAAATTCGCGACGTCTAGGTATAGATCGTGCAACGACGATGGTCTACCACTCCTGACAGATCACAGGAGTGAAAAGAAATGAAGGCTGCAGTTGTAAACTCGTTCGGCATCCCGCCCTCTTTCCAGGAATTCTCGTCACCTGAAGCCGGAGTTGACGAAACCATTATCACCGTCGAGGCTGCGGCCATCAGCCCGATCGTGAAGCTTCTTGCTTCCGGTCGCCACTACACCAGTGGCACTACGGCCGGATTTGTTCCAGGTGTGGACGGTATCGGGCGGAATGCCGAAGGCAAGCGTGTTTACTTCCTTTTCCCGAAGGCACCATTCGGTTCGCTGGCGGAGAAGTCGTTGGCGACACGCGCCATGACCGTGCCGATCCCCGATAGTCTTGCAAGCGATCGCGCCGCGGCGCTGGCGACCGGCGCGCTTGCCTCTTGGGTGGCGCTATCGCGTCGCGCGAAGTTGCAAAGAGGAGAAACGGTTCTCATCGTCGGTGCGACAGGCTCATCCGGCAGCATGGCAATCCAGACTGCCAGGCACTTCGGCGCAGCCAGGATTGTCGCCGTCGGGCGTAACGAGCAGAAGCTCGGTAGGCTTGATGCGGACGTCAAGATTGCACTCGATGACGACGCGGATCGCAAGCTGCGCGAACAGTTCGACCAGGGTATTGACGTTGTTCTCGATTTCGTCTGGGGCGAGCCAGCGGTTCGTGTTCTGGGGGCGGCAACCAAAGACCGGGGCTCGCGGATGGGCGAACCGCGTGTGCGCTATGTTCAGTTGGGCACTATGGCGGGCGCGGAAATTCCGATCAGGGGTGATATGTTGCGCAGCACCGGTTTGGAGTTGATCGGCAGCGGTATTGGAAGCGTCGCCGTGGCTGACCTTGTAGCTGGCGCAGGCGAGCTTCTCGAAGCGGCACCCACGGCGGGATTCGATACTGATTTTACAAGTGTTCCTCTGAGCAAAATAGAGGATGCTTGGAACGGCGACCCCAACATCCGCTTCATCCTTTTGCCGGGGCAATGACCGTCAGTATGGCTTGGCCCTTTGGGTGACTGCTTCGGGCCGAAGGGAGCCGTCCTCGTTAGAATGGCTTTCGAGACCAGACGTCTTTCAACTGTCATTCTTGGGGAGCATCCTGCGATCTGCAGCAATTGATCGTGGCCAAGCCGATAGCTCGGCCAGGAGGTCTCGATGGTGCAGACGCCTGACAAGATGCTCATCAGCGAGACAGCTTGGCAAAAGGCTTTGGCTCGCGAAGCCGTCATTCGGCCCATCGCTTTCGTAAGGAGCCTGACCGGCCCGGAGAGATTCGCCGCGTGCAGGGAATTGGGCCTCAAGCCAACAAGGTTCTATCAGCTGCTTGCCCAGTTCCGGCGAAAGCCGGTCACCAGTTCACTGCTGGATGAGACGCCCGGCCCAAAGAAGGGGAGGCGGCTTTTATCGCCAGAACAAGAAGCGGCGGTCACGCACGCCATCCAGGAAACCTATTGCCGCCGCGAACGCCCGACAATCACCGCCGTCCACGACCATGTTCGATTGGTTTGTCGCGAGCGAAACCTGCCGGCCCCCTCGTGGAAGGCAGTAAAGGCTCGCATCGATCAGGTCGATCGGCAAAAGCTGAGCAAAGCCCGAGAGGGCGCACCGGCCGCACGTCAGCGCTTCTCCGCCGTCGTCGGTGAGTATTCGGCAGAGCATGCGATGGAGATTGTGCAGATCGATCACACGTTGGTCGATCTTTTCGTCGTTGATGCTGTAAACCGCCAGCCGCTACAGCGTCCCTGGCTGACCTTGGCAATCGACGTCGCCAGCCGCATGGTGGCCGGCTTTTATCTGAGCCTCGAACATCCATCATCGGCGTCCGTCGCCCTGGCGATACGCCACATGGTACTGCCGAAAGGGCCCTGGCTTGCGGAACAAAATGTGGTCGGGGATTGGCCAGTCTATGGCCTTCCCACCGCCATTCATCTGGATAATGCTAGGGAGTTCCGGGGAAGGGCCCTCGTCTGGGGTGCGGCCGAGCACGGCATCAATCTAATCCACCGACCAGTTGCCCGCCCACATTACGGCGGGCACATCGAGCGGCTCATTGGCACTATGATGGGCGCCGTTCATTTCCTGCCCGGCTCAACGTCGAGTGATATAGGCTCCCGCGGCGACTACGATCCGCAAAAGCATGCAGTCATGACCTTTGACGAGCTGGAGCGGTGGCTCACCCTTGAGATCGTTGGCCGGTATCACGCCGATATCCACCGTGCGCTGAAGATTCCGCCTCGGCTGGCTTGGGAGGATGCGGTTCTCGAACGGCAGGAACGTTTGCGGCTCCCCTATGACGAACACCGTTTCATCCTGGATTTTTTACCGTTCGAGGAACGGGTCATCCGCCGAGACGGACTTCACCTGTTCGGCCTCAAATATTGGGACGACGTCCTGAGCCCATGGACAGGGGCGCCGGACAAGATGCGGGTCCGTTACGATCCTCGAGATATTTCATGCGTGTTCGTCGATGGGCCAAACGGCGAAAGCTGGCCCGTTCGGTTTGCAAACCTGGGGCGGCCACGGATCACGCTTGGGGAGCATCGACAGGCCGTGGCCGCTTTGAGGACTCGTGGACGGCAATCGGTCGATGAGCACCTGATTTTCGAGGCCATCGAAGCCCAGAGGCAGATCGTTGAGGTGGCCGGTCGTCAAACACGCAGCATGCGTCGAGGAGTGGAGAGGCAGGCACGAGCGTTGGCCGCCGCCGAGAGACATACGATCGGAACGACGGATGATGACGACGAGAGCGAATTCCCCGACTTGTCGCCGTTATCGGTAGAGGAGTGGTCATGACGGAATACCGCCATCTGCAGCCGATGTATCAACAGTATGCTGACATGGGGATCGAAGAACGGGTCGCCTGGATCCGGGCGGATCGTTGGTTGGAAACGGCCGATGCGAGGGCAGCGTTGGCGCGGCTTGAGGATTTGCTCTCCTATCCGCCGCGAGACCGAATGCCTTGTCTGCTCCTCTACGGCGATACTGGGATGGGAAAGACCAAGGTCATCCGAAAGTTTCTTCGCGATCACCAGCCCATTTTCGATCGCGGAACCGGGGTGACGACCATGCCGGTTGTGGCAATGCAGATGCCCGCCGAACCTGTTGAGCGTGACGTCTATGGCGAGCTTCTCAATGCGATGAGCGCGCCTGGTCCGGGAGGAGATGCAACGTTCCGTCTGAAGAACACTTGCCGCACCTTGATGCGCAAGATGGGTGTGCGGATGCTGATCATCGATGAGATCCACGCCATGCTGACTGGGACCTATCGGCAGCAACGGATCTTCCTCAATGTCATTCGCTTTCTCGCAAATGACCTGAAAGTCCCGCTGATTTGCGCCGGCACGGATCTGGCCCGCCAGGCGTTGTTGACGGATCCGCAGCTTGCGGAGCGGTTCGAGGCCTTTCATCTCAAGCGCTGGTCCAATACACAGCAGCTTGCCCAACTGCTTGCAAGCCTTGGGAGCATCCTCCCTTTGCGCGAGCCATCGCAGCTCGGGTCTGCGGCGGTGCGGCAGAAGGTGCTGGACATGACCGACGGCGTCACGGTCCGGATTTTTCGGCTCATCGAGACCGTGGCCGTTGAAGCCGTCCGGACTGGGCGGAGGCTATCACACTGAACAGCTTCGACGGTGACAACCTCGTGCTGCCACTGGTCGCCATGGCGCGACGATCGGAACGCCGCCTACAGCGGCAGGCAAGCTGATGAGACAGGTGCGGCTCCTTGCCGTCGCACCTCGTCCCTTTGACGATGAACTTCTCAGTTGTTGGCACTGGCGGGTCGCAAGTCATTATTCTACCTCGCCACAGCGCGTTGAAAGCTGGATATCCGGGACGCCTCGTGGCCAAAACCAAGACTTCTTCAGCCGCGACTTCCATCCCAATCAAGCTGTAATTCGGCTTTGGGCACGCGCCTGTCGCATCCGTGAAGGCGATCTGGACCGACTTTCACTACGAGGCGCCCGCCGGCCCAAGACTTCTTTCGTGAGCGACCCAATGGACAGAGGCGTTTGTCCTTTGTGCCTTGATGAGGATGCCGAAGAGGGGAGGGACCACTATTGCCGGCGATGGTGGGCAGGCGTCGAAGCAGTGGTCTGTCCTCGACACGGAATCGGCCTCGAGAATAACTGTGCTCGGTGTTTTCGCAGCGGTTTGTTTCAGTTTCGGCAGACACCCGCCGGTGTTGTCAGGCTGTTTTGCCGTTATTGTGGGGCAGTCGTCTCGGCGCGGGGTTTTCCGCGACGCGATCAAGCTGAGATAGCCAAGGTAGGTGAGGTGATCCGCGACGCTATCGCCAAAGGCGGACCGGAGCTTGATCTTGTCACCAAGGCAAGTCGCTTCTTCTGGGCGCGGACTTCTGACGGAGCCCCCTACATCACCGCGCTGGGTCTGCCGCTACCCTATGGCCGACGTCCGTCGGCATCCATAGGCATTGCGCCGCTGATGAGCCTCTCACCAGCATGGCGGGCAGTGACGATTGCGGCGATCACAGAACTGCTCTTCGGGCTAGTCGATGAAAGGCCACGACTTCCGTCTTCCGCTTGCAACGCCTTTGGACAATTCGAGCGCGGGCATACCGCCCCAGATCTCCAAGCCCCTCCACAAATGCAGATGACTTCAGCCGTGAAACTCCGCTCCGAAACCGAATACCGACAGCTCGCCCGCGGTATTGTCGAAAGCCAAGGCTGGAGTTCTCTGCCGCCGAAATCAGGCAGGGCGAGAAATCGCGCAATCGGGAAATTGATGCTACGTGCCCTCAATGACGGATGAGGCCGAACCGATGCGCCTCATCCAGCAAGTTGCGAACGGATGATGGCTGCCATTTGCGTCCCCTGCGCGCCGGTCGCTCTCCCATCTGATCAAGCTGGCTGGCAATGTCGCGCAGCGACAGGCCGGGATCGGCAATGGCAATCGCTGCGACAAGCTTCATGAGGTGATCTTCTGGCGCGCGGCGTGGAGAGCGGACCAGTAGCTCAGGCTCGGCCAACTTTTCGCGGACCATGCGATGCACGGCCCGACGTAGCCTTTCCACCGTCCAGTCATGGCCTCGGCGATTGAGGACCCGCACGACGTTGTCCCAGCTATGCTTTGGGCGAAGTTGCCGAACGGTCGGGAGCCAAGTCTGGGCAGTGGAGATCAGTTCGTCGAGATAGAGTTTTTGCCGGGCCTTCGACACCGCCTTGATGGCTTCCGGCCGCCGCTCACGAAGTCCAGGGTTCCCCGGTAGCTTGCCGCGGGCTTTTGCCGCCTTGATGCCTGCCTTGGTTCGCTCGGCGATCAGCGCACGTTCGAGCTGCGCGACGGCACCAAGGACCTGCAGGGAAAACATGCCCTGTGGCGTGGACGTATCGATCGGATCGCGGATTGACCGAAAATGGACACCACGCTCTTCGAGATCTTCGATCACTTGCAGAAGGTGGCTCACAGACCGGGCAAGGCGATCCAGCCGGACGACGACCAGCACGTCGCCGGCGGTGAGGTCTCCGAGCAGCCTTGTCAGAACTGGTCGCGCCCGCGATGCGCCGGATCCCTGCTCCTGAAAAATCCGGTCACAGCCGGCGGCACGCAGCTCGTCCATCTGTGCGTCATGCACCTGATCATCGGTCGAGACACGCGCGTAGCCGATAAGACGTTTTGGGGCCGGCGACGGATTGGCGACTTGCCGTTTTGCCATGGTTTTCTCGCGCGCTTTTCGGGTGCTTTGTACAAATAAGGAATGCGCGAGAAAATGACCAGTTGCAAGCGTGTTTTATGGGGTAAATGCAGCCCCACCAGACTCGAAATGCGACCTCGAACGGGCATCCGGCCGTAACCAGCGTGAAACGCGCCCTGGCGGCCATCTGTGGCGGAAGTGCCTGAAAATAAGGAGATCGGAGGAGGAGAGGGGCAAGAAGGGTCGGCTGAGCAGAGCAATGATGAGGGAAGCCGCATCATAGCCGAATGCCAGGACCGCTGTGAGCGGCCCGCGGAGCAGCTACCGTTCCACCGATCCTAGCCGAAATCTGCCAAAACGGCCGGAAACCCAGGGATTTCCGGTCATCCAGGGCGACCGACATTTCTGATTTTCGACTCGAAATCAATCACCTTTGATAAGCATTACTTATCGGAGGTTATGCACTCACCTGTCAATCATACCGTGTGAGGAACCGTAATATTCAGATAGAGTTCGCTTAACAAATCATTTACCATGATTTCAATGTCTTACGATCTCGCAAAAATCAGCATGAGTGCCCTGATCCGACCGGCTTTCGACGCCGGCATCGCGCTGACGCGTCTGGACGAGCGTATCGCTCGTTCGCCGGTCAGGCGGGGCTGGATCGAACGCACCCACTTCACCGACGCCTGTGCCTCGCTGTGGATCGACGGCGAACTCGTCCACCTCGAAGACCTGGTCCTCCATGACGCCACGAAGGATATCCGCACGCCGACCCATGAGCTGATAATCGCCCGTGACGTCCTGAAAACCCGCCGGCGCATCGCCGCGCAGCCACCCGGCTGGGCGCTCAACCCCGACGGTCTTCGCAGCCTGCGAGGCCAGGCGGCTACGGGGGCGTCGGGCGGGATTGTGGGCGGGAGCGAGACCGCGCCGGCTACCGACGAGGTCGCCGAAGGAGGGGAGGGGACGGACGGCGGTGATGGCGCCAGCGCGCTCGACGCCGAATTCGCCGCCATTGATGCGGTGCTGGCTCGCTCCGACGCCGCGATCGAGCAGGCAAAACTGCCCGGCCGCGCCGGCGCCTCGGAAAAGGATCCGCTGGTTTACGATCTCGACTGGGACGAGGATGCGCGGCTGGAGGAATGGCGCGGGGTGCTGCGGCAGGCCGAAAACCTGCCGGCGATGCTGCAGGCGATCGTCGCCCTCGATGCCTGGAACGAGCTGTCGGTGCTGCAGCACGCGCCCTGGCTTGGCCGGCTGTTCGCCGCCTCCATTCTGCGCCAGGCCGGCATCACCACCAGCGCCCACCTCGGCGCCATCAATCTCGGCCTCAAGACCATCCCCGTCGATCGCCGCCGCCATCGCGATCGCGAGACACGGCTGCTTGCCATTGCTCACGGCCTGATCGCGGCCGCCGAGCTTGGTCTGAAAGAGCATGACCGGCTGGCGCTGGCACGCACCATGATGGAACGAAAACTGACGGGGCGGCGCACCTCGTCGAAACTGCCGGAACTGGTCGAGCTCGTCATGGCGCGACCGCTCGTCTCCGCCGGCATGGTGGCCAAGACGCTTGACGTCACCCCGCAGGCGGCGCGGCGGATCGTTGTGGAACTCGGTCTCAGAGAGATGACGGGGAGGGGGAGGTTTCGGGCATGGGGAATAGTGTAGGCGGCTAAAGCCATTGGTATCCGTACGGGTACACCTAATCCTCCCTAAGCAGCTGACAATTCGAGATTACGTTATCAGCGCGTTATTCGATGGGCTTCAACCCCATCCGAGATGGCGCTTTCCAAGCAGAACCTTGCTATGGAAACCCCGCTCAGGGCCCGAACGCTCGGGGGTAAAAGGGAGAAACTGGCTGCAGGCTGGCGGCCTTCGTGAGGTTGCAGGGTTCGCACAGCAGCTGAAGGTTCGTGACGTCGTTTGCACCGAACCGGGCCAATGGCACTATGTGGTCGTAGCGCTCGGTCTCAAGGCGGTTGATAACCATTGCCAAGCTTCGCTTACACTCCCGGCACTCCCCCTTGTCGCGATGGAAGACCGCACGACGCACCCACGCTGGAATGGGCACGCGCTTCAGTGTTCCGGCTTGCGTCAAGAGCTCCTGACCGAAACCGGCACCATCAATGTACCTCGCGCACAGCTCGTTGAAGCTTTGGAGGAACCCTATGTCATGGAAGAAGACGTGAAATACCTCGTCGACCAAGTCGTCCGTAGCGGATTGGTAGGCCTCGGATTCGGAAACGAAGGTATAGAAATCGTCTTCGCTCGCGAGGTTCTCGGCGGTGAATGAGACCTTGTAAGTCTGCAGGAAGGCGATCAGAAAGCGGGGCTCGTGCTCATCTCGACGTTCGATCTCCTCCTCAATAATCTGGCGAATGACCGCCTCGAGGAAATAATGGAGGTTGGTGAACTTGTGGAAGGGCCTCATCAGATTGAGCACCTGCATGTCCCCGAGAATCTCCTCGATGCCACGGAGAAAGGCGCCGGCGTCCTTGACCACATTGAACACGGCATTGGCGAAGTAGTAGATGCTGAAGCCGCGGGCTTCGTAATAGTGCCTCGACTTGTCGGCCATGAAGCTAAGCTTGCGGTAGGTCAACGCCGTGCTGCTCCAGCCGCTTGCGAGCCGCCGCAACGACGTGAGGCTCGAAACGATCTGGAAACTCCGCAACGACATACTCACCCGTGAACTCTGCCAAGCCGCTTTCGACCAAAGCTGAAAAGCCCGGAGTCACATCCGGCTTCAACGCCCAATCAGATAGCGTCGCGACCGCGCCCGCATTGGCAATCTTCCGTCGAGTATAGCCGGCGACCTGTGCGCGGCCATGCTTTTCGCGATAAGCTTGCTCTAGGGCGGCCACGGCCTGCGCCAACCGGCGTTCGACAGGATCGTCGAGATCGGCGCCACCAAGTTCGTAAAGCCTCCGGCGACACGCGCCCGCCAGTTCGGTGGCTTTAAGTCGCTCAGCGTTCGCAAGTAGCTGTCTTACCTTTGTTGGATCAGTCATTTCGCTTGGGTTCGCTGCCATTCTTGATCTCCTCGGGTATTCGCTTGCATCGCGGGCGCTGATGACTGAAAAACAAGCTAAACCGGATTTGCGCGGTGGTCGATGCTTCATCAGATGTCAATTTACAATTGCACGAAACCTTAGGAAAGTGGGGACCTAACCGCACCGATCCGAAACTGCCCAGAGGCGGCGGGCAGCAGATTGCCAAGCGATGGTGGACAAGATGAGGATACTGCGAGAAATCGACTTCGAGGCGCTTTGGTGGCCGACAGCTGGAGAACTGGCTGGTCGGCACACTCTAGCAGGCAACCAGGTCTACGAAGATCTGACCTGGCTCTCGTGGAAAGATGTTGCCCGACTTCTCGATCTCGAAAAAAGCTTCATTGAGCGGATTGATAGCTCGGCAAGCCCGTCGGAGGAAATGACGGCGATTGAGGACGAATTGTACGAGGATCCCGAGGGACTGTTGAGGTTGGACTTGGGTGTGGCGGCTTGCGTCGCATCCTTGTCTGCAATGGGGTGCATTCCCTCCTCTAGTTGCAACGGCGGCGCTTTTGGTGGCTATCATCTGGAAGCTTATCCCCTCGTCACCTTTTTGGCGGACCGGGCGAGCGCCAGAAGAGTTTTGAAAATCGCGGAACGTGCAGGGCTGGGACTGAGGCAAGACGACGGCTATCTTGTTTTGTACAGCGACGATGCGAGGAAATTTTTATCGTTTTCTGCGATAGCCTTAGACAATGCAGACATATAGCATTAATCGATTGTAGGCTATGTAACCTATGCGTGAGACGACACGAAAGGGTAGGTATCGTGACTTCTGGGAGTGAAGAAGAGGGGGGCGGTCAGGACCTCGACGATTCCGGCGTTTCGCCGCCTTCTTCAGCTTACAGAACCGTAAACTTCCAAGCGGATTCAGCATTGCTGCGGGAACTTGGAGAGCGGCTTGTGGGCCAACCCCACATAGCCTTGGCGGAGCTGATCAAGAATGCCTACGACGCGGACGCTACAAATTGCGAAGTGATGCTCGAAGAAGAGTCGATTGTCGTCACAGACAACGGCCACGGAATGGACGAGTCCGAGTTCCTTCAGTATTGGATGACGATTGGCACACGTAACAAGCAGTTGCGCGGGACCAGTCGTGAACTTCGTCGTCATGTAACGGGTTCAAAAGGTGTGGGCAGGCTTTCCGCACAATTCCTAGCTCACAAGCTTGAACTCATAACAACGTCTAAAAATGATCCCTCGACTCAGCTCCGAGCACTGGTCGATTGGGATGCCGCGATAGACGCTGGCGAGCTGACGCAAGCAACCGCTCTTTTCATTGTGGAACCCCGCGATAACGTTTTCGCCCAAGGGAGTGCTTGGGGGACTCGTGTCGTAATGAAAGCCTTGAAACAGGATTGGGATCGGGATCGGATTAAAGACCTCGGTCGACAATTGTGGATGATTCAGTCACCCCTACCTCAGTACGGGCTCTTGGCAAACAATGCGACCGACGCCAACGCCTTCAGCGTGAGTATGTCGTCGTGGCGTGGTGATCTCGCGGATGCCTTCGACCAGCAGATGGCGGCGGCTCTCGAGAATTACGATGCCGTCATCACAGGAGAAATGACGAGAGACGGCGACACGACGCAAGCCCACGTCACGGTGAAATTTCGGCACGGCGACACCTTCTCCGAGTCGTTTCAGGTGGCGGGTCTCGTAGACTCTGCGCATTGGAGTATCCGTGTCTTCAAACTGCAAGGCCGCCAGTTCGAAGGCGTCAAGGTTGCCGATGCTCGGGAATATTTCGAACGATTCGGCGGCGTCCAGGTGTATGACGCCGGATTTCGGTTGCCCTACTACGGAGTCCAGCAGGACTGGCTAGGCATCGAATACGATCATTCTCACCGGCGGAACAAGTCGGTGCTACTTCCTGAACGCCTGCACGTGAAACGCGCACTCAACGACCTTCCAACCCAGGGCAGGCTCTTCGGTGTCGTATCGATCGACACCGGGAAGGAGGCCCGTAACGCGCGCGACGCGGAGAAGGAGAGTGGAGAGTTTCTGAAAATTCAGGTGACGCGCGATCGGCTCGTCGCCAACCGTGCCTACGAGGCATTGCAGAATGCCGTCCGATGGTCTCTCGACTATTATGCCACCCGAGAGCGGCTCCGCGAGGAAAACGCACTAAACTTGAAACGACCGGAGGAGGCCAGCACCGACAAAGTCGGTCGCATAAGAGAGCTGGCCGCGCAGATCAGTAGTGACTATCGCGACGACGACAACGTCATCGCCTTGGAACGCGAGGTCGCCGATCTATCGAAGAACATAGAGGAAGAGCATCGGGCCGACGAATCCGCGCGAGCTTTGCTTGGACCCTTGGCATCGGCCGGAATGGCGGCATTGGCGCTGGAGCACGAGAGCCGTAAGGAAATGCGGCTCGGCCGGAATATCATTCGCAGGCTTCGATCCCTCTCTAGAGATTTGAACGATGACAGAATCGCCGGAATCGCCGACGAGGTATCTGCTTGGATCGAGAGGTTGGAAAACACCCGAAAGGTCTTTGCTCCGATGTTGGACGCAGACGACCGCGATCAGATCGAAGGCCTGTCGCTGCGCAATGTCTTGGTTCAGGTGGTCGAGAACGCTCGACCATTGATTGGGGGTGTCTCGGTGGAGTTCGAAGTGCCGCGCGACATCATTCTCCCGGCGGCGACATTCGCCGAATGGAACTCATTATTTCAGAATGTACTGATAAACGCGGCCAATGCGACGCTCGACGTGGAGCCGCGGCGAGTAATTTGTACCGCGGGTCGAACCGGGCGGTCCGCGTGGGCACAGGTCAGCGACAATGGCGCGGGGATAGACTGGCAGAGGTCGTCCGCTCTGTTCGAACCGTTCGCCCGCGAGATCAACATTTCCGAGGAGCGAAGGGGGCTTGGACTGGGTGGCATGGGTCTCGGCCTTACCATCGTCCGGATGATCGCCGACCTGCGACACTGCAAGGTGCGGTTCATCGAACCCGATCACCCTTGGAACACGACTTTTCAGCTTTCCTGGAGTTCAACACAATGAGCTATAAGGTTCTAATCTGCGACGACGAGCCAGACGCCGCCGAAACCTGGGTACGGGAAATCGTCGAAACGATCGATGCCACGGTCTACGACATGCAGCCCGTTCCGCCGACCGCCGAAATCGAAAAAGCGATAAAGGTGCTGCTCGCCCGTCGAGCGGCTTTGCGCGCCAAAGAACCTCGGCCTGACGACCCATGCCTGTTCGACGAGATCGATGTGCTGATCATCGACTACGACCTCATACATGTCGACGATAAAAAGACCCGGTATACGGGGGAAGGGGTCGCGAGATTAGCGCGAGTGTTTTCAGAATGTGGCATTGTGGTCGTGCTCAATCAGTTCCTCGAGGCTCAATTCGATCTCGGTCTGCGGGGCCATCTAGAGAGCTTTGCCGACTTGAATGTCGACGGTGAGTTGATCGCTACACCTGGCCTTTGGAAGGAAGCGCCGTGGGACCAATTTCGGCCATGGTACTGGCCGGTCCTTCACAAATCGGCAAGCAACTTCAGATCGCGTGTCGACTTTTTAAAAGTCGAAGGAAATCTAAAATTGCCAATCTTGGACGTCCTGGGAATGAAGGGTATCGATGCGAGCAGGCTTTCCGATACGGCGTTCGGTTTCCTCGCACCAGACGCATCGGTCTATGAAGAGTTGTCGAAAGTGACATTCTTCGATTTCATTGGCGACAATTCCTCTGCCGTGGATACCAGCGACTCCGAGGCGCTTCTGGAAAAGGACGTCGATGCCTGCGCAAGAATTGCCGCATCCAGGGTCGCGAAGTGGTTGGAGCGAGAGGTACTTGGTCCGCAGGATGTACTGGTGGATCTGCCACACCTTCTCCATCGGTGCCCTTTCCTTTTCGAGGGTGATATTGACGACATCGACGCTTGGAACGCCGCGGTCGGTGGCGATCTGACCAAACTTAAGGACATCGTTCCCAAGGATGCCGTATTCGAAGCATCCGCCTGGCTCGACAGGCCGGCTTTCTGGTGGAGGCGGATCGAGCAGTCCGATCAGATTCGGGAGGCTAGACACGCTTTCGATTTCGCATTGCTTCCCGACTTCGTCTTCCTGGAGGATGCATCCTCGTTCGCGAAATTCGAAGACGCTGTGGAGTTTCGCGCAGGGTTTCACAACCCGTACGACCGACGCTTCGCGAAGCGCTTCGAAAAAATTCGGTACGCGCCTCAGCGTCGCTTCGCGTTTGGGACGGATTGATATGGCGACCGACGAGCAGAAGGCCATGTGCTATGTCCTCGATATCCTCCTGACGAAAGGTCAGGAGTGGGAACGGCGCGATCCGAACGCTTCACAGAAAGCTTCGCGCGCCGCCAAGGCGAAATTTTCCTCGATAACCAAGAACGAGCTGGAGACCCACCTGATGCACGGTGGTCCCAAGAGCGAGTTCGCCGAAGATAAAGTCATCTTTCTAACCCCGCCAGCCAAGGAAGATGCCGGTATAGCCGCGCTGTGGTGCCGTTGGGACTACGAGAAGGCCCTTCCCCGTTGCGGCTTCTATTTCGGCCTGTGGTCACCCCGGGCTTCCTTTCCCAAGGTCGCCACGGAGCAGCCGAAAGATAGGCAGATCGGGTTCATAGGGTACCGCTTCGAAACACCGGAAGAGGATGACAACCACAACTATTACCATTCGCAGCCTTGCCGTTCGATGGGTAGCAAGGACGACGAGATCGAGGTTTCTCTGCCCTTCTCCTATCGAATGCCGACTTGGCCACTCGCCGCGAAGTGCTCGCTCGAGCTGCTTCTATGCGTGGTCACGTCGATATACGGCATGAAAGGATTGCTGGATCTGGAAGAAACCATCAGTCTCGACACACGAGCGAGGCAGAACCCCCTGCTACGTGCCGCGGTCAAGAGCCTCTTGGACACTCGTCACTTCAAAGCCGCCGGCTGAACGATGATCCAGCAGATTTGAACGAAGTATTCTATCAAGACGGTCCTGGTCGCGGGTCTCGCACTCCCAAACCACAACTACATTCCAGCCGGCGAGAGCCAGAAGCTCGTAATTGCGGTTATCCCTTGCCACGTTTGCCTCGAATTTGGCATTCCAGAACTCGGTTCTTGATTTGGGAGTGGAGCACATACGGCAGTTCGCATGGCGGTGCCAGAAGCATCCATTGACGAACACAACGGTTTGCGATTTCCGGAGCACCAGATCCGGCTTTCCAGGAAGGTTCGCCTGATGCAACCTGAATCGCAACCCAAGGCCATGGACTGCTTTCCTGACGACGACCTCTGGCTTCGTATGCTTTCCCTTGACACGGGCCATCAAAGCGGAACGCTCGGGTGTTATCGAACTGGAACTATTCGGCGACAAATCATCCATCGAAGCATACCATCTGAACTTAATGCGAAAGCCAGATAAGCCAAATTTTCAACTGGATTATGGCGTCGCGGATGCAATCTCGTTCAGATGGATCTTGACCGATCGAGCTATCGCCTGAGCTAAGAGGACAGGCACGGCGTTTCCGATCATTCGACCCATCTTTTTGAACTGGATTGGCTCGCCAGGCGGGGCAAACGCATACTTCGGAGGAAATGATTGAAGGATTGCGCCCTCTCTGAGCGACAAACCCCGATCCTGCTCGGGATGTCCGAACCTTCCATTCCCGAACCCGAAGAACTGCGTGGTGATCGTAGGTGAAGGATCGTCCGCGGTCATCCTTCCGTAGACGGAGACATAGCCGTCACCGCTCTTGTTCTGGTGACATTTGGCGACCAATTTGTCGTCCCAATCCTTCCACGATCCTCCGGGGCGGGATGCTCTTATTCGCTTCAGATTGATCTCGGAGAGACGGCTTGCCCTATGCATCGGATCGCGCTCATCGATCTCGCCGGCCTTCAAGACCGGAAGATCGCCGATAGCCTCCCTCACGGTGGAATAGGAATCGGGCGTGTGCGTTGGAGCGATGAAGCGGATCGGCCCTAGCCTGGATGCGACCAGCACGAGCCTCGACCGACTTTGCGCGACACCGTAATCAGGAGCGTAGATAACCCGCTTGTCGACTGAATAGTTGTGCTTTTCCAACATCTTTAAGAAGCGGTCGAACACTTTTCCACCTTGGAAGGCGAGCAGCCGGGGAACGTTCTCCATCGAAACGATGTCGGGTTCGATGTCGCATATCAGCTCCGCGAACTTTTCGACGAGTTTGTATTTTGGGTCCTCGTTTTTCTGATTGTAACTCGAAAAAGGCTGACATGGAGCGCAACCGACCAATATCTTCGGGCCAGATGGTGAAAACATCCCCGCGAGCTCGGAAGCAGTTAGGGATGCGACGTCTTTCTCGAAGAACGGCGCACTATTATTGTGTTCATACGCAAACCGGCAACTGGCATCGACGTCTATTCCCGCTGCGACATTGAAGCCTTCGAGGTGGAATCCATGGGTCAGGCCTCCTGCGCCACAGAATAAGTCAACAACCGAACCTGAAACGCTAAAGCCACTATCGACGACGCGACTTGATCTGTCAGGATCTTTGTGGGTGATATTCTGCAATGTCTGTCTTCCTCGGATCGCGGACCAATCGGCCGTCCACCGCTGGTGGCGTCAAGTGGCATGTGCCTGACGTTATATAATTTCGATGATTTTCGCAACTTTATTGAATACGTGATTCGTCATTATAAACATGAGTTTACCGGAAATATGATGCGGTGTTGGCGAAGTTGCGATGACAGTTGATGTGCGGCAGGGCGCGCAACGTCGGTTTGATATTCCGAGATCGAAGCCCCAGAGATCGTGGGCGATATGTGTGGCGCCGGCAACCACAGTTAGGCATGCTAGGCAAAATCAGTTCTGAAGGGCGCGTTATGGACAAATTTGCAGTGGAGGCGGCGCTCGGCGTACTCGCAAATAACATGCGTCTTTATGTCGAAGCCCAGGCCCGCTTTGCGGGACTATTCAAAATTGACCGCGAGGAGGCCATCAGCAACGTAGATCGCGCCTTCGAAGCCAAGCTGGAAGCCCTTCATACGCTTTACGACATTTCCCAGCGGTATTTCCCTTGGTTCGAATTTGGCGATACTTCCGTGCTGATCGCTTTAAGGAATGCTATTCACCACCGCAATCATCCGTTGTTCCGCAGTCTCAACCTGGAGCTTTGGCTGAGTCCAGGGCCGGAAAGATGGGTGGGAGCCGCGTTCCTGCTTGCCAAACACCGAGTAAAAGGCGAACCGCGAGGAATGATGGAGCAATTCTACAGGCTCGAGGATTTTCGCTCCCGCCTAGATCCGGATCTCTCATCGCCGTATCTGGACACATTCCTTAACGAGATCAAAGCCAGGCAGCGTTACAACCAGGTCGCAGGCCATCTTTCATTTGCAAAAATTCACGAGACGGGTCTTCGAGAACGCTTTCCTCCCAATCAAATCTATGTCGACATAATCCCGGTTTTCGTATCGGCAGTTTGCCGGATATTCAAAGCCCTGCATGCTGAGGGAATAGAGTTTAAAGGTTTCGATGCAGCAGTGTATCAGGCGGCGTTCACGACGGAGATACAGGTTGACCTGAACGCGCTTGTTTACCGGACGCCACGTCTTCACAGGCTGTAGTCGGCGGCAAGCCGGGCGATAGGTGGGTGGCTTTTGACGCTGCTTAGTCGCATGGATCCAGCAATCATCCCAACCGCTCTGCACGGTGGTCAGCCCCAACTTTTCGATCTGCTGATGGTTGCGCTTGCGTCGTCCTGCGACTTGGCCGTAGATCGACTTATGGACGAACCTTCCAACCCTACTCCATTGGTCAACGACGCCGCCCGCGAGGCGGTCGATTCATTGCGTGGCTACTCCTACCAGATGCTTCGGAGTATTGAGACATGGCTCGACCTGGGCCCGGGCGAAATCCTAGTCCTGGAAGGCGCCGAAGATCTCGACCGGGTCGGCCTCTCGGGAGCCACCGTCGAGCAGGTCAAGGACACGGCTGGATCAGGCGGGCTGACCCTGCGCAACCCCAATGCCCTGGCGGCCATCGGCCATTTCTGGGAACATTGTCAGCGGAACCCGTCGACCGCCATTCAGTTTCGCTATTTGACCACGTCCGTGATCGGTCGCGAGCGAGGTGACGATTTGGGTCTTGCGCGGCCGGCACTCGAGATCTGGCGCGACATCCGCCGCTCTCCAATGACGACAACATCGATAGCCAGCGCAAGCGTCATTCAAAGTTACCTTTCGGCCCGAGACGAATTTCCACATTCCTTTCGTGAATTCCTAGTCAGTGCCCCCGTCGGGGACTTCATCTCGCGCATCATCCAGCCGTTCGAATGGGTGACGAGCCAGCCCGTCGCCGACGTTCTTTGCCGCCGGATCGAAACCAGGCTTATCGAACTTGGGGAAACGCGGAGTATTGGGGCGGCGGACGCCGCCGATGCCCTTGCAGCGCTCCATCTCGAAGCCTGGAGGAATGCTACCGATCATGATCGCGAGCCACTTCGGAGGGGTGATTTTCTACGCATTCTAGACGCCGCGGGAACTAGCGCAGTCCCGAACGACCTCATGTTCAACCTGTTCCGGCAGGCGATGGGTCAAGGCGCGGGACAGGCGGCCATCCCTCATGCGGACGTGAGGATCGGAAAGCCGCCACTCTACGGGAGGAGGTTTGCCCGCCCCGGATTGGAAGAAGGGATTCGGGAGGCACTGCTCGGCGGTCCCGTTCAAATTCATGGTTCGACCGGCATGGGGAAGACTGCCCTGGCCGCGGCTATCGTACCCGCCATGGGGGCCATCGGTTGGATCGACCTGCGCGATCTCGACAGGACTGCAGCCTTGACGAGGCTGCAGTCGGCGCTCTCGTTCGTGAAGGAAGCTGTCGCGGGCACGACCATTGTCCTTGACGATTTCGATCCGGGCGATGATCCGCGGGCCTTCGCTCCGGCCTTGAGTGAATTGGCTACGTCGCTGAAAAGGAGCGGTGGCGCCCTTCTGATTACTTCCGGACATCGGCTGCCGCCCCGGCTGGCGACCGCGATCGATATCTCGGGCGACCACATCCTTGCCGCTCCATCCTTCGAGACGGAAGAGATCGCCGCCTACTTCGCCGATTCCGGCTGCCCGGATGAAGCGGCAGATACCTGGGCGAAAATCGTCTTTGCCTCCACGAGCGGCCACCCCCAACTCGTCGATGCCCGCTTGTCTGCTTTGCAGCAGCAGAACTGGCCCAAGCCGTCCATCGGAGAGTGGATGGCTCCGACCACTGAGATCGTCGATGTGCGTGCCGAGGCAAGGCGGATGGTTTCAGCGCTGCCCGAGGATGAGCGGGAACTGCTTTGCCGCGCGAGCCTGGTGATGGGCCGGATATCGCGCTTGCGGCTTCAGGCCATTGGTGGAATTTTTCCTTCGATCAAAGAACCAGGTCACATCGTCGATCGGTTGATAGGTCCGTGGTTGGAGGTGACCGACACATCCGACCTTCGCGTCTCGCCGCTCCTTCGCGGCCTCGGGACCGACACGCGCACGCCATCCTGGAATATGGATATGCATGCGAGCATCGCCTGGGCGTGGCTCGCCGATCCCTCGCTCGACGCTGGCGACGTCTCGACCCTCCTGATGCACGCGATCATTGCGAGACAGATCGGGCCTCTCCTCCACATCCTTCCCAGTCTTTTAGAGGCGCCTGCGGAGGTCTGGCAACAGATCGGCGAAACCGCTCGCATCTTCACAATGATGGCCATTGACGAAAACGATCTTTCGTTGTTTCCGGCGGCGGTCGATCGGGCCGTGTTCCGGATTCTGCAATTGCGAATCGCCGTGGAGGCGCAAAAGGACGAGATTCCGGCCATCATCAAACGCGCCCTGCAGGAGTCCGAAAGACGTGCGTCGGATGATCTCGCCACCGACTTTTTCGACTTCTTGTTCCTGTGGCAGGTCTTGCGGCTGGACACGGTCACGCATGACCTCCCGTTCCTCGTCTCTCTCGGCATTCGGTTTAGGCAGGCGGCGGAGAAAGTCGGCAATGGCCTACTGCGACTGGAACAGCAAGGAGGAGATGTCCAGGTAGACTTTCCTGACCTATCCCCGATATTCTCGCTCACCTTGGCGCACTCGCTTGCGGACGCGCCGGCATTTGGCAGGTTGCTCGATATCGTTGAACCCCTGGCGATTGAGGACAGACGTTTCATCTTGCCAGGTCGTTCCGGTGACCTTGATGCGGCGTCCGTCATGCTCGACCGTCTTTGGCTGAGCGAAATCGACCGACCCGAGCGGGACTGGGATGCGTTCGCTGCCCTGCTTGAGCGAACGATCGCCATCGCGCTTAAGGCGGAAATGTTCTCACTTGTTGATTCTGCCGCCGCACTTTTGGTGCGTGTGACCGACGAAGACCTGAAAGATGCCAGGTCCGCGCTTTCAATCGCCAACCGGACTGCGTCGAGGATTGCAAATCCGGTCCGTGTGCTAGCGGCCAAGGGCAAGGTTTTTTACCGACTTGAAGATACCGCGAGCGCGCTGGAAATCTACGAACAGATCCTGCCGGCTTTGGATGTGTCTGCTTCTTATCGCGCCGGCGTCTGGCGCGATGCCGCGCTCTCAGCCGCACAGGCGAAATTATGGCCGATGTGCGCGAGTCGCTTCGTAGAAGGCTTAGCTGCGCTCGCGGATGATGACCCGATCGAAAGACATGTTGGCTTCGGCTTTGACTGCGCTCTCGCGCTTTATCTCTCTGGCGAGTTTCGTGCCGCAGTCGATGCATTTTCGCGCGCGCTCGACCTGATCCTGGAAGACGGCCGCGAACTGCCACCCGAACCGTTTCTGTCGGTGCGGCAGTACGGATCGGAGGCCATGAAGCGGGTGCATGCAAACGCCAGCCAGAAAAGGCAAGGCAACATTGACGTGGAGGCGATCGTCGGCCGTAGCAGCGCGATCGAGACGCTTGGTTGGGAACAGAACCATCCTGCCAGCATTGCCTTGCTGGCGTGGCAACTTCTAGATCTGCAATTGTTGGCACCGGGTTATGATAGGGTTTCGATAGTTCGCTTGGCAGAATTGATCAGGCGCTCCCGTGATGTCGCGGTTGTTGCGACGAATTGGGAGACTTTGACTCGGCTTGCCATCGTCACGTCCGACCTCGAGCCATTGGTATGTGACCTCGTTCGGGGATATGCATATTTCGATCGCTTGCTTCAGCTGCGCGATGCCGGGGAAGACATCTACCAGCAACTCGACGCCGATCCCCCTGTTCCACCACTAAGCGAAGCAGCAGCCGTGCTGATCATGTGCTGGATCCTGGCCGTTATTATCGCGCTCATGGCAAAGGATAGTCTCCAGTTACTGCCGTTGCGTCGTTGGCAGGAGGATCTTCCTGCCGATGAGAACTATGATCGTCTGTGCGATTTTCTAAGCCAAGCGGAGGATCGCTTGTTCAGGCCCAATGACCCATGGGATAGTTTTGCAAAGGGCGAACCGACAGCGGACGCGCGGATTCTCTCAGCCCTGGGTTCCCTGACGCGCAACAGGACGGCGGCCGAATTGCTGACCGCGCAAGCGATGGTCGCTTATGATCTCAATCCGACGCCGATTGCCGCCTTTGTAGCAGAACCGCTTTCGGAGATCGTAACGAGAAGTTGGGAGCATCTCTGTGAGGTGCCGGCCTTGTTGGCGATGCCACGGCTGTCCGTGCCTCAGATCCGCACGGCGATATCCTCGACGCCAGCAGGTTGGCGGCGCATTCAATCTGTTCTCCGTTCCGCTCTAACGGCGATTCCCAACAATACAGCGCGGGATCTACGAAGGTTCATCGATGCACTGCAAGACAGATAGTCAAGAGCTGAAGCCCGAGCGATGATTTTTGGACATAATCGGGCAAATTGGGGGCCTTAGTCCTTCCGAAAGCGGGGTCGTTGGTTCGAACCCTTTCAAGGCGAGCCATGGCGGCACTGTACGAAAGTGCTACGTCGCCGAATAGGAAATGCACTTCCTTCCGCCCCCGTATGCAGATTTCGAAATTTGTATATGGTCTGGGAATTGATGCTATAATGAGTGCCTCACATACCTTGGGAGGGGTCAATGTGGAGCCGCACGATTTTGATACTTCCGTTGGCGATGGCCGTTTCCTCTATCCAGGCCCATTCGGCAGAACGCCTGCCATTTCATGTCTCGCATTTCCAGGACGATGTTACCGTCAATCTGACTGTAACATCGCTGCACACATCACCCGTCCAGGACTACGACTTCGATGTGACCATCGGCCTGACGGAATTCGATAGCGCGGGTTCGATCAAATACACCGACCAGGGAAGCCATGACGTCCGTGTAAAATGCGACGGCGCGGGTAAGGTCTTCGTCGGTGGTGCGATTTACGTTCCAACGAGGGGTGTCGCCGGAAGCGACTGGAAAGAAGACCTTTGGAAATCGGTATGTATGTCCCCGGTTTCATAGCCCGCAGGCGATGCAGGATTGGCAGCGCGACGGATATAGGCAATGTTGACCGACGCCTTCCTGCCAGAGATACTGACGCCATTGGTGTACACCCAATCATTGGCCCCAAACATGCCCGGGACCTCTTCGATTATGCGGTCCGAGACTACGAGTGGTGATTTTAAAAGGCTTGCCAAAGACTCGAGGCGTTGGGCGACATTGACTGCGTCACCGATCACGGTGAACTCGTCATGAAAACCGCTTTCAATAACCCCGCCCAAAACGGTGCCATAGTGAAGGCCGATCCCCGCGTTCAGACAGGGGCCACCCCTGCCAATGTTGTTGTTACGCCACTCGTCGAGTTCAGTAGTCAAAGACAACGCGCAGGCCAATGCCCGCTGAGCATCGTCCGCCTTGGGCTTCGGCTGCCCGAACACCGCCATCACGCCATCACCGATGAACTTGTCAACGGTTCCGCCATAGGCGAACACCGTGCCGGCGACGATGTGCCGATACTCACCGAGGACACGGGCAAGCTCGCGTGCGGAAGCCGTTTCCGCATATGACGTGAAGTCGCGGATATCGACAAACATGATCGCCGCGTCCCGCCGCTCGAGGTCAAGGTTGGCACTGGCAGTTTGAAGATCGGCGACGACTGTTGGCGAGAAGAAGCGTGACAGGTTCATGCGCTTCTCCTCGATCCTTAACGCTTGCCTGATGGTGCGGTCGTGATCACGCGCCAACAGATACACGGCCATCGCAGTGAAGGCGAAACTCATGGTCAGGCCGAGGTCCTGATTGAAGAAGTTGGCCACTAGTGTTCCGGGCGAGCTGGCGTGATGACGGAACGCCATGAGGGTAAGCATAAGCACCCATGCCAAGACCACGATCGTCGAAAACAAAACGATTAGCCTGCGTTCCAGCTTCAAGGCTACGTGGTTCAGAAGGATGAACGAGACGACCAAGCTCGACGTCGTAAGGGCGTGATCTTCCGTGATCGGACTAGCCAGAATGTGTTCATAAAGGATCACCACGACCAAGGCCGCATCGAGCGCCACGAACAGTGCGCCGAGGTGTTTGTGTGCCGGGAAAAAGGCAGCCACCGCGACGGATGCCACGCTGACGATCAAATAGACCAAGCTGACGATGGCATGGGTCGTAAAACTGGCGAGCCCGTCTCCGAACAGGAGGTTGGCGAACAGGATCGAAAGGACGACGAACCGCAGCGAGGCCGACCGTAGTTCCCGGGTGGAAGCGCTATTGCTGAAAGGCGATGATTTCTGTTCCATTGATCCAGGTCTGTACGATCGGCATATGCCGATCTAAGAAGTTGAGGTCGAAAGGGCCGAGCCTTGGAAGGCCCGGCCCGGTCCCGTTACTTGACGTCCGTGACCGTGATTTTGCCCTCGACGCGCTCGGCGACGAACTCAATGTTGGCGCCTTCCTTCAGTTTTTCGAGCATGGCGTCGTCTTTGACGCGGAACACCATGGTCATGGCGGGCATCTCGAGGGATTTGAGTTCCTCGTGGATAATCGTGACTTTCTTCGCTTTGGCATCGACCTTCTTGACGGTACCCTTGGTGAATTCGGCGGCGATCGCGCCGGAGGCGAGGGCAACTGCGAGAAGGGCTGTCGAGGCGAATTTGATGATGGATTTCATGTCATCTCTCCTTGCTTCTAGTTATTTCTTGGCCACGGTCACGTCGCCGTGCATTCCGGCGTCGTAGTGGCCGGGAACGAGGCAGGCGATCTTGAAGGTGCCGTCATTGGTGAACTTCCAGATTATCTCGCCGGACTTTCCCGCAGCCAGGCGGATCGCGTTCGGATCGTCGTGTTCCATTTCCGGGAATTTCTCCATGACAGCTTTGTGCTCCATAACCTTGTCTTCTTGGTCGAGGACAAACTCGTGATCCAACTCGCCCGCGTTCTTGATAGCGAACACGACCGTCTGGCCCTTGCGGACCTTGAAGGTGTTTGGCGTGAAGATCATCTTGCCGTCGTCCGTTTCCTTCATGGAGACCCGGATGGTCTGTGTAGCCTCCGCCTTCTTGCCGGGCTCACCGACCGCCATGGCAGCGTCATGGCCGCCTTCGTGTGTGCCGGAGGCGAGGACGGGTGTGGCGAGCGCCGCGAGAAACATTGCGATCATTGCAGTTTTCATAGTCTTGTCCTTTAGTTGGTTGGGAGAGAAGATCAGCCGTGCTTCATAGGCTTGGGCGTGATTTGGGTCTTTGCGTCCTTGGCCTTGGTTGCGTCGGGCAGCTCGCCCGTCCACTCCCAGGCCTGCGTTCCGGGTGGGTTTTCATACCAGCCAGGATCGGTGTAATCGTCCGCCGCGATGCCCTCGCGGACCTTGACGACGGAGAACATGCCGCCCATCTCGATGGGACCGTGCGGACCCCATCCGGTCATCATCGGAACGGTGTTCTCCGGAATTTCCATTTCCATCTCGCCCATGTCCGCCATACCGGCGGTTCCCATGGGCATGTATTCGGGCTGGATTTTCCTGATCTTTTCGGTGACGGATTTCTTGTCGACGCCAATGAAGGTGGGCACGTCATGGCCCATTGCGTTCATCGTGTGGTGCGACTTGTGGCAATGGATCGCCCAGTCGCCCGGATACTTGGCGTCGAACTCGTAGGCACGCATCGCACCAACCGGGATGTCGATGCTGACCTCCGGCCAGCGGGCTTCTGGTCGCACCCAGCCGCCATCGGTACAGGTCACCTCAAAGTCATAGCCGTGCATGTGGATCGGATGGTTGGTCATCGTCAGATTGCCGACACGGACGCGCACCCTGTCGTCCTTTGACACGACCAGCGGACTGATCCCCGGAAAGATGCGGCTGTTCCAGGCCCAGAGGTTGAAGTCTGTCATCTCCATGACGCGCGGAACATAGGTGCCCGGATCGATGTCGTAGCCGCTGAGCAGAAACACGAAGTCCCGGTCGACGGGCATGAACTTCTCGTCCTTCGGGTGGATGACGAAAAAGCCCATCATGCCCATCGCCATCTGGACCATCTCGTCCGAATGCGGGTGGTACATGAAGGTACCGGACTTCACGAGATCGAACTCGTAGACAAAGGTCTTGCCGACCGGGATGTGCGGTTGCGACAGCCCGCCGACGCCGTCCATGCCGGACGGCAGGATCATGCCGTGCCAGTGGATGGTCGTATGTTCCGGCAGCTTGTTGGTCACGAAGATACGAACACGGTCACCCTCGACCGCCTCGATCGTCGGACCCGGGGACTGGCCGTTGTAGCCCCAGAGATGGGCGGTCATGCCTTCGGCCATCTCGCGCTCGACGGGTTCGGCGACCAGGTGGAATTCCTTGACACCGTTGTTCATGCGATGGGGCAGGGTCCAGCCGTTGAGGGTGACGACCGGGGTGTAGTCCGGCCCCGAAGAAGGACGAACTGGCGTCTGGGTTTCGGCGGTTTCCATGATGGCCGCTTCAGGCAGGCCCATGTTGGAGGTCTTCGCCCATGCGGCAGTCGAAACGAGGGCAGCCCCTGCGCCGAGCATCTGTCTTCTGTTAAACATGTCTTTGTCCTTTCTCAGTGACCGCCGCCGCCGCTTTCGGCAGCCGCTGCGACTTCCGTTTCACCACCGGCCGAACCCGCGCCGCCGCCGTAGATGGCAGGCGCGAGATTGGCTTCGGCCAACCAGAAGTCACGTTTTGCATTGACGGCGAGGAGGATCGAATTGACCTTCTCCCGGCTGTCGGCGAGCAATTCGAATGTGTTGGTGATCATGCCATTATATGTGAGGAGAGACTCTTCCTCGATCTTGGTGCGCAGCGGCACAACGCTGTTGCGATAGTGCCGTGCGATGTCGTAGTTCGCGCGGTAGGCTTGATAGGCGGAGCGAGCTTCCGAACGGACGTTAACCGCCTTTTCCGCGAGAACGTTTGCCGCCCGCATGTAAGCCAGTTCCGATTTCCGCATCCGGGCCTTGCCGCTGTCGAAGATCGGGATCACGAATTCCAGCTCTACATTTCCGGTCGTCTGCTTATGCTTCTCGCCATCCTCGAGTTCTCGCTCGGTCTCGAAGCCGGAGAGAATTTCGAGATCGGTGACGTAGCGCGTGGCTTCCGTCAGCTTGTAGGACTTGGCTGTCGTCGCGAGGTCGAGCTTCGCTATCTGGAGGTCGACCCGACGCTCAAGCGCTTCTGCTTCGATCAGATCGCGCTTGACCAGACCCTTGGGAAGCTGAGGCAGACGGTTCGCAATCTGATAGTCTATGTCCGATCCCCAAAGTCCCATGAGCCGCGTGAGTTCTTCTTTCGCGAGACGGGCTTCAAGCCGTGCCTTGGCGGTCTGTCCGGTGAGTTCGGCGTAGAAGACGTGCTCGCGAGCCTGTCCGCCCTTGGTGAGAGAGCCAGCTTCGCCGATTTTCTGTGCGAGTTCCGAAGCCGCATCTGCGGCCGCCTGCGCCTGGTTGAGCTGGGCTACCGTTTCCCATGAGGCGACGGCGGTGATCCATGCGCGACGCGTTTCGGCGGCGAGCTGTAAGGTCCGCAGGGCCGCATTGAGCTGCGCCTTTCGGAACCCACCGTCGGCGATCTCGACGTTCCGCTTCTGGGTAGCGAGCGCGAGGATGTTGGTGGCGATCACACCTTCGATTGCCTTGTAAGCTTCGAGGCCGGGCGTACCGATCCCCGTCAGACCGATGCCAACGGTCGGGTTCACAAGCATGGTTGACTGCCAGGCATCCGCCGAAGAGTCTCCAAGATCGGCGTAGGCCGCCTGCAGGCCCTTGTTGTTCAGAAGCGCGACCTGAACTGCCGTTTCGACGTCCACGGTCTTTTTCGCCAGCAAGGTCTTCACCCGGCCCGAGACAACCTGAGCGTCTTGGCGGTTCTGCACCCAGACGGTGTCTTTTCCGGTCGCCTCGGCTGTCTTGTTCGCAACATTGGAAAACCCGGCCGTCGCCGCGGAGTATTCCGCAGAGGATACGCATCCTCCGAGAACGAGAGGAAGTGCGACAGTCACGACACATTTGAGAGTGAAAAGGCTCATGACGCACCTCCGTCCGGAGCTTGCGCGTCATTCTGGTTCCGCCACGGTTTGGGATCGACCGGAACGCGGTGCGTGTAGCCCGCAACGGGGCTATAATAGTGAACGGGACGAACGTCGACCGGGAGGTCGGCGAGGTCGCCCGAAGCAATGACTTCAGGAGGCAACGTGGCAGCACATCCGCTTGCAAAGAGCGGCAAGGCAGCCACCAGAATTTTGAGGTTCATGGTGTAATCCGAATAGGAGATGTCATCGGCGGAACGAGCCAATCATGCTCGTCGACGCACGTTCAGACCCGCAGGGACGGGTTGATCCTATTCAGATATTCGGTGGACGATGGAGGGTCGGGATTTCACCGAACGAGCGCTGATCGTCAATGAGTCTGTGGATCGACGCAACCACGGGGCCGTCTAAAGTGTCCGTAGTTGCGACAATTGCGAAACTTATGCAAAAGTCGTTGCAACAGTTTTGCTTTCCGACTTTCGACTCTGCGTCGTCCGCAGAAACACTAGCGTGGTGATCGTGTTCGCCGATTTGAGCGTCGGCGTGCTCCATGGTGTCCGACACTACTGTCGTACCATTGAGCGCCCCGCCGTGCATGGCGGCTGTAGCAGTGGACAGCGAGTACCCTGCCAGTGACACAACAATCACCAGTCTGATCAGAATCAGCAATTTCTTGCATGTGATTCGATACATCGCGCCCATCATTCAACAGCTACCTTCAGCGCAGCCAAATTTCAATAAAAGAAATATGTCAGGAGATTCACGTCGTTTATGTGGCGACGAGTTTTTCCATTATTTGACTTTAAAGGTTCCAACGCTTGTAAGGTCAAGGGCGCAGCCGATTGCTCGGACAATATACCTGGCCGTTGCCCCATGGATCGAAGCGGAACCTATTCAGAACTCGGGTGTTTAATAGGGTGATACACCGGGCACCAGGGTCGATTTCGCTCGCGAGGCTCAAGGGAAACGCATCAATGTGCGGTCGCAACGTAATAGACGTAACGTGTCGCGTTCTTGCAATACTTTTCATCCTGTCCAATATCCACGGGATGGCGGTGGCGGCGCATGCATCTGACGATCACTGCCCCTCAGTTTCTTCCTCGTCGTCTAATCCCTATTCTGACGGTGCCATAGGACGCGCTTGCTGTTCCAGCATGGCCTGCTGTCCCATCGTAACGTTGGGCGACGTGTTTGTCGCTCCCGATAGACGAAAGGTTGCGGTGTCCTTTGCTGTCGAACAACCAGTCAGATTCCTCTCTCTGCAACCGGACTATCCCCCTCCAAAGCTCCTGGACTGAGTGACGATTTACGAAAACGAAGCCAATAAGGAGAACTGAAATGAATACTCTCGTACGAGTCTCGCTCGCTGCCGTGGGTGCCTTGTCATTGCTCGCCACTGTGCCAGCCGCCTCTTTCGCACAGATGGCATACCCAGAAAAATGTAAGTCCGAGATGGACATGTCAAAGATGGATATGATGTCCGGTGACATGGGCATGGGCGAAATGATGACTGACTATCAGAAGGCATCGATGGAAGGCATGAAGTCTATGCACATGAACATGATGCAGGGCATGATGAAGAAGGACGCAGACGTTGCCTTTGTCTGCGGGATGATCGCCCATCACATGGGTGCGATCAGCATGTCCGAGGTGGGGCTGGAATATGGTGACAACGAATGGGCCAGAAAGACCGCCCAGAAGATCATCGACGCGCAGACCAAAGAAATTGCCGAGATGACTGAGTGGCTCGACAAGGAAGCGAAGTAGGAAGGGAGAACGAACATGCATCACCTTTCAGACGACATGAAATCCTGCATCGACAATTGTCTCGCCTGCTATCGCGAGTGCTTGTCGATGGCCATGGGGCACTGCCTGGAAATGGGCGGCGAACATACCGAGCCGAAGCATTTCAAGCTCATGATGGCCTGCGCGGAAATCTGCCGAACGTCGGCCCATTTCATGCTCATTGGTTCCGAGCATCACAAGCACGTTTGCCGAGAGTGCGCGGAAATCTGCGCTCAGTGCGCCGAGGATTGTGAACGGGTCGGAGACATGGAGTCATGTGTAGCGGCTTGCCGCCGCTGTGCGGAGAGCTGCACAAAAATGGCGGCTTGAAAAAATTGGGGGAGAGCACTTTCATTGTTTTCTCCCCCAACAATCATTCAAATTGCCGTTCAGCCGACGTGGTTCCGTCAACATCAGCCTGTGCGTGGATCAACGTGTTTCATCCTTACGCAGGCGGTCCTCGCCGTGACCACCATGGCCATGACCACCGTGGCCATGGAATAGATGCAGGAGAGGGCAAGCCAACAGGATAATGTAGGGCGCGAGACCCAATGCATGCGCCCAGTGCTCGCGTAGCACGAAGAATGCGACGATGACGCCCAGCGACGCAGCGATCAGTGTCCATCTGCGATCCCATTTCATATCCGTACACTCCTCAATCTCAGGGCATTTCCAATCACGCTTACCGACGAGAGCGCCATGGCGGCCGCCGCTATAATCGGCGACAGCAAAAGTCCGAACGAGGGGTAGAGCACCCCGGCGGCAATCGGGACGCCAGCCGCGTTGTAGATGAAGGCAAAGAAAAGGTTCTGTCGGATATTGTTCATGGTCGCATGGCTCAGTTGGCGAGCCCGCACAATGCCTTGCAGGTCGCCTTTGAGCAGTGTGACGCCCGCGCTTTCAATCGCGACATCCGTGCCGGTTCCCATAGCAATTCCGACATCTGCAGCAGCCAGGGCAGGGGCGTCGTTTACCCCATCTCCAGCCATTGCGACGATCCGGCCTTCTTCCCGCAAACGCTTGACGATCTTGCTCTTGTCTTCCGGCAGGATTTCGGCTTCGACCTCGGCGATCCCGAGCTTTCGGGCAACTGCGTCGGCCGTTGTCTTGTTGTCGCCGGTCAGCATGACGACCCGGACCCCTGCCTTCAGTAAGGCTTGAACTGCATCAGGTGTCGTCGTTTTGATTGGGTCGGAGATCGCCAACAGGCCTGCCACATCGCCGTCTACCGCGACGAAGATGACAGTTGCGCCTTCTCCTCTCAGCGCCTCCGCCTGGCTGGTGAGAGAGGAGACATCGATATGCGCGTCCTCCATAATGCGGTGGCTGCCGATAATGAGCTTTCGTCCATCGACACTGCCCGTGACCCCTTTGCCGACCGGACTGTCGAAATCTTCCGCGACGCCGAGAATCAGTTGCTGTTCCGTCGCCGCGTTGACAATCGCAGTTGCCAGTGGATGCTCGCTCGCCCGTTCCAGTGTTGCCGCCAAGCTCAGCAGTTCGGGTTCGGTGAACCCATTTATCGCGGCCATCGAAGTTACCTTAGGTTTTCCCTCGGTCAGGGTTCCGGTCTTGTCGACGACCAACGTGTCGATTTTCTCGAAACGCTCCAAGGCTTCGGCATTCTTGATTAGGACACCAAGACCCGCACCCCGGCCGACGCCAACCATGATCGACATTGGGGTAGCAAGGCCCAATGCGCAGGGGCATGCGATGATAAGCACCGCGACTGCAGCGACAAGACCGTGAGCAAAGCGCGGTTCTGGACCCCATATCATCCATGCTGCGAATGCGAGGATCGCAATCCCGATCACCACGGGGACGAACCAACCGGAAACCTCGTCGGCCAGGCGCTGGATGGGCGCTCGCGAGCGCTGGGCGTCCGCAACCATGCGGACGATCTGTGCGAGCATAGTATCGCGGCCGACTTTTCCTGCCTCCATGACGAAGCCACCGGTCTGGTTCATCGTGCCGCCTATCAGCTTTGCACCGACCTCTTTGGTGACGGGCATCGATTCACCTGTGATCATCGATTCATCAACCGAACTGCGACCTTCGATAAGGCTGCCATCGACCGGGACCTTTTCACCTGGGCGAACCCGAAGCCAATCCCCCACGACCACCATTTCCAGGTCAATGTCCTCGTCAACCCCATCGCGGACGCGGCGTGCCGTCTTCGGGGCAAGATCAAGAAGTGCGCGAATGGCACCACCGGTCTGTTCCCGGGCTTGTAACTCCAGCACCTGTCCAAGCAGTACCAGGACAGTGATGACGGCTGCGGCCTCGAAATAGATGGCGACCGAACCGTCGGCGGAGCGGAACGTGGCGGGAAACAGACCAGGTGCAAGGGTTGCAACAACGCTGTAAATCCACGCGACCCCCGTCCCCATTGCGATCAGTGTAAACATGTTCAGGCGCACTGTGACGAGCGACTTCCATGCTCGCTCGAAAAATGGAAAGCCTGCCCATAGGACGACAGGTGTAGCAAGCACCAGCTGAATCCAATTCGAAGTCTGGGCACCAAGCACCATGTGAAGATTGGTGAGGTGGCCACCCATTTCCAGCATGAGCACAGGCACGGACAGAACGAGCCCGATCCAGAAACGGCGTCTCATGTCGAGATATTCGGCGCTAGGCCCGGTTTCCGCTGTGACCACTTCCGGTTCCAGAGTCATCCCGCAGATTGGGCAGTTCCCTGACCCTATTTGCCTTACCTGCGGATGCATTGGGCAAGTGTAAATCACGCCTTCGGTTTGTGTGGTAATCGAACTTGCAGCTGCATTCACCGCCGCGTGACCCTTAGTTGCATGATGGTGATGGTGATCTTTGTGTTCATCCATTGGAAAACTCCTTGGGTATGTCTCTATCGGGAAGCATAAGTTGCCCTGGCTCGTCCGAGAGGTCGTGAGGAGCGCGGCGCGGCTTAGACTCTGCGCGCGACGCGCGACTTCGACGGCAAATGCTTAGCTTCCGTCCCGATAGGCGACGAACGACATCATTCCGGACGCCATGTGGTAGAGGTGATGGCAGTGGAGGGGCCAACGGCCGGGATTGTTCGCATCAAAGGCTGTGACTACACTTGCCATCGGCGGAACCAGAACGGTGTCCCGCACTGCGCCCTGAATCGTGTTGCCGTTGATACCGATTACCTGGAAGTGATGACCGTGCAGATGCATCGGATGCGCCATCATTGACATGTTCTGCATCGTAACCTCGACCCGGTCGCCGTGCCTCACATTGAGACCATCGCCTCCATCGATTTGCCAGGTGTAGGCCGCCATGTCGCCAGTCAGGGTGAGAGCGAAACGATGATCTGCGGGACGAGTTGGAAGCGGCTCCACGGCCCTCAGCTGCTGTTCCAGCCCCACTCCGAGAACTGGTCCGTTCGCCGGTCCACGCGAAGCAATCTTGGCAATATCGGCCCCAGGCGAGGCGAGGATGATCCCGGTCCGCTCAAGTGATCCTTCACGTAAGGCGAGGATAGGATGGACTCCCCCAGTTTTTGGAAGTTCCAGCCGTATATCAAGACGCTGGCCCATTGAAATCGGAAACTGATTTCCCGAAATCGGGTGGACCAACAGTCCGTCTACCGCAACAAGACGCCCTGCAAGGGCCCCAGTGTCGATGGTGAACGCCGTCGCCGTCGCGCCGTTGATGATGCGTAGACGGACCAGACCGCCTTTCTCCGTCGAAACCACCTGTGGGTCGTCGAGCGTGCGATCATTGGCGAGATACGCATCGTACTCGATGTCGTTCAGGTCCATGGCTGTCATTCCTGGCATCGCCATACCGGACATATGTCCTCCGTGCATCCCGGCTGCCATGCCCTGCATCATGGAATCATGGTTCATGGCCAGGCCGCCCTTGGAGCGGGAGCCTTTAAGCCTGGCGAGCAATTCCTCGGCGGGTGTGAACGAAAAGTCATGCAGGAGAATGACGACTTCTTGCTCATCACGCCTCGCGTCATCGGCAGTCCTGACAATTAACGGGGCGGCCAGCAAGTTTTGCTCCTGAAGCGTGTGCGCATGCATCCAGTGTGTCCCCCCGGCACCGACGGGAAACGTATAGCGGCGGGCTTCGGCTGGACTTAAAAGTGCAGACGGATTGTCCGGCACGCCGTCCATTTCCCACGGGGGCGTCAGACCGTGCCAATGGATGAGCGTGGGATCGTCGATATTATTGGTAAGGGTGACGTCGAATTGACTATTTGCTTCCAACGTGATGCCCGCTGTGCCGTCAGGTTGAACGAGCCCAAAAACGCTAGCGGCCTTCCCATTCACTTCGATTACCCGCTTCCCAATGGAAAGCGAACGGGTTCCGATTTCCGCCAGCGGTTGCAGTGTACTGGTTGTCACCTGCGGCCGGCCGCTCGTGGGAAACAATGTGGAAGCCGAACCAGCGACCGCTACACCCGTCAGTAGTCTTCCTAAGAATTCACGACGATTCATCTCTTTGCCTCATTTTCTCGTGTCGGCCTTGCCGACGAAACGGCGCCGCGTGGAGATCACGGGCACCGACGATCATCCGCCTTGGGGCGGGGAGCGATCAAACAAGGGATCGAGGAGGCGTGAAAGGGGGGCGACAGGTGGAGCCAATGAAGGACGCCTGCGGATCAAGGTATTGCTGAGAGCCGGAATCCAGGTGAAGAACGACAGGGTTCCAAACCGGAAGAATGACGTTGCACAGGCTGCATACGCTTTTGCAGCAAGCCTTCTGCTCGACAGGGTGGTGATCACCTTGTCCAGCTACGTCGCGTTTGGATGTTTCGATATGTTCAACTGGGGATAAGTCGTTATTGCAAAGAGTGGGAGCGGCCTCGGCCATCGGCGCGACGAGGAACATAATTGCGACCAAAACGGCCAGCAATTGTCTCGCGCATCTTCGAATGGTTTGGTTTGCGGCGAACATGTTTTCGCTGGGACCCAATTGTCATATTCAAGCACGATACCATGCCGTTGCAGGAGTTGCGTTGATCTTGATCAAACGCGAGGAGGTTTCGAGCCCCGAAGGTCGAGCCTCCATATGCTCGGATGGTCAAAACTGGGAGGAAGAGCCTCCGGGAAAATGGAGTGTAGCATGGGGATGAATGCGAGCGCGACGAAACTGGCCACTCTTGTGCTTCCAATAGTCGTTTTCGCCACGGCCGTCTCCGTAGCAACCGCTCAAACCGCCGCGCCCGGCAACGTAGTCAAAAGACAGGACGGCATGAAGGCGATGGCAAACGCCGCCAAGATCATCAACTCGATGTTCAAGGACACGTCACCCTACGACGCGAAAGCGTTCAAAGCGGCCGCCGAGACTATTCGGGCTCACTCGGGAGATAGCCTGTCGGCGTTGTTCGACGGTTCCGCCAACACGGCTGGCTCGAAAGCCAGCGCAAGCATCGAAACCGACCGTCAACAGTTCGACAAGTTGGCTGACGATCTTGGCATCTACGCGTCCGCGCTGTCTATCGCAGCTGACCGAAATCCCGACACGCTTGGCCCAGGAACGCGGATGAAGGGGGGCGAGGCCATGATGGGCGGACCCCTGGCAAAGAAGATGGATGCCGCACGAGAAGCGGAATCAATGCCCGCCGAACATGCCTTTCATCTGATGCTTCAAACATGCACCTCTTGCCACGCGAAGTTCCGGATCGAGGGGAAGTAGCGAAATCCCAATGGATGCCTCCAAGTGTGATCGGGTCGAGGCTGTTGGCTTTGGAATTTCGTTCAACTGCCACCCGTTCTCCAGGTATCCCGAGCGACCGGGCGGCTGGCTTCTTTTTTTACGGTGTTTGCAACAGCTTTCGTCAGAAGTGGAGATGAAGGCAGGAAGGATAATACCAAGCGTCATTGATCAGAACCCTTGCGCCCATGTGCGTCTACCAATCGACATGATCTTCCATGGGCGCTCCTGAAGTGTTCTCCAAGCGTAGCAGCAGTGGTCGACGATATCCTCGTAGGACTTGAAGACTCGGTTCGAGAGCCAGTTGTCGCGGATGAACTGCCAGATGTTTTCGACGGGGTTCAGCTCGGGTGATTTGGGCGGCAGTGGCAGGATGGTGATGTTTTCCGGCACGATGAGATTGTTGGACATGTGCCATCCGGCCTGATCCATGATCAGGACAGCGTGGGCATTGTCCGCGACGTTGCGGGATATCTCTAGCATGTGCTGGTTCATGGCATGGGTGTCGCACCACGGCATGACGAGAGCGGCGGCCTTGCCCTGCTTGGGGCAGATGGCGCCGAAGATATAGGCCGATCGGGTTCGCTGGTCGTGCGGCGCGGACGGCCTTGAGCCCCGCTTGGCCCACCGACGCGTGATTTTGTTCTTCTGGCCTATCCGGGCTTCATCTTGAAACCAGATTTCGATCACTTTGCCCTTGGCGGGACCGGCGGCGATTTCTGCCACAGCGGCGGGGAAGTTTTTTTAAATGCCTCGGTCGCCTCGGCATCCTGTGCATGATGCCTAGGGCGAGCCGAGAGCTTGCGGTACCCCATGGCCCGCACTTCGCGGCCCAGGGTCTCCTCGCTCACCGACACTCGGAATTCTTCCCAAATCCATTGAGCCAGATCACACAGTCGCCACCGGACGACGCCATCCAGATACGGGGTCGGTCCGCGTTCTATGGCTTGCCCCAAGGCCGTTCGCTGTTCGTCGTTCAGCAGAGAAGGCTTGCCCGGCGCCTTACCGTTGATCAGGCCGTCGGGACCGCGATCATTGAAACGCACCACCCAGTCGCGCACGATCTGAACCGTCACGCTGCCAAGCCTCGCTGCATCGGCGCGCGAGCCGCCATCATAGATCGATGCAAGTGAAAGAAAACGCCGAGCCTGATCGGCATCACGTGTTTGGCGAGCCAGACGCCGCAACCTGGCCCCGTCGAAATCCGACCGCACTGAAAGCGCTGAACCCATCGCAAACCTCCTGTTTGCGCCAGAGATTCAGATTCGTCGGCAGTTGGGAATCCCCATGAGAGTCACACTTACCGACGACTGGTATAAGCCCTCACTTCATAGCGTTAACCCCAAACCGGGCATTGATTTCCGGGGTGTCCTTTTCCGTCGCGTTCGCAATCTCTTCAATGATCGGGCAATCCGGTCTATCGTTGCCTTGGCAATTGTTTGCAAGGTGCTTCAGGGTCTTGGTCATGGCTTGTATTGCCGCCGCCTTGCGCTCCAGTTCGGCGATATGCTCAAGAGCAATCGCTTTGACGTCTGCGCTCGCTCTCGAACGGTCGCGCCACAGGGTCAAAAGCGTTTTCATCTGCTCCACTGAAAAACCGAGGTCACGGGCTCCTCGGACGAAACGCAAAGTATGAATGTCGTTATCGCTGTAAGTGCGATAGCTCGCCTCCGTCCGGTGCGCGGGGCTGATCAACTTGATCTGCTCGTAGTAGCGGATCATTTTTGTAGAAACGCCGGTCGCTTTCGAGGCTTGCCCGATATTCATCTTTATATCCTTCCATGAGGGATGGGCGGCTGGCCGGAGCCGGACGCCCAGTTTTCAAACCGGAGTTGCCCGACGAAGCCGGAGCGCATTCCCCAGTACAAATACACTCGACATTGCCATCGCCGCCGCTGCGAATATAGGCGACATAAGGGTGCCGTTCACGGGGTACAATACGCCAGCTGCGACCGGAATCAGCAGGACGTTGTAGGCGAATGCCCAAAACAAGTTCTGCTTGATGTTCAGGATCGTGGCCTTGCTGAGGGCGATGGCCTTCGGCACACCGTTCAGGTCTCCGGACATCAGTACGACATCGGCACTTTCAATCGCGATATCGGTTCCTGTCCCTACCGCCAAGCCCACGTCAGCCTCGGTCAGGGCTGGGGCATCGTTGATGCCGTCACCGATGAAGGCCACCTTTCGGTTGTCTTGCCGAAGTCTTTTGACCGCCTCGACCTTGCCCTCCGGTAAGACCTCGGCGATCACCTCGTCGATGCCAAGTTGCCTGGCAATCGCCTCGGCCGTACGACGGTTGTCTCCGGTGATCATCGCCACTTTAAGACCGAGGTTATGCAGGGCCTTGATCGCCTGAGGCGTGGTCTCCTTGATTGGATCGGAAACAGCGATGATGGCCGCCAGACGTCCATCGATTGCCGCGTAGAGCGGAGACTTGCCGTTGTCACCGAGCCGTTCGGCGTCGCGGGCGAACCTCGAAACATCGATCTTGTGTAGCTGCAGGGCGCGGTCAGCACCAACAAGGATGTCCGATCCGTCCACTGTCCCGCGCACACCAAATCCAGGTGTCGCCACGAAATTCGTCACGGGGGCCAAACCGACGCCCTTCGCCTTCGCGGCCGATACAATGGCTTCGGCAATCGGATGCTCGGACAAAGACTCCAGGCTGGCAATCAGAGCCAGAACCCGGTCGGCATCGAAACCATCGGCGACGATGATGTCCGTCAGTTCAGGGCGTCCCTTGGTCAGCGTTCCGGTCTTGTCGAGCGCGACGACATCTGTTTCACGCAGGTTTTGCAAGGCCTCGCCCTTGCGGAACAGAATACCGAGTTCCGCTGCGCGGCCAGTGCCAACCATGATCGAGGTTGGCGTTGCCAGACCCATCGCACAGGGGCAGGCGATGATGAGAACCGCAACCGCGTTTACCAGCGCAAATGTGAGCGCAGGAGACGGGCCGAAGGCATACCAGGCAACGAACGTGAGGACAGCCGCGAGGATCACCGCTGGAACAAACCAACCGGTCACCTTGTCAACCAAGGCCTGGATCGGCAATTTCGAACCCTGCGCGGCCTCGACCATCTTGATGATCTGCGCGAGCAGCGTGTCGCTACCGACCTTCGTCGCTTTGAAGGTAAATGATCCCGTCTTGTTGATGGTGCCGCCGACAACCTCGCTATCCGAAGACTTCTGAACGGGTACAGGCTCTCCGGTGATCATGGATTCATCGACGTACGAACTACCCTCTACCACAGTGCCGTCGACCGGGATTTTCTCACCCGGTCTGATCCGGATGACGTCGCCGACGACAACGTCGCTGATCTGAATCTCGACGAACTCCCCGCCATGCGAGACGAAGGCCGTCTTCGGCTGCAGTCCGACAAGGCGCTTGATCGCCTGGCTGGTCCGGCCCTTGGCGCGGGCTTCGAGGTATCGGCCGAGCAGGATCAGCGTGACGATGACAGCGGCCGCCTCGTAGTAGACATTTGCGGTGCCTGGAGGCAGAAGGCCAGGCACAAAGGTTGCAACGACCGAATAACCCCAGGCAGCAGACGTACCAAGGACGACAAGCGAATTCATATCAGGCGTCCAGCGTAACAGGTTTGGCACGCCCTTTTGGAAGAACCTCAGGCCCGGACCAAACAGAACCACGGACGCCAGTACGAACTGGAGGTACAGATTGTTGCGCATCCCAATGGTGTCCATGATCAGTTCGTGGACACCGGGAATGAAGTGCGAACCCATTTCCAACACGAAGAGCGGCAGTGTCAGCAAAGCCGAGAATACCAGCATATTCTTCAGGGTGCGCATTTCGACGGTGCGACGGTCCTCACCTTCATCGCCGACATCAGCAACCACCTTGCCAACGTCATAACCGGCACCCCGGACGGCCGCCTCAAGCGCGGTGATCTCTGTCGCGGAAATCAGGCGAACGGTCGCCTTTTCCGTAGCAAGGTTCACAGAAGCGTCGATGACACCGGGCACAGCCTTCAGCGCCTTTTCCACACGAGAAACGCAAGAGGCGCAGGTCATGCCTTCGATGCTAAGTTCTTGGGTGACAATTTTGGGCTCGTATCCGGCTTTTTCGATTGCGCGGAGTACGCCACTGGCGTCCGGCGTTCCCGTGAAGTGGACTGTTGCACGTTCCGTAGCCAAGTTAACATTGGCCGAGGCCACGCCAGGAACGGAGGCAATGGCTTTTTCCACGCGCACGACGCAGGAAGCGCATGTCATTCCCTCGATGCCAAAATCTGTCGCGACGGGCAGTGGAAACGCTGGTGTTATCTTCGATATTGCAGTCATCGGATAGTGTCCTTTTCCTTAACTGCATTGATAGATAAACCTTCCCAGCATGGTAAGGTCAAGCGATGTTTTCCAAGCGTGTGGATGAAAGTTGCACAGGACGCGAATGCGGGCGAGAATGAGGATGTCGCAAGGGATCAAATCTTCGAACCTTGGAGGGCGATATGAGGCAGCGAGAGAATTTGGCGACACCATCGGCCACAGTTGCGTTCGTAGATATCGCGGGATTCAGCGCTATTTCGGACGTTTATGGTGACGCGGCTGCCCTTGTCGTGCTTGAAGTATTCGAGGGCATGGTCCGCGACGCCCTCAGCGGCTATGAGCCCCCAATCAAATGGATCGGCGATGAGGCGATGCTCGCGTTTCCCGAGCCAGATACAGCGATCCAGGTGCTCGGAACGCTGTTGCAGGCATGTCGTAAAGAATCCCGGCTACCTCTCACTCGGGCGGGACTTAACCATGGGCCCGTCATCCACAGAGCTGGTGATCTATTTGGATCGACCATCAACATTGCAGCACGAATCACCGCGCTCGCATCGCCTGGGCAATTGCTTGCAACTCAGCCCATTGCCGAGGCAGCTGTCACAAGGGGTATCGCGGTACGAGACCTCGGCATGGTGGCACTTAGATCGGTAACCGGGGAAGTCCCTCTCTACGAGATCGAGCTTGCTCCGTCGGCTGACCCGGCCTGGATCGATCCCGTGTGTAAGATGCACGCGCCATACTCATCCTACAGGCGGGCCGCGCCGGATGGACCGTGGTTTTGTTCGCCTCGTTGTGAGGAATCATATCGGCGATCGCCGCGGACCTACGAGGTGCCCCGCTGAAGTGACAAGGCAACCCCTGGCCAGTGAATGGCGATCCCAGCCTCGGCACGATTCTCAATCCGTGAGTTCGGTGGGCGGGCGACAGAGATTCAATGATCCCGTGTAGAGCTACCTCGGCGTCGGGATATCTCCCTGTAGAGCGCTTCCGGCGAGACACCAATTTCGTCTGCCAAACCTCGCCAGTCGCCTCTTGCTGGCAAGGCATCATCGTTCCAGGCTATCCAAGCATCCAGGCGGGCACTGACCGTTCTGAGCGCAGCAATTTCTGACCGCTTTCTGGCGCTCACCAGTTCGCGCGAGAGATGTGCCATCCATTCCCTTGCAAAAATCAGGTCATGTTCCAGCATTTTTCGGACCGCAGGAACGGGCACCAGTAAAGCTTCGGTTGCTGCCGCCGCGACAGCGTCGCAATGATACCGCTCTGAAAACAGCGAAGCTTCAGCCAGTACGGTGCCTGCCGTCGAGCGCTGCAAAAGCGCCTGGTTTCCATCTGCCTGGAAACGGACGAGGTTCACACACCCTCCCGCGATAAGAAAGAGCATGTGCACCGGATCGTCCCGGTGGAATAGATGCTCGCCCTTTACAAAGGACTTTTGAGCAACGGCTTTGGTCGTCAGGTGGCTGACAATTTTTTCCGACATGACAGCTATCATGTCTCCGCCAGTCATTAGTTGGCAAGGTCCTCTTATCGAAACAAGCCTGCCGAGGAACCATGAAATCTCTATTGGTCGCGCTCCTTTTCTTGCTTCTGCCTTTTTCCGCGCTGGCGCAGGAAAAGCACACGCATTCCTCGCCTTATGTTGGGCAGCAGATGCGCGAAATTAAAAGTCTGTCGGCAGAAGACATCGCGGAACTGGAGGAAGGAGGAGGGTGGGGGTTAGCGAAGGCCGCCGAGTTGAACGGCATGCCAGGACCCTCGCATGTTCTGAAAATGAAGCATGAGTTAGGACTGACGGCGAACCAGGACGCTTCGACAGTGCGAATTTTCAACGGGATGCGAGAAGACGCCATCGAGGAGGGAAGAAACTTGATCGCTCGGGAAACGGCGCTGGAGGTCGGATTTCGCAAGCGCTCTATTTCTCCTAAAGCTCTCCAGGAGCGAATTCGCGAGATCGAAACAAGCCGCTCAAATCTGCGTTATATTCATCTTTCGGCTCACCTAGAGATGATGGGTGTTTTGAAGGAGGAACAGGTCAATCTGTACAATGACCTGCGCGGATATTCTCCCTGACCGGTTGCAGGCTGCGATCAACTTAGATCGAAAACATGATCCGAAGAACTCTTTTCGAAACATGGCCCGTTTGATGCGATCTGCTCGTTGGCTCTCTATCTGAACCTCGTCAATCACACGCGCCGTCGAGATGGCGCGTGTTTGTTTGTGCGTGCTGAGCCCGAAGATTTTAGGCGACGTGGCTGCAGCAGGATTTCTTAAAAGACGCCCCATATCCGGCGCTCGCAATCGACGCGATAAATGCTTCGGACGCCATTTGCGACTCGATTGATACGGTCTTGGTGCTCAGATCGACAGCCACCGAAGCGCTCGGATCGACGGTCTTTACAGCCTTTTCTACGGTGCTGACGCAGTGACCGCAGGTCATGTCGGGTATGTTGAGATGATACATTGGAAGTCTCCGATTAATGTGACTGATGCAATGTGGTGCTTCCAACGGTGGGAGGGTCAAGGGCCTCCAGTCCGGATGTAACGTTTTTTGTATTTTCGGTACACGTGAAGGGATATTAACCGCTTGCGACCTTCCCTCGCGCCTGGAAGGAGTTGACTGCACATGTTCGTGAGATGTCTTCCAATGAAGAGGGCTCCTTGCCAGACTAACAACATGAGGTTCATGAAAGTCATCCATCGACTGCTGTTCGTGACCGCCGTGCTCGGGATCATTGTCGGTCCCATTGGCATCCAGGCGGCTGACAGTGCGATGGCCGCCTCGGGGCCTGCCGCGATGGATAGTCTGGCCGGGGTTGGCATGCCTGACGACATGCCATGCTGTCCCGATGAACAACCGAGCAAACCAGACTGCGGGAGCAAGTCCTGCCCCCTGGCTGTGCTCTGTACGACGGCGATGGTCGGTCAGGTGGCGACCTCGCATTCATGGTTATTGAACGTCGGCTGGACCGCCTACCGGTTCCTTACTCCCCTTCACGCGGAGCTTGCCTCCTCACTGGTCGATCCGCCAGTACGTCCCCCAAGACTTTGATCCCACGTCATTGAGTACGTTGTCGATTCGGCACGGTCGCAGGCCTGCGTCCGTGCAGTACCGATGGCGATCGGATCAAACCTGCTAAAAACTCAACAAGAGCCTTCTGATATTAATCGCTTCAGCATCTTTGCGACAGTCGGCTGCGCGACGCCGAGACGTTGGGCGACATCCACTTGCCAGGTCTCGTCCGCCGGAACTGTCGGTTGAAGTCTGCCAACACAGTTTTGATGTCAGCCTGAGGATCTTCCTCCCGCCATGGCGTCGATGATCCGGCAATCGGCCACCTGACCGAGACGGCATTCGGCTATCATCCGCCGCAGTTCCGTTTTCAGGTTCGTAAGACGGGCGATACGATCTTCCACGGCGTCGAGCTGGCTTTGCGCGATGCGGCTTGCATCCTCACACGATGCTTCCGGTTGTTCCTGGAGAGCCAGAAGAACGCGCACCGATGCCAGATCGAAACCAAGTTCCCGGGCATTCCGGATAAAGCACAGTCGTTGCGCGTCTGCTTCGCCATAGGTGCGACGGCCGTTGGACATCCTGGCTGGGATTGGGAGAACCCCGATGCGCTCGTAATAGCGAATTGTCTCTATGTTCACGCCAGATTTCTCGGATAAGTCGCCGATCTGCATTTTTCATCTTGCTCCTGTAGTCACTACAGGTAGTACCATGGTCGAATTCAAATATCGAGGACCGACGAAATGGCAGCAGCCGCAACCGACACAATCCGCTATCAGGTGACGGGGATGGATTGTTCCTCCTGCGCCGCCAAGATCGAGGGGGCCGCGCGCAAGGTCGAAGGGGTGGCCGACGTGAAGGTATCGATCGCCTCGCAGGTTATGACACTGGAAGTTGACGAGCCAGCGGCCCGCCTTCCTCTGCTGGAAAGCGCCATCACGGGTCTGGGTTATCAGCTCGACCGCATTGGTGCATCCAGGGACATTGCAGACGGCGATGACGACGACAGGATTCCGGACCTGTCTCATGTCACCCCGGCATATAAAAGGGCGCTCTGGATCGTCGTGCTCCTGAACGTTGGTTACGGCGTCGTGGAGATCGTCGGAAGTTTCCTCGCCGGCTCCCAGGCGCTGCAGGCGGACGCCCTCGACTTCCTGGGGGACGGCATGATCTCATTCCTAGGGCTGGTCGCGGTCGGATGGGGCCTTGCCGCCCGTGCCAAGGCGGCGCTTCTACAGGGTGTATTCCTCGGCCTGCTCGGACTCGGCGTCGTCGCGTCGACCATCTACAGGGTGTTCATCGAGCATCAGCCCGAATCCGTGCTAATGGGCGGCTTCGCGCTTGTCGCCTTCGTCGTCAACGTGCTGGCGGCCGTGGTGCTCATCCCGCACCGTAAGGGCGACGCCAACATGCGCGCGGTGTGGTTGTTTTCGCGAAACGACGCGATCGGCAATCTCGCGGTCGTGGCCGCCGCGGGCTTGGTCTGGTGGACGGGAACACAATGGCCTGACCTCGTGGTCGCGTTCGCAGTTGCAGGCCTCTTCCTTCAATCGGCGTGGTCGATCATCCGGGACGCAAGACAGGACCTCTCTGCGGCGAGGGACAGATGAGGGCGGTTGCTTCAATTGCCGTGGTCCTGGTCGGCGCGGCACTTGACCTGGGAGCGAAGGCGTGGGCGCGGGCGAGCCTTGAACCTTACGGCCCCCCCACGGACTTTCTGCCTTTGGTACCGTTGCGACTGACCTTCAACAAAGGCGTGTCGTTCAGCATGTTCGCTGTCGACGGCGAAATCGGCAAAGCAGTCCTGATCGGGGTTACGGGCATTATAACACTTGTCATCGCTATATGGGCGTATCGTTCGCGCGGCTGGCAACGGGCAGCCCTGTCGATGATCCTGGCTGGCGCGCTCGGAAACCTGATCGACCGCAGCATGAGGGGCGCCGTGACTGACTTCCTGAGCCTCCGCTTTGGTGAATGGGAGCCGTTCGTGTTCAATCCGGCCGATGTCTGGATTTCTTCAGGCGTGGCCCTTCTGTTGGTCCTGCAGACCACGCAAAGCGGAACCGCCGAGGTGGGCGACGGTACGTCAGCACGGTAACGGGGCCTAAGGGCCATTCCTGTCATTGCGGCGAGAGTGGCAGGGCGCGCTTGTGGGCCGTCGCGACGTGCGTCGCGAGGATGCGCTGAAACGCGGGTTCTCCGATCGGCTTTCCTTCCAGGAAGTCGTCGATGTCATCATACGTGACCCCGTAGACGTCTTCATCGGGCCGCAGCGGAGCGTCGGACTCCAGATCGGCGGTCGGCACCTTGAACACCAGGTCCCTCGGCGCTCCGAGATATTCGGCGAGCGCCCGCACGCGCCGCTTGGTCAGTCCGGAAAGCGGCAGGACGTCCGCAGCGCCGTCGCCGAATTTCGTGAAGAAGCCCATCAATGCCTCCGCCGCATGGTCAGTCCCGATCACCAGGCCACGAACCGCGCCGGCGAGCGCGTACTGGGCGATCATCCGCTGGCGCGCCTTGATGTTGCCAAGGTGGAAGTCCAGCCGAACGGTTTCGAACAGGTCGCCTGCGTCCCCGCAGACCTCGGCCATCATCGCGTCGGCTGCGGGCTTTATGTCGATGGTGACTACGCGGTCGGGGCCGATGGACGCGAGCCCTCTCTGAGCGTCGGCCTCGTCGGCCTGCGTGCCATAAGGCAGTCTGACCGCGATGAACTCCGCCTTATGCCCTCTGCCCCGGAGGCGGTTCACCGCAGTCTGGGCAAGCAGTCCCGCGGTGAGCGAATCCACTCCCCCGCTGATGCCAAGGACGAGCGCTCCGCACGACGAGGCTTGCATGTAATCCGCGAGGAAGGCCGTTCTGCGCTCGGCTTCCGCGGACGCGTCGAATTCCTTCGCTACTCCGAGCGCCTCGATAATCTGCAAATGTTGGTCACGCACGCCAATCCTCCATAACAGCTGTGAAATCCAAACCAGGCGAGAAAGTTGCAACCTGCCGAATCCCGACTGTCTCGTGAACTTACATGGCTGCAGATCGACACGTAACCGGAGCAGGCGCGAAGTGCGTCGCTGTCGATAACGCACTTTTCCGTGAGACCTCTTCCAACCCCGATGTCTTCGTGCCAGACTATGCGGGTGAGGTTCATGAAGGTCATCCATCGACTGCTGTTCGTGACCGCCCTGCTGGGGATTGTGGTCGGTCCCTTGAGCATCGGGGCGGCGGACAGCGTAATGGCGGCCTCCGGACCCGCGATGCACGGCATGTCCGGCATGGAGATGTCAGGCGACATGCCGTGTTGCCCTGACGAAATGCCGGCCAAGCCCGACTGCAGCGGCAAGTCATGTCCTCTGGCCTTGGTGTGTACGACGGTGATCGTCGGCCAGGTGGCTAACCCGCATTCCTGGTCGTTGAATCTCGGTTGGGTCGCCCATCGGTTCCTCATTGCCCTTCATGCGGAGCTTGCCTCCTCACTGGTCGATCCGCCAGTACGTCCTCCGCGAGTCTGATCCCACGTCAGTGAACACGTCGTCGATCGGCGCGGTCGCAGGTCTTGCGTCCGTGCGGTACCGACGGCGATCCATTTTGACTGAGGACGCGGTCACGGACCCGTCCGGATGAGACATTGAATCATGGAAAATACCACCTTCAACGCGAGGACCGCGCTCCTCGCTGGCGCGATGCTGTTCAGCACCGCCACCGCTTCCTTCGCCGGAGCGCAGGACTACGAATTCCAAGCCGTGAACACGGACATCAAACAGGGACGAGGCTCGACCGTGTCGGTACGGCTGATCGACAAGCGGACGGGCAAGGCAGTCCCCGACGCCGTCATCTTCACAACGCGGATGGACATGGCTCCCGACGGCATGGAGATGATGACCACCACCGTGGAACCCTCACCCTCCACCGAGCCGGGCGTCTACGCCTTCACGACAAACCTTTCCATGGAAGGCGGATGGCGGTTCCAGGTCGCCGCCAAGGTTCAGGGCGAGCCTGAGACGGTCAAAGGCGAAGTCGTCTTCAAGGCTGTCCCGTGAGCACCTCGCGCATCATTGTCACGCTCTCCCTCGCCGCGATCGTCGGCGGGGGAGGCTATTGGGCGGGAAAGAACGATGTCGGTGCGTACCTGCGGCGATACGTTGAAGGCACCGGGATGGCCACCGAGGCTGAACCGCGACACGAAGGAACGGGAGCGGTGATCTACTACCGTCACCCGGACGGTATGGCCGAATACTCTGCCAAACCGACGAACACGGATGACGGGCGGCCATTCACACCTGTCCGGGCAAGCGAGGACATCAGCCTCGGCGCGAGCGGGGCGGTCCTGCCTGCGGCCGACACGTCATCAGTCACACCGGAACGGAAGGTCCTGTACTACCGCAACCCCATGGGCCTTCCCGACACGTCCAAGGTGCCGAAGAAGGATTCGATGGGGATGGACTATCTCCCTGTCTATGACGGCGAAGTCAGCGACAGTTCCACCGTCAAAGTGACGCTGGGCAAACTCCAGCGGACGGGGGTGAAGACCGCGCTCGCTGAAAGGATGAACGTCAGCCGGAAAATCCGAGTACCCGGAACCGTCGCACTCGACGAGCGCATGGTCAGCATCGTTTCCATGCGGGCCGACGCCTTTGTCGAAGACGTCGCGGACGTCACGACAGGAGACAGGATCACAAAGGGCGAGAATCTCTTTCACTTCTATTCGAAGGAGATCGCCACCGCCGGGGCCGAATATGCGACGGAGATGCGCAATGGCGGCAAGCCCGGGCCGGAATCTGGCTCTGCGCTCCGCCTGAAGAACCTTGGGGTGCCCTCGGCGACGATCGCCAGCATTGCGACTGAGCGAAAGGTCCCACAAAGCATTGCCTACACCTCGCCAAGGGACGGCGTCGTGTTGGAGCGCATGGCGGTCAGCGGCATGATGGCCGAGGCTGGAGACATTCTCTTCCGCATCGCTGACGTATCGAAGGTCTGGGTGATTGCCGACGTCCCCGAATACGAACTGGGCTCCGTTCGTATGGGTGCCAACGTTTCCGTCAGCGTCCGAAACGTATCCGGCATGATCTTCCGGGGAACGGTCGACCTCATCTATCCCGAGGTGCAGATGCAGACCCGCACGGCAAAGATCCGGATTGAGCTTCCTAATCCCGAGGGACAGCTGATAGCCAACATGTATGCGGAGGTGGAGATTGAAGCGGGAGCGGGAAACCCGGTCGTCGCCGTTCCCAACAGTTCGATCATCGACACGGGCGACCGCCAGATTGTCTTTCTCGACAAGGGCGAGGGCAGGTTCGAACCGATGGACGTCGCGCTGGGTGTCCGAGGCGAAGACATGACTGAGGTCACCAAAGGCATCGCAGCAGGCGACCGCGTCGTTGTTTCCGCTAACTTCCTACTGGACGCCGAAAGCAACCTCAACGCGGCACTGAGTGCCCTCACGCAGGACGAGGCAAATCCATGATTGCCAACGTCATCGCATGGTCGGCCCGCAACCTCGTCCTCATCTTCGTCGGCGCTGCTCTTTCCATCGCGGGCGGCGTCTATGCGTTGCGCACGCTTCCGCTCGATGCCATCCCCGACCTCTCAGACGTCCAGGTCATCGTGTTCACCGACTATCCCGGCCAGGCTCCGCAGGTAGTCGAGGATCAGGTCACCTATCCGCTGACGACCTCGATGCTGACCGTGCCGAAGTCTAAGGTCGTCCGTGGGTTTTCGTTCTTCGGCGTTTCGTTCGTCTACGTGATTTTCGAGGACGGAACCGACCCCTACTGGGCGCGCAGCCGAGTGCTCGAATATCTGAACGCCGCCGCGAGCCGCCTGCCGGACGGGGTGTCACCGAGCCTCGGTCCCGATGCGACGGGTGTGGGCTGGGTTTACCAATACGCCGTCATCGCCAAGGAACTGTCGCTGGCCGAACTTCGGTCACTTCAGGACTGGGTGGTGCGGTTCGCCGTCTCAAAATCCGAAGGCGTCGCCGAGGTGGCCAGCGTCGGCGGCTTCGTTAAGCAGTATTCCATCGTCGTCGATCCCGCCCGCCTGAAGGCTCAGAACGTGTCGCTGTCGGATATCGCCGACGCGGTGCGTTCCAGCAACCGCGACGTCGGCGGTCGCACAATCGAACTATCCGAGTTCGAATTCATGGTGCGCGGCAAGGGCTACCTGCAGGGCATCAATGACATCGAGAACATTGTCCTGAAATCGAATGCCGGCGTCCCGCTGCGTCTCTCGGACGTCGCAAGGGTCGAGCTGGTGCCGGACGAGCGGCGCGGCATCACCGAGTTGAACGGTGAAGGCGAGGTCGCCAGCGGCATCGTTCTCCAGCGCGACGGCGCGAATGCGCTGACCGTCATCGAAAATGCGAAGGAAAGCTTGGCGGCGGTGCAGAGCAGTCTTCCGGCTGGTACCGAAATCCTGCCCGTCTATGATCGTTCGAAACTCATCGAAGCGGCAATCGAGACCCTAAAGGCGACACTGATCGAGGAATCGATCGTGGTCGCACTGGTGACCATCGCCTTCCTTCTACATGTCCGCAGCGCGCTTGTGGCGATCATCATGTTGCCGATCGGCATCCTGATGGCGTTCATGGCGATGCGGGCGCTGGGCCTCGGGTCGAACATCATGAGCCTCGGCGGCATTGCCATTGCCATCGGTGCGATGATCGATGCGGCCATCGTCATGATCGAGAACGCCCACAAGCATCTGGAACGCGCGCCTCCTGACAAGCCTCGAGCCGAAGTGCTGATCGAGGCGGCAAGCGAGGTCGGCCCGGCGCTTTTCTTCAGCCTGCTGATCATCACGGTGTCGTTCCTGCCGATTTTTACGCTCGAATCGCAAGAGGGCCGTCTGTTCGGACCGCTCGCCTTCACCAAGACCTTCGCGATGGCGGCGGCAGCGCTGCTGTCCATCACACTTGTTCCGGCACTGATGATCCTGTTCGTCCGCGGCCGCATTGTCCCAGAACACAAGAATCCGCTGAACAGACTGCTGATCTGGATATACCGTCCGGTCATCGCGGGCGTCCTTAAGGCCAAGAGCCTGACAATCCTGGTAGCCATCGTGATCCTCGGGGTGACCGTCTGGCCCGTGCAGCATATCGGGAGTGAGTTCATGCCTGATCTCGACGAGGGCACGCTGATGTACATGCCGACAACGCTACCCGGCCTCTCGGTGACAAAAGCGGCGGAGCTCATGCAAACGCAGGATCGCATCATCAAATCTTTCCCCGAGGTCGAGTCGGTGTTCGGCAAGGCGGGTAGGGCGTTGACGGCAACCGATCCGGCTCCGACGGAAATGTTTGAGACCATCATCACCCTGAAACCCAAGTCCGAATGGCGGCCGGGCGTCACGTCTGACAGTCTGAAACAGGAGATGGACGCGGCACTTCAGTTTCCCGGTGTCTCCAACGCCTGGACGATGCCCATCCGCGCCCGCATCGACATGCTTTCGACCGGAATACGCACGCCCGTCGGCGTCAAGGTCTACGGGACGAACCTGAACGAGATGGAGAAGGTCGCTCGCGATATAGAGACCGTTCTCAAGGCGGTGCCGGGAACGTCGAGTGCTTACGCCGAGCGCGTCATCGGTGGATACTATCTCGATATCATCCCTGATCGCATGGCGCTCGGGCGCTATGGGCTTTCGATCGACGATGTCCAGGATGTCATCGGAATGGCCCTGGGGTCCGAGGTCGTGACCTCGACGGTGGAGGGCAGAGAGCGGTATGGCGTCGCCATCCGTTACCCAAGGGCTTTCCGAAGCGATCCCCAGTCCATCGCGAGGGACGTCCAGGTATCATTGCCCGGTGGCGGCACGGTTCCGTTGGGCGAGGTCGCCGAAGTCAAGCTCACGCGCGGTGCCACGACCATAAGGACGGAGAACGGCCAGCTCGCCGTCTACATCTTCGTAGACATCGCCAACCGCGACCTTGGGGGCTACGTTGCCGAAGCCCAAGAAGCCGTCGCGGCGAGCGTCGAGATGCCCGCGGGCTATTCCGTCGCATGGAGCGGGCAATTCGAATATCTGGAACGGGCAAAGGACCGGCTAATGATCGTCGTCCCGCTGACGCTGGCGCTGATCTTCCTGTTGCTCTACCTGAACTTTAAGGCATTGACCGAAACACTGATCGTCATGCTGTCTCTGCCGTTCGCTTTGGTCGGCGGCATCTGGATGATGTGGTGGCTGGGCTTCAACGCTTCCGTCGCCGTCGCGGTCGGGTTCATCGCGCTTGCAGGCGTCGCCGCCGAGACCGGGGTGATCATGCTGATCTATCTCGACCACGCCCTGAAGGACGAGAAGGCCAAATCCAAGGCCGAGGGCAGGGCATTCGAAAAGGAAGACCTCGACAGGGCGATCATGATCGGGGCGGTCGAGCGTGTTAGACCGAAGATGATGACCGTCGTGGCGATCATGGCGGGTCTCGTGCCTATCCTCTGGAGCACGGGAGCGGGGTCGGAAATCATGCAGCGGATCGCCGTGCCGATGATCGGCGGCATGGTATCATCGACACTGCTGACGCTGATCGTGATCCCCGCCGTCTACGGCGTGGTCAAGGGCTACGGGTTGAAGCGAGCACGCGAGGAGAGCCAGTTTCCGGCTTCCTTGGCGGCAGAACCTGTTTGAGAAGGAGAACGAAAATGAAAAGAAGAGAATTCCTCTGCACCATGGTCGCCGTCGCAGCGTTGTCCGTCACCGGAACGGCGCTGGCGGCAGGCGAAAGCATGGTCGTCTACAAAGACCCCAACTGCGGCTGCTGCCATGCCTGGGCCGACGCATTGGCAGAAGCGGGGTTTTCGGTGAAGACCGAAGACGTGGCCGACATCGACGTGGTCAAAGACCGTTACAACGTTCCGGCCGACCTGCGTGGCTGCCACACCGCCGTAGTCGCAGGCTACTACCTGGAGGGACATGTGCCACTACAGGCGGTGACGAGGTTGTTGGCCGAAAAACCGGACTTGGCAGGTCTGTCTGTTCCGGGCATGCCTGTCGGTTCGTTGGGCATGGGAGACAGCCCCAGCGCTTCGTACGACGTCATGTCCGTTGGAAGGGACGGCATTCGTACCCTCTACCAAGCGGTGAGGCCTAAGATCTAACCGTAGGATGGGATGACGTTTCAGGTAGCAGCGCTTTTGGGTGCGTCTGCCATCGAAGTCATCGCGGTGGTTAGTGGCCACGATCGGTGTGACCCTACCCGCAGGTCTGGTTGATGGGCAGAAGGTTCGAATCTCTTCAGGCTACAAGGCAGTTTGAGCTTGCCGGCTGAATTGATCCGTCTCTCGATTGAGAGATTTTTCTTGTATCTCTAGTAGCTAGAGGTCGTACGGTTGATTTTTCACATTGTGAGGATTTCCCGTGAGCAACTCGTTACACACTCGTTTCCGGGTAACCGGAATGGATTGCGCCTCGTGTGCAAACAAGATCGACACCGCCGTAAAACGTATTCCGGGCATTCAAGAGGTGTCTGTATCTGTCACCGCCGGCACAATGACAGTCGAGCACGATGAGATCAGCGTTCTGGACACGATTCGCAACAAGCTGTCGGGCCTAGGCTATCAGGCCTTCCTGATCTCAACAATTTCCAAAACCGTTGGGAAACCCGTCCATAAACACGGACCGGATTGCATGCGCGATCACCTACATGCAGAGCCGCACGGACAGTCCAGTCATGATGATCGTTCGGATCATGGCGCCCATTGCACTGGGCATGATCATGAGCCCGATCGCGTCGCGCCTTCAGATGATGTGGCACCCCCTATCCTGCAGGCACGTTTCCGTATCGGCGGAATGGATTGCGCGTCATGTGCTTCCAAGATTGACACGGCCATCAGACGGATGGACGCTGTCGATGACGTCTCCGTGTCGGTCACGGCCGGAACCATGACGGTCAAACATCGGCAGTCAGCGGATATCAAAGCGATAGAAAAACGGGTCTCCAGTCTCGGTTACACGATCGTTCCCATGCCAGGAACGGACAGGCGCACATCGTCCACGACCCAAGAGGGTTCTGACAACGCCCACGCTGGACACGACCATGGATCGAAAAGCGCGGCGCTGGACAAAGTTGAGGGACTCCACGGTCACGATCACGGTTCTTCCGAAGGTCCTTGGTGGGCGAGCAAGAAGGGGCGTCTGACGATCTTCGCGGGTGGATCGCTAGCTGTCGCTTATGGCATTGGGTACATGTTCCCAGCGATCGAAACATATGCCTACACGATTGCAATGCTTGTCGGCCTCGTGCCGATCGCCCGAAGGGCTATCATGGCCGCGCTGGCTGGCACGCCATTCTCCATCGAGATGCTGATGACGATCGCCGCTGCTGGCGCACTGGTCATTAACGCAACCGAAGAGGCCGCTGCGGTCGTCTTCCTTTTTCTGGTTGGCGAACTGCTTGAAGGCGTTGCCGCCGGAAAGGCGCGCGACAGCATCAAGTCCCTTACGGCGCTCGTTCCCAAGACGGCGTTATTGGAGGAAGGCGGCGAGACCCGCGAGGTGCCAGCCGAAACTCTTGCGGTTGGTTCAATCATACTGGTCCGCCCTGGTGATCGGATCTCCGCCGATGGTGTCATCGTTGCAGGCGAAAGTTCGATCGACGAGGCGCCCGTGACCGGGGAAAGTGTGCCTGTTCTCAAGGCCGTCGACGACATTGTTTTTGCGGGCACCGTAAATGGTGATGCGGTTCTGCGTGTCAGGGTCACGGCCGCAGCCGCAGACAATACGATCGCCCGTGTCGTTCGTCTCGTCGAGGAAGCGCAGGAATCCAAGGCTCCGACTGAGCGCTTTATTGACCGTTTCTCCAAATACTACACTCCTGGCGTGGTTGTCGTTGCCGCTTTGGTGGCAGTCATTCCTCCGCTGTTTGCGGGTGGAATATGGAGTGAGTGGGTTTACAAGGGGCTTGCCGTGCTGCTGATCGGCTGCCCATGCGCACTTGTCATTTCGACCCCGGCTGCGATCGCTGCATCACTGTCGTCGGGCGCGCGCCGCGGCCTGCTCCTCAAAGGCGGCGCCGTTCTAGAAGGTCTTGGCGAGCTTACGGCGATTGCTTTCGACAAGACTGGCACGCTCACCGAAGGCAAACCGCAGGTGACTGATGTGGTCGCGTTCGGCCGGGAAAGTGAGGACGTCCTTCGGTTTGCCGCAGCGCTTGAAGTGGGATCCAGCCATCCTCTCGCCCTTGCGATCTTAAGCAAAGCCAAGGAGGAAGGCATCGTACCGCCCACGGGGACCGATGCGAAGGCTCTCGGCGGCAAGGGTGTTTCCGCCATCGTGGACGGCGTTGAGGTCTTTTTTGGCTCGCCCAGGGCTGCAGCAGAGCGAGTTCCGGTTCCAGTTGCTCACTTGGAGAAGATCACGTCTCTCAACGATGAAGGAAAGACCGTGTCTGTACTGGTCATTGGCGATGTTCTCGCTGGTGCCATTGCCATGCGCGACGAGCCTAGAGCCGATGCTGTTGCGGGTCTCAAGGCCCTGACGGATGCAGGCATAAAGACGATCATGCTGACAGGCGACAACAAGCGGACTGCCACCGCCATCGGTGCGCAACTCGGCATCGAGGTCCGTGCGGAGCTGATGCCTGAAGACAAGCAGCGGATCGTGGGCGAATTGAAGAAAGAGGGCTATGTTGTCGGCAAGATCGGCGATGGGATCAACGACGCGCCAGCGCTAGCGGCAGCTGATGTCGGGATTGCTATGGGTGGTGGAACGGACGTGGCGCTGGAGACGGCAGACGCCGCGGTTCTCCACGGCAGGGTGGCTGATGTCGCCCTTATGATCGATCTCTCGAAACGTACTATGCGCAACATTTTCCAGAACATTACCATCGCTTTGAGTTTGAAGGTGGTATTTTTGGTGACGACTATCCTGGGCATCACGGGCCTGTGGCCTGCAATTCTTGCCGATACAGGTGCGACAGTCCTTGTAACCATGAATGCGTTGCGGTTGTTACGTCCCATTCGCTGAACGCGGCGCCACCGGCGTTCCAGGTCTCTTTCAACTTGTCGTCATGCCAACCTGTTCAGACCTCTCAAGAGATGACGGTTTCGGATCTGATGTATCCCACTAACTATGCGGAGAAATTACGTGCAATTTCAAAAAACACTGGCTTTTGGGCTCGTTGCCTTGACGTGCGTGACTGCGACTTTCGGTCCTGCATTGTCTCATGATTTTACGGTAGGGAGCCTGGAGATAAAGCATCCGTGGTCCTTAAAGGCTCCTGTGGTTGCTCCGGTTCTTGGCGGTTATCTGACGATCGTCAACACGGGCACGACGGATGATCGCCTTCTTGGAGGAAGCAGTCCGGTCGCTGAGCGGTTTGAAATCCACGTATCATCTGTCGTCGACGGAGTGGCGCGTATGCGACCCGTCAAGGAAGGCATCACAATAAGCGCCGGCTCCACTGTGAAGCTGGAGCCGGGCGCCGCACACATCATGTTTGAAAAACCGACGCAGCGTCCGGCGGAGGGTGAGAAGTTCAAGGCAACGCTGCAGTTCCAGAAGGCAGGGGCCGTGGAAGTGGAGTTTGTCGTCCAAAAAGGTGCAACAGCAAACTCGGATGACCACGCCGGGCACACCCCGTGATCCTCAGTGAACGCGTGTTGGCTGCAGGCGGGTGCTCTGCGGGGAACCTCGATTAACCTTTTTGCTTCATTCGGTTTCAAGACTTCGGTGGTTAGATCTGGGCATAGGCTCCCACCGAAGGTTTTCTCCATGCAGGAACGAAGACGGCGCATCTTAAGGATCAGCTTGGCGGTTTTATTCGGAGCACTTTGCGTCGGCGTTGCCGGTGGTGCGGCTGCAGTCTATTATGGTCCAGAAGAGCTTTTGGGTTTATCGGCTGAGAAGAGCGGTGCCGAGTGTCAGACCGTCGCCACAGCCAAGGCGAGGGATCGCGACGGCATCTGGATCCGGCAGTTCATCGTCACAGAGCCAGTGGATGAACAGGTCCGTCTTCGGACCGCCCTGCGTGTTGCCGAATCTCTTCGCAAGGTCGAGGCGGGTCATCTCATCCAGATTTCCGTTCTGGACAGCAAAGGGCCAACCACGGTCTCCGGAATGCGCGGTCGGGCAATCGGCGCCCAGGTGATCCTCATTCCCAGTCCAGTTAGTGACGCAGAAAAGCAAAAAGGCGAATTCTCCGGGTTTTCTATAGAAGGTGGAGCTGGGTCAGACGGCGAGTTTCACGGTCTACGCTTCAATGCCAAACCGGAAGATCTGGCAGCAATCGCCGCCGGCATTGATGACGCGACAGGCTGTTCAAACGATTTGGAAATGCCGGCCCCTGCTAAAAGCTGAAGCACAGCCGAAGATTCGAGCATCGACGTGCGAGACGTTTGTTGCAGCCTGGCACAACGGCTCCGACCCTTGATTTAGGGGGCGATCTGGGTAGTCCTGATTGCAAACAGTCGTGCAGACATGAGGGGCGCTTTCAATCCCGTTGTGGCGCCTGGAGCCGATAGCGCCCATGTCATGAGCGTTTCCTGACCATCAGCCTCCTCCTCAGCATCTCTGTCTGCTGCAGGAATCGGAAATAGCGCGATCAAAGCTGCCGGCTCCGGCAGATCAAGGATGGCGGAAGGGCGGAAACTCTCAATCTGTGTGCGATCAGTGATCGGGCCAAGTGAGGCAACCTCGACCTCAGGTGTCTCCATTTCGGAAGTAGGGCGTGCAACTGGTACAGGAATGGCCAAAGCGCTTAAATCGGTGAACTCGGACCTAGCCTCGCCGACCATGGTCTGCCGGCTTGTTTGAAGATCGAGCGCGTCCTCCGCTCGGCTCCGTCCAGTCGGTAGCATTGCGGTGACCAGGCTGCTGTTTGACGAAGCGGAAGTGAAATTACTGTCGTCATCTCCAGCACTGGAAGCGATCTCGATCGATTTTGCGCCGACGCGCCGACGATAATCGGCGACTGCCAAATCGTAGCCGGGGAGAGGGCGGCCATCAGAGGGAAGGTGCATTGTTTTTCCATCGGGAAAGATCCGAGCCAGCTCTTTGCGCGTCATGCGGGGCCATGCACGGACATTGCCGACATCAAGATGGACAAACGGAGATCCCGATGCCGGATAATAGCCCACTCCACCAACTTGCATCTGCATTGCAAGTGATCGCAGCTTGGCCAGTTTGACGCCCGGAATATAAAAATCCATCGCCTTGCCGAGGGTGTGTTGACTGTTTTTTGCGACCCCACTATCCCTCGATCGTCCTCGGAGCATCTTGTTTGTCCCCGGGGAGCGATAGGCAGAGACTATATGGATATAGTCGTTTGATCCGCTGCGCTGGTAAACTTCCCACACAAGATCGAGTAGACGGGGATCGATATTCGCTGGCTCGTTCTTGCGCCAGTCACGCAGGAAACGGTTGATCTGACCAAGGCCACGGGCATCGAACTTCCCGCCCCGCTTGAATGTAATTGTCGCACGTTCCCCAGTGTGAGTGAAAAACAGCTTCAGCGATCTGTCGGCCGCGGCTGTCGCAAGTGACGACGAACCCACCAGCAGTACCACTGCGAGCATCACTGCGATTGTAGCCGTCCCCACGCACCGCATGAACCCAGATAGGAAGGCTGCGGCTGGACAGGGTCTGACGCAAGCTGGCAACTCGCTCACTGGTTACTCCACACTTGACGGCTCTCTGAGTACGGGTCTGGCGAACATTGCTGCCACCCACGGATCGCCATTAGTAAATCCGATTATGGTCAACAAAGCCCTAATAGATCCCAATTGGTGAGGATCTGAACGATCCCGCTTGCGTGTATAGCCCCTTTATGAGAATGATTTGCAATTGCAAATAGGGGCGGGCTTTGAAAGCACGGTGAGACGATGGACGGACCGGTGAGGGGATGGCAGCGAACGGTTGGCGAGGCATCCCTTTCGGATGTGCACCGGTCGATAAAGGTCGCGTCAGGAGCTGGCACTTTCCGAGGGGCGATGGCGTTCTTCGGCCCCGGCTATCTTGTCGCAGTCGGGTACATGGATCCAGGCAATTGGGCGACATCTCTGGCCGGGGGATCGCGCTTCGGCTATGCGCTGCTCACGGTGGCCCTGGTTTCAAACATCATGGCGATCGTCCTTCAGTCGCTATGCGCGCGCCTTGCCATCGCTTCGGGGCGCGATCTTGCGCAGGCCTGTCGTGATGCTTACCCCAAACCGGTCGCCATGGTGCTGTGGCTGCTCGCCGAAATTGCGATTATTGCGACTGACATCGCCGAGGTGATCGGCACTGCAATCGGCCTAAACCTCATTTTCGGAATTCCGCTCGAGCTGGGAGTGGTCATCACTGCTCTGGACGTATTCTTGATCCTCTACCTGCAAAAGCTTGGCTTCCGTTGGGTCGAAGCGCTTGTCATAACTTTGCTCGGCGTTATCGCCGTCTGCTTCGCGGTTCAGATCGCTCTTGCTGATCCGGACTGGGGTCAAGTGATCCTCGGCTTCGCTCCAACGACAGAGATCGTCACCAATCCAGACATGCTCTATTTGGCGCTCGGGATACTCGGTGCGACCGTCATGCCGCACAATCTCTACCTCCACTCTGGCATCGTGCAGACGCGGGACTTTGGTGATACGCTGCCTGAAAAGCGCGAGGCTCTTAAATTTGCGACGATCGACTCTACGGTCGCCTTGATGTTCGCTTTGCTTGTCAACGCCTCTATCCTCATCCTAGCTGCCGCAACGTTCCACGAAAAGGGGCTGACTTCAGTCGCAGAGCTGGGTGAGGCTCATAGTCTGCTGGCCCCCTTGCTAGGTTTGGCCGTTGCACCGACATTGTTCGGAATCGCCCTGTTGTGCTGCGGCATCAATTCAACGGTGACGGCGACGCTTGCGGGTCAGATCGTGATGGAGGGATTCCTGAAGATCCAGCTTGCACCTTGGCTTCGCCGTCTGATCACCCGGGGGATCGCCATCATACCCGCCGCAGGGGTCACGATAGCCTTCGGGGACAGCGGCACTGCCCAACTTCTGATATTGACCCAGGTTGTGCTTAGTCTCCAACTTTCCTTTGCGGTTTTCCCACTGGTCATGTTTACCGCCGACGCTGCTAAAATGGGAGAGATGAAAACACCCCTATGGCTCTCAGCTTTCGCCTGGATCATCGCCATCGTGATCGCTTTGCTGAACCTGAAGCTTTTGGTCGACTTCGTTTCGTGATGCAGTAGCCACGATAGACCCATCTTTTCCGGAGTACTTCGAACCACTCCGAGAAGTAGCGGGCACCTTGATGTAACCCTTACGAGATTTAGTGCCTGTGCCACTGATCCATTCTATAAGCCTAAACGATGTGTGCGACTTTGTGCGCGCCACGCATCGCACCGACAAAACAGATCGGCATCAACTGGAATGACCGCGTACTCAGTGTTAGGCGTTCGAAAGTGAGCGTCAGTCGTGCTCGGTGGCGCACATATCGTGGTTCGCCAAAGCCCTGATCACATAGCAATCGCGTACTTGATTCGAATGGCAGTGTGTTGAGATCCGTTCGAGTTCGGCTTCCAGCTTCTTCAACCTCTCGATCTTCTGTCGGATTGTGACGAGCTGTTCGGCAGCTATCTTGTCGGCCTCCGCACACGGCTTTTCGGGATGCTGGCTGAGCTCTATAAGCTCGCGAATAGCTTCGATCGTCAGTCCAAGATCGCGGGCGTGCCGAATGAATGAGAGGCGTTCCTGCTCGCTCTTCGAGTATCGTCGCTGATTGCCCTCAGAACGTTCCGGCGGTGAGAGCAGTCCCATCTGTTCGTAATATCTAATTGTTGGTACCTTGACGCCGGTGGTCCTGGACAGATCTCCGATCGTGAGCATGCTTCCTCCCTCTCCAGACGCGGCAGGTGCAGGCCGCGACAAATTAGCCCATCACGCGAACCTGAACCCTCGGGCAACCGAGAGGTATGTAAGCAATGGTTCGGCACATGTGAGGATTTACATATGGCAAATCAAGCGAAACGTTGGCGTGTGGCAGCCGGCGCATTTTTTATCGCCGGTCAAAGTGGCGTATTGGCTGAAGTGACAAATGGTCTTCATCAAATCAGCTACGATGCCTTGACCATCGAACACGCCGAATTGGCTCTGACGCCGGACGGGGCAACGGATAAAGCATATGTCACCGTCTACAATGGTACGCCCGATGACATGGCGATTGTCTCTGTCAAGGTCGCAGGGTACACGACTGCCACACTCGTGAGCCCAATGGCGAAATCCAAGGGCTTCGAACAAGTGCCGCTGTCGGACACCTATGTCGTGATACCCCGAAAGGCGGAACTGGACATGGGACCGGACTCGGTTTTCATTTCACTGGTGCGTAACTCGGGTCCTCCCAAAGCAGCAACAATGACGCTGAAATTTGATGACGGAACCTCGCGTGCTGTCCCGCTTGAGATTATTGCTCCAGATTCTGCGGAAACCAATCATCACCATGGAGAACCAAATCGCGAATGAAAGCCACCAAAAACTGGAAGTTGGTGCTTTGCTTTGTCCTCGCGCCGCACGTCGTCAGGAATTCTTCGACGAATGTTCGTCTTTGGTCTGAACTACCGAGGCCGCCACAAGGACAATGGCACCGCAGACGATGAACACATCCGCAATATTGAAGGCAGGCCATGACCACCCGAACGCGTGAAAATCTAGATAGTCGGTAACTCTCAAGTTCATCAAACGATCGACGACATTTCCGCTCGCACCCCCAGCCATTGCCGTGATGGCCATTCCTTCCAGCACACTGTTGGCGAATACTGCCCAGATCACTAGTCCGACAACGATGCCCCCTTGAACTGTGGCGAACATCCGGGGTGCTGACACGATGGTGTCGGAAAATAGTCCGAAGCTGACACCCGTGTTGTAGGTGAGCGTCAGGTTGAAAAAGGGGGTCAACTCAATGGCCCCCGTTGGGGCTTCCAGAAGCTCGGCCATGACGGATTTGACGGACAGATCGATACCGCAGATTACGACAACCCCGAGGACGATAAGGGTAAGCCTGAACAGGCCTTTATTCGAGAATAACATTTTCAGTTCCAGGCTGAGCACGCTCTGACATGCGCGAAGATTTGCAAGATTGGCCGCGAGCGAGATTTCATGCTCACAGGGTTCTTGCCATACGACCTCCAGGAACTAGAGCTTCAAGCGTAAACTTGGGCGCCAGCTATTGCATCAAGGAAACGTGTAGTGGCGGCCGGAGCTCATCATCCGAGCTGGGTCACCAGTTACTGCGAGGTTTCGCCTCGTCAGGCATCCCCGGCTGACTGCCGCAGGGTCGGCCGGTCTACCTGGTTAGTCGGGTTAGTGAATGCCGCTGACTGCCGTTGTGTCTCGACCGTCCCTGATCTTCACCCATTTCCCCGGATTGCGTGAATCCTGACGCTTGAGGTAGGTATATTCAGTTTCTGACCAATTTCTGATTTCACCACGCAGGTTGTCGAGGATGAAATCGCCCATCTGTGATCGCACCGTCAAAACAGCATGCCCGGATCCGTCCGGCTGGAGTACAACTGTGATCAGCAGATTGGAGACCGCGATCCCGCGTCTCATCAAAAGCTTGCGCTTCAGAAGAGCAAAGTCCTCGCAGTCGGCTGCGGTGGTAGGATAGTTCCAAAATTCCTCGACGCCATAGATCTCGATATCCTCGATGGCCGGGATTGTATTGACGACCTGGTTGACCTCAACGAGGCTATTCCAGATCTCCTCTGTGAGCTTCAGGCGTGCGCGATCTGCAGCGTTAGGCTGGCATTCTTTTTGATATCGTTTGCAAAATTCGAAGTGGCCGATCGGTTGTGACGTCGCCCCGGCGACAGGCATGGAATCCCACGTTGCCGCTTCCGGTTTCCAGGCGGCGCCGGTCGAAAAGATCGTTATGGCGAAAATTGCGAGCAGAAATCTAGCGGTCATAAGTCGTCCCTGTGTGCTTGGACGATTTATGAGGATCGAACACGACCATCACGCAAAGATATTCAGTGCAATTTTATCGGCTTGTGTCGAATTCAGACACTTTCCTATTGGATCGCCAGCTTGTGAACGACAGATAGGCCTCTATGCCGATCCAGCCCCCAAGACCAATGGATGCGACCATGCCCGCGATGGCCTCGAAGGAGTCATGTCCTATGCCCCAGCAAACGACGGCAAAAGCAATCTTAACGGACACAAATCCCGCCAGCGAAAACGCAACGATCATTCCAAGGTTCTTTGAGATTTGTGTAATTGACGCGATCATATCCCAAGTTTAGAGGCGACGGTCTTACACGGGGAAATCAATTCTTATTGTCTGCATGAACCGTTCTGCGGCAAGGTCAGCGCACCAGCTTCACGCAATGTCAAACAGGTTGAGTGTAATGTGTGATGATGTTGCGGCTTAGAAAATCGATTCGGATTTTGTGTGTGGCACTGCTTTTGGCAGTTGTCATCATGGGTCCGCGTGGCTCAGTCGCGCGAGACAGCAGCTCCGGGCCGACGATATGCATGAACGTCCATCAAGGGACTGGGTCTGGCGGTACCCATGCGAAATGCCACCATCTGGTCGAACATTCCCACGAGCTTCTGGCTTGCATACAGAAAAGCGCTCCAATTTCGGAGCGAATGAGCTCTGCCTATAGAGTCTCACCAAATCGGTTCCGCATCTTCGCCGGCATCGATCTCCTTGATCCTCCTCCCCGAGCCTGACCTTCCCGATTAAAGCGCACGGATCGTCGACGAGTTTCCGTAGATGTTGGATTGGGTCCAACACGCGGCTTGAAAGCGGCTCTCATCGAATAAAGGATCGAGCACTGTCCAATCACGCCTGAATGCGATGACAAGACAGCGATCCGTCGAAGGATCCCGGCGTAGCACCGGTTGGTCCTCATGGAGATCAGTAAATGTGGAAGATTGCATTCTCCGGGGTGTGGTGTGTCGTAGTGTGTTTGGTTGCTGTCTACGCTGGTTTCCAGTGGGCACCGGCGCCCAAACAGGTTGAGGCGCAGTCTCCTAGGCTGACCGAACATGAGGTGGTTAAGTCGGCGATGGTGACCGTACCGATCATTCGGGAGAACAAGGTTGACGGTTACGTCGTCGCGGAAGTGACGATGACCGCAAATGACGAGGCACTCCGCGCTAGTCCCAGTCCGGAGGCAGAACTGACGGACGAATTGATCGCGACACTGGTGTCCACACCGGTTCTTACCGATCCCGAATTCGCAGCTGACACCCTGAGGTTAGATCTGGTGGAGCGGATGAACAAGCGGACTGGTCTGCAAGCCTACTATAAAACTCTGATCACCAAGCTCGATTACCTCACTGCAGCAGACATGGACCGGATGCGCACCTCCGGGGCAAGCCCGATGAAGGTAACTCCCCTGGTTGATAAATCTCTGCTCGATGTCGTGCCTGGTCCGGTGCCCAAAGATGGGTAGATGATTGGGTGGGAGAAGCGTTCAGCTTTTCCGAGGGCGACCCCTTGTAGCTCTAGTTACTTGAGGTCCTATATTTATACCGGCGGCTAAGGATTTGTTCGATGCGGCGTCGTGCGGTCGTCCCCCCTTCTTGGACTGCCGGCTGCCGTGGTGCGCTCGGCATCTTCCGGGTGATTTTGGCAGGGTTTCATTGAAAGCGCGAAGAGTGACGAAATGAATTGGTTTCAGAATTTGACTGAGCGAGCACTTCTGATCGCGCAGAATGCCTGCATTGGAGCGTTTATAGCTGTCTCCCTATCCGGATGTGTTTCAGACATGGGGCTGGACGACCTGTCCAGCAGGGCACCCGAACTGTCGAGCAAGATGTTGGCAGAGATGTCAAAGAAGGGTATGGCAGCGGAGAGTCCTGTCCTCATCAGGATCTTCAAGCAGGAAAGCGAGCTCGAGGTCTGGAAGATCGACCGAAGTGGGCGCTACGCGCTGCTCAAGACATATCCGATGTGCAGGTGGTCCGGGAAGCTAGGCCCCAAGGTCAAGGAAGGTGATCGCCAGGCGCCCGAGGGGTTCTACCACATTTCGAAAGGGATGCTGAATCCTAAATCGCAGTACTATGTATCTTTCAACCTGGGTTATCCAAACAGGCTTGAGTCGGCACTCGGCTATACCGGCGAGGCGCTGATGGTCCACGGTGCTTGCTCCTCTTCCGGTTGCTTTGCGCTGACAGACCAGGGCGTCGGTGAAATATATGCGATCGTCGCCAAGGCACTTTCATCGGGACAGGAGCGTTTCCAGGTCCAGGCCTATCCTTTCCGAATGACGACGGAAAATATGACGCTGCACAGAGACAACGAAAACCTGTCGTTCTGGCGGACGCTGAAGGAGGGATACGACGTTTTCGAATTGACCCGGGAGCAACCAAAAGTCTCGGTGTGTGGCCGCCGCTACATGTTCAACAAAGAGTTCGTGGGCGGAGAGCCCCGTTACCCACTGGAGGCTTGCCCCGCAAGCGCCGCTTCTTCTGATCCCGCACTGATGGCCCGCATGGCCGAAGAAACCCAAAGGCTTGAGGCTGCTCTTCAACAGGCCGGCGGCTCGACGGTGTCATCCTATGTGGATGGCGGAATGCATCCGAGTTTCCGCGCACTCCTTAAGAAAGAGGGTCCGGACCGACTTGCGGCTCGCATTTCGGGCACAAAATATCCGGTCAGCAGACCAGATGCGGCGTTGGCTGACCCATTCCAAAAGAAGAAAGCCAGGTCTGGCGACGGGGTGACCGCCGCAAGTGCGACAGGAGACTGAATTATGGCCCAGCCCGATGATCGGATTAAGAAGATACGGCGCAATAACTGGATTGTGTTGGCAGTGCTCACGATTTTCGTTGTGGCGGTCTTTCTCTTGAGCTTCTCGCATATTGGTCGAGAGGCAAGGCCTGAACCCAATGTAATCGTAACGTCCCCAGCCGTTGATGGGTAAAGACGATGTTGCTTGAGGGGCATGCAGTGCGGACCAACATCTTGATTATCGGGGCGGGGCAAGCCGGGCTCGCCGCGGCGTATGCCTTGAAGAAGCAGGGCCTGACATTCTTGATTGTCGATGCTGGCATAAAAATCGGAGACAGCTGGCGCAACAGATATGACAACCTCACACTTTTTACCCCTCGCAGCATCAGCGCGCTCTCGGATATGCCCCTGGTTGGTGATGCAAATGGCTTTGCTGGAAAGGATGAGTTTGCTGACTATCTGCGGCGGTATGCTTCCTTCCATAAACTTCCGGTCATCAGTTCGAAGAAGGTCGTCCGACTTGAGAAGGTAGGCAGTCTCTTCGTGGCGTCAACGCAAGACGGCGATCGAATCACATGTCATACCGTCATCGTTGCCACGGGGGCATTTTCGACACCGCGAATTCCTGGATTGTCGAAACTGCTCCCGGCCGACATTCAGCAGATGCACGTAGCTGAGTTCCGCAATCCGGGCTCGGTGGCGAAAGGCCCTGTTCTTGTTGTCGGAGATGGCGCGAGTGGAAGGGACGTGGCAATTGCGATGGCTGGGTTTCAACAGGTGCTGCTTGCACGCGGGCGAAAGCGCAGGCTTTTACCGGAGAAGATCCTCGGACGCAGTTTGTGGGTATGGCTGGGGCAGCTCGGCCTTCTACGTGTATCGGCGCAGGGGATCATCGGGCGAAGGATGAGGCGTGAGGATCCATTCCCTGTTCGTGGCAATGACGATGCTTCACTTAGGCGGTTGGGGGTAATCCTGAAGCCGAGACTGGCTGCGATCCATGACCGCGGGGCAAGTTTCGCCGACGGATCGAGCGAGAACATCAGATCCATAGTTTGGGCGACAGGCTATGCCGATGAGCTCCCCTGGATTGAAGTCGAGGGTGCAGTTGATGCTCGGGCTGTCCCAATACACTCCAACGGGATTTCGCCTGTTGCCGGTCTCTACTATGTTGGCCGACCTTGGCAGCGGAACCGTGCCTCTGGTCTGATCGCAGGTGCCGCTGACGATGCGGCTTTCATCGTCGAGCATATCCGTCAACGGTGCCTGCAAAGCCTCTAGTCTCAGGTCTCTATAACATTATGACCGATGACCTGTACGCCGTCTTCGCAACCGTCCTCTGGCGTTTCGATCTCCAGAGTGCTGTGGTCGATACCGTGCCTGTCCCGCAGGATTTTTCGCACTGCGCCTTTCACTTCAGCAACACTGCGCAGAGATGACTCCGTCACAACGAGATGCGCTTGCAATGCCTTGTGATCTTCATCGATCCGCCACACATGGACATGGTGCACCTCCTGGACGCCTTCGACGGAACGCATGTCTGAAACAAGTTTGTTCACATCCACGTCCTCAGGCGCCGCCATCATCAGGATCCTGATCGATCCTCCGATCTCAGTGAAGGCCTGCCAGAGTATGTAGCCTGCGATCATGAGGGTGATCGCCGGGTCAATCCATGTCCAGCCGTATATCAGCACAAGCGTGCCGGCAATGATAACACCCACCGATCCAAGGGCGTCCGACACATTGTGCAAGAAAGCGGCGCGGATATTCATGCTGGTTTTTGAAAGGGTGTAGGTGAGCATGGCTGTGATCAAATCGATGACGAGCGCGATGCCTGCGACGATCACGACCGTCCACCCTTCTATCGGCTCCGGTGTGATGAACCGCATGACCGCTTCATACACGAGATAGAGCCCAACGACGATCAAAGTCGTATAGTTGATCAGCGATGCGACGATTTCGGCACGAACATAGCCGAACGTCATCCCTTCGTCGGAAGGGCGGCGCGAGATTCGGCGTGCGCCATACGCAATCACAAGTGATGCAGCGTCACTGAAGTTGTGGAGCGCATCCGCGATCAGGGAAAGACTGCCGGAGAAGATGCCGCCGGCAATCTGCGCAAAGGTAAGGAACACGTTTACGAGAATTGCTCCCCCTATACGCTTGTCTCCGGCATCCGCTCCATGATCGTGGTGATGTCCACTCATGAATTCCGGTCCTGTCTCCGAGGTCAGGATCCTGCCTTGCTGGCATCGATCTCAGCCTTCACCAGTGTGAAAAGACCTTGCGGACTGAACTCTGTCAGAGGCTTTTCGTTGACGAAAAATGTCGGGGTCTGTTTCACATTGTTGGCCTGAACGTCCGCCATATCCTGGGCAAGAATATTGTCGATCGCGGGGGACACCGCATCTTTCTTGCCCTGCTCGACATCAAGTCCGGCCATTGCCGCAATCTGCCATGCCTTTTCCAGATCTGGCTTGCCATGATCGGCCCAGACCGGCTGCTGTTCCAGTATCGCTTCTAGGACCGGTTCAAACAGGTTCTGTTTGCGCGCGGCCTCCAATATGCGCACGGCATCGTCGGAACCCTCGTGGAATACGGTGTATCGCAGGACGAGCCGCACGTCGGTTCCGGTCTGCGCCATCATCTGCTTTACGAGCGGATAAAATGCCCGGCACGCCTCACATGACGGATCAAAAAATTCGACAATTGTCACAGGCGCCGAAACCGGCCCCATGACCGGCGAGTGCATTCTGACAAGGGTATTGTTCCCCGGCATTGGGGAGGGCGCTGGCTCAGCTTCTGGTGTGAGCCCACTATAGAGGGCGGCACCTCCTGCGAAAACTGCGATCGCAGCTGAAGCCGAAGCGATGACGAAAGTGCGTCTGTTCATGCTGGTGTTCTCCGGCGCACGATTAGAAGTAGGGCGATGATGACGGTAAACGCGCCAAGCGACAGGAGCGGAATGGGGAGGGTTCCGAAGAGGAGCATACCCGCGCCCGAGCAGGATGGCCCTTGGCCGCAAGGCTTGATGGCCGTGGGGATGATATTGAAGTAGAGGAGGTTGTGAAATGCCGCGATCAACCATCCCACCGCTGCCAGCGGAACTGCATAGATCCAGGCACGGGCATCAGAGCGGAAGGCGGCGACGGCGAGCAGGACTGCCAGTGGAAACATGAAGGCTCGTTGGTGCCAACAGAGATCGCATGGCATTTGTCCCATGACCTCACCGATGAACAATGCGCCGAGCGTCGAACTCATGGCAATCATCCACGCGCTAAAGATCGCAAGCCATGCCCCGTCGTTAGATTTTACCACTGCTCGGCCATTCCTGTCGTTCATTGATGCGTTGTCAGTATGAAACCTCTAGTAGCTTGAGGGTCAAGGGCGGTTTCCGGTCTGCAGCAATTTCCGGGGCTCTGCAGCGGTAGGTCTGAGGAGAATTGCAATTTTCTTCTGAACTCGCCTTGAACCTCAAGCTGCTAGAGGGATTAGGAGTGCTCCGGACGGTTCATCCGGGGCGAATATCGGCAGGGAATTATATGGAATCTCTCAAAGCGTTTCGACTGGTGGCGTGGTGCGTGGTTGCGATCATCACATTGCTATTGCTCATCGGCTATGTGTCGCAATCGGATACTAGCAGACGCCTGGGTGTGTCAGACACGACCTCCACCCCTGCGGTCGGTCGGCCATTTGAGTTGGTTTCCCACCGTGGCCAAGTCATCGACAATGCCGTGCTCAAAGGAAAGCCGTACTTGGCGTTCTTTGGCTTTACCCACTGCCCTGACATCTGCCCCACAACGCTGTTCGAGTTGAGTGACCTAATGAGTGAACTCGGGCCCGCTGCGAGCGGTTTCAACGTTGTTTTCATCAGCGTTGACCCAGAGAGAGATACTCAGCAGTTGCTGAACGAATACATGACATCCTTCGACCGTCGAATCCTTGCCCTTCGGGGAACGCCGGAGCAAACAGCGACGGCTGTGAAAGCTTTCTCCGCCTACGCACGCAAGGTTCCGACCGAAGATGGAAGCTACACGATGGACCATACGGCTGGCGTATACATGATGGACGCCAATGGTAGCTTCAAAGGAACGCTCGACATGCATGAATCCCGCGAGGTTCGGATGAAGAAGATCCGCAATCTCATGACCGGCCCGTAAGCCAGAAGCTTCAACCTTCGAGAGGAAATACATTGCAGTCTGGGAAATTGACACGACGAGGCTTCGTTATCGGGAGTACTGGGGCAGCGGCGGCTGTGTTGACTGGCTGCTCGACAACGACCCTAGAGACATCACGATCTGAAATCGTACCCATCGTACATCCGGTCCTGGAGACCACTTATGGACCAATTCCAAACGAACAGTTCCCGCTGCCTGCTATACCCTACCAGAAGATCGACAAGCGCTACTACCGCCAGATGGTGAGTGATCCGACCGGGGAGCGGCCAGGCACATTGGTCGTGGATACGGCCAATTACTTTCTCTACCTGACTTATGAGGGCGGACAGGCGATGCGATACGGGGTCGGTCTCGGCCGGCAGGGGTTCGAATGGTCGGGCAAGGGGGTCATCCAGTACAAACGCCAGTGGCCACGCTGGACGCCACCTGACGAGATGGTCGCTCGACAGCCAGAACTTGCGCCCTACAGCATTGCCAATGGCGGTATGCCTCCTAGCCTCAAGAATCCATTGGGCGCGCGCGCGCTCTACATTTTCCAGAATGGCGAGGACACGCTTTATCGCATCCATGGGTCGCCGGAATGGTGGACGATCGGCAAGTCGGTATCCTCAGGGTGTGTCCGGATGATCAATCAGGACGTGGTCGACTTGTATGGTCGAGTGCCAGGCAAAACCCCCATCGTCGTTACCAGCCTGCCTCGCTTCTCTGAGGCTTAGGCGGAGAAAACCGTGAAGTCTCCCCACCGACAGTTCAGCGGCTTGAAGTCGTGAGGTCAGGCATGCGAGGCCTGTGCCATGTCGGAGCTGACTCCGGTTATCCGCATTCCCCTGGCGCTGTCATGTAGAGGCTGTCGGAAAACAACGGCAGCCTCAGCTCGTGCGCGGGCTATGCCAAACTGAACCAGATGTCCGATGGTCGTGCACTCACCAGGCAGGCCATGCGAAGGAAAACATCCGATAGATCGTCTAGATCGTACACAAAAAGAGTTTCTGTTTGTCCCCTGCGATTTGATTTGGTGAAGCGATATGGACGGTTTGTCTGATCTAGTACGAGAATACGGGACATGGATCTACATCCTGCTTTTTGCGTACTGCATGCTGAAAAGCGGTAGTCTCCCATTGTTCGCGGGCTATGCGGCTCAAACACAAGCTTTGGACTTGTCCCTTGTTTTAGCGTTGACCTTTGCCGGCGGCTATCTCGGGGACGAAGCACGGTTCTTTATCGCGAGACGATACGGGGATGCGTGGTTAACGAGGTGGCCTTTTGCCGAAAAGGCCTATGCGGCCGCGAAAATCCTAGTTGCAAAGTACGGCTGGGCCTACATCTTTCTTTACAGATATCCCAAGGGTATGCGGACCATCGGCGCGCTTCCGGTTGGTCTCGGATCAATGTCATGGGCAAAGTTTACAGTTCTGAATGCAGCATCCGCAATAGTTTGGACCGCCTGCCTGGTTTTGGCGGGCTTCGTTTTCGGCGCACAGATAGAGGAGGCGGTGGAAACCGGCTGGGGCTTTGCAAGTATTGTCTTACTTGCCGCAATGCTCCTCCTGTCGGTCTTCGCATGGTGGCGGATAAATCGGATAGCTGTCCGAATCCCGAAAATTGGAGAACAATCCAATTGAAGTCATCAGCAGTTTCATGCCTGGTCACCATGGAAAGGCAGAGAACAGCGCATGTATACCGCAAAGCCTGACACGCACCCGGACCGACCTATCCCCAGCCCTTTCAAACTGTTACGCCGATCTACGGCGCAGGTCGACATACTCAAATCCAGTGACTTGCGGCATATAGGGGGAGCTTTCAGGTGATGCTGGAAATCGGACTTTTCTGTCCGACTCCCTGTCCAGTTCTCCAGCCCCGCAGCGCTTTTCTTGTCTGCAATGAGCTGGCACCAAAGGCGTTCGAAGACTAAACCACCGGATAGCAACGGCGGCCATTGTTCTCGGACCTGGCTAGCTTCGTCGGCCTGAAATGAAAACTGAAAGCGCTCCGTTGACCCTCCGTGACACCCTCGAAAATCATCAGGTCCAGATCTATTTTGGCGCAGTTATCCTTGGCGCTCTGGCGGCTCTCTCGATCTCTGGAACAACCGCACTTGAGATCGGCATAAATCCGTCGCTAGCGTTCATGTTGTTTGTGACCTTCCTTCAGGTTCCGCTTGCCGAACTTCGGATGGCCCTCGCGCAATTCCGCTTCCTTGGCGTCCTGCTGCTGGCGAATTTTGTCGTCATGCCTATGCTGGTGGGAGTTCTCGTCCCGTTTCTTCCACCTGATCCGATGATACGGCTTGGCGTATTGCTGGTCCTTCTCGCCCCATGCATCGACTATGTCGTTACGTTCTCGCATCTTGGCCGCGCCGACGCCCGTCTCCTGCTGGCAGCAACACCCGCGCTCTTGATCGTCCAAATGCTACTGTTGCCCGTCTATTTGAGCGTTTTCCTCGGTCCCGAGGCTGGGTCTCTTATCAAAGCCGGACCATTTTTCCACGCGTTCGTCTGGCTGATAGCAGTCCCGCTTGTCTTCGCCGTCCTCATCCAGTTCTCGGCCGGCCGAAGTGTGGCAGGGCAGCGTGCGTCGGCGGTTTTGGGGCTGCTTCCGGTTCCTGCGACAGCGTTCGTACTCTTCGTCGTGGTTGCTGCCGTCGTACCGCAACTCGGCCCCGCACTCGATGCCACTTTCCGTGTTGTGCCAATATACGTGGCATACGCGGTTGCTGCGCCCTTGGCGGGGTGGGGTATGAGTAAGTTGTTCCGGCTTGATGCGCCAGCGGGCCGTGCCGTCGCATTCAGTGCCGCCACGCGCAACTCTCTGGTCGTCCTGCCGCTGGCTTTCGCTGTCCCGGGTGCTGTACCGATCCTTCCGGCAATAATTGTCACGCAGACACTGATCGAACTGCTGAGCCAGTTGGCTTACATTCGTCTGGCACCAAAGTTTGGGTCGAACAAGGCTGCCTGAAGAATGTAAGCCGCCTTGTGCCGGGCCGGGATGGCGCCTTCGTCTAATTCGCGCAGGAAGCGGAGGGGGCTGTCTGTTCGTGCACTCAGCTGACCCCTAACGACGGCCTTATCGAGGCCTTGGTTCGCTTAGGCGCTCCGACTCGCAAACGGCGATCAGAGAGCGAGACGATGCCACCAGCCATCATCACGATGGCACCGGACCAGATACAGAGGATCCAGGGCTTCCACCAGACACGTACGACAATGCCCCCGGCGGCCATTGGGTCACCCAGCGAGATGTAGAGCTGGCTGAAGCCGAAGGTGACGATGCCGGCTTCCGTCGTCGGCATCTGGCGGGCCGTGTAGAGCCGCTTCGACGACCAGACATCGGCCACCTCGACACCATCTTCGCGGATGGTGAAATGCCCCTGGTCTTCGCTATAGTTAGGTCCCGTCGCGGCGCGAATACCGTCGAAGGTGATGACATAACCGCCGGCCTCCACCGTCATGCCCGGCTTCATCTCGACCACCGTTTCCGTCTCGAAGGTGGTGACGGCCACGACGCCGAGCACGGTCACACCCATGCCGAAATGCGCAAGTGACGTGCCGAATGCCGACCGCGGCAGGCCTTTCAGTCGACTCCAGGCGGTGGACAGCGGATGCTTGCCAAAGCCTGCCCGATACCAGAGATCGGATACCGCGCCGCCCATGACGAAAAAGGCGAGCGCAAGGCCTGCCACCGCCATGACGGGACCGCCATTCTGGGCGTACCAGAAACCAAGGCCAAGCATGAGCGAGACCGCCGCCGCCACGTAAAGCCGCTGCAGCGCACCAAGTAGATCGCCGCGCTTCCAGGCGAGGAATGGCCCGAAGGGCATCGCGAGCAGGAGGGGTATTATGAGCAACCCAAAGGTGATGTTGAAGAAGGGCGGACCGACCGAGATCTTGTCGCCCGTCAGCGTCTCCAAAAGCAGCGGATAAAGCGTGCCGATCAGAACAGACGCGGTGGAGACGGTGAGAATCAGGTTGTTGAGAACCAGCGCACCTTCACGCGAGATCGGCTGGAACAGGCCGCCGGCCTTGAGCATCGGCGCGCGCAGCGCAAAGAGGGTGAAGGCCCCGCCGATGAAGATGATGAGAATGCCGAGAATGAAGACGCCGCGCGTCGGGTCGTTCGCAAAGGCGTGCACCGAGGTCAGCACGCCCGAGCGCACCAGGAAGGTGCCGAGCAGGGACAGCGAAAAGGCGATGATGCCGAGCAGCACCGTCCAGATCTTCAGGGCATCGCGCTTTTCCATGACGAGCGCCGAATGCAGAAGGGCGGTGCCCGCCAGCCAGGGCATGAAGGAGGCGTTCTCGACCGGATCCCAGAACCACCAACCACCCCAGCCAAGCTCATAATAGGCCCAGTAGGAGCCCATAGCGATGCCGGCCGTCAGGAACACCCAGGCGGCCAGCGTCCAAGGCCTAACCCAGCGAGCCCAGGCGGCATCGATGCGTCCGTCCATCAATGCTGCGATCGCAAACGAGAAGCAAACCGAGAAGCCGACATAGCCGAGATAGAGCAGCGGCGGATGGATCGCGAGACCAATGTCCTGAAGGACCGGATTCAGATCCCGACCCTCTGCCGGGATCGGCGACAGGCGGATAAAGGGGTTCGACGTCAGAAGAATGAAGAGCGTGAAGGCCGTCGTGATCCAGGCCTGTACGGCCAGCACATTCGCTTTCAGCCGGTCCGGCAGATTGGTGCCGAAGAAGGCGACCATGGCGCTGAACAGCGTCAGGATCAGCACCCAAAGCAACATCGAACCCTCATGGTTCCCCCAGACGCCGGAGACCTTGTAGATCATCGGTTTGAGGGAGTGCGAATTCTCGAAGACGTTCTGCACCGAGAAGTCTGAGAGTACGTAGCCGTAGGTGAGGGCCGCGAAGGAGGAGGCGACGAGGAGGAACATTGCGTAGGTGCCAGTGGTAGCCACCGCCATCATTGCTGCGTCACCGCGTCGCGCGCCGATTACGGGCAGAATGGAGACGACAAGACAGGTGGCGAGTGCCAGCACCAAGGCATAGTGGCCAAGCTCGATGATCATTGGATCTCTTCCATGCCGCTGAGTTCCACCCCTTGCGCCTCCAGACGAGCGGCCGCGTCCCTTGGCATTTAAGTCTCGTCATGCTGGCAGGCACTGTATTGGGACAAGGGTTTCAACCACGATCCAAGATCAGCGACCAGCCTAACCTAAGACCTGCCGCGCGAGCAACAGGAGTGTTCATTCCCGGCGGTGTCATGGTGTCACCGCACTCGACTAGTGCGACAAGATTGGATGGGCTGGGAGAGACCCGGAAAGCCAATCCGGAACTCTCTGTAAATGCTTCAGTTCAAGGAGAGCCAAGATCACAAGTCCGTACTATTCCTTCTTCGTCGATCGTCGCCGGCTTGGCGTTCGCTGTAGCCGGGTACTTCGCGGATCGCGCGTCGACTTCACGCGCAGACGTTCCTTGGAACGTTGCTGTCACTCGATGGCCTGGCGGGACGATTGAGCGCACAGACGAAGAGGCCATGCGGCTGACCAGCGACAAAACGGTGCGTTGAAGCGGGGCCAGCGATATGGTGGCGTGGGACTTCCGTGAGGACCGCCTGACGATCAGGAGAGGTACCGCATTGGGCTGGTTGTCGAGACGAGGTGCGGTTGACCGACTGGAATTGGCGCAAGAAAAAAGGGCCAGCGAAAGTCGCGGCCCTTAGGGTGTGAAGGTTAGACCTCCAGAGGGGGAACGACTGACGCAGAAGCTGGGGAGGCTTGCGCCCGCGTCAGACAATCTCGATATGGGTTGTCGCACCGCCATCCGCAAGTCCCGCGTTTCGAGCAGGCGAATAACTCCTCACCTCCGACGTGCTTTCCGCGTCAGATAAGCGCTCTAGTAGGGTTCCAAAGAGATCATCATTGGCAACTGGGTGATGGTACGCATTATTCTGCAGCGCGTTTCGAACCATGTCGCTGCAGGCAAGCTTTCTGAATATCGCTGTATTGTCAGTCATTCCCTAGCCCCTCCCAGGCCACAACGCCCGCTTGCAGTGTCTGTTCCGAAGGTACATAAAAAAGTGCGATACGGAGAGGTATATTCTCTCTCAACATCAGCCAATTCCACCGATAAGGCAGCGCTTGCGTCAACGATGCGCGGTGCCCCCAATTTCGCGGCTGCGCAACGAAATCGGCTCCCCCACGCCCCGAAGGCCGCCTTCGGCGGTCGTTGACCCAAGCCCTCCCTTATCGGTCCGCCGCCTTTGTTTTCAATCAAAGGAGCTGATGATGACCACTTATGACCACATCAACGAGCTGCGTGCCGAACTTGCAGCATCCATCGACCCGGCAGAGCGCCAGCAGATCGCAGCCGAGCTGGCGACGGCCGAAGCGAAGCTTGCCGGAGAAGAAGCCGCTTTCGAAGCGTTGATCAGCAACGAGCCGCCCCACTAGGGCGGCTTCTCACTTACAGCCTAGACCTCATCTTGCCAGTGCGACTGGCAACTCTTTGATGTTGGTCGTGTATCGCGGCGATCGGCGGTCAAACTTTGCTTGCCAGTCACGCTTAATCCCGGCCGAGGCCGGGATCAGCGATCCGCGTCCAAATTTCCCATTGACCAAATCCAGCGCCGTCATCAGCCGTTCCGATTGGTCACGGTCCCGTGCGCCGAACAGGGGCCGTGGCTGTGACGCCGCCCGCACCAGATCATTCATGATGATACCGGCCTTCGCGTAGCGATGGCCGTCCCTAAATATCTTGCGCGCCCCGCTCTGAGCGGCCCGGATGAGGTCGAAAGTGTCGTTGGAAGCGTCGGGGAAGTGGACTGTAGTCTGTGCCGAGTGCGGTTTGTCTTGTCTGTTGAAGCGCGACGTGTGCATGAAGACCGCCATATGTGTCGCCTCGAGGCCATGCCGGCGCAGCTTCTCCCCTGCCCTCATCGCATAGGCCGCGACTGCCTCGAGCATTCCGGCAAGATCCGTGACTGGCGCTCCAAAGGATCGGGTTACGGCGCAGCCCTTCCGTTGTGGCGGCACGTCTTCAAGCGGCAGGCACGAAATGCCCTGCAGCTCCAGGACCGTCCTCTCACCAACAACGCTCAAGAGGCTGCGTGCAAGGCGTGCATCTATGCGACACAAATCGCCGGCCGTCTCGATGCCGAGGCCGAACAGCTTGCGTTGTGATGCGGCACCAACACCCCACACCTCTCCAACTTCGATGCGATCGAGCCAGCTATGCCGAATGGCTGCGTCCGTCAGATCGCAGACGCCTCCAAGTTCAGGGTTCTTCTTGGCAATGTGGTTTGCGAACTTCGCCAGCGTCTTAGTCGGGCCGATTCCGACACAAGTCGGGATCCCCGTCCATTGTTGGACTGTGGAGCGCAGATCGCGGCCAAAGGTTCCTCGATCGGCTGGCCGGATATCGGTCATATTCAGGAAGCTCTCGTCAATCGAGTAGACCTCAACATCCGGAGACCATTGCCGATAGATCGCGTTCAGCCTGGCGCTCATGTCGCCATACAGTGTGTAATTGCTGGAGTAGACCGCCACGCCGTTGTCGCGACAGAGGTCACGGATCTTGAAATAGGGTTCTCCCATGCCAATGCCGAGCGCCTTGGCCTCCGCCGTCCTGGCAACTGCACAACCGTCATTGTTGGATAGGACAATCACAGGGCGCTTGGCTATCGACGGGTCGAAGACGCGCTCGCAGGAGCAATAGAATGAGTTGCCGTCAATCAGCGCGAAGGAGGTCATCCCTTTCTCCTCGGTCGCAGCCAATGAACGTTGCAGAGTGCCACGCCCCAGATCTCGACTTCTGCGATCTCCGGAAGGTCGAACAGCGGCATGTCCGAATTCTCGAACATCAGCCGCGGGCGACCACCCGTCATGCGCAGCCGCTTCAACGACCGCTCGCCATGTACGGTCGCTACGACAATATCGCCGTCGACCGGGCTCAGGCTGCGGTCGACCACGATCAAATCCCCGTGGAAGATTCCCGCGTCGCGCATCGAGTTGCCGTCGACCTTCCACAAGAACGTCGCCGGCGGGTTCCGAATCAGGAGCTTTGTGAGGTCAATCGATTCTTCGATGTAGTCATCTGCGGGTGACGGAAAGCCGGCGCATAACCCGTGGAGCATGAGAGGCACATAGACTTCTGCCTCGATTTTCAGGCCGGCAAGCATTTCAAACTGTTCCTTTCGTGATACGGAATGAAATGAACAAACAGGGAACGCATGGACCGCTGAAAGTCAAGATGGAACATGACGCGAGCCTAATCTGCAGATTTGCACCTGACGCGAGTGTCTGCGGGGTGTTAGCTTTTTGATGCGTTGTCACAATGGAGAGGAATAAGGATCGCCATGACCGACGAAGTGGAACACCTGTCAAATACGCTGATGTGGACCGTCGGCATGATTACTCAAGCCGGGCCAGACGACCTCAAACGTGTGGCAAATGCCTATCGAGAAGCGCAGGATCTCGTTTCGCAGATTCCGAAGACCGAGGAAGGCGCGCGGCCTGGCATCGTCGCTTGCTTCCATCGCTCGGACGAGTACCGCGCTGCAGACGATATCGCCTGCGTGGGATGGGTCCTAACGGCTATCCAGGAGCGCGTAAACGAAGGCGACCTACGAGACTGGAGAAAATTGCGAACGGTCGTGAAGCAGATGGTAAAGCTGCTGCCGGAGCCGACGCGCTCGCTTCACTGAATATTTGGTGTATCGAGAAGATGTTCAAAGCCCTCCCAGGTCGCCTTGTCGTCCACCCAATGACGCTGAAGCTCTTTCCATCTTCGGTCCGCCGAAACCTGCATCTTCGCGATCCGCTCAAGGAGATGGCGTGAGAAAAGCAAGTCGTCCTGTTGAGCGGTTTTGAATATGATACCGCCCTCCGGGTCATATGCGACCTGAAGCAGCTGATTGTCGGCATCGAGGACGAACATCGACACTTCGGGTTCGACATCCTCGTTTCTGGTTATGATCAGCGTATCGACTGGGTAGCCGCCGGTTGCCTTTTGCAGCGCCTGGTCAAAAGCATTGGTCATGTGATCACCTTTCCTCTCACTGTCGAATCTAACGGAACGGTTTTGGCGGGGGAAGTCGGTCCCGGCTTCCGCTTCGCGGCGCTATGCTAAGCCTCCTGCGGCTTCCCTATTTCCATCAAAACCGTGTCGAGAATTCCCGCTTTCCCGCCCCTTAAGGAGGGTCGGCGCTATGCTGAAAGCTCCGATGTTCTTCATTGTCTTCCTCGGATCTCGGACTGGCGCCGATCGATCCGAGCGGTGTCTTCGCCAGAAGGGCCGGAGAAGGACGCCGCATAAGCGCCAGCTGTTCGCCAAAGGCGGCCGGCGCGCGGCGGAAACCAAAGCCAACCCGCTTAGTATTGTGGCGCGGCTTTCGCCGCGCCATTCGTTTACTGCCTTCCGATCGTCCGGGGCTCCATGGCGATCACCAGGTCATGCACCATCTTCAAGGTCGTATCGTCGAGCTTTTTCAGGTGGTCGACCGTTTCCTCCATCAGCTGGTCTCTCAGGGCTTCGCGTGACTCGGCTTTGGAGTGAGAGGGCTGTTCGTTGACGAGAGGATCGAAGAACTCTTCCGGGGTGATATTCAGGACTTCGAAAACGTGGAGCAGGCGTCCGACTGTCATCAAGGAGGAGGCGTTTTCGTAGCGGGCGTAGGTAGCCTCCTTCACCCCTAGCAGCATAGCGACTTTGGCTTGCGCAAGTTGTCGATCGGTTCGCAGGTCACGCAGCCTTTGCGCGACAAGCCGATCCAGTTGCCTGAGATCGATGATCTTTCCGTCGAGCCGTTTGCGATAAACCGGATGATCTTTGTTTGGATCGTCAACGCGTTCAAGTCCGAGATAGTCTACCCACTGCTCGAGTCCGAAACCTGCCATTGCCACCAACCACACTGGAAAATAATCGTTATTCCTCTGGGACAATTAAAGATGGTGCCTCGAAAGTCTACCCTGGATCGCTGCTTTGGCGCATCGCTTTGCGACCCCGCTCTATGCCTTCGGCACGGAGCCAGCAGGCACTGTCTCCGCCCATTCGGGTGACGATCGGTTGCGCTGCGGCTTTGCCTTCCATCACATGCATCTTGGGCATAAATTGGTTCGGAACATTTACAGCCTCGCGCGATCGACCCATATTGCCGGCTGATCAGGTCAGGTCATGGCAGATCTCTAGCCCTTATCTGTCATGCCTGCGGAGGCCGTCCCGCCTGATCGGGGCGGCCTCTCCACTCTCCCAAAGCTCTTCACAGTCATCAGCATCAGGATGATTTGTCCGGTTTACGTCACGATGAAGCAGTGACGCCGGAGGCGTCCTGTCTGTCTTCTCGATGAGGGAAAGAGGAGCGCCGCCCCCTCTCCCTCACAAGGGGAAAAAACGGTCTCCCCGTCCTTCCTTCGCGCAGCCTTAAGGCCGCGCTTTCGTGCAGGATCGCCGCTGACGCGCCGCCCCTTCGGCTTTGCCTCGGGCGGGCGAACCCCCTCCGTTTTTATCCCCTTGCCACCCTCTCCCCCGCTGCTCCGCGCGAACTCGGGAACAGGAGCGGGGCTCCTGCCCACGAGGGGCACGAGAAGACCGCTTCGCGGAGTTGGAGAAAGGGTGAGAACTATGACCACAACCGCAACCGTTTACCTGCTGGACCCGGAAGTCGGGACCATTCAAGCCGCCGAGGTCGCAGCACCTAGCGCGTTCTCTCAGACCTACGGGCTGATTGGATGCCAGCTTGTCGAGGTGGTGCCATTCGACACGAACCACGTTCTGATCGTCGATGAGGAGGGTTTGCGGGACGGCTTGACCGCCTTCACCGTCTTTGACGGCTACCCGCAGCCGTTGACCGGAAAAATTGTTCTTGCCAGTCTGGACGGCTCGCATGTCCTGCCGCCGCAGATCAGCATTGAAGAAGCAGCGGCCCGCCTGAACGTCTGCAAGCCGGTTCTTGATCCGGTCTTTGCCAAGGCAGACGAGCATTCCCCCAATGGGGTCATTCTGGGCGGCGCTTTGATCGGGTTCCAGACCCGCATCACCCGCACTCACCCAACCGTCATGGCGGGGGTAGTCCGATGATCATCGCTGTTGTCGAGGACCGCACCCTGTCCATTCTCGCCGGAACCTATGCCGCGACCATCGCGGCGAAGGACATCGAACATAGCTTCCATGCTCTCACGCATTTTCCGGAGCGGCGCACCCTGTCCGAACTGGAGGGGCTGGCAGAGCGCCTGAACGGTTTTGCCGCCTTCATGGTGGAACTGTGGGAGCAAGCAAAACTGCCCCTGCCGGACGCTGAACTAGAGGCGTTTGCCCGTCGTCATGTCGAGATCACCGCCAAGTATTGGGCAGCGGAAGGCCGTTGCATGAACTGGTTTATCACCGGACCTGCCCGCTTTCCCGTCGCCCGCAATGAAAAGCGGATGCGAGTTTCAGACGCCCGCCGTGCTGACGTCTCGGCCCATATCGCGACTGCGAAAAAGGCAGTGAAGCGCAAGGCGTTTCCCAATGGGGCCGATGACGAGCCGATCCGAGCCAGTGATCCGACCGCCATGCAGCGCATTACCTCGCGGATTGAAGACCTGGCCCTGTCCATTGACCGGATGAAACGGGCGAATGTCATCATTCGCCGGATGGAGAAGGATCAGGCGAGCGAAGCCGACATTCTCGCCCGCGTGGTAGCAGAAACCGGAATGGACGAGGAGAGGGCATCGCGTGGCGTTACCCTTGCCCCTTGGCAGAACCGACGGGGCTTTTCCACCACCAACACCCGCGCCGAGCTGCGCCGTATGCAATCCCGCCTCGCTTCGCTTGCTGCGATGAAGAAGCGCGGCGACCGCGCGGAGGACGTCGAGACGGAGGCAGGAGCCGTCATGGTCAAGGAAAACACTGACATGGCCCGCATTCAGTTGCTCTTTCCCGGCAAGCCGGACGAGCAGACGCGACGCACCCTGAAATCTCACGGGTTCCGCTGGTCTCCGTCGCAAGGGGCGTGGCAGCGCAACTTGAACGAGGCTGGGCGCTATGCGGCCAAGTGTGTCTTGAAATCGATCAGCGGCGACAGCGCCGCTTGATCAGCCCGGGAAAAGAGGATCCCCACATGAGTGAGCAGATTTTTACAGCCATGGAGTTTTCCGGCCGAGGCGACGCCATGTTCGGCGGCAGTGCCGCCGACTGGATCTATACACCCAAGAAGACGGCTCAAACGCTTTCATGAGTGCCGCCGACGCGCAGCGCCGCCAGCTGGTGAAAGCCTATTTCTCGAACCAGAAGGAGGCGAGTGAGGTCGGAGAGGCAGCCATCCATCGCAAGGGTTTTGGCTATGAGATCGAGGGGCTCTCACAGAATGCTATCATCGCCATGACGAAGGAGGCGGGCACGCCAACGCCGCCTAGCCTTGGCGAGCGATGGGGCCTATTGCGCTGACAATGGTCTGACGGTTTGTTGCGGGGTTGGTTCGGAAGAGCCGGCCCCCTCACCGTTTTGGCCGTTGCGAACCTGGCCGCATCGAGCGAGCTGCGGTTCGCCCGAAGGGAGCTCATGCCCCTCCCCTCGGCTCCCCTCCCGCCCGATTGCTGCCGCAAAAGAGGGGCCGGGATCGGAACATCAGGGGCGTCTGCGAGCGCCAGAGTTCTCAGAAATCGACTTCAGCTCTTGGATAGACAAAGCGCTCCTGGTCGCGATCAGATAGCCGGCCAGATAGGTAAGCTTCAGATATGCTTCTCCGTCGCCTTTTGGCTCATAATTGATGATTGCCTGGCGGCTCGCCTTCGCCTTTTTCCCCCCTTGAACTGCCGCTGAATGCTGATCGATCAGCTCACGAAGCGAGGGTTCTTCTCCTGTCGCACTGGCTGCGATCTCCGTGCCCACTTTCCTAGACGTGGACAATGCCGGAGCCGTTTTGGTGCATCGAGCGGCAATCGCTTCACGGGACGAACGCGAACTGGATGACGACAGTAGCATGGCGGATGCCTCAACGATCTAGTTGCATTGGGGATCGTCTCAGACCATCAAATCGTCCACAACGCACGATAGGATACGAAACAAGACGAAATCTTGGGCTGTAAGTCATTGGAAAAAAACGGTAAGATTTTTGTTCCACCGCCGGCGGATGGAAGCGATTTCAAGGAACTGTTCAAGAAAATGGCTGCTGCGGGTGCCGGACGCCTGTTAGGTGAAGACGGTTTTCCCCAAGGCCCGTGGACGCCGGAGCTGCTGGCGGATGCGATCTCAAAGATCGACGCCAACCGTGTCGGCGTGGATCTTCGCACCGTCCAGCTTTGGTTTCAGGAGAATGATAAAGGCATCAGCCCGGCCAACATTCGCTGGCTGGCACGCATCTTCGGTTGCGACGATCGCGAGGCGACGAATGATTGGCTGAATGAGCTCAGCTCGGCCCAAGCGCGCCTGACCGCCAGGCGGCGGGATCAAAAGAAGACCGGTAGCTCGACTGCGACTGTCCTGCGTGTGCCGGACACGTCAGCGCCAGAAAAAACCCAGGTTCCGCTAACGCCCGTCGTCTCGGTGGACCTTCGAACCATGCCAGCGAAGCGGCCAAGGGGTTTGGCAATCAAGACCGAGGCGATTTTCTCGCACGGATCACATCTGAACTTGCCGGCCTGGATCTTCGCCGGTTCGTCCGCCCTCGGATTCCTCTCTTACATTTTGGGGATCCACAGCATCACCTATGTGCGCGCGGATGGTATCGAGCAGCAGGTTGGCTTCCTTTGGGCACCGAACTGGACCTTCCTGTTCATGGTGCTGTTGCCACTGTTTTTCGCCGTCGTCATCGAGCTTCTGGGTTTCTGGAAGCATGATGGCCGGCTCAGGCTACTGGCGGAGGCTGATCGTGTAAGAAGCGGCGACGCCTGGACGCTTCATTTGCAGGCCAACTCACAGACCTATTGGGCAGTTTTCCTGATCTGCATATTATTCGCGGGCGTGGTGCAATGGATCGGCGTGCAGCTTATCCCTCTGCTTGAGCAAGCGCAGGATTTTGCCCCAAGCTGGGGGACGATCGGTATCATCAGGCCGGATATCCTATCGACGCCGGCGGCAATCGTATTTACCGCCCTTGCCTATCTCTACATGTCCACAAGCTTCTACCTGCTGTTCGCTGGCCTGATCCTGCTGCATACGATCATTCATGATCTATGGAAGCTTAAACGCGGAACTGAACTCCTTGGCGAGCAGAGAGCCTGGCCGGACACTAGTGAAATAGGTCTTCGGATCATGCGCGGGGTCTTCAGATGTTCCGTGCTCGTCGTCCTTGCCGCCATCTGCATGAAGGTACAAAGTGCCTATCTTGCATCACAGGGCCCGGATTTCGTGACATGGCTGGTCCGCGATGTCTGGGCTGCGCTGGCAGATTACGACGATGGTGATAGGACCTTCGATTACATCATGCCCACACACTACAGCAGCTTGCTCGTCGTGCTTTCGACCTGCAGCGTCTTTGTGTATGGAGTAATCCGCTTGGGGGATGATCGGCGGCTTCGTTCCCCCCTGTGGAAGATGTCTGCGGTGATCGGTTTGCTTTTCGTCTCATACATGTTGATCGACGCGTTCGATGGTTTCTCTGTTTTGCTGATCGTTACCGCGCTCATTTCGACCTATGGTCTATTCGATCCGGCGTTTGAGTCTGCTTGGCGTGCCCGTGAGATAAGAGGCGACAGCCATGTTTCATAATTGGCTGGATCGTTGGGACGAGGGCCGAGCCCAACGCGGCGAAGAGGCCAAGAAGACCACGGACCTCATTCTGGACGCCGACCGTGTATTTCCCGGCGTGGAGGCGGCTGAAACGCTAGAGGGGTTTTGCGTTCTCGCGGAAAAGTCCGCCGTTGATCCGAGCTTTTTTGAGCCGCCTGATGCGAGCGATCATAGCTTCGAGCTGCGGGATGGCTGGCTGACATTCCCTTCAGACGTTGCAACCGATGTTGCTGAAAACAACATCGTGTGGGCCAAGATCACCGCGAGCGGAAAACGCGATCGGGCATTGGTGATCTTCCATCACTGGAACGCCACAAGACGGAACCGCCAAATCGCTGGTTTTCTTTCGAGCAGAGGGATTACGGTCATCGAGATAGCGATGCCCTATCACTTCGAGCGGAGCCGGCCCGGCTCGCTCTACGCCGACTACATGATCAGCGCCAATCTCGGCCGAACAGTCCAGGCTCTCAGGCAGGCGGTATGGGATGGGCGGAAGCTTATCCGCTGGCTGAAGTGTGAGGGCTATCAGGATGTTTCCGTTCTCGGCATGAGCCTTGGATCGTGGGTTGCCGGACTGGTAGCGGCGCATGAGCCCGCTGTTGTGCGGGCGTCTCTCTTCCTCACGGCAGGAAGCCTTGCTGAAATGGTATGGACCGGGCGCGCAACCCGATCGATCCGGAAGAGCCTGGAGCCGCATCTTACGCTTGCCCAGCTGCAAAGAGCTTGGGCACCACTTAATCTCGAAAACCATGCAGACAGGCTGGCGCGGCCAGGCCTCGAGCTTCATGTCATACTGGCATCGAGGGACACGGTTGTTTTGCCGGACCTGTCAAAGCGCTTGCTACAACGGCTGGAAAGTGTCGGTGTCAGATTGAGCGTGCTGCGGCTGAATTGCGGGCACTACTCTCTTGGGCGGCCACCCTACATCTTGAGAGCCGGATGGAGCCTGATGCGGTTTCTGTTGCGCAAGCGCGAGGCCGCCCAGGCTTAGGAGCGCTTGAGCGCCGCATCGAGCGGCACCCAACCGCAATGAGGGAACCCCCTTCGGCCCCTCCCCTCAAACTCCCCTTCCCCCTCACGACGGGCGCGCCCCGCAAGCGGGACGGCTCACTGAGGCCTGTGGTCGTAGCGTCGACGCGAGCTCAACCACCGCTGCAGCATCACGGCGATGGAGATCCGACCTGGCGGCCGGATAACGATTTGCCGGTTGAAGGCAAAGGCGCCGGCCGGGGCTACGAAGGCCGCGTTTTCAGGCCGCTCCTTAGTGGCCGTACGTAAACTAATGCTGCGCACGATACGTCAGGCCCCGCCTTGGCGTGCAACCCTAAAGGGTTCTCCTCTCCGCTTCGCTCCGTTGCGATCGCTGTGCGATGCACTCGGCGGTTCCAGCCGTATTCGAGCTTCGCGATTACGCACAACCACTAAGGAGGAACCTCTGATGAAAACGCTCGTAACCTTCTGCCAGAAAACCGGGCGTCGCCTTCGCCAGTTCATCAACAGGCAAATCGCGAAGTTGTCCCACAAGGGTCAACTTCGGTTCTCCATCGCCGTGATGCTTCCGCTCATTGCCAAGGTAGAATTCAGCTATCAATTCGAGCTCAATGGTAAGGCCGGAAACGACAACAAGCCTCAGTGAGGTACGGCTGCATCCTGCCATGCAGGGTGCAGCCTCTCCGTCGTGATCCCGAACCCGCTTAGGAAGCCTCTGGACCTCAGTCAGCTTGCTCCATAGGGTTTAGATGCACGGAAACGACGTAGGACAGGCACTGGTGGCTCAGGCAACCGCCCAGGAGCTGTTGAAGCTCATTCACAGGATCGCAGATCCTTGCGAGGATATAATCGCCAAGGCTGGCGCTCTCGCCGGCGATCCGTCCCAACCGCCAGAGATTCAGCAAGCCTCTGCTGACCTGGCTGCGACTGTTGAGCAGCTGTTTCAGATTGCCCACTACATCATGGATGCAACGCCCAGGCTGTAGAGGCAAGGAACGGTTTTGGCGGGGGAAGTCGGTCCCGGCTTCCGCTTCGCGGCGCTATGCTAAGCCTCCTGCGGCTTCCGTATTTCCGTCAAAACCGTGTCGAAAATTCCCGCTTTCCCGCCCCTGAAGGAGGGGCGGCGCTATGCTGAAAGCTCCGATGTTCTTCATTGTGTGCCTCGGATCTCGGACTGGCGCCGATCGATCCGAGCCGAGCGGCCAGCCGTCGCTATCGACACGTTGAATCTAGTTGAAATGGAGAGCTGCCCGAGGAGCGGAGCGCCCATCACTCGGAGCGCAGCGGGCAGATCCATCGTGTTATAACCTGGATCAGAAGACGGAGAACCGACGTCGCCGGTTCGCATCCGTAAGGAACGGCCGGGATCGGCCGCCCATCTACCCTGCCCTGTACCGCTCTTACGATAGGTCGCCGATCGCGCCAATGGGCAAGCGCGCAAGCGCTGTCGCTCGTCAGGAAAAACGGCTTTCGCCGTCAGGCCGGCAAACCTTCCTTTTTTCCTTCCTCCCGCCCCATGACCCGATCGGCGTCCTAACGGGAGCGGGCTCATGCCCTCTCCCTTCGTTCCGCCGGATGTGGGGGCACATCCTTCGAGAACGAAGGCAGAGGCTTCGCCCACTAGCGGGGCTTGCTCCCAAGGGAAACGGGAAAAACTGGAGCAAGGAACCATGAGCGACATCATCTCGATAGCACTGAACAAGCTGGACGCAGACCCGAAGAACGTCCGCAAGACTTACACCAAGGAGAGCATCGAGAGCCTGTCGGCGTCGATCCTCGCCAATGGCGTCATTCAAAACCTTGTGGTGCGCAAGGCATCCAAGGGGAGATACCTTGTGACGGCTGGCGGTCGCCGCCTAGCTGCTCTCAATCTTCTGGCCGAACGGGGCGAGATCACGGCTGACTACGCTGTGAATGTCATTGTCCGGGAGGCGGGTGAGGCAACGGAATTGAGCCTGACCGAGAACGTCATGCGGGAGGCCATGCACCCTGCCGACCAGTTCGAGGCCTTCAAAGCGTTGTTCGATGAGGGCAAGTCCATCAAGGACATCGCCGCCCGTTTTGGGACAACCGAAATCATCGTCAACCGCCGCCTCGCGCTGGCGAAGGTTTCCCCGGTCCTGTTCGCCGCGTTCCGCGCCGAGGACATGACCTTTGAGCAGCTTGCCGCCTTCACCATCACCGACGATCACGCTCGACAGGAAGAGGTTTGGAATGCCCTCCCCTCATGGGATCGTAGCGCCCACACGATCAGGCGCCGTCTAGCAGCAGATGAAGTCCCCGCAAGCGACAAACGGTTGGCGCTGATCGGAGGTCTAGAAGCCTATGAGGCGGCCGGCGGTCTTGTGCGCCGCGATCTGTTCGCCGAGCAGGGAGGCGGGTTTGCGTGCGATAGCGGCTTGCTGGAAAAGCTGGTTGCCGAGAAGTTGGAGGCCGAGGCAGAAACCGTGAAGGCCGAAGGCTGGAAATGGGTGGAGTGGTGCCCTCAGCAGCCGGATAACATCTACCAGATGGCCCGGGTTTACCCGCAGCGCATAGACCTCAACGACGATGATCAAGCCAAGATTGACGCACTGACCGAGCGTTATGACGAACTGGCGGAGCAGATCGATGCGGATCAGGAGGATGAAGGTGCAGAGGCCGCCTTGTCCGCCGTCGAGCAGGAAATCGCCGTCCTGCAGAAGCGCGAAGAAGCCTATCGCAGCGAAGACCTCGCAATGGCAGGGGCAATCGTCACAATCGACCATTGGGGCAAGTTGTCGGTGCTGAGAGGTCTTGTCCGCGACGAGGACAAGAAGAAGGCCGAGGCCACGGAAGGGAAGCAAGGCGGGGCGAACGAGGAAGCTGACGGCGCTTCGAAATCTACGGGGCTGACCCATTCAGCGGCTTTGATTGAAGACCTGACCGCTCAGAAGACGGTGGCGCTTCGTGTCGAGCTGGCGAACAATCCCGATGTTGCGCTTGTGGCGGTCGTCCACGCGATGTTGCTCAAAGTGCAGTATCGCACGGCATGGGGCATTCCCGGCCACCAGAGCGCGCTTGAAATCTCTGTCACTCGTGAAGTGCTGGACGGTTCGATGAAGCGTCCCGCCGAAAACAAGGCCCTTGAGGCGTGGGGAAGCCTTGAGGAAAACTATGGGCACCGGCTTCCCGGCGATCCTGCTGACCTTTGGGAATGGCTGATGGATCAATCGCAAAGCGAATTGTTGCAGCTTCTGGCCTATGCCGCCGCCCATTCCGTCAATGCGGTCGAGAAGAAGTTCAGCAGTCGCAGCCAAGCGCTGGCACATGCCGACCAGATGGGCCGCGCATTGAACGTGGACATGCGTGACTGGTTTGAGACTACGGCGGAAAGCTATTTCAGCCATGTCAACAGACCGACCATTCAAGCCGTTGTTGCCGAGGTGCGTGGCGCGGATTTCGCCGCCGGTGTCTGCAACATGAAGAAGGGCGAGGCTGCGGAGTATGCCGCCAAGTCCATCAAGGACAGCGGTTGGCTTCCGCCTCACGTTCGGATCGGGTCAGACCCCAACGCAGAGGGTGAGGCTGAAACCTCTGAGGAAAAGAACGAACACTCGTTCCCGATGGCAGCGGAATAATCCCGCCGCTGCTTGTCCCCGGTCACGTCCTCCAGCGTGACCGGCTCCCCTATTCCAGAGGATAAGCCATGCTCGATTCCGAACCTGATCCGACCCTTGCCGCCGAAAGCTGCTGTCAGCTAATCAACGCCTACCTGAGCGAGCCGGAGCATGTTGATTGGGATGATGTGCAAAAAGCACTCGATGCAGCGCTAAAGGCCTTCGATCTACCGCCCACCTATCTTGAGGATGCTGCTCAGCGCGGCTGAGCCTGCTTCAAGATCGCACTTTAGCGCTCGCCTTGGCATCGAGCCAATGCGGGCGCTTTCGCAGGTGCCTGGGAGGCAGAAACGTATCCGGGGGTGGCAGATCAGGCCGCTTGTTGAGAGGAGGCCCTCGCCCCCTCCTCTCAAACTCTCCTCCCCACCCTGTTGAATTTCCCCAACAATAAAGGGGGATAATTCATACTCTGAAAACGTTCCAGTTTTAGGCGCGAAGAGAGGGAAGGCGCGGATAAGTGCGCTAAAAAATTGAAATTTAAGCGCTATTTCAGATGTCAGCTGAATCGGCAAAGCAACGCGGAAATGTGACAACTTGCATCAATTCGGTATCTCAGGTTACTAATCGCAATCGGGCGGAACCTAAACCGATTCCGACTCGCGCATTTTAACAGTTTTTTGGAGATCGCACCCGGCCCAGAAAAGAAAAACCGCTCCCGAAAGATCCGGAAGCGGTCTGCAGTTCGAAAATATAAGCAAGATCGTTCTCGCAGACCTCCCCTCCTATGTCAATAATCAAAACACCTTTTCGGTGAACGGCGGAGCTTTGTCTGGCCTCTGACAGGAGACGGACGATGGGGGAACCCACACAACAAAAGCGGCCGACAGGTCGCAGAATGACGAAGGAGCGAGCCGACTTCCGGCGACTGGCGCAGTCAACGGAAGTCGGAACGGTGACGCGTGGGCAGCTGGCGGTGCTTGCCAAGAACCTGATGACAATCGGGATGATCACGACTGCAGAATACGCGTTGCTGGAAGCCATCATAACGACCGCCAAGGCTGACGCCTTCGATAAAGGAGGGCGCCCGATCGTCTACAAGTCGAACAGGCAGCTTGGCTATGACATCAACAAGTCACCGGGACGCATAAGCCGTATTCTCTCGCGCTTGTACGACCTCGGCCTCGTCACCATGCAGGACAGCGCGAATTTCAAGCGCTACCCGATCCGGGACGGCGAAGGAGATATTGCCGACGCCTGCGGCATTGATCTGCGCGTCCTGATCGCTCGGTACCATGAACTTGATCAGCTGGTGCGCCAGAAGCGGGAAGAGATTCGAGTTCGCGACAACGCAGCGCGTCGCTTCCGGGACGCTCTGCGTGCCGCGAGGTATGCTCTCGTGTCCTCAACCGGACGAAGCGAAGTCATTCTCGGGCGGATCGGGTCCCGTGTTGAGAAGATCGCGGCCTTCATCGGATCAGTCAGGCACGCGCCGGCTCACGCCCTTCGGAAGGCCACAATGCTTTTGGAGTGGCTTGCCGACCGACTGCGCAACGTGAATCGGACCCCGCAAGCTTCCGACATAGATGCAAATATAACATGCACGGATGTCGAAAACGACATGCACATACAGATTACAAGCCCGAAACCTTTTGAAGCTCGTAATGATGAACGGCGTTCGGCTACCGCCGAACAATTCAGTTCGCTAGGGGCTGGCTCCGCCAGCAAGAGGGCTTTTGAAGAAAGCCTGGGGAGCCGTTCGCGCCAAAGCAATAGGCAACTGCAAGTGCGGCCTTCACTTGTGGCGCTGAAGGATGTGTGGCGGGCTACGCCAAGCCTTGCCGAATATGGCTACCAGCCCCCGCGTAGTTGGGCGGACCTGGACCGGATCGCTCCCAAACTTTGCCGCATCGCTGGAGTGTCCGAGGATGCGCGCCAGCGGGCCGTGGAGCGAATGGGGCAGCAGGCGGCAGCTGTTGCGATCGCTCTGACGTTTGAGAAATACACGCGGGCCGAGATCAGCTCGCCGGGCGGGTATTTGCGGGCCATGACCGACCGCGCCGCGAGCGGAGACCTTCATCTGAACCGCTCCGTATTTGGGCTGGCAGCCCGCAACTCAATGGAGGCACACTCGTGATAGAAACTCGCTTGGTTGGAGCCGCGCTGGCCGTGCTTCTGTTCACCGCGTCTTCTGCAGCGGCCGACTATTCAGGCCGAGCGCGAGTGATCGACGGTGACACCTTCAGCGTTCGCCAACAGAGGATCCGTATCGCGGCCATTGACGCCTGTGAGCGGGATCAGACCGGCACCAAAAACGGTGTGATATGGAATTGCGGGATTGAGGCACGTCGCTTCCTCGCCCGCATGATCGATGGCAAGCATGTCCGCTGCATTGAAGTCGATCGAGACCAGTACAAACGCCTTGTCGGCCAGTGCTTCATCGACAACTCGGATATTGGCCTTGAAATGGTGAAGGCGGGCCAAGCCAGCCTCCTGTTGCGGTATCTGCCAAGATCCCACCCGATCGATCTGGACCAGTATCGCCGCGCCGAGGCAAGTGCCCGACAGCGAGGCCAGGGCTTGTGGGGCGCTCAGGTTGAATCACCCTCCTCCTATCGCCGCAGCCATTCCGGCAACTGAACGACTGGCGGCGCTCATATGGGCAACAGATGGCGAGATCTCATGTTTTGGTGGAACTCTTGGTTACCCCAGCCTCTTGTTTCAGGCTGCTGGTTCGGCTGCATTCAGCACAATCCCGCCCTTGACCTGTGCCGATGTCCCATTTGTCGAGGTGACGTATTGCTGCAAGCGCTCAGGCCCCACACCTCCAAAGTGGTTGCTCTTGATGCCCGTTCGCACGGCGACGCGGTTGGCGCAAAGCCGTTCGTCTCCAAGTTTTCCCCGCCTTCGGCTTCCTCGCGAAACAAAATTTGTCCCCGTCCAGCCTCCTTCGCTGCGCTCCGGCCTACAGTGCGCACCGCTTTTCGCCGTGCCTTATGAACGATCATCGCAACCACCATAGAGGAGTGATTAACATGAGCATGACCAACTTCATCCAGTTCGACAAAAACGACATCGACAATGCCAAAGGAACCGGCCTCATCTCCACCATCGACCGGGACCTGGACATCAAGGTTACACCTTTCGACTCCACCAACGAAAAGGCTCCGACGCATCGCGTCTATGCCAAGTCACCTCGCGGCCACGACATCGAAGTTGGCGGCATCTGGAAGAAGACCAGCGGAGAAGGGAAGCCGTACTACACCCTCTCCATCAAGCGCCTCGGCTTCAACGCCAACTTGGGCCGCTACCCCGGCCAAGATGACCTGGCGCTGCAGGCTATTATCGAATGGGAACCCCGCGATTGATCGCTCTGGGAGGCCCGATCTCTGATCGGGCTCCCACGATAAAAGAGCCGATTACCCCGCATTCGCTGGATATTCGGCTCTTTTTGTGCTAAGTTGAACAGTAACTGGAGGCTCTGCCAATGAACGTTCATGCCCCTCGCCCCGATCGCTCTCCGGAAGCTGTTGCAGCACGGAAGAAGGCTTCAGATCAGGCACGCGCTGCGAATATGCGGCAGGGTTACACCGGTGACCCGGTATTGGAAGAAGCGAAGGCCCGCTACGTCGCTGGGGACATCACTTCCGAGGAAATGCGCCAAGAGATGCTGGCCCGATTCAAGCGGCCTTGATCATCACCTAGACATTTATAGCGGCCGCCTGTGAACTCAGGCGGCCTTTTTGCATGAGGTTTCGCTTGGCCCGCGATGATGAAGCCAAAGGCTCCTACACCTATCCCAACACGTCAGAGGATGAGGATTACAAGGATGTTCTGAAGAACAAGCTCAATATCAGGAGCTATTCAGAATTGCGCGAAGCCGAGTACGCGATTACGGACTCAAGGATCACGGAGCTGGCCGAGGGAAAAGGCCCTACCGGTAATCACGACGCAGCGCATCTGAAGGCTCTGCACGGCTACATCTTTCAAGATATCTATGAATGGGCAGGACACACGCGCAATGAAAGTCCTGTCGTCGATGGGCATCGGGTAGAGCCGGTAGGCGGGCTTTCGAAGGGCGATACGACTTTCCTCCCCGGCTCGCGCATCGAAATGGGTCTCAACGAGGCGCTGAGGCCTGCTAGAGACGTTCAGGGCTTGCGAGCCGCCACACCTGAGCAGTTCGCCGAGAAGGCCGCTCACGTCCTATCTGAGTTGAACTATGTTCATGCCTTTCGCGAAGGCAATGGAAGAGCAAACGAAGCTCTGGTGGTCTCATTGGGCCGCACCTATGGGCATGACATCGATCTGACCGTCATCACCAAACCTCGCATGGTCGAGGCATCCATTGAGACCACGAATGATCCGTCCAGTCCTGCGATGAAGCACCTCATCCAGGATGCAATGGATCCTAACCGCCGCGAGGCGATCCGCAGTGCCATGTCCGATCTTGAGCAGGCTGGCGAGAAACCGTTCGAGCTCAATATCCGCACGGCCCGCCCGGGCGAAGTGATCGAAGGGCAGGTTCTCGGCCATGACAATCGAGTAGCGAGCCTCGTGACCGAAAAGGGGATTGTGGTCGTAGACCGTGCTGATCTCCCCGAGCGGATGCCTCCTGACGACGAGGAAGTTAAGTTCACCGCTCGATCTGATTTCAAGACTCTGGGTCGGCCGGAACAGGTCCAAGATGCCCATTCGCAGCCAGGTCAGCAAAAGGCCCAAGAGCCTCAGTCGCAGCACATCAATGCCGAGCTTAAGGCTATCGAAGCGCAGCAGCTTGCCGATCGCCAGCGAAACCGCGACCAAGACGACCGAGAGCGCTGATCTGCGGCCCTGTCGCTGCAGTGAGGGCCCGTATCGTCGGCCGGGGTGCCTACGCTCAGCGCCCTCTCCTGTCCGTTGGATGGTTTGACGGACAAACTACGATAGCCCCTCACCCATTCAACCGCTTGCGCGGTCCTACACTCCGTTGCGGCCCTACGGGTGCATGGGCTCGTTTCGCTATCTTCGGATCTTTGCCGTCAACCAAAGAACAGGAGACGGCAATGCAGAGCGTAAAGGACACCTACCAGCGGATCACCGACACCATCATCCAGCAGCTCGAGGCCGGCACCAAGCCTTGGATCCGGCCATGGCGCGGAAATGTTCGCAGGTCGGCTACGCCGCTGCGTGCCTCCGGCGAAGCCTATCGCGGCATCAACGTGGTCATGCTTTGGCTCTCCGGGCAACTCGCCGGCTACGACGAAAACACATGGATGACTTACCGGCAGGCTCAGGAGCTTGGCGCTCAGGTCCGCAAGGGCGAACAAGGAACCCTCGTCGTCAAGTACGGCACCTTCACGCCGAAGGATCAGGAGGCGGACGATCGCGCAGTCCCCTATCTCAAGGGCTACGCTGTCTTCAACGTCGAGCAGATCGATAACCTGCCTGACCGCTTCAAGAGCCCGGCCGATGATGTGCCAATGGATGCCGTTCCAGTCCTCGAAAACGTCGAATCCTTCATAGATCGCACTGGCGCGAAGATCACCTACGGCGGCAAGCAGGCTTGTTATCGCCCTGGTCTCGATGACATTCTGATTCCGGATCGGGGGCGGTTCCTCAGCGAGATTCACCTTTACAGCACTGTTCTTCATGAAATTTCTCATTGGAGTGGTGCAAAGGCACGTTTGGGCCGTGACCTGAGTGGGCGGTTCGGCAGTGAGGCCTACGCCATGGAGGAGCTTGTTGCCGAGATCTCAGCCGCGTTCGTCTGCGCCGATCTTGGTATCGAGCATGATCCGCGAGACAACACCGCGACTTACGTTGAAAACTGGCTCAAGGTGCTCAAGCAGGATTCACGTGCAGTAATCACTGCCGCCGCAAAGGCTCAGGCAGTCGCTGACTATCTGCGACAGTTCAGCTCTTCTACAGGGTAGGGCCCCTGGCATAACTGTCGGGCCTCATGCGCATCGACCCAAAACTTTACAATTGTAAACTCGGGCATCCTTGATGCGTATCGACCAAAAACTTTACAACTGTAAAGTCGGGCACCTCGATGCGTTAACTTCTTGTTAACGAAAAACGCCTTGAAGAATCGGAGTCAGTCTGGCATCTCTGACGGAAATGATCTCGTAAAGTGGTCAGAACCGTCAAGAGGATTGAATGTTGCAGCCAGCTTCTCAGAGCGTCAGAGACACTGCGTCGAAGATCGGGGTCTACACCTCGAAACTCTCTGCGGAGCTGAACGATATGCGTGAGGCTGTCTATCCACCCTCTGCGCAGAAAACATTTGGCCGGACATTCTCAACCCTGGACCTGGTGCGGTTACTCAAGGTTCCGGAAAGTACTCTTCGCCAGTTGACGCTGGAAGGGAAGGGGCCTTTGCCCGAGCGTGCAGAAAACAATAGGCGAACCTACACGATAGAACAGGTCAAGGAACTGAGGGCATTCTTGGCCGAACTTCGTCCGGACGAAGCTGGCGAGCTGCTCCCGCATCGTCGCAAAGGGGAAAAGCTTCAGGTAATTGCTACGGCCAATTTTAAAGGTGGTAGTTCCAAGACAACCACTTCTATCCATCTCGCACATTTTCTAGGGCTTCAGGGTTATCGGGTCCTGTGTCTGGATCTTGATCCGCAAGCATCGATGACTGCGCTATTTGGTATTCAGCCCGAGTTCGATCTCGGCGAGAACCAGACAGCCTATGCAGCCATTCGATATGACAATGAGAGGCGGCCGCTCGCTGAAGTGATCCGGCCAACCTATTTCCCGGGTGTCGATCTAGTTCCTGGAAATCTGGAGCTAATGGATTTTGAGTTTGATACCCCATCCTATCTGACCTCGAAAACCAGAGATGACTTGGGTTTGTTTTTCGAGCGGTTAAGCAGCGCCCTGGCCCGTGTCGATGATCGATACGATATCGTGATCATCGACACCCCACCGTCCCTTGGATACTCGACGCTCGCCGCTCTTTACGCAGCCACGTCCTTAATCATTACCGTTCATCCGGCGATGCTCGACGTTGCATCGTGCAATCAGTTCCTGATCATGATCTCCGATCTATCGGAAGTTCTGGGGCAGTTTGGAGCTAAATTTGAGCATGACTTTTTCCGTTTCCTGCTCACTCGCGTGAACCCGAATGACGGGCCCCAGAAGTACATGTCTGGAGTCATGCGCCGGTTGTTTGGTGATGATGTACTCGTTGCGGAGGCGCTCGAATCGACGGCAATCGCCGGTGCAGCGGTAGCGAAGAAGACCCTATACGAGCTTGAGTCGGGCGAGGTCGGTCGTGAAGCGTTGAAGCGTGCAATTGAGAGCGCTGATCGAGTTAACTCCGAAATCCTCGACCTCGTTCACAAAGTTTGGGGGCGTAGCACATGAAGAAAAGCATCCTTCAGCGAATGGCGGCCGCCGAAAACCGGACAGAATCTACTGTGGTGTCGGACGCGTCTGACAAGCACTCGCTGGCGCGGCGGCACTCTTCACCTGTCATTTCCAATGTGGGTCGAGCACTGACACAGCTCACCGAAGATAGTGTCATTTCACTCGATCCTGACCGTATCGACCGCTCCCCCTATAGAGATCGCTTTGGCAACGACGAAGATGCGGCCAAAGAGCTCGAGGCGCTTAAGGTTTCTATCGCAAGCGAAGGCCAAAAAATTCCGGTTCTCGTTCGGCCGCATCCGGCGAAACCGGATCACTATCAGCTTGCCTACGGGTACCGTCGATGGGCGGCGATCAAGGCCATAATGACAGAAGCGGATCGACCGGAGACCATAAAGATTCGAGCGTATGTTCGAGAGCTTTCCGATCGGCAATTGATTGAAGAGCAATCGCTTGAGAATGGTGTTCGGGAAAACCTGACCTGGATCGAGCAGGCAATGTGGGCAGTACAGCTCAAAAGTGCTGGCCTTTCCCATCGCGCCATGTGCCCAATCTTGGGAACTTCAGAAGCGGCAATATCGCATCTGTTTCGAGTGACGGAGGCGGTTCCCGAAGACATCATTCTTGCGATCGGTAGAGCAAAAGGAGTTGGTCGACCGAAATGGACCGCATTTGCCGAGTTGCTGAAAGATCCGAGCAGCGCAGCACGTGTTCGCAAGATAATCAACACGGTCGAGTTTCGAGGCGCTGACAGCTCCAGCCGTATTGCTCAAGCGATACGAGCTGCAAGTGCTGCAGCCGACAAAGTGACTGCGGAACCAACTCAAGAGATTGTTGACTTCGCCGTGGGTGACCGAGTTTTTGGCCGCATGAAGAGTAATTCGGCTGGAACTACGGTCTCAATCCCGAAGCAGGAACGCGCTTTCGCGCGCTGGCTGGCGGACCGAATGCCTGATCTTCTAAACGAATACAACAATCATTCCGATCCAACTCACCAAGAGGTGTGATCGAGACACTCGTTAATTGGTCAAGAGGAGAGACCGCGACAAAAGAAAAAGGCCCCCAAAACGTTTCCGTCATGGAAGCCTCTCTCAATTCCTAGCAAGATCGAGAATCGCATTTCCATGAATCCCAGTCAAGAGTCTTTGGCATCGTTTTGGTGAGCGGATTTCTTTTGCCTGAAGAAAGGTGAAGGAATATGCAGACGGGAAATGTGACGACGCCCTTTGGGCGGCGGCCGGCTGTGCTTGCTCTTGTAAAGAGGCAGCTCCAGACGTCCGAGACGAAACCAAACCGCCCGGTCGAAAAATGGAAAGTGTTTCGCGACGCCTGTGAGGCCCGTGAACGCCTTGGCCTCCAGGACAGGGCGCTGACTGTGCTGGACGCATTGCTGACGTTTTATCCAGAGAGCGAGCTCAACTGCGATAGTGGATTGGTGGTCTTTCCATCCAATGCCCAGCTGTCTGTCAGAGCGCACGGCATTACCGGAACGACCTTGCGGCGGCATTTGGCTGCCTTGGTCGAAGCCGGGCTCATCCAGCGCAAGGATAGTCCGAACGGCAAGCGCTACGCTCACCGTGACAAGGGTGGCGATATCGAGCAGGCCTTTGGATTCGATCTTTCTCCACTTTTGGCTCGCGCTGCGGAACTTGCAGCACTGGCACAGGAAGTCGCTGCTGAGCGCCTGCAGTTCAGACGAACTAAAGAGGCGCTGACTATCTGCCGGCGTGATGTACGCAAGCTAATTTCCGCCGCGATGGAGGAGGGGGCTGACGGCGACTGGGAAGCCATCGAAGACATGTATGTCGGCATTATCAGCCGACTTCCCCGCAATCCTGACCGTCGCCAGGTGGAGGCAATCCTCGACGAGATGCAGCTTTTGCGCACCGAAATCCTCAACCTTCTGGAAAATCAGTTAGATTCTCAAAATATGGACGGCAATGCTGTTCAAAATGGCTGCCACATACAGAATTCAAAACCCGAATCCATCTATGAACTTGAACCTAGCTCTGGAAAAGAGCAGGGCGGAGCCGTCGAGCTGGAAGTAGCACCCAAAGCGGTTGCTCAGCCGTTGGCAAAGCCGGAACAGATGAAGGCGTTCCCGCTGTCGATGGTCCTGAAAGCCTGCCCGCAGATTTCGGACTACGGGCCCGGCGGCACGATCTCCCATTGGCGCGAGCTGATGGGCGCCGCGGTGGTGGTACGATCAATGCTTGGTGTTAGCCCGTCGGCTTACCAGGAGGCTTGCGAGGTGATGGGGCCGGAGAACGCCGCAGTTGCGATGGCTGCAATCTTGGAGAGGGCAGGGCATATAAACTCGGCAGGTGGATATCTCCGCGATCTCACGCGCCGGGCGAGGGGAGGGGAGTTCGGACTGGGACCGATGCTGATGTCGCTGATGCGTGCAAATGCGAACAGCGATCGGAAAACGGGGTGAGGGACGACGCGTTCCTAAATGGCCATCACTTGACGGCCCTTTTCGTTCTTCAATCGTCTGTCGGGGTATCGACCTTGGATGATTTTCGACCTGGTGGCCGGCCAGGGGGACGGCCTTTCCTGCTGACTCTCGCCGCTTTTCTAGTCAGTCGTTGGCGTTCGGCCTCAGCTTTTGCTTCGGCCTCCGCTTCCGCTTTTTGCCGAGCTTCAAGAACATCCTTAGGCGTCAGTTGGCCAACTATACCGATCAAACTGCGTATGGTGTCATGCGGGAGGTCGTGAATGAGTCTGAAGAGTTCAACACGATCATCGGCCTCTTCAGGATTTTTACCGTAGAGATGAGGTGCTGCGGCATGAATCATCTGCATCGGCAGGAACCCAAGGAGCTCGGAAAGGTGAATCATTCGAGAGACAGTCAGTCGCGAAATGTTCAGTTCGTAGCGGCTGTAGACCACTCGAGCGAGACCAGCCAGGGTCGCGAAATCACTCTGGGTCAGACCAGTTTTCGCGCGTTCGTCGAGTAGGAATGCGGAAAGTTTTGCGTCGATCTCGCCGAAGCTGACTATGCCGTCGAATCCCTCCTTGCGGTACAAGGGTCTCTGGAAATCTGGATCTGTAGTCTCAACCAGTTCCCTTGATTTGATATAGTCGGATAGATTCCGCACAGTCGGTATTCCCTCAGTCCCCAAATCCGCCTGTGGCAGATATCACGCACCATAACGTGCCATTAAGGCACTGTCATCCTGCGCGCCAGTTACAAAGCCCTAACAAAAGTGGGGGGAATGAATGCCAGGATGCTGATCTCCTCGATATAAAATCCGCAACTCAGGGCGCGTTGTCCATCACCTCAAGATCCAGTGGGAGCATTCCTGTTCACGGCTTTCGCAGCGATCAGGTTCCAGCTGCGGGCGCTGGATTGAAAATCGCCTTCGACCGTTCTTTCTTCGGAGATCCAGCTCAGCTTCACGCGCATTTCGCATGCCAATGAAAGCTGGTCGATGCTGATGCACCTTGTGATCAAAATCTCAGACTTCGGCCCAAATGTCTCAAAGTCCCACATCGCAAACCGGAACAGCTCCCGTTTCGCGTGTTCGTTGGTTGGCCAATCAGCTTGTTTGACCGGCTCGGCTGGAGAAGAACCAATAACAGGCATAGTCCTCTTTATGGACTGAATGTCGATCCCTGCCTTCTCCGCTGCTTCAGGGTTGATCAAGAAGCCAAGGGTGGTGCCGACGGCCACCCCGGCCAGAAATCGAAGGTCGAGGATCAATAACCATTATCCTTCAGGAACTGGTCGATTGCGGCCTTGACGATTACCGTCATTTTTAAGTCGTTTTCAGAGGCAGCGCGCTCCAAGCGTTTCTTGGTGTCGTAATCAAGAGGGCAATTGACGAAGTGCTTGCTCTCGCGCGCCTTGTTCTGCTTGAGCTCCTGCAGTCGTATTCTGGACGCCTCACGCTCCAACGACTTGTTCGTCGCTCTCTCCCGGCGAGCCTCCGGTGAGGGCAAAATCAAACTTGATCTTGGGGGCACCTGAACGGCTGGTACCTGAGCGGGAGCTTCTTCGACAGCGACCTCGTCCGGTTGATGGCTGGCGAACGCGTTTTCTGCTTCGTTGACTATAGCCGGCTGCGACATTGGATTGGGTACATCCCCCCGGGACCGTCGCGGTGCAACGGGAAAATCAGATATGCTGGAAGTCCCTTTAGCCATCTTACGACCTCTTCTGCTCGTTCGGCAGGAAACGTTCAATTTCTTGCATCAAGGCCATGACCTCGCTGCGGGCCTTTTTGACTGAGTCGCTTAGGTCCAGCATTTGCAGCGTCCCATATCCAAGTCTGATGTCGCGGTATGGGTTTCGCTCATAAAGCTCAGTGTCCAAGAGGTATGAATCATATCCCTGTTCCTGCAAGTTTGCGATGAAGGGGCGTATCAGGCGGTAGGCTTCCAGTGAACGTCCCGGGAGAGTAATCCGGGTTCTGAAGTTGAGATGTGGAATGTTTCGCCCGGTACGATCGCAGGTGTCAGCCACGTCCATTGCTGCCTGGCCAGCAGCAAGGATCTCGTCTTGGTTTGGCTGGATCGGCGTCATAACGATCTGCGAGCCGGCGATGATCGTGTCCCGTAGCACAGTGTCTTGACCGGGCGAGTCGATCAGCACGACGTCAAACCCGGCGGTTTCGTTCTCCAGAATATGCTGAAGTGATGCGTTGGTTACCGCCGTGCGAAGCTCAATGCCGTCTGGCCTGTTGTCTTTAGCCTCGGAACGCGACCACCACTCATTCAGGTTTTGCCGGCCATCCGCATCGACCAGGAGCACTTGCTTACCATGAAGCGCATATTCTCCAGCGACCAGGATTACGGCGGTTGTCTTGCCCGCTCCACCCTTACCGCTTACCAGCGATATGCAAATTGCCATTGCACGATCCTCTCAAGACTAATGGTTCCCCCGCCCCCTAGCGATCCGACGTGTGTTCGATCGGCACATCAGTATCGTCGTTAAGATCTTCACATCGAAGCAAACCTAACATGCGAACACACGCAGGTTAAGATCAAAACAGGCGTGTGGACACTCGCTTTAGAACATCGATTAAACCACACGAGTT
>NZ_CAKKMZ010000002.1:255000-1276996 GCF_918741265.1 Rhizobium sp. CECT 9324 | reverse complement strand
TCTGGTGCTCGATCTCAGGTTTTGGCCAGACGGGTCCCTATTCCGACCGCACAGGCTATGATTTCCTAATCCAGGCCATGGGCGGGATCATGAGCATCACCGGGGAACCGGAGGCAGCCGGCGGCAAGCCGGTCAAGGTGGGCGTCGGGATCGCCGATGTTATGTGCGGCATGTATGCGACGGTCGGCGTGTTGGCAGCGCTCAGACATCGCGACCGCACGGGAGAGGGCCAGCATATCGACCTTGCTCTTTATGACAGCCAGGTTGCCTGGCTCATCAATGCTGCCACAAACCATCTGGTTTCAGGCCGGGTGCCCAAGCCGATCGGCAATGCACATCCCAATATCGCCCCTTACCAGACCTTTGCGGCATCCGACGAATATCTGGCCGTTGCGGTGGGGAATGACACACAATTCCAGCGCTTTGCCGAGGCGATTGGTGTTGCAGAACTCGCCCTCGATGACCGGTTCCGGAGAAACAGGGACAGGCTTGCCAATCTTGAAGACCTGCAGGCCCTGATCGAGGCGGAAATCGTCAAGGACACCGCGCTATCCTGGGAAAAACGCCTGCTCGCCGCCGGTGTGCCGGCGGGGCGCGTTGCGACGATCGATACCGTCTTGAGCGACCCCCATACGCTGGCGCGCGGCATGGTGGTGGAACTGCCAGGCGATGAGATCGAGGGCCCGGTTCGTCTGCTCGGCAATCCGCTCAAGATGTCGGCGACGCCGGTTCAATACCGCAGCCGCCCGCCGCATCTCGACGCCGACCGCGAGGCGGTCCTTAGGCTTCTGGAACCTGTCACGGATTGAGGCGGGGCGCGGCCTGCCTCAGCGCTTCGTCCAAACGCTTGCGATCCGCTCCGCCAGTGTCAGAACACAGAAAGCGGCCACGACATAGGCGACCAAAGTGAGATCCTGGAAGATGGTGCCGCGTAGGAACTTCGGGCCTGAGGACCACAGGACCGCAAGAGACCAGACAAGGCCCGCGACAAAGACGAGCCCTGAGAGATGGCGCAGGCGTGAAGGGCGGGCGTCCTCGCTCATGAGCCCATTCCAGGTTTGGCACGCGTTTCGACCTTGAAGATCAGCAGATCGTCGCGTTGCTCGACATCGCCCTCAAGCTCGACCAACACCGCCGTCTGATCCAGCAATTCGCGCGGCAAGGGGCCACCGTCTGCCCCGGCCATCAGCAGGAAGTTTTGGCCTTCCACCGGCGACGTCGTCACGAAAACGGGCGGCACGCCGCCGGTGATGCAGAGATTGGCGCATGCCTTGTGGGCAAGCCCGGTTCCCGGCCGCATGGCGCCGGCGTAACACTTGCCATCGCAGATTTCCCCCGTCAGCCGCCAGCTCCCCAGAGATACCGAGGGTTGGGGCTGACTGACACCCGCTGGCGGTTCTGTGCCCACCAGACCGGGCCTGCCGCCCACCAGCAGCATGTCCAGCGCACCACGCTTGACGAAGATTCCAGATACCGCCGCCCATTGTCCGTTCAGGGGATCAGCTTGGTTTGCGACACCCGCCTTTCCCTGCCCTGACAGCATGATGGCGCGTGGGCCTTGGCCATCCTGTGCGGGCACGCGCAGGATCGGATAGGGCAGCATTTCCAGGACACCGGACAGCTGCCCGCCCTGCAATTCGTCGACATAACCACCCGAGCCTGGGTTCTGCGTCGAGAGCGAAAAGGCCAGTGACGCCGAGACAAGGCCCAAAACCAAGAACACGCCGAAGAGAAGCGCACATTGCGCGATCACCGGCGGGACCTTCCTCGAATAGCCGATGAAGAAACTGGGATCTGGTGGTTGCGGCATCATGGCGACGTCCTCGTCGGCGTTGGTGTTGACGGAGCAGAGGCAGACAGAGCCTCGGCAATCGTGAAAGGCTCGATCCTTGTTCCGAGCGGCACCGCGACAGGATCGACCAGGACACGCGATCCGGAAACCTTCACGCGGTATTTGCGCACCCTTTCCTTGAAGGGCGGCGGCGCGCATCCGTCTTCCAGGCGATACTGGTAGCCGTGCCAGGGGCAGGTCGCAAAACCCAGGACGACCTTGCCCTCCCCGATCGGACCGTTCTGGTGCGAACACAGGTTGGACAGCGCCGACAACCGGTTCTTGAACCGAAACACGGCAACCCGCTCCCCTTGCGGCAACACGCCGACGATGGCGCGTCCTTCCTGAACGGCATCCAGTGCCCCGATATCCACCCAGCCCGTGTCCGCTTCGATCCGGGACGCTTCGTTGTCGATTGCCTTCTCCCGGCGTCCGGCAAGCAGATGGAGGATCGACAAGGTGGCCAGGCTGGCACTCAGGGACATCGCCGTCACCGGGTTCGTGCCATCGACTGCCGCCCCCAGGCCGACATGCAGCACGACGGCGGCATAGGCCGCATATATGCTCATATGCATCGCCTTCCAGACGGGAGGCGACAGGAAGGACAGCCAGAAGTCATGGCTGGTTGCCGCCAGCACGATCAGGATCACCAGCGCGAAGACGCCGAACAATTCGAACGGAAAACCGGCGATGCTGCCAAAGCTCGTATTGCTGGTGAAAAGCGCCGTGAGCTTTGGCGTGGCGCTGAAGGCAAAGTACCAGTCGAGCACGAACATCGCATGAGTAAACGCGACCGCCGCAGTCATGACGCCGAAATGACGTCGGTTGTACAGCAAGGGGAGGAACCGCGGATCGAGCCTGGCAAGCGGACCGATGGCCAGCACCAAGGTCAGCAACAGAAAGGCCAACGAGCCGAAGGCGCGCATCCGCATGATCGGTGTATCAATCGCGCGAACGGAGGGTGATAGAAGCGGTGCGAGCTTGAGATAAAGAAGGATGTAGGCGACCACCCCGCACAAGAGGATGGCGTCGTAAATGAGCTTGTTGCGGTTCCAGCCAACGGGCTTGTATGCCGTGCTCATGGCTGATCCTGTCCGTCGCCGGCATCGAGCCGTATGGACGGCGCGTCACTCGAAAGCTTCGGTTTCGATACGAAGGCGATCGCCAGAGCAAGAGGCAGGACGATCGCGAGCACAGTCCATACTAACTCATGTACCTTGCGGTGTGCGCGTTGCATCGGCTCACCTCTCCCTGTTTCGGGCGAGCACAGCCCAGCGGCACACCACCAAGGGCCATAGGAGAATGATTCCTGGTATCAACAGCGGACGAAACGCGTAGGCCCCCACGGCTGCATGATCGATCCGGTCGATGCCAACGGACAGGAATGCAATTGCTACAAGGGCACCCGGTGTTGCCCAGAGGAGGAGGAGGAGAAACCAAACAGGATCGGCGATCACATCGATGCCCACGACCTCACTCCAGTCCTGTTGCGGGAATGGCAGCACCGGACACGACCGCGGCCTCGGGCGAGATGAGGAAGGCGATCAGCCGCGCAATGGGCTCGGGCGAAACCCAGTCGGACACCTTGGCATCAGGCATGGCAGCACGGTTTTGCGGCGTATCGATCGTGCCGGGCAGGATACAATTGGCGGTGATGCGATTGACGCGGTGTTCAGCAGCAATGCTCTCCGTCAGCCTCAGCACCGCAGCCTTGGATGCCGCATAGGCGGCCTGGTTGGCGCCAGCCTTCAAACCTGGAGCCGCCGCTATATGCACGATGCGACCATAGCGGGCCGCCTGCATGACAGGCAGAACGGCGATGCTGGTGACCAGCGCGACCTGGGCATTCAGTTTCATCATCAGGTCCCACTGGGCAAAGACGTCGCGGCCGACCGGCCCGGTCGCAAAACCGCCGACCGTATTGACGAGGGCATCGATCCCGCCGAATCGATCGACGGCCGCCTCCACCATGGCCTGCGCGGCCACAGGATCGCCAAGGTCAGCCCCGGCAAACGTCAGCACTTTTGCCTCCGGGGGAAGCGACTGAACCAGGGCATCCAGAGCCTCGGTCGTTCGATCCACGCAGACAAGGTTTACACCCTCACTGGCAAGTCTCGCCGCTGTCGCTCGGCCGAGATTGCCGGCCGCACCGGTCACAATCACACATGTGGGTTTTCGCACGACATATACCTCCCATGAGAAAGGCAGAGCGACCGAGGGGGCCGCCGCAACTTTCAATGTTGGTTAGACGTTCTTCGCCTCGGGACGTTACACCGGCGCGAGATGGAATATTTCCTGTCGTTCATTCTTTGCTATCACGCCGCGCGGCGTGGCCAGCGCAACAAGACGCCAGTCGCGGCCTTTGCTGGAACGGGAGTGCTAAATTGATACCAAGACACGCGGCGCATCCTTTGGCATCGAACCACCAGATTTGCGACAATCAACACCACTTGGTTAGTCAGACGTGTCAGCCACGGCAGATTTTGCAGCCGCCTGGCGGCGGCGGTCACGAAAGGCAAGGAACTGACTGTCGGCAATCACGCCGACCAAGATCACGCCTCCCATGACCGCAAAGTTGAGCGACGACGGAATGCCCACCAGGTTGACGAGGTTTTGCAGGACCTGCAGCAATACCACACCCAGCACCACACCCACGATGGAGCCTTCGCCGCCGCGCAACGAAAATCCACCCAGCACTGCGGCCGCTATTGCATAGAGTTCGTAGAAATTTCCGTGGGAAGATGGCTGAACCGACTTCGTGTACATGGCGAAAAAGACGGCAGAAATCGCCGTCAGAAACATGCACAACACATAGGCCAGAATGATCACCCGTTTGGTGTTGATTCCCGAATAGCGCGCGGCCTCCTCGTTCTTCCCGACGGCGAGAAGATGCCGACCGAATACGGTTCTGTGCAGAAGAAACCAGGCAAGGACCGCGAATACGGCAAAAGCGATGACGGAGTGGGGAATGCCTGCCGTTCGCCCGACAAACAGGTATTCGAGCATCGGCAAGTCGGTTCCGAAGGTGAAGCCGGCGGTGCCATCGCGCGTGTAGAAGCGTGCGATGCCGCGATAGATCAACAGACCACACAGGGTAACAACAAAAGGCTGCAGCTTGAGCTGCGTGATCAGCCAACCGTGCAGGAGACCGATCAAGACGGACAGCGCAAGCACGATGGCAAATGCGACAGGCCAGGGCACTCCATGAGAGGCGATCAGGTCGATGAAGATGACGCCGAGCAGGGCGATCACCGATCCGATCGAGAGCTCTATGCCCGCCGTCACGATGACAAAGGCCTCGGCGATTGAAAAAAGCCCGAAAAGGCCGATCAGGTTGGCCGTATTGGCGAGGTTGATCGGCGACACGAAACGGGGATTGACCAGCGTGACGATCGCCCCAACGGTCATGACGAGGACGGCGAGGCCTATGTCCTTTTTGTACATCCGTTTCTCCTATTCCACGGCCAGCCGCAGGATCGCTTCTTCAGACAATTCGCCCTGGGAAAGCACCCCGGCAATGGCGCCGCGGCGCATCACGGCCACGCGGGTGGACACGCCGATCACCTCCTCCATGTCCGACGATATCATCAGCACCGCCGCACCGGCCTCCGCCAGATCGCGCATCAATCGATAGACCTCAGCCTTGGCCCCGACATCGATCCCCCGCGTCGGCTCGTCGAGAATGATGACCCGGGGCTTGAGACCGAGCCACTTCGCCAGCACGACCTTCTGCTGGTTGCCGCCCGAAAGCTCTCCGACGGGCCGATCAAGGCGACGGGCTCGGATCGCGAGGCGAGTGCGGAAGCGATCCGCCATGGCGCGCTCCGCCTTGCGATCCACGAAGCCCGCCGTGGCGATCTCGGAAAGGCTCGGCAGGGCTATGTTCTCCGCAAGCGAGAAATCAAGGAACAGTCCCTCGGACTTTCGGTCTTCCGGAACGAGGCAGATGCCGGCCGCAATTGCCGCCTGCACCGATCCGGACGCGATCTGCCGGCCATCGACCTCGACATGCCCACCCGCGATCGGATCTATGCCGAATAGGGCGCGCGCGAGTTCCGTCCGCCCCGCACCGACCAATCCGGCGAGCCCGAGAACTTCTCCACTTCGCACTTCGAGATCGACGGTAACCGCGGGATAAGTGCGAGTCCGCAACTTCTCCGTTCTAAGGACCAAAGGCCCTTTCTTCACGGCGGGGGCGGTATAGAACTGCTTGACGTCGCGCCCGATCATCAGGCGCACCATGGCGTCCCTGGTAATGCCGCCCGTCGGAAGTTCACCCACATTCTGCCCGTCCCGAAGCCCGACGACCCGGTCGGCGACCTCTTCGACTTCCGCCAGACGATGGGTGATGAAGAGGATAGCGACACCATCCGCCCGCAGGCGTCGGATGACATCCAGGAGCCTTCGGGTCTCCGCCAGGGTAAGGCTTGAGGTCGGCTCATCCAGGATCAGCAGCCGGACATTCGTCGACAGCGCCTTGGCGATCTCCATCAGCTGCTGGTCCGCAAGCGACAGTTCTGAAGCAGGCGTGGACGGCTGGAAGCGGGCACCCAGCATGTCGAGCAGTGGCCGGACGCGATCCGCCATCGCGGCATGGTCGATGAAGCCGAAGGGACGGCTACGCAATTCACGCCCCAGAAGGACATTGCCCGCGACATCGAGATTGGAGAAGGGATTGAGTTCCTGGTGCACGAAGGCGATTCCGCGGCCAAGCGCTCCCGCAGGTGTCAGAGAGGCAGCGCTTTGGCCATCGATCACGATCTCGCCTTCGTCGGGCGCAATCGCACCACCCAGAACCTTCATCAGGGTAGATTTTCCAGCCCCGTTTTCGCCGATGAGCCCGACAACCTCTCCACCCCGGATGCCGAGGGACACGCGGTTCAGCGCCACGGCGCTCGGATAGACCTTGGTGATCCCGACGAGATCGAGGGATATGCGCGCAGCAGACATCAACATCGCACCTTGGCTAAGGTTGAGGCCTGCGCGGATCCGAAGCATCCGCGCAGGCCGCCGACCGGCAGACCTGTCAGCCGCCGACCCGCTCCTTGAGCTGCTTCTCGAAAGCATCGACATTCGCCTTGTCGATCACCTGCGTCGGCACAATGATCAATCCGTCTGCCGGGACCTGTGACTTGTCACCCTTGAGATAGGCCGCCATCAGCTTCATGCCCTGATAGCCCCACTGATAGGGGTCCTGGACCACGGTCCCCGCAAACGTGCCTTCGCGCACGGCACCGAGTGTAATCGGGTCTTCGTCGAAGGCGATCACGGTGATGGCGCCCAGCTTGCCCGCCGCCTGCAGGGCTTCATAGATCTTCGGCGGATTATAGGAATAGAAGCCGACCATGCAGTCGATATCGGGATTGGCCGCAAGCACGTCGTCGACATTCGAACGCGCCCGGGCGAAATCCACGTCATCGCCGCGCACATCGACCAGCTCAATCGACTTGCCGTCGACCGCCTGGCGGAAGCCGTCGATGCGCTCCTTGGCATTGTCAGCGCCAAGGAAGCCGACAAATCCCATGCATTTGCCACCGTTCGGCAGGGCCTTGACCGCAATCTCACCGGCCTGAATGCCCGCTTGGACATTGGACGATCCAAGATAGGCGATCCGTTTCGACTGCGGTGCATCGCTATCCGTGGTGAACAGCGGAACCTGCGCGGCGATACGATTGAAGGCGTCGATTGAGTTCTTCGGATCGGCCGAGGAAATCATGATCGCATCCGTGCCGGCCGCAACAAGGTCATCCATCAGCGCATTCTGAAGCGCCGCCGTCCCCTGTGCGGGATAGCGGAACTGCAGCTCGAAATCCGGAAGCTCCGCCTGTGCCGCCTTGACGCCGGCCTCGGCCAGCTTCCAGAAGTCGGAAGCCGCGTTGACGACGAAGGCGAGTGCCTGCTTTTCCTGTGCGAGCACGGGCGTCGCCGCCAGGGTGAGTGCGGCCGCAAGGGCCGTGATCGATAGTCTCTTCTTCATGATATCCTCCCGCAACCCTCTCCACTCGGGCTGCATCCTGTTGAACTGCAACATGCGAGAAGGCTCCTGCCGGGCCATCCGCATGCGGGACGAGGTCGGCGAGAGAGCGTCGCTCTCTCCTCCGGGTGCTAATTGTCCTTGCAGAATCCAGGATCTTCAGTGTTGCAGACATCGAGACCGGTAAACAACGGATCCTCGACGGCTTCGCCCTTGATCAGCTGGATCATCACGTCAGGCGCCTTGTAGCCCATCTCGAATGGCCGCTGGCCGACCTGGGCATGGCTACGCCCCTCGCGGAACGCCTGGGTCTGTGGTGGCAGCGTATCGCCCGCCACGATAACCAGTTCCTTGGACTTCAGCTTGTCCATCACCTGATCCGTCACCTGCGTGTAGGCCTGGGGTGCGAACTGCGCCCATCCACCGATCAGGATGAAGGCATCGAGATCCGGATGCGCGGTAAAGACATCGGACATCTGCTGGTTGGCGAGATCCGCCTGGTCATTGGTATAGACGGGGCAGCCCTCGATCTCGGACCAGCCGTTCTGGCCGGTCAGACGCTCGATATCCTTGGCCCCGGCGATCGTATCGCGGAAGCCCTGGGCGCGGGCGTTGATATTGGCGGCGGCCACGTTGCCGAGCTGCAGGCAGACGGTTCCACCTTCAGCCTTCAGCTTCTTCGCCTCCTCGGCCATCTTGACGCCCATCAGATAGTTGTCGGTGCCGAGATAGGTCTTGCGGAGATCGTGATCCTTCTCAAGGAAATCCGCATCGACCGTCATGACGGGCACGGTCGGGGCGATCTCTCGCACCCGGTTCGCCATGGCCGGCGCATTCGACGGCGAGATGGCGATGGCCGCGACGCCGCGGGTCAAGAGGTCGTCGACGATCTGGACCTCGCCGGCCTCGTCAGCCGAAGAAGCAGGCCCCGTATAGAGGCACTCATATTCGCTGCCGGGATTTTCCGAGAGCCATTTCTTGCAGCCGAGATTGATCTGCTCGAAGAACGGGTTGTCGAGGCCCTTGACCACGATCGCCAAAGTCTTCTTCTCCTGCGCAGCGCTTTCGCCGGCCAGCAACATGAGAACAGGTATTGCAGTGAATGCCATATATCGGATGTTCATTGCCTTTCTCCTCCTCCAAATCGCCGGCCAAGCCCTCCTGCTCAACCGGGATACCAAACGATGCGCGGATCATCCGCCGCGCGACGGTAGCTCCAGGCACGCTCGATGAGCGCCTTGAGGTCGATCTCGGGCTCCCATCCGAGGATCATCCTGGCTTTCGAGTTGTCGAGCCAATTGCTGTGAAACGGTGTCGGGACATCGTGGCGCTGCCGATTACCGACAGCCACCAACCGGTCGGCCACATCGCCGTAGTCGACCGGGCGATCCATAGAGACGTTGAACAGCTCCCCAAAGGCGGCTGGATTGTCGAGCGCGGCAAGCATCGACGTCACAAGATCATCGACATGGATGAAACTCCGCTTGAGATAATTGCCCCTGACGTCCCGCATCGCCGGCATACCGCGTTGCTCCCTGAGCGCAACCAGTTCCGCAGGCGCGATCAAACTGGACCATGGCGGGCCGCCGAACTGGTCGTCGCCGAGCTCGAAAACGTAGCGAAAGTCATCCTTCTCCATGATCCATGGCGTACGAAGCGTCGTCCAGTTCAAACCTTCCTGCACGCCAAACTGCTCGAGCATCGTCTCTTCCAGCACCTTCGTGAGCGCATAGGCCCCGCGATAGGCCCGTCTCGGCGACTGCTCGGTGATTGGCGCGTCGTATCCATGGAAAATGTGGCCTACGACGCAGTCCCCGCTCAGCAACATGAACTGGCGCTTTGCAGACGAGCGGCAGAAGGCGTCGAGCAGCAGGTAGAGCCCCTTCAAAGCCACATCGATCGCCTGATCCCGGTTCTCCTTCACCGCGGCCAGATGCAGGACATGGGTAACGCCTTCGAGCGCGGCGACCACTGCCTGCGGATCGGCTACGGATCCCTTGACGACGGAGACGCGGGTGGCCGGGACAAGTGTCCGCCTGTTGCAGAGCGTTACCACGTCCCACGCAGCAAAGCGCGGTTCTGCCAGGAAGGCTGGAAGGAATGCCTGCCCCACCTTTCCAGTGGCGCCAGTCACGAGCAACCGCATCAACGCCTCCCGTCAACTCGTTCCCTGATTGCATCGATTAATAATTAGTAATATTATTATGTCAAGCATCATTAATATCAATTTGCGATCTGCCGCAACGCAAGCTATGGTCCCCAAGGAGTGTCTTCGTGAGATCGGCCGAGGGAGGGCGGAGAATGTCACGACTATCATTGCATTCAATTTCAAAGAGTTATGGCGCAATACACGCGCTTTCTCGCGTCAGCTTGTCGATCGAACCGGGGGAGGTTCTGGGCTTGATGGGAGACAATGGGGCCGGAAAAAGCACGCTGGTTAAAATCATCGCGGGCAATTTTCCGCCATCGACAGGCGAAATCCGCATCGACGACCAGCCTGTAGCCTTTCACAACCCGCGCGATGCTCAGCGACAGGGAATTGAGGTCGTCTATCAAGACCTCGCACTGTGCGACAATCTCTCTGCCGCCTCCAATGTCTTCCTCGGTCGCGAGCCGATGCAGAGGCTCGGCCCCTTGCGCTATATCGATTATGCCCAGATGAACCGCGTTGCAGCGACCCTCTTTCGGCAGCTTAAATCGGAGACACGACCTCGCGATCTTGTCAGGCGGATGTCGGGCGGTCAGCGCCAGGCCGTGGCGATCGCACGGACCCTGCTGTCGGAACCCAAGATCGTGGTGATGGATGAGCCCACAGCCGCCATTTCCGTCCGACAGGTGGCCGAAGTCCTCGACGTCATCCGCAGGCTGCGGGACCACGGTATCAGCGTGATCCTGATCAGCCACAGGATGCCCGATGTCTTCGGAGTGTCGGATCGGATCGCCGTGTTGAGACGCGGGGAACTGGTTGCCAGCAAACGCGCCGACCGGTCTTCACCTGAAGAGGTAACGGGGCTCATCACCGGCGCAATCGAAGCTGCCTGAGAGGATATCGCCATGACCACATTGGAAGATGTGATTGCCCAAAGCGAGCACCGGAACTGGTTTGCCCGCGTTTCAAGCCAGCAACTGTTCTGGGTCTTTTTGGCGGCCGTGCTGGCATGCCTGGCACTGAGCCTGCTGACCGACAGCTTCGCCACGGAACGCAATCTCTTCAATGTCGCCCGCAACTTTGCCTTCGTCGGCATCATCGCGATCGGGATGACAACCGTCATCGCCTCCGGAGGTATCGATCTTTCCGTCGGCTCCACTGTGGTGCTGAGCGCGATGGTGATCAGCGTGACGATGGAAGCGGGCACCCCCTTTCTGATCGCAGCGCCACTCGCCCTTCTGGCCGCTGTCCTTGTCGGTGTTTTGAACGGCCTTCTCGTCGCCTATGCCGGCATGCCGCCCTTCGTTGTCACACTCGGCACGCTGTCAGCCGCACGATCCCTCGCCATGGTTCTTTCCGACAACAAGATGATCTGGAACTTCGGCCCCGACCACGACCTGCTGATCTGGGTTGGCGGCGGCTCCACGCTCGGCGTGCCGCACCCTCTCTATGTGCTGGCCGCACTGACGTTCACAATGTCGCTCGTCTACAAGTGGACGCGCTGGGGACAACACCTCTTCGCGATTGGCAGCAATGAAAACGCAGCCTTGCTGACCGGCATTCCTGTTCGTCGAATGAAAGTCAGCATCTATGTGGTCTCCGCGCTGACTGCTGGCCTCACCGGCATCCTCATGGCGGGCTGGCTGGGCAGCGTCACCACCAATCTCGGACAGGGTATGGAACTGACCGTGATCGCCGCGGCGGTGATCGGCGGCGCCAATCTGGCCGGCGGGGAAGGAAACGCGCTGGGCGCCGTCTTCGGAGCACTGTTGATAGAAGTTATTCGCAACTCCCTGATCCTGCTCGGCATCTCGACATTCTGGCAAGGAATGTTCATAGGTACCTTTATTCTGGTCGCCGTTGCGTTCGACCGTGTTCGGCACTTCCGGTCTTGAACACGGGCAATACTAAGAGAACCACGGTTCTTCATGGAGAATGCCTTGAAACCGACAATGATGGACGTGGCTGCACTGGCGCGCGTATCGCAGGCGACCGTTTCCCTCATTCTCAACGGAAGTTCCGGCGCGCGCTTCAGCGAGGCAACCCGCAAGAGAGTATTCGACGCGGCGGAGCAACTGGGATACCGGCTCTCCAACAAATCAGCGGCAAGCAACGGTTCCGGCAGCACACCGGCCAACAAGGTCATCGTCTTCGTCGTCGACGAACTGACAACCGACCCCTGGATGTCCATGGCCTTCGAGGGCGCACGTGAAAAGGCTCTGGAACTGGGAATTATCGTCACGCTGGGCGTCTTCCGGAAGGGCGAAGACCCGGATGGCGGCATTTTCTCGATCTGTGATGGTCAGGTCCTGGTCGGCTACGTGTTCGGAACGATCCTGACGCGCAAAATCGACCCTCCAGAGCCCCTCCTGAAAGTGCCATCGGTCCTGGTCAACTGCTATGATCAGGAGCGCCGTCTGCCTTCTATCCTTCCCGGCGACGTCGCCGGAGGGCGCGCGGCAACAGAACGTCTGATCGCGGCCGACCGAAAAAGGGTGGCCCTGATCAACGGCCAGGAGGGGCTCGACAATCCGCGCGATCGCCTGCGCGGCTACAAACAGGCGCTGGCGAGCAATGATCTCGCCTATGATCCCGACCTCGTCCATTATGGCAATTGGGAACCCTCTTCCGGCTATGAGAAGACACATGCCCTGATGAAGCTGAAAAATCCGCCGGATGGCATTTTCTGCGCCAACGACCTGATGGCGCTCGGCTGCATCGAGGCCCTGAAGGAACTCGGCAAGTCGGTCCCGAAAGACGTCTCGGTCGTCGGCTTCGACAATCGCGATATCGCCCAGTTCACCATGCCGCCGCTAACGACCTTCCACCTGCCGATGTTCGAAATGGGCGCGATGGCAGTCGAATTGATCGCCGATCTAGCCGGCGGCCTGACCAGTTCACACGACCAGTTGAAGGTGGAGTGCCGCCTGGTGGAACGTCAGTCCGTCTAGTTGACTTCCTTCATGCGCTCAGTGGTGACGGAGAAAGCCGAAACGCCAATGTCGAACTTGGTGCCGGGAGCGGGCAATATCGCTTCGAATGCCGACGTCTGGCAGTCGACCTTCACGGCGAGTTTCTTGCCGATCGCGTTGGCGATATCGACATCAATTCCTTCCGGTGTCTGCCCATCCTTTTCGCTGAGGAACTCCCAGGGCCCATAGGCGGTATCGGAACCGATCGTCAGCACCCCCGTCGACTTGATTTTCTCCGGCAGCCGGGCGGCCAGCTCTTCCTCGATCTTGATCGAAGACGTGGCGAAACATTGCGCCATGCCTTGGCCGCTGGTGGCGGTCACGGCAATCGCGACGAATATTGGAAAGCGAGGCAGTTTCTTGAACATTTTTGTTCCCCATATTGTTTTGCGGCGGATTGAGTGAGGTTTGGGAGGACCGACCATCACCATCCGACAACAGCAATATGAGAGCGACAGGACATCCCGTCCAATAATAGACTGGGCCGATCTATTCGCTCAGTTCATTGCTTCGCTGTCTTTTCCGGATCAAGTCGCTCCAGCGCAGTACCTGGGAACTATCGCTGGCGACCGGCATTTTGCTTGTTTCCGTTGCCAATTCTTCATTCGAAGCAGCGCTGTTCAACTGATTGGAAGTCGATGGAAAGGCCGACGCAAGCAAAGCGGCTGGCGGCCCTCCACAGAAAGTGACAATGATGGCTGACACCATACAAAACCCTGAATCCAAAGGCCCGGCAGGTGGTTGGGGGTCGCTCAAATCCATCGCGCGTATCTATCGTGACAACCATCCTCCAGCATCCGCGCTTCACACCCTGTTGCGGCAAAACAAGCCAGGCGGTGTCATGTGCGTCTCTTGCGCGTGGCCAAAACCTGCCAACTATCATCCCTTTGAATTTTGCGAAAATGGCGCGAAAGCAACGATATCAGACCTGACGAGTGCGCGCTGCACCCCGGATTTCTGGAATGACCACGCAGTCGGTGAGCTAAGAGAATGGAAAGACTACGATCTGGAGCAGACGGGGCGACTGACGCATCCGATGCGCTATGACGCCAATGCCGATCGATATGTGGAAGTCACCTGGGACGAAGCGTTCGAGGGGATTGGAAATGTGTTAAAGTCACTCCCCCGTGAGAGTGTCGTCTTCTACGCGTCAGGTCATGCGGGCCTCGAGGCATCTTATCTTTATGCGTTGCTGGCGCGTGCCTATGGCAACAACAACCTGCCGCAGAGTTCGAACATGTGCCACGAGACGACGTCGGTGGGCCTCACGAAGGTGATCGGCTCGCCTGTCGGCACCGTCACATGGGACGACCTCGAACAGGCAGACGCCTTCTTCTTCTTTGGCCAGAACCCCGGTTCAAACAGTCCCCGCTTTTTGCATCCTCTTCAGGATGCCAAAAACCGCGGCTCCCGGATCGTAACCTTCAATCCGGTTGTCGAACAGGGACTCGTTTCATTCGTCAATCCGCAGAACCCTGTGGACATGCTGACCGGCCACGAGACGAAGATATCGGATGAATACCTTCAGGTGCAGTCCGGTGGCGACATCGCGGCGATTTTGGGGCTCTGCAAGGTGGTCATCGAAGCCGACGACGCGGCAATTGCCCGTACAGACAAGCGGGTTCTGGATGTTGATTTCATCACAAAACATACCAAGGGTTTTGACCGTTTCATCGAACTCGTCAGGGCGACGCCGTGGAGCGAGATCGAGCGCGAGAGCGGTCTGGCGGAAAGCGCCCTTCGCCGAGCCGGAGAAATCTACGTCACCTCGGAGCGCGTGATCGCGGTTTACGGCATGGGGTTGACACAGCATGTTCAAGGCTCCCTCAATATTGGCATGCTCGTCAACCTGCTGCTTCTGCGCGGCAATATCGGCCGCGCGGGGGCCGGTTGCTGTCCCGTTCGCGGGCATTCGAATGTCCAGGGCCAGCGTACCGTTGGGATCGCCGAGAAGACGGAACTCGTTCCCCTGGACAAGCTCCGGCAACTGTTCGACTTCGATCCGCCCACGCAGGATGGCACGACGATTGTCGATGCGGTGAAAGGATTGATGAACGGCAGAATTAAAGCCACCATATCGCTGGGCGGCAATCTGCTGCGCGCCGTACCGGATCAGATGGAGATGGAGCGCGTCTGGGCTGGGCAGGATCTGACGGTACTGATTTCCACCAAGCTCAATCGCAGCCATCTTTTCCCCGGCAAACACGCCTATATCCTGCCCTGCCTGTCGCGGCTCGAGGAGGATGTCCAGGCATCGGGTGTGCAGGCGGTCACCTCGGAAGACAGCTTCTCCCATATCTCGGGTTCGATCGGAAAGCGCCGCCCTGCGTCCCCGCACCTGAAAAGCGAACTTGCCATCATTTCGGGCATAGCCATGGCAACGCTCGACCCAAATCCCAAGCTGCGATGGCAGGAATGGACGGCGGACTACCGCCTCGTTCGAGACCTGATCGAATACACCTATCCAGACGACTTCAAGGACTATAATGCCCGCATGTTCGAGCCGGGCGGTTTCTATCGCGGCAATGATGCCCGAAGCCGCATCTGGAACACGCCAGAGAAAAAGGCCGTGTTCACCACGCCGTCCCAGTTGAACGCCCTGTCATTTGCCGATGCAGAAGGGCGGTATCGATTGGTGACGCTGCGGTCCAACGATCAATTTAACACGACGATCTACGGCTATTCAGACCGCTTTCGAGGTATTGAGGGAACGCGCGACGTCGTGCTGATGAGCGAGACGGACATGCGCGCCGAGGGTCTTGAGGAAGGCCAGGTCGTCACCCTCGTCAGCGATTTCGGCGATGGCGTTCGACGTGCGCTGGCAGGCTTGGCGGTTCGGATGCACAACTTGCCCAGAGGTACGATCGGCACCTACTATCCAGAAGCCAACGTTCTCAACGCCATCGATCACTTCGATGAACTGTCGAAAACGCCGGCATCGAAAGCCATTCCCGTCACGATCGAGACTTGACGATCCGAGCCCTCGTGTCCGCAGTGGGTGTCGCAGGCGGCTCTTCCACAAGGCGCTGCGCCAGCCACACCCCGCCGGCCAGATATACGATGGCGCCGACCAGCAGCATGATGATGCCACCAAGCTGCTGATCTTCCTGGGCGCCCAAAACCACCCCGAAGCAAGTCACTTCGCCCTCGCCGTAGAGCGGCCGCTGGCTGAGCGACAGGAGCGCGCCGAGCAGGGTCATGTGGATCGAGGTCAAGAGCAACGCGCCCGCGCCAATTGCTGCATGGATCTTGTTGCCAGGCTGCGCCAGACTGGCCCACCACAGCAGAACGCCTGCCAGCAGAAAGCTCGCTTGCTCGATCACGGTCGCCGGCACAGACGCCTCCGCTATGCGTCGCATGGCCGGTGCATGCCAGCCCCAGACGGTGAAAAGCTCCAGCATGGATGCAGCCACCGGCAGCGCGACGGGCATGGGTGTCCGTGGCCTCCCGTTCCGAGCCAGACCTATGGCGATCAGCGGCGCGGCGACGCCGACAACCCCCATATGCGCCACCATATGCGCCGAAAACGAATCTCGCCATCTGTCCAGCAAGGGGCCGAGCCAGACGACGGCCAACAGCAGCAGGCCTGCCGGCAGCGCGATGCGGCTCATCTGATGCACTCCGTGATGAACAGCGCCGGCAATGCGGAGAACGTCACTGCAACGAAGCTGAGCCCGGACAGCAAAAGCGTTGCATAGCCCTGGAACAGCAGCCGGTCCTTCCGGCTCGGGTCGTCATGCGGTGGATCATCGGTGCCAAAATTCCACTGGCGCCAGGCCAGTGTGGCCGAGACTACGATCAGGATGAGTGCAGCAACGGTCAAAACGCCGATTGCTATCCTGAGATTGTTGAAGTCCAGTCCGAGAAAATCGGGCTTCTCGCAGAAGATCGCGGCCCCGACATAGCAGAACAGGAAATGCAGCGCCCAGATGACGGGCGCCGTGAAGAGCGTCCAGAGGGATTCGACCTCGCGCGGCAGAAGATGCCACATCACAGCGCCTCCGGGAAAAGGCCGACGACGGCGAAGGTGGTGACGGCCGTGACAAGCATAAAATGCCAATAAAGCGCGACATTGCAAATTTCCATGTCGTGCCGGGATGTCATGCGACCGGTGAGGCTTCGCGCAAGACAATAGAGCTGCATGATCACGCCGACCACACCATGAGCCACAGTCCAGATGACCAGGATCCAGACGATTGCCGGATAGACATGGTCGGTCGGGTCCATACCGGTCGTCCAGGGGCCTGCGAGGGCAGCAACGCAACCGACCGAGGCCAGCAGCGCCCCGATCACGATCAGCGACCGCGCCAGCCCAACATGGCCACGCCGGTTGACCTCCCTTGCGCCGACCGTTGCTGCCCACGCCGTCGCGTAGAGGCCAAGTGCTGCCATCGGCCAAAACACACCGGGGCCGCGCAAGCCGCCGGTGAAATCCTGATTAATCGTCCAGAAAAAGAAGTAGCCGAAGATCAGACTGGCGAAGGCGGTTCCGTCTCCGACCATGGTGATGAACATGCCCCACCAGCCGACCGACTTTACGCCGGACGCATAGAGTGGAAGGGTAAGCCCTCGGCCAACATTCTTTTCCGCCTTTTCAGGGATGTGGCCAGTGCCAGTCCAGAGCCACCAAAGTATCGCCGCCAGGAAGGCGACACCGGAAAAGGCTGAGAGAACCCACCACTTGAAGGTCAGCGCGACGAAGACTGTGCCCAAAGTGACCGCGCTGATGATGGTAATATACGATGTCCCGCCGACGCGAAGGACCTGTTCCGGTTCGGCATCGAGTACGGAGGTAACCAACGTTTCTCGATGCCCTTCCTTGGCGTCCGGCAGATACCAGTCGCCACGCTTGACTTCTTCGGCCAGACCTTTCTCGTCCCACAACGGATAACGGCTTTTGATCCGGGGGATGGAGCGCATGCCCCATTTTTCCTCGGGCTCGCTGATCCATTCGAGAGTGCCCGCGTTCCAAGGATTGACCTCACCACGCGGCTGGCGGCGACGATGCAGGGTGACGTCGACGACGACGGCGAACATGCCGATACCGAGCACCACCGCTCCCATCGTGGACATCAGGTTCAGCCAATCCCAGCCGAGGCCTTCGGGATATGTGAATACCCGCCGCGGCATGCCGCGCAGACCCGCTATGTGCATAGGGAAGAAAGTGATGTTGAAGCCGACGAACATCATCCAGAAGGCAAAGCGGCCCACCCGCTCCGACATGTGTTTTCCATCGATCAGCGGATAGTAATAATAGAGGCCGGCAAAGACCGGAAACAGCATGCCGCCGATTAGCACATAATGCAGGTGGGCGACGATGAAATAAGTGTCGTGCGCCTGCCAGTCAAAAGGCACCAGCGCTACCATCACGCCTGTCAGGCCGCCCATGACGAAGATAGCGATTCCACCCATGGCAAAAAGCATGGGGATCGAAAAAATCACCCGGCCGGCCAGCATGGTGGCGATGAAGACGAAGATCTGCACGCCGGTTGGAATGGCGACCGCCTCGGATGCTGCTGAAAAGAAGGCAAGCGAGATCTGCGGCAGGCCCGTGGCGAACATATGGTGCACCCATAGTCCAAAGGAGAGAAAGCCGGTACCCACGGCGGCTAACACGATCCAGGAATAGCCTACAATGGGCCGGCCGGCAAAGGTCGGCACAATCATCGCCAGCAGCGCAATTGCTGGCAGGAAGATGATGTAGACTTCCGGATGCCCGAAAATCCAGAACAAATGCTGCCACAACAGGGGGTCGCCACCGCGCTCCGGATCAAAGAACGGCCAATCGAACATGCGCTGCATTTCAAACAGGAGGTCGCCGGCGATCAGCGGTGGAAATGCAAACAGGATCATCCCACCGACGATCAACAGATACCAGCCAAACAGCGGCATGATGTTCACGCGCATGCCCGGCGCCCGGCACTTCATGATGCCGACGATCAGTTCGACTGCCGCCGCAAGCGAGGCGACCTCGATGAAGGAAAGTCCAAGCAGCCAGATATCAGCACCGATTCCTGCCTGCTCGCTGGTTGCGAGCGGCGGATACATGAACCAGCCGGCATTCGGCGCAGCGTTAAAGAAGATCGAACCGCAGACGAAGACGCCGCCGATCAGGAAGCTCCAGAAACCGAAGGCGCCGAGCCTTGGAAAGGGCAGTTCGCGTGCGCCCAGCATTGAGGGCAAAAGGAAGATCGCCACCGCCTCGAAGATCGGCACGGCGAACAGGAACATCATGACGGTTCCGTGCAAAGTGTAGACCTGGTTGTAGAATTCAGCCGAAAGCAGGTCGTTTTCCGGTACAGCGAGCTGGGCGCGGACGAGCAAGCCAAGCAGCCCGGCAAACAGCATGAACGCAAAAGCGGTCGAGCCGTACCAGAGGCCGACTTCGGTATTGTTGACCGACGTCCAGTAGCGCCATCCCGGCGGATTTGCCCATACCGCCCGGAGCTGTTTTTCCTCGGCGGATGCGTCTTCCTCCTGGATCGGGTCGTCGCTCATTGCAATCCTTTCAGCCATTTGACCACCGCGGACAAATCCTCCTCAGATAGGTTTTGATAACCTGGCATCTGGCTGCCCGGTTTGATCGACCCGGGATCAGCGATGAAGCGTGCCATGTTGGTTTCGCTATTTTCCATCCGGCCAGCGGCGAGAGTGAGACGTGATCCCACATGCGAAAGGTCGGGGCCGGCAGAACCTTTCGCCGCGGTGCCAGCGACGCTATGGCATTCGCCGCATTTTTCGCGAAAGAACACAGCATGGCCGGCATTCGTCGGGTCTGTTGCTGCCGGAACGCTTCGTTGTTCAAGCCATGCCTCGAACTCAACCGGCCCCATCACGACTGCGGGGAAAGCCATAAATGCATGAGAGGTGCCGCAGAACTCGGCACACTGGCCGCGATAGGTGCCCTTTCGCTGGGCCAGCAGCGACAGGCGGTTGATACGTCCTGGGATAAGGTCCATCTTTCCGCCAAGTGCGGGAATCCAGAAGGAATGGATCATGTCCGAGCTGGTGAGGGAAAACTCAACCCGCTCGCCGACAGGCAAACGGATCTCATTTGCCGAGACGACTTTGCTGCCGTCGGCGCGGAGATAAACGACATGCCACCAGAACTGGTTTCCGACGACCTCGATGCGCGTGCTTGCCTCTCCGGATTTCGCAAAGGGACGCAGAAATGGCATCAGCCAAAGGGCGTAAACCAGGAGCGCCGTCAGAACGACGATGGGGAAAACCACCCCGCCCAACAGGATGACCTGGCCGGCCGCCTTCTCTGATATGGTCCCACGCTTCCATCGTGCGGCATATTGAGAAATGGCGACAACGATGGCCCATATGATGAGACCACCAATGGTCATTGCCCAAAATAGCGTTGCCACGCTTTTGGCCTCTTCCCCAGCGGGATCCAGTGCGGACTGCACGCCGGAGCATGATGCAATCACGGGACAGAGCCCCGCGCAAAATGCCATGCTACGCCATTGCGCCGACATCATACCGCCAAATCTGTTGCGCCCACGTCCTATGGCCAGCCCCCTTCACGACAATTATTCCCATCACTGCTCCGACCATTTAGCGCACCAAATGTCATACTGTAGGGGCAAAGGTCGGAAGTTTTGCAGACCGTCGCCAGTTAATGCCGAACTGTGGAACCTCGCGCATCTGAAAACATTGTAATTCTTTGAGCAGTACCCTGGAGCAGGCCTATGTCAGAAAAAGTATCTGGCTATTCTCGATTACAAGTGAGCCTCCATTGGGCAGTCGTAATTCTGGTGGCCTTCCAGTTCCTCGCGCACAACGCAATTGAAGCCACCTGGAACGCCCATCTAGATGGAACTTTACCCTCTCAGGGCTCGGGCTTGCTGACCTATCTGCATATAGCCTCAGGAGTACTGATCCTGGCACTAGCGTTATGCCGGCTCTATCTGCGCTACCGCCGCGGCGTCCCTCAACCGCCTGGCGATGAGCCACGCATTTTGAAAATTTTGTCCGAATCCGTCCACGGGTTGATCTATGCCATGCTCCTGTCACTGCCTGTATCGGGCGTGATCGGGTGGTTTTTCGATTTTCGACTAGCGGTGTTGGTCCATGAATACCTGCAAGCCGTGCTTCTGGGGCTCATCACCGCCCACATCGCCGGCGCCCTGTTCCAGCACCTCATCCGCCGCTCGGATGTTATGATGCGCATGTTTGCGCCGGAAAAGTCATAAGGTCCTGTCAGGCAGCATGCCACGCCGAGACCCATTTGAGATGCTCATTTGGCGGTGTGGCTCCCAGCGGCATACCTTTTGTTTCCGAGCTGTGAATTGCTGTCGACCGGCCAAGAAGCGTAGCGGACAATTGCTGGCGCGATCGATGTGGGTGGGCAGGCCGGGGGTGCCGCCGCTGGCGCCGCCAGACTACACTGTCGCTTCTATCATCGCGTACCGATCCAGCCGTGAATGAGCGTATGCTCCGCACAATTTAAGAGAGTATAAACGAAGAAGCTACAAATTCCACAGCGTCCGGCATCGCAGGCTATTTCCTCAATACATGGCATGTAGATTGTTTGCATTGGGCAAAAATCGCTTTCCCGTGAGCTATGTTTAATCTGGATGGAACCTTGACTGATGGTCGATGAAGCCTGCCAAGCGCAAGCCTCCGTTGCTGCCGGTAAAACACGACGCCCATTGCGGATCTTTCGCTCCATGTTGGTGCTGGCCTTGGCCTGGAAACGATCGCTTCTCTCCAAGGTCATTGTCGTTTTCCTTGGAGTGGCCCTTCTTTCGTACAGCTTGGGCGCTCTGGTCGGCTGGTCCATGTTCGTCGAAGCCGCCAAGGAGCAATGGAACAACCAGGCGCGGATAAATGTCCAGATCGCGAGTTCCACACTGCGCGGTGTCTACACCTATGTCATCATCAAGACCCACGCAGACGGTCAGGTGGAACGCATTGTAACCGCGCAGCCGATTGGCGATGACGATTCCATTCTTTTCACAGGGTTTACCCCGACCGACGTGCTCGCACTCGTCGCCGCCCAGACCAAGAACGACGCATGGCTGTTCCGCCGCGATCCAGAAACCGGGCGATTTTTTGAGGTGGCGACATCATCCGGCGTTGTGCCCAGCGAAGAGTCGTGGATCTCGAGCGAGGAGCTCCTGTTTGCAGGCGATGCCTCGGCCGGGCACGTTTCAACCGGCTTCGCCACAATCGCAGGTGACAGCCATTTTGTCGGTGTCTTGCCGATCGTCAGTCCAGACAATGTAATTCTGGGTGCGGTCGCTGTCTCGATAGGAAAGGCCTCCATCCTGAAACGCGCGCAGCAGGAACTGCTCAGCAATTCGCTGCTCATGATGCTGACGCTGCTGCTTCTCACGGGACTGCTCGCCACCATTTTTGCCAGGCGCCTCTTCCAGCCGGTTCCGGCGCTGGTTCAGGCGACACGGCAAATTGCCCTTGAGGTGACAGACAAGGTCACCCCCTTCCAGCTTCGCACTGACGAAATCGGCGAAATGGCGCGGGCTATCGAGGCACTGCGCGAAGCGGTGGTCGAGCGCGCCGGGCTGCGGGAGATCCGCGACATGGCCATTGAACTTGAGCATATGGCTCATCACGACACCTTGACCGGATTGGCCAACCGGGCCCTCTTGATGAAGACGCTGGAAAAGGCGCTCGATGATGGAGGCAACACCGGCGGCTTCAACATCCTTCTGCTAGACCTCGATCGCTTCAAGGTGGTGAACGACACCCTGGGCCATGGTTGCGGCGACCAGTTGCTGATCACCTGCGCCCAGCGTATCCGCGAGGTCCTTGATGACGGTGACCTTGCAGCTCGTCTCGGCGGCGACGAATTTGCCATCATCCAACTTGTGCGCACTGACGCAACCAACGAAGCGCGCGCATTGGGTACGCGTCTACTCCAGACGATCGCAAATGGCTTCATCCTGGAGGGCCAGGAGATGGTCGTTGGCACAAGCATCGGCGTGGCCTGCGCACCGGCCCATGGCACAAGCGCAGGACAGTTGCTTCAGAATGCCGACCTTGCATTGTACCGAGCAAAGGCTGCAGGACGGGGCAACCTTGTCGTCTTCGAACATGGCATGGACATGGTTGTGCAGGACCAGCATGCCCTGGAGATGGACCTCAGGCTTGCACTCCAGCGTGGCGAGTTTGAACTGCATTACCAGCCCTTCGTCAAAATCGCCACCGGGGACGTGTGCGGCTTTGAAGCGCTGGTGCGGTGGAGGCACCCCCAGCACGGGCTGATAGCGCCAGACCGCTTTATTCCACTCGCCGAGGAAACCGGCGGCATCGTAGCTCTCGGAGCCTGGGTACTCGAACGCGCCTGCACAGACGCCGTCGCGTGGCCGGACGCGATGCGCCTTGCCGTGAACCTCTCGCCGGTGCAGCTACGCCATGGCGGAATTGTCGAGACGGTTCGAGCAGCCATCACTGCTTCCGGTCTGCCCGCCGGGCGGCTGGAACTCGAAGTTACCGAAACGGTGATGCTTGCCGGGGCCGAAAGCCGTGAGGCACTCCGGGCAATCGGCGCCATGGGCATTTCCGTCGTATTGGACGATTTCGGCACCGGCTATGCATCGCTGAGCTATCTCGCCGAAATGCCCTTCAGCAAAATCAAGATCGACCGCGGCTTCGTCGCTGACCTGCCAACCCAACCGACATCCAGGGCGATCGTTGCCGCCATCACCAATCTGGCACGTGAGCTGGATATGGAAATCACGGCCGAGGGGGTGGAAACAGAAGAACAACTGCTGATCCTCAGGGCAGCAGGTTGCACCAATGCACAGGGCTATTATTTCGCCAGACCACGACCGATTGCCGAAATCGATCTTTGTCCGCAGACAGAAAATTCCAAAACGGCATTTGAATGATGCCTTCGGTTACCTGGGTGGAAGAAACCCGGCACCGCCAACGGGAGAAACGACATGCACAAATTGGCCATTGCAGTGCTTTCTCTGGCGTGGATCCCGCCATCGGTCCCGGCATTGGCACAAGAGACGAACAACACCCTGAAGAAAATTGCCGAAACCCACGTTATCTCCGTGGGTTATCGAGAGGCCGAACCGCCATTTTCCTATAAGACACCAGATGGCCAGATTATCGGCTTCTCGATGGACCTCTGTAACCACGTGGTGGAGGCCGTGAGGCAGTACCTGAAGCTCGACAAGTTGAGCATTGACTATGTCGCGGCAACATCTGCCACGCGCTTCGTACTTGTCAAAAGCGGCAAGATCGACATCGAATGCGCGGCCACCACCAACAATGCCGAGCGGCGAAAGATCGTCGGCTTTTCCTATCCGCATTTCACCACGGCCACCCAGTTCATGACAAGGCGTCAGGACGACATCATCAACCTTCAGGGCTTGGCCGGCCGCTCGGTTGCTGCCGCCTCCGGCACGGTCAATATCGACCAGTTGAACGCGATTAACCGCGTCAGACAGCTTAACATCGGCGTGATACCAACTAAAACCAACTCGGAGGCCTTCGATCTCGTAACCGATGGGCGTGCTTCCGCCTTCGTATGGGATGGCATCCTGCTTGCCGCCATGATCGCGCAAGCGCCAGATCCGTCGAAATTCGCGCTGTCGGAAGAAATGTTGAGTCCTCCAGAACCCTACGGGCTTTTGATGCGACATGGCGACGAGGAGTTTCGAACGGTCGTCAACACGGCGCTGAAGCAAGTTTTTACAAGTTTCGAGATCGAGGCTATCTACAGCAAATGGTTTTTATCGCCGATTCCACCCGACGGCATGAACCTGAATTTGCCAATGTCTCCGACCCTAAAGGCGGCATTTGCCGTGCCCACGGACTATCTGGAATAGGGAGGGTGAACAGATGATACGGTCAATTTCCCGACACTTACAAAAGCCAAAACAGCTTCTGTGTGTCACCACCACGGTACTCTCCCTGCTCATGACGGTAGCCGCAGGGCATGCCGAAGAGCCATCGCCGACGCTCCGCAAAATTGCTGAAACTGGGTTGGTCCGGATAGGCTACAGCGCCGAGGACTTTCCCTTCTCCTATCGCCAACCCGACGGTACCGTCACGGGCTACTCGACCGAACTGTGTCTGGAAGTGGTCGCCACCATACGCGACAGTCTAAAGCTCGCTTCGGTGAAGGTCGAGTATGTCGAACGAAACCCGCGCAACCGCGTCAGTATGCTGAGGAATGGCGACTTCGATATCGAATGCGTTGCCAGCACGAACAACGCCGAGCGGCGCAAGAGCGTCGGTTTCTCCTACCCGCATTTTGTCACCGGCACCCAATTTGTCTCGCTGAAAAAAAGCAACCTGAAGACCATTGCGGATCTCGCCGGCCACACGGTCGCCGCCACATCAGGGACGACCAATATCGGACAGCTCAACACAATGAATCGGGAGCGGGCTCTCAATATCGCCGTTGTACCGGTCGAGACCCACAAGGACGCTCTTCAGTTGGTGCGCGAAGGTCGGGCAGCTGCCTTTGTGATGGACGGCATATTGCTCGCTGCCATGGTGGCGAAATCGCCCGATCCAGAACAATTCTCGCTTTCGACCGAAGCGCTGGGATGGCCGGAACCCTACGGTCTTATGGTGCGGCTGGACGATACCGGGTTCAGAAATTCCGTGAATTCCGCACTGAAGAAAATCTATGCCAGCGGCAAGATTGAAGAACTCTATGAGAAATGGTTCAACGCACCGGTCCCGCCAATGGGTATCAACATGCGCCTTCCGATGTCGGCTGAGATACGCGCGGCCTTTGCAAATCCCGTTGATCCCGCCGACTGACACAAGGTAATCGACGTAGCGACATTGGCAATAAGGCAACGGCGCGGATATCACGGCTAGCGCCCGATCAATTCCCGCCGGGAGTGCCGTCACGCAGAAAACCCCTATTGGCGTGCCGGATCAAATCGGCTGCCTTTTCGGCGATCATCACCACAGGCGAGGCGGTGTTGCCGGAGACGATGCGGGGCATGATGGAAGCGTCGACGACGCGCAGGCCCTGAAGGCCTTTTACGCGCAGCGAGGGGTCGACCACGGCATCTGGATCCGGCCCCATTCGGCAGGTCCCGACGGGGTGGAAAATGGTGGTCGCGATGTCGCCGGCCTTTCGCAGAAGGGCCTCGTTGTCCTCGAACTCACGGCCGGGCAGGATCTCCTCGGGCTGGAAGGGACGAAGGGCGGCAGCCGACATCACCTGTCTTGCCTGGCGGATAGCGGCGATCGCGACGGAACGATCCTGGTCAGTGGAGAGGTAATTCGGACGGATCTCCGGCTGCAGGGCCGGATCGGCCGCCGTTATGTGGCAGGTACCGGCGCTGGTCGGGCGCAACTGGCAGACCGAGACCGTGATCGCCGGGAACGGGTGGAGCGGATCGCCGAGCTTGTCGGTGGAGAGCGGCTGGATGTGATATTCGATGTCGGGCCGGTCTTCGTCCGGGCTGGACCGGGTGAACATGCCGAACTGGCTGGGTGCCATCGACATAGGGCCAGAGCGGAAGAGCGCATATTCGGCAGCGATCTTCATCTTGCCGCGCCAGGAATTGGCAAGCTGGTTCAGCGTCACCGTGTTCTTCACCTTGAAGACCGTGCGAATCTGCAGATGATCCTGCAGATTTGCACCCACGCCCGGTTTCGGCAGGCTGACGTCGATGCCGAGCGGGCTGAGGCGTGCTGGATCGCCAATACCCGAGAGCTCCAGCAGCTTGGGAGAGTTGATAGCACCAGCGGCGAGGATCACTTCGCCTGATGCTTTCGCGGAAAATGAGCCTCCGGGCGTGCGATAGTTCACTCCAGTCACGCGTTTGTCCTCGAAGGTCAGGCGTTCGACCAGGGCATGCTGGACAAGGCGCAGGTTGGGGCGTTTTAGCGCCGGTCGCAGGAAGCCCCGCGCCGTGTTCCAGCGCACGCCCTTGTGCTGGTTGACGTCGAAGAAGCCGGATCCCTCGTTGTCACCGTCGTTGAAGTCGGCGCGCGGCTCGATGCCGAATTCGCGCGCGCCTTCTTGAACGGCCTTGAGGATATCCCATTTCAGGCGCTGGCGGCTGACTTTCCACGGACCACCAGTTGCATGCATCTCACCCGACGGCCCGTGATAGTCCTCGGACTTGCGAAAATAAGGCAGCACATCCGACCAGCCCCAGCCCGGATTGCCGAGGTCGCGCCAGCCATCGTAATCGGCCGCCTGGCCGCGCATGTAGATCATGCCGTTGACCGAGGTGCAGCCACCGAGCACCTTGCCGCGCGGATAGGCAAGGCTGCGGCCATTGAGACCCTCTTCGGGTGCCGTGCGCATCATCCAGTCGGTGCGCGGATTGCCGATGCAATAGAGGTAGCCGACCGGGATCTGCACCCAGTGATACAGGTCGGAGCCACCGGCCTCCAGCAGCAGCACGCGGATTGTCGGATCCTCCGTCAGGCGGGCGGCGAGAACGCAGCCTGCGGTTCCTGCCCCGACGATGACATAGTCGTAGTCGCCATCGAGCCGTGTCTTGTCCAGCATGGTCTGTCCTTTTGTTGGCGATCACGATCGCCGATATTCGACCGCATTTGAGTTCGGCCTAGGGCTTCAGGCGGAGCGTGTTCCAGAAATCCCGCATCTGATCGGTCAGGGCCAGATAGATTTCGTATCGCTTGCGAAAATGTTCCGTCAATTCGACATTCGGCCGGAAATCGCTGGCCGACCGGGTCATAGCGGCAACGGCCTCTTCGTAGGAAGCATAGAGGCCGATCGCGACCGTCGCGCCGATCGCCGCCCCCAGAGCGCCGGTCTCGCGGGCCTCCGCGACGGTGAGCGGGATTTCCAAGACGTCAGCCATCATCTGTGGCCAATGGGGACTGCGCGAACCGCCGCCGGACATGACTGCCCGGTCGACCGACAGTCCGGCATTGCGCAGCACTTCGATATGCCGTCGATGCTCGAAGCAGACACCTTCGAAAAGTGCCCTGAGCATGTGGCCCTCGCCATGCCAACCGGCGAGCCCATAAAAACCGCCGCGGAACTCGGCACCGAGGCGCGAGCCGAAGATGAAGGGATGGAAGAAGGGGTCGTCGGCACGGGCTAAGACCTTGCCAATCTCTTCATTGCAGCGATCGAAGGCCTTGCCGCCATGGTCGCCGCGCATGCGGTGCACATACCATTCGAGATTGGCAGCCGATGTCGCGCTCGACTCGATGTTGACGTATCGACCTTCCCCAAAGGTCGTGACCATGAAGACATCGGGGCTGATGACGGGCCGGTCGGCAAAAACCTGGTTGATGCTCCAGGTTCCCGCGATGACGGAGGCCTCGCCGGGATGGATGACCCCGGAGCCCATGGCGCTCGACACGACATCGAAATAGCCACCTATCACAGGCGTGCCCTCTGCAAGACCCGTTGCCTTGGCGGCTGCAGCGGTGACCCGGCCGACGATGTCTGCCGACTGCACGCGCTCGGGAAAGAAGGCCAAGGCATCCTCAAGGTGGTAGAGGCCGAGCAAAGCCGCGTCGAGTTCGGAACCCGGCATGGCAAGGAGTCCAGCGCCACTAAGGTCGGAGATATCGTTGGCCAGCCGGTCCGTCAGGCGGAAGTTGATGAAGTCCTTGCAGAAAAGGACGGCGCCAATCTTGGCATAGGTCTCCGGTGCGTGGCGCTTGACCCAGGCCAGCAGGCTCGGTGTCTGCGATGGCCAGGGGCGCTGAAGACAGCGCGCCTGGAGCGCGTCCCCGTTCTCGCGGTCGAGTTCTGCGGCGATATCGGCCGCCCGGCTGTCGAGCGACTGGATGCCCTTCAACGGTTGGAGGGCACGATCCAGCAGGTAGAGGCCGTTGCCATGGCCCGCGCAACCGATACCAAGTATCCGCGTCGGATCGACACCGGAGGTGGCGATGACTTCACGGATCGCCGCGCAGCCGTTTTCCCAGAGTTCGGAGAGGTCACGCTCGACATGGCCGGGTTCGGGAAAGCTCGACTGCCCGTCGATGGCGCAGTGTGCGATCTGGTGGCCCTGTGTGTCGAAAAGCACGGCCTTGATGACCGTGTTTCCGACATCGACGCCCAAAATGTAGTTTTTCTCAGCCACGGTTATAGATGTCCCATGCTTCCTCGCCACTGGCGCGCTGGTGGATGATCGCCATCAGCGCCTTAACGACCGCCTTCGGATTGTCATGCTGATAGATGTTGCGTCCATAGACCATCCCGTTTGCGCCTTGAGCCATCATAGCCGCTGATTTGGCAAGCACGACGCGCAGATCTTCGCGGCCGCCACCACGGACCAGAACCGGGCAACGGGCGGCTTCGATCACCTTGTGGAAGTCGGCGGGATCACTGGTCGGATCGGCCTTGATGATGTCGGCACCCATTTCGGAGGCAAGGCGGACCAGCGTGACGATCTTTTCGGCATCGCCGTCTACCTGATAGCCGCCGCGTACGTCATTGGGCAGCATCACCAGCGGCTCGATCATCAGCGGCATGCCGTAGCGATGGCAATCGGCGCGCACGCGGCTGATGTTCTCGACACATTGCCGGAAGAGCTCCGGCTCGTCCGGCAGCATGAAGAGATTGACGACGACGCAGGCCGCGTCCATCTCCAGCGCGCCGATGATCGGTTCGTCATGGTTCTGCAGTTGCGACCACATGCTGCGGTGGCGCGTGGCGTTGTAGGGATTGCCCATGTCAATGCGCATGACGAGCGCCGGCTTGTCGCGCTCGGGCCTCGCCTGCAGCAGATCCGCCTGGCCATAGGCCATCTGGATGGCGTCAGGCCCGGCTTCGATAAGCTTGCCCACTACGCCCGCCATATCCTCCAGGCCGATGAGGAAGCTTGGCTCGTTGCAGACGCCGTGATCGATGGCGACGTCGAGGCAGCCGCCTTGACGAAACAACCTGTTCATTCGTGCCTTCTTGGAAACTCGCATCATGACGCCTTGTCCTTTTCCTTGCATCTGTCCTGAAGCATTGCGACCGAGACCCCGTAATAGGTCTCAAGTTCATCGATGAGTTGCCGCCGCTCCGCCAACATCTGTTCGCCCGTCCAGGCGAGCTCGCGGGCCATCACGGTCAGCAGGGTGTCGAGAATTTCGAGATCGATCCGACCGGTGATCGCGAGGCTTGTGCGCCTCAAAACGATGTCGGCTAGATGATGGACGTCTTCGCCCCGGACGAGCCAGATAATTTCTGCAAGCGTCATCGCACTGTACCGAGAGAGGGTCACATCGTCCGGGCGCGCCTGGCAGAAGGCCATGAGATCGAAGGCCCGTGATCCATAGGTCGATGCCAGATGATCGGCGCGGGCCTTGCCGATTGGAAACTCGCGGGAGAGCAGCGCCGACAGCCGCTCGCCATCCGCCGGATGGTTCCGGCCGCCACCGATCGGGCGGTCGGTCGTCGTCGCGATGCGGGGACGGCCGAGGAAGGCGAGAACCTCGTCGGTCACCTGCTCGCCGAAGGCGCGGAAGGTCGTCCACTTGCCACCGACCATGCAGAGCTGCGGCGGGTCGCTTTCGACCCGGTGAATGACATGGCTCCTCGAGATCTTACCCGTGAATTCCGCATCGCTGCGCGGCAGCGGACGGATGCCGCTGAAGCTGAAGACGATATCGGAGGCCAAGACTGCGAGATCCGGAAAGACGGTGCGGATGGCGGCGAGGATGTAGTCGCGCTCCTCCGGCTCGCATCGCGTCCGGCCCGGCTTATCGACCTTGATATCCGTCGACCCGGCCAGCACGCGGCCGAGGTAGGGAAAGAGGACGCAGACGCGATTGTCGGTGTTTTCGAAGAAAATCATGTGGCCGTTGAGGGCCCGGTAAAGGGCCTCGTTTGCCAAGATGATATGCGAGCCCTTTGTACCGGTCACGGTCTTCTCGGTAGGTGCAGCGCCATCGCCGAGCGCCGTGATCGTCTCGTCGATCCAGGCACCCGTGGCATTGACGACCATGCGAGGGCGGACGACGATGCGTTCGTTCGAGCCTTCCACCGAGAGCTGGTAGCCATCGCCGATCCGCAGCAGTTTCGCATAGTTTAGCGCGATCGCCTGGGGCGCGTCGCGGCGCGTATCGAGGACAAGTTCCAGCGCCAGGCGTTCCGGCTGACTGATCCAGGCGTCGTAATAGGTGGCCGAATAGCGAACTTGCGGCGTCAGGGCCGGCCAAAGCGCCCGGGTGCTGCGGGCATTGCGGAACGCGTGACGCGGCAGAAGCCGGTTTTTGCGCGTGACAAAATCATAGAGCGAGAGGCCCGCCTTGATCGCCAGCGCCCCGCGGCTCGAGGGCTTGCCAGCCGAGCCGAAGAAGGTCGCAGCCGCGTTGAAGAGGCCGCTGAAAATCGAGTGGATAGGAATCGTCGTCGGCAGGGGGTGGACCATGTGGGGTGCGAGCCTCAGCAGGGCGTCACGCTCCGCCAGGGATTCCCGGACGAGATTGAATTCGCCATTCTCGAGATAACGCAGGCCACCATGGATCATGCGCGAGGGGGCAGCGCTGCAGCCCGAGGCAAAATCGGCGCGCTCGACCAGAAGCACGCGCAATCCCTGCAGCGCCAGGTCGCGATAGGCGGCAATGCCATTGATGCCGCCGCCGACCACGACGACATCAAAATCGCCGTCTTGCCGTATGCGCCTCAGCGCGTCCTCGCGGAATGTGGACATGGAAGTACCGTTCGCTGGTTTTGAAGCCAACGTCCCAATCTGCTGTTGTGGTGTTGATGCTTACCGGTCGAGGTCGACCAGATGCTCTCTTATGCCGGCCGTGATGGTCGATACGTCATGTTCGGTGAGGTGCAGGCGCGCAGCACCCGCATTCTCGATTGCCTGGCCCGGGTCGCGTGCGCCGCAGAGCGAGAAAGTGATGCCCGGCTGGGCCACCGTCCAGGCGATGACCACCTGGGCGACCGAGGCGTTGTGATGGTGCGCGATCGGGCGGATGACTTCCATCAGTCTCGCGACCTTCTCGCGATTCCCCATGCTGAAGCGCGCATTGCCATGCCGCTGGTCGTCGGCGGCAAAGACTCGGTCCGGACCGATCTTGCCGGAGAGCAGTCCAAGCGCCAGCGAGGAGTAGCTGAGAATGGAGACGTCGTTTGCGATACAGGTTGGAACGAAGCTCGTCTCGATGTCGCGCTTGACCATGGAGTATTCCTCCTGGATCGCATCGAGCGCACCGGTCGCGAGGTAAGCGGCCAGATCTGCCTCAGACACGTTGCTGGCGCCGATCGAGCGGATCTTGCCCTCGTCCTTCAGCCGAAGCAGTTCCCCGACCGTGTCGGCAATCGGCGTCGTTGCATCCTGCCAATGGGTGACATAGTGGTCGATGTAGTCGGTGCCGAGACGGCGCAGGCTCTCCTCAACCTCATGGCGGATGGAAGACGGGCCGAGGTAGCGATGAACCGGCTTGCCGTCCTGGTGGAAGAAATAAGTGCCCTCCGCTACATGCCAGACAAGACCACATTTGGAGACGAGGATGACCTTGTCGCGCTGGCCTGCAATCGCCTTGCCGACTATGAATTCGGCAAGGCCCATGCCATAGGCGGGCGCCGTATCGATGAGCGAAATGCCGGCTTCCACCGAGGCCCTGATGGCGTCGATCGATTGCTTCTCGTCGGTGCCGCCCCACATCCAGCCGCCGATCGCCCAGGTTCCGAGCCCAACGGCTGATGCCTCTATGCCGCTTCGGCCGATGGGCCGGGTCAATATGTCCTTGTCCGTCACCGGATTATCCTTCCCCAAGTGTAACAAGTGCCCGGGCGATTTCTTCATCGACCACGAGCGAGGTCAAAAACCGCCCGGCAAGGGTCGCTGCCACCGGACCTGCCTTCAGGCTGCCTGCCGCCACGCCGATGATGGTCGGGCAGTTGACGAGGTCTGCCGGATCGAGTGCAACGACCCGCGAATTGAGATCGATCTCGGCGAGCGAACCGTCAGCCTTGATCAGATGCGCAAGGAACTCCCCGGCAATGCCTGCGTCGACCAGCGCCTGGCCGCCCCGTGCCGGATCCGGCAAAAGGTCGTAGTAGCCGGAACCCGGCGCCTGGACCGACCCGATGCCGACCAGCGCCACCGTCGCCTGGCGCGCCAGATCGAAGACCTCGCGGATCGAGGCGACATTCATCAACAGGTCGCGCTGCTGCCCGTCCTCGGCAAACAGAGGTGCGTGGACGAGTTGCGCCGTGCCACCGAGCTTGTCAGCCAGTTGCGTCGCCAGATGGTTGACGTCCGTATAGTGCTTGCCCTGCACGCCGCCGGTGAGCGGCACGACCCGGACATCGAAACGACGCTCGGCCTCGAGGTTTTCGACCACGGCACTCACCGCCTTGCCGCCGGTGATGGCGATGACGTCGCCATCGCGAAGGGTTTCGAGGAGATGGTTGGCCGCGACACGTCCGACCATCTGCAGCGTCGTCTCCGGATTGTCGGACACGGTGGGCGTCACCACCGACTGCTTCAGGCCGAAGCGCTGTGTGACGTCGTTTTCCAGATCCATCAGCCGCTGATAGGGGCTGGCGATGCTGATCTTGACCATGCCCGCCTTGCGGCCGGCGGCGATCATGCGGTTCACCTTCGTATGCGAGAGATTGAGCTTCTCGGCGATCTCCGACTGCTTCACCCCCTCGATGAAATGCAGGACGAGAACAGAATACATCTGGCGCTGCTGATCGAATTCATCCCTGTTGTCCACCATGACGGATCGTCTCCTCCTTGCTCTCGGGTGCTCAGCGGCGACGCTTGACCAGGTAATGGTCGAACAGCACGGCGGTGAGCAGAATGCTTCCCTTGATGATGTCCTGCCAGTAAACCGACACGTTGAGCAAGGCGAGCGAGCTTGAAACCACCGAAAGCAGGACCGCGCCGAGGATAGCACCGAAGATGGTGCCGGCACCGCCCGAGAGGCTGGCGCCGCCGATGACGGCCGCCGCGATCACGTTCAGTTCCATGCCGACGCCGAAGCTGGGTTGGGCGGAACCAAAGCGGGCCATGTAGATGACGCCGGCCACACCGCAGAGGGCGGAGCAGAGCGTGGTGGTGGCGAAGATGACACGGCCGACGCGGATGCCGGAATAGGCGGCGGCCTTGGGATTGCTGCCGGTGTAGAAGACCTTGCGGAAGGCCGTGGTCCGGCGCAGCAGGAAGTCGAAGGTAACCACGACGACCACGAAGATGATCAGGACGAGCGGGATGCCGTAGATCGCGCCCTGGCCGATGAACTTGAATTCCGGCGGTAGGGTAAAGAGCCCGAGCGGCCGCCCGCCCGTCGCCAGAAGGCAGACACCGCGGGCAATCACCATGACGCCGAGCGAGACGATGAAGTGGTGCAGGCCGACAACCGTGGTCAGAAAGCCCATGAACATGCCGATGCAGGTGGTGACGGCAATGGCGACGGCCGCCGCTGCCCAAGGATCGATGCCGTTCAGGAAGAGCCAGCCGGCGACCACCATGGCAAGCGCCGTGACCGAGCCGACCGACAGGTCGATGCCGCCCGATATCAAGAGGATGGTCATGCCGACGACGACAATGCTCTCGACGGCAAAGGCCATGGACATTGCCCTGAGATTGTCGACCGTGAGGAAGTAGGGCGAGATGAGGGACATTACCGTGAACAGCGTGAGGATGATCACGATCAGGCCCGTCTCGCGCGCCTTGATCGCGGGTGTCCACCAATAGGCCCGGCGCTCGGCGGCCGAGCCTGCGTGATGCTGTGTGTCGATCGTTACCATTGTTCCCACTCCCTCATGCTTCACCCAGGGGCGAGGTATCGTCCTGGGGCAACTGACTGCTGATCGACGCAAGCTGCATGATCCGTTCTTCGGTCATCTCGGCGCCGGTTACCTCACCGGTGATGCGCCCCTCGCGCACGACCAGCACCCGGTCGCTGACCCCGATCAGTTCGGGGAGCTCGGAGGAGATGACAATGACGCCGACGCCTTCATTGGCCAGATCCCGGATCTGGCGATGGATCTCTGCCTTGGCGCCGACATCGACCCCTCGGGTCGGCTCGTCGAGAAAGACGACCTCAGGTTCGACCGACAACATCTTCGCCAGCGCGACCTTCTGCTGGTTGCCGCCGCTCAAAGTATTCACGGCATCGCCCACCCCATTGGAGCGCAGCCTCAGTCGCGTTCCATACTGCTCCGCCCGCGCCGTCTCCTGTCGGCGGCTGATCAAGCCGAATGGATTGGCCACGCGCTTGAGATCGAGCGCCGAGACATTGTCGGCGATTGACATGTTGAGAAACAGGCCGTCGCCCTTGCGATCCTCGGAGACATAGACCAGTCCCTCGCGAATGCTGTCGCGATAGTCCCGCAACGAGAGTTTGCGGCCTTTCAAGGCCACCTCCCCCTCGGCATTGCCTTCCAGCCTACAGATGGCGCGCACGATCTCGCTGCGCCCTGCCCCGATCAGGCCGGCCAGGCCCAGGATCTCGCCCTTGCGTAGGTCGAAACTGACATTGGACACCCTCCGGCCCTCGTTCAGATTGCGCACGGAGAGGATGACGTCGTCCGACTTAGCCTCAGGCGCCTGCTTGGGCGGATAGAGCTTGTCGAGCACGCGCCCGACCATGCTGTTGACCACATCTTCAGGGGTGATCGACGCGATGTCTGCCGTCTTGATGTGGCAACCGTCGCGCATGATGGTGATCCGGTCGCAATGCTGGAAGATCTCCGCCATGCGGTGTGAAATGTAGATGATCGCGATGCCGCGATCGACGAGGCGACGCATGATCTTGAACAGAGTCTGCGCTTCGGTTTCAGTGAGAGCCGCCGTCGGCTCGTCGAGGATCAGGATGCGGCAGTCGAGCGTCAGTGCCTTCGCAATCTCGACAATCTGCTGCTGCGAAATCGAGAGGTCACCGGCACGGCGTCTCGGATCGATATCGCCGATTTCTTTGAGGATCTCACCGGCGCGGACGACGAGCGCACGGTAGTCCATCAAAAGGGTACGGCTGCGGCCGGTTTCGGCCATGAACATGTTTTCGGCGACGGAAATCTCCGGGCAGAGTGCGATCTCCTGATGCACGAAGCCGATGCCAAGCCGGTTGGCGGCATTCGGCGATGCGATGCGAACGGGGGCACCGTCGAGACGGATCTCTCCGCGGTCGGGCTGCAGGATGCCGTCGATGATATGCATCAGTGTCGACTTGCCGGCACCGTTTTCACCGGCCAGCGCATGGATCTCGCCCCGGCGCAATTCAAGCTGAGCGCCGCGCAGGGCCTGAACCGGTCCGAACGACTTGTGCACGTCCGTCATGCTGAGGACGACCTCGGCCATGACACCCCTCCCTTCCATCGCTTCGACTTCCCCCGGCGCCGCGTGACGCGCCGCCGGGGTCATGCAGGTCGGCGCTCAGCGCCCCTTCATGTATTCGTTGAGATCGAAGGATGCGGCATTGGCCTTGGTGATGACCGCAAAGCCATTGTCCATCGACGGCACCTGCATCGGGTTGAAGCCCGATACCTTATAGTCGTTGAACGGATCGATCAGGTCGGGATGGGCGCCGAGGAAGGTATTCATGAAGCCCATGAAGCCTTGGACGCCCTGGTTGGGGTTGATCGACATGTGGATATTGCCCTGCTTGATGTGTTCGAGCGTGGTGGGCGTGATGTCTGCATGCAGGATCAGCACTTGCTTCTTTGCTTCGAGCACGGCTGCGACCGCACCTTCGGCCGAACCGGCTTCGGGGATCCAGAGCGCGCCGAGGTTCGGATTGGCCTGCAGCATGGCAGCGACCGCCTGGTAGGCCGCGTTGGAATCCTGGTTGGTTGCCTGGCGACCGACCAGCTTCATGTCCGGATGGGTGCGCTCCATGTAGTCGATGAGAGCGGTCACCCGCAGGTCGTGATTGCTCTGGCCCGGGTTTTCGAGAACCGCATATTCGCCCTTGCCGCCGAGCGCCTTTACGATCTCCTCGGCTGCGAACTTCGCCTCGGCGACATTGTCGGAAGTTATGTAGGCCGTACGCTTCGATTTCGGCGAGTCTGCCGCAAAGGTGGTGACCGAGATGCCGGAGTCGATGGCCCGGTTGATCGGCTCAATGAACGGATCCGACTGCATCGGATGCAGCAGGATGCCCTTCGGCTTTTTCACCACTTCCTGCTCGAAGGATGCGATCTGCTTGGTAATGTCATAGTCCGGCGTGCCGGTGAAGGCAGCTTCGCAGCCGAGAGCCTTGGCGGCCTGCTTGAAGCCCTCGAAGACGGGCACCCAGTAAGGATGGCCGGAGACCATCACGTTCATCACATAGGTTTCGCCCGGTTCGCAGGCGAATTTTCCTTCTGCATTCGCCGGCGCGACAGACCCGCCGGTGACGGCAGCTGCGACCAAACCGATGGCAGTCGCGGCCTTCAGAGACTTCAACATTTTCCCCTCCCAGAGATGACAACGATGCGCAATAAATATCTTCATACAGAATTTATTGCATGACGAGAGCTTTAATTGCTAAATCGACCAGCGTCAACTAGGCCGCATTATATTTTTGATGATGCAATTTATTTCATCTCGTTGCCGCTGGGAGACTTGCGGCGCGAAAAGCACGTAGGAAAGTCTCGATTGCAGCGACTGGGGCCTGCGCAGCGGTGATGCATCAGGGCTTTGCGGTAGCGCAGTACAGTCGTTCAAGCTTTGATCACGGTCCGTAAAAGCCGCTTTGATGAAGCCAGATCAGTCAGACCGGCGTAGTGGTGGCCACAGCCACGCTGCCAACTTGAGCACCAATGTCGCTGGCACCGACGTTGACTCTCCGGACCTCTGAAAGAGGTTCTCTTCAACCTTGCCGACCTGGCAAGTCTGAGCTTTTGCCGAGAAGCGGTTTCACGCCGGATGCTGCTGCATGCTCAGGCCCCCGTCGATGGTCAGGCAGGTGGCGTTCATGAAGGGACATTCGTCCGAAACCATGAACACAGCTGCCATCGCAATCTCCTGGGGTGAGGCGATGCGGCCACCGGGATGGAGTTTCAAAGTGTCGACCTTGGCAGCCTCTGGGTCGGGAAAGCTGTTCCAGTAGTCGATGACCTTCTGGGTCGCGACGTAGCCCGGCGCAAGCGCATTCACACGAATGCCCTGTGCGGCATATTCCAGGCCAAGCGATTTGGTCATACCCAGCAGCGCATGCTTGGCCAGAGGATAGGGAAAGGTGTGCTTGATGATGGTGAAGGCATGGGTTGAGGCAATATTGACTATGACGCCGCCGCCGCTAGCTATCATGCCCGGCAGCACCGCGCGGCAGCAGTTCCAGGCGCCTTTCAGATTGATGTCGAAACAGCGTGCCCATTCCTCGTCGGTCGAAGCGAGCGGCTCGGCAAAGACATTGACGCCGGCATTGTTGACCAGCGCGTTGATCTGGCCGATCTCGTGTTTTGCCTGGGACACCGCCTCAGCAATGGCTGCCGCATCGGTAATGCTGGCAGTCGCGTGGCTGACCTTGGTTCCGGAGGCCTTCAACGCCTCGACCGCGGTCGACAGCAGCGCACCATCAAGATCGATCAGCAGCAGGGCCGCCCCTTCGCGCGCGAATGCTTCTGCCATCGCAAGGCCGATGCCCTGGGCCGCACCCGTTATCATGATCCGCTTGCCGTCGAGCCTGCCGCCCATGCCTAAAGTCTCCTGATATGTATGGTGATCTCGCCGCGCATGCTGTCTGCGCCGCCCAGCCGTTTCAAGCCACCATGGTCTGGCATGTGATGACCGTTTGGCAAATGGGTCATCGGCTCGAAACAGAAGAAGTCGCGCCGATCAGACGGCATGTAGAGCATGAAGATGTCATGGACCGGTGTCGCCTCGATATCGGCGGCGAGGCCAAGTTCCGGCCACTCGATCCCAGCAAATCCATCCCAGCCGGCAAAGGCATTGTTGACGAAGCGATCGGGCAGATGCGCGCCGCCTGAGAAATCCAGGCCATCGGGAACTGGCCCGCTATGACCCGGCAGATGGCCCGCACGCTCGTTCCAGAAGTTTGGCGCGCGCACCGTCAGCCGCGTCTGCGGCGTCCGCGCGAAGAAAGGATGCTGGCCAAGCCCGTAAGGCAGCGGCAAACCGCCTTGGTTGCTCACGGAAAGCTGCAGCCTCAGGGTCTCGCCGGCCAGTGACAGCGTCTGGCGCGCGCAGTAGTCATAGAGTGAGGTTTGGTCGGGCGGATGACGCAGCGACAGCACGACATGGGCCTGGCCGAACTCCTCGACATCCCATAGAGCCAACCAGCCATCGCCATGGAGATAGAGCGGATCCTGGCTGTTCGGCTGGAAATGGTACTGCGTGCCCTCAAAGGCAAAGCCGTTGTGTTCGACGCGATTGCCGAAGGGCACCAGCGGGAAACTGGCGATCGTGCCTTCAGGACCGCCGCCCGGCACTAGGAAGGGCACCCCGTCGAAGCTCGCTTCGAGGATCGCGCCACCCTGGCGGGCAACCCGGACGGCAAGGGCACCGTCCGAGAGATCGATGGTTTCCGACGCCGGTATCACCGGTGACGGCCTGCGGCGGAGGAGCGGAGATTGTCAAGCAGAACGGCGATCAACAGGATCAGGCCGCGAACGACATATTGGTAGAAGGCCTGGATGTTGAGCAGGTTCATGACGTTTTCGGCAATGCCCATGATCAGAACACCGACGATCACGCCGCTCATGGCCGCCCGACCACCGGCCAGCGACACACCGCCGAGAACGCAGGCGGAAATGACCGAGAGTTCAAGACCGGTGGCGGCATTGGGCTGGCCCGACGTGATGCGCGAGGCGAGCAGGATTCCGGCAATGGCGCAAACCAGGCCCTGCAGCGCGAAAATCCAGATCCGCATATTGACGACATTAACGCCGGCCAGCCGCGATGCTTCCGGATTGCCGCCGATCGCCAGCGTGTTTTTGCCGAACACCGTGCGGTTGAGAATGAAGCCGAAGACGATAAACAGCGCCACCATGATCCAGATCGGCGTCGGGATACCGAGAAAGCGCGACAGCGCCAGCTGGTAGAAGCCGGGATCGTTGATGCCGACTGCGCGGCCATCGGATGCGATCAGCGCGAAGCCGCGCACGATCTGCATGGTGGCGAGCGTGGTGATCAGCGCGTTGATGCGGAAGCGGGCAATGACCACACCATTGATCAGGCCGACAAAGGCGCCGGCGGCCAGCGCCGCGACTAGGCCGAGGATGATCGAGCCCGTCGCATTGGAGGCCATGACGGCAATCATGCCGGAAAAGGCCACCGTCGATCCAACCGACAGGTCGAAATCGCGCGAGGCCAGGCAAAACATCATGGTACAGGCGACGATGCCGATGGTGACGACCGATTGCAGCAGGCCGAGCATGTTGCGCTCGGTCATGAAATTGGGAACCGTCAGCGCCACAATGGCAAAGGCGATCGCGAAGATCACCACCAGGCCCTGTTCACCGAGAAGAAGTTTTTTGAGGGAAGTCATTGGCGTCGTTCCTTAAGAGGCTGCGGCGGTGCGGTCGGGCAAGGCAGATGTCAGGATGCGGCGTTCGTCGAAATCCGGCCGCTCCACATCGGCAACAACATGGCCTTGGCACATGACCATGATCCGGTCCGAGATGCCCATGACCTCGGGCAATTCGCTGGAGATGACAACGATCGCCATGCCCCCGGCGGCAAGCCCGTAGAGGATCTCGTAGATTTCCGCCTTGGCACCGATATCGATGCCGCGTGTCGGCTCATCGATGACCAGAACCTTGACACCCTGTTCGGACAGCCAGCGGCCGAGAATGACCTTCTGCTGGTTGCCGCCGGAGAGATTGATGATGTCCTGCTTGCGCGAAGGCGTCCGGACCCGAAGGCGCGCGATGAAGTCGTCGGCGACCGAGGCTTCCTTACCGAGGCTTAAGATACCGAAGGGCGAAAAATGCCGCCGTGAGGAAATGGTGATGTTTTCCTCTATCGAGCGGCCTTGGATGATGCCGTCATGCTTGCGGTCTTCCGGGCACAGCACGATGCCGGCGCGGATGGAGGCGCCGGGGTTGTCGGCGGCAACGGCCATGCCATCGATGGTGACTGTACCGCCGTGGCGATGGTCGGCGCCGTAGAGCAGGCGGGCCATTTCACTACGGCCGGCGCCGATCAGGCCGAAAAAGCCCAGGATTTCGCCCTGCCGGACGGAAAAGCTGATTGGCCGCGGCAGATGCGATCCGCTAAGATCCTTCACTTCGAGACGCGGAAGGCCAAAATCGCGGCCATGCCAGCCCCAGATATTGCTGATCTCGCGGCCAACCATTTCGGCGATGATCTGGTCGCGGCTGGTGTCGGCAATTCGGGGATGATGCGCCGCGAGCTTGCCATCGCGCAGCACCGTGAGACTGTCGCAGAGCCGGAAGATCTCGTCGAGCCGGTGGGACACGTAGAGGATGACGGTGCCCTTGGCCTTCAGCTTCTCGATCAGTGCAAACAGCACTTCGCTTTCGCGCGACGACAGTGAAGAGGTTGGTTCATCCAGCGCGATGACGCGGGCGTCGAGAATGACAGCCTTGGCAATCTCCACCATCTGGCGGGCGCCAATGGACAAAGAGGACACCTTGGCGGCGGGATCGATGTCGATACCGATATCCTGGAGCTTTGCAGCAACGCTGTCGATCAGCTTTCGCCGGCTGATGACGCCGCCGGAGGAGGGAAAGCGACCGAGCCAGAGGTTTTCCGCCACCGTCAGTTCTGGCACCAGCTGCAATTCCTGGTGAATGACGATGACCCCTGCGGCAAAGGCGTCGCGCACCGATTTATAGGATTGCGCTTCACCGTCGATGGCAATGGTGCCAGTATCGGCAGACTGGTCGCCGGAAAGCAGGCGGATCAGGGTCGATTTGCCAGCGCCGTTCTCGCCCATCAGGCCATGGACCGCACCCTTGGCGACTGAAAAGGACACGTCCGAAAGCGCCTGGACGCCGGGATAGCCCTTGCTGATATCTTTGAATTCGAGGAAGGCCATGGAAGCTCCGCGGAAAGGCCCGGCGGTCTGGTCCGCCGGGCGTGCTTGCCAAAAGGCAGGTTACTCGATGCCGAGTTCCTTGCGGACGGTTTCGTAGTCGCTGCGCAGTGCAAGTGCACCGGCTGTCAGCGTCAGCTTTTCCGGTTCCTTGCCGTTGGCGATCCACTCGTACATGTTGAGTGCGGTCTCGTAGCCATGACGTTTTGGCGAAATGATCACGGTGCCGAAGAAGCCGGTCGCAGTTGGCTTTTTGAACTCGTTGATGGCCGATTCAGCGCCGCCGATGCCGACACCGAGGACGTTTTCAGCGGGGATGCCGACCGATTCCGTGGCGCGGACTGCCCCAAGCACGGCTTCGTCGTTGAGACCGAAGGCGATCCAGTGCTTTACGTCGGCATGTTTGTTCAACACAGTTGTCGCCGCGTTCAGAGCGGCTTCGGTATCAGTCTTGGCCTGCGGGGCGTCGTAGATGTTTTCAGCCGGGAAGCCGGCAGCCTTCAGGGCCGCGATCGCGCCTTCGACGCGGTCGACGGCAGTCGGCAACTGGTCGTAGGAAACACGGATCGCGCCGACCTGCTTCATGTCCCAGCCGCGCTTCTTGATTTCTTCGGCAAGAGCCTGCCCCACGGTTTCGCCGATCTTCGCGGCCGAGATGCCCATGTGCACCACATCCTCGAGCGGATTGCCATCGGCACCGACGAGACGGTCGTCAACCGTCATGACTTTGAGGTCATTGGCCGCAGCCTTGGCGACAATCCCGGGACCGAGTTTCACATCGGGCGTGCAGATGATGAAGCCCTGGGCGCCCTGGGCGGCAAGGTTGTCAATTGCCGACTGCACCTTTTCGCCGTCCTCGGCGCCGATCTTCACCAGTGTGAATCCCTTTTCCTTGGCGGCCTGGTCGGCGAATTTCCATTCGTCCTGGAACCAGGGCTCCTCCGGCTGCTTCACCAAAAAGCCGATCTTAACATCGGCTGCATAGGTCGAGCCGGCTGCCGCAAACGCGACGACGCCAGCCAGGATGGCTTTTTTCCATGAGCGCATGTGTTCTCTCCCAAATTCGAAAAAATGTGCAACTGCCTCCCCGGCAGTGTGCAAGAATTAGGTTAAATCATCATACCAGTCAATTGCCTTGGTATGATGATTGAGATAAACGTGTCCGCGTTGGTTTTTCAAGTGGCGGCGATATCGTAAGCCCTTGCGAATTCAGGTAGACGGGTAGAGGACGGCGCATATGGAGGCCAGGGTGGAAACGGGCGAGCAGCAGGACAAAGGGCAGCAACCGGCGACGGTTCGCCGACCGCGGGTCCGCCGCAATGTCACTGTGGCCATTGCCCAGGACATCTGCGCCGACCGCTATCCACCGGGCAGCCAGCTTCCGCGCGAAAACGACCTTTGTGATATCTATGGTGTCAGTCGCACGGTTATCCGTGAATCCCTGAAAATCCTCGAATCCAAGGGCCTGCTGCGCGGCAAGCCGCGGGTCGGCACCATCGTGTGCGACAAGGATGACTGGAATATCCTCGATGCCGACGTGTTGGAATGGATCGGCCCCTACATCAAGGATTTCGACCTCTTGGGCTGCATTCTGGAGGCGCGACGCACAATCGAACCGGTGGCCGCTGAACTCGCCGCAATGCGAGCCACGACCCAGCAGATCGCAGACCTTGAAAGTGCCTGGCGGCAAATGCGTGATTCGCGTGATGACCCGGAGCGGTTCACCGAAGCGGATGTGCTTTTTCATACGGTGCTTCTCGCTGCCAGCCACAATCAGGTCTTCCGCCGCCTCTCAAGCGCTATCCATGCAGCCCTGCGCTATGCGCTGCACGCCTCAAACATCGCGGTTGAAAACCGTGAAGGTGCAGTCGCCATTCATGGCGAACTGGTCGAGGCCCTGCGCATGCGGAATGGCGAAAAAGCAAAGCAAGTTGCCAACCGCATGCTTGATCTCGCCGTCCACGATCTGGCCGCTGCCGAACGGGCAATTGGCCGCAACAAGAATATGTAAGGCACGCACGGCCTGTAACAGCAGAGAAGATGAAGCGCATGAAAATCACCAAGCTCACAACCTATATCGTGCCGCCGCGCTGGTGTTTCCTCAAGATCGAGACCGACGAGGGCATTGTCGGCTGGGGCGAACCTGTGGTCGAAGGTCGTGCGCTGACGGTCGAGGCCGCCGTGCACGAGTTGTCGGATTATCTCATCGGCAAGGACCCCTTCCTGATCGAGGATCACTGGACAGTCATGTATCGCGGCGGCTTCTATCGCGGTGGCGCCGTGCATATGTCGGCAATCTCAGGCATCGACCAGGCGCTGTGGGACATCAAGGGCAAGGCGCTCGGTCAGCCGATTCATTCGCTGCTGGGCGGCCAGGTGCGCGACAAGATCAAGGTCTATAGCTGGATTGGCGGCGACCGGCCGTCCGACGTCGCCAACAATGCAAGGGAGGTCGTCGCCCGCGGCTTCCAGGCGATCAAACTCAACGGCTGCGAAGAACTGCAGATCGTCGACAGCAACGAGAAGCTCGACAAGGCAGTGGGGACGATCGGCCTGATCCGCGATGCCATCGGTCCTAATATCGGCATCGGGGTGGATTTCCACGGTCGCGTGCACAAGCCCATGGCCAAGGTTCTGGCCAAAGAACTCGACCAGTTCAAGCTGATGTTCATCGAGGAGCCGGTGCTGTCGGAAAACCGGGAGGCTCTGCGCGATATCGTCAATCACACGTCGACGCCGATTGCGCTTGGCGAGCGACTCTATTCTCGCTGGGATTTCAAACAGATCCTGTCGGACGGTTTTGTCGACATCATACAGCCGGATTTGTCCCATGCCGGCGGCATCACCGAATGCCGCAAGATCGCATCGATGGCCGAAGCCTATGACGTGGCGTTGGCGCCACATTGCCCGCTTGGACCGATCGCCTTGGCCGCTTGCCTGCAGGTTGATGCGATCAGCTACAATGCCTTCATCCAGGAGCAGAGCCTGGGCATTCACTACAACAAGTCGAACGATATCCTGGACTATATCGTCAACAAGGACGTGTTCCAATATGCCGACGGCTATGTTGCCATCCCACAGGGACCAGGCCTCGGCATCGAAGTGGATGAGGCCTATGTGATCGAGCGCGCTAAGGAAGGCCACCGCTGGCGCAACCCGATCTGGCGTCACGCAGACGGCAGCTTCGCGGAGTGGTGATGGAGGTGTCCACCACTGCAGCGGATCATGGCTTCTCCTAAGCATCGCAGACAAATACCTTGGAACAGTTTGCCCTCCATGGGGTTTCCCTCACTTAACACGAACAGGAGGAACCGCAATGGATCACAGTAACCATGTCCGTCTCACCCCGACAGAACTTACCCCGGGCACGCTGGAGGGGGCGACAGTATACGGCGCCGACGATCATAAGGTTGGCAAGGTCGATCACATCCACGGTGCCGGCGCTGGAAGCCAGGCCATTATTGACGTCGGTGGCTTTCTTGGCATTGGCGCAAAGCCAGTCGCCGTGCCACTCACTGATCTCGACTTCATGCGCGACGAGGACGGTGACGTCCATGCGGTCACGACATGGACCAAGGATCAGCTCAAGGACATGCCTGAGCACCACCACTGAAACACCCATCCCACCGACAGCCCGGCCTTCGCGCCGGGCTTCTTTTTGCGCATAACCTTGTTTCATTACATCATGACACGGCCCCCATTCGGTCCCTGCCCGGTAGTGCCTGTGAAACCTGCGCGACGTCGGAGACTTTAGGCTCCATGACGGTGAAGTCGACGTCTTGAGGGCAGGGTCGCAGGGCGGGCAGCCCGCAGGCCCAAACCTCTGATCAAGCTTAAGCCTTCCGAAGGCGCTAAGTGGAGTGGACCATGTCTCCCCTGTCTGCTTTTCGCATCAGTGCCACGGCGAAGGCGGCCATCATGCACATGACACCAGCGATCTGCAGCGCAGGCATGTAAGTATCAAAATCACTTTTGAGATGGCCGGCCCCAAATGCAGCCGTGGCCGCGCCGATCTGGTGTCCGGCAAAGATCCAGCCAAAAACGAGGCCCGCCTTCTCCTTCCCGAAGTGTTCGGCGGCGAGCTTAACCGTCGGTGGCACCGTCGCCACCCAGTCGAGACCGTAAAAAATCGCAAACACCGACAATTCGACAAAGCTGAAGCCGGAGAAGGACAGGTAGATCAGCGACAGGCCGCGCAGGCCGTAAAACCAGAACAACAACAAGCGATTGTCGAACCGGTCCGAGAGCCAACCCGCAAAGATCGTGCCGACGAAGTCGAAAATCCCGATCATTGCCAAGGTACCAGCCGCGGTGACCGCCGCCATCCCGAAGTCACCACATATCGAAATCCAGTGCGTCTGGATCAGCCCATTCGTGGACAAGCCGCAGACGAAAAAAGTGCCGAAGAGCACCCAGAAAACGGGATAGCTGGCAACACTCCTCAGGACAACAAGCGGCGAGACGAGCGTTGCAAGCAGGCTATGGTCTTTCTTCACCGGTTTCGAAACAATCGTGTCTCCAAAGGCCGGAAGGCCGACATCTGCCGGGTGATCGGCCATCAGTAACAAGATCAGCAGCAGGGCTGTGGCGATGACGCCAACGGTAAGGGCCAGAGCCACACGCCATCCATACGCTTCCGTCAGGCCCGCAAGGACAGGGAGAAAGACAAGTTGGCCCGTTGCGTTGCTTGCCGTCATCAGACCGATGACGAGACCGCGGCGCTTGGCAAACCAGCGTGCGGCGATGGTTGCACCGAGCACCAGCGCTGTCATGCCGGTGCCTATGCCGATGACAACGCCCCAGAGCAACAGCAGTTGCCAGACCTCCGTCATAGCCAAAGATGCAAGAATGCCGAACATGATCAGCCCGAGCGCGGTTGAGACCACCTGACGGATGCCGAAATGATTCATGAAAGCGGCGGCGAAGGGACCAAGCAGGCCAAACAGGACCAGGCGCACGGCCATCGCTGAGGAAATGTCGGCAATGTCCCAACCGAACTCCTGATGCAGCGGCTGTATCATGACGCCGGCTGAACCCATGGCGCCGGCTGTTGCAAGCATTGTCAGGAAGGTCGTGGCAGCCACGACCCAGCCGTAGTGAATATTCCTTGCTGCCATCCAGGGAGCAAGCGTTGTCGAGAGCATTGCGGCATTTCCTTTTTCTAGCTGCTGCTGACTGTAAGATCTATCGGTATATACCCGCTTAATGGAAAGATCAGAGCGCTGAAAGCAGCGCGTGCAATTGCTCCAATTTGTCGGATCCCAGACGATCCTCGATGCTCTTCTGCGCAATCTCCCAAACCGGCATTGCCGATGCCAGAACATCAACGCCTTTTGGGGCTATGGTGAGCAAGGCTTCGCGCTGATCCTCTCCATGAACAGAGATCACCAGACCCATTCGTGCCAGGACCTTTGTATTGCGACCCAGTGTCGACCGGTCCAGTTCCACCCTGTGGGACAGGTCCGTCAACGAGACCGGTTGCAAACTGCCGATATTGCGCAGCAGGCTGAACTGCGCAACATTGATCCCAAGCGGTTCAAGGGCTTCGTCATAGTGCGCCGAAACTCTTCGAGACGCCTTGCGCAATTGGATACAGTGACATAGGTCGTGGGCCATAGACATCGGTATATACCCTTATTTTTAAGAGTTCAATGCCGACGTGACGCTCATGGCTTCGGACTTCATTCCATCTGGCTGCATGGCGCTTTCACGCCACGCAGTCTGCTCGCTCAGCTTCTACCAACGGCCAGCATTCTGCCCACCGTCAACGTGAAGGATCTCACCTGTGACAAAGTTTGCGCCTTCGAGGTAGATGACAGCATCAACGATGTCGCGGATGTCGCCCATATGGCCGACTGGATGGAGCGCCGACAGGAACTCATGCGTTTCTGGCGGATGCATCGGCGTCTTGATAATGCCAGGTGAAACGGCGTTCACACGCACGCCGCTCGTGGCGAACTCGATCGCAAGTCCTTTCGTGACCGCATTCAATCCACCCTTGGTGAGGGAAGCGAGAGCCGCAGGCACACTGGCGACCGGTTGATCAACGAGGCTCGTCGTGATGCTCACGATGTGGCCGGATCCTTGCTTGAGCATTGCCCGGGCGGCGCGCTGCGTGATGTGAAAGAACCCCGCGACGTTCACGCCGAAATTCAAATCATAGTCGGCCTGGGTGAAATCGATGAAGGGTTTGGCAGTGAAGACACCCGCATTGTTGACGAGTGTGTCAATACGACCAAAATGCTGGAGCGCTTCACGAACGACGCGTTCCGCCGTCTCTGCCTGGGCGATGTCTCCGGCGACTGTGTGCACGCGATCGTCCGAACTCGGACCGATCGACCGTGAGGTAGCAACGACATTGTAATCACGCTTGCGATAGGCGCGAACAAGTGCTTCACCGATGCCTTGTGATGCGCCAGTGACGATGGCGACCTTCTGACTGCTCATGACATAATCCTTTTCAGTTGCAGCGCGCCTTCATTGGCCCGCCTGCCGCCTCTTGGGCCGGTGCAACTAACTTAGGTAATTTCTCTTTTCGGGAGAATTGTCGTCGATCGGCGATCACTCAACCGTTTTTCGGCATATTGCGGGGCCGAACTGCAACGCCTCACCCGACACCCGGCCCATATCGGCTCGGTGACATGTTCATCGCGGTGGATTGGTGCGCCAGTCTGATTGCGCGCTTTCGAATTGCCACGACCAGCGTTTTCACGTCACACCGTCGTGGACGAAGAACAATGCCTCGCTCGCAAGAACCATCGAATGGCGAGCGTTTCAAACTGATTTCTGGCTCAGGACATTGATGGCCGATTGGTACAGTTCTCGGGTAAGTTCCTCAGCACCCATCCTGGGTGCCAGTCTGGCCCCCTGTCCTGACCACAGACTGGTAAAATCGTCCCTGGAGGCTGCCTCGGCCTTTGCCCTGATTGGCGCAAGCGCGCCGCCGGCTGTCGGAAAGGCGGGAGCATCGACCGAAAGCGGGCCGATTTCGCGCATCAGGCGGTTGACCACACCCCTCGCCGGTCGGCCGGTAAACACGTTGGTGATCGCGGTGCTGTCATCTCGAGATGCCTCGATTGCGCTCCTGTGGACGTCGGGAATTCTTGCCTCTGGACAGAACAGATAGGCCGTTCCCACCTGAACGGCAGATGCACCGAGCATCAGTGCCGCGGCAACCCCTCTCCCATCGGCGATACCGCCCGCTGCAATGACCGGGACCCGGACGGCATCAACAACCTGTGGCACCAGTGCCATCGTGCCAACCTGCGTCGTCATATCGTCAGACAGGAAGTTGCCCCGATGTCCTCCCGCCTCAAAGCCCATCGCAATCACGGCATCGGCGCCGTTTGCTTCGAGCCAAATGGCCTCGGCCACAGTTGTCGCCGATGAGATGATTTTCGCACCCGTCGCCTTGACCCGCTGAACAAGGGCTTGCTCGGGCAGGCCAAAATGGAAACTTACGACTTCGGGGCGGAATTCTTCGACGACCTCGCAGAATGCAGCGTCAAAGGGCGCCCGACCGGCAATTGCGGCCGGGATTGCGGGATCGAGCTCTGCTTCGATATAATATGACGCCAGCATGGCTCTCCAGCGTGCTTGGCTCGCAGCATCGATAGGCGGCGAACGATGCGAGAAAAAGTTGACGTTGACAGGCGCCTTGGTTGAGCCACGGATCTCGACCAGGGCCTGACGCAATCCATCGACGTTCAACTGGGCACTGGGAAGAGAGCCGAGACCGCCGGCCCTGGTCGTTGCAATGACCATGTCGACCGTCGTCGCTCCAGCCATCGGTGCCTGGATTATCGGTAGATTAATTCCGAAAAGATCGAGAATGCGTTGATCCGGCCAGCTCGTCATATCTTCCTCCTCCAAAGTGCTGCAAACCCCGAAAATGGGATGCTCGCCCATTTGCCTAGCGATCGATCAATACAGGCCGTGGTAGCGTCAACACCTTTCAGACCAACCAAAGGCCGGCGCGCATGGTCCGACAGACGACGGGTGGATATCTATCTGTCCGGGGTCCGCGCGTTGGAAGCTGCGTCCGCGAGGAACTTCCGGTATTGCGCGGTCGGGACCCCGCCCCATCCCCAGTTATCGAGCCCGACTTCCTCGATGATCACGTAGGTGGATTCGAGCGGCTTATTGAGCACATCCAGCATGACCTGGCTTACGCCTGCTATGATGGCTGCCTTCTCCTCGGCGGTTGCACGAGACCGGTCGGCTGTGGTTCCTTCACGGGTGATCTGGACGGTGACGATTGGCATCATTTTCCCTTTCAAGGTTTCCCTGGGCGCCCAAGACCATAGCCAGCCAAAAAACCGGCCTGTTTGCAGCCTCACAGGTTTTGGATTTCAATGCCTGCGATTTTAGTCCCATTCGAACCTCGGGAAAACTACCGATCCATGCACGGCACCCGACCGATATTCGGCACAATCAGCCCAGACTGCCGGCCTCCGCCGCGATGGCGGCAAGCTCCGATCGAAGTCGTGGAACAGCAAAATCGATGAAGGCCCGTACTTTCGGGACGCTGGCTCGACCCTGTGGTGTCAACATATGCACGGGAAGCGCCGGCGGCTCGTCCTGCGGAAGAACGATTTTCAAGCGACCGTCGCGAACGTATTTTGCCACGTGGTAGGAATAGAGCCTTGTAACCCCCATTCCCTCGGCGGCTGACGCTGCTGCCGCGCGGACGCTGTTGACGACATATCTTGGGGTGAAGTGGACGGTTCTGGGAATGGACGTACCCGCCTGTGGTGGAAAGCTCCAGGATTCAAGCCCGAAATTCGAGAACGCGATAAGTTGATGTTTCGAAAGATCGGAAGGCGCTTCAATCTCGGGATTGTTTTCCAGATAGTGTGGGGCCGCGACCACGACACGGCGGACATCGCCCCCGATGCGCGTGGAGATGTGCGTCGAGTCATTCAGGTGTCCTATCCGCAGGACAGCGTCCACGCCCTCATCGACCAAATTGACGAAACGATCGAGCATCAAAAGCCGCACGGAGACGCTTGGATGGTCTTTAAGGAAGCGGTCGAGAATGGGTCGCAGCAGCTCCTCCCCGAGAATGGGAGGAGCCGAAATAGTCAGGGTTCCGCGAGGAAATGATCGTTCGGAGCCGGCAATCAGGTCAGCCTCTTCGAGTTCGAACAGAACCCTCCGGCACGCCTCGACATAGCGCTGTCCAGCCTCACTCAGCCGCAGGCTTCGCGTCGTGCGGTGAAGCAGTTCGACGCCGACGTGCTGCTCAAGCAGGTTCAATGCACGGCTGATTGCGGTCGGAGACCGTTTAAGCCTGCGGGCCGCCCCCGCCAGGCTTCCTTCTTCGACAGCCGTGACAAAGACCTTCATTGCGTCGATGCGATCCACAATTCAACTCCTTGAGCCATGCACGCGATTGCGGCTGACCTGATGTCTGCTCATACACCATTGACAAAAGTGCTCTCACTTTCCGTCGACCAAATGACTGCCTCCCCGTCCATTGGGACGCTCAGATAAATTCGAACGTAACGTGTAGAATCGATTGCGCCTGCCTCTACGGATTAATGACCTTAGTCTAGCAACCTCAAGCGGGCGAGCGTCTCGGCATTCAATCGCGATTACCGAAAAGGGGAAACCGACGAATCGCGCTCATTGGATGCTGCGGTCGATATCCTCATTGCCAGTGTAGTCGGGCTTCGGATTGCATTGGGCGGGGGTGCCGCATTCGTTTTAAAATTGCACGTTGCCGAGACTACTTCCCATCACGAAACCGTGCCTTGTTTTGAGCACCGCCCAGATTGGTCAACCGACGAAAGGGCGCTAGTATATGCGCAGTCCATCAGGCGGGAAGGAAATCAGAATGTCTGAGATCAATTTCGAGCGCCGAACTCTGCTTCTCGGTGGCGGCGCCTTTGCGGCAGCCGGGTTTTCTGGCCTCGCAATGCCGGCACGCGCCTCAGGTGTGGCCGCCACTCCCTCGATGCGCGGGGGAGCCAACAACTATATGCCCGGCGCGCCGATAGTCGAGCGAATTGGCGGCGGCGGCTTCTGGATGACGGGCACGGTGCGCCGCGCCGGAGACGGTGCCCCTCTGCCAGGGCAGCGCATCCAGATCTGGGCTCATACAACGGAAGGCAGCGAGCGCGACGCGCACAGCCATGGCGCTACACTGACAGACGCCAATGGCACCTTTCGGCTCGAAATGCCGCAAATCGTGCCGGCACTTGGTCAAGCACATGCCCACCTCGCCTATGACAGCGGCGAATACGATACCGTATTCCTCCGCCCTTTGCTGGCGAGTGCGAAAGACGCAAGCCTCGAGGCGCATTTTATCCTGCAGCCGGTCTGACCCGGCTTGATGCCCATGGCCCGCGCGTTTCTGATCTGGACCGGTCTGGCGCTTGCACTCTTCGTACCGCTGACCTTTGCCGCCACGAGCGAATACCTCGTTTGGCGTGACCCGGTCTACATAGCCGCCGGCTTGGCGGGCGTATTGGCCCTTTGCCTCGTGATGATGCAGCCCCTACTCGCGCGTGGGTGGCTGCCCGGCCTGCACCGACAGCGCGCCCGTCTTGTGCACCGTGCGGTGGGCCTGCTTTTGGTCGCGGCCGTTGTCGTTCACGTCACCGGCCTGTGGATCACCAGCCCTCCCGACATAATCGACGCGCTGCTGTTGCGTTCGCCGACCCCGTTTTCTGTCTGGGGGGTAAGCGCTATGTGGGCGCTCTTCGCCGCAGCACTCCTATCTTTTGTGCGGCGTCACCTCTCGCTGCGCGCCTGGCGCGTTGGGCACACCAGCCTTGCCAGCATCGTCGTGCTCGGCAGCGTTATCCACGCCATGTTGATCGAAGGCACGATGGACACGACGTCGAAGGCCGTCCTTTGTGGTCTAGCCGTTACTGCAACCGTGGCCGCGGTCGTGACCCCATGGCTGCGTGCAAGACGGCGCGCTCCAGGCAAGCAATGAACTTCTGTCGGAGAGACGAATGCCGGCACCGGTCGCTCGGCTAGGGCGGCCTAAGCCGCCCCACCTACTGCACTTTCTATGCTGCGCCTGCACGATTGATTGTCAGGAAGTGACGCACGACAGGCTTCTCAGGACCGAGATGGTAGGTCAGAACCTTGCCCTGCAAATCCGCATCGGCATTGGAGACCCTCTTGTGCTGGCGCAGGTGTTCGGCCCAGGATTCCACCATAAACCACTCGACGATTTTCTCCGGGTCAGCTGAATCCTCGGTGACACCCCACCCATAGGCACCGTCTCGGCGGCGTTCGTGCGAAAGGTTGTCGATGGCATGCAGGAAGGCTGCACGATGCTGCTTCTCGACCCTGTACTCGATCAGGATCAGAACTGGACCGCGGTCGTGGGCAATAGGCTCCGCAACAAGCGGCTCGGGCCAGTGGTTGGACGGCACCATGTCGGCATCGCCTGCGGGAAGCTTGACGCGGTGCATGATGACCCCAGCAAAAAGAAGGCCGACAGCGCCGATCAACAAGGTGGTTTGGATGCCGACCGCTTCACCGACGGCGCCCCAGCCCAGGCTACCAGCCGTCATCGCTCCGTTGAAGACCGTCAGATAGACAGCAAGGCCGCGACCACGAACCCAGTTGGGAAGGACGGCCTGGGCTGCACCATTCAGCGTGGTCAGGGCCGTAATCCACGCGCCGCCCAGGAAGAGAAGAGCGATCAGGGCGACGACCTTCGGCGGAGCAACCGACAGGACAGCCATAACGACTGCCGTGGTCAGCGCTGCACCGAGAAGCAGGCCGTCCGCACTCAAGCGCTCGCGCAACGTCGGCATGACCAGCGCTCCGCCGATTGCACCAGCGCCGACCGCGCCAAGCAGGATGCCATAGAAGCTCGCGTCACCATCGAGAAGCTGCCGGGCAACGAGCGGAAGAAGAGCCCACACGGCGCTGGCAAATGCGAAGAAGATTGCTGCGCGCAGAAGGACGACATGCAGCGGCCTGCTCGAGCGGGTGTAACGAAGGCCGGCACGGAAAGCGCCAAAGAAGTTCTCTTGCAACGCGTCGTTGGCATTCTTGGCCCGCGGCCACCAGACGAGCGCAGCGATCACGAAGATGTAACTGGCAACGTCGGCTCCGTAGGTTATCCCGGCGCCAAAGGCCGCCAGCAGCAGACCGCCAGCTGCCGGCCCAATGGAGCGCGCGATGTTGATGCCGAGCGAATTCAGTGCAACGGCGCTTTTCACGTCTTCGCGCTTTACCAGTTCCGGCACAATAGCCTGCCAGGTTGGCCCCATCAGCGCGGCACCAATTCCGCCGAGGAAGGTTAGGCCTATCAGGGCGCTGACGGAAAGCATCCCCATATGAGCCAGAACCATTAGCGAGATACTCACCGATGCGAGCAGGAGCTGTACCGCGATCAGGAATTTGCGGCGATCCAGAATGTCGGTCAGAACGCCCGCCGGGATCGCCAGCAGGAAGATCGGCAAGGTTCCGGCCGCTTGCACCATGGCAACGGCCGCAGGCGATGCCGACAGATCCGTCATCAGCCAGGAGCTTGCGACATCGCGCATGAAGCTTCCGGTATTGCCAAGGACGGTCGCAATCCAGATTACCGCGAAGACGGGTTGCGCAAGAGGCGCGAATGTCCCTGCAGGAGATTTTGTACCGCTCATTTGCCTGCTCCCTTGGTGAGGTCGGACGATGCTATCAGGATGAATGCACCTGCAAGACCAATGTGCTCGAAGAAGGCGTTGGTCGCCATCATGCGATCCATGCCGGGCGCCATTTCCCAGAAACGAAGGGCGATGACGGTTGCCAGCAAAGTGAAGCCGGCAAGCGCGAGTGCGCCCGCCCAGCGCAGGAAGCCCAAAACTACCATCGAGGATGCCGTAAGCTCGAACACAATGACAGCAACGGCAAAGAAGGCCGCCGGGTGGAGCCCAAAATGCTCCATCTCTGCCAGAGCGCCATTGAAATCAAAGATCTTGGTGAGCGGACCCTGGATGTAAGCCGCGCAGAGAGCGATCAGGGACAAAATACGTGTGATGGGAGAGCCAACGACACGTGCCAGTCCGTTGAGGGCTGAATTCAATACAGGGGATTGGTAGGTCATATCTGCTCCTTTTTGACCGCCGGCATGATTGAGCGGCCGCGTTGATGGAGCGATATTGACTGGCGATCGTCCAACCAACAATTGCAGCAATAGTTTCGATTTAATTGCGAATATTGCAATTATGGGATGGGATCGCTTGGGTGAACAGGCCACCCAAGCGGAGGACGGGATCAGACTGCCCAGCAGGAGCAGCCAAGAGCGCCGAAGAAGCCCTTCAGGTCAGCGATTGGAAGCTTCGAGGTCCATGCTCCTGCGTGGTCATGTCCGTGGACTCCGCAATCGCTTGTGCAGCCACAGGTCGAGATTGCCGTGCGCCGCAGAGAACGCGCGCCGGCACCCTCCGGCTCGCCCCACGCCGCATAACCACCAAATTTGCGGACAGGCGACCAATCGGGCATCGCCGGAGGTACGTCGTTTTCGTCGAGCGTTTTGAAGTCACCCGCTCCAAAGACGATCTTGCCACCGACCATGGTCAGTTGCGAGGTCAGAAAAGAGATTTCGTCTTCGGCGCAGGCGAAGAAGTCCTTGTCCGGCACGATGAGGTCGGCGAACTGGCCTTTCTCGATGCGGCCCTTTTTGCCTTCTTCATTCGAAAACCAGGTCACTTTCTCCGTCCACATGCGCAGCGCGGTCTCGCGGTCGAGGCAGTTGGCCCGCGGGTAGAGTTGCATGCCTCCGAGAGTTTTGCCGGTCACCATCCAGGACAGTGAGACCCAGGGATTGTAGGAGGCCACACGGGTCGCATCTGTGCCGGCTGACACGTTGACGCCCTTGTCCAGCATCTTGCGGATCGGCGGGGTGGCTTCGGCAACGCCGTGGCCATAACGCTCGACGAAATATTCGCCCTGATAGGCCATGCGATGCTGGGTGGCGATACCACCACCGAGAGCCGCGATGCGATCGATCGATCGATCCGAAATCGTCTCGGCATGGTCGAAGAACCAGTTCAGGCCCTCCAGCGGTACATCCTTGTTGACCTTCTCGAAGACGTCGAGCGCGCGTGTGATCGTCTCGTCATAGGTCGCATGCATACGCCACGGCCAGCGGTTCTCGGCCAGTACTCGCACGACCTCCTCAAGCTCACCTTCCATCTCTGGTGCCATCTCCGGCCTCGGCTGGCGAAAATCCTCGAAGTCGGCCGCAGAGAAGACCAGCATCTCACCGGCACCATTGTGGCGAAAATAGTCGTTGCCTTGCTTGTATTTGACCGAGGACGTCCAGTTGAGAAAATCCTCTTTCTCTTCCTTGGGCTTTTGCGTGAAGAGGTTATAGGCGAGCCGCACCGTCATCTGATTTTCGTCTGACAGCTTCTGGATGACTTCGTAGTCGTCTGGATAGTTCTGGAATCCACCACCCGCATCGATGACGCCGGTGACACCCAATCGGTTCAGTTCGCGCATGAAATGCCGGGTCGAGTTGACCTGGTAGTCCAGAGGCAGCTTCGGCCCCTTGGAAAGCGTCGAATAAAGAATACCTGCGTTCGGCTTGGCAAGCAGCATACCCGTTGGATTGCCGTTGGCATCACGGCTGATCTCGCCGCCGGGTGGATTTGGCGTGTCGCGCGTGTAACCCACGGCGCGAAGTGCCGCACCATTCAAGAGCGCGCGGTCATAGAGGTGCAATAGAAAGACCGGGGTGTCGGGGGCAATCGTATTGATCTCCTCAATCGTCGGCAGGCGCTTTTCGGCGAACTGGTGTTCGGTGAAACCACCGACGACGCGCACCCATTGCGGAGCCGGCGTGATCGCGACCTGCCGTTTGAGCATGTCCATCGCATCGGCAAGCGAGCGGACGCCATCCCAGCGCAGTTCCATGTTGTAGTTCAGCCCACCGCGCACAACGTGAGTATGGTTGTCGATCAGGCCGGGCAGGACGCTTTTGCCCTTCAGATCAACGATTTTCGTCCCGGCTCCGGCGAGAGCCATGATCTCGCTATCGGAACCGACCTCCAGAAACAGTCCATCCTGGATGGCGACCGCGGTCGCGGTCGGATTGCTGCGATCAAGAGTCGTGAAGCGCCCATTGTGGAAAATTAAGTCTGGATACATGGCATCTACTCCGGTCTGGTTAGGGTCGGCGGCACTGGCCGTTGAAAAGAGGTTCGAAAACGCCAGGCTCGATGCCCCTCCGAGAAAGGTTCGACGCGTCGTCATCAGCCCCGCTCCCCTACATTCGTTTCCGTGCGATCGGCAACCTCAACAGCATTCCCACCCTTCGGCATATGCCCAAACATGTGCGGCTTCACCTGGTTGAGCCAGGAAACGGCTGCGGGCTCCTTGCCCCAAAGTGACTTGGCGAGCGGAATGATCTGCTCACCGACGAGAATGCCGAGAAGACCCACAAGGGCGATCACAGGAGGTGCGGGCGAACGGACGTTGAGCAGACTGTAGATGATGCCGACCAGCAGACCCGCGCCAAGTGAAAGAAGATAGATTTTCATGGGAAGTCCTCCAAAATAAGAGAAATGCCGCTCCGAGAAGATCGTCGGAGCGGCCCGCTCAAATCTTTACTTGGCTGGATTTGGGCCGATGCGCTTGCCATGCTTGACGCGTTCCTGACCGCCATGAACGTGCGTAACCGCGTAATCGATACCCATTCCGTATGCGCCGGAATGCTCCTTCACCAGTGCGGTAACCGCATCGTAGGTTTCCTTGCGAGCCCAGTCGCGCTGCCATTCAAGCAAAACCTGCTGCCAGGTCACGGGGATGACGCCAGCCTGCACCATGCGGTCCATTGCATACTTGTGGGCATCGGATGAGGTGCCGCCGGAAGCATCGGCGACCATGTAGATCTCGTAGTCCGCAACGTCATGCAATGCGGAGAGCGCAAAGGTCGTGTTGCAGACTTCCGTCCAGAGGCCGGATACGACAATCTTCTTGCGGCCGTTCGCTGCATTCTTTGCAAGCGCATCGCGGACGTTCTGATCGTCCCAGGAATTCATCGAGGTGCGTTCGAGGATGTCGTTCTCCGGATAGACTGCCAAAAGTTCTGGGAAGGTGTTGCCGGAGAAGCTCTCGGTTTCGACAGTGGTGATCGTCGTCGGAATGTTGAAGATCTGCGCCGCCTTGGCAAGACCGACGACATTGTTCTTCAAGGTCTGGCGATCAATCGACTGGACGCCGAATGCCATCTGCGGCTGCTGATCGATGAAAATGAGCTGGCTGTTGGCGGGGGTCAGGACTTCGAGCTTGGACATTGTCAGTTCCTCTTCGGTTGCTTGGACCGCGGATGCGGTTGGTTGGTTGACGCAGCACCTGCCAGTCGTGCACCTTCTCCTGGTGCTCGGCTTGGAAGCTCTGAGTGACTGGACCGCTGTGGGTCTGCCCTTCACTCTTTCGGCTGCTGAAATGAAATCTAACGCGTCTTTGTGAAGTCTTGAATTGCAATATTAATTGCGAATGAATTGCGATTCTCGCAATTATTACCTCCGGGGAAATCGATCCGTTCGGCTGAGCTTGCGCTGTCTGTCGTTCGCTTCGCTGCACAGACGCTCAGGACTTGAAACAAAGGCAGTTGCACTTGGCGAAGATAAGCCTGCAGGCCGAGACTGCGAGATGAGCCACCATTCGCTGACCAGAAGCGTTGCGTCGCATACCCGGCATCGATCCTAGCACATGAGTAGACATCCGCGTGAAATAGCGGTGGTCGAAAAGCCACAGGAAATCGGGATTTCGTACAACGGAACATCAGATCCGACTAGGCATTCCGGCGCCCGAAGGACAGATTGGCGACGCAGCCATTGGTGCAGTGTCGTCCCTGCTCGTTTCGCGGAACGCACGGATGCGACAAGGTGCCCAAGCAGCGTCGCGACGCCACCGACAACCGCGCGGATTGCTACGGTCGCTCTCGCGAAACGCACTGAAGCGTCGCGATCCAGAGGATGCGACGCGTCGGTGTTCTCGGTACATGGGAATCCCCGCCGTATCAGGCGGCAAGCGGCTCGAGATTGGCCTGGATCTGGTCCCGGAACTCCTCGTAGCGGCTCGGGAGCTTCAACACCTCGCCCAGATGTGCGGTATCCTCGTCGCGGTTAAAGCCCGGTTCGTTCGTGGCAATCTCGAACAAAATGCCGCCTGGCGTACGGAAGTAGATGGCCCAGAAATAATCGCGGTCGATGACGGGCGTGACCTGATAACCGGTATCCATCAGCGCCTTTCGAACGTCTAGCTGCTTTTCGCGGTTCTCGACCGCGAAAGCGATATGGTGGACGGAACCGGCCCCCTGACGGGCAAACGGCGTTGTCGGCAATGATGCCACATCGATTGTATCGGCGCCGTTTCCATCGGGCATGATGAAGCGGGTGACCTCACCCTCCTTTCCGGCGCGCTGGTAGCCCATGAAGCCAAGGAGCTCTTCGGTCGCCGCCGTATCGTGTAGGTTGAAACGAGCGCCGGCAAAACCGCGGATCGCCGCATCGCTCGGAATGCCGTCAGCCAGCCACGGCGCGCGTGCGTCTTCAGCGGATTCAACCAATGCCAGGCTGTCGCCGTCCGGACCCGTAAACCGAAGCCTGCTCGCGCCAAAACTGGTGTCGCTTTCCAAGCCACCGATGCCTTCCGCAGTGAAACGGTCCTGCCAGAACGTCAAGGCGCCCTTCGGCACGGAAAACTGCGTTTCGCCAACCTCACCGACACCAGGTCGCCCAAGCATCATGTTTTTGAACGGGAAATAGGTCATGACGGTGCCGGCCGAACCGTTCTCGTCGCCGTAATACAGGTGGTAGATACTCGGGTCGTCAAAATTGACGGTTTGCTTGACGCGGCGCAGGCCCAGCGTGTCGCTAAAAAAGCGATTATTCTGGCGAGCATCCGAAGCCATCGAAGTAACGTGATGTAGTCCTTTGATCTCGGTGATCATGGTCTTACCTTTAATTCTGCCGTCGGCGTTTAGCTGTTGAGGAGTATCTAGGGCAATTGATCACAGCGGAGAATTGCAATATTCATTTTGACTGTATTGTCATTTTCGAAACAATCCCAATGAACGATTACAAAGCTCTGCGCACTTTCCTCCTCGCCGCCGAAAAGCGAAATTTCGCCCAGGTCGCCCGCGAACTCGACATGACACCGGCCGCCGTCACCCGGGCTATTGCGGCACTTGAAGCCGAACTCGGCGTGCAGCTGTTTGTGCGCACCACCCGGCAGGTCTCGCTGACAACAGATGGTGCTATCTTCGCCGCCCAGATCCAACCGGCCGTGAAGACGCTGGAAGAAGCACGCCGTGACGTGATGAACGCTCACAAGGCCGATCAAGGACGCCTCAGGATCAGTGCGCCCACGTGGTTCGGGAAGGCGGTGCTTCCACCGATCCTCTCCGGCTTCAAAGAGCGCTACCCGAAAATGGGATTCGAGATCTCTCTGTCCGACGGTCTGGTCGACATAGTCGATGACGACTACGATCTGGCGATCCGAATCTCGTCTCAACCATCGGACAAGTTCACCATCTGGCGGAAAATCCGTGTCGTGCCGCGCATCCTGGTTGCCGCTCCGGGAAGTCGGTTTGTCGAGATGCCGCATCCCAACGCGCTGACACCAGACGACTGCCTGGCCTACAGTGGCGAAAGCCGACGGGAGAACTGGGTTCTCTCGGACGGCGGCTCGAGCATGACGATATCGGCAGGGCGAGCCTTCAGCGCTAACAATGGTGAAGTCCTGGCTGACATGGCAGCGGACGGAGCAGGCGTTGCCATGCTACCCAACTTTCACGTGTCAGAACATCTGAGGACCGGGCGTCTCGTCCATGTGTTCAAAGGTTGGGCACCAGCCGATCTGTGGTTGACCCTTTACTACCCACCCTATCAGGCATTGCCTCCCCGCATTGCCTCCTTCTCAAAGTTCTTTGAGGAGCAGGTGGCCGCGCAAATGGTTATGCTGGACTGATATCCCGCACTCTTCCCCCCGCGACGTCATTGCTGTGCGGAAACGGCTGCTATCAGTGCCTGTAGCCGTCAGAGGTTTCGATCGCGAGCGCCCTCTACCTGAAGATCGACGATCGTATCGTGCAGATACCGGCCGCGGGATCACCCACCCCGCAGTCGTTCACAAGAACCCTCGCGGCCCAACGCTGGCGTTAAGCCGTGGCTCTTTGCCTGCCCGCTCACTCGAACGCGGACGTCCGGAACAGGCATGCTTGACCAGCCCGACCGGATCGCCTCGTTCTGAAACACCATTCGCGATGACCGTAGCGGGTATCCGCCACGGTCATCCGTTCGTGTCATGCCTGCACGAAGGCCAGCAGATCGGCATTCAGGACATCGGCGTTGACGGTCAGCATACCGTGCGAGAAACCGGGATAGGTCTTGAGCGTGCCATTCTTGAGGAGCTTGACCGCTTTCAGGGCCGCATCCGCAATTGGCACGATCTGGTCGTCTTCGCCGTGAAGTACCAGCGTCGGCACCTCGATCGACTTCAGATCATCCGTCTGATCGGTTTCGGAGAAGGCCTTGATGCCATCATAGTGGGCCTTTGCACCACCCATCATGCCCTGGCGCCACCAATTCTGGATTACGCCTTCTTGAACCGTGGCACCGTCGCGGTTGAAACCGTAGAAAGGGCCTGCCGGCACCTCGCGGAAGAACTGCGCCCGGTTGGCAGCGAGTGCAGCACGGAAGCCGTCGAACACCTCGATCGGCAGGCCTTCGGGATTGGCTGCAGTCTTCAGCATCAGCGGTGGCACTGCGGAAACAAGCACGGCCTTGGCAACACGGCCGGCTGGCTGCCCATGCTTTGCGACATAGCGGGCAACTTCGCCGCCACCCGTGGAGTGGCCGATATGAACGGCATTCTTCAGATCGAGATGCTCAACGACCGCGAAGGCATCGGCAGCATAATGGTCCATATCGTGCCCGTCCGAAACCTGGGCCGAGCGGCCATGGCCGCGGCGGTCATGGGCAACGACGCGGTAGCCGTTGGCAAGGAAGAACAGCATCTGCGCATCCCAGTCGTCAGACGACAGCGGCCAGCCGTGATGGAAGACGATAGGTTGGGCATCCTTCGAGCCCCAGTCCTTGTAGAAAATTTCGACGCCGTCTCTGGTGGTGATGGTTCCCATAGTCTGGTTTTCCTCTGTTGATGTGTTGGCAGAGGCAGCTTGCGCTGCGACGGTGAATGCGGGTGAAATGGCGATCGTGGCTGCCGCTGCGCCGGCTGAAAGCAGTGCCTCACGGCGCGTTGTGGAAAAAGAATTCTTGGTCATATCAGATCCTGCAATTCAATAGTTTCGGTTTCAGTCGACGCTGTCCCTCGGCTGTGCAGGAATATTGCTCCCAGGCTGCCGCCCCAACAATTGAACTAATAGTTCATTATTTATTGCGTTATTTGAAATAAAATAAGGCGAGATGACGGAGCTGGCCGAACCCCAAGCTATCGCTACCCTACGGCCGCGGACCGAAACAGGGGCTTCGGGTGCTCGCTCCTGCTGACCGCTATTGCCGTCCATGTTCACCAAGAAACGAAGCCGCGCATGGAAGCGCTCAAGTGGAGATGTCGTGGGTAAAGCGATAGTCCGGGATACGGCGGCGTCCTTTGTTCCAGGACGTGCTCGAGACTTCCGGCATCCAGGGCGAGCCCACCATCCAATTGGTCAAATAGGCAAGCCCTGCGCTGTCGATCGCGACTGCTGGAATGCGGTGGCAATGATCGAGGACCAGGCCGCCCCTTGTCTCGGTCGCAACAGCATCTGCCCGCCGCTCGAATTCAAGGGGCTTAGCACCGGTTCGGCAACCGTAGCATCCGAATTGATTCTCAACCTCTTCGACGGCTTGGCGTTGAAACCGCGTAGCGCTTCTGCTGCTTCCGCGATCCCCTCGAGAGCGGGTTCAAGCCGCATGAAAAACCGCTGCCCGGCATCGGCCAATGAGATGTCGCGCCTGGAGCGGTGGACGTTCAATCAGTTCTCAAGGCACGCTGTGGCTGAGCGCCGAGGAACTGAGATCACACATGCGAGCGGCAGCTCGAAATCCGTCGAACTGGACACCTGCACTATCGTATCATCACCTCGCAAACGGTGGACCGCGACATATCATCAGCCTTATCGCTACCAAGCAGTTCGCGGTCGATTGGGAAATCGGACGACCTCTCGTCGTCGAATCTGTGGACCACGTGACCTGACCCTCGTGACTTTGCCTTCGTAATCGCCGGAGCGCACTTCAGGTCTGTAACGCCCAGTCCGCGACCTCCCAGCGCATCTGCCCGCGATCGGCGACGACACGGCCGAGCCCTGGGAAAGGCATGTGCGTGGCGGCGATGAGCGCACCTTCCGCAGCGGCTTGCGGAAAAAAGCGGTCGCGCATCGCCTTGGCCGCTGCCTGGTCCTGCTCGAACAGGAAGAACACATCGGTTGCGGCGGGATGCACGACCGGGAAGATCATGTCCGAAACCATGATCAGGCTCTTGCCGTCATCTTCGATCCGCACCCCGATATGGCCGGGTGTGTGGCCGGTCAGGTCGACAATCGAAACGCCTCGCATGATCTCGCGCTCGCCATCAATCGCCTGGAGTTTCGGATAGAGGCGCACGACCTCATCTGCCATGGTAAAGCTGGTCTGCAAAAAATCGGGCGCGCCGCTGCGCTTGGCCGGATCGGTCCAATGCTTGACGTCGCGACGATCGATATAGACTTCCGCATTCGGGTAGTTGTTTTTGCCGCCCAGGATCAGGCCGCCCATGTGATCCTGATGCATATGCGTCACGATCACCGCGTCGATCTGGTCGGGTTGAAGGCCGAGTGTACCGAGCGCCTTGGGCAAATCGCCGGTCTGCCCGATCGAGCCCGCGGCACCTGCATCGATCAGGATGCGGCGCTCGCCATCCTCGACGAGATACTGGTTGAAGAGAAACCGCACGCCGCTTTGCCGGGCGGTGAACTGCGCGACGGCCGCCTTTTCCACCTCGTCGGCGGAACGTCCCGGAAAATAGTTGTAGGGCATATCAGCATAGCCGTCCGTCAGGGCTGTGACCGTGAAACGGCCAATGCGGATCTGCGCCAGCGGCGTAACGCTAACCGGCGCCTTGGCGGCAGCCTGCGTCGTAGCAAAGGCCGGCGCGCCACCGATCAGTCCTCCCGCGAGGAGGCTTCCCCCCATGAGGCTGAGAGGAAGGGCGCTGGCAAAGGCGCGGCGTGACAATTGAGGCATGATCTCGTCCTCCGGATCATTGGCAAATACGGGGCAATACAGGGGCGACACAGTAACTGCCGGCGCCCCCTCGACGACATGAAAGCTATGATATGTACAACCAATAGGGTATCGTGCCTTTTTGAGAACTTTCCTTTCAATTTCCGGAAGGATCCTATGGATCGGTTCGAAGCGCTGTCTGTGCTGCTAGCGGTGGTCGACGCTGGCAGCCTCTCGGCCGGGGCGCGGCGACTGGGCACTCCGCTCGCCACGGTCAGCCGCAAGGTAGCCGATCTTGAAAAGCACCTTGGCGTGCCCTTGGTCACGCGCACCCGACGCGGCCTTGCCTTGACGGAGGAGGGGCGCGCTTTCGTTGCCGCGTCCCGTCGTATTCTTGGTGAACTGGACGCAGCAGAGCGTCAGGCCAGCGGCGATTTCCGCGCGCTGCGCGGCGGGCTGCACGTGACCGCACCGATTGCCTTCGGCGAACGCCACCTGCTGCCACTTGCACTCGAATTCCTCAAAGAGCAACCTGACATCAACCTGCGTCTGACGCTCGCAGATCGGCAGCTCAGTCTGGTGGATGAGCATGTCGATGTGGCCCTCAGGATCGGCCATCTGACCGACAGCGCGCTGATCGCGACGCGGCTGGGCACCGTCCGCCGGGTGATCTGCGCGAGCCCCGACTATCTCGCCCGCAAAGGCATACCGCGTCAGCCGGAAGACCTCGCCCAGCATGACGGCATAAGCTTCCAGGGCTTCGCGACCGCGCCGCAATGGCGCTATCGCCGCGACGGCGTCGCCTTCACCATCGAGCCGCGCGCCAAACTCGCGGTCAACACGACGGAGGCTGCCATTCAGGCGGCACTGGCCGGCATCGGCATTGTCCGCGTGTTGTCCTACCAGATCTCCGAACAGTTGCGCTCAGGCGCGCTGCAGGAATTGCTGACGGAGTTTTCACCGGAACCGCTGCCGGTCAACGTCATCCACGGACCCGCCGATCCCCTGCCGCCGAAGGTGCGGTGCTTCCTCGATTGGATCGGGCCCCGCCTGCGCGCGCAAATCGCCAGCTAGCGCTCCCCCGGGTGGGCTATCCATTGGTGGTGTCGGGCACGTCCCGCAACGGTCGGTCAGCTGACCTTCGTCCATTCAAGCGCCAAACCGCTGGCGATTGATCGAAGCGACATACTGAGTTTTGCCCGTGCGAGCATCGTGATATTCGGTGACAGAAGGCTCAAGCAATCAATGCACCGTCGGCGGCGACCGCGCTCGGAAAGAATATCGCCCGGCTCGGATCGAAGCCATAGTCGTTCTCGAAGGTCGTGGCGTCGACTGCAATCTGCGCCACGGAATCGAGAATGAACCGCACTTTTTCGTCCGGCAGAAGAACGCTGAAATTCAAGCGCACGAAACCGGGCTTTCTGATCTCGTCGCCCGAGAGGATCGCCTGCCTGATTTCCTCTGACTGATCATCGTCGATCGACAGCAGCCGATGGACGTATGGCCCGGCACAGGCACAGCCGCCGCGCGCCTGAATCCCGAACCGATCGCTCAGCATTCGCGTGATCAGCTGCTGGTGAACGTAACCACCCTTCCCGTCCTTCACCCGGAAGGAAAATATCGGCAACCGGTTTGGTTCAAGGAGCCCGAGGATCTCCAGATTAGGAATGTCCCTCCAGGCGCGAAATGCCCGCTGCGCAAGCTCGCGATTGCGTGCAGCCATCTGATCGGCACCAATCGCATCCTTCACAATGAATGCAAGGGAGGCCCTGATGTCACCCACGACATTCGGTGTGCCAGCCTCTTCACGGGACTCGATATTGTCGCTGTAGTCGTGTGTGTGCGGCGAAACAAACTTCACCGTCCCTCCGCCTGGCCAAGATGGCTTGCTGGTCGTCACCGCATCGCGACGCAGGATCAGGATACCCGATGCGCCCGGACCGCCTATGAATTTGTGCGGCGAGACGACGATCGCATCGATTTCAGCATCCGAGGAGGGCGACATCGAAATCGGCACATACGGACCAGCACCCGCATAGTCCCATATCATCTTGGCGCCGGCCGCTTTCACCATCCTGGTGATCTCTGCGACATCGCTGGTGATGCCGGTAATGTTGGATGCCGCAGAAAGCGTGCAGATCGTCAGGTCCGGCGCATTCTGGCGCAGGGCTGCCTCGAGCAGTCCAAGGTCGGGCCCGCCGGAAGAATGCTCTGCGATTTCGACGACCTCGGCGCCACTTTCGCGCCAGGGCAGGATATTGGAATGATGCTCGTAGGGGCCGATGATGACGCGGACCCGCTTGCCTGCAGAAACAGCGCCGGTGACGCCAAAGAGCGCAACGAGACGATTGATCCCCGACGTTGCACCGGAACCGGTAAAGACCACCGCATGTTCGCGAGTGGCACCGCAGAACTCACCGATCAGCGCTCGCGCTTCCCGCCGCATGCGGGTCATCGCTCCGCCGCAGTAAGAGGCCTCTGTATGACTGTTGGCGTAGTACGGCAGCACGTCCTCAAGGACAAAACGCTCAATCTGATGCAACGCCCGGCCGGACGCCACATAGTCGGCATAGACCAAGGCTTTTTCGCCATAGGGTCCGGTCACCCTGGCCTTGGAGCCGACCAAGCCATCCCGAAGGACCGCAATCGTGTCCCCTTCGCCAAGCGTCCGACGGAATTCTGACAGCGGAGTCTCGATCGGCCTGATAGCTTGAATTTGGGCGTCCACGTCATTCTCCTTGCGGCACATGTTGACGAAGATTATATTCTGCCTCAGCCGGAAAGACCTCACCTATTTTTTGCCTTCTTTCATCGAGACCGTGTCATATGATCGCTGATAGTGCCAAAATCGACGATTTTGATATGAAGATTTTGACGGCGATGCAAATCGATGCTGGGCTCTCCCAACGAGACCTGGCCGAAAAGGTCGGCATGTCGCAAAATGCCTGCTGGCGGCGGCTGCAACGTCTTCATTCACTCGGGCTGATACGGGGTTCCCACAGCGAGATCGACCTGCAGGCACTGGGACTCGATCTCACCGTTTTCGTGATGATCCGCACACGTCACCATTCTCGGGAATGGAGCGAGCAGTTTCGAGCCCATGTCGAGAAACTACCAGAGGTCATTGATTTTTACCGCATTGGCGGTGAGTGGGATTACCTGATCAAGGTCGTAACCAAGGGAATGTCGGGCTATGACGCCTTCTATCAAAAACTGATCACCGACTTCGACCTTGCGACCGTTACGGGCTTCTTCTCAATGGAGGCGATCATCAACAACCGCCCGGTCGACCTCGGCAAACTGCGTTGATGCATCTCGCGACCGCCTGATACCGCTGTCCAGGATCATCGCTTCGCGCCGCAGTCCTCAACAGGCGGACCCTCCCGACCCGGTGCTAAGAACGACGGCAGAATATCTTGACGGATATCGGGGCAAGCGATCCTGCAGCACATTGTTGGCCTTCCTGCCATATGCAGTGGTCTGGACCATCATCCAAGGGGACAATCGTTCGGGACAGGTTGGCACGCATGTGTAAAACCATATCCCCGAGTACCCAGTCTATGAAGACACAGCCGTCCGGTGCATCAGAAACGGTTCCCGAATAGTGTTCCGTTGCCGCCAGATGAGGAACAATCATGTCTCGGCGCACGGCCAAAAGCGCTTGCAGCCAGGACGACCATTCCCGTGCCTTCTGGGTTTCGGCGTGTGACCAGTCGAGTTTCGAATCCAGGAATGTCGACAGTGCGTGCGGATCCGGCATGTCGCTTGCCGATGCACCTTGCGGATATCCGCCAAAATTTTCCGCCTGCTGCGGTCTGTCGTTTCGGATGGCTTCTGCCACCTCGCCACGATAGTCCGCAAAATAGTGAAAAGGTCCACTTTCCCTGTAGCAGTCGCCCATGAACAGAAGCGGGACCTGCGGGGAAAGCAAGAGCATGCTGGTGAGGACGCGATGCAGCGTTTCATCAATGCTTGTATGCAGCCGATCGCCCAGAGCGCGGTTTCCCACCTGATCGTGGTTTTGCAGAAAATGTACGAAGGCAGTCGGGGCAAGACAGGCGCTGGGAGGCAGGAATTCGCTGACGATGGGTTCGCCGGGCTCCAGATATCCTTCAGACAAGATTTTGCGCAGTTTGTCGAAAGGCGCGTGCTTGAACTCTTCGTAAAGACCCGTGTCTTCGCCCGTCGCAATCACATGCACGACATGATGGAAACTGTCGTTCCAATCCGCGACAAACAATTCTTGTGACAGAAGATCGGTACCATTCGGAGGATTTTCAGTGATCAGATGAATGTGGCGATCCGCCAGCACCCTACGAACGGTAGTGGATAGTTCCTCAAGGATATGCGTGCTGCTCGGATCCTTGATTTCGTTCACGGCGTCAAACCGCAATCCATCAAGCCGGAACTCCTCCAGCCAGTAGAGGGCATTGTCCACGAAAAACCGCCTGACCGGCTCGCGATCGAACGCGATTTCCGCACCCCATGGGTTGCTCTTGCCCTCACGGAAGAACTCCGGCGCATACCGGCTGAGAAAATTCCCTTCCGGGCCGAAGTGGTTGTAGACCACGTCGAGAAAGACCATCAGGCCAAGACCATGTGCCGTATCGATGAAGGCCTTGAAATCATCCGGCGTGCCGTAGGCATTGTGGGGCGCATAGTGCAATACGCCGTCATAACCCCAGCCTCGTTGTCCCGGGAAATGGGCGACCGGCATGACTTCAATGGCTGTAAAACCGAGATCGGCAAGGCGTTCCAATTTACTCGTGGCTGCCTGGAACGTGCCTTCCGGCGTGAATGTGCCTATGTGAATCTCATAGACAACGGTCTCGTGCCACGGGCGGCCACGCCAAAGCGAGTTTTTCCAGCGATAGACATTCGGATCTGGCAATAACGACAGCCCGGAAACCTCTGAAACCTGCTGACGAGACGCTGGATCGGCGACGATCGTGCCGTCACCCAGAACGAAGGCATATGGCTCGTCGAACGGCTGTCGATCGATCACGACCTCAAACCAGCCGTCATCGGATCGCATCATCGCGTGATCATCCGAAAGGCGAAGCGCAACATGCTTTTCATTCGGCGCCCACAGCCGGAAGCGTGTACCGGTTCCGATGAAATCCGGTCCCCATGTCGAAGCAACCTTCGCCCGTAACTTGCGGGACTTGATCGCGAACGTATCGTGCATAGCGCAGTAGTTCCTTTGATTTACACGTTCTAGCGGCGCTGGGTTTAAGGCTTCGTCACATCTCATCTCACGCTGTTGTCGTCGCAAGGAGAACCACGGGCAGCTTGAATAACTCTGAAACGGGCAGGTCCTCGCAGGCATGTGTCGTGCCATCCAACACATTTCGCAAAACCCCTGAAGAGACAGAGGAAAGGCGCACTGTCGTGTCCCCCCAGAAGGAGGCGTCAACCTTCATCGTGGCCTGCTTGACGGCACCAAATACCTGCAGGGGAGCGATGGCGACGACCAGATCATTTGCGTGACGCCGGGCAAAGGCGAGCACATGATCGCGCATTTGCCCCTCCACCGAGACAGCTATGTATTCGCCCCGCTCGAACAGCATCGGCTTCTGCCGTCTCAGCCACAGGCCGCGTCTGATCAGATCAAGCTTGGTTGTGGCGAGGCTTTCCGTGTCCTGCAAATTTACCGCAGCACCGACCCATGGCCGACGATTGTCGGGATCGACCAGCGACTGGTCGAGGCCCTCTGCGCCCTGGTAGAAGTCGGGAATGCCCGGCGCGACCAGTTTGACCAGGGTCTGCACGAGGCTGTTCACATTGCCACTCGCAACAAACGGCCGAGAGAAAGCGATAAAGTCGTTCACAAAGGCCAGGTTCTCCGGCGACAGAACACCTTCGGCAAAGTGCTGAACGGCCTTCTCGTAGGTCTGGTCCGGAGCACTCCAGTCCGTATGCAGCTTCGCTTCCCGGACCGCTTTCAGTGCGTAGGCACTAAAGCGTTCGCGAAGAACCGGGAGATCATCGATGTCGACACGCGACGGGATGATGCCGAGTAGCGCCTGGTAGAGCATCCATTCCAGATTGAGATCCGGAACCATACCCGTGGGTGGGTGTGAAACGAGAGCGGCGTTGCTCAGTCGCCACCGGGGCAATGCCGTCATCCAGTCATCGACGCCCTCGCTGATCGCATAGAGGCGGGCGCGCGCATCCTCGCCGCGTTTGGTATCATGGGTCGACGTGGAGGACATGCCAAGTGGCTGTTCACGCATTCGGCGCTGCATATGCCGATGGAATCCGGCAATTCCCATGGGCTCGGCAATGGGATCGCCGCCCACTTCGTTGGCAGCCAGCAGACAATTGTATCGATAGAGGAAAGTGTCTTCCATCGCCTTTGCCATGACAGGGCCTGCGACCTGCTGAAACCGCCGCCTGAATTCGGTCGGATCCCGTGTCGGATCGGCTTGTCCGCGCAGGACATTGACCACAGCATCAACGGCGGTTTGATCCTGGACATGTTCCCGCGCAACAAGTGCCGCGTGATCGAGGACGTGGTCTTCCGCGGCCGTCAAAGCCTGGGTCGTATTGTAAAGCCTGTAGACCGGGAATGCGACCAGCAATTCCCGGATCGAAGCGGCTATCGACTGCAAATCGATGCCGGGCAGCAGGCCTGCGGCAAGTTTTACCAACCGATCCACCTCGCCGGCAAAATTAACTGTCACCATCTGGAGTTTGGCCTGACGCAGCCCGGCTCCAGGATCTGCCAGATCTGGAACGAGGATACTGTAGTGCTGCCTCAGCTGCGCGACACCTTGCTTGCTGGTCAATATGTCACTGATGGCATTGATGAATTCGTAGCCCGTGGTGCCCTCGACAGGCCAGTCTGAAGCAAGCGCCTCATCACGGGCGAGAATTTTCTCGACGTAAATCGGCACTTTGCTGCCGACTGCGCGACGCAGGCATTCGAGGTAACCTTTCGGATCGGCCAATCCGTCAACGTGGTCGATGCGCAACCCGTCGACCTGGCCTGACCTGACCAGTTCAAGAACCAAGGCATGCATTGCGTCGAACACCATTGGGTCTTCGACGCGAACGCCGACGAGACCGGTGACCTCGAAAAAACGGCGATAGGACAAGTGTTTCGACGCGGTGGTCCAGGCCACAAGCTGCCAGTGTTGGAGGCGATGCAACGCGCTCAATTTTTCGGGTTGGCTCACAAATTTCCCGGACTCACCACCGACTTCCTCCAGCTGCGCATCCAGCCAGTCGAGGCTTTCTGCGGACAGAGGATAGAGTGAATCTCCAAAGTGAAGCCGAAAGGCCTGACCTCGGTCACGAACCAGATTGAACTTGCCACTGGCGGCCGTGTCATCGAATGCGAGCTCCAGATGGGGCAACGTCAGCGGCTCTGCCCAATCGATGTCAAAATGGGAAGCGTAACGGCTGCTTTCCCCGTTCGCCAGGACGTCGTGCCACCACGGATTGTCCAGGGAAGCGGCCATGTGATTGGGAACGATGTCAAGGATCAGCCCCATTCCATGGGCCTTTAAATGGCGACTGAAATCATCGAAACCAGCGCGCGCACCCAGCGATGGGTCGATCTCATTTGCGTTGGTGACATCGTATCCGTGGGTAGAACCTTGCGCTGCCGTGAAGATCGGGGAAGCGTAGATATGGCTGATTCCGAGACCCTGTAGATACGGCAGCTGTTCAATAGCCCGTTCAAAGGTCATGCCGTTGCGGAACTGAATGCGATAACTTGCGACCAGTTGCATATTTCCTCGCATATCGGACACAGGAAAATGCCAGGCAGCAATCATGCCCAGGCAAAATCCATCAAAACGGAGCGGATGAGCGACGCGGCAATATACGCGCGCAGCAAGTGGCGATTGCCTTCAGAGGCAGCTTGTCCTTTGACGACACGATGGCCATGACCCTAGTAGGTCCGGAACCGCTGTTCCCTGCGCGTATTGTGGCGCAACTCCGCAGCGGTCGCGAAGGCGCCAAAAAGAGCCACAAGCCGAGCTTGTTCGATCGCGTTGACGCCAACCCGTTTGCAGTAATCCTGAACGGACCAAACCTCGGTTGAACTGTCCGTGTCGAATTCGTGGGGCGTTCGCTTTTCCACTGCAACCTCTCATGAACGTGTGATCAACGCCAAACGCTCGGAGGGAGCAACAGTTCCAATCCGCCATGCGGTATACGCACAGAAATTCGCTGACAAGAAGAGCCTGGGGCCATACAAGTCAAACTTCGTTCTGGAACTTTCCCGGCGAGATTGACTTTACACGTTTGGCCGCAATATCGCGGGAACCGATTGCGCCGGGTTGATGGCGTACAGCGGGCGCAAAATATGAAATATGAAACGTCAGTGTCTTTGACGGTCAACGGCAAAGACTGTGAAATTGAGGTCGACAACCGAACAAGCTTGCTGGATGCCCTGCGGGAGCATTTGCACCTTACGGGCACCAAGAAAGGCTGCGACCATGGCCAGTGTGGTGCCTGTACCGTCTTGGTGGAGGGTCGCCGCATCAATGCCTGTCTGAGCCTGGCTGTCATGCATGCCGGCGATGAGATCCAGACAATCGAAGGCCTGGGCGAGCCGGGCAACCTGCATCCCATGCAGGCTGCATTTATCCAGCGGGACGGTTTCCAGTGTGGATACTGTACGCCGGGGCAGATCTGTTCGTCGATCGCCGTCCTGGAAGAGATCAAGGCCAATATTCCAAGCCATGTCACCGGCGACCTTGCTGCGCCAGGCAGTGTCACCGCTGCCGAAATCCGCGAGCGCATGAGTGGCAATATATGCCGATGCGGAGCCTATTCGAACATTGTCGATGCCATCATGGACGTTGCCGGAGCAGAAGCATGAGAGCGTTTACCTACGAGCGCGCGTCCACGGTGGACGCGGCAGTCAAGACTGCTGCGTCGAACCCGAATGCCCGATTTATAGCCGGCGGGACGAACCTGCTGGATCTGATGAAGCTGGAGATCGAAACCCCGACGCATCTCATCGACGTCAATGGACTTTCCCTGGACAAGATCGAGGTGACGTCGGATGGCGGACTTCGCGTCGGCGCCTTGGTGCGCAACACGGATCTTGCCGCCCATGAGGTGGTGCGGCGTGACTACGGCTTGCTCTCTCGAGCCCTGCTATCCGGAGCGTCAGGCCAGTTGCGCAACAAGGCAACCACCGCCGGCAACCTTCTGCAGCGCACGCGCTGTCCGTATTTCTACGACTCTAATCAGCCGTGCAACAAGCGGTTGCCCGGTAGCGGCTGTTCGGCGATCGGTGGCTATTCTCGTCAGCACGCCGTCATCGGCGCAAGCAATGCCTGCATAGCCACGCATCCCAGCGACATGGCGATCGCATTGCGCGCGCTGGATGCCGTGGTCGAGACGGTAAAGGGGGATGGGGCTACGCGCTCGATACCCCTCGCGGATTTTCATCGTCTCCCCGGCGATACGCCGCATATCGAAACCGTCTTGGAGCAAGGCGAGTTTATTATGGCCGTTGTCTTGCCACCACCGATCGGCGGGAAACACATCTACCGGAAGGTACGCGACAGGGCATCCTACGCTTTCGCGCTCGTGTCGATCGGAGCAGTCATCCAACCGGATGGAACAGGTCGCTTCGCCGTAGGCGGCGTGGCCCATAAGCCCTGGCGGGTCGAGGCTGCCGAGAATGAACTGCCCGGCGGTGCAAAGGCTGCGTTCGCGGCCGCCTTCGCAGACGCGCGCCCAACGGAGCAAAATCGCTTTAAACTCGATCTGGTGGAACGAACGCTTGGTTCGGTGGTCGCAGAAGCGGGAGGACTGAACAATGAAATTTGATCGGCCAGAGACCACCAATCCGATAGATCAGATGAAGGTTGTCGGTCAGCCTGTGCGCCGCATCGACGGCGAACTGAAAGTAACGGGCAACGCGACCTATGCCTACGAATGGCAGGATCCGGACGGCCCCTCCGCCTACGGTTACCCTGTCGGCTCTGCCATTGCCAAGGGTCGCATCACCGCCATGGATGTCGCCGCGGCCGAAGCATCGCCGGGTGTGCTCGCCGTTGTGACAACGCTTGCCGTGGGCGATCGCGAAAAAGGGCAATACAACACGGCCAAGCTTTTCGGTGGCGCTGAAATTCAGCATTATCATCAGGCCATCGCCGTGGTTGTTGCGGAAACTTTCGAACAGGCTCGCGCCGCCGCGGCTCTTGTCAAAGTGGAATATGCCGAAGTGCAGGGACAGTTCTCCCTTGCGGACGGCAGGGATACGGCACAAAAACCCAAGGATGTCGACGACACGCCGCCCGACACTGCCGTTGGCGATTTTGACAGCGCCTTCGCCTCCGCGCCGATGACCCTGGACGAAGAGTATACGACGCCGGACCACTCGCATTCGATGATGGAGCCACATGCATCCATTGCCGCGTGGAATGGGGAAGAGCTGACCGTGTGGACATCCAGCCAGATGATCGACTGGTGGCGTACGGATCTTGCTACAACCCTCGGCATCGACAAGGACAATATCCAACTCAAGTCACCCTATATTGGCGGCGGCTTCGGCGGAAAGCTTTTCTTGCGTGTTGACGCGGTGCTGGCGGCGTTTGCTGCCAAGGCATCGGGTCGCACGGTTAAAGTCGCATTGCCGCGTCCGTTCATGGCCAACAACACCACCCATCGGCCGGCGACCATCCAACGCATCCGTATCGGTACCGAGCAGGACGGCACAATCACAGCGATCGCCCACGAAAGCTGGTCCGGGGATCTTCCAGGCGGCGGGCCTGAGCCTGCCGTGATGCAGACGCGCCTGTTATATGCCGGCGCAAACCGGATGAGCTCAATGAGGCTTGCTGCGCTGGATCTGCCTGAGGGCAATGCCATGCGGGCACCGGGAGAAGCACCCGGACTGATGGCCCTGGAGGTCGCCATCGACGAGATGGCCGAAAAGCTCGCCATGGACCCGGTAGATTTTCGTATCCTCAACGACACACAGGTGGATCCCGAAAATCCGAAGCGCCGCTTTACCCATCGCAATCTGATCGGCTGCCTGGAAACCGGCTCTGAACGTTTTGGCTGGAGCGAGCGTCGCCGACCGGGTGCCCGCCGCGACGGGAACTGGCTTGTCGGCATGGGCGTGGCCGCAGCTTTTCGAAACAATCTGCTGCTTACGTCAGCTGCCAGGGTAAAGCTTGATCGCGAGGGCATCGTCACGGTCGAAACGGACATGACCGACATCGGAACCGGCAGCTACACAATCATTGCGCAAACCGCAGCCGAGATGCTCGGATTGTCGGTCGACAAGGTGGTGGTCAAGCTGGGAGATTCGCGCTTTCCCGTATCCGCCGGGTCCGGCGGACAATTCGGGGCGAACTGTTCCACCTCTGGCGTATACGCCGCCTGCGTCAAACTGCGGGAAGCGGTCGCGTCGGCCCTTGGCTTCAATTCGGACGACGTCGTGTTCGAGAATGGCGAAGTTCGCAGCGGCAACAGATTTGCACCGCTGGCCGCCGCCGCGGGTGTCGACGGTCTGGTTGCCGAAGATAAGATCGAGTGGGGCGATCTCTCCAAAACGCATCAACAATCGACATTCGGCGCGCATTTCGTTGAAGTGGGTGTCGATGTCGCGACAGGCGAGACGCGCGTACGCAGGATGCTCGCAGTCTGCTCCGCCGGGCGCATTCTCAATCCGGTCACGGCGAGAAGCCAGGTGATCGGGGCGATGACCATGGGCGTGGGTAGTGCATTGTCGGAGGAGCTCGCGGTCGATACCCGCCGTGGTTTCTTCGTCAATCACGATCTCGCCGGTTACGAAGTGCCCGTGCACGCCGACATTCCCCATCAGGAGGTCATCTTTCTTGAGGAAGAGGACCCGTATTCATCGCCGATGAAGGCAAAGGGTGTCGGGGAATTGGGGCTGTGTGGCGTTTCCGCGGCCATTGCGAACGCCATCCACAATGCTACCGGCGTTCGGCTCAGGCACTATCCCCTGACGCTGGATAAGTTGATCGGCGGTCTTCCGGAGGTCGCCTGAGGTGATGGCGGCAGCTGAACAGGCTGCCGCCCTATGCAATATGAGCCGACATGCTCGCCTCTAAATACCAAGGTCCGACCCGGTTTAAGTGGTTTGCGGTTGTCTCACAGAGTGTGAGGCAAAGGATGCGGAACCTGAACTCAACATCCTGGGAGAGTGATGAGCCATGGTCGATACCCTTTCGAATTACCGTGCGAAACGCGACTTCAAGAAGACAAGCGAACCGAGCGGCGAAACCCATGTCAAACCATCGAACCGTCGGCGATTTGTTATTCAGAAGCACGACGCGACGCGCCTGCACTATGACCTGCGACTTGAACTTGATGGAGTATTCAAGTCATGGGCGGTGACCCGGGGGCCTTCGCTCGATCCACAGGACAAACGGCTTGCGGTGGAAGTCGAAGATCATCCTCTCGACTACGGTGATTTCGAAGGCACGATCGCCAAGGGTCAATACGGCGGCGGCACGGTTATGCTGTGGGATCGCGGTTATTGGGAGCCGGAGGGAAACCAAACGCCCGAGCAAGCGCTGACAAAAGGTGACTTGAAGTTCACGCTGGAAGGCGAGCGGTTGCACGGCAGCTTTGTGCTTGTTCGCATGCGCCATGACAGGAATGGCGGGAAGCGGACCAATTGGCTGCTGATCAAGCATCGTGACGATTTTGCCGTTGAAAAAGATGGCGAAGCCGTGCTGGGAAAACACACGACGTCGGTTGCATCGGGTCGCTCGATGGACGCAATTGCCGCCGGCAAGGGGAAAAAGCCGAAGCCCTTCATGCTGGAAGGTGTGACAGTGACCGCAGACGCGGTGTGGAACAGCCGTGAAGGACTGGCGGCGGAAGAGCGCAAGGCGAGCGTCAAGGTGCCGAAGAAATCGAACGCCACGCTGGCAAAATCGACCATGCCGGCGTTCATTGCTCCGCAGTTGTGCGAAACTCTGGTGCGTCCACCAACGGCCGATGGCTGGATTCATGAAATCAAATTTGACGGTTACCGCATCCAGATGCGCGTCGAGAACGGGAGCGTCACGCTGAAAACCCGCAAGGGCCTGGACTGGACCGCAAAATATCCCGCGATCGCAAAGTCATCCTCAGTACTGGCCGATTGCCTGATTGACGGCGAAATCTGTGCCCTCGACGAAAACGGCGCTCCCGATTTTGCCGCACTTCAGGCGGCAATGTCCGAGGGAAGGACCGACAATCTGGTCTTTTTCGCCTTCGATCTGCTCTATGCTGCAGGCAGAAACCTTCAAGCGCTTCCCCTGACCGACCGCAAGGAACAACTGGCGACGTTGCTGGCTGAATCCGGTGAAGACGCCCGCCTTCGTTTCGTTGAGCATTTCGAAACCGGCGGTGACGCCGTGCTGAAATCAGCCTGCCGCCTCTCGCTTGAGGGCATCGTTTCCAAAAAAGGCGATGCGCCCTATCAATCCGGCCGGTCCTCTACATGGGCGAAGTCGAAGTGCCGGACCGGTCATGAGGTGGTAATCGGCGCCTATGCAAAAACCAACGGCGAATTCCGCTCTTTGCTGGTCGGTGTCTATCGCGGGGACCATTTTGTCCATGTCGGACGCGTCGGCACGGGCTATGGTGCAAAGACCGTCGCAACGCTCTTGCCCAAACTGAAAGCCATGAAGGCGGAGAAATCGCCCTTCACGGGTATTGGCGCGCCAAAGAACTCCCCTGATATCGTCTGGCTCAAGCCCGAGCTCGTCGCCGAAATCCAGTTTGCCGGCTGGACGGCTGACGGTCAGGTGCGCCAGGCTTCGTTCAAGGGGCTGCGGGAAGACAAGCCGGCAGCGGAGGTTGAGGCCGAAAAGCCAGCTCGCCCAGAGCAGGCCAAGGTGCCAGACCCGGATATGGCGAAACCCGTTCCGAAACGCTCTCGACGCGCTGGCGGGAAACAAGAGGTCATGGGCGTGATGATCTCCAGTCCGGACAAACAGCTCTGGCCCGATGCCGGTGATGGCGAGCCGGTAACCAAGGCCGATCTGGCAGGCTATTATGAAGCTGTCGGTCCTTGGATGATCGAGCATATCAAAGGCAGGCCATGTTCGATCATTCGCGCACCGGATGGGATTGCCGGCGAACAGTTTTTTCAGCGCCATGCAATGCCGGGCACGTCGAACCTGGTGGAACTGGTGACCGTGTCGGGGGACAAAAAACCTTACCTGCAAATCGATCGTATCGAAGGTCTCGCCGCCATTGCCCAGATCGGCGGCGTCGAACTCCATCCATGGAACTGCGAAGCGGGACAACCGGAGGTGCCGGGCAGGCTGGTGTTCGATCTGGATCCGGGGCCGGGTGTGGAATTCAAGGCAGTGATCGAGGCGGCGCGCGAGATCCGTGACCGGTTGGAGGAATTGGGACTTGTGAGCTTCTGCAAAACCACCGGCGGCAAGGGGCTGCATGTTGTGACGCCAATCGCGGTCCCCAAACGTGAAAAACTAGATTGGGACGCGGCAAAGAGTTTTGCGCACGATGTCTGCGAAGCGATGTCGCGCGACAATCCGGACCTCTATCTCATCAAGATGGCCAAGAAGCAGCGCGAGGGGCGAATCTTCCTCGACTATCTGCGCAACGACCGAACGGCAACGGCCGTCGCTCCGCTATCGCCACGGGCGCGCGCCGGGGCGACCGTTTCGATGCCGCTCAACTGGAGCCAGGTGAAAGCCGATCTCGATCCCAAACGCTACACGATACGAACGGTGCCCGATCTGCTCGCCAAATCGACCGCCTGGCAAGACTATGGGGATGCACGGAAATCGCTCGGCCAGGCGATCAAGCGGTTGAAGAAGACCACGGCCACGTGATCATCTTCTTGTCGGTCCAGCAATCGACAAGGCAACCTCTGCCAGTTATCGAACTGGCTTGCCGCCGGTTCATTTCCTCGACCGCGTTTCCGCGGCAATGGACTTTTTCAAGGCATCCATGATGTTGATGACATTGCTCGGTGGCGATGACGGCGGGGCTGGTTTCGGCTGGCGCGTGGTCTTTCTCTGGGCCTTCTTCTTCGTGTCAATAATATCCAGCAACCGATCCTGAACGGGGTCTACCACCATTTTCTCGGACCAGTCCTGCGTCTGCTTCTTGATCAGCTTTTGGATGAGCGGCATCATCGCAGTATCCGCTGTCGCCTCGCCAATGCCTTTGAAATAGGTATCTTCATCGCGAACTTCGTCGCCGTAGCGCAGTGTCCAGAGCAAGATGCCTTTGCCGCGTGGTTCTAGCATGACCGCGCGTTCGCGCCGGCTGATCACCAGGCGTGAGATGCCAACCATCTTCTTCGCCTGCATCGCTTCACGGATAACGGAAAACGCCTCGTGGCCCACGGCGTCGTTCGGCGCGAGGTAATAGGGCGTATCAAGCCAGATCCACTCGATACTGTCGCGTGGGGCGAAGGTGGAGACGTCAATGGTTTTGGTGCTGTCGAGTGCAACGGTGTCGAGTTCCTCTTCCTCGAGCAGGACATAGTCGTCCTCACCCCGCTTGAAGCCTTTGACCTCGTCGTCCTGCTCGACCTCCTTGCCGGTGACGGAATCCACATACTGGCTGACAACGCGGTTCTTCGTCTGGCGGTTGAGCGTGTGAAACCGCACCTTTTCGCTTTCCGAGGTCGCCGGCATCATCTGCACCGAACACGTGACCAGCGAGAGCTTCAGATAGCCTTTCCAATAGGGGCGCACTGCCATTTTAATCTGTCCCTGTTAACCGGCGCGACGCGTGGACGCTGCGGACTTTTTGGATTTTACAGATGGCTTCGCCGGCGTTTTTTTACCTCCGGCGTTTTTGTTAGCGTTTGCGGTAGGCCGTTTCCCTCGCTTCGTCCCATCCTTGCCAGCGCTTTCGCGCAATGCCTGCAGCAGATCGGTTGGTTTAAACGCAGCCTCTGGTTTCCTTTTCGGCAAAGAGCGGCCTTCGATCTTGGCCTTGACCAGATCGGCGACGGCCTCTTCGTAGCGGTCATCGAAAGCGGAGACGTCGAATTTGCCTTTTTTGGTACCTATGATGTGTTCGGCAAGCTCCAGCATCTCGCCACCGATTTCGATGTCCGGAATATCGACGAATGCCTCCTCTGCCGATCGAACCTCGTAGTCGAAGTTGAGGGTAGAAGCGATCAGGCCCTTTCCATGGGGCCGGATAAGGACGGTTCGCATGCGCCGGAACAGCACTGTGCTGGCAATTGCCGCCACCTTTTCCTTCTTCATGCCGTCGCGCAAAAGCACAAACGCCTCCGTGCCCAGCTTGTCGGGCGCCAGATAATAAGGCTTGTCGAAATAGGTGGTGTCGATCTGCCCGCAGGGGACAAAGGCTTCGATCTTCAGTGTTTTGTCGCTGTCGGGCACGGCGCCGGCGATCTCGTCCGGTTCAAGCACGATGAAATGACCGTCTTCCGTCTCGTAGCCCTTTACCTGATCGTCACGTTCCACCGGATCACCGGTTTCGCTATCAACAAACACCCGGTTGACGCGATTGCCGGTTCGGCGGTTGAGAGTGTTGAATGCGATGCGCTCCGATGAGGAGGCTGCTGTGTAAAGCGCCACGGCGCAGGAAACCTCCCCGAACTTGATGAAGCCTTTCCAATTCGCTCTTGCGGACACCATGGCGATCCGGCTCCTTTATCTTGTCGACCACATTCAACCAGTTGGATCGGCATTCGTTCCAGACTGACGTCAATAATCTGAAACCAGCGTGCGGCCCGCTGGAGCGCATGCAGAAATGCGACCATGCAGGCGTCTGTTTGCCAGGAGCACACGAAGCCTTAAGCAAGCTGTGATGGATTGTCTCGGCGATTAGACGACCTCAAAAATTTGGAGTGCCAACCTGTGTCGAAACAGTGCGAAGGATGCCGCGACGGTCGCTTGGATGTGCCGTTCTCGATGGCGTTCCAGCCGATTGTCGACATCCGGACAGGCGCGATCTTCGCGCATGAGGCCCTTGTCCGCGGACCGACCGGAGAAAGTGCCACGACGGTTCTTAACCAGATCGACGCCGAAAACCGCTATGCATTTGACCAGGAATGTCGGGTCAAGGCGATCGAACTGGCGTCAGCCCTCTACGACCCGGGCGACCAGGTGAAGTTATCAATCAACTTCATGCCAAATGCCGTCTACGAGCCACGCGCCTGTATTCGTCTGACGTTGGCGACCGCGACGAAAACCGGTTTCCCCCTGGACCGCATCATTTTCGAATTCACCGAGAATGAGAAGCTCGATACCAAGCATGTCCTTCATATCCTGCGCACCTACAGGGAGATGGGGTTCAAGACTGCAATCGATGATTTCGGCGCAGGCCATGCGGGGCTGGCGCTGCTGGCACAGTTTCAGCCGGACATCGTCAAACTGGACATGGATATGGTCCGCGGGATCGACATCGATCCTGTCAGGCGTACGATCGTCAAGCACACCTTACGCATGCTCGAGGAACTTGACGTTGTGCCGCTCTGCGAGGGGGTAGAAAGCGCCGAGGAGCTGAAGGTTCTGAACGACCTCGGCGTTTTTCTCATCCAGGGCTATGTCTTGGCCAGGCCGAGTTTCCAAAGCCTCGCGGTGCCGGTAGACCCCCATACGCTGTTGACCGTGGTGCCGTAGCAGGTCAGCCAGCCAATCGCTGGTCGATTGCGGAATCGACAGTAACTCGGTGATGCCTGCAGCGTGCTCGATGAAGCAGCATTTTGCCCAGGGAGCCTGGTCCAGCAGATTGGACAAGAGATAGCGTGCTAAACAATCGGCGGTAAACCGCGACGTTGTCGAGAGCCCTTCGCCTTCGCTTCCTGCAACCCTTCCGTTTCTGTCTGGGGCGAGCGAGCCATGCAGGCACGGAAACAGAAGGGTGCCAAACATGGGCGATGTGTCGCTGACCATTGTGTGCAACAGTCAGTCTGCGAAAAACTTCGTAATTATTTGTTCTTCAGCAGCCAGATTTTCCCGGCCATGGTAATTTCCTGGTGCAATTGGTCCGCGGCGTCATCCGAACCGAGTTCGTTCAGAAGGCCGAAATCTCTCAGCTGGTTCACGGTCGTTGTCGTGGCGAACCGAATTTTGCGCGCCCGTTCCTTGAAGCGATCGGTCTTGGCATAGGTGATGGTGGCGTTCAAATGTGTCCACTTGTTGCCTTCTTGCGGATAGAGATCACCTTCCAGAGCAAGCTTTAAGCCCCGTAATTGTACGGGCGTCAACGTGATCGGCAGTATTTCAATCTTGTCGGGTGCTGTGGTCAAAATCAGGTCCTTGCGTACTGGAATGAGAATAATCTAAGGCGGCTCATGGCCATCTGGGTTTGATTTAGCACGATGTAACGGCTGGCGACAACGAGGTGTGTGGACTTGCCCGCGCTCCCCTACCCCAAGCCGGCCCAAAATCGCCCTCGAACCATGCTCAATCCGCCTTCAACCAGTCGGCAAGCTCCGCCTCGGCACGCTCGAGAGCCGCGTAATTCAACAGCTTCCGCAGCAATGCCACGGCAACCGCACGCGCGCGCAGGTTGAATCGGCCGTCATCATGGTCGTCGGCCGCCATCTGGTAGACGTCCAGCTTCTCATACAGATGCTGCAGCCGGTTCTGCACGCTGCGCAAAGACAGGCCGCGTCGCCTGGAAATCGCCCGATCGGTCAGGCCCAGCGCGATATCGACGAGGATCTCGTATTCGGTGTCGCTGAAACCGTTGACTTGGCCGAGGCTTTTCTGCTGCATACCGCGCACCTCGCGGTCGATCACACATTGCGCCTCGACGAAGATGCTGCGCAGGGCCAGACGCAGCCGCTCGTCGGACGCCGATTTCAACACATAGCCATAGGCCGCCCCATCGGGCACGATACGCGAGACACCGCGTACATAGGCCTCGTCCGAATAGTTGGACCAGAAAAGGATCCTCGTATCTGGCCGTTCTTTCCAGATGGTACGTGCCGCTTCGATGCCGTTGCGCGCTTGCATCTGGAGATCCATCACCACATGGGCCGATTTGTTGTCGCGCGCGAGTTTTTCGCCCTGCGTGCCGTTATCGGCCTCGATCACCGTGTCGCATTCGGGCAAAGCGGCACAGACCGCCTCGTGCAGATAGGACCGATGCAGCGGATCATCCTCAACGATCAGAACCTTCATGCTCGCTCTCCTGCCGATTTCGGGGTCGCCGGCTCGACGGGCAACTGGACACGCACGACTGTGCCCTTGCCCTCGCGGCACGGGCCGATGGTGAATTTTGCCGAGATCAGCCGCGCCCGCGTCATCATGTTGTCGATGCCTCCACCGCTGCGGCGCCGTGGTTTCGTCATGCCATGTCCGTCGTCAGATACCTCAATCACAACGCCCAAGGCCTGATTGCGCAGCCGCACCGTGATGTGGCCAGCCTGTGCGTGGCGGGCAGCGTTGTTGATCGCCTCCTGGGCAATGCGAAAAAGGGCGATGCGGAGTGTCTTGTCCAAGGTGTCGATCAGGCCATCGGTTTCGTCCACGAGCTCCCAGCGGGTCTCTCCCCCCGTGTCGCGCAATGATCTGTCCAGATGGTTTTCGACGGCCTGGGCAAAGCCGAAGAGTTGCAGCACAGAAGGCTTCGCTTCCTCGATGATCTCACGCAGGTCCTGCATGCAATGCTGCAGGCTGCGCGCAAGCGGTTCCAGCGCATCGCCGGGCACGTCCTGCTCGTTCGTTAACCGGTCGAGCCGGCGCGAAAGCCGCGTCAGATCTGCCAGCGTCTGGTCATGCAGGTCCATGCCGATACGCTGGCGCTCCCGCTCCAGCGCCTCTGTCAGGTTCAATGCGCCAAGGCGCAGACCTTCTTCGCGCGCGCGGGCTTCTGCTTCGACGATGGCAGATTGTTTGGCCTGATCGGCTGCGCGAAGGGCGAAGAAGTAGGGCGACAGTAGGTCGGCGACGGAGCGCGCATTGGCCACGTCCTCGGACGTGTAGAACGAAACCTGATGCGAGGAACATGAGAGCGCGCCGATCACCTCACCCTCGACCTTCAAAGGTACATGGATACGGCTTCTCAGGTTGTGCTCGAAGATTGGCCGGGTGAACGCATCCTGGAAGTGGAAGCGCTGGTCAGCCTGAGCGTCGGGCGTGAGCATCTGGTCGACCTCGCCCCACAGCAACGAACGGATCGGGCTGTTGCAGACTGGTGCTGGCGCGTGCTCTCCCCACGCCGTATCGAGGCCCGTTTCATAGGCGGTGTGGTATTTGCCGTTGACCATCGTGATACAGACATCCAGGTGGTCATGGGGAATGATGTGTGACACCTCCGCACCCACGGCCTTGATGGCCGAGCGGAAGTCGAGCTGCCCCGCCAGCAGGCGCGATATGCCCAGGTAATGATCGAGCAGCGCCAGGGGCGCTATCTTCAACATGTCGTTCCTCTCCTCCCACGACCGCCCACTCCCGACAGGCGCCGTGCACATTGCTCCTAGGATAGAAGCCTTGCTGGCAGCGTCTTGCTGGATCCCGCATCATCTTGCGTAGTTCCCGCACTCACCCTGCTGTCGCAAGCCTATACAAGCCGCGCATTCTATACCATCCTGCCCTTGTCGAGAGGAGGTGCTCGGCATGGGAGTTCAGTTTCGTCCGCTCTATCGCGGGACGATTGAAAAAGAGGAAACCGACCGCCTGAAGGTCGGACTAGAGGGAGAGAGACCATGAAGAAATCCAGAATGCTTCTGGCGACGGCATCACTTTGCCTTGCCTTGACACCCCTGGCCGCGCAGGCGGATACCTCGGGCAAGAAAATCGCGTTATCCAACAACTATGCCGGCAACTCCTGGCGACAGGCCATGCTGACGAGTTGGGAAAAAGTGACCGGCGCCGCCGTCAAGGACGGCAAGGTCGCCGCCGCCGATGCCTTCACCACGGCCGAAAACCAGGCGACCGAGCAGGCTGCACAGATCCAGAACATGATCCTGCAGGGCTATGATGCCATCGTCGTCAACGCAGCATCGCCGACTGCGCTCAACGGCGCCATCAAGGAAGCCTGCGATGCGGGCATCACCGTCGTCTCTTTCGACGGTATCGTCACCGAGCCCTGCGCCTGGCGCATCGCCGTCGATTTCAAGGAAATGGGCCGCAGCCAGGTCGAATATCTGGCGGGCAAGCTGAAGGACGGCGGCAACCTGCTCGAGATCCGCGGTCTGGCCGGCGTCTTTGTCGACGACGAGATTTCGGCCGGCATCCATGAAGGTGTGAAGCAGTTCCCGCAGTTCAAGATCGCCGGCTCAGTGCATGGCGACTGGGCGCAGGACGTGGCGCAGAAGGCCGTCGCCGGCATTCTGCCAAGCCTGCCGGACATCGTCGGCGTGGTCACTCAGGGCGGTGACGGCTACGGTGCGGCCCAGGCCATCGCCGCGGCCAATCGCAAGATGCCGATCATCGTGATGGGCAATCGTGAAGACGAACTGAAGTGGTGGAAGGAACAGAAGGACGCCAACAGCTATGAGACCATGTCGGTCTCCATCGCGCCCGGCGTCTCGACGCTCGCCTTCTGGGTTGCCCAGCAGATCCTGGACGGCAAGGAAGTGAAGAAAGACCTCGTCGTGCCATTCCTGCGCATAGATCAGGACAATCTCGAAGCCAATCTGGCCAATACCCAGGCCGGCGGCGTCGCCAATGTCGAATACGCCCTGGAAGATGCCCAGAAGGTCATCGAGGGCGCGAAGTAAGCCCTATCCGGACCCTCCCTGTTCCGTCCGGCGCCGCGCCGGGCGGGGCAGGCGGTCAGGCAGTCGCGCGCCTTTCGCCGACAGTCGCCATCTTCACATTGCAGTGGGATTGAATACATGACAGAGGCCCGTTTTTCGCAAACGGTGGTCAGCGTCTCCGACGCCAAGGTCGTTTTCGGCGCAGTCAAGGCATTGGACGGCGTAACGCTTGCCATTCGCTCAGGCGAATGTGTGGGACTAGTCGGCCACAACGGCGCGGGCAAATCGACGATCGTCAACGTCATCAATGGCGGGCTGTCGCCGCATGAAGGCACGGTTATCTATGCCGAAGATCCAGCACGCGGCCACGGCATCAGCGCCGCCCGCCAAAGCGGCATCCGGTGTGTCTTCCAGGAGCTTTCACTCTGCCCCAACCTCACCGTGGTCGAGAACACCCGTGTCATGCACAAGCCGCTTTCCGGCTGGGGCTGGCGCCGGCGCGGGAGTGACATCATCGCGCGCAAACTGGACGAGATCTTCCCCGGCCACGGCATCGACAGCGGTGAGCATGTCGGCAATCTCTCGATCGCCGAACGCCAAATGGTGGAAATCGCCATCACCTTCTGCGAGATCGGTCATCCGGTGCGGCTGGTCATTCTCGATGAGCCAACCTCATCACTGGACTCGCGACTGGCCAGTCAACTGCTTGCCTATGTCCGCCGCTTCGTCGCGGCCGGCGGCTCCGTCATCTTCATTTCCCATATCCTGTCCGAAATACTCGGTATTGCCGACCGCATCATCGTGATGAAGGACGGCCGGGTCGTGACCGAGCGCGCCGCCTCAACCTTCTCCGAACACAACTTGATCGAGGCGATGGGTAGCGTGGTCAAAGAACACCGTGCCGCGCGGGTCTTGGCGGACAGGGGAAGTAGCCCGCCTACCCTCTCTGCATCACCTGTGCACGGGCGCGGGCTGGCCTTTGAGGCCTTTCCGGGCGAGATCGTGGGGTTTGCCGGCCTCGGCGGCCACGGCCAGACCGACATGCTGGTCAAGCTCTACCTGTCCCTCAGCGGTGACTGGTTCGGCAGGCGCGATCCGGCCGCAATGTTCGTTGCCGGCGACCGTGCGGTCAACGGCACCTTCCCCCTGTGGAGCATCCTGAAGAACATGAGCGTCGCGTTGCTGCCCGACCTTTCGCACCGTGGCCTGCTGGATGAAGACCGCGAACAGGCACTCGGCCGGTCCTGGCGAGAGCGGATCGAAATCCGCACGCCCGACATGGACAATAACATCCTGTCGCTGTCTGGCGGAAATCAGCAGAAGGTGCTGTTTGCCCGTGCTCTGGCGAGCCGCGCCCCGGTCGTTCTGATGGACGACCCCATGCGAGGCGTCGACATCGGCACCAAGCAGGAGGTCTACGGCATCCTCAGGACCGAAGCCGATCAGGGGCGTACCTTCATCTGGTATTCGACCGAAATGGACGAGGTCTGCCTATGCGACCGGGTCTATGTCTTCAACAATGGTGCGATCGTTGCCGAGCTCGCCGGCAAGGCGGTCACGGAAGAGAACATTCTGGCCGCCTCTTTCACCGAGGTTGCAGCGTGAAGAAAATCTTCTCACCCGATACGATCCGGCTCATCGTTCCGGCACTGTCGCTGACGGTGCTGCTGATCGCCGTCTTCTATCTTCAACCGCGTGCCATGAGCTACACCGGCCTCAACCTGCTCTTTAACCTCGCGGTTCCGATCGCGCTGGCCACGATCGCGCAAATGCTGATCATGACAGTCAACGACCTCGATCTTTCGATGGGCACCTTTGTCAGCTTCGTCGCCTGTGTCACCGCCACCTTTTTGCAGGCAACGCCGTTTCTCGGCATCGTCATCCTGCTCGCGGCCATCGCCACCTATGCCGCCATCGGCGTACTGATCCATCTGCGCGACCTGCCCTCGATCGTCGTCACGCTCGGCATGAGTTTTGTCTGGGGTGGGCTAGCGGTGCTGATCCTGCCTGCACCGGGCGGCCAGGCGCCTGACTGGATACGCGCCATCATGACGTCCAAGCCTCCGATCTTGCCGATGGCGATCGTCGCCAGCATCTTGATCGCCGTGTTTTCACATTTGCTGATCATGCGCTCGTCATTCGGCGTGGTGCTGCGCGGTGTCGGCGGCAATGCCCGCTCTGTCGAGCGCGCAGGCTGGTCGATCATCCGGGCGCGGGCGGCAGTCTATGCGCTTGCCGCCTTCTTCGCGATCCTGGCCGGCATTGCACTGGTCGGGCTGACCACCGCGGCCGATGCCAATATCGCGCTGCGCTACACCTTGCTGTCGATCGCCGGCGTCATCCTTGGCGGCGGCGAGTTCGTCGGCGGCCGTGTTTCGCCGATCGGCGCCGTGATCGGCGCGCTGACGCTGACGCTTGCCGGCTCCTTCCTCTCCTTCCTTCGGATTTCGCCGGACTGGCAAATCGGCGCCCAGGGGGCCATCCTGATCATCGTGCTGGCGCTCCGGCTGCTGCTCAACCGCTTTGAAGCAAGGAGGGCGCGCCGATGACCGCCTTGATGCGCAAGCCCTGGATCTGGTCCTTCATTGCCACGGCCCTGGTGTTCCTGACGACCATCCTCGTCACCGGCGGCGCGAGCATGGCGGGCCTTGCCCAGGCGACGCTGACATTTGCCGCCTTCTCCGTCATTGTCGGCATCGGCCAGATGCTGGTGATCACGCTCGGTCCCGGCAATATCGATCTTTCCGTGCCTGCCACTATGACGCTGGCCGGCACGGTGGCGCTCAAGCTGATGAATGTCGAAGACAGCATGGTGGTGCCGGGCCTGCTTGTCGCCATCGGCATCGGTGCCTTAATTGGAACGGGCAACTACGCCCTGATCAAGCTGCTGCGCATTCCGCCGATCATCGCGACCTTGTCGATGAGCTTCGTGGTGCAATCCACCGCGATCTGGACCAATCGCGGGCTGCGCATCAAGCCGCCGCCGGTGCTGGCGGATTTTACCACATCGACCACGGCCGGCATCCCCAATGTCGCGATCATCGCAATCATCCTCTCCGCCATCGTCTGGGTGCTCCTGCAAAAAACCGTCTATGGGCGCTGGATCGCCGCCATAGGCCAGAGCATTCGCGCTGCCCGCATGGCCGGCATTCCCATCGACGGCATCCGGTTGATCACCTATGTGCTTTGCGCGGTGCTTGCCTCGATCTGCGGCTATCTGCTGGCGAGCTTCTCGGGCGGCGCGGCACTCAACATGGGATCGGAATACCTGTTGATGTCGATCGCCGTCGTGGTTATTGGCGGCACGGCGGTTGCCGGCGGCGATTCCAACGTCCCGGGTATCTGGGGCGCCTCGCTCTTCATGTTCCTGGTGGTCTCCATGCTCAATACCTATGGGTTTGGCGCGGGTGTCCGCCTCATTCTCACAGGTCTCATCATCATCGCCGTCATCATGCTCGCCGGCGGGCGAACGGTCGGAAAACGCTAGGCAGGACAGTATCATGTCGCAAAACCCCAACTATGAGATTTTCGACCCGCGTTTCCGCTCGCTGGTCATCAGCAGCGCCGATCTGGAGGAACTTCATTCCGATTGCCGTTGGGCCGAAGGCCCCGTCTGGTTCGACGATGGCGGATATCTGCTGTTCAGCGATATCCCAAACCAGCGGATGCTGCGTTATGTCGAGGGTGGCGGCATCTCGGTGTTTCGCACACCGTCGAATTTCACCAATGGCAATACCCGCGACCGGCTGGGCCGGCTTGTCTCCTGCGAACATGGCCTTCGCCGGGTCACTCGCACCGAGGTCGACGGCACGATCACGGTGCTGGCGGACAGCTTCAATGGCCGGCGTTTGAACTCGCCGAACGATGTCGTGGTGCGCTCGGACGGTTCCGTCTGGTTCACGGATCCGACCTACGGCATCCTGTCCGACTACGAAGGATACAAGGCAGACCCCGAACAGAAGACCCGCAACGTCTACCGGCTGGAACCGGATACCGGCCTGATCGAGATCATGGTGGACGATTTCCTGCAGCCGAACGGGCTCGCCTTTTCACCCGATGAAAGCCTCCTTTATGTCGCCGATTCCGGCGCGAGCCATGTCGAGGGCGCGCCACGCCATATCCGCGTCTTCGACGTTGTCGATGGTCGCAAGCTCGCCAATGGCCGCATCTTCGCCGAGATCGACAATGGCATACCCGATGGCATCCGCCTCGATATGGCCGGCAATCTCTGGTCCAGTGCCGCAGACGGAGTCCACTGCTTTGCGTCTGATAGCACTCTGCTCGGCAAGATCCTCGTGCCGCAGACCGTTGCCAATCTCACCTTCGGTGGCCCGCGGCGCAACCGGCTGTTCATCACCGCGACGAAATCGCTGTATTCGATCTATGTCACGGCGACAGGCGCTCAAACGCCGTAGGTTCACCGGCGCGTTTGGTGAGCAGACCGGTCGACTGTCGCGACACCGCAACGGTCAGTCCGTGCCCTCGGCCTCATGTCTTTCATCTTGGTTCTGAAAATCCCGGATCTGGCCGTCCTGCAACTGCGCAGACCGCCTTGCCACCGAGTCCTGACGCAGGAGGTCTATAAATCTCCAGCGCATCTCCGGCATCGTGATCGAACCGTCAATCCACAGTTCGAGCAGATCGCGAAACTGCGGATGTGTATCGATAGGCCGACCGCGGTCCCTGCAGCGAGCGATGATGCGTTCCGCTATTTCCCGGCGCGAGTCCATGAGCGACATACGTCCTTATATTCGAATGGAGGCGGGTAGATATCAATGGTCGTCAGCCAGCGCCACCAACGAAAGAGATGTTTGATCGATTACCACAGTTTGTTTCACGCGCCTGTCAGCGGGCCTGTCCCATATCGTCGGACAGGTCGTCCGCTTCTCTCACCGGCGATCTCGCATTCACAACAGGCGCCGGCTGGGTTGGTAGCACACGGCAACTGAGCACACATTTGTGTCATTTCATCCGGCGACGTTCAATGCCTCCAAACGGTCAAATTCGGCTCGTCACTCCGAGCGAGCTTCGGGCCGGATGTACAATACGCACTTGTGTTGCTTGAGCAACGACCATGCGGGTTGATCAAGGCCAAGCCACATTCCGCAGCCCCAAGGCCACGTTCAGAAGGACAGCTGCACTTTCATCGACCGTGTCCTATCTCCGGCTGTTTCGAAGGCCGTGACGGCGTCTGCAAGCGGGAACACACCGGTCAGCAACGGCTTCAGGTCCACCCTGCGTTGATTGATCAGATCGACGGCCAGCGCAAATTCCTCATGGAAACGGAAGGTGCCCTTCATCTCGATCTCTTTTGCCACAACCATGTTTTGCGGAATGGCGACGTCACCGCCGAGCCCGAGCTGAACAAGGACCGAACGCGGCTTGAGCACGTCCAGACCGGAGCGCACTGCCCGCTCGTTTCCGGACGCCTCGAACTGGACGTCGAAATAGCCCTTGTTCGCCGCATAGGCCTGGAGTTGCTCTGGATTGGCGGCAACGTTGATGACGCGATCGGCACCGACCTCAAGCGCTTTTTCGAGAACCGCGTCCATCATGTCGGTCGCCACGATCTCGCGGGCGCCATGGGCGCGGGCAGCGATGATGGCCAGTGCGCCGATCGGGCCGCAGCCGGTGACCAACACCCGTTTGCCAATCAGCGAACCGGCACGAGCCACCGCATGCAGCGTCACCGCGAAGGGCTCGGCCATGGCGGCCTCGTGGATCGAGACACCTTCTGCCACCGTATGACACTGCCACTGCTCGGCCACGAGCCGCTGGCGGAAGGCGCCCTGGATATGCGGCATTGGCATGGCACTGCCGTAGAAGCGCATATTCAGGCAATGGTTCTGATGGCCGGCAAGGCAATAGTCGCAGGCGCTGCAGGGACGACTCGGTGAAACCGCAACTCGGTCGCCGACCGCAAGTGTCGAGACACCCGCGCCCAGAGCCCTCACCGTTCCGGCCACTTCATGACCGAGGATCATCGGCTCGCGCAGCCGCACGGCGCCGAAGCCTCCGTGATTGTAGTAGTGTAAATCGGAGCCGCAAATTCCGCCCGCATCGATTGCCACCTCGACCTGGCCGGGCTCGAGTACTTCGACGTCCCTCTCTTCGATCCTCAGATCCCTGGCGGCGTGAATGACAACGGCTTTCATGGACATGACCTCAAACGACTGCAGTGAGAAGGGAAGCGCCGGCAAAATGTGCGGCAAGATTGTCGCGAACGAGTTTGCCCATCGCCTTGCGGGTTTCGATCGTGCCCGACGCGTGATGCGGCTGCAGGAGCACGTTGTCGAGTGCGAGAAACCGCGGATTGAGCTTTGGCTCGCCTTCGAACACGTCAAGTGCCGCCGATCCCAGCAAGCCGGTCTCCAACGCTGCGAGCAAGGCCTCCTCGTCAATATTGGACGCGCGCGAGATGTTGATCAGCATGCCGTCTGGACCAAGCGCTGCGATCACGTCGCTTGAGACGATATGGCGGGTGACGTCAGATGCCGCCAGCGTGACGAACAGGAAATCGGCATAGTCTGCCAGCGCGACGGGATCGGCGATGAAAGTCATGCCGTCCGCGTAAGGTTTGGCGGACACATCACTATAGGCGATGTCCATATCGAAGCCCTTGAGCCGCTTGGCCACTTCGAATCCGATACGTCCGAGACCGAGCACGCCGGCCTTGCGCCCCCAGATCCGGCGCTTCAGGGGATAGAGGCCCTTGGCCGCCCAGCTTCCGTCCTGCACCCAGCGCTCGGCGCCGATCATGCCGCGCGACTGGCACAGCATCATGGCCACGCCGAGATCGGCCACGTCATTAGTCAGCACATCGGGCGTATTGGTGACACGGATGCCACGCGCGCGGCAGGCCGCAAGATCGACGGCATCATAGCCGACTCCATAGACCGAGACGATCTCCAGCTTCGGCAGCTTGCCGATCAGATCCGCCGAAGCACCGAGTTCACCGCGGGTGGCAATCGCCCTGACAGTGGCTCCGTTGCGGTCGAGGAAAGCTTCGCGATCGGCTGCCTCATAGAGCTTGTGCACCACATAACGGTCTTCGAGATCGACCAGATCCCAATCCGGATAGGGGCCTGTCATCAGAATTTCTGGCTTGCTCATCGTGTCCTCCACATATCTGTCAGTTTGCTCAGTGCCGGCCCTTCGGGCGGACATGCAGGTCATAGGCATATCGACGATGGCCTCCAGCGGCTGGTTGATGTCTATGCTGATCACGTCTGCCTCTGCCACCGGCGGCTCCAGCGCGGCCAACTGGCTATCGAGCAACGAGAGCGGCATATAATGGTCGGTGCGCTCCGCCATGCGTGCGGTCAGCAGGGCCCTTTCTCCGCGCAGGAAGACAAAGGTCACCGGTCGGTCGGCAAGCCGCCGCAACCGATCCCGATAGGCCCGCTTCAAGGCCGAGCAGGAGATGACGATATCGCCGGCTGCGCCCAGCTCCTGTCCAAGTGCATCCAGCCACGGCCAGCGATCATCGTCGTCAAGCGCCAGACCGATGCGCATCTTGCCGACATTGGCGGGCGGATGAAGGCTGTCGCCCTCCAGGAACCGACAGTTCAAGAGCTGCGACAGCCGCGCAGCGACCGAACTATTGCCGCAACCGCAGACGCCCATCACGACGATCGGACCAAACGGATCCTTCCCGTCAGAGGCTGGTGGTGATGCCGCCATCAACATAGAGCGTGTGTCCGTTGACAAAAGAGGAAGCCGGGCTCGAGAGGAAGACCGCAGCCCCGACCAGTTCGTCGACATTGCCCCAGCGGGCAGCGGGCGTGCGCTTCTCGAGCCATGAGGAGAACTCCGCGCTGTCGACCAGTGCCTGGTTGAGCGGCGTCTTGAAATAGCCGGGCGCCAGCGCGTTGATCTGCAGGCCGTACTTGGCCCAGTCGGCGCACATGCCGCGGGTGAGGTTCTTCACGGCACCCTTGGTCGCCGTGTAGGGTGCGATGCCGGGACGCGCAAGTTCGCTCTGCACCGAGGCAATATTGACGATTTTGCCCCGCCCGCGGTCGATCATGTGCCGTGCTACCGCCTGCCCGACGTAGAACACGCTGGAGACATTGGTCTTCAGCAGCTGTTCCCAGCGATCGACGGGAAACGCCTCCAGCGGCGTGCGGAACTGCATGCCGGCATTGTTGATCAGGATGTCGATTGGCCCGACAGTCTGCTCGATCGTGTCGACGCCGCGCTTCACCGCATCGGCATCGGTCACGTCGAAATCGCTGACCGCAACCGCATGGCCCGCCTGCCGCAAACTGTTAGCCGCAGCCGCAAGCTTGCTTCCGTCGCGGCCATTCAGAACGACGGATGCTCCGTGTTCGGCAAGCCCCTGTGCAAGAGCAAACCCGATCCCCTGCGACGAACCTGTCACCAAGGCACGATGACCGGAAAGATCAAAAAGTGGGAAGGTCATAAAACCTCCTTGCGATATGAGAAAACACTGACTCAATTCGGAAGCGGCGGACCGCATTCAGATATCGACGACCAGGCCCTTGGCTTTCAGAACCGCTTCGAGATTGCTGACCTCGATCACCGATTTGCCCTGCTTGTAGGCTTCGATAAAGCCGGTCTCGGCATCTTCCCTGGCCTGCGAAAGCTTGGCCGCATCCTGGGCGTCTTCGCGACGCACGACCACCAGTCCGTCGGCATCGCCGACGATGATGTCACCGGGATGGATGGTTTCTCCGCCGACGATGATGGAATCGTTCACCGCAGCGATGGTTTCCTTTACGGTCCCCTTGATGCAGACGCTGAGCGAAAAGACCGGGAAGCCTAGGTCACGTAGTTGCAGCGTATCGCGCACGCCGGTATCGGTCACCAAACCACCGATGCCTTTGGCAAGGCAGGCATTGGCGAGCACATCGCCGAAGGATCCGGCTTCTTCGTATTCGCCAGCCGACACAACGATGATATCGCCGGGCTTAGCATAGTTGATGGCAAGCTGAAGCATGATGTTGTCGCGCGGGGCGCATTTGACCGTGAAGGCCGGGCCACACAGCTTCATGCGGTAATCCACGGGCTTCAGGCGCGAGGATAGCGCGCCGCGACGCCCCTGGGCTTCATGGATCGTTGCCGGCGAGAATTTGGCAAGGGCGTCGATATCGGCCTGGGCTGGCCGTTCGGCGATGTCTTTAATGTGGATCACTGGATTCCTCCCACGGTTGGACCGGCGGCGGGCACGCCCCGCCGCCTTCTGTCACCATTGTTTTTCAGTTGAGCTGCCGACGGGGCTGAAGCCCTGCGGTCTTAGGGGATCGGGTCGAACTTCAGTTCGGAGAGCGGCACGACCTTGTCGGCGCGTGTCATCTTGTATTCGGTGTCAGGGCCAAGCCACTTGTCCCAGATCTTGTTGATTTCGCCGGACGTATCCAGCTTGCGCAGTACTTCGTTGATCTTGGCAGTCAGGGCCGGATTGTCCTTGGCCATGCCGATGCCGATTGGCTGAAACAGCATCGGATCCTGGATCATCCGCATCTCTTTGCCCTTGGTCTTCGATTCGTTGACGAACTTTGTCGTCGTCATGGTATTGGCTACCATGCCGCGCGCCTTGCCCTGCTGTACGGCGAGATAGGCAGACGCGGTATCCTGGAAGGTCAGGGGCTCGGACTTGTTGAGCTTGATCGACATTTCAGAGGTCGAGCCCTTGGTTGATGCGATGCGCTGACCTTCGTAATCGGACTTCTTCTGGCCGGCGTCGTCGGCTGGAACGATCAGCATTTCTTTTGCGAGATAATAGGGATCGCTGAACTGGATCTGCTCTGCGCGGTTCAGCGTGTATGCAAGGTTGGCGACCGTGATATCAACACGACCGAGTTTGACCTCCGGCACACGGGCTTCGACCGAGACAGGCTTCACTTCGGCCTTGACGCCAAGTTCGGCGGCGATCGCATTGCATAGGTCAACGTCAAAGCCGGCCATTTCGCGGGTTGCCGGGTCAGGCGAGGCGAACGGAGGCACGTCGGCAAACGTGGCGCACCGCAGCGTCTTGTTCGACAAGATCGTGTCGAGCTGATCTGCCTTGGCCGGCGAGATGGCCGATGCGCCGGCCAGCACTGCCGTAAGCGTGAGTGATTTCCAGTTCATTGCTGTTCTCCATTGTTTTGGTTTTGTTTGAGGTTGCGGATGTCAGTGGCGCAGATCGGCAAGGAACCGCTGTGCACGGGGGTGACTAGGTGCTTTGAAAAACTGTTCCGGCGGAGCCGTCTCAATGATTTCTCCGGCATCGATGAACCAGATCCGGTCGGCGACATCGCGGGCGAAGCCCATTTCGTGAGTGACGCACAGCATCGTCATGCCATCGGCTGCAAGGCTTTTCATGACCGCCAGAACCTCTCCGACCATCTCGGGGTCGAGCGCGCTAGTCGGTTCGTCGAACAGCATGACCGGCGGCTCCATGGCGAGCGCACGTGCGATCGCAACCCGCTGCTGCTGTCCACCGGAGAGTTGGGCTGGATAGGCATTCGCCTTGTCTGCAAGCCCTACTCGATCAAGCAGCTTCAACGCCTTGTCGTGGGCCTCCGCGGGAGCAACGCCTTTCACCCGGATGGGCGACATCGAAACATTCTCGACAACGGACAGATGCGGGAAAAGATTGAAGTTCTGGAAAACAAAGCCAATGCGGCTGCGCAGAAGATTGAGCTCCTTGGTCCGCATCGGAGCGTGGATATTCTGGCCGTCGAAGCTGATCGCGCCGCTGCTGATCTCTTCCAGGCGATTGATGGTTCGGATCAGCGTCGATTTTCCCGACCCCGACGGGCCGCAGATCACCACCACCTCGCCGCGGGCAACCTCGGCGTCGATATTCTTCAGAACAGGATGATCCCCGTAGCTCTTGTAGACATTTGCAATTCGAATAGCCTGGGGCTGTTGGGCTGATGTGTCTGACAGGGTCATGGCTGCTCCGATACGATTTTGGACATTGCCAGCGACACCGGCTTTGCGCGATCGGTCAAACCGGCCCGCCGGCGTGTGATCCGGCGCTCGATGACGTTGGCGACATGCGTCAGGCTCCAGCAGATTGCGTAGTAGACGACTGCCAGGATCAGGAAGACCTGGAATGGTTGGGTCAGCAGCTGATTGTTGACCTGGCTTGCCGCGAAGGTGAGATCCGGCACATTGATGACATAGCCGAGCGTCGTGTCCTTGATCGTCGAGACGAAGGTTGAGATGATGCTCGGGATCATGTTGTAGAGCGCTTGCGGCAGGATGACGAACCGCATGGCCCCGAGATAACTGTGGCCGAGTGCTTTGGCCGCCTCCATCTGGCCGTGACCGAGAGCCACAATACCGCCGCGAACGACCTCGCTGAGGAACGCGCCCTGATAGACCACAAGCGTCGTCAGCATCGTCACGAAGCTCGGAACGTCCGCGCCAGTCCAAAGAGGTACCAGGAAATAGCTCCACAGGATGAGCATCAGCAGAGGCACGCCGCGGGTTACATAGACCAGCCCTGTCACCGGCCACCGCAACAGCCGCCATTTCGAAAGCCGTGCCAGTGCAAACAGGATGCTGACCGGGAAGGCCAGTGCAATGCTGAGCGCAGACAGAATGAGCGTATTTGCCAGACCTCCAAGGGGGCCGTTGGGATATTGACCGATCAGTAGCAGCAGCCAGTAGTCGCTGATGATCGCGGTGATGTCGCTGATCATGCGCGTGCCCTCCAGGCTGGGTCAGCGCGCAGTGAGAGATAGGCGCCCGCCCCCATGATGAGAAGGGAGATGAAGAGGTAAAGCACCGTGCCGATCAGATAGATTTCAAAGGTTCGAAAGCTGAGATTTTCGATTTCCTTGACGGCATGCGTCAGTTCAGGCGCACCTATGACGATAGCGAGACTGCTATTCTTGAACAGGGAGACGCTATGATTGATGAGCGGTGGTAAGGAATTGCGGACGCCTTGTGGCATGACCACGAAACGCATTGCCGAGAGATAGCCGTGTCCGAGTGCCTTGGCAGCCTCCATCTGTCCAGGGCTCACCGATCGCAGACCTGAGCGCAAGTCTTCGCTGAAATAGGCCGCTTGGCATAAGCCGAGGCCGACGATGGCAAAGATCGTTTCGGCGTTGTGCTCCACCAGCCATGAGGTCAACCAATCCGGCAGCAACGTGAATATGCCGAAATACCACAGCATCAGTTGCACGAGTGTCGGGACGTTGCGGTGATAAGAGACATAGGCGGCAACAAATCTGTCGCCAAAACGGAACGGCGAGAAACGTATGCTGAGCAGGGTAAAAGCCAGCGTCATCGCCAGCATCCACGAGCCGAAGAAGATGACGAACGTCATTTCGATGCCGTGCAGCAGCATCTGGACATAGTCCGGGTTAGACAGGATTGCGGACAGATCGAATCCGGTCACGGCCGCTGCTCCTCGCCATTCACATCGCCCGCCGGAGCCGGCTGCGGCCGGGCCGTCTGCAGGCCGCCCATGACCTGAAGCGTCGGCGTGATCTCCATGTGCCCGATATTCATCGACACCGGTGCAGCGATAGCAAAGGCGATCGCTTCGGCAATGTCTGCAGCCTGTGGAAGTTCGTAACCGTCGATGAAGCGCTCGCGAATGCTGGGATCATTGCCGTGAACATGATTGAAGATATCGGTCGCCACGCGCCCGGGGCAGATTTCAGTGACGCGCACGCGTTTACCAAAGGCGTCAAGACGCAGCTGGTTCGACAGCATGGCGACGCCGGCCTTGACGGCATGATAGGTCGAGTTGCCACCGAAATTGTAATTCCCGGCGATGGACGAGATGTTGATGACGTGTCCTCGATCACGAGCAACCATACCGGGCACAATTAGGCGGCAGATATGCAGCACTGCACGCAGATTGACGTCCACGAGCAGGTCGATATCGCCTTCATCGGCTTCCAGGAATTTTTTCGGCCGATCGACGCCCGCATTGTTGACGAGAATATCGAACTGAACACGGCTGGCGAGTTCGGCGATTGCCGCGCGATCCGTGACGTCGATCACGTGGGCAATGCAGCCAGTGCGGGTGGCCAGGTCTTGAAGGGCATCGTGACTGCGGGCGATGGCGTGAACTTCGATGTTCTCGCGCCGAAACCGCTCCACGACGGCAGCGCCGATACCGGAAGATGCGCCGGTCACCAATGCAGTCTTGTAGTCGGAGAAAGGCATTATGATCCCCTTGTTGTTGCCTGAGACACTAGCGAAGGTTTAAATCCTTGCCTAAGACCGATTATCTCTGGAGCAATAAGCAACTTGTATGGAGGCGCAAAAACCCTGTCTTACAAGAGACTTGGGTTACCCGACGGATCGCGTTGCAAAAGGGCCTAGCGTCTGCAAACATGCATTTGCACAGCTCAAACAAAATGCGGTCCCAATGGACATCAGACGTCTCAAATCTTTTATCGTGATCGTGGATAGCGGCAGCATAACGCGCGCCGCCGATCTACTGCATATCGCCCAACCGGCGCTCAGCCAGCAACTGGCCGCGCTGGAAGAGCATTTCGGCCAGAAGCTTCTGATCCGCAGCCAGCAAGGCGTCAGCATGACGGATGCGGGTCTCGCTGTTTACCGCCACGCCCAGATCATTCTACGTCAGATGGAGCAGGCGCAGGCGGATGCATCTGCCGCCGGTAATTCACTGGCAGGGCGCGTGTCTGTCGGGCTTGTCCCGTTCAGCAGCGCCGCGACTTTGTCCGTCGAACTCCTCGCCGAAACTCGCCGACGCCATCCTGGCATCCTGCTCCACCTCACCGAAAGCGTCGGCCAGACCTACAGCCAGATGATCATGAACGGACGGCTGGAAATGGCGCTTATCCACGGCAATGGACCGATCAAGGGCGTTCGGTTCGATCCGATCCTCAGCGAGGAATTCTATCTCGTTGCCCATCGCGATCTTGGGATCGAAGGAGACAGCAAACCTGTCCCGCTGGCCGCGCTCGATGGCGTGCCGCTTCTGATGCCGCCGCCTTACAATTTCGTTCGCCGCGCCGTGGATACCGCCTTCACTCGGACACGCAATTCGATGAAAGTCGTGGCGGAAGTCGAGATCGTGCGGACCTTGGCCCGTGCGGTGGCGGCCGGTCTGGGCGCCACTATCATGCCGAAGGCAATTGCCGACCGCATTGTGACGGAAACAAGCGAACCGCTGATCTGCCGGATCATCTCCCCGCGAATCGAGGAGACGCTGTCACTTTGCGTCTCAGATCAGAACCCGCTGTCGGAACCTGCCCTTGCGGTCAGGGACATTCTTGTCGAGCTGACTGAAGGGTTGAAGTAATAAGTAGGCGGCTCGACCGATCAGAAATTCAGCGCATGTCGTGGCAAAACTGGGCGATGCGGGCGCAGCCTTCGGTCAGCATCTCTATGCTCGTCGCGTAGGAGATGCGGAAATAGGGGCTCATCCCATAGGCCGCACCTTGAACGGTCGCAACATGATGCTCGTCGACCAACGCCATGACAAAGTCGACATCGGTCTCGATCTTGCGGCCGCCCTTGCTGGTCTTACCGATCAGGCCGGACATGTTCGGATACAGGTAAAAGGCACCTTCGGGCTTGTGGCAGCGCAGGCCTTCCACTTTTGAGAGCTTTTCGATGACGAAATCGCGCCTCTCCCGATAGATCGCCGCACGCTCCTTGAGCAGGTCCTGCGGTCCGTCGAGCGCGGCGATGGCGGCAGCCTGGGTGAGCGTCGCAGTGCCGCCGCTGTTCTGGCCATTCACATTGCTGATCGCGGCCATCAGTTCCCTGGAACCACTGGCACAGAAGCCTAGCCGCCACCCGGTCATCGCATAGGCCTTGGAGACACCGTTCATCGTCAACACGCGATCATGTAGCCTAGGCTCGACCTCTGCAATCGTGCAGAACTCGAAATCGTCATAGACCAGATGTTCGTAGATATCGTCCGTCAGGATCAACACATGCGGATGGCGCAACATCACCTGGGCAATCTCAGCCATCTCGGTGCGAGAACACGCAGCTCCTGTCGGGTTGTTGGGGAAGTTCAAGAACAGCCATTTGGTCCGCGACGTGATCGCGGCCTCTAGATCCTCTGGCCTCAGCTTGAAACCGGCCTTTTCGTAACATGGGACGGCAACGGGCACACCGCCGGCGAATTTGACGATATCGGCGTAGCTGACCCAGGATGGCGTGGGGATCAGGATCTCGTCACCGGGATTGCAGGTGGCAAGCATCGCGTTGAATATCACCTGCTTGCCGCCGCCCGATACGACGATCTGGCTGGCGTCAAAGTCAAGATTGTTGTCACGCTTGAACTTCCTGCTGATTGCCGCCTTCAGTGCCGCCGTGCCGTCCATTGGGGGATATTTGGTATCACCCTTCAGCGCTGCCACATGGGCCGCCTCAACCACATGGGTAGGCGTTGGAAAGTCGGGCTCACCGGAAGAAAGGCTCACCACCTTTATCCCCTTGGCAGCCAGTTCCCTGGCACGCTGGGTCATCGCGGCGGAGGCGGAGATGGAAACATTTTTGAGACGGTCGGCAGTGATGGACATGAACGTGATCTTTCAGTGACAGATTGAAAAAGGAGCGCCCTGCAGGCGATCGATCTTGTCTAGCTTGCGAGTTGGCCAGCCGGTGCAAGAGTGGCGCCGGCAGCTTCGATCTCGCTTCGCACGATACGGGCGAGATCCAACGCGCCAGGGGTATCGCTATGGACAAGGATTGAGCGTGCCGGCATATCGATCTGCGTGCCGGCGATCGTCTCGACGGTGCCGTCGACAAGGAAACGGTGTACACGCGCGCGGACAGAGGCTTCGTCCTTGACGAGTGCACCTGGCAGACCCCGGGCAACCAGCGCCCCGCTGGAATCATAGGCCCGGTCGGCGAGAAACAGAGCCAGCGTCTTCAAGCCGGCCCGTTTCGCCGCCTTTTCGATCTCGCTTCCGGCCGTGACGAAAATGACAAGGTCGGCATCGACAGCAGCGATCGCATTCATCATCAAATCGGCAAGAACGGGGTCGCGATTGACCATATTGCCCATAGCTGCATGAAAGCTGAAATGCCCAACACGCACGCCTTCGCTCCGCGCAATCGCGATCAGGGCACCCAACTGGTAGAGCATCTGCTGGCGCAGCTCATCCGGCTGGAAAGGCATTTCGCGACGACCAAACCCCATACGGTCCGGCAGGCCGGGATGCGCTCCGACGGCGACGCCATTCTGCTTGGCCAGCCGCACCATGCGCGCCATCGTATCGGGATCGCCACCATGAAAGCCGCAGGCGATATTGGCCGACGATACCAACTTCATCATCGCCTCGTCATCGCACAAACGGTAGGGGCCAAACCCTTCGCCCATATCGGAATTCAGATCGATTTTCATATCGTCCCCTTTTGACCCTCGTTCGCCTGCACGCTAGGCCATCACTTTCAGGGCTCGCTTAACCATCTCGGATGTAACCCTGACATCGTCGAGATACCGAGCGACGGCAAGTTCCACCGTCCGCGCCTCCGCGTGCGTTGACCGCACGAACCGTAACCGACTGCCAATTCGGGCTTGGCCGAGGCGCCAAAAATCGCATTCCATTACGCCGGCGATCTTGGGATATCCCCCAGCTGTATTGGCGTCGCTCATCTGCACGATCGGTTCGCCGCCAGGCGGGACCTGAATAACCCCGGGCACGACGCCATGGGACCTCATCTCGACTGTCTCGACCGGTATGATCGGATCACCGGACAGACGGTAACCCGTGCGATCGCTGCGCGAAGAGATCCGCCAGGTCTGATCCCAGAAAGCCTTTGCGTCCTCGGCAAAAAGCCCATGCTCTCCGGCCGGCAAGGCGCGGATCAGCAAAACACCATCGGAAGATTGGGGGAACACACGATCTAAAGCAACGGCCGGCTCCACCACGGCGATGCCCGAATCTGGCACCGGAAGATTATCTCCACCGGCACCGATGGCGATCCTATCGCCCTTCTCCAATGTCCGGCCGGCATGACCACCAAAGCCCCCGCGGAGCGAGGTACTGCGCGATCCCATGATCGATGGAACGTCCAGACCGCCGGCGACGCAGACGTAGGCGCGCGCCAGTTTCGGCGGCTGCCTGATTTCAAGAACCTGACCTGCTTCGACACGATAGGCACACCAGGCAAGCAGTTCGACACCGTCCAAAAATGGATTGCCATCCGTGCCGGAGACGACGAAGACAGCGCGCTTGTCAAACCGTAAACGAAACGGAAAGGTCTGGATTTCCAGCGCCGCCGAACCTCCATGATTGCCAGCAAGGCAATTGCCAATCCTGACAGCAAGCGGATCCATCGCGCCACTGGCCGAGACACCGATATCGCGGTAGCCGGGACGCCCGAGGTCCTGGACAGCGTTGAACGGGCCGGTTTCGATAACCTCGATCATAGGTCGATCCTCGTGGGCACGAACCGAACAATATCGCCTGGTGCCATCAAGGCCGGCGTTGCCGACCGCGGGTCGAACATCTGCAATTCGGCAAAGCCTATGGAGTTCCAGCCGTTCGGGCCCGTCAACATGGCAACACCGGTCTGCATGCCGCCGATTGTCACGCATCCCTTGGCCATCTTGAGCGACGGAACGGTCTTGCGCGGCATGTAGATGCGCGGATCGAGACCGTGAAGATAGCCGAAGCCGGGTGCGCTCCCCAGAGCGAAGACCCGATAGATCGCTTCATGATGGATACGGATCACTTCCCGATCCGTAAGCCCGGAGAAATCGCACAGCGCCGCCAGATCCGTTGCGAACTCCCCGCCATACTGGACAGCGATCTCGATGGTCTTTCCGGCGAGATCGATGCTGGGGGCAACGTCCCAAGCTTCCGACAGCCGCAATACAACACCCTCTGGATCCTCGGGCGTTTCCGTGAGGATCGCCAGCAAATTGGTCATACCGGGAATGATTTCCGCCAGATCCGGCCAACCTTTCAGCGTTTGCGACAGTGCCCAGATCCGGCGCTGGGACGCGAGGTCGAAATCGCCAGGTGCCTCCAGCAGGAAGGATCGGGTGCCGATCGACGAAATGCGAGGGCGGCCCTTGCTGGCGGGAATGATCTCGTTTGGTGACACATGGTGTTTCAGCATGGCTGTCATGACTGGGGCTCGATCTCGAAAAGGGCATCGCCAAAACCGACCAATGCATTCGCCTCAACACGCAGTTTGGTCAAAAGCCCGGCTCGGCCGGCAGTCAGGGGCAGAAGAACGAGACCGATCCGTAGGAAACCCAATACCTCGGTCCCGGAAATCAATCTCGGCAACTCAGTTGACGTTCCGGAAATGCGGACATGCGAAAAGCACACCACCCCGGCCATGGGTGCCTTGACGATAAATGCCGGTGCGGTTGCCACGACTGTCGGGCGTACTTCGCCATCAGGAGCGATCATCAGGCGCAGGCTCCCCGACGCGGCGGAGATTTCGATACCGCCCACCCCGGCCGCCGTGAGCGCGTCGGTCAGGAATGCTATGGTTTTCGGATCGCTGAAATCGATCGCGCTCATAGCGTTCTCCGCAGCGTCAACCATTTTTCAAGATAGTGGATGTCCGTCTCGCCGTCCGCGAAGGAGCGATCCTCGAACAGGGCACGCAAGAAGGGGATATTTGTGGAGATCCCGTCCACCCGTGTCGCCGCAAGCGCCCCGCGCATTGTCTCCATCGCTTGCGCTCGCGTCGGAGCATGAACGATGATCTTAGCGATCAGCGAGTCGTAGTATGGCGAGACTTTATAACCCGCATGGATATGTGTATCGACGCGGACCCCCTCACCCATCGGCCAGTCAAGACCGGTGATCACGCCGGCCGACGACATGAAACTCTCGGGATCCTCGGCATTGATACGGCATTCGAAGGAATGCCCTTTGCAGTTGATATCCGCCTGGGTCAGTGCCAGCGGCAAACCCTGAGCGACCTTAATCTGTTCCTGGACGATATCGATACCGGCCGTCAGCTCGGTAACGGGATGCTCGACCTGAAGTCGCGTGTTCATTTCGATGAAATAGAACGCATTGTCCTCGTAGAGAAATTCGAAGGTCCCCACGCCGCGGTACCCGATCTGGCGGCAAGCCTGCACGCAGGCCTCGCCGACGGGTGCGATGATCTCCGGCGCCACGCCGGGTGCCGGGGCTTCCTCCACGACCTTCTGATGACGGCGCTGCATCGAGCAATCGCGATGTCCGAGCCAGACTGCATTGCCGTGGCTGTCGCACAGGACCTGGATTTCGATATGGCGTGGATGCTGGAGGAACTTCTCCACATAGAGAGCTGGGGAGCCGAAGGCCTGTCGTGCTTCTTCCCGCGTGAGCGCGATGGCGTCGTGCAGCAGTCCGGCCTCCGGAACGACGCGCATGCCGCGCCCGCCACCGCCACCGGCCGCCTTGATGATGACGGGGTAGCCGATGTCTAGCGCGATCTGCTCGACCGCCACAGCTTCTTCGGGAAGCGCTGTATCGGGACCGGGAACGCAAGGCACACCGGCCGCGATCATCGCCCGCTTCGCTGAAATCTTATCACCCATGGTGGCGATCGATTTGGCATCAGGCCCGATAAAGACAAAACCTGCTTTTTCCGCTGCATCCGCGAAGGCAGAATTTTCCGATAGAAAACCGTAGCCAGGATGAATGGCCCCCGCCCCGGTGAGGCGTGCAGCCAGAAGGATGGCATCCATGTTCAGATAGCTCTTTGCTGCGCTGGATGGCCCGATGCAGAGGAAGCGGTCGGCCGCCTTGACATAGAGTGCTTCGCGGTCTGCTTCCGAGCAAACTGCCACCGTCTTCACACCGAGATCGCGGCACGCGCGCTGGATCCGAACCGCGATTTCGCCGCGGTTGGCAATAAGGACGCTATCGAAGCGCGGTCCTGTCGCTGAGTTCTTGTGTAACGGTTGGGACATCAGGCGATCTCCGCAAGCACGTCACCGGTCTCAACCTCTCCGCCGTCAATGTCGGTGAGGTAGGCAATGCGCCCAGAGCGCGGCGCCGCAATGCTATTGAACACCTTCATCGCCTCGATAACAAACAAGGTCTGGCCTTCTTCCACCTGTTCGCCCAAGCTGACGAACGGCGCTTGCCCTGGTGCCGGGCTCCGATGCAAAATGCCAAAAACTGGCGCCCTAACCGCTACTGCTTTGTTCTCTGGGGCGTCCGCAGCGTCGGTCGGAGTGCCGGAGACGCCTTGAGGTTCACGAACACGGGCGCCCGGCGCGGTGGGGGACGCGGAGCGGCCGAAAATGCGGACTGTCAGGTCCTTTTCGGTCACTGACAGTTCGGTGATATTCGATCGTCCGACAAAGTCGATGAGGGTCTTTATCTTAGACAGGTCCATAAGCGTGCCCGACGTTTCAGGAAGGCTGCGACCGACCTCGGTTTGGCCGGGCCGGTTTCAACTGCCTTCTTCCGTAGCACGAGCTTTCTCTCGATGGGGTCAGACGAAGTTTTGATGGACCGGGTTCACCCGTCGCCAACACCCAGGAAATCTGGCGATCGCCGTCAGATGACTTTCGTCAGCTCCCATGTCCAATGATGGAAGTATCTTCGTCGGCAATTGGCCCAATTCAGCTGACTATACAAACGTTGCCGTCGTCATCGGAGCTGGGTGAAAATGCCCCGATGACGCAGCGTCGGTAACTACTTGGTCGCCGATACGGCCTTGGCAGCTTGGTCAATGGTATCCGCGATGGCCCTGGGCTGGGTCATGAACAAGGCGTGGCTTGCGGACACCTTGGTGATCTTGGCCTTGATGCGTTCGGCCATATGGATCAGCATGGCCTGGTCAAATGCCTTGTCTTCGGTGGCAATCACCGCCCAGCTGGGCTTGGTATGCCAGGCAGCATTTTCGAGCTTCGTGCCGAAAGCCGACATGTTGATCGGGACCTGTGAGTCCCTCATCAACGCAACCTCGGCATCGCTGACGTCATGCGCGAAACCAGCCTTGAATTTGTTCGGGCTTACATAACCAAAGCCGTCCTTCGTCGTCTCGATGACAAATTCGGATGCAGGTGCGAAGCCTTCATATTGTTGAGCCGTTGTCTCGCCGGCATCCGGGGAGAGAGCAGAGACATAGACGAGGCCCGCAACCTTGGCATCGACACCAGCTTCCGTGATGACCGTGCCGCCCCAGGAATGCCCGACCAGAATCGCCGGTCCATCCTGCCGTTCGAGCGCGCGTTTTGTAGCCGCGACATCGTCTTCGAGAGAGGTCAGGGGGTTCTGGACAATGGTGACGCGATAGCCGCGCGCCGTCAGGTTGTCGTAGACACCTTTCCAGCCGGAGCCGTCGGCAAAAGCGCCATGGACGAGGACTACATTTTTTACGGCCTGGTTCTGGGGGACTGTGTCGGCCGCGTGCACCTGCAGTGCTGCGGACATTGCGGCTGCGGCAAGCGCGGAAGCGACGGTTGTGGTCATGCGTGTCATGGCTTTCTCCTCGGTGTTTGTGCGATAACTATTATCGCGATATGTGTAAATAGTCAGATTGCAATTCATCCGTCAAGATAATTCTTATCGCGATATTGGTTTCGGCGATGCCATTGGGTATATTGACGTCGTACAGGAGATCAAAATGACAAAGCCACACAACGATCCGCCCCCCCTGCAAGAGCAACTATGCTACGCAATCTACACGACAGGCATCGCCATCCAGCGTGCCTACAAGCCCCTCCTCGATGCGTTGGGCCTGACTTACCCCCAGTATCTCGTGCTCAACGTGCTGTGGGCCGAAGATGGGCAGACCGTGGGGGCCATTGCCAACGCCCTTGCGCTCGAATCGAGTACACTGACGCCGCTCCTGAAGCGCCTTGAGACAGCCGGCTTGCTGCGCAGGACCCGAAATCTCAGCAACGAGCGGCAGGTGGTCATTTCGCTGACCGAAGAAGGCCGCGCATTGCAGCACGGCGCAGGGTGTCTCAGCGACACCTTGCTCGCAGCCTCGACCCAGACGCCGCAAGAATTGGCGAAACTGAACCGCGACATGCGCTATCTCCGCAACGCGATCTATTCGCAAATCGGCGGGTGGGACGCACCCGCCTGACTTGCTGAGACATATTTGTTGCTCATGCCGTGGGGACCGTTCCTCCATCAATCGTGTATTCGGTACCGGTAATCGAAGCAGCCCGGTCGGAGGCGAGGAATGCAATCAGGTTTGCGACCTCTTCCGGCTTTGCCGGACGACCGAGCGGAATGCCGCCCAGTCCGTCCATGATAATCTTCTTGCCACCCTCGAGGTCTGTCCCCGCCTGTTTGGCCAGGCGCTCGGCGAGATGAACCGAGGCTTCCGTTTCAATCCAACCGGGCGACACCCGAACCACCCGGACACCCTTCGGTGAGACCTCCTTGGACATCGCCTTGCTATAGGTCGAGAGAGCGGCCTTGGCTGCAGCATAGGCGGTCGTCGATTCCGGGAGCGGCAATACTCTCTGAATGGATGTGACATGCACAACCACACCGCTTCCTCTGGCGACCATGTCCGGAACCAGTGTCCGATCCAGTCGCACAGCTGGAAACAGATTGAGCGACAACTCTTTCCACCAGTCGTCATCCGACAGTGCCGCGAATCCGCCCCCGGCTGCGGAGGAGCCCCCCAGCATATGGACAATGACATCGACGCCGCCGAGGCGTTGGCGCGCTGTTTCTGCGACCATTGTGCATCCCTCTTCGGTTGTCAGGTCCGCCTCGACGAAGAGGTCTTCCGGCAGATTTTCCGGACGCGCCCGCGCCGTCGTCAGCACTTGCACGCCAAGTTCGCGAAACAGGCTGACAGTTGCGGCACCGGCTCCTTTCGTTCCGGCCGTAACGAGCGCGCGTTTGCCTTTCAGGTTGAGAAAATCGGTCATGACCGGATCTCCAGCCTGATGATCTTTTCGTCCTTGATCGTGAAGGCGTGGGTGAGCACTACAGGGCTACCGGTAAACTGGCCGCTGACACTCGCGCGGACGAATGCCTTGTCGCCATCGACGGTGGATTCGAGCGGTTCGGCGATGTATTGGGTCGCCTTCTTCGCGGACAACCACCATTGACGGATTGCGACGGAGCCCTGATGGCGGGCGTTCTCGTCCTCGACCACCGCATCGGCGGCAAGCGTGTTCAACAGCGCCTCGGCATCATTGCGCCTGTCGGCATCAAAATACATGGTCACAATATCTGGCATCATCTCACGTCTCTCCTTGTGGACTGACCTGAGAGTTAGCCCTCGACCATTGATTATATAAGTGGGATAGATCGGCATGCGGAAATGAACAGATCGGGACAATGGAGCAGGCCAATCTAAAGGAGCTGGAAGCGGTCATCGCGATTGCCCGGCGCGGGACATTCCGAGCAGCGGCGATCGACCTCGGCATGTCATCGACTGCGCTCAGCCACACGATCGGCCGGCTTGAGGCGAGCCTAGGCGTGCGATTATTCAACCGCACCACACGCAGTGTCTCGCTAACGGATGCTGGCAGGCTCTTCATGCAGCAGGTCGCACCTTCGCTGCAGGATCTCCACGCGGCGCTGGAAACGGTACGTTCGCAACGCGAGACACCTTCGGGAACGATACGCATCAACGCGGCACCTTTTGCAGCACGCGCCATTATCTCACCGCTGGTGCTTGAGTTCCTGCGCCGCCATCCGGACATGAACGTCGATATCGTTACAGAAGGCAAGATGGTCGATATCGTCAGGGACGGGTTCGATCTTGGTGTGCGGGTTGCTGGCCTCGTTCCCACCGACATGATTGCCGTGTCCCTCGGTCGACCTCAGCGCCACGCCGTGGTCGGTTCGCCGGAATATTTCGAGCAACACGGTAAACCTCTCGTACCCCCGGACCTTCTTCATCACAGGTGCATTCGCGTTCGGCTACCGGATGGCTCCCTGTTTCGATGGCGGTTTGAAAAAGATGGAGAAGCGGTCCAAATCGATGTGCAGGGTCAAGCCACCCTCGATGAGGCCAGCCTCGTGAAGATCGCCGTGCTCGAAAGCACGGGGTTGGGCTACACGATGGAACAGGAAGTTCTCAACGACATTGAGGCGGGGCGCCTTGTCCGAGTTCTGGAAGATTGGACCCCGCCCTATCCGGGGCTTTGCTTGTATTATCCTGGGCGCCGAAATCTATCGGCTGGGGTCAGAGCGTTCCTCGAACTGGCTCGCGATCACTCGCGACGACAGGTCAAGTGATCATGACAACGTCTCAACCTGCCATCTCGCCGGCACGGAACGTGCCTGACCAATACTGCGGCGCCACGGCCAAATCCGCCCCTCTCAAACCAAAAACCCGTCGTCGGCTTGGCGAATGAGACAATTCATAACAGATTGAAATTATTGGGGAGAAGCGCCACTACGAAATCGAAGCGGTACTTGGGTTTCTTCACTGCCGATCGTCGGATGGTTAACCAAATCTGACCGGAAATGCATTTCTCAGTCAAAAGACCCGCAGCGCAACATTATCGCTCCTGCAACACAGTCATATTGCCACATTGACCTACTGATTCCAAGAGTGCAGCGATCACTAACGAAAAAAATACGTAAGTTCGATGCTGAGCGTAGCTTCCAGTAAATGCAGAAGCCAGCAGATGGTCCGTCATCCGTTCGACATCCCGCACGCCCCGGAAAAAGGCTTGTAATTTCCCAGCCGGCGCATTTGAGAAGACTTACCCGCGCGGCTGCAATCGGTCGGCGCGGACGCCGTGGCGACCCTGTCATCCGGCGTTTCCGGTTATTGTGGTCAACCACGCTCATGTCCGCGCCTATGTCCATGCGATCAGTCGACGGGCCAAGGCCCACGCGATCGATGCGCGCTGATCGCCGCGGTCTCGACCGGTGGCAGATCGTATCACTTGCATGCCTCGCCCATTGGACCCGGAACCCCGGCAGATGGAGTGCCAAGCGCTTCATCGGGCGGTCGGGGCAATGTGCCCGCCTTGTTGTTCATGGCAGGCTCATCGCCAGCCCTCACAACCCTGTGCTCAAGGCCTTTAGAAACCGTCTATTTGCATCACGTGAACCCAGGAGTATCGTCGCCACCACAGGAAAACTGCTGACCTCCTCGACGCCATCATCCGGGAAGAAAAGCCATGGCACAACGCCTGACTGCCAAGACGGTCGCCCCCTCGGGCATTGGCCATAGGCCCGCCGATGTGCGCGCCGCACCTCACATCTCGATGCAGGCGTACCGGCCATTTCAAGCGGCCCCGGGGCAGTTTCGGCAGGAACGAGATGGGCCGCAGTTGCGAAACAGTGCGCCAACTCAAACCCTCAGACGCTCGACACTTGACCGGTCGCGTTCCGCCGGCCTGCGCCTCTCCCCTTGTAACTTAGATTTTGCCGTTTCTGGTATAGTGCTGGTTGCGGTCGCGGACGGGAGACCGGCCCCCCTCTGGGATGCCAAGCCCGTGAGTGAGCAAGGGTCCTCGTCCGCCGTTCCATCGAACCCAAACAGTCGCTTGGGCCGCTCGAAGCGAAGCCCGCTTGCGCAAGGATGGGATAGGGTGGACGCTCTCTATATTGGTATCGACGTTTCGAAAGATCGTCTGGATGTCGCCGCAAACACCCCCTCGATAGCCCCTACCCATGTCCCGCGCGATCATGGCGGACTGGCCGATCTGGTCGAGCGCTTGAAGCCGCTTCAGGCCGAACGGATTGCTATCGAGGCGACCGTTGGAACTTGCCGAAATCGATCAGGACATCGACGATACCATCCGCCGATTGCCTAACTGGCTCGACAAAGTCGAGCTCATGAAGTCGATCCCTGGCATTGGCGACCAGATCGCCCGCACGCTGATTGCCGAATTGCCGGAACTCGGCACGCTCGACCGACGCCAGGTCGCCGCACTGGTCGGCCTTGCTCCCTGGACACGTCAATCCGGCCAATGGCGCGGCAAGAGCTTTATCGGTGGAGGCCGCGCTAGCGTTAGAACGGCGCTCTACATGGGCGCACTCGTTGCCGCGCGCCACAATCCAACCCTCAAAACCTTCCGTGACTGCCTCGTCGCTCAGGGAAAGCCAAAGCTCGTCGCTATCATCGCCGTCGCTAGAAAGCTCATAACCATCCTCAACGCTCTCGTCAGGGACAATCAATCATGGCGCGAACAAAACGCTTGACTGGCAAGACAGTCGCTCACTCCGCTTTTTTGCGCCACCCAGTGCGATGGTCTCCCCCGGGATCTGGCAGCGCCCTGTGCGGCAACCTTCCGTCACGATCGTGCGCGCACAGATCGGCAATCCATCGAACCGGAGCCCGCTGACCTTCGTCGATCTGGCGCGACATCCTCAGATCGTCCTCTTTGATGGAAATCCGGTCCGCTGTCGACTCACCTGTCGGCTCATGCCTGTTGACAGCTGTCAACATCTCCACCGCGAGGACAAGCATGAGCGAACAGCCCCTGCCCTCCCTTGAGCTCTCACACCATTTCAGCCAGGCGCTCAACACAAACGCGGATAGTCGGCACTACATCTGTGAGCACTTTTTAACGGTCGCAGACCATAGTGCACCACAACTCTGGCGAGACGTCTTTCAGCGTTTTCTTTCATGCGATATATTGACAAATGCCGAGTGAGATTTTAATCCTGACGAAATTCGATATTCATCACTCCTCAGGAAAACCTATGCCCCAGACGCTCGAAGCCGATCAGGAACAGGTTCGCAGTGACAACGTCACGCGCATTCTGGCAGCCGCCGAGCGGCTGTTCCGGCACTACGGATATGCAAAGACAACCGTCGCCGACATCGCCAAGGACCTCGGCATGTCGCCCGCCAATATCTACCGCTTCTTCGCCTCGAAGGTCGAGATCCACCAAGCCCTCTGCGCCCGTATGCTGAATGAGAGCCTGGAGCTTGCAAAGGCATGCGCGGACCTCCCGCTCAGTGCCGAGGAACGGCTGCGCCGCTATTCGTTGGGCCACTATCAGTATACGGTCGAGACCATGCTTGATGCCGAGAAGGTGCATGAGATGGTAATCGTTGCCATCGAGCGAGACTGGCACGTCGTTGATGAGCACATCGACCAACTCCAGGCCATTGTGCGCGGCATCATCGCCGACGGAATGACAAGGGGCGAATTTGCAGCGGGTGATGCGGAACTCGCTACGCGCTGCTTTGGGGCCGCTACGTCAGCACTGCATCATCCACAACTCGTCGCCCAATGTATCGGCAAGGCCAATAGAGCCAGCGCCGCAGAACTGACTGAGTTTGCCATCCAGGCCTTGAAGGCCTGACCCGAGCGGGCGGCAAGCGCTCAAGCCGGCATTTTTTGTGTTTTAGGAGAGTATGTTCATGAGATCGCGTTCATTCGAATTGCCGAATTCCAGCCGCAGCATTGGATCGGCGCTCGCCCATGTGCTCGCACCGCTTATGGTCACACTCGCCTTGGTCTCCTGCTCGGACGATAAGGCAGAGGTCAGCGAGCCGCCAGCGCTGCGCCCCGTCAAGATCGTCGAGGTCAACGCCGCCTCACCTGCCCGGGAAATGCGCTATTCCGGCGCCGTCAAGGCGCGGAGCGAGGCCGCAGCCGGCTTCCGTGTCGCCGGCAAGATCATCGAGCGCAATGTCGATATCGGCGACAGGGTCAACCCGGGTGACGTTCTGGCACGGATCGATGCGACGGATTATGAATTGCAGCTGCGTAGCGCCGAAGCCAGCCTTGCGTCGGCCCAACGTCAGGTCGAGACCACCGAATTTGCCCTGACGCGCGCCGAGGCGCTTTACAAGCAACAGGTGACCACAAAGGCGCAGCTCGAACAGGCGCAGCTTTCCTACAACCAGGCGACGGCCACCCGCGACAGTGCCCGCTCGACCCTTGAGCAAGCCCGCAACCAGGTTGGCTACGGCGAGCTCAAGGCTGACAAGCCGGGCATCGTAACCGCGATCAATGCGGATGCAGGGCAGGTCGTGTCAGCCGGCAGCCCTGTTGTCACGGTGGCCGCCGACGGTGAGAAGGAAGTGCTGATTGCCGTACCCGAGAACGAGATTTTTGCATTTTCCAACGGCAAGATCGTTGACGTGACGTTCTGGTCGAATGCTGGCGTCACGCTCAAAGGCACAGTCCGCGAGGTTGCCGGCTCTGCCGATGCCAGCTCCAGGACATTCGCCGTTCGCATCGCACTTCCCGAAGACGCGCGCGTGCTGCTCGGCATGACCGCCGGCGTGATCGCGACAACGCCAACCGCCGACAATCATTTTAGCCTGCCGCTCTCGGCTTTGGCGCGCGATCCCGCCCAGCAGACAATCGTCTGGACCGTAGAGCGCCTTGATGGCACCGTGCATGCACGGCCGGTTAAGGTCGCCGAGTTCACCGATCTCGGCATCAAGATCTCCGATGGCATCCGTCCGGGCGACCTCGTAGTCGCGGCGGGTACGCAGTTCATGACAGAGGACATGAAGGTCAAGCTTCCAGAAGGCGTCATGACACATTCGGCCGAAGTCGCGGAGCCTGCCATCACCGGCAGCACCAGCGAAACGCCCTGATCGCTTCCTTTCCCTTTCCCGTTCCTCCCGCGCGGACCATTGCCATGAACACCCCACCCGTCGACCACGGCTCTTTCAATCTGTCGCGTTGGGCAATCGGCCACCCCAGCATGGCTCGCTTCCTCTTTGGTCTCATTCTGATTGCCGGCCTGTTCGGGCTGATGCGCATGGGCCAGAAGGAAGACCCTGACTTTACCTTCCGCGTCATGGTCGTGCAGGCCTTCTGGCCGGGCGCGTCGATCACCGACATGCAGGATCAGGTGGTCAACAAGATAGAACGCAAGCTGCAGGAAACGCCCTATCTCGACTGGGTGAAATCCTACACCCGCGCCGGATCGGCAATCATCACGCTTCAGGTCAAGGGAAATACCGACGCTCAGGACGTGGCGGATGCCTTCTATCAGGTGCGCAAAAAGGTCAGCGACATCGAAAACGAGCTGCCGGAAGGCCTGCTTGGTCCCTATTTCAATGACGAGTTCGGCGACACCTATATCACGCTCTATTCGCTGACCGGCGACGGCTACAGCTATCCGGAGCTGAAGAAATACGCGATCCAGGCCCGCGACGTGCTTCTGTCCACTGCCGGTGTCGAGAAGGCCGTGGTCCTTGGGGATCAGCCGCAGAAGATCTTTATCGAGGTCTCCTCGAAAGCGCTGGCCGAACGTGGCCTGACGTTTACCAATCTGCAGGACGCACTGGCCGGCCAGAACGCGATCGACGCCACCGGCTCGATCGACACGGGCGAACGCTCCGTGCGTATTGCCGTCGATGGCGGCTTCAGTGCCGCGGAAGACATCCGCGAACTCCGCCTCAAGGCGGGAGACCAGATCACGCGCCTTGGCGACATAGCCACCGTCACCGAAGGCCTCGAGGACCCTTATCAGCGCAAGTTCCGTTTCAACGGTCAGGATTCCGTCCAGGTCGGCGTCGTCATGAGCAAAGGTTTCAAGGTTACCGATGTCGGCAAGGCAGTGGAAGAAACGCTTTCGCGCTTTGAAGTGAGCCTGCCCCTCGGCGTCGAAGTCTCGCAGATCTCGAACCAGCCTGAAGTTGTCGAGGACGCCGTCGGTGAATTCATGAAGGCGCTCGGCGAGGCACTGTTGATTGTGCTTGTCGTGTCGTTCATCTCGATCGGCTGGCGCTCCGGCCTAGTCATCGCCATAGCCATCCCGCTGGTCCTCGCGGCGACGTTTGCCGTCATGTATCAGGTCGGCCTCGACCTGCAGCGTATCTCGCTCGGCGCGCTGATCATCGCCCTCGGACTGCTGGTCGACGATGCAATGATCGTCGTCGAACTGATGGAGCGAAAGCTGGAGGAGGGAATGAACAAGCTCGATGCGGCGAGTTTCGCCTATACATCGACCGCCTTCCCGATGCTGACCGGCACCCTGATTACCATTGCCGGTTTTATCCCAGTCGGCTTTGCCGAATCCACCGCTGGAGAATATGTCCGCTCGCTGTTCTACGTTGTCGGCATATCACTTGTGATTTCCTGGTTCGTGGCTGTCTATTTCACACCCTGGCTGGGCTACATGATTCTTAAGCAGAGACACCATGTCGGCAGCCATCACGACGCCTTCGACACACCTTTCTACCATCGCCTGCGCGCCACCGTCAGCTGGGCCGTCACGCACCGGATCATCGTGATCCTTGTCACGCTGGGGGCATTCGTCACCAGCCTCTGGGCCTTCCAATTCATTCCGCAGAACTTTTTCCCACAGTCGTCGCGCCCGGAAATCCTTGTTGATCTCTGGCTTCCGGAGGGAACCTCGATTTCCGAAGTGGAACGCCAGGCGACGATCCTTGAAGACCGGATCCTGAAGGAAGACGGTCAACGTTTCGTGGCGACTTATATCGGTGAGGGGGCACCGCGTTTCTTCCTGCCTTTGGATCAGCAACTGCGCAATCCGAATTACGCCCAGCTTCTCGTCATGGCCAAGGATGAAGACAGCCGCGAACAACTGATCACCAAGATCCGCGCCATGCTCGCCACCGACTTCCCCGACATCCGCGGCAAAGTCGACCGTCTGTTCCTCGGCCCTCCGACAGGCTGGCCTGTTCAGATGCGCGTATCGGGACCTGACCGTGCAGAGGTCCGCCGGATTGCCGACGAGGTCAAGAAGACCTTCAATGCCAATCCGGTGCTGGAGGCTGTTCACGATGACTGGCTTGAGCCGGTCCCGGCGATGAAGCTGGTGGTCGATCAGGATCGCGCACGCGCACTCGGCGTCACTTCGCAGCGGCTTCGTCAGATGCTGCAGGCAACAATGAGCGGCGCGCCGCTCGCCGATGTGCGGGCAGGGGAGGAGACAATTTCGATTGTTGCCCGCGAACCAGAGGAAAGTCGCAAGCTGTTGACAGCTGTCAACTCGATCTACATTCCGACCGACAACGGCGCATTCGTGCCCTTGTCCCAAGTCGCCAAAGTCATGCCGACAATGGAACAGGGCATCGAATGGCGCCGCAATCGCCTGCCAACGATTACGGTCCGCGCCACCCTTCCCGACGGCGTTCAGTCGAACGACGTGACGATGAAGATGTTTGCCGAGCTTCAGCCCCTGCGCGATCGCCTTCCACCCGGCTACCAGGTGGAAATCCAGGGCGGGGCTGAAGACAGCGCCGAAAGCCAGAATTCGATTGCCGCCAAAGCACCGATCATGCTGTTGGTCATCGTCGTTCTCCTGATGATCCAGCTCCAGCATTTCGGCAAGGCAATGCTGGTGCTGGCAACCGGGCCGCTCGGCATCATCGGGGCATCCGCCGCACTGCTCATCTCCGGAGCACCCTTCGGGTTCGTGGCTATCCTGGGCGTTATCGCTCTTCTCGGGATCATCATCCGCAATTCGATCATCCTGATCGACCAGATCGACCAGGACATCGCGGCCGGCATGGAACGGTCCGAAGCGATCATCGGCTCCGCTGTCCGGCGTTTCCGCCCGATCATGCTGACAGCCCTGACGGCCGTCCTTGCTCTGATCCCGATCTCGCGCGGAATTTTCTGGGGACCGCTCGCCTATGCAATGATGGGCGGCATCCTGGTGGCCACTGTCTTGACCATTCTGGTTCTGCCGGCCGCCTACTCCCTGTTTTTCGGTCGCACTTCCCCAATGCCCGCGACCGAATAGGGGCGGGAGGGGACCCCAAGCCCCTCCCGACTTCTCATTTTCTTGACCAATTGATCAAACCGCGAGACATGGTAAAATCGCTGTCAAGACGAGCCAAGGCTGGTTTCCGATTTGCGACGCCATCTCGCGAAGCCCTTGGAAACAAATGCTTCTATCATATCACTAAAACGAATTTCGTTCGTCTAGCATACAAATTAAATGTGCAAATTTTGCGCTGTCATTGGCGAATTCCGCCAAATTCCCGCCTAAAATGAAGTGATATTGCGGCAGAATCTCTCTTTACAACGTTTTTTAAGCCGATATGACGTTGATCATGCGGGCCTTGACGTCCGGCACATGCGCTGGCCTCTTTACGACAGCCATCGCGTTATCGCCGTTTGGGTACGCCGGAAGGAGGATCTACACCTCGTTCTGCAAAACACTGGGTGCGAAACACGCACCACGGAACCAAAAGAACCGGCGACCGGACAGTCATGGTCCAACGCCACTGGGAGACTGCTCATGAAATACAAGTTTGGCTTTGCCGCCGCAGCACTGCTCGCGGCTACGTTCCTTTCCAGCGCCGCCAGCGCCAAGACCTTTGTCTATTGCTCGGAAGGTTCGCCGGAAGGCTTCGACCCGGGCATGTACACCGCGGGCACGACATTCGATGCATCCGCCCATCCGGTCTACAGCCGCCTGATGGAATTCAAGCCGGGCACGACCGAAGCGGAAGCCGGACTGGCTGAAAGCTACACCGTCAACGCCGAAGGTACCGAATACACCTTCAAGCTGCGTCCAGGCGTCAAGTTCCACACCACCGAATTCTTCACGCCGACCCGCGAATTTAACGCAGACGACGTGATCTTCTCGCTGGACCGTCAGCTGAAGGCTGATCATCCGTGGAACCAGTATGTTGCGGGCACATCCTGGGAATATGCCGCCGGCATGGGCTTCCCGGAACTGATCAAGTCGATCGAAAAGGTCGATGACCTGACGGTCAAGATCACGCTCAACAAGCCAGAAGCACCGTTCCTCGCCAACCTGGCGATGCCATTCGCCTCGATCCTGTCGAAGGAATATGCCGACAAGCTCGAAGCTGACGGCAAGAAGGAACAGCTGAACCAGATGCCGATCGGCACCGGTCCGTTCTCCTTCGTCGGTTACCAGCAGGATGCCGTCATCCGCTTCAAGAAGAACGCCGACTATTGGGGTGGCGCACCGAAGATCGACGATCTCGTCTTCGCAATCACCACCGATGCTGCCGTTCGCTACCAGAAGCTCAAGGCTGGCGAATGCCACCTGATGCCGTTCCCGAATGCTGCTGACGTCGCCGCGATGAAGACCGACGACACCCTGACCGTCATGGAACAGGAAGGCCTCAACGTCGCCTATCTGGCCTACAACACGACACAGGCTCCGTTCGACAAGCCGGAAGTCCGCAAGGCACTGAACCAGGCGATCAACAAGCCGGCCATCGTCGATGCCGTCTTCCAGGGCATGGCAACGCCTGCCAAGAACCCGATCCCGCCGACAATGTGGTCCTACAACGAAGCCACGCAGGATGATGCCTACGATCTCGACGCCGCCAAGAAGGCGCTCGAAGCTGCCGGCGTCAAGGATCTGTCGATGAAGATCTGGGCGATGCCGGTATCGCGTCCCTACATGCTGAACGCCCGTCGTGCGGCCGAAATCATGCAGGACGACTTTGCCAAGATCGGCGTCAAGGTCGAGATCGTTTCCTACGAATGGGCCGAATATCTCGACCGTTCGAAGGCCAAGGATCGTGACGGCGCTGTCATGCTCGGCTGGACCGGCGACAATGGTGACCCGGACAACTTCCTTGACACCCTGCTCGGCTGCGAAGCCGTGGGCGGCAACAACCGCGCTCAGTGGTGCAACGAAGAGTTCAACGCTTTGGTGAAGAAGGCCAAGGTCACGTCCGATCAGGCTGAACGCACCAAGCTTTACGAAGAAGCCCAGCTGGTCTTCAAGCGCGAAGCACCATGGGCCACCATCGACCACTCCCTGTCCGTCGTACCGATGCGCAAGGAAGTCTCTGGCTTCGTTCAGAGCCCGCTTGGCGACTTCACCTTCGAAAACGTCGACATCGCCGAGTAATCGGATCCGAGACGCATTCGCCGCGGGTTTAAAACCCGCGGCGTTTCTCGTTAAGCGCCACCGGACAAAATCCGGCGATCTCCACGGTTCGAAACCCGATACGGCTTTTCGAGGGACCGAAGAGGCGACAAGCCCACGGTCCGACTTTCATAAGAAAAACAACAGGTCTCCTACATGTTTGGCTTTCTCTTGCGGCGGCTTGCCGTCTTGATCCCGACCTTCATCGGGGTATCGATCATAGCCTTCGCCTTCATCCGGCTTTTGCCGGGCGATCCCGTCGCGCTGCTGTCCGGCGAACGCGTCATGTCGCCCGAGCGGCATGCGGAAATCAGCGCCAATCTCGGCCTCGACCGGCCGATTGTCGTCCAGTATTTCGACTATATAACCGGCGTTCTCACGGGTGATTTCGGCACGTCAATCGTCTCGAAGAGCCCGATCATCGATCAATTCTTCGCTCTATTCCCGGCGACCGTCGAACTATCCTTCTGTGCGATCATGATTGCCATCGCCATCGGCGTACCGGCCGGCATCATCGCAGCGATCAAACGCGGTTCGGCCTTTGACCAGACGATGATGGGTATCGCGCTTGTCGGCTATTCGATGCCGATCTTCTGGTGGGGCCTGCTGTTGATCATCCTGTTTTCCGGCATCCTTCAATGGACACCGGTTTCAGGCCGTATCTCGCTGATGTTCTTCTTCCCGCCCGTTACCGGTTTCATGCTGATCGACAGTCTGCTGTCGGGGCAAAAGGGCGCCTTTACCTCGGCCCTCAGCCACCTGATCCTGCCGTCGATCGTGCTCGCCACCATTCCGCTGGCCGTCATCGCGCGCCAGACGCGGTCTGCCATGTTGGAAGTGCTGTCGGAAGACTATATCCGAACAGCCCGCGCCAAGGGACTTTCGCCGTTCCGCGTGGTCGGTCTGCATGCGCTTCGCAATGCGATGATCCCAGTCATCACCACGATCGGCCTGCAGATCGGCGTCATGCTTGCCGGCGCCATTCTGACCGAAACGATCTTCTCCTGGCCGGGTATCGGCAAATGGATGGTCGACAGTGTTTTCCGACGCGATTATCCGGTGATCCAGGGCGGTCTGCTTCTCATTGCCGGCATCATCATGGTCGTCAACCTGATCGTTGATCTGCTGTATGGCCTGATCAATCCGCGCATCCGCCACTAGAAGGATAAAATCCCATGGCTGAGACAACTCAAAGCCAGCCGGTCACCACAGCGGCGATGCGCCGCCAGATGCTGGCCGAGTTCTGGTTCTACTTCTCCGAAAACCGTGGCGCCGTCATCGGCCTCGTCGTTTTCATCGCCCTTGTGCTGATCGCGGTCTTTGCGCCGCTGGTCGCGCCGCATTCGCCGTTCGAACAGTATCGCGAGGCCATCCTCCTGCCGCCAGCATGGCTGGAAGGCGGAAGCTGGAGCTACCCTCTCGGGACCGATCCGGTCGGTCGCGATATCCTGTCGCGCCTGATCTACGGGTCACAGTATTCGCTGTTCATCGGCGTGTTCGTCACCACGCTTTCACTAACCACCGGCATCGCAATCGGCGTGATCGCCGGCTATTACGGTGGCTGGCTCGATACGACGATCATGCGCCTGATGGACATCGTCCTGGCATTTCCGTCGCTGCTTCTGGCGCTGGTGCTGGTGGCAATCCTCGGACCCGGCCTGACCAATGGCATGATCGCCATTGCGCTGACGCTGCAGCCGCATTTCGTTCGCCTGACGCGCGCCGCCGTGATGTCGGAAAAGACCCGAGACTATGTGACGGCAGCACGGCTTGCCGGGGCAGGGCCATTCCGCCTGATGTTCCGCACCATTTTGCCGAACTGCATGGCGCCGCTGATCGTTCAGGCGACGCTGTCGTTCTCGAACGCGATCCTCGATGCCGCAGCACTGGGTTTTCTCGGCATGGGCGCCCAGCCGCCAGCACCGGAATGGGGGACGATGCTTGCTGAAGCGCGCGAATTCATCCTGCGTGCCTGGTGGGTCGTCACTTTCCCGGGCCTTGCCATCCTGATCACGGTTCTGGCCATCAACCTGATGGGCGATGGCCTGCGCGACGCGCTTGACCCCAAGCTGAAGAGGTCCTGACATGGCACTTCTCGATATCCAAAATCTCACCGTCGAGTTCGAAACAGCATCCGGCTGGTTCAAGGCGGTGGATGGCGTCTCGCTCTCGGTCGACGCTGGCGAAGTGCTTGCTATCGTTGGCGAAAGCGGCTCTGGCAAGTCGGTCGCCATGCTTGCCGTCATGGGCCTTTTGCCCTGGACAGCAAAGATCACCGCTGATCGCATGTTGTTTCTCGGCCGCGACATCCAGGGCATGTCACCGTCGGATCGGCGCAAGCTGATCGGCAAGGATGTGGCGATGATCTTCCAGGAACCGGTCGCCAGCCTCAATCCGTGCTTCACGGTCGGCTTCCAGATCGAGGAAGTGCTGAAACTGCATATGGGCATGGGCGCCAAGGAACGCCGCGCGCGCGCCATCGAGCTGTTCAAGCTCGTCGGCCTGCCGGATCCGGCAGAACGCCTCAACCACTTCCCCCACCAGATGTCGGGGGGACAATGCCAGCGCGTGATGATCGCCATGGCAATCGCCTGCAATCCGAAGCTCCTGATCGCCGACGAACCGACGACGGCACTTGATGTGACGATCCAGAAGCAGATCCTCGATCTCTTGATGCAGCTGCAGGTCGAGACCGGCATGGGCCTGATCATGATCACCCATGACATGGCGGTGGTGGCCGAAACGGCCGACCGCGTCATCGTCCAGTACAAGGGCAAGAAGATGGAGGAGGCAGACGTGCTATCCCTGTTCGAGGCACCGAAGAACGCCTATACAAAGGCGCTTCTGTCAGCCCTTCCTGAGAATGCCACCGGCGACCGGCTGACCACGGTGTCCGACTTCATGGCGGCCGCCCAGACGACGGGAGGTGCAGCATGAGCATCGCAAGCGAAACAACCGGCGCTACACCCATGCTGGAAATCCGCGACATTAAGCGCGACTATCATGTACCGCAGGGCTTCCTGAAGGCAGACAAAACCGTGCACGCGGTCAAGGGCGTGTCGTTCAAGCTCGAAACCGGCAAGACGCTGGCAATCGTCGGTGAAAGCGGCTGCGGCAAGTCGACCCTTGCCCGCATCCTGACCTTCATCGATGAACCAACCGGCGGCGAACTGCTGATCGAAGGCAAGAAAGTCGATACCCGTCCTGGCTATCTGACAGCCGAGATGCGCCAGAAGGTGCAGATCGTCTTCCAGAACCCGTATGGATCGCTCAACCCGCGCCAGAAGATCGGTGACGTGCTGGGCGAACCGCTGCTGATCAACACTAAAATGACCGCATCGGAGCGCCGCGACCGTGCCAACGAGATGTTGGTCAAGGTCGGCCTCGGCCCGGAGCATTATAACCGCTATCCGCACATGTTCTCCGGTGGACAGCGCCAGCGCATCGCAATTGCCCGGGCGCTGATGCTCAACCCGAAGCTTCTGGTGCTCGACGAGCCTGTCTCCGCACTCGACCTGTCCGTTCAGGCACAGGTTCTGAACCTGCTTGCCGACCTGCAGGAAGAGTTCGGCCTGACTTACGTCTTTATCAGCCACGACCTCTCGGTCGTGCGCTACATCGCCGACGAAGTAATGGTCATGTATTACGGCGAAGCGGTGGAGTACGGGACACGCGACGCCGTATTTTCTGCGCCGCAGCATGAATATACCCGCACCTTGTTTGCCGCGACCCCGCGCGCCGATGTCGACTCGATCCGCGCGCGCATGGCGAAACGCGGCAAGCTTGTCAGCGCCGGCTAACCGATCAACGCAGAACAATCAGGGGAAGGGCGCCGGTGGCGCCCTTTTCTATTCCGGCAGATGACCGTAGGACATCTTCGGGCTGTCGAAGACCATGGTCGATCGAATCGTCTTGATCTCTGCCAGATGATCGAATTCCTGCCAGATCAGGCGCTTATAGTCGGCCATGTCACGCACCGAGATCTTGAGCAGGAAATCAAAATCTCCAGCCACCGCGTGGATCTCGACCACTTCCGGCAAGCGGCCGACCATCTGGATGAAGCGATCACCCACCTGTGGCGTGGTCCGGTCCAGCGTGATTTCCACATAAGCCTGAAGGCCCAGACCGACACGGGCCGCGTCGATGATCACCGCCTGACGGATAATGCCACTATTGTAGAGGCGCGCCAGCCTGCGCGACAAAGGCGCGGCCGTCAGGCCAACTCGATCGGCAAGCTCGGCATTGCTGAGGCTTGCATTGTCCAGCAGGCATTGGATAATCCGACGATCCGTACGATCGAGGTCAATGGGATGATCAACTGTCATGGCGCATTGTTGACCATATTCGAGCAATTTTCTAGCTCAATTAGAATTAACCGCGCAATTTTATACAACTCCATGACTACGACGATTAAAAATCGTGGAGGACTTTGCGCCTGCGAATCGTTATGATTTGCCCAACCATAGATCCAGCGGCAAAGGCCCTCCATGTTCGACACGCTCGCCTCCCAACCGAACGATCCCTTGCTCGCCTTGATCGGGCTCTACAATGCAGATGCGCGGACAGACAAGATCGATCTCGGAGTCGGCGTCTACCGCGATGACCTTGGGCGCACGCCGGTGTTGCGCGCCGTCAAGGCCGCCGAAAAGCAGTTGCTCGAAACCCAGGACAGCAAGTCCTATGTGGCGCCAGAAGGCGACCGGATCTTCCTGGACCTGCTGTGGGATCTGGTTGGCGGCACGGGAACCGGCAAATTCGCGGCAGGGGTTCAGACCCCGGGAGGCTCCGGCGCACTCCGACTAGCGTCTGACCTGTTTACCCGTGCCGGAACCCGCCGCCTCTGGCTCGGCGTGCCAAGCTGGCCAAACCATGCCGGTATATTCGGTGCGACCGGTCTTACGGTTGAAACCTATCCCTATTTTGACGTGCCGAGCCAGGCGGTGCGCTTTGCCAGCATGATGAAGGCGATGACCGGCGCCCAGGCAGGCGATGCGGTGCTGCTCCATGCAAGCTGCCACAATCCCACAGGCGCTGGTCTCACCGCCGCGCAATGGCAGGAACTGGCGGCCATCATTGCCGAGCGCCGGCTCATCCCACTGATCGATTCCGCTTACCAAGGTTTCGGCACGGGCATCGAGGAAGACGTGGCCGGCCTGCGTGAGGTGATTGCCGCTGCGCCCGAAGCGCTGGTCGCCGTCTCCTGCTCGAAATCCTTCGGCATCTACCGCGAACGCACCGGCGCGATCTTTGCCGTCGCCGAAACGCAGACTGCCGCCGATATCGCCCGCTCCAATCTGGTCACCATGGCCCGCACAAGCTATTCCATGCCGCCGGATCACGGTGCTGCGGTCGTTCGCACGATTCTCGCCTCAGACACGTTGCGCCGCGACTGGATCGATGAACTGAATTCGATGCGCGACCGGCTCAATGGTCTGCGCCGGGAACTGGCCAATGCGCTATCTGATAGCTGGCAGCTTGCGCCACAGATTGCCGAGCAACAGGGCATGTTCTCCCTGCTGCCGCTGAGCGAGAGCGACGTGCTGGATCTGCGCAAGGATCACGGCATCTACATGCCGACGTCCGGCCGCATCAACATCGCCGGGCTGAAAAGTGCCGACATCGCGCGGGTTGCCTCTGTCCTCAAGCCATTGTTCGGATAACGGTCCATGACCACCGCAACCGTCAACCCGATGGCGCCCGCCGAGCGCCACCGGCTCTATGAAGACGTTTTGGCGATGCTGTCCGGCACGCTTTTCGTCTCGCTCGGCACACTGATCTACACCAAGACCATGCTGACGGTTGGCTCCTCCGCTGGTCTGGCCTTGCTGATGTCGTACGCCTCGGGCTGGGGTTTCGGGCTGATCTTCTTCCTGGTCAACCTGCCGTTCTATATCCTTGCGGTCAAACGCATGGGCTGGGGTTTCACCATCCGCACATTCACCGCCGTGGCGCTGGTTTCGATCCTGTCAAAGCTCAACGGGGCGTGGATCGATTTCTCTCATCTCGACCCGCTCTATGCGACGATCATCGGTGGCGGATTGATTGGCACAGGCCTGTTAATGCTGTTTCGCCATCGCACGGGCCTTGGCGGCATCAACATCCTCGCGCTCTATCTGCAGGAGAAATTCGGAATTCGGGCCGGATACGTCCAGCTCGGCGTCGATCTGGCAATCCTCGCCGCAGCCTTTTTCATCCTGCCGGCAGACCGCCTGGCCTATTCAGTGTTGGGCGCTGCGATCGCGAACCTGATCATCGCCATCAACCACAAGCCTGGTCGTTATATGGGCTTGAGCTGAGCAACGCTCTTGCCGAAAACAGCAAGAACGTCGTCTTCGATCAGGCCAGGGCTGCATCCACGATCACCATCGGGCGACCTTGCGTACAGTTCTCGATCCGCGCATCCACGCGGTAAACCTGCCGGAGCAGGGCAGGGGTGATGACTTCGGCAGTCGGACCATTGGCAACAAGACGTCCGTCGGCAACGACCAGGGAATGCTCGCAGTAGCGCATCGCATGGTTGAGGTCATGCAGGGCTATCAGGACGGCCATGTCTGTCTGGCGGGCAAGCTGGTGCATGTGTTGCAGCACCTCGATCTGCCGGAAGAGATCGAGAGCCGACGTCGGCTCGTCCATCAGCAGAATTTGTGGCTTGCGCACCAGCGCCTGGGCAATGGCGACCAGTTGCCGCTGGCCACCCGACAATTCGCCCAGATCGCGGAAGGCAAGATCGGTAATGCGCAGTGACGAGAGGATGCGGTCGATATCGACCAGTTCCTGATCAGCCACCTTCCAGCCGGAGCCCTGCTTGGAGGCGAGCAGAACGCTTTCGTAGACAGTGAGCACGGCATTGGCGCCGGTATCCTGCGGCATATAGCAGATCGGCCGCAGGCTTTCCTCGCCACTGACATGCACGATGCCGGCGCCCTTCAACAGGCCGGCGATGCGTTTGAACAACGTCGATTTTCCCGCAGCATTCGGGCCAATCACCGCTGTCAACATGCCACCGACGATATCGCCGGTGGTGATATCGGTGAAAATGCGGTTGCGGCCATAGTGGGCGCCAAGCGCCTCGAGCTTCAGGGCTACCATGCGCGCCTCCGATGGGTGAAAATCAGCGAGAAGAAGAAGGGCACACCAACGAGCGCGGTGATGACCCCGATCGGCAGAATGGCACCCGGGATCAGCATTTTCGACACGACCGAGGTCGCCGACAGCAGCAATGCACCACAGATCACCGAACCCGGCAGGAAAAAGCGCTGATCTTCGCCGACCAACATGCGGGCGATATGCGGGCCAACCAGGCCGATAAAGCCGATCGTGCCGACGAAGGAGACGGGAATCGCCGCCAGCAGGCTGACCAGCATCATCGTCTCCAGCCGCAGGGCCTTGACGTTGACGCCGAAGGACGCTGCCTTGTCATCACCGAGACGAAGGGCGGTCAAAGCCCAGGCCTTGCGGGCAAAAAGCGGCACGCAAAACACCAGCACCGCCGCCGTTACACCGACCTTGGCCCAAGTGGCCTTGGTCAGCGAACCCATGGTCCAGAACACGACGGCGGCAAGCGCCTGTTCGGAGGCCAGATATTCCAGCAGCGACAGCAGTGCATTGAAGGTGAAAACCAGGGCAATGCCGAGCAGGACGATTGTCTCGACCGTTACGCCACGCAATGTCGAGACGCTGTAGATGAACAGCGAGGCGAGCATCGCCATCAGGAACGCATTGATCGGCACCATATATTGCACCGCGGCCGGAAACACGGCCACACCGCCAACCAGTGCCAGCGCTGCCCCAAAACCGGCAGCGGCTGAAATCCCGAGCGTGAACGGGCTTGCCAGAGGATTGGCCAGAATTGTCTGCATCTGCGCACCGGCGAGCGACAGGCTGGCGCCGACGGTCACCGCCATCAGTGCGATCGGCATGCGGATATCCCAGATGACGACACGCAGCTGGTTATTGGCTTCACTTGGTGACAAGATCGTCGAAACGACCTGGGCCAGCGTATAACGCGCCGGTCCGAGTGCCATGTCCACGGCAACACTGACAATCAGTGCGATGAGCAAAGCGCTCAGAATCAGGACGCGGCGTGCGGTCAAGGCACGGTAGCGACCGCGCCCCTCAACCCCGGCGACGTCTTCAGTCACGACGGCCATCCAATGTTATCCTTTTCAAGCAAAGCAAAATCGCCGGGCTTGGCAGCCTGCGGCGAGCGTTTCTGGTGGACCTGTGGGGCCGCGAAGGAAGGCGCCGCCAAAACGGCAACTGGGCAAGAATTGTCCGGTTTTTTGCGACCAACACGGGAACCCATCCCGTAAACAAAGGCCGGCGGGTTTCCCCGCCGGCAAAAACCATCAAAGGCCAGCCTTCAGCGAAGCGAAATAGCCCGGCTGGTAGTCGACCGGCAGGAAACGCTCGTGCATTTCCTTGAACGTCGCATCGGCATCGAGATCCTTGAACAGGTCCGGATGCAGCCACTTGGCGATCTGCTGGACAGCGACGAACTGGTAGGGGCTGTTGTAGAACTGGTGCCAGATGGCGTGCACATTGCCATCCTTGACCGCCTTCACGTCGGTAAAGCCGGGGCGCTTCATCAGATCGGACAGCTTCTGGGCAGCGACCGCCTTGTCAGCGCCCGGACCGACGCCAATCCACTTGCCACCTGGAACATAAAGCTCCCAGTTGGACCCGGTGACGATGACCTGGTCCGGGTTCGATGCGATGATCTGTTCGGGATTGACGGTACCGAATGTGCCAGGGATGATGTCCTTGGCCATGTTCACGCCGCCGGCGAGCTCGACCATCTTGCCGAAGTTCTCGTTGCCGAAGGACATGCAGCAATCGTCGGAGTAGCCGCCGGCACGCTCGATGAACACGAGAGGCTTCGTCAAGTCGGCAGCCTTGGCCAGCGTGTCGGTGACACGGGCAATCTGCTCGTCGTGGAATTTGACGAATTCTTCGGCGCGCTCTTCCTTACCGAACAGCTTGCCAATGATGCGCATGGAATCATCGGTGTGTTCCATCGGCTTTTCGCGGAAGTCGATGTAGACGAGCGGGATGCCGACCGCAGCCAGCTTTTCGATATAGCCGCTTTCCTCGGTCGCCGACTTTGCCTCGGTATTCATGATGATCACATCGGGCTTAAGGACCACGGCCTGCTCGATATCGAACGTGCCGTCCTTCATGCCGCCGAAGGTCGGGATCTTCTCCATCTCGGGGAACTTCTTGAGATAGATGTTGTAGCCGTCGAGGTCGGCCTTCTTGAAATCATCGCGCCAGCCGACAACACGGCCAAACGGGTTTTCGGTATCGAGCGCTGCGGTGAAATAGATCTGGCGGCCTTCGCCGAGGATGACGCGCTCGACAGGCACGTTGACCTCGACTTCACGGCCCGTGATATCCTTGATCGTCACGGTCTCGCCAGCATAGGCGGCCGTGGAAAAAAGAACGAGCGAAATCGCGGCGGCGGATGCCACCCTGTCGAGATAAAACACTGTCGCGTCTCCTGTTTGAGATTATGCGGTGATTTATGTTTTTATGACTTTCCCAGTCAAGAATTATCTTTTAGAAGTGTTCCAACCTCTCCATCACTTCCGGAAGATCCAGCCAATGCAAGCTGTTAGCTCTCTATCGAACCATGATCTGCGCGACGAGATAAAGGCCTATTGGTCACAAAGGGCAGAGACATTCGACAGCCAACCCGGTCACGAGATATTCTCGGAAGGCGAGCGGGCCGCCTGGCAGGCGCTATTTGCCAAGCATCTTGGAGTAGGGCAGGGCAGAGCCGCGCTGGATCTGGCCTGTGGTACAGCCGTCATATCGCATATCCTCGACGATCTGGGCTTCACGGTCACCGGCCTCGACTGGGCCGAGCCCATGCTGGAGCGGGCGCGGGCGAAGGCGGAAAAACGTGGCCGGCAGATCCGCTTCCTGATGGGGGATGCCGAAAACACCATGGAAAGTGACCAGTCCTATGATGTGATCACCAATCGCCACCTTGTTTGGACGCTGGTCGACCCGCTTGCCTGCTTTCGCGAATGGCACCGGGTGCTGAAGCCCGGCGGGCGCGTGCTCATCATCGATGGCGACTTCGTCAATGTATCGCCCCTGACCCGGTTGATGAAACGGTTGACGCAGTGGGCGGCCCGTATCGGGTTTGCCAAGGATGCGACGCATGGCGCGCCAAATGCCGATATGGCGGAAACACACAATCGTATCCTCTCGCGCGTGCATTTTTCCCGGGGCGCCCATGCTGTTGCAGTTGCGGAACTGCTGAAACAAGCAGGCTTCACCAAGATCACCATCGATACAGATCTTGGCGCAATCCACCGCGCACAACGCCAGAACTTTTCCTTCCTGAAGGGACTGGAGCGGGCAACACAGCATCGCTACGCCATCTGCGCCGAGAAATAGGCACGCGCCTGCATCTTGCATCGCATGCCCGGAAGTAATACCTTCGCTCAATCAGGTATTACCGAGGGCGCCATGGCGACAACAGTCACATCAAAGGGACAGGTCACGATCCCAAAACCGGTGCGCGACCTGCTTGGCATTGTGCCGGGCACGGAGGTCGAGTTTCGCCGCGCCGCCGATGGCAGCGTGGTACTGACCCGTTCCGACCGGAAGGCCGAGCCAAGCCGTTTTGCTGCCTTGCGCGGACATGCAGGCGTAGGCATGAGCACCGACGCGATCATGGCCCTGACACGGGGCGACGAGGCTTGATCCTCGTTGATACCAATGTTTTGCTCGATCTGGTCACCGACGATCCGGTATGGGCCACCTGGTCCATAGAGCGACTGGAGGCTGCGGCACTTGAAGGTCCGCTCCTGATCAATGACGTTGTCTATGCCGAACTTGCCGTGCGCTATGCACAGATCGAACGGCTGGACGAATTTGTCGACGCTGCAGGACTAACTCATGCTCCAATGCCCAAGGCCGCCCTTTTTTTGGCCGGTAAGGCCTTCACCGCCTATCGCAAGGCCGGCGGATCACGCACCGGCGTGCTGCCGGATTTCTTCATCGGAGCGCATGCTGCCATCGGTGGTTTCCCCGTTTTGACCCGCGACAGCGGACGCTATCGCAGTTATTTTCCCAAGCTGGTCCTGATCACACCTGAAACATGAGCGGGGTAGGCGCCAATCCCTTGGCCAACAACCTGCCAGGGGCGCAAGCGTCGCATTCGCGCATAGAATGTCCGGCATTTGGGATATGCCATGCATGCCAAGGCCTGTATTATCTCTTGCATGATGCGTCGCGACGACTGTTCCCCTGCGCCGCACGTTGGAGAAATTCCCGCCCGTGTCCGGCATCGTCCTTGATTCCCAGTCTCTCACCTTCGCCACCCTCGATGCCATCGGCTCGGGTCGCGTTTCCGTCAGTTTAAGCCCCGCCGGCATGGCGCGCGTGCGCAAAGGCCGCGAGGGCGTCGAGACAGCCATTGCCCGCGGCGAAACCATCTACGGTGCCAATACCGGCGTCGGCGCGATGAAGGATACCGACTGGAGCGAGGACGAAATCGGCACCTTCAACCTCGGCCTGGTGCATGCCCATCACTTCGGCACAGGTGCACCATTCCCCGTTCCCACCGTGCGCAAGGCCATTGCCATACGCATTAATACGGCACTTACCGGCTATGCCGGGTGCTCGCCGGAACTGGTGGAGGCTTTTCTGGCCTTGCTGAACAAGGACGTTATCCCGGTTGTGCGCCGGACAGGATCCATCGGCTGCGCCGATATCGGTCTGATGGGGCAGATCGGCTCGGTCCTCACCGGCGTCGGCGAAGTCTATTACCAAGGCCTGCGCCGCAAGACCTCGGATGTTTTTCCCGAAGTCGGCATCAGTCCACTCAGGCTCGCACCACGAGACGCACTCGCCTCACTGTCCGTAAATGGTGTCGGTTATGCAGCCAGCGCGGTGGCACTTCGCGATGCGGCCAAGGTGCTGCGGGTGTTGATGGGAACGGCGCTGATGTCCTCGGCCACACTTGGTGCGGCCCGCGCGCCCTGGCGGTCGGCGATCACGGTCGGCTGCGCCATGCAATCCGAGATCGGCCGATGGCTGACAGAAACATCGAGCGATTGGGACTGGAAAGACGCCTCGCATGTGCAGGACCCCTTGAGCCTGCGCATGCTGCCGCAGATCTTTGGTGTCGCGGTTGCCGAAATCGCGCGTATCGGTGCCGTCGTCTTGAAGGCCACAGGGCGCAGCGATGACAATCCTGTCGTGGTCGAGGGTGAAGTCCTGACTTCTGGCGGTTCGTTGCCCTTGGAAGTAGCGATTGCCATTCAGGCGGGCCAGTTGGTTCTTGCCCATGTCGCACGCAATATCTTCAACCGCTGTGTCCTGCTTGCCAATGGTGGCAGACGGGGTTTGCCGGTCAATCTCGTACCGTCCGGCGCGGTCGCAACCGGCTTCGGCCCGGCCCTCAAACTGGTCGGTGATCTCTATATCCGCGTATTGTCGATGACCTCTGCCCTGTCGCCTCAGTCGCTGGTTGTGGCAGACGGTATCGAGGACGAAGCGGCATTCCTACCGCTGATCGTCGAGCGGCTCGAGCGACAGGTCGAGGCCTTAAAGCGCATGGCAGCACTTGAGGCTCTATTTGCCGCGCAGGGCACGGATATCCTCGGCGATCGGCCGGAGGGTGTCGCCGCCTTGCTGCATGAGATCACCCGCAGTCACTCCGGCTTCTACCGCTCTGACCGGCCCTTGTCTTCGGAGGTGGAGGCGCTGGAAGAGGATCTGGCCGCCACCGGCACGCTGTCACGTCTCGTCGCGGCGGCGCCGCTGCCCGTCTTCGACAGCTTTTTCGCCCTCTGATCCAATAGTCTTGCATTGGGCTCCAGCGGCAATTCGCTCAAGATATCCAGTGCGACCTTCATCGCTCCGTCGGTCGCAGGCGAGGGCCTGCGTACCAGTGTCAGTCCGATATCGTAATGCTCGGGCAGCGCTATGGCATCCATACCGGCCTCCAGGCCCGCAAGGGCGGAAACCGGCATCACTGTCAGATAGCCGTGATCGACGACGAGATTGGCAATCACCGGAATCATGTCAATCTCGGTCACCGACAGGCGGTCACGCAGGTCACGCGGCAGTTCCTCCGCGATCAGCTGGGTAATCTTCTGGCGCAAGCCAGTGCGTGAAGACGGTGCCGCTAGCTTGTTGGCCATCAGGATTTCCGGCAGATCCGCCAGTGTTTTGCCGGCAAAACTGCCGGTCGGCCCGACCAGTGCCAATCGGGACTGCCAGACACGGCGCCCCAGGAGCCCATCCGGTATCTGGTCACAATCAACCAGAACCAGATCATAAAGCCCGCCGCTCAAACCAGCGAGCAAGTCATCGGCGCTGGCCGATGTCACAAACAGCGGCGCGCGGGCGCGTCGCCTCGGCCAGGCGGCAACGAGAGCTGCGATGATCCGGGCGACCCGGCTACCGGATCCAAGCGGGGATACCGCACCCAGCCGTGTTGTCACCCCAATCCGATGAAAGCGATCATCCGAGCCTTCATTGAGCCGGCCCCAGACCTGGTCGAGGTCTTCGGCCAGCGTCATCAGGCGGCGGCCGAATTCCGTAAGGGCCACACCGGCCTGGCCGCGTTGCATCAACGTGACACCCAGTTCGCTCTCCAGCCGCTGCATCTGGCGGGTCAGCTGTGGCTGACCCATGCCGATTTCCAGGGAAGCCCTGCGTATGCTGCCCGCGCGGGCAATCACCAGGAAGCGCTGCAGCGTGGCAAGCGAAATCGACAGACGTGTTGCCTGGCGGAGATCAGGCGGGGCAGAGGGCAGGGGAAGGGGAAGGGGAAGGGGAAGGGGGCTTTCCGATATCGCGCCATCGATTGGATCAATGCCGAGCCTGGCTATCGCCAATGATAGCTCTGCCGCGCGCGACAATGAACTTTCTAGCCGACGGCCTTCCAGCGTCAGCAGGTTGCGACTGCCCGACGGTGCGAACAGCGGCGTGGCTACTGCCGCCTGAAATCGGCCCAGTGCCGCCGAAACGCTGGATACCGGACGTTCAAGGCGGGCGGCGGCCTTGCGTACCCCGCCATCGATCAAAACGTGATGCACCGTCATCAGTGTCGCGATATCCAATCTGGCGCCTTTCCCACTTTCCTTGCCCCAATTCCGTTGGCCCAATTCCGGCGGCCTATGTCAGTGGCAAGCATAACTTGTCCATGAATTGGGATATGCCACAAAACTGCGCGCATGCCTAATCTCCCGTTCAGCGCCGGATCAACCGGCAGGTGGAGTGATGCTAATGGCTGATTTCGATCTGGTGCTGTCCGGCGCGGTGGTCCTGCCCGAACGTATCTTGGACAATGGCTTCGTTGCGGTGCGCGATGGTGTGGTTGCGCTCGTCGGCCAGGGAACGGCGCCAGCGGCCCGGGACCGTCATGTCCTTCCGGACGCCCTGATCTTTCCCGGTGCCATCGATGCCCAGGTGCATTCCCTGTCCCAGAAAGGCCAGGAGGATTTCATCTGGTCGACACGCTCGGCCGCGGCAGGCGGCATTACCACGATTGTCGACATGCCCTATGACGAGGGACATCTTGTCTGTTCGGCACAGGCAGTTGCGGAAAAAGTCGCTCATGCCAGCACTCAAGCCCGCGTCGACTTCGCGCTTTACGGCACCGTCGATCCCGAGGAGGGGGCCGCCCGTATCGCTGAACAAGCGGCAGCCGGCGTCGCCGCCTTCAAGTTCTCGACATTCGGAACAGATGCCAAGCGTTTCCCGCGCATCATAACGCCACTTCTGGCCGAATGTTTTGCCGAAGTCGCCAAGACAGGCCTTACGGCCGGTGTGCATAATGAAAACGAGGAATATGTCCGCTTCGCAATGAATCAGGTCAAGGCGGCCGGCATTGCTGACTACACCGCCCACGGGCTGTCGCGCCCGCCACTGACCGAACTTCTGGCGATGCTGGAGATTTACGAGACCGGCGCCCTGACCGGTTGCCCAGCCCATGTTGTGCATTGTTCACTGGCGCGCGGCTACGAGATCGCCGCCGGCTACCGGGCCCAGGGCCATCAGGCGACGGTCGAGTGCCTGATCCACTATCTGACACTGGATGAAGAAGTCGACGCCAAGCGCCTGGGCGGGAAATCGAAATGCAATCCGCCGATCCGGCCACGCGCGGAAGTCGAGGCGCTCTGGCGCCAGTTGACTGCTGGCAACGTGACACTTTTGGCCACCGACCATGTCAGTTGGTCGCTCGACCGCAAGACCCGGCCCGACATGCTGGACAATGCCTCGGGCCTGCCGGGACTCGAGATGATGATACCGCTTTTCGTCAAAGGCGCCCTCCAGCGCGGTGTTCCGCTGACCTGGGGCGCCAGATTGATGGCCGATAACCCCGCGCGGCACTTCCGCATTGATCATCAAAAGGGTGCACTCGCCGTCGGTCGCGACGCCGATATCGCCGTGCTGACACCAGAAGCCTTCATCTATGATGCCTCAAAGACCGGCAACAATGTTGCCGGCTGGTCACCCTATGACGGGATGAGTCTGCCTTATCGGGTCTCCGCCACCTACAATCGCGGCGAACTTGTCTATGACGGTCAGACCGTCATTGGCCAACCCGGCCGCGGCCGTTTCATCCGCCCGCCGGCCGCCAACCCCTATCGGGCAACAGCCGCATGAACCGGCGCAACTTTCCCGCCTCGGCCGAACGTATCGCGGCTGACATCGACGCTCTTGCCGGCCTGACGGAGCCAGGGAGGCCCTATACGCGTCGGGCCTTTACACCCCTGCATCTGGAAGGCCGGTCTTTTCTTGCTGAACAGTTCCGCAAGGCTGGCCTCGCTGTGCATGTCGATGCCGGCGGCAATCTGGTCGGACGCCGGGCAGGCAACAACCCCAGTCTCGGTACGCTCATGCTTGGCTCGCATTCCGACACTGTGCCGGATGGTGGTCGCTTCGATGGTATTGCTGGGGTGATTGCTGCGCTCGAAGTCGCCCGCACGTTGACCGAGCAGGGTATTGACCTGGAGCACGATCTCGAGATCGTCGATTTCCTCGCCGAGGAAGTCTCCATCTTTGGCGTCTCTTGTATCGGCAGCCGGTCGATGGCCGGCACCCGCCCGTCCGAATGGCTGTCGCGCGAGGTCGACGGACAGACCTTGGCCCAAGGCATCGCAAATGCCGGCGGCGATCCAGGAAGTCACGAGATCAGATCCGATATTCGCGCCTTTCTGGAACTGCATATCGAGCAGGGACCCATTTTGGAAGCCGAGCGTCTGTCGATCGGCGTCGTCACGGCGATTGCCGGCATTACGCGGATAGAAGTCAAGATCGAAGGTCGCGCCGATCACGCTGGCACGACGCCGATGGACCGACGGGCCGATGCGCTGGTTGCCGCGTCGCGCATGGTGCTGGATATCGAGGCATTGGCGACGACCATGGCCAGTGGCAGGGCGCATTTTGCCGCAACGGTCGGTGAATTCTCCCTGCTTCCCAATGCCGCAAACGTCATTCCATCGCATGTCAGAATGTTGATCGACATCCGCGCAGAAAAACCAGAGGACGCAAAACTCTTCGCCCGCGCCCTGCAGAAGACCGCGCACGAGATTGGCTCCGCGAGCGGCACCACCATCAGCCTCAACCCGATCTCGGAAGCTGCCGCCGTTCCGATGAACTCCTATCTGCAGGAGGTACTTTCGGACATCGCCGGCGTGATCGGCGAAGGGCACCGGCGGCTCGCATCCGGCGCGGGCCATGATGCCGCCTTCATTGCCAGGGTGGCGCCGGCAGGTATGATCTTCATTCCTTGCCGGGACGGGCGCAGCCATGCGGCGGAAGAATTAGCCGAGACCAACGACATCGCACTCGGTGCAATGGTTCTGCTCGAAGCGGTCAAGCGACTGGACAATGAGATGAGCACGACAACGGACAAAGAAAGGCACTGACCATGGGACGCATTCTGACCGAAAAGGACATTGAGCCCGCAGTGCGTGGCGGGTCCGTCTATGCGGCGGGTGGCGGCGGATGGGCCGATCATGGCCGCATGCTCGGTCGCGCCGCCGTCAATGCCGGGCAGCCGGAACTGATCTCGATCGACGAACTCGCAGCCACGGACTGGGTGGCCACGGCTGCGGCCATCGGCGCACCGGCCTCGACGACGCCCTGGGAGATGCGCGGCGTCGACTATATCAAGGCCGTGCAACTGCTGCAGAAAGCACTGGGTGAGCCGCTCGCCGCCCTGATGGTTGGGCAGAACGGCAAATCCTCGACGCTGAATGCCTGGCTACCATCGGCCATCCTAGGCACCAAGGTGCTCGACGCCGTGGGCGACATTCGTGCGCACCCGACCGGCGACATGGGCTCGATCGGCATGGCGGGTTCACCGGAGCCGATGATCCAGACGGCGGTGGGCGGCAACCGTACAGACAATCGCTATATCGAGCTGGTTGTGCGCGGCGCCACCGCCAAGGTTTCACCGGTGCTGCGCACCGCGGCCGACCAGTCCGGCGGCTTCATTGCCTCGTGCCGCAATCCGCTCAAGGCATCCTATGTGCGCGACAACGCAGCGCTTGGCGGCATCAGCATGGCACTTGCGCTTGGCGAAGCGATGATTGCGGCAGAAGCCAAGGGTTCGCACGCGGTGATCGATGCAATCGTGGACACAACCAATGGCGCCATTCTCGCGGAAGCGGAGGTGACGGCTAAGAACGTCGTCTACACAGCCGAAGCATTCGACATCGGCACAGTTACGCTCGGCACCGGCGAGAGGGCCGTGACCCTGCACATTATGAACGAATACATGGCGGTGGACGACGCGGCAGGAAACCGCATCGCGACCTTCCCGGATGTCATCACAACACTGTCGGCCGAGGCCGAAGCCATGAGCGTCGGACAATTGCAGGTCGGCATGAAGATCTTCCTCCTGCATGTGCCCAAGACCGTGATCCCGCTCGCCTCCAGCGTCAAGGATCCGGCCGTCTATCCGTCTGTTGAAAAAGCCATGGGCATCGAGATCGCCCGCTATGCCCTGAGCTGATCTGAACCAGTCTGGCCTGCCTGCCGTCACTGCACCCGCACCGTATTCGAACAAGAGAGTGAGAGCCATGCCGAAGCCCAACCCCCGCCATCCGCGATTTCCGATCCCCGGCGGGCCTTTGCTGCGTGCCAAGGGCTGGCGGCAGGAAGGACTTCTGCGCCTGCTCGAAAACGTACTCTCGGTCGGCGAAGACCCGGACAATCTTGTGGTCTATGCCGCCCTCGGCAAAGCAGCCCGCAACTGGTCTGCCCATGCCGCGATCGTCGAGACGCTGAAGACGATGGAGGAAGACCAGACACTGATCATCCAGTCGGGAAAGCCGGTCGGCCTGCTCAAGACTCATTCGCGCGCGCCTTTGGTCCTGATGGCCAATTGCAACATTGTCGGTCAGTGGGCAAAGGCGGAAAACTTCTATGACCTGCAGCGCAAGGGACTGATCTGCTGGGGCGGGCTGACCGCCGGCGCATGGCAATATATCGGCAGCCAGGGCGTCATCCAGGGGACCTATGAAATCTTCATGCGCATCGCCGAGAAACGCTTCGGCGGCTCGCTGGCCGGGCGCTTCATCTTGACGGCTGGACTTGGCGGCATGGGCGGCGCGCAGCCGCTGGCCGGCCGCCTGGCAGGTGCTGCCATCCTTGTGGTCGACATCGACCCCGAGCGGGTCAAAAAGCGCAAGGAAATCGGTTTCCTCGACGAAGCCGCAACCTCGCTCGACGATGCATTGGCGATGATCGAGAGAGCTGTGTCCGAGAAGAAGGCCATCTCCGTCGGCCTCGTCGGCAATGCGGCCGAAATATACCCCGCGATTGCCGCCCGTGGCATCACGCCAGACATCGTCTCGGACCAGACTTCGGCGCATGACCTCGTCTATGGATACGTGCCGAACGGCATGACGCTGGAACAGGCGCGATCCTTGCGCGAAGACGGGCAGGGCCAGTTGATGGCCGCCAGCCGCGCCTCGATCGTCACGCATGTCCGCGCCATGCTCGATTTCCAGAAAAAGGGGGCGGAGGTTTTCGACAATGGCAATCTGATTCGCACGCAGGCCTTCCAGGGCGGCGTGCAGGATGCTTTCGACATTCCAATTTTTACCGAGGCCTATCTGCGTCCGCTGTTTTGCAAAGCGATCGGACCGTTTCGCTGGATGGCCCTGTCGGGTGAGGAAGACGATATTGCCATGATCGACGATCTGGTGCTGGAGATGTTCCCTGACAATCAGATCGTCACCAACTGGATCCGGCTTGCGCGAGCAAACGTGCCCTTCGAAGGCCTTCCCGCGCGTATCGCCTGGCTTGGCCACGGCGAACGCACCCGACTGGCGCTCGCAGTAAACGCACTCGTGCGCGACGGCACGCTTGCCGGGCCGATCGCCTTTTCCCGCGACCATCTCGATGCCGGAGCAATGGCGCATCCCAATATCATGACGGAAAAGATGAAGGATGGCTCGGACGCCATTGCCGACTGGCCGTTGATCAACGCGATGACACTGGCCTCGTCGATGGCCGACCTGGTGGTGATCCATTCCGGTGGCGGCGGCTATGCAGGCTACATGACCAGTTCCGGCGTGACGCTCGTTGCGGACGGAACGACAGAGGCCGACTTACGCCTCGATCACGCGATTACCAATGACACATCGCTCGGCATCATCCGCTATGCCGACGCCGGTTACGATGAAGCGCTGGAGGCGGCAGAGGCACATGCGGTCGGTCATATCAAAACGTGATTTTGCATTGTCCAGTTTAGCGAAAGCTACTTGAGCTTATATGCCATTTCTCAATCAGGGGAAGTGGCATGACACCGGCACAAGTGGAACGCGTTCAAGACAGCTACAGCTTCATCTTCGCTGTTGGTACGCCGTTCATTCTCTCATTCTACGACAAGCTCTTTGCAATCGATCCGGCTCTGAGACCTTTGTTTCGCACGGAATTGTCAGCGCAGTCGGAAAAATTGCTGATGGCGCTGACCTATGTGGTGAAAAACCTTCACGATGCGGACCGGCTTCTTCCGGTGGCCGAAGTCATCGCCAGGCGACATGTTGGCTACGGCGTCAAGCGCGAAGACTATCTCAAGGTCGGGCAGGCCCTGATCGAAGCCTTGGACGATACGCTGGACATGCATTTTACGCCTGAAACACATCATGCATGGCTGGCCGCCTATACGCTCCTGGCCGGCATCATGTGCGACGCCGCCTATGGTTCTCCCGCTGAGGAGCATATGCAACAGCACTGACATATGAATAGCGTGTGCTGGATTTCCATTCGGCGATTGATTGCGCCGCCGCGTTGCCGCGGCGTATGAGCAAACCAGCGGCCAGGCGCTAAGTGACCGCCAGCACTGATCCGGTATCGTACTGACGCACGAAATCGACGCGCGCCATTCCAAAGCGCGTATTTCCCGTGTCTCTCACAAAATACTAGTATATCAATTTGTCAGGACAGGGAGTGAAGCGGGAGGCTTCAGCAATGGTCGAAGCCGAAAATCCAGGACGATCGGGCACGTCGCGCACCACTGACATGGTTGTCTCCAGAGGGCGCGGCGCGCGGGCCGCCAACCAGATACATGCAGCCCTACGCGCTGACATTGTAGAGATGCGCCTGAAGCCGCTCGATATCCTGAACGAAAAACACCTGGGAGAACGTTTCGGCGTGAGCAGGACACCGGTGCGAGAAGCGCTGTTGAGACTGTCCGACGAAGGCCTCGTTGACATTTATCCCCAATCAGGAACGTTTGTTGCCCTGATCCCCCGGCGCGCTCTGTTCGAGGCGATCCTGATCCGCAAGGCATTGGAAGCGACCACGGTCACACTCGCCATCGCCGGCGACACACCAGGCGGGCTTGCCGAACTTGAGGAAAAACAGGCGCAATTGATCGTCAGTGCGGAGCAGGGCGATATTCTTGCCTTTCACCGCATCGACAGCGAATTCCATCAACACATAGCCGAGCTCGCAGGTTATCCAGGCATCTGGAACGTGATCCGGCAGGTTCAAGTCCAGATCGATCGCTACCGCTACATCACACTCCCACGATCGGGGCGGCTTGATGTGGTCATAGAGGAGCATGCCGCGATCATCGACGGTATGCGTCGCCGCGATGACTGCGCAGCCGTCGCTGCCATGGAAATCCATATTGGCCGGATGATCGAGGAACTCGAAGACATCCAATATCTCGATCCGACCATTTTTATCGATGATCGGCAGTCGTAGCTGCCTTATGGAGCCGGCCAGCGCGCCGTTTGGGAGGTTTTTCTATGTCCGTTTCCTTTGATCTCACCGGCCGGACTGCCATCGTCACCGGCGCAAACACCGGCATCGGCCAGGCACTGGCTATAGCCCTTTCGGGGGCCGGCGCCGCGGTATTGGGTGTTGGCCGGTCGAGCATGGACGAAACGGCGAGCCTGATCGAGAGGCAGGGAGGACGTTTTGCCGCCTTCACTGCCGATCTCAGCGCGATCGCACCGGTCAACGACATCGTCGATGCGGCACTGGATCAGTTCGGCTCCGCCGATATCCTGGTCAACAATGCCGGCGTCATCCGCCGAGCCGATGCTATCGACTTCACCGAAGCCGATTGGGACGCTGTCATGGATATCAATCTGAAAAGTGCATTCTTCCTGTCGCAGGCTGTGGCCAAGCGCATGATCCCAAAAGCTTACGGCAAGATCATCAACATTGCGTCCGTGCTGTCCTTCCAGGGCGGAATACGTATCCCCTCCTATACAGCATCGAAAAGCGGCCTTGCCGGCCTCACCCGGCTTCTTGCCTGCGAATGGGCGAGCAAAGGGATCAATGTCAATGCGATAGCGCCTGGATACTTTGTCACCAACAACACGACCGCTCTTCGAGAAGATCAGAAACGTTCGGCCGAGATTCTCGGCCGTATTCCGGCGGCGCGCTGGGGCAATCCATCCGAACTGGGCGGCGCGGCCGTCTTTCTAGCCTCCGATGCAGCAGCCTATGTGCATGGCACGATTTTACCGGTTGACGGCGGCTGGCTGGCACGTTGAACAGATATAAAAAGGGTAGGGCAGGGTGATGAAACGTATCGTATCCATCGGCGAGTGCATGGGCGAATTGTCGGAAACGGGAGTGCCGGGGCAACTCTCAATGGGATTTGCCGGGGACACTCTAAATACGGCCTGGTACCTGCGTCGCAGACTGCCGGTCGACTGGACGGTGGACTATGTCACCGCAGTGGGTACTGACGGCCTATCCAACCGCATGGTCGACTTCCTCGACGGCGAGGGCATTGGAACGGACCACATCCGGCGGCTTTCCGACAAGACGATCGGCCTCTACTACATCGAATTGAAAGATGGCGAGCGCAGCTTCGCCTATTGGCGTTCCGATAGCGCGGCCAAGCAACTGGCAAGAGATGTTGAAAAGCTTGAGCTCGCGCTCACCGGCGCATCAATTGCCTATTGGTCGGGTATTACCCTGGCAATCCTTGCTCCGGCCGACCGCATCACGCTGATCGACGCCTTGCGAGGCTTTGCAGCACGGGGTGGAAAGGTCATCTTCGATTCCAATCTTCGCCCTCGCCTTTGGGAGAGCCCGGACGACATGCGGGAATGGATCACGCGGGCAGCCAGCATTGCCGATCTCTGCCTGCCCTCTCATGAAGACGAGGCGTCCTGGTTTGGAGACATCGATGCGGAAGCCACCGCCAGACGCTATCAGCGGGCCGGCTCCGGGCGTGTAGCTGTCAAGAATGGCGCCGGCGAAATCAGCCTGCTCGATGCCGACGGCCAATTGATCGTCGTTCCGGTCGAGCCGGCAGCAGAGGTTGTCGACACGACGGCCGCGGGCGACAGCTTCAATGCCGGTTTCATTGCCGAAGAACTTGCCGGTGGTACAATGGTCGAGGCGGCCCATGCAGGGGCTGCCCTTGCCGGCAGGGTTATCGGCGCCCGTGGTGCGCTGGTCCGCCAGGCGACCGGGGCCCAGGGGCCATGGCAGCAGAGACCGGCTAGCCACCCGTGACCGAGAAATAGCCCCAGGCAGCCGCGATCGCCGCGAGCCCGCCGATCCAAATCAGCGCCTTGCGGGCTGCCGGTGTAAGCGACCTTTTTGGCTTCGGCGCCTTGGGTTCCGGCGGACGCTCGAATTTGATGACATTCGACATGGTATTCTCTCGTTTCTCCGATTGATCCTTATAGATGCTTTGGGTTTCAAAAGTCCTGACAGTCTAACATCTCCTTCGGCCGCAAAGTGGCCGAAGGAGACATCGGATCTGGATTTTTCCAGCGTCATCCCAGCGCCATGCGGCCAATGAGTGATTCGGCCCTTGCCGCGGATGAGGTAAACTTGCGCTGAACCGGATTTTCCGTGCGTTGCAACTGGGGACGCTGTGCGTTCACTTGTGATCGTCGTTACACCCGCGACAGGTGTAAAAGATCATTAACCAGTCATGACGAACCCTGAAATATTCAGTCCATTCATTCGAATGTTCGAAAGTTTTTTCTGAACCTGCAAAGGTCTTGAAGTGTATATTTGTGCGCGCTAGCGTCCGCAAATGCAGGAAAACCGGGCTTTTCGGGGCGATGCACGTTCGAGCTTGCTTGTGGCAAAAACCTCGAGCCAGATCAGATAGTCAACCGGTGAACGGGACGAATGCAGGAAAAATCGGCGGTCGGAAGCAAGTCGGATACGGAACTGAGCTCGGAGCAATTCGAGGCAGCGGTGCGCAAGATGTCCGGCATCTCCTCGGCGCATTTTCTCAAGCTGGTTGAGGATCGCGGGACAATCGGATTCTGGTCCAGCGACATCGTGACGGGGGATTGCTCGGCAACCCTTGGTCTGCTTCGGGTGCTGGGACTGGATCACGGCGCGCAATTCCGTATCGGCGATTTTTCCCGATTCATTCACCCGGACGATCGCGGATACGGCGAGGATATCTGGACCACGATCCGCCATGGCATTCCGGTCAACCGGAATTTTCGCATTATCCGGTCCGATCGAACGGTCCGCTGGGTGGAATTCAAGAGCGAGGTGGTTCTGGACGGACAGCAGAAACCCTCAAAGGCCATCGGACTGATCATCGATGTCACCGACCAGCAAGAAGGCCGACAGGCGCTCGAGGATGCACTCGACCGGTACCGAGCCCTGGTTGGCTCTCTGGCAAAAATGGAATGGCGGTCAACGGCGGATGGCAACCCGATCTTTTCCCATGGTTGGACTGCGCTTACAGGACAGAACGAAATGGATGCGGCCAATAGCGGCTGGATCCAGACCATTCATCCCGATGACCGTGAAATGGTGCGCCGCAGATGGCAGGAGTCGGTCTCAACGCTCATTCCCTACGCGGTCAATCACCGTATCCTGCTGGTCAACGGCCACTACGAATGGTTTCACGCCCGCGCCGTGCCGATCATCAAGCGGGGAGGGAGGACCCATGAATGGCTCGGCATCATCATGCGCCAGGCCGATCTCAATCGCGAAGTGCAAGCGCTTCCACCGTCCATGAACATGCTGACGCCCGTTCAGGTCAGAGCCGCCCGCGCCATGCTGCAATGGACACTGGACGAGTTGTCGCGCTTTTCAGGCGTCTCTGTATCTTCCATCCGCCGGATCGAGGGCGAGGGCGACCGGGCAACCAGGCCGGCCTCGCTGCAGGCCATTCGCGCCGCATTCGAAGAGCACGGTATCGAGTTTGCGATCAACCCCGCTGGAACGGTCACCGTCGCTTTCCACAGCCCGAGATAAGCGCCACCAGCGCCAATCAACTTGTCAGGCGCGGCATGCTGACGATTTTCTTGAACAGGGCATTCATCGCGTTCGTGATGCCCTCGCTGGGGCTTACCTCGAAATAGAGGCCTGGCGACGCGCAGGCTTCCATGCGCTTGGGAATCTCCGCCTGGAACGGCTTTATCCAGTCATTGTACCAGTTGTTGGTCGGAAGAGGCAGATAGGTCGTGTAGAGCACCGCAATTCGATAGCCCTTGGCCTTCAGCGCGGTGCATTCAACGATGTCGATCGGCTCCTGGCATCGACCACCCGTCGTCCTTTTCGTACAGCTACTGGGCTTGTAGGCATCGCCGACACCATCGGAAACGAAGAAGACAACCTTTTCAGGACTTCCAGCCGATACTCCTGTTCCCGCGGCTCCGACCAGAGTGCCGATATTTTTCAATGCCCGGTCAAAATCGGTTTGCTGGTCATTGTCATAGCCCTGCTTCGGGATGGACATGAGACCAATCTTGGCCGCCTTGGTTTGCACTGCATCGAGGTTTTCGGTCAGTGAAGCCACTTCGAGAAGTTTGGTGTCCTCTGCCTTTTCGCCAAAGGTATAGACCGCCATGCGATATTGGTTCGCACTTTTGCGCATGCTTTTCGCCGTATCCATCAAGGCGGCGGTTGCCTTGGCCACAACATCGATACGAATGGTGACGCCGAGCCTCTTGGCAAGATTGTAGTAGCTGTTCTTGTCTTCAGTGCCATCCTTGACGATATGGCACGCAAACGCGCACTGATCCGAGGTGTTGTTCACCATCCTCGCGACATCGGCGGGCGTTGCGCCAACGCCCATCGACGGCGTGTTGTCGAGCAAGAGATAGAAATCCCGAAAGGTCTGGGTCTGGAACACGGCTTCGGCTGTCCCGGATACCGTGACCGCATCCTGACCCAGGACCCGCGCCAGTGTTGTCGGGACCTTTGCCTTGTAGCTGAAGACTGCCTTGAGTTCACTGCCCGTCTTGACGACCTGCACATCGGTGCTGACGAGCTCGTAGCCCATGCCGCTGCCGGCCTGTGCGACGAATATCTTGGTTGCGTCGGCAATCGCGGCCGTCAGCGGTCCGTCGGAACTCATCTGCATGGCTTCAGAGACCCCGGCGGAATTCTCCGCCACAGCGGCAATTGCCGCAGCATCTGCTGCGCCCTGAAGCGTGGTCTTAACCAACAAGGCATCGCTGATATCCAGCGCCAGCCCTGCCGTTCCGATGATCGGCACAAGCAGCAGCGCAGTCATCATCCCGAAATTGCCAGATCGATCACCCAAAATACGCTTAAACATAAAATACCCCGAATCCCTTGGGGCATCTTTTACGCCTCGATCGTGAGGAAATCGTTGGCTCGAATGGTTTATGATTTCCTGCTGTTGGATGCGACGGCGCCCGCACATTTCAACAGGATCAGAGGTCATACCGGCAGCTGCCGACCGCTCGGCATGGTAACGTGCCACCCACCCGGTCCATGCTTCGCATTGTCCGGGCTGGCCTTCTTGCGGGAGATCAAACCGTTGCGTTCTCTTGGAACATAGTAACGGTCAGAAGGGTTGATGCTGAGCTGAACGACACATTCGGCCACACTGCCGGCGCTATGCCGGCCAACCGTGGAGACCAAGATGCATCTTCCCCAGAACACCGTGATCGCTGTTGCCGACGGCGAAAAGCTTAGCCTGTTTCAGAATGAAGGTGACGCAGCCAACGTCAAGCTCAACGCAATGTCCGAACCTGAGATGGACAGCTCAAAAATCGCATCCGGCGCTCGCCATGCCAGCAGCGCGGCCAACCCCGATGACAGTCAGCAGGAAGAGGATGGTTTCGGCAGAGGTGTCGCGGATATGCTGAACAAGCAGGTCCTGGACGGCAAGATAGCCAATCTGGTGATCATCGCAGCGCCGCGCACCTTGGGAGAGTTGCGCAAGGGCTACCACAAGGCTTTGTCCGAAGTGCTGCTCGGCGAACTCGACAAGGATCTGACCGGTCATTCGATTCAGGACATTGAAAAGGCACTTGCCGCCGCCTGACGATAGCGAATACCACCTTCCGCCGATCTCCTTCGGCGGAAGAATTTGCATATGTTGGAAACGCCCGGGGCCTGAGAATGCCCGGTAGCGTAGATCAGCTCCTAGGCTGCAGGATCGCCAGCACAACCGTCGATGCGGCGAGGATAGCGGTCAGCGTCAACGGTCCCGTCGCGCCATATGTGTCGACGATATAGCCTCCGACAACCGCGCCAATCGTGATTGCCACCTGGAATGAGGTCACCATCAGACTGCCAGCAGCCTCCAGCGCGTCGGGCGCGGCGCGGGACAGGTTGGTCGGAAGAACGACCGGGGCCATGCCGAAGGCGAAACCCCACAGTGCCGCGAAGCCGAAGGCAATACTGATGTGCACGCCCCAAAATACCAAAGCAAGCGCCGCAACCGCCATCAAAGCGGCCGTGACGACGAGGGCGATGCGGATATTGGCGTCGGCCATGCGACCACCCGCAATGTTCCCGATCACAGCGGCGATGCCAAATCCGAGCAGTGCAAGCGCAATCGGCCCCGTTGTAAGGAGCGTAACCTGTTCGAGGAAGGGGCGAACATAGACCGAACCCGCGAAATGACCCGTCATCAGCAAGAGGATTGCCAGCATGCCAATCTGAATGCCACGTCGCCGTGTCAGCCGGAAAACGTCGCCAAGGCTGTTACTTGTGGTCGCAGGCAAGGTCGGCAGACTGAGCCACTGCAGCAACATGGCAAGTGCGGCCAGACCCGCTGTCATGGCCATGGCGGTGCGCCAGCCCAACCAATCGCTGATCAATGCGCCCATCGACGGTGCGGCAATGGTGGCGAGCGAGACGCCAAGAGTGACGATCGCCATGCCGCGGCCTGTTGCATTGGCGCCAACCAGTCTTGCCACGACGGCAACTGAAAGCGCCCAAAAAGCGCTGAGGGCGATGCCCAACCCCGCTCGACCTAACAACAGCAGCCAAAAATCGGTCGCAGTCGCCGCTAGAATGTTGGAGCCGACAGCCAATGCGCTCAGACCAACCAGCACCGTCTTGCGGTTCAACCGGCCAATTAGGACATTGCTCAAGATAGCCGTCACGGCGCCGACAGACGCGGTGGCGGTCACGACCTGTCCGGCCATTCCCTCGCTGACGCCGAGATCGCGCGCCATTGGTGTCAACATGCCTGCCGGCATGAACTCCGCCGACACCAGAGCAAAGCTGGTGGCTGCCATCGAAAGGACTGCGAACCACGTGGCCGAGCTCCACGCGGCTGGCGGAGCGGTGTCGGGATCGTTTACTGCGTCTTCAAGCTGGAACGTCGTGTCTGCCATTGAGGTATCTCCAAAAGTTGGAGATCTTCATAGACGAGTTTTCTCGGATGTGATGTGTCTTAAAATCCGAAATCCATGTCTGTTCGTCCGGAAATTGTGCGGCGCACAACGCCCGGCGAAACACTTGTGATCCGCTTGAACGCGCGCGCGAAGGACGCCTCGGACTCATAGCCCAGCCGGCTAGCGACATCGGCAACCGACATGCCGCTTTGGCCCAACAACTCGCGGGCGTGCTGCATGCGCATGCGGGCAAGATAATGCACCGCGCCTTCTCCCAACACTGCGCTGAAACGCTCCGCGAAAACCGAGCGGGATTGACCCGCCACGGCAGCGAGTCTTTCGAGCGTCCAGATATGTCCCGGATCTCGGTGCATAGCTGCCAAGGCGCGGCCGATATTGGGGTCACGGATCGCAGCGAGCCAACCGACCGTCGGGGCGCCGGTGCAGTTGACCCAGCAGCGGATCAGCCTCGCTGTGAGGAGGTCCGCCATTCGTGATAGGATTGTGGCGCTGCCCATCTGCGGATGAGTTGCCTCCACAGTCATCGCGGCCAGCAACGGGCCAATGATGGGGTCATTGCCGGCGACATCACAGCCCTTGATGATGGGCGGCATCAAAGCGATCAAAGGATCAAGAGCACAAACGCCCAAGGCCATCGAGCCGCAGAAAAGGGTGCTCGTCGCGCCAGTCCCTTCTCGCACCACGTCGCAAATGTTGGTCCCCAACTTGGTCACCTGACATTCGTTGAGGGAGTCGTCGACAACGTCTGGCGCACTGGCAAGTCGATGGGCGATACCTTGCGGCAGCAGCACCAGATCGCCATCGCGCAATTCCTGCCAACCTAGCGCCGTCGTATGGATCCAACATGGACCTTGGCTGACAAAGTGAAAACGAAGCAGCTGTTGTTGCGGAAAAGCGATGCTCCATGGGTGACGGAGTTCGCAGCGGCTATAGTTAACGCCGCTCAAGCGGAAGTCTTGCAGGACTTCGCTAAGCGGATCCATTGGAATATGCGGTGAAGACGGTTGGGACGAACGGTCAGGCATTTACCTGTTATAGATGCCAATTGTCCGAGAGGCAAATCGGAACATGCGCTCGTTGACACGTCATTCCGATCGTTTCGAGCGCAAAGGATGGGCTAGACGGCACGGCCGCTGACAACACAGCACGCCTTGTGGACGCGCGTCTCCGTAGCCAGTTCATGGCCACATCTGTCTTTTGAAGAGATGGTTGGCCTTGTTGGCGCAGGGCAAAGTCGGCAGATCATCTGCATGTCGGGATCAACTCGCCATTGCAAGCTGGCCCCGTCTTGCGTTCTGTCGCCGGCATCGATCGAATGACCGCCTTATTTTCCGAATGCTTCTTGAAGCCGTATTTTGGCGCCGCAATGACGCACTGACAAGAGCTGCATTGGACATGGTTCTAAAGAATGAAAACCAACATTGTCGGAATATGGCAATCCCGACAAGGTGAACCGGATTGGCACTCAATCGCCAACTGCAACTCCTTCGCGGCGAGGGTCCGCGCTGCCTGCAAGGCCATCTGCGGTCAGCTCCACTGCGTGCAGACCGGAGGTCATTTCCGTCTCGTTCACCTCATAGCCCAGCAACTTCAGCGGCTCTATGAAAGCCTCCGCCCGCGTGCCTAACTCAATGTCAAACTTGCCGAAGCGGTTGACCAGGTGCGGCTCTGCGACGATCCGCTCGACTGGCATGCCCCAGTCTATATATCCCAGGAGCGCCTGCACGACATAGCCAATGATCTGACTGCCGCCGGGCGATCCGATTGCGAGCACCGGCTTTCCCTCCTTCATCACAATGGTTGGCGCCATGGACGAGCGTGGCCGCTTGCCCGGTTCGACCCGGTTCGCAATCGGCAATCCGTCGTTATGTGTCTTGAAAGAGAAGTCGGTGAGTTCATTGTTAAGAAGAAAGCCACCTGTCATGAGGCGCGAACCGAAACCGTTTTCGATTGTGGTGGTCATGGAGACGACATTGCCTTCTCCGTCAACGATGACAAAATGGCTGGTGGATGGCAATTCCATCGAAACATCCTTCCCGAACAGGAGCGCATGATCCCAGGTCGGCTGGCCAGCTTTTACCTGATCATCAGAAAGCGCATTGTACCCATCGAGCAGTCGTGCTCTTTCCCCAAGATAATCCTTACGCAGCAGCCCCTTGACTGGTGCCGGTACGAAATCGGTATCGGCAAGATAACGTTCGCGGTCAGCAAAAGCGAGGCGCTCGGCGTCCCCAATCAGCCGCCAGCTTTGCACGTGGTCTGGACCGAGAGCCCTAATGTCGAAATTCTCAAGCATTCCGAGGATCTGCCCAACTGCCACAGCGCCGGACGAAGGCGGTCCCATGCCGCAAATGTCGAAACCGCGGTAGGCGAGACAGACCGGCTCACGCTCCTTGATCCGGTAACTGGATAGGTCAGTAAGCGACAACACGCCGGGATTGCCTTCGGCCTCACTGACCGTCCTGACGATCGCTTCAGCGATCGGACCGTTGTAGAAGGCCTCCGCGCCGCCTTCGGCTATTGCCCTGAGCGTCGTAGCATAGTCAGGGTTCTTCAACATCGCCCCTGCGGAGAGCGGTGAACCGTCTGGATTAAAGAAATAGGAGCGGGCATCTTGATAAAGTTTCAGCTTGTCGCCTTCCCCCTTCACTAGGTTTGACAGCCGCTGTGAGACCTCGAATCCATCGACGGCAAGCTTTTCCGCCGGTGCGAAGAGCTGAGCCCAGGAAAGCTTGCCATAGCGCCTGTGTACTTCATCCATCAGACGAACGGTGCCGGGCGTGCCAACAGAGCGCCCCCCGACCACTGCATCCAAGAATTTCAGCGGCTGGCCGTCAGAATCGAGAAACAGCTTTGGTGTGGCCTCCATCGGTGCAGTTTCGCGACCGTCGAAAGTCGTTATTTTCCCGGAGGCTGCATCAAAATAGACGAGAAAAGCGCCACCACCGAGACCGGAACTTTGCGGCTCCACGAGGCCCAGTACGGTTTGCACTGCTACGAGGGCGTCGATTGCATTGCCACCCTTAACGAGAATCTCTCGGCCGGCCTGCGCCGCGAGCGGATTGGCAGCCGCCACCATGAAACGTTTCGCTTCCACCCGTTTTGCCGAGGTGACACTCGTCGCCTTCTCTGGAGCAATAATGTCGGATGCCTGCTGCGACAGTGCCAATTGCGGACACGAAAAGGAAAATAAGAAAGCAAGTAACAATGAAACTACGCGCATAACCGCCTCCCTTTTGCTATTCGATTGTGCCGAACAGGGGAGAAAAGAACAAGATACGCTACGGGCTCCGTGCCGGTGGCAATCTTACAATCATGAGCTATCTATCGCACTTGCCTCAGCCCCAGCAAAACCCTGTCGAGGAACGACCTTCATATAGTCGATCCAAAGTTTGCATGTCTTTCAGCACCTTAAACGTGTTGGGAGCGACCAAAGGCCAAGTCTCGCAAGCTTACCTGCGCAATCATGCTGAATGATCGCCGGCATTCTCGCTGCCAGCGCAAGGTGTTCCCCGCGCCGCGTGTCTCATCTGCGGCCAACGCATTCGTTGGATGGCTCTTCGCACCTGCTCCCGGCTGCACTGGTCGTGCCCCACGTCTTTGCGCAGCAACGGTCGCTATCGATCGTAGGTTCAGATTTCGTGTCGGGCTGACGTTGGCACCTCTTCAGCCGCCGTCGCTGTTTCATCCTCGATCCGCCCGTTCGGAACGCTGTGCTGCTGGGGCCGAGCTGTGGATCTAAGCAGGTTCAAACGCGTCAGCAGTTCCGCCGCAGTTGCTTTCGTGTGCATTTCGTCATCGAAACGCTAACTGCCAACCGAATGCGAAACATTAAATCCAAAAAACATATGTTTTCATACGCTTGCGCGGGTTGGGAGCGACCAACAGCTAACCAGCCAGCAATCCTTCCTGCCCGTTCGCCTTGATTAGCGCCATGATCATTGGTCCGAGCGAAAACTCGCCGCGTGCCGCACGCTTTGTTAGGTCGCGAAGATATCCCCCGGCTGACGTGATCATGGTTGCACGTTCCAGGATACAGGCCACAGCTGAGGCCGCATTTTCCGGGCCCATGATTTCGCAGGCGTCCTGATAGGCCGACGGGCTGATGCCAAGCACTGAACGCACCACGACGGCCGCCTTCATCAAGCCGCGCCAGTTCTCAATCATGCCACCATCCCCATAGTCAACGATCTGCGGGCAGGCTTTCAGCACTATGCACAGCGGGAAGGCCTTCAGCAGCGCGTTGCTCGGTTGACGGACTAGGCTCGGCTTCTCGCCCTTCTCATCTCTTGAGCAAGGTTCAAGTTCATATATGGATTTGGTATTTGAATTCTGTTTGTGCTGCTCGATATGAGCGTCATTGGTGCTCGTTGCTGCTGAAACATCCTGAATTTCCAACCGATTGATGACTTCCTCGCGAAGCATCTGCATTTCATCGAGAATTTCTGCCGTGCGCTCCAATACGGCAACGCGAGGAATACGCCCAACCAGGGAGACATACATGTCCTCAATCTCTTGCCAGTCCCCTTCTGCCCCCTCCTCCATGGCAGCCGTGATCAGCTTGCGGACGTCTCTGCGGCAGATCGTCAGGCTCTCTTTTGCCTTCCTGAGTGCCGCTCTATCGGCCATGACCTGCTGTGCCAGGAACGCCAACTCCTCCGAGCGCGCCAGAAGCGGTGACAGATCGAAGCCGTAGGCACATTCAATCTCTCCCTTGCCATCCTTCCTGGCGTAGCGCTTTCCGTTGGCGCTGTCCTTTCTTACGATCAGACCGGCATCGACGAGCACCGCGAGATGGCGACGCAGCGTGGCGCCTGCCATTGAATGGGCCCGCAGACAAAGCTGGGCATTCGAAGGGAATACGACCAACTGCGCGTCCTGCCGGAGCTCATTGTCCGGATGAAATGTCAGCAGCGCGTCGAGAACAGCCAGGCTGTTCGACTGGATGCCCAATAAGTCGATCGCGGCGGACGCGTCCCTAAAGACTTTCCACTTGTCGACAACCTTTCCGGGCTTGATATCGGCCGAGGCTGTCTGCCGCCGCACCAGCGCAAGCGTCATCGGCCGCCGCCCGAATGGCGTCGTTACACTTCCGGTATGCATGGTCTCTCACCTTTCAGCAGGCAAAAGAAAAACGCTCATCAAAACGATGCCAAAGACTCTTGACGATGATTCCAGGAAATGCGATTCTGCGTTTGCTTAGGACACAGAATGGGCTTCCGGAACGGCGACGTTTTGGGGGCCCTTTCTTTTTGCGGTTACGCTTCCTTCTTTTTTAGCTGCGTGGCCTGATGCTCCTCGAAGAGACCGGGCAATTGATCAAGCACGAACGCCGCAAACTCCGGCGTCATCTTCTTGTCGATCGAAATCTCCAGTTTACCACGGCCCTCTTTCACAACGGCCAAGCGCACTCCTGTTGGCGTTGACAACACGCCTGGCGCGCCGCGCTCAACATGGCGTGGCTTGAGATGCGCAATCATCGCCTTGATACGCTCTGCCGACGGTAGGCTCTGGATCGCATCGGACATGGCGAATTTCGACCCCTCCAATGAAGTAGGGGCCTTCTCGAGCAACTCGGAGAGTTGCTGCCACCCACCACGGCCGACGCCCGGTGCCGGACCGATCGCATCGACCAGGTCGCTGGGCAGAGATTCGATCAGGTTAAGCATCCTCGACAGGTCGGCTTTGTCGAGCGACATCGCAGATATGATTGTCTCTCGCGAGAACCGCTCTTTCAACCGTGCTGCAAACCGCGCCTTCTCGATAAAGGTCAGGTCCTCGCGTTCATTGTTCTCCTGGCCCTGAGCGATGACGAGCTGTTCATCGCTCAGCTCGCGGACAATGGCCTTGGCCGGAAGACCCAGTGCGGCAACAGCGCGCAGGCGACGGTGGCCGAAAGCGACCTGATAGCGGCCTGGCGTCTCGGGGTGCGGACGAACCAAGATTGGGACCTGCTGGCCCTGTTCACGAATGGAGGCGAGCAAACCGTCGATATCACCCGGCATTCGATCCTGGACGAACGAGGGATCGACCGCGGCCGTGTCCAGCTCAATAATTACCTGGCCCTCAGCCAATTTCCGTTCGATCTCGTTGGCGCGACGGCTTCTTTCATTCAGATCGCCGATCGATTTGCTGACGGCCGCCATTGGCTTCGACTTGGCCGCATCAAGGAGCGGCCGCACGAATGGTGGTGATGCAGACACCGGGGTGGTCTTTGCTTCGCCGTGCAGTGAGGAGAGAAGGTTCTTGCGGCTCATGATCTGCCCCATGTCGCCTTGATCAGTGTTTCGATCTCGGCGTTGACGTTGTTCATCGACTCAAGTGCCCGGTCGTAAGTGGACCGCGTAAACTGGCTGCGTTCGACCTCGAAAAGCGTCTGGTTGGTTATGCCTGCGTCGGAAATCGCCGTGCTCTTGAGCATAGGATTGACGAGTACGTCCTCGCCGAACATCGATCGAAGGAAGGCCACCATCTGGTTCTGCGGTCCGTCAGTCGGCTCAAAGCGCGTAATCAGGTAACGCATCCAGCTGTTGCGATCTTCCGCGCCGGCTTCAGCGATCTCATCAAGCAAGGCGCTTGTCATCGACAGAAACTGGTTCATCGACATGACGTCCAGCATTTGCGGGTGGATTGTGATCAACACCGATGTCGCTGCCGTCAATGCGGACAGAGTGAGGAAGCCCAACTGGGGAGGGCAGTCAATGACCACAACATCGTAATCGTCACGAATGTCTTGAATGGCAGCCTGTAGCCGCGCAAAAAACAGCACATCATCGGGCTTGCGCTGCATCAGCGCCTTCGGCGTATCGTGCTCGAATTCCATCAGCTCCAGATTGCCCGGGATGATGTGAAGATCCGGGATATAGGTCCCGCGAATGATCTCCTGTATCGGTCGCCGCTCCTCATCATACCGGATCGCACCGTAAATGGTCTCATTCGGCCCTACATCAAATTCAGGTTGATTCCCGAATAGGGCAGAAAGGCTGGCTTGCGGATCAAGATCGATAGCCAGGACCCGGTAGCCACGCAATGCAAGGTACTGCGCGAGGTGAGCAGAGGTCGTCGTCTTGCCCGATCCGCCCTTAAAATTCATGATCGACAGAATCTGGAGACCTTCACCCTCGCGCCGATGCGGCACGTAGCGACCGTTCGCCCGCGCAGGCTTATCGAGATGTACCCTCATGGCCGAAATGTCCTGGACAGAATACATGCGCCGGCCGCCCGCGAGCGCCGGGCTGAATTCCTGCTCGCCGCCTTCGGCCGCTTTTCGCTCCAGCTCAACGGCCGCCGTGCGAAGATAGCCTTCGGCCACACCTAGCAGCTTAGCCGCTTCAGATGGCGTGAATGCCCGAATTCCCTTACGAGCATTGGGTGAGAATATGTTCGTTTGATGCTCTTGCAGCTTAGCCGAAAGCGAGGCCGCATGGCTCTTGATTTTAGAGCGAAGCGGATTTTTTTTGTAGGTTTCGGCCCTCGCGATTTTCGTCATCTTCTCGTCCATTTTGTCCCGTCTGCGGAACAAGGCCGGCAAACGCCCAAACTCCGCATGCGACGAATAAGACCCAATTCCATTCGGCGGGCAAGCTGTTGAAGGCAAATAAATCCCTAATGATATCGCACTGGCTTCAGACTAAGTAATTCAAATCCCAATGAAAAAATAGATTTTCCATCAGAAGTCCCCTCCGCTGCAACATACGAAAAGGAGTCAAAAAAATGCATGGTTGTCGCTCCTCACTTCAATTGAGCGCTACGAATGTCACCACGGATGCCGACTCGGTCAGACCGACTCACAATACGAACTCGAAGCGATTCTGCCGATTTCGCGGGGAAGGAATCGCCGGCGAAGTGCTCGCAATGGTACGGCACGCCCCCCTTGTAGCCCTGCGACAGCGGTGGGCTTAGGAATTTGTCCAGCGATTTCCCCCCTGCTGCAAGAGATTAAATAGGAACAAGGCGTTAATCCGCGCATCGTGGATTCCCCGTTTAAGGTGAATCCCCAATAGGTTTCGCATGCTTAGACTGACTTTCGCGTTTTCATGAAGCTCACCATTAATGCAGATCTGCAGAATTCTGCTGGTGTTACACAAACGCATTGCGCATTGCTTTTGGGCAATCCTAAGAAACGCCAGAACCACCGTCTGCAGATCTGCAGGTGGTCACGCGCCGTTTCAAATGATCTTTCACGCATGTCCACTTTATGCGGAGATCAAGATGCAGGTTTTCACCATTTCGCCAGATCGATATGTCAATCATGCCAATCATCTAAGTCAGATGCACCGCCTAAGAGCCGCAGTCTTCGGCGAGCGCTTGGAATGGAATGTCACAATCACTGACACAGGCGAGCGGGACGAGTACGACCAGCTCAACCCAACTTACATCCTCGCAGTGACGGGCGAAGAGAGGGTCGTCGGCTGTGTGCGGCTATTGCCGGCAGTCGGCCCAACCATGCTTGAACGCACATTTCCAGATTTGCTTTCAAGCGGTTCCCTCAACGCATCGGTCACAATGGTGGAGAGCTCCCGGTTCTGCGTCGACACATCGTTGCCCGCCCACAGGGGAGGGGGACGACTTCATCTCACGACGCTTGCCATGTTTGCCGGAATCATCGAGTGGTCGATGGCAAACAAATACGACGAGATCGTCACCGCAACCGATCTGCGCTTTGAGCGCATCCTGAACCGGGCCGGATGGCCGATGAAACGACTTGGCGACCCTGTGACTATCGGCAACACCGTGGCCGTCGCCGGAACCCTGCCAGCCGATCGGGAAAGTTTTGCACGAGTTTGCCCGCATGGTTACCGCTCAATCAACGCCGAAGATCACAGTCGTCAGATCCGGAGCGTCGCATGACCCAACTCCGTTCTCATCCCCGTCTCGTCCGCAAACTGCAGGATGCACTCGGCGACCAACTCTGCATCGCGCTCGATGACGCCACCGTAGTCGAGATCATGCTCAATCCAGACGGCCGGCTCTTCATCGAACGGCTAGGGCACGGCGTGGCGCCCGCCGGCGCAATGAGCACCAGCGCAGCCGAAGTTGTCATCGGCAGCGTCGCGCATGCCCTGCAGTCGGAGGCCGACGACGAGCGGCCGATCATCTCTGGCGAACTTCCGATTGGCGGACACCGCTTCGAGGGGCTGTTGCCGCCGGTGGTATCCGGACCGGCATTCACGATCCGCCGTCGCGCCTCGCGTCTCATTCCACTGACCGAGTATGTGAAGTCGAAGGTGATGACCGAGGCTCAGGCATCTGCCATTCGAAGCGCGATCGATGCGCGGATGAACATCGTCATCTCCGGTGGCACGGGGTCGGGCAAAACGACGCTCGCCAATGCCATCATTGCCGAAATCGTGACTGCGTCGCCGGATGATCGAATGGTCATCCTCGAAGACACGGCAGAGATCCAATGCGCGGCCGAGAATGCCGTGTCGCTGCACACAAGCGATACCATCGACATGGCGCGTCTGCTCAAGAGCACGATGCGCCTGCGTCCCGATCGCATCATCGTCGGTGAGGTCCGCGACGGCGCGGCACTGACGCTACTCAAGGCCTGGAATACCGGCCACTCCGGCGGCGTCACCACGATCCATTCCAATACGGCGATGTCAGCCTTGCGCCGACTGCAGCAACTGACGGCAGAAGCCAGCCATCAGCCGATGCAGGAGGTGATCGGCGAGGCAGTCGATCTCGTCGTCTCTATTGAACGAACGGGAAAGGGGAGGCGGGTTCGTGAGGTGATCCACATCGAAGGATACCGCAACGGCCGCTACCAGACCGAACACTATGCGCAGATCGACGAGGACAGCCATGTCGCGTAGAACCAATATCTCACTCACCTGTGCGGCACTGATCGCCGTCTCAACTGGTCTTGCAGAACCGGCGCTCGCATCCTCGGGAGGCGGCGGTCTCCCGTGGGAATCGCCACTGCAACAGATCCAGCAATCAATCACCGGACCTGTCGCCGGGTTCATCGCGCTGGCTGCTGTCGCCATTGCCGGCGCCATGCTGATCTTCGGAGGCGAACTCAACGATTTCGCGAGACGGCTTTGCTATGTCGCGCTGGTTGGGGGCGTCCTGCTTGGAGCCACCCAGATCGTCGCTCTCTTCGGTGCGACCGGAGCCTCGATCGGCGAGGGCCACGCACAGGCCGAGCAAGGAACTCCCGAACCGAAGGCGACGCCGGCCACAGCGGGGGAGGGGGCTCATGGCTGAGGCCGGATCCTCTCTGGCGCGCTCGCGTTTGCACAGGGCATTATCGCGTCCGAATCTGTTGATGGGCGCCGACCGCGAGCTCGTGCTGCTGACGGCGCTAGCTGCCATCATCCTGATCTTCGTCGTCCTGACCTGGTACGCGGCACTGTTCGGCATCGCGTTCTGGCTGGTCGCGGTCGCGGCACTCCGCCTGATGGCCAAATCCGATCCACTGATGCGGCGTGTCTATCTCCGCCACATCTCTTACAAGACGTCGTATCGCGCGACGTCGTCGCCGTGGCGCGAGTTCTAAGAGATGGTGGCGCTCAAATCATTCCGCCATTCCGGACCATCGTTTGCCGATCTGGTGCCCTATGCCGGCCTCGTGGATAATGGGGTCATTCTGCTGAAAGACGGCTCCCTGATGGCCGGCTGGTATTTTGCCGGGCCAGATAGCGAGAGCTCGACCGACGCCGAGCGCAACGAGGTGTCGCGACAGATCAATGCCATCTTTTCGCGACTGGGCTCGGGCTGGATGATCCAAGTCGAGGCCGTGCGCGTGCCAACCCACGATTACCCGACCGAGACTGAATCCCACTTTCCCGATCCCGTCACACGCGCCATTGACGATGAGCGGCGAACGCATTTTCAGAAGGAGAGGGGGCATTTCGAAAGCCGGCACGCTCTGATCCTGACATGGCGACCGCCGGAACCAAGGCGCTCCGGCCTGACGCGGTATGTCTATTCGGATGCAGCCAGCCGTTCCGCTACTTATGCCGACACGGTGTTGCAAAGCTTTTTGACCTCGTTCCGTGAGGTCGAACAGTATCTCGCCAATGTCGTGTCGATCCGCCGGATGATGACACGGGAAACGCCGGATCGCGGTGGGTTCCGTGTCGCGCGATACGACGAACTCTTCCAGTTCATTCGCTTCTGCGTGACCGGCGAGAACCATCCGGTTCGCCTGCCAGACATCCCCATGTATCTCGACTGGCTGGTAACGGCCGAATTGCAGCACGGCCTGACCCCAATGGTCGAGAACCGCTTTCTCGGCGTGGTGGCGATCGACGGTCTGCCGGCTGAAAGCTGGCCGGGGATCCTCAACAGCCTTGACCAGATGCCGCTCACCTATCGCTGGTCGTCACGCTTCGTCTTTCTCGACGCCGAGGAAGCAAGGGCGCGCCTCGAGCGCACCCGCAAGAAGTGGCAGCAGAAAGTGCGGCCGTTCTTCGACCAGCTGTTCCAGACGCAATCACACTCGGTCGATCAGGACGCCATGATGATGGTGGCAGAAACAGAAGACGCCATTGCAGAAGCCTCCTCGCAGCTCGTCGCCTATGGCTATTACACTCCGGTCATCGTGATCTTTGAAGAAGATCCGACCCGGCTCCAGGAGAAGTGCGAGGCGATCCGCAGGCTGATCCAGGCGGAGGGTTTTGGCACGCGCATCGAGACGTTGAACGCGACGGATGCGTTTCTCGGCAGCCTGCCGGGCGTCTCCTATGCCAATATCCGCGAGCCGCTGGTCAATACCCGCAACCTCGCCGACCTCATCCCGCTCAATTCCGTCTGGTCGGGCAGTCCAACCGCGCCTTGCCCATTCTATCCGCCGGCCTCGCCGCCGCTGATGCAGGTGGCATCGGGGTCGACGCCGTTCCGGCTTAACCTGCATGTGGACGATGTTGGACATACTCTGATTTTCGGCCCGACCGGATCGGGCAAGTCGACGCTGCTGGCACTGATTGCCGCGCAGTTCCGGCGTTATGCCGATGCCCAGGTCTTCGCTTTTGACAAGGGCGGATCGATGCTGCCGCTTACGCTCGGCCTTGATGGCGATCACTACCAGATCGGCGGCGATATTGGCGCGTCGGCCAGTGGAGAAGGGAAGGCGCTTGCCTTCTGCCCGCTCGCCGAGCTGTCGACCGACGGCGACCGCGCCTGGGCCTCCGAGTGGATCGAAATGCTGGTGGCGCTGCAAGGTGTGACCATTACCCCGGATTATCGCAACGCCATTTCCAGGCAGTTGGCGTTGATGGCAGAATCGCGCGGCCGCTCGCTGTCGGACTTTGTCTCCGGCGTGCAGATGCGCGAGATCAAGGACGCGTTGCATCACTACACCGTCGACGGCCCGATGGGTCAGTTGCTCGATGCCGAGCAGGACGGCCTGGCGCTTGGCGCATTCCAATGCTTCGAGATCGAGGAACTGATGAACATGGGCGAGCGCAATCTCGTCCCCGTTCTCACCTACTTGTTTCGTCGCATCGAGAAACGCCTGACCGGCGCACCCAGTCTGATCATTCTCGACGAGGCCTGGTTGATGCTCGGTCATCCGGTCTTCCGCGACAAAATCCGGGAATGGCTGAAGGTGCTGCGAAAGGCCAACTGCGCCGTTGTGCTCGCCACCCAGTCGATCTCGGATGCGGAGCGCTCCGGCATCATCGATGTACTGAAGGAAAGCTGCCCGACGAAAATCTGCCTGCCGAACGGCGCGGCACGCGAACCGGGCACGCGTGAGTTCTATGAGCGCATCGGTTTTAACGAGCGGCAGATCGAGATCGTCGCGACCGCCATTCCAAAGCGCGAGTATTACGTCGTCGCACCGGAGGGCCGAAGGCTCTTCGACATGGCGCTCGGTCCGGTCGCGCTCTCGTTTGTCGGGGCGACGGGCAAGGAAGACCTCAAGCGCATCCGCGCCCTGCATTCCGAACACGGGGCCGCATGGCCCCTCCACTGGCTCCAGCAAAGGGGGATCGCCCATGCCGAAACGCTCTTTCCGGCCGCTTGATGCGGCGCGCGCCGTCATGATCGCGGCCATCGTCATCCCGGTCGCGTTACCCATTCCAACCTATGCGGGCGGTGTCACGGGTCAGGCCACGGAATGGACGCAGATTGCCAACAATACCGAACTGATCTCGCTGGTCGGCAAGTCGGCCGAGCAGGTCAACAACCAGATTACCCAGATCTCGCAGCTTGCCGAGCAGATCCAGAACCAGATCAACATCTACAACAATATGCTGCAGAACACAGCGCAATTGCCGAGCCACATCTGGGGTCAGGTCGAGAACGACCTGAAGAACCTGCAGAATGTCGTGGCGCAAGGTCAGGGCGTCGCCTTCTCGATGGGCAATATCGACGATGTGCTCAAGCAGCGCTTCCAGAGCTTTGCCGAGATGAAGAGCAACCTGCCTGATGCACAAAGTTTCTCATCGACATACCAGAACTGGTCCGACACCAACCGCGATACGATCGGAGGTACCCTGAAGGCCGCAAACCTGACGGCCGACCAGTTCTCGAGCGAAGAGAGCACGATGTCATCGCTGCGGTCGATGTCGGAATCGGCCGATGGGCAGATGAAGGCGTTGCAGGTTGGACACCAGATCGCGGCACAGCAGGTCGCGCAGATGCAAAAGCTGCGTGGCCTGGTTGCAAGCCAAATGACGATGATGGGCACCTGGTTTCAGTCGGAGCAGGCGCAGAAGGATCTCGCCCAGGCGCGCCGTGAACAATTCTTCAGCGGAAGCGAGCGCGACATACGTGGTGGGCAGACGATGGAACCGCGCTGGTGAGCCCGCGTCTTGTCGTCATCCTTGCTGTCGTGGGGATCATCGCGTCCGGTATCGGCGTCGTTAGGTGGATCGTCCAGCCGCCTGCGGCACGCCTTTCCGGAGCGGGCGAAGCGTCTCTGCAAGCTGCATCCGACGCAGATCGCCGCGCTCACCGGGAAAGGTTCTTCGGTGGCGACACCGGGCACGACATTCGCAGTGGTCAGGAGGTGAAGCCGACATGCTGATTGTTCGACCCTACCGGCTCCTCGAACTCGCCTTCACCGCGATCGGACTTTTCCTGATCGCGAGCACACCTGCTCTGGCGCAGCAAGGACAGGTGCTCACCACACTGGAGACCTCCGTCGCCGCCGCCGCCAAGGGCTGGGAGACGACGGTCATGAATGCGGCGCGGTCGTTGTTCTGGATTCTTGCGGGCATCGAGGTCGGCATCGCCGCCGTGTGGCTGGCAATTAACGCCGCATCGCTCGACAGCTGGTTTGCAGAGCTGGTGAAGCGCATCATGTTCATCGGGCTCTTTGCTTTCATCCTCGATCACGGGCCGGCCTTCGCCAAGGCGGTCATCGATAGCCTCTACCAGATAGGCGCAGGCGATGGTTCGGCCTCGCCCGCCAACATTTTCGACGCCGGCATTCGTGTCGCAACAAAGATGTCCGAGCAAGCGAAGTTTGGCCTCTTTGAGGATAACGCCCTGGCGATCGCCGCTGTCTTCGCCATGGTCGTGGTCGTCGTCTGCTTCTCGCTCGTTGCTGCTATCTTCGTCTCGGTCATGGTGGAAATGTATGTCGGACTTCTGGCAGGAATGATCATGCTCGGATTGGGTGGAACGTCCTATACCAAGGATTTCGCCATCAAATATCTGGTCTATGCCTTCTCTGTCGGCATGAAGCTGATGGCGCTGGTGATGATTGCCAAGATCGGCTCCGACATCCTGCTGGGCCTCGCCGAGGCACCGACAGCTACTTCAGAGCAGTTCATCACGACGCTAGCGATCGCGGGCATATCGGTCGTGGTCTTCGTCATCGCGATGTATGTGCCGCCGATCCTGCAGGGTGTCGTCCAGGGCGCCTCAGTATCCGGGGGCATGGAAGCGATCCGCCACGGCGGGCAGGCCGCTTCGGTTGCGGCGGGCGCCGGCTTTTTGGCCACGGCAGCAGCCAGCAGAGGTTTTCAGGCAGCAGGCGCGGCAAGGGCAGGGGGAGCGTCGCTCGGTAGTGCCGCGATGCGCGGCATGGAAGCTGGGATCGGCGGGGCGGCAGGTGCGCTCAGTTCGGCCGCGAAAGACAAAGCAATCGGTTCGCCCGGGGCATACGCCGGTTCTCTGCTCGGGCTTGCCAATGCCAAACTCGACCAGCAGGCCAGCCGCCCCGGACCTCCTCCACCCCCGCCGATCAACGAGACCAAATAACTGGAGGCCGATCAGCCATGGCCGGACACAATCCGCTTGATCATCCCGATCTTGCCAATCCCTATATCGCCGCCCGCAACGAATGGAACGAGCGCTATGGCTCCTACGTCAGATCCGCCGCCGCATGGCGCATCGTCGGCATAGCCGGCATGACCATGGCCGTGATTGGCTTTGGCTATGCGCTTTACCAAAGCACGCAGGTCAAGCTCGTTCCCTATATCGTCGAGGTCGACAAGCTGGGCACGGCCGTCAACGCCGGATTTCCCCAACAGATCGAATACGCCGATCCGCGTGTGGTACGTGCCACCCTTGGCAGCTTCGTCTCGAATTTTCGGAGTGTGACGCCGGATGCGGTCGTGCAGAAGCAGTATATCGACCGAACCTATGGGCTGCTGAGGACAGCCGATCCGGCGACCGAGAAGGTCAATGCCTGGTTTCGCTCGAACTCACCCTTCGAGAAAGCGAAGAACTCGACGGTGGCCATCGAGGTCAACAATATCGTCGCGCTGTCAAACCAGAGCTACCAGTTGGACTGGACCGAATTCGAGCGTGACCGGCGCGGCAAGGAAACCGCCGTCCGCCGTTTCCGCGGTATCGCCTCCGTAACCCTGACGCCGCCGCACGACGAGGGTGTCATTCGCTTGAACCCCATCGGTCTCTATCTCCGCGACTTCGACTGGTCCGCACAGCTTTGAAAGGCATGGCCCCAAAATGATTATTCCGCACACAAGAACACCGGCCACCCTGACGAGCGTTTTCGCCTCGGCAATGTTGGCGTCTTCAGTGGTCGCTCCTCTGCACGCATATGCTGCCGATGGCGTCACAGCCAACGAAGCAAAGGGCATGGGTATCTCCACCCAGTGGCGCGGCTCGCGCGGTCTCGTCACCAAAGGCCCTGACGGCAAGGTGATCTTTCTCTACGGCGAGGTGCAGCCCTCCGTCGTCTGCTCGCCGCTGCAGGTTTGCGACATTGAATTGCAAGGCGGCGAGGTGGTCCGCGACGTACTGGTTGGCGACACGGTGCGCTGGAAGGTAGAGCCCGCGACTTCGGGTGCTGCCGGCGGACAGGCCATCCACTTGATCATCAAACCGTCGGAGCCTGGTCTCGTGACCTCGATGGTGGTGACAACGTCACGTCGCACCTATCACATCCAGCTCAAGTCGCATCCGAGCCAGTATATGGCACGTGTCGGCTTTGAATATCCGGAGGATGTTTCGGCGAAACTCGCCGACGTCAATGCGCGGCTGGAAGCGAGCACCATCCCGGGTGCCGGCGTCCCGGCCGAACAATTGAATTTTTCCTATTCGGTCTCGGGCAACGCCGGCTGGCGGCCGACGCGGGTCTATTCCGATGGGCTCAAGACCTACATCCAGTTTCCACGCTCGATCTCCGGCCAGGATGCGCCCGTTCTGTTCGTCACATCTGGCGGGCAGAACAGGATCGTCAATTACCGGATGAAGGGCGACATGATGGTCGTCGATTACCATGTCGATCGCGCGGTGCTCGTCTCCGGCGTCGGCTGGAAACAGGAGAAGATCGCGATCAGAAGGGGAGGGCGGTAATGAACATCCCTCTCTCCCATTCGCGCGCCTTGCACCCCCTCCGCAACTTTGCCGCAGCCTACGCCATAGCCGCCCTTCTTTCCGGATGCCAGTCGACCGGAACAGAAGGGCTCGTTTCCAGCACCGCGCCGCCGGAAATCTCCGGTCCCGCAGCCAGCGCAATTGCCGGCGATATGGTGAGCCGCCTTGCCGAACAGGTCGGGCCGGGAAAAGCGACCGTTGTGCTGAAGACTGATGCCTCGCTCTTCGGCCAGGCGCTGGAGGCGGCGTTGAAGGGATGGGGCTATGCCGTCGTCACCGACCAGAAGACAGATAGCAGCGCGACGGTCATCCAGCTCGCCTATGTGATCTTAGACGTCGATGGTCAGGTGCTGGCCCGTCTATCGACAAATCGCGTCGAACTCGGCCGCGCATATACGGTGACGGCGAACGGTGCGACGCCAGCGAGCGCCTTGTCGCTCATGCGGCGCGGGTGAGGGAGGATCATATGGTGCAATCTCTCAATCTCGGCGGCGCGCAAAATAGCCGGGCCCCATCCACTATCCGGCGGATCAACCGTCTGCCGATCATCGTCATTGTCGTTCTTGCGGTCGCGTTTCTGGGCATCATCTTTTATGGGCTCGCCTCGCGCGGGCTGTATTTCAGCAAGGACAATGGCCCGGAGACGAGTTCGGGCAACCCCGCTTCGACGTTCGCCGACCAGATCAAACGCGGCGTCACCGACGGAATTATCGGCGAGCCACAACAGCAGACAATCTTCCAGCCGACGCCCGTCGAGACGAAACAAGTCGACGAAAAAGCCAGCAATCCCTTCACACCACAGCCAGGCCAAAGCGAGGTGCAGCAGCGCGGTCAGGACCTCGAAGCGGAAGCCATCTGGCGGGCCCGTCTTCAGCGGGAACAACAGGAGCAAGTCCTGCGGGAGCGGCAGCGCCAGCGGATGGCCCGCCTGCAGGCGAACAACGCTGCCTATGATGCACCGCTTGCGATCGATCACGGCAAGCTGGAGGCGCGTACGGAGACGAATGACGCGCGTGCGGACGCGGCAGCAAGAGCCGCGACAGTTCCGACAAACACTGGACGAGCGCCCGATCTCTATGCAGCCGCGCTCCGCGCCGGGCTCGGTGGTCAAAACGCAGACCCCAATGCGCAAGGCGCCAAGGAGGACTTCTTCAACGCCGACCTGAAAGAGCTTGGCTACCTGCCGAACCGTGTCGTGTCTCAACAATCGCCATTCGAGCTCAAGCGAGGATCGGTCATACCGGCGACGCTGATCACGGGCATCAATTCCGATCTACCGGGCAGGATCACCGCCCAGGTAAGCCAGAGCGTCTACGACAGCGCGACAGGGCATCGTCTGCTCATTCCGCAAGGAACGAAGCTGTTCGGTCGTTACGATAGCAAAGTGTCATTCGGACAGAAGCGTGTGCTCGTTGTCTGGACCGACATCATCTTCCCGAATGGCTCGACGTTGCAAATCGGCGGCATGTCGGGGACGGACGCGCAAGGATATGGCGGTTTCAGCGACAAGGTGAACAACCATTATTTGAAAACGTTCGGCTCGGCGGTGCTGGTTGCCTTAATCGGAACTGGCATCGACATGGCCATTCCACAAAGCTCGACGCTTGCCACCCAGGATAAGGCCTCCGATGCGGTGCGGCGGAATTTCGCAGAGACATTCGGGCGCATTGCCGACCGGACTATACAGCGGAACATGGACGTTCAACCGACCCTTGAAATTCGGCCGGGCTACAAGTTCAATGTTCTCATTGACCAGGACATCATATTCACTGGCGAATACCAAGGTTGACGTGAGCGAGGGCAACGAATGGGCGCAAGCGACTTCGTGTCAATGACCGAGTTTGGCTCGCATGTTTTACTTTCTATTGATGCGGCTCAAAATTGGCCAGCATACGCTTCAATAAAGCGATGACTTGTTCAACCTCCTGACGGCTGAACCCCTCTACAGCCAAGTCATTTCCACTATCCATAATGTCAGAGATAGCCGGCAATGCATCTGCCGCTTTCTCGGTAAGGCGAATGAAGCTGCTCCTACCATCGTCTGGGTCCTTTCGACGCGTTACAAATCCGTCGCGCTCGAGCCGGCTTAGAAGTTGCGCAGTGCTGGATTGCTCCACCCCAAGATGTTCAGTCAATTGTTTTTGTGTCATCTCGCCGCACTCGGTAAGTGCATTGATCACTGGGTATCCAGCCAGTCCTGTGCCCAAAGGGTGGATGCGCTCTTCCGCATAGCGTGACATCAGCCGCGCTAGCCGCACGACGAGATAGCCCGGCCGATCGCGTAGGTTCCATCTGGGTCGATGCTCGTCCACTTGCATTATATCCTATCTATCTGTATAGGTTCCTATTTTGTATAGCCCATTCGAACAACAACGCAAGGGGCGAAAGGCTCCCTAGAGCAGCACGGTTACATCGCGTTGCTTGATTTTCCTTTCGAAATGGGGGCCGGATGGAACGGTGTTTTGTCGCCGGGAATGTTTCTGCACTCGAGGCACCAGATTTTATCTCAGTCCGCCCGATGCACTCAAATGCCGCTTGAAATGAGGCGGACCCGCATACTTTTGAGCGGCTAACCTCAGCGCCGCGGCAGCTGGGAACATCCGTGCAGTGGAACACCAAGGTCGTCGCTCAAGCGTCTGACGGGGCCCGCGCGTCAAATCTTCTGATGACAGTGATGAAGCCGTATCCATGTAACGGTCGGGCAGATTAACGACGAAATTTCTCTGTAGGTCGGTAACTTCAATAGGTTCCATAATATACCTTATGCGATCCTAGCCGCACAAACCGGGAACAGACGGTGACACTACACCTTTAACGCGAGTTGCGTTTGTGGGGCCGCTTTTTAGCGACCCCTGTTATCTTGCTGAACTGATTTGCGCTTTTTGGCAAGCGCCGTTCAGCGTTTTTTTACATCACACCACGGAATAAATTCGCGTGAGGTTCCCATGCCCGCTGTAGGTTGCGGTCTGGGTTTGCACGTGGGGCCGTCGCGCAACGGGGTTGAACTTTCGTGCTTGGCAGACGTGCTTGGACTGACTTTGTCAGTCACCCCGCGCTTCGCTTGGGGTAGAGGGCGCGCTTCGCGCGCCGGTAGGGGCTTTGCCCCTAGCGAACCCCAAGAGGAGGGGGAGACCCCCTCATCTACCACCCCCCTTTTGTTTCTGGAGGGATTGTTCCTTATCGGATCAACCCTTATTAGCGGTACGCTTACGCGGAAGGTTCCGACCCGCGCTGCGTCGGGAATGTTTTGTGTGATGATTTGAGAGGCCCTTTCGTGGGCCATCGAATGGCCCTCGTCATAGATTTGTCGCCTGTAGGCTCTGTTTTCAGCGGCATCGCTCAACAGATTGAGCGCAGCCAGACGGCTTGGCCGCTTTGGTTTTTGGCTTTCGCTTTTTTGTATCGGCCCAGCCCTTTTGAGAAGGGGCTTATCCACAGGACGAACAGCGGATTGACTACGTGACCGTAGTGAACGATTGCCTTGTTCGATCGGGCTTGGAGCCACTCTGTTTGCATTAGATAGGCCGATTTGGGCTTTGTCACTTGTTTTTCTACGCTTAGCCATTTGCCTCTTCTCTCATTGTACCATTCGAGGAATTCAGGATCCGCGACGAATTCGTCGCTATTCATGCGGTCTTCAAACTCTTGCACATATTCACTATCGGGATAGTGCCACGGCCTACCATGATCGATAGCAGGCGGACCGTGCCTACCCCAAGGTTTCGGCAGGCCGCGCCAGTTTAGAATGTAGTTTTCGCAGAACAGGTCCGAGGACTTGTTTGCGAGTTGGAACCGGATGACAGTTCCGTTTTTTCGCTTCGCTTGATTGGGGAACGTATAATAGGCGTCTTGCGGGCTAACGCCCTCATCTACCAGCTTCATAGAAAGCTGATCGAAGTATATAGCGCCTATCGGCGGGCGCTTTGACATGCAAAGCTTGGATTGTGCTTCAACGTCATCAACATCTTTGTTGATGTATTTACAGGCGTAGCGTACGCCGCCTTTTTCATGGCCGTAGTGGAGTTGATCCCACTGGCTAAAGCCGTGCGGCCAGCATGGTTCGTTGAAGCGTTTGTTCCAGACGAGAGGGACCCAAACCGCTTCGCGCTTTTTGCGCTTTGCGCGGTGCCATGAATTTTGGCCGTAATCCCAGAATCCGTCTGGTAGCTCTTCCTGAAAGAAGAGCAGGATATGCCAGTGAGTGCGGCCCTTTTTGGAGCCTATTTCTCCCACTATGAGGTAGCGGAATTTTAGCCCGCGCTTGCGGAGCTGTTTGAAATATTTCTGGCAATCCGAGTAGGTCAAGATCGATGAGCGGGTGTGACTTTCGTTGCCCTCTTCATCGCGTCCATAGGTCAGGGTTAGAAACACCGACTTGACGCTTGTCCTACTCTCGGCAATGCAGCGTCCGACCCATCCGTCTACGCGGGCTTCCGTGCATTGCCAGCATTTTCGACACCGGAACTCGGTTCCGTCACGCAAGTGACCTCTTTCGAGACACATTTTTTGTTCCTTTCGAGCCGGTGTCAGTAAATGCACATTGAGACAAGGGAGTATGAGGCGCGCGCCTACGTACACATGAGGGTGATACGTAGGCGCGCGCTTTTGCCCGTCGCAATTGTTGCGACGTTGCTTTGCTTATGAGGGCGGGAGGGGCCGTTTTGACGCGGGTTTACCGTCGTCGGTTTAGCACCGGCGTTTTCCCGTCCGCTGTTGAGGGGGTGCGGGGGCGCGCGTTAGCGCCCCCTTTGATCAGGCTAAAGCCTGATACTTTGGCGTCCAGTATTTGTCGCCCGTTCTGGCAATCTGTTTCCAGTTGGCCAGTTCGAAGTGAGCAGGATCGTATTTGGCGGGGGAGAAGTCCCCTCCCCACACGATCTTAATGGACATCGAGAGAGCCACCTCTTTGACGACGTGGCCGATGATGGGCCATGCCTGGGCAATGTAGGGCTTATCCATCCAGCCCATAGTGCCGTGGATCAGATCGACAGCGCCGAATCTGTGCGGCCAGAGGCCGTCGGCGGGGCTGTCCCATGACACTTTGGAGTCGAACGCCGCCTGTTGCTGTTCCTCCGTCCTGACGATGCAGTGCGGGAAAATGGGAATACCCATGCCGTGGAAGCGTTTGACGGACTTGCGGGCAAGCTCGACAATGTGGGGGTGCGCGCCCTCAGTGAGGGCGCGCTTTTGTTGCTCTTGGTATTTCGGCGTCTTGAGGAAGCCGGGATTGCGCATGGCGTTGAGCGCGGATTGATACCGGCTATCCGCCGACCAGCGGTCAGGCTCCGGCGTTGGCATTGGGTTCCCCGCCATTTGCGCTTGCAGCTGGTTCAATTGCCGGAGCAGGAGCTGGTGCGCCCACGGGGGCGACCCCGGCTGGAGCGACCGCTGGAGCTGGAGCTGGAGCAGGTGCAGGCGCAGTGACATTCGCGGCTTCCCTCAGAGCTTGCATTTCGGCCAACATGGCCATGCGTTCGGCGCGATCTTGCGCCATCTGGGCATCTAGCAGGCGCTTGTTCTGGAGCGCCTGATACTTGATCGCCGCAAGAACGGGGTCCTCTTCCTCACGTTCGAAGACGCGAGCGTAGTTTTCGTGATCGGCCTTTTCGACCACGAAGTTGCCCGCATCGTAGGTATGAAGCCAGATATCGCCGCCCGAGGGCGTCAAAAGGAAATTGCCCTGGTAAGCGAAATCGAGTTGTTCAGAACCCGCCTTGATAAAGGCGAGAAGCCGAGTGTCAGAGGCCCATTCGCCGGTCCCCGGGTCGTATTGTTCTTCCATGTTAGTAACGTACAAGGACACATCGCTGTCGCAGTTAAGAGACATCTTGATCGTGCGGGGCTGGTCGTTAAGATATTCCTCCGCCGTGAATGACACGCTCTCGCCTTCACCGATGAGCTTGTAGGCCTGAATTGCATTGAGCTTTTGCATGTTAGACGCCCTTAATGATGCGGGACTGGTCAACATTTGCCAGCACTTCCGCGTATGCGTTGTCGTTTTCGAGCAGCCGCTCACCGAAGATCGTATTGCCTTCGATGATGGCGGACCCCATGATTTGGGCTTCGCCAACGTCAGCATTGAGAAGCTGAAACGGCAATTGGTTCATGTTCTCAGAGATCATGAAGTCCGCATTGTATTGGACGTCGACTTGCTCGACCGTCCAGAACTGCGCACGGTCTTGATTGAACGTCGCGGACGGCGCGGAGCGGAAATACTTCCCGCCGAGGCGCGTGTAGGACGCTTGCCACGGCCAATTGAGAGGGGCATAGCCGAACAGGCCATTGAAGGCAGTATGACTGGTATCCAGCGCGCCGCTGGAAATACGCTGCACTTTCTGCGGATCTTGATCATCCCTGTCGGCGCGAGGAAGCGTTGCGACATCCGTCGTAAACAGGAGCGGGTCCTGCATACGCTCGAAAATCTGATCGGGCAGAATTTCAGCGACCACCATCATAATACCGCCAGTCGGGCAACGTGGCATGACGAGGTTCATAACCGTCATTGCCTCACCATTGACGACGGCGCTGGATAGGTTAGCACCATCAGTTGCCCAGCGTTTGTCAAGGTTCGCGACTTCCGTCTTGTCAGCGACAAGAATAGGCTGTTGCCACATCTTGTCTGGAACATTGATGCCTTGCATCAGAAGATCAATCGTGACGTTGTCGGGCAATTCACCCTGCACGAGACCTTCGAACCGCGCTTTCGCATCCGCGTACCATTGCGCTTTCTTTGCAAGCTCAATGTTCGCGAGCGAAAACTTAATGCCGGCCGACCCTAGATCCGCATACGCGTTTTGAAGATCGGCACGAAGGCCTTGAAGGTTATTGATATCCGCACCAAGGCGCGCGCCCGCGTAATCAACGCCAGTGGTAGACGCGGTAATAAGACTACGATTGGACAAGCCATTAGTGCCGCTGACTTGCAGGGTAGTGGCCCCGTCACCTGCGACAGGCACGTAGCGTTGCGCAAGCGTTCCACGGAGCGGTATGTTGCCCGTGGTGAACGTCAGGTCTACCGCGCCCTCCATAGCGACATCGTCCCAGTCGGGAACAATGTACTTGAACTGTTCATGGTTCCAGAAGGCCGGGGCGAGAGAAGTGGCGGTTTCAAGCCGTTTCTTGGCATTGAACAAGGTCTGCGACCGATTGCGAGCGCGGAAATTCCAAATCAGGTTATAGGCCCTGATATAGGCATCATTGACGTTCGCATTCGCGGGCGCATGAAGACCCAGGTATTTGTGGATCGGGATAGACCCGACAGCACCGGCATTGACGGTTTCGAAGAACGGCGTGACGGGCTGCCCGTTGGCACCCGCCGTCTTCATATAAGACCGGTCGAACTCGTCCCGGCCGCCGTCGAACTTCGAGAAGGCAAGGAACGGCACGAAGTAAGCCATGAAACGTACCCGAATAGGGTTGCGGACAGCTTCAACGGCTTCCATCAAATCGACCTTACAATAAATGGTCGAGGTTTTGAGAGCGTCTTCACGCAACAAAGGAAATGCCGTGACGGGCGTCATCTTGCCCGCAGGCACCGACGTACCAGCCATGATAGGCACTTCACGCGTCGAGCGCGGCAGCTGGAGCGGCGTCGTATTGGTCCGAGCAATATCGCGGATTTGCTTGTGGGTGGTTTGCATTAGCGTGTCCTTTTCCACTTAACCGCGCTTTGGGCCTTGCGCCACACGCGGATTGATGTTTCTTTCAGCTTTTGTGCCCGGGCCTCACAGCCGGAGCACTTGACTTTCGGTTTTTCACTCATTGGAGGCTCCTTTGATCCGGCTTGCTAAGAACGTCGCCGCCTTTATTTTCCTCGTAACAGTCGGTTGCGCCGTCCTACTTCTGCTGGCGGGCCTCTTTCTTGGTTAGTTACCAAACCTGTGCCAGCCATCGGGCGCAGACCGGTTATTCACAACCGGACGACGCGACATGACGCGATAGTTTGCAGCTTGCACTTTGCGATCGACGTAATTGTCGGCAGCGCCATAGGCACGTTTGGAATTATACCAAACGTCCTGCAGGGCAGGGATCACACCGAGGACACCGCCTACGAATTCGCCGTAGGCATCTTCGTATTGCGCGCCATCGACGCGACCGGGATCGCTTTCCCACCACGAGGTCTGTTTACCGACATCCGTGTTGGTGAGTTTCCCGTCTTCAAGATACGAGGCAAGCCTCGTCTTAGTAGCGGGATTAGACCGCGTGACGGGAGAGGTACGCGTGGTTTGACGCGGTGCGACAACCACGCTGCCAGCTCGCAGCGTAGAGCCGCGAAGCTGTTGCGAGACGAGGGGCGAAATAGCGCCCGTCGTTTTGTTTTTGACCTTGATAGGGTCAGCGCGTGCGGCAGACATCGACCCGAAAAGCGGAGCGATTTGGGCACCAGCATCAGCGATACCGGCGCCGATGCTTGCGCCGCCACCAGACGTCGTGGTGACGTTTTTGCCCTGCGTGCGGGTTTGCGTGGTTACGAACCCACCAGTGCCGCCATTGCGGATAGCGGTCAGGGGGTTAAACCCCGCCGCCGCCGCTTTGTCCGCCATGGCCTGATAATCGACCGAGCTTTCAGACGTTGTCGTCTGATCGGTAATCGTCTCTTCTTTCTTTTTCTTAGAACCGAAGAGACCGCCGATGATGGACCCGGCCGCGCCAATGGCCGCGCCGATCCAGCCCTGATAAACATTGCCGGAATAGTAGCTTTCGAGAAGTACCTCTTGGAGCGTCATCAGCCGCTTTCCCGTTCAAAACGGTAGCGGGCCGGATCAAAATAGGCCGTGCTGTCGAGGGGAACATTGCGCCATGGATCCGAGATCGGCGCAAAGCCAAACTCTGTAGCGGGCACGTAGATTGGAGCCTCGAGAGCGGCAGCAACAGCTTTGCCAGCGACTTTGTTTTGGTCACGAAGCTCGAACCAGACATTGACCACGAGGGTCACCCCCGCGATCAACGCCGCTTCGACTTGATTCACCATTCCGGTGCTAAGGCCTTGCGCTGTCAAGTACAGCGAAAGTGCGTTTGCGACATGTCTGACGACAGGCCCAAGCACCAAAAGCATAAGCTTCCGGTCTATGAACCGAGTTATTTTCATGCGAACCCCCTTATACTTGGGTTTCGCGCTTCGGTTGCAGGTTTCACCCTCTGTTCGAGTTCCAGTTTATACCTTATGCAATTTTAGGTCAAGTTTATGCTGGTATTACAGTCGACTCGTTCGACCCAATCAACAAGACGGAGGAAGTTATGCAGCAATTGTTGGACAAACTAACCGATCTCACCGCACTGCAAGGCGATGAGAACACAATCAAACAAGCCCTTGGCCAATTGGCCGGCGAGGCTGGATTTGGAGGCTATGCTTACCTCTTCATCCAGCCCGGCCAAATACTAGCAGTCTCAAACTATCATCCGGAATGGCGGTCTATCTATTTCAAGCGCAAATTCGCCACCCTAGATCCCGTCATCAAACGCGCCAAGACTCTGAAGCACGCCTTTGCCTGGAGCAACGAGCACAACAGCTATCGACTTTCTAAAGCCGAGCAATCGTTCTACGCACACGCCGCCGACTTCGGTATCCGCTCCGGCATCACCATCCCGGTAAAAGCGGCCAATGGGTCGATATCCATGTTCACTTTAGCCTCGGAAAAGACATCGCTCGACCTTGATCGCGATATTGACTGTATCGCCGCCGCCGCCGCGGTGGGACAACTTCATGCCCGAATGTCCCTTCTGCCGCTCACACCCAGCATTCAGCACCCCGCATGGCTCGATGCAAAGGAAGCGGCGTATCTAAAATGGATCGCTGTCGGCAAAACCATGGAAGAAGCGGCCGAGCTGGAAGGAGTCAAATACAACTCGGTCAAAAGCAAGCTTTACGAGACAAAAAAACGCCTCGATATTCACACGATGTCCCACTTGGTTGCACTGGCAATCCGCGCAAAACTCATTTGAGAGCTGCGGATCTAGTTTACTTGAACGTTCGGGACAAAGCCGAGAATGTCGAGAAGCGTGGTAACCGCGTGCATCTGCGCATGCATTGTGATCATGGCCTCGATGTACTCGAGATGCTGTGCGCCGCCGACGACCGCCCCTGTCTTGTACTCGTCGGGCAAGAACTGGAACAACTTATCGGCGTCTCCAACGAGCTGCCTATGTGTCCGAATGGCGTTGACCGTTAACGTTTCAAGGTCCGTTGCGGGAAGTCCGCGCGTAAGCCCAATCACAGGCCGAAGCTCGCATGTGTCAGTTACATTTTGATTTTCCGGTAACATGCCTGATCCCGCCTCGGTAGACGTTGGTCTGCGGTACGCCCCCGCTGACAACGAACCCTGTGAACTCTAGCCGGGGGTTAGAATCCGAGATGAATCGGCCCTGAGACCTTTAGCACCGAGGCGCCTGGACATACGTCACAGGCCCCCGGCCAATAAGGTCAGAGGGTTCTTGGCACCATTCCGGTCGGAACCAACCGTTCATCAGGGGATTCTAAGCCCCAACGCAGTGCGTACTGCGACTCTTTCACTATAAGGGTCAATGCGAAAGGATGCCAGAGGCGGCGCAAATAGAGTTGCTTACTCCGATCTCCCTAGCGCTTAGCTCTGGCCGCGAAGCTTCTATTCCTTGTGGGAACCGACGCCCGACAAATCGATTCGGATGCTTGCTGTGTTGGGGTCGCCTGAAGCCCTGCCCCCGACTGACGTGGTCTCGTTTCGGACTGGCCCTTCGGAAACCCGCGCGTCGACATTATCGGCGTCCGCCGATTTGGGCCGCTTTTCATCACCTGGATCAGCGGCCCCAAACACGGCAACTCCTTCGAAGTAACCTGTCTTCCAGGCGATGATCGCATCGTCGAGGACCAGCGGCAGAACTTCTTTCGCTGTCGGGTTTCCATACCACTTGGTGACTATCCGAAAGACCTTGCCGAACAGCGCGGTACCAAGACGGATGTTCTCACATGCGTCGATAAGATCGGGCTTCAGTTGCCCGGCCTCGATGATACCAAGCCCCGCGGGATATTGCGTGATGCCAACACGCACGGTATTGCGGCCGAGGTTGTCACGTATCAGTGCCAAGGTCTCGTCCGGCGTCGTGGGTTTCGGCACCAACACAATACGGGTTCCGGAGCGTACCGTTACGGCAAGCGGATCCTGCGACCCCGCCCGCTCGATGAACATCTCGGCGATCTCAGGCTTCAGAGCCTTGTCGCCGCATTGTTGGATTAGGGCTGCATCGATCATCTGGTCATTCCTTTGGGTTTTGATTGAAGGCCGTGACGATCGGCACGCCGAAGAGCCGTGACCATGCGCCGGCGCTCGCCCGCTGGATGGCGATGATCGACGTGCCAGATGTCCACCAACCATTTCCACTCGCCACAATGATGTCTGTATCGTGAAGCATCGACTGCAGGATCGGCCAGAGGATGAGCTGCTCGTAGCAGATCAACGGAGCGATCTTGATGCCCGCAACCTCGACCACCGGATTGGCAAAAAAGTGAGCGCGCGCGCCGCCGCCCTGCCCCATCCAGGCCCGCCACGGCTGCCACATTGAAACAGGGACCGGCATGCGCTCCCGGTAGAGAACAAGGGCTTTGGCGGCTGAGATGGCAACCATGACATTGTCGTAGCCTGTATCATCGATGACCGCCGCGCCCGCGATCACCGTAACTCTGGTGCCCCGTAAGCCATCTTGCCAGAGACGCGCCACGGTCGGCGTCCAGAACCCCAGCGCGCTCTCCGGCAGAACGACGAAACGAGCGTCTCCGGCCTTTGCTCTAACCGCTGCGATCAGATCACGATGATAGCTGAGCGAGCCGTCGCGACCGAGATTTTGCCCGATCTCAAGGTCGACCCCTTTCCAGCTGTCTGGTACCTTTGGCTGCGTCCGGTCCGTGGCGGACCAGGCGTATAGTCCCAACAGCACTGCGACAGCGATTTGCCACCGTCGACCTGATATGATGACCAACAGGATCGCGGTCGCGCCGAGGCCAAACCGTCCCCATCCTGGAAATAGGATGCCGGCGGCCGTCAGCGGATGCGCCCAACCGGTGATCCCGAAGGGCGGCAGAGCCATCAGCATCATAGCAACGATATACCGCGCCGCTCGCACCCTTCCCGGTTGCCTTGTCCAGAGGATGGCATGCACGAGGGTAAAGCCTACCGACGCCATCGCCCAAAGCAGGATGCCCGGCCAGAGATCGGCGGCGTAGAAGTTTCCGACACCCTGCGGCAAGCCCAGGGATGCGGCGAGGAAATAGCCTGCCGAGACGGCAGCCGCGACCACGCGTGATGGCGATTTCGCCCATAGCAACGGGAAGAACATGGCGACCGGAAGGGTTATCATGTTAACGCTCCAGGCGATGGCGCCCACCGCAATCGAAAGACCGATCAGGATCGGTCCGTGCAAGCGGTCAGGGGTCGAAGGTGAGGATCGGCTCGGCAAGTCCGAGGAGGCCGCTGTCGGGGACCGGTCCAAAATATCGGGAATCATAGGAGCTCGCAGAGGATGAGTGGAGAAACACGTGACCCGGCGGCACGATGCCCCCGGAATAGGGGATGATCGGACGGCCCTGCCCGTCGCTCGCGCGGACGAGAGAAGCGTTGAGAACAGCGCCGTCGATCGCGACGGTGTTGCCGATCTCGATGTGCTGGCCGGGGAGTGCTGCAATGGTCTTGATGAGGGGCGCAAAACCGCCGGCACACAGTCCGCGGCGGAGATAGCCGCGCTTCCATGCCTCTTCGAGTTGCGGCCTGGGCGGAGGGCAGATGAACACAAGATCCCCAACGACGGGGTCTCGGCTTAGAGGCTCGATACGCCAGATTCCGAGTGGCTCGCTCGGCGTCAGGTTCAGCCTGATGCCGTCGATAAACCCGGTCCCGGCAAGAGCCACCATGACGCTCACGCTCACCGCGGCGAACACAATTCCCCCTCGCCCGTTCACTGCTTGATCACCGGCGTCTGACGCTGGGCGAGCTTCAGGTCCTCTACCTGCTTCAGCGTTGCAACGGTGCGCTCATGGGCCGATAGCTGCTGAGCGGTCCGCATGACCGGCCACGCTTCTTTCAGCCGCCCCTTCTCTCGAGGTGCCAGCCCCTCGGAAAGCTCGTCGAACAGCTGGCCATGTGGTTCGCGTGCCGTGTTGGTCAGAAGCGTGCGCTCGCCGAACCGCTCGGTCACCGCCTTGCCGAAACCGTCGATCTCGGCCTTGGTTTCGCGGTTGCTCAATGCGTATGCCGCAGCAGTGGGAAGATCATTGCGATCGATCGCGTCGCGCACCCGTTCCAGCACGGTCTGCGCCGCCGGCGACAGAGCCGGTATATCGATCGACACGCGTTGGCGCATCATCTTCTCCTCACCTCCGATCCGCTGGAGGGCAACCTCACGGATCCGAAGGTAGGTTTCGATCTCCCGCTTCAGCGCTGGCACGTTGAGTTCCGCAACCCGACGGTCTTCGCGGTCAAACTTACTGGCGAGAATACCGGTCTTTCCCCTAAGCGGGCCGACTGACGCAGGCTCAAGAACAAGTTTGTCGAGCGTCTGCGCTGCCACCTGTTTGTCGGCGAGGACCGCATCGAAGTCCATTGCGCGGAAGGCGGTCTCGGGATCAGCAAACACGCAGCGGAAGCGGGTCGAGACCTCCTCCCATTGGTGTCTCACAGCGGGATCATCCGCTACCTTCCGATCGACGGCATCGCTCAGTGGTACCGGAAACAGTGTTACGCCAGACACCATCGGGCGGGTCTCCTTGGTCGTTTGAGTTTTCAGGGTTTGCAGCAGGCCAAGCCGTTCGCCGACTGTTCGCAGGCGGGTCGCCAGATCGGCAAGCTTCGACTTCTGCTGCAGCGTCCAGTCGAGCCGGTCGCGCAACAAGGTCCGGGCGACCTGAACGATGTGCAGGCCGCGGTTTTCGGCAAAGGCGAGCGCTGGGCGATAGAGACTGCCGCGCTCGTAGTCGAGCGTGGTCTCCTTGGCATTCCTGCGCGACAGGATTTTCGTCAGACCACCGGCTTTCGCGAAGGAACGGCTGCCATAATAGACTGCCAGATCCTCGCGGTGGCGGGTCATCGCGACATAGATGAGATGACGATCGAGCGAGAGGCTGGCCAGCACCTTCACCCGGTCGACCGTCGCACCCTGGCTCTTATGGATCGTCGTGGCATAGCCGTGATCGAGATTGTTGTAGAAGCGCTGCTCGACCAACACCTGACGCCGCTGATCGCCCTCGCCCACCACGACGGATATCCGGTTCGGCGCGGCCTCGACGACAAGGCCGATCATGCCATTCTTGACGCCAAGCGAACCCTCGTTTTTGAGGAGGATGATCTGGTCGCCGGTATCGAAATGGCGGATACCATCTGCCGTCTTGAACGCATGGCCTTCACTGAGAATGCCGCGCTCGACAAGCTTTTCACGCGCCAAGACATTGAGCATGCGCACGTCGCGGCGCAGGTGCGCCAGCATCAACATGGATTTCTTCGGATCGTAATCACGGTTCCAGTCGGCAACCAGGTGTTCGACAGCCTGAGCCTTCAGCTCCGCCCCAAGCACCCTGCCCTCGGAACGATAGGCAGCGAGCGCTTCGCTAACGCGGCCATGCGCCAGATCGAGCGAGGCTTTGCGCATCCAGTCTTCTCGCTGGCGATAGATGGTTTCCAGTTCGGCATAGCCAATTCGATCGGAGATGGCGCGAAACGCAGCGCCCGCTTCGATCGGCTGAAGCTGCTCGGGGTCGCCAACAAGCACAAGCTTGGCACCCGACCTGACCACGGCCTCGACAAACCCGACCATCTGCCTGGACGCGACCATGCCGGCCTCGTCCATGACAAATACTGTCCTGGCATCGAGCGTGTCGCGGTCCTTCCTCCAGCACAGCTCCCAGGATGCCAGCGTGCGGCTCTGGATCCCTGCTTCTTTTTCCAGACCCTCTGCCGCCTTGCCGGCAAGCGCTCCACCGACGACGCGATAACCAGCAAGTTCCCAGGCTTCGCGGGCAGCCTTCATCATCGTGGTCTTGCCAGCGCCAGCACGTCCAACGACCGCTGCTATGCAGGCAGAACCGGCGACGTGCTCGATCGCCGATCGCTGCTCATCCGATAGACGGGCATGGCGCGCGAAGGTCGCCTCCAGCACCGTCTTGGAAACAGCATGCGTTTCCCGCTCGGACAGCCAGAGTGATCGCCGTGCCATTTCCACTTCGAGCCGGATCAGCTCCCGCGTCGTGTATCGTGCCGGCAACCTCTGTCCGGTCGCGAACTCGATTGTGTCGCACTGCAGGCGCAGAGTTTCCGGGGCCTGGAGAATGCGCGCCAGGAGCTGCTGGAAAATTCCGGTATCGTCGATATAACGATGCAGCACCTTCGCCACATCGCGCTCGTCGAATACACTCTTCTCACGGGTGATCAGGTCAAGCACGATGCCTGGGCTACGAAGAATTCGGCGAGCATTCTCACTGCGCCGCTGCTCGTTCAACTCGATCCGCTCGAGCTCCGGACGCACGCCCTGTTCTTTGGTCTTGCGCTCGATCGCCTTGGCGCCGACGCCGAGATGGATGGTTGGCTCCAGGTCGATGCCCTGCTTCTCGAAGGATTGGCCGTCGATGCGAAGATCGATACCACCCAGCGCCAGGTGGTGGTTCTGACGTTCGAACCATCCATCGCGCAAGATGTTGAAGTCGTCCGTCGAGCCGGCCCAGAGCTGGTACAGGATCTTGCCGGTTTTGGTGCGGACTGGCTGGCCATCCTCTCCTGTCACCGCGACTTTCTTTGCCCCGAAACCATCTTCCGTCAGCGGGCGCAATGTCGTCATCAGATGGATGTGCGGATTGCCGGGGTTGTCGTGATAAACCCAGTCCGCCACCATGCCCTTGGCGAGAATGTGTTTTTCCACGAAGTCGCGAACCAGGGCAATGTTCTGCTGCGGCGTCAGCTCCAGTGGAAGAGCGATGGTCAGGTCCCGGGCAAGCTGCGCGTCGGAGCGTTTCTCGAACGTCTCGGCCTTGTTCCAGAAGGCTTCGACCGCGCCGGAGACAGAGCGGTCAGCAATCAACGCCCGTGCCCATTTCGGGGCATCGACGGGAAGCACAAACTCTTCGTGCAGCAGGCCCTGCTTGCGGGTGTAGTCGATGGTGCGGGCTTCGCGCTCGTATTCCATCTTGGCGCAGTGCCGGTACGCAGCAGACAGCACGGCGCTGCGGCCGTCGCCGCGGCTGACAATGCTGGCTGAGAAATGGGCGATGGCCAAGGCGATGAAATCCCCAAAGTTTAAACCTTCGTTTGTCGGGAGCGGCGGTCCAGCCCGGCCCCGCCAGGGCCGTGAGCAACACGTCGCGTCAGCGACGTATAATTGCGCCCTTGGAACCGCTCCTTCGGAACGGCGGGATCATCCACCAAAGCATCGGCTTTGCCGATCTGCAGATCTGCAGATTCCCTTCGTTAAACATCCAGGGAATTCTTGGCGTCGCAAGCAACGCCAAGGACCGCAAGGAGAACGACCGGAATGAAGAAGCCATCGTCGAAGATCAGGGAAGAGATAGCCAGATTGCAGGACCAGTTGAGAGCAGCTGAAACACGCGAGGCCGAACGCATCGGCCGGATCGCGCTGAAAGCCGGCATTGGTGAGATTGAGATCGACGAAACGGAGCTTCAGACGGCCTTCGAGGGGATTGCGAGACGGTTTCGCGGAGGGAAAGCGGTTTCGACGGATAAGAAAAACGGCGGGGACGTCCGAACTGGCAGTGGTACGCCTGCGTCGGACGCGTCTGGCACGGATGCGGGCGGATCTAGTGAGGCTTAATCGGATGGCGAAGGCGATGACGACGGAAGCGCGAAAGAAGGACACACGCGAGAAAATTGCGCTCGGCGGCCTGATCGTGAAGGCGGGCTTGCGTTATGAGAAACGGGCGCTGCTACTCGGCTTACTGATCGAAGCCAGCCACCGTATCAAAGGCAATGAGGCCGAGCGCTCGCGGCTGACGGCTCTCGGCGCGGAGGCGTTCGGCAATGACAGCGAATAGGCTCCGTCTCGGGATTCTTCCTGCAATCATCATGCTGGTCGTCATGTTCGGGACGACGGGCATAGAGCATCGGCTAGCACCTCTGGGAACGAGCGCGCAGGTTAAGCTTTTCCTCGGCCGTGCCGGTCTCGCCCTGCCCTACATCGCCGCCGCCGCAATCGGCGCCATCTCGCTGTTCGCAGCAAACGGATCCGCCAATATCAAGGCAGTCGCACTGAGTGTGCTTGCCGGGAACGGCGCAGTCGTGGTCATCGCGGTCGCCCGGGAAGCAATCCGGCTTGCCGGCATCGCAGGCAGCGTACCGACAGGGCAATCGGTCCTCGCCTATGCCGATCCCGCGACCCTGCTCGGCGGGAGCGCTGCATTCTTCAGCGCAGTGTTTGCCTTGCGAGTCGCCATCAAAGGCAACGCCGCGTTTGCTCAAGGAGGGCCAACGCGCGTCAGTGGCAAACGGGCAGTGCATGGTGATGCCAACTGGATGAGCTTGGCTGAGGCCGAGAAACTGTTTTCCGATGTGGGCGGCATCGTCGTCGGCGAGCGATACCGGGTCGATCGTGACAGTGTCGCGGCAATGGCGTTCCGCACTGACAATGCGCAGAGTTGGGGTGCCGGCGGCAAGTCGCCGCTGCTCTGCTTTGACGGCTCATTCGGCTCATCGCATGGCATTGTCTTTGCTGGCTCTGGCGGTCTCAAGACGACGTCCGTGACAATCCCGACGGCGCTCAAATGGGGCAGCGGGCTCGTTGTGCTCGACCCGTCAAGCGAGGTCGCGCCGATGGTCGTTGATCATCGACGCAATGCCGGCCGGAAAGTGATCGTGCTCGATCCCACCGAACCGGGCGTTGGTTTCAACGCGCTCGACTGGATCGGCCGTCACGGGAATACGAAAGAAGAGGATATCGTCGCCGTCGCGACATGGATCATGACAGACAATGCACGTGCGGCCTCGGCGCGTGACGACTTCTTCCGCGCGTCGGCCATGCAACTCCTGACCGCGCTGATCGCCGACGTCTGCCTGTCGGGACATACCGACACCAAGGACCAAACGCTGCGCCGTGTCCGCGCCAATCTATCCGAGCCCGAGCCTAAACTGAGAGAACGGCTGACGCAAATTTACCAACAGTCAGACTCCATCTTCGTGCGCGAGAACGTCGCAGTATTTGTCAACATGACGCCAGAGACTTTTTCTGGCGTGTATGCCAATGCAGTGAAAGAGACCCACTGGCTCTCCTATCCGAACTATGCCGCCCTAGTGTCGGGCAACAGTTTCTCGACCGACGACCTGGCGGCTGGCATCACGGACGTCTTCATCGCTTTTAACCTTAAAGTTCTGGAAGCCCATCCAGGATTGGCGCGGCTTGTTATCGGCTCCTTTCTCAATGCGATCTACAATCGCAACGGGGAGGTCGCGGGCCGCACCCTTTTCCTCCTTGAGGAAGTTGCACGCCTCGGATATCTGCGCATCCTGGAAACGGCCCGTGACGCCGGACGCAAGTATGGCATCAGCCTCGCGCTGATCTTCCAGTCGATCGGGCAGATGCGCGAAGCCTATGGCGGCCACGATGCCAGTTCGAAATGGTTCGAGTCTTCATCGTGGATTTCGTTTGCGGCGATCAACGACCCTGAAACGGCCGAATACATATCCAAGCGTTGCGGCGACACGACGGTCGAGGTGGATCAGACGAACCGCTCTTCCGGAACGAAAGGATCATCGCGCTCACGGTCGAAGCAACTCACTCGCCGTCCGCTGATCCTCCCGCACGAAGTACTACGCATGCGTGGCGACGAACAGATCGTCTTCACGGCAGGAAATGCGCCACTACGCTGCGGTCGGGCCATCTGGTTCAGGCGCAAGGATATGAGCGCCTCCGTCGGCGAAAACCGGTTTCACAGGCAAGCCCAAAAAGGGTCGGGAGCCAATGAGACGGATCCCGCCCAGGAGAATTAAGGAGACGAGAATTTGAGAATTTTACCGCCTATCGCCGCCCTATCGGCCATGGTGATCTGCCTCGTCGTATCTGTGGGGTTAGCACAGGAGCCGAAGAGCTCGAGCGAATTGTTTTCAGTTTGCGGAAAAGGGCAACGGATCACTTGCGTGGTGGACGGCGATACGTTCTGGCTCCGAGGCGAAAAGGTCCGGATCGCCGACATCGACACGCCGGAGCTCAGCCCGCCAAGATGCGAGCGTGAACGCAAGCGTGGCCTTGCGGCGAAACAACGTCTGCTCGACATCCTCAATTCGGGCCCGCTCTCGTTCAAGGTTGGCGCCAGAGATGAAGATCGATTCGGCCGGAAACTCAGGATCGTCTACCGAGATCGGCGTTCGGTCGGCGATATGCTCGTCGCCGAAGGCTTGGCTCGGAAGTGGGAAGGATCACGACGGAGTTGGTGCGAATGAAACGCACGGATCAACGTTGTGAATCGATAGCGCCCGTCCGATTCAAAACTCTCATTGGACCGCCGGATCCGAACGCGCGATTCTGCTTTTATGATCGTGCAGCCCTATCACATCTATGTCGAGCGTATCGCGCCGGAAAAGAACATGGCGCGGTTCTACGCCCTTGCCGTCCAGCCGACATTGTTCGGCGAGGTGTCACTTGTGCGCACCTGGGGCCGGATCGGTACGCGCGGACAGCAAATGGTGCATTTCTTTGACAACGAGAGCCAGGCCATCAACCTATTCCTCGACATGCTTCGCCGAAAGCGCAAACGGGGTTATCGGCCGAAACGACCTGTGGACATCCTACGGATCTGATCCTCGTCGCCGTCGTCGCCGATGACAATCCGGTCATAAGCTGACACGGATTTTATCTTTGCCAACAAAATGCGAGGAATTCCATGACGACCACCAATGAAATCGCCGACAAGATTGCAACCGATAACGGCCTGACGAAGGTTCAGGCCAAGGGCATTGTCGAGGCCGTCTTCCAGGCAATCGCCGATGCCGCGGGCTCCGACGCTGAAACCTCGATCCCCGGCTTCGGGAAATTCAAAGTGAAGGCATCGCCCGAGCGCGAGGGTCGCAATCCCGCGACTGGAGAGAAGATGACGGTCGCGGCTTCGAAGAAGCTGACCTTCGCGCCTGCCAAGGCGATCAAGGATGCACTGAACAAGTGATCCCTGACATGGAGAGCCCCGCCTCGCGGCGGGGCATCCAGTATCAGTCCCGGTTCGACCGGGACCAGATGACGGAGAGGCCTTCCTCGCCTTCGACCTCGATCAGCGTTGCGTAGATCGGGGCCGGGAAGCTCGGGTCGTCGAGCTTGACCGAGAGGAAGTCGCGGCCTTCGTTAGGGGTCTTCTTCCAGGCTGCGCCGAACTCCGTAGCTCCGGCGAAGATGCGGTAGTCAGGGCCTTTGTCGCTAGTGCGCTCCACGGCGCGGATGATTGCCTTGACGTTGAGGTTGAGGGTCTTGACGGTGCCGGAGAAGCCGTTTCCGGAAGTGGTGAAAGAGCCGATAGTTGCCATTGTCGTAGTCCTTTTCGGTTGTTCGGGCCGCGTCCATCGCGGCCTCGATGGCAGTCGATTGGACCAGAGACGATCGGCCTGCACCTGAAAGGCCGAAACGGAGTGGAGGACGGCCAGGGAGAGGCTTTCTTGGTCACCGCGAGGAATGGGCGCTTCAGCGCACAGGGGAAGAAAACGAGCCGGCCGTTGCGTATGCCGATCGAGCAGAGCATCGCGAGGCGGTCTTTGGTCAGACATGCCCCATCGAGACAGCAGTGGACGTACCAGATGGCAGTTGAAGGGAAACGACATTGGCATCGTCGGGCGGCGCCAATGGGAATGGATGCGTAGCGCCCACAAGCCCCAAACAAGTGGTCAAAGCCAACGAACGGAGAAGGGCGGGTGCAGGGAATGGCGCATCGCTTTTTCGCCCAGCTGGTTGTGGCGCCATGCCTGAATGACAATGCCGAGGCCGGCAATCCTCTCACTCGCAGCTTCAGCCGGGCCACGCCCCGGCCGGAAGACCTACCTGTGCTTCAAGCCGATCGATGTTTTCCGCCGGTCAACCCGTTCCTTAAAACCACGAACGGCCGGGTCGAGTGGAGCAACCTGGCCGCCAATCGACTTCACCGAATTTAGTGATAGCCTTGCGTGACATCCGCAAGCGGCGCGGCTTTACCCTCGAGTGCGAGGCACGCGCTGGGCCATGCACCTTCATCCGCTCGCAACGCCGTCTGAATCCAGGCGAGTGTCAGACGCCTCAAAGCTTCCAGCTGGTCGGGTGCCTCAGTTTCTGTTTCCTTCGCGCCGTCCAACATCAAGAGCGCACTCGCGCCCGGCGCATCGTGAAACGCATCCGCATGCCATTCGGGGCCGCGGTTTGTGAAATACGGATCGTCCGCATCACCGCAAACGACAAGGCTGCGTGTCGTCATTGTCGAGAAATCAACGTCGAAGAACGGAAATCGCGTGGCGTTCTCTTCGGTCATGTTCTTTCCCCTGCGTCCGGGCGCAGCCAACAGGATCCCGGCCGAGATGCGTGGATCGTAGAAAACCTCATCATTCAGCTGGGCGCCCAGTACGAGCCCGACTGTGTGCCCGCCGAAGGAATGACCGGCCGCCGCGATCCGCGAATGATCCAGCCGTCCCGAAACAGCGGGCGCCTGACGTTCGATCTCGGCCAAATGGTCAAGTATTGCTCGAAATTCCTCGACACGCTCGCGCCAGAAGAACGGCGCGCCGGATGAATCCGAAGGCAGTCCGCCAACGCGCGAACTCGCATGCGTCGGTTGGATCACCGCGAGGCGGGCGGTAGCTTCACCCTAGATGCGTTGGCCGCGTATGCGGTAGCTCTCCTCTTTCCCTCATCTCTTTCAATTCCTCATTCCAGTCTTCACATCGCGGCCTCAGCCGCGAGAAATCGCAACCGGCGCATCCCGCCGTCTGGCGCAGGCGATCAGCAAAAACCTCACCCTGGACGTTGTTGTCGGTTGCGGCCACCAGCCATGCGCCCTCGCCGGAGGCTAAGTTTTCCAACGCGAGCGCGGTTAAAGGCGACCAACCGCCTCCGGTGCTGACATAGAGCGTGTCGAATCTTGTCTGCTCGATCGCGGCCAGGCTGAGCGCATCGATCGCGGCCTCCGTGACACAGATCCGACGAGCGTCGTTCATTCCAAACTGGAAGAGCGCCTTGCTCCCGCCGGTGGAAAACCCGCGCCAGTCCGCACCGCGCTCCTCCCAGCCGATGACGGCGCCAGCCCCATCGACATGCTTCGCCCACATCGAGCCATATGGGCCTTCCCGAAGAACGTCTGCATCGATCGCCGCAGAGATGACCTGCCGTGGCAGCGCCCGGTTCTGTCGAAGATAGCTCCACGTCGCCGACGCTCGCCACGGCCGTTTTCTATGGTTCCAGCGGTCAGCGACCGAAGCTCCTGTTTGCGTTTGGCGGAGAGGCTTCTCCCAAGTCGGTGTGGTCGGCTGAAACGCAACGAGATCGCCGACCACCGCGAGGGTCTCGGCAAAGCCGATCCCATGCAGATAGCTTGCGAGCGCGAAAACATCGCCCTTGGCATCCGAACGAGCATCGAACCAGCCCCTGTCGTCGTGTATTACGATGATGATGTCGTCGCCGCGCCGGAATTTGACTGCCCGGCGTGTGCTCTCTTTCCTGTCCATCGCGAAGCCCTCATGCTCAAGGAGGGCTGCGCAGCCCACTCGCGTACGTAGCTCTTCGATGTCATTCTTTTCCATTTCGCCTCCTCTGCTTTCTAACTGTTCGGGCTGTCAGCACCCAGGCCAGAAAGATCGAAGCGCGCAAGGGCGCAGTTCGCAAGGTGCAGATCTGCAGGACAAGCTCACGGCGAACGGTCGGCGATAGGCAAGTCTTGAAAGGATGTGAACCGGCGGCCAGTCAAATTTCGCTCAACTGTTTATGGAACAAAGGTCAGCGCTTGGTCACAAAACTTGCCGGGAAATCCTCTCCATCGCCTATCACCGGGGTCCTCGGCTGTTCGCCACCCTCGCACTTGCAAGACGACCCGTACCGGACCGCGGCTGCGGTCGAAGACCGGTCGCATGCGACCGGTCTTCGACAGACATTATTGTGCAGCTTCTTCAATCAGATCAGCGACGGCCTGCGGCTGGGAGACCATGACCACATGCGAGGCGCCGTTCAAGACAACCGTGTGTTTTGAGCTTGCTCGCTCAGCCATGAAGCCAAGCGCCTGGGCAGGGATGTTCTTATCGCCGTCACCATAGATGAAGTATGAGGGCAACGCTTTCCACGCCGGCTTGCCGGACTTTTCTGTCAGAGCGGCCTCAGTGATCGGCCGCTGGCCGGCGGCCATCAGCGCAGCTTCGTCAGCATCCACGTCGTGAGCGAACTGATCCCGGAACTTTGCCTGATCGATCGAGAGGTCAGTGCCCCCGTCGGCAAGCTTCACTGGGGCGGCCAGCGCCTGACCGAGCGTGCCACCCGGGAACTTGCCGGCAAGATCGGCAGCCGCCTCCCCTTCATCCGGCGCAAATGCCGCCACAAAGACTAACGACTTGACGTTTTCCCTACCGTTGGCGGCGGTGGTGATCACTTGGCCGCCATAGGAATGGCCAATGAGCACCACGGGACCTTTGATGCTGGCGACGATATCGGAAACATAGGCTGCGTCGGAGGAGACACTACGCAGTGGGTTGGCGGTGGCAACGACATTGTAGCCATCCTTCTGCAGGATCCGGGTGACACCGTTCCAACTCGAGGAGTCAGCAAAGGCTCCATGAACGAGTACAATGGTGGGCTTGGCAGGTTGGGCAACCGCGTTCCCCGACAGCAGAGCGCCGACGACGGCAAGACTTGCAACGAACTTTGACATGATAGGTCCCTTTTTTAGGTTGTGCTTAATAGATAAGACGATGGTTTTACTCGCGCATCACGCAGCCGGCGTTCAGCCGCGGACAAAGGCGAGCACGTCAGCGTTGAAACGATCGGTCTCGGTCTCTGCCAAGCCGTGGGAGCCGCCGGAATAGACGTTCAGCGTGGCATTGGGCACGATTTCGACCGCGCGGTGGGCAGAGGCATCGATCGGCACGATCTGGTCGTCATCGCCATGGATGATCAGGGTCGGGCGGTCGATGCTCTTTAGATCCTGCGTATAGTCCACTTCGGAGAACTCACGGATACAATCATACTGCCCTTTGATGCCGCCCTGCAGACCGATGCGACGGAAGTTTTCCCGCAAGGTGTCATTGGTGTCGACACCATCACGGTTGAAACCGTAGAAGGGCACCGTCAGATCAAAGAAGAATTGCGAACGGTTCTTCGCTGTGTTTGCGCGGATGTTGTCGAATACTTCGAGGGGCGTCCCATGTGGATTGGCCTCGGTCTTCAGCATCAGTGGCGGGACTGCACCTACCAAAACCACCTTGGCTATACGTGCCGTGCCATGTCGGCCGATATAGTGCGCGACCTCACCGCCGCCGGTAGAATGGCCGACAAGGATCAAGTCCAGCAGATCAAGGTGAGCTATCAGCTCCGCTAAATCATCGGCATACCGATCCATATTGTTTCCATCGAAGGAATCGTCGGATCTGCCATGGCCACGACGATCATGGGCGATGACCCTAAAGCCGTTCTGACTGAAAAACAGTATCTGCTGCTCCCAGGCGTCAGAGGACAGAGGCCAACCATGTGAGAATAGGATTGGCTGGCCCACTCCCCGGTCCTGATAAAAGAGTTTGGTGCCGTCTGTGGTGGTAAAGATTGTCATGCTGCTCCCTCGCATCCCCGCCAATGTACATTGGATCCTATGTATATTCACACCTCTATATTCCGTTCCATTCCCAGAAGTCAATCTTGCGCAATTAGTTGGTCGACGATTTTATTCGAGTGAAAGCGAACACGGACATTGACGCGGGGAAACGGGTTGAACCCAGCCAAACTGTACCCGTCCCCCGCCGAGGCTCGAATTGCGTATCTCGAAAGTGCGCGTTCATTTTTCCATCACGACGAGGGGCAGATCAGTCTTGACGACATACGTCGCTAGCTCGGACGCCTCGCCGTCACCGACGTTCTTGGCCACGTGCGCTGCTCCTGCCGGAATGAAGAGTGACTCCCCGGTTTTGAGCGTGACTGGCGGCTTGCCTTCGAGCTGATATTCAATCGAGCCCTTCAGAACGTATGCGACTTCTTCGCCCGGATGCGAATGCTTGATGGAGACTGCGCCTGGGGCGAAGTCAACCCGCGCCTGAACGACTTCCAGGCCAGGGGCACTGATTTCATTCTGGACCAGGTCGGTACGTGTCAGAGCAGATTTCTCCTGCGCGAGCGCCATGAACGCAAATGCGGAACCTGCGATCAGAAAGGTGGCAGCAATGGTGTGGGTCAGTTTCATGTCAGTATCCTATAGCGCGTAGATCGAGAGCACGCTGCGATTGCTGCGTTTTCACACTCCATCAGCACGGACATATGAACCTCGCGGTGTATGGGTGATGTGTCGGCCACGGCTCCTTTTTGTAAGCTAGTGTAGCGAGCCTGAAAGGCTAACCCGCACATATCCGGCTTGACCGCGTCCATGGTTCTCGGCAGTGCAGTGCGCGACTTAAAACGCACTGATAGAAAGGGAAAAAACGATGGGGCCTTGACCGTACCTCATCGCCGAAAGCATCAGTTGTAAGGTCGCTTTCGCCTCAAGTGCGCTACGCGCGGTCTTCCTGATCGTGAGAAGAGGAGAAGGGGATCGCACGGCTCGACGGATGCTCCCCCTCGACCTGCTTCCTGTTGGAACCATCGAGCTGGCGCTGCAAAAGCGAAGACTGCAGCAGGAGCAAGATTGTAGGCGCGAGGAGAAGCAGAAGAGCCTGACACTTCAGCTTCCTCCCCCAAACGAATGAGGTCCGCCTTCTCAAGCCGACCTATCTTTGTCTCTTGAGAATGCCAACCATTCGATTGACGCCGACGTCTTCAACCGTCTCGATGCTAAATACCGCGCAATGGCTGACAAAGCCGAAAAGTCGACATGATCCTCGAGTTTTCAAGGGAGGCCGGAAGCCATCTAAAGCAGATCGCTGATTGCTTTGCCGAGCACAATCCACGGCGCGCTCTCATTCATTCGGAAGCTGCGCAGCAGGTGTGAAGATCTCGTCATCAACCCAAACGGCCTCGCCCTCGTCCCACGCTACGAACACCATGGTATCCGTCTGCGCGTTCACTGCAATTACCTGATCTTCTATCGCGCTGAACCAGCTAAGTTGGTCATCGTACATATCCTGCATGGCGCCACGGACTATGGCGTGTTTCGCGCGTAAGTGAGGAAAAAGGCTGGTAGTGCCGCAGCATGATATCCCCTCCCACGCCGTTTCAAAATTTTCGTCTTGAACATCGGTCGCAAAGACTTTGCGCTTGAAGCGCTTGTCTGCCGCTTCATCGCTCTGCGTCACTCACATCATGACGGAACAGGCCTCCATTGCGTGAAACACGGCATATCAATCCTCAAATACCCAGCCATCGAAAAGCTTGCGGGTAGTGCGCAGAAACGAGCACTCGCCAAGCCCGCCGGGCGCTTCCTTGTCAAGACGCAGCAGGATTTCCATGTTGCCGGTCGGGTGCTCGACGGCGACGGTCTTGTCCTCCCCTACCGGAAGAACAGCCATGGAAGCCGCCGGGCTTTCTGGGAACATGCAGGCCGTTGCAACGCTCAGCGCACCGAAGACGCCAATGGAGGCGTGGACCCGGTGCGGAATAAAGCTGCGAGTCATGATCGCGCCGCCTGCGGTCGGAGGCGCGACGAGCGTCATTTTCGGCACGGACTTCTTTGCGACATCCCCGAGGTTCATCAGGGGACCGGCGGCAAGACGGAGGCGTTCGATGCGCGCCTTGACGGTTTCGTTGGCTTCCAGTTCCTCGCGGCTTTCATAACCTGTCAGGCCGAAATCCGTGGCACGCATGACGACGACGGGCATGCCGTTGTCGATCAGCGTACAGGTCACGCCGTCAATCTCGGTTGCAGCGGAGCCGGTCGGCAGCAACGCCCCGCAGCTGGAGCCAGCAGCATCGGTAAAGGCGAGGTACACCGGCGCCGCCGATCCCGGAACGCCATCGATGCGTGCATTGCCGGCATAGACGGGCCGACCATTCTCCGTGCGGATCCGCGCGATTGCTGATTGTGCCGTATTCACCATGAAGATGCGGATCGAGGTCTCGCCCTCCTCGGCCTTGACGAGCCCGCGCTCGATGGCAAAGGCGCCCACACCCGCAAGAATGTTGCCGCAGTTCTGGTTGTCGCTGACAAGCGCCTGGTCGACAAAGACCTGCAGGAACAGGAAGTCGACGTCGAAGCCAGGGCGGGTTGATACCTGCACCACGGCAACCTTGCTGGTCAGCGGGTCTGCGCCTCCAATGCCGTCGATCTGGCGCGGATCGGGCGAACCCATGATGCGCAGCAGAAGCCGGTCTCGGGCGGCGGGATCCACAGGCAGGTCGTCGGCCAGGAAATAGGCGCCCTTGGAGGTACCACCCCTCATCATCATGCACGCGATGCCGTTTGGCGCCATGTCCTTCACTCCTATCGATATGTGTTCAGGGAAGCGGGAGGTCGAGCAATTTGCCGAACAAACCGTAGGCGATCACCCAGAAGCCGATGCCCGTCGCAACCGCCCGTATATACGGCCTGTCACCCGGGAAGAGCAGCGTCGCCACGCCCGTGCCCAGGCCAAGACACAGCGCGAGGCCGATCCAGTTGGCGCTCAGTGCCACCGCGACGAAGAGCCCAAGCAGGCCGGCAACGCGCGGCATGTCGACCCTGCCGCTCGACCCGCCGAGATCAACGCCGCGCAAGACCTGCACCAGATAGACCGCAGAGACGATGAGGCCGAAGACGGAGACCTGCATCGGCAGCGAGCCGGGCCCGACGTCACCGCGTGAATGGCCAGCCGGCAGAGCAAGGCTCATGAAGAGAAACGCCCCATTCCAGGCGCAGAAGATGAAGGCCGCGATTAGATTCTGCCGGAAATGCTTGCGCGTGGCCTCTCCCCCCGATGGGGAGGAGAGGTGGGAACCTGGAACAGCCGAAGCCTGGTTTGTCATTGGGCCAGTCCATTCGCCTTCAGGAATTCGAGCTGGTTGGCAAGGTCGCTCGCCGCGCGCTTGGTGAAATCCTCTTCCTTCCAGTCCGGGCTGTCCTGGAACTGCTCGGTCTGGAACTTCTTCCAGTCTGCCGATGCGGTGACCTTGTCGACTGCAGCCTGGATGGAGTCGACAACATCGTCGGGTGTCCCGGCCTTCACGGCGATGCCGCGCCAGACCGCGCCTTCGATGTCGTAGCCCTGTTCCTTGAAGGTCGGCGTGTCAGGCAGGAATTCGCTGCGCGTTTCGGTGGAGATGCCCAGCAGCCTGATGTCGCCATTCTTGACCTGCGCAAGCCCGGTGGAGGGCGTCATCATGGCGGCGTCGATATGCTTGCCGAGCAGGGCGAGTGTTACCTTGCCGGACGCATCGTGCGGAATCCAGCCGCTCTCGAAGCCACCCGACTTCATCAACTGGTAGAGCATGTACTGGTGGAAACCGCCCGGCGCATGGCCGCCGACCTTCTGACCGCTCGGATTCTCCTTCATGTATTTCACAAAATCGTCGACGGTATTGAACGGGCTGTCGGACAAAACGGCCAGCGAGGATGGTTCCGACTGCATGGCGCGCAGCATGCGGAAATCCTTGAGTTCGAAGGGAATGAGCCCCTGGGCGATGCCGAAGGTCAAAGTTCCCGTGAAGACGAGGATATTATAGCCGTCCGCGGGCTGGGTCATGATCTGCGAAACGCCGACCGCACCGCTGCCGCCTGGCCGGTTGTCAACCTTGACGCTCCACCCGGATTCCTTTTCGAGAAGCTCGGCAAGTTTGCGGCCATAGGTGTCGAGTGCTCCTCCAGCACCCGCCCAGACCACGAGCGTCACGGACTTCTCCGGGAAAACGGCCGCCATGGCCGGCGTCGGCAGGGCGACACTCGACAAGGCGAGCGCCAGTCCCAGAGCGGCCCCTGCCATGCGTGAGCCGAATGTTCTTCTGTTGATGGTCATGTCTTCTTCTTCTCCTCCTGTTAAAATTTTGATCAAAGCGCGACGCTGTTTGCTGCCTCTTCAGCAATCCGCCGCGCACGGCGCGCCTGTAGCCGTCGCCACAGCGGCGTCAGCAAGCTGACGAGGCTCAGGACGAGGAACAGCAGGCTGACCGGATCGGTGATGAAAATCATGTAGTCGCCCTGCGAGGACACAAGCGCGGTCCGGTAGTTGGATTCCACGAGATAGCCGAGCACCATCGCCAGAATGATCGGCGCGACCGGGAAATGCAGCTTCTTCATGAGATATCCGACAAGGCCGAAGCCGAGCATCAGATAGACGTCGAACATCAGATTGCGGATGGCGAAGGCGCCTAGCACGGCGAAGGCCATGATGCCGACGGCAATCACCGCATCCGGAAGCCGCATCACACGGGCCATCAGCGGCAGGAACAGGGAGCCGGCGGCATACTGCACCAGGGATGCGATGATCGTCCCGAACAGGATGGCATATACCAGCGCCGGCTCCTCGGTGAAAAGCTGTGGTCCGGGGTGCAGGCCGTGCATGATGAGCGCCCCGACCATGATGGCGGTCGTCGGCGATCCCGGCACGCCGAGGGCGAGAAGCGGAACCAGCGCGCCGCCGACGGTGGCATTGTTGGCAGCCTCGGGCGCAGCAATGCCGTTCGCAGAACCGAGTCCATACTCTTCCGGATGGCGGTCACGGGCCCGTGCATAGTCGCGTGCGACCCAACAGGCGATGTTGCCGCCGACGCCGGGCAAGATGCCGAGCAGGGTGCCGATCACCGAGCCCGACAGCATGGACCGCCATGTCTCCTTCCACAGCGCGCCCGACATGAAGACGTGACCGACCTTGTCCTTGATGACAGGGGCCACCAACACGCGGTTTTCGATCATCACCAGCGCCTCTGACACGGCGAAGAGGCCGATCAGTGCGGCGAGGAAAGGCACGCCTTCATAAAGCTCGAACATGCCGAAGGTAAACCGCGGCGTGCCGGCGATCGGGTCGATGCCGATCGTTGCGAGCGCCAGGCCGAAAGCCCCGCAGACCAGACCCTTGACCAGCGAGCCGCCGGACAGTGCGGCAACCGAGGTGAGCCCGAAGACGCCGACGGCGAAATAGCCGGCAGGGCCGAATTTCAGGGCGAGCGACGCCAGTGGCATCGCCAGCAGCAGCAAGGCCAAACCGCCGAAGACGCCGCCCACGGTGGAGGCGGTCAGCGAGATGGAAATGGCCTCGTTCGCCTTGCCCTTGCGCGCCATTGCGTAGCCATCGATCGCGGTGGCCGCGGCCGCGGCCGTGCCCGGTGTCGACAGAAGGATCGCGCTGATCGACCCGCCGTATTCGGCCGAGGTGTAAAGCGAGATCATCATCAGCATGCTGAGTTCGGGGCCGAGATTGTAGGTGAACGGAATGAGCAGGCTGAGCCCGATCGACGGGCCGAGGCCCGGCAGGGCGCCGATGATGATACCGAGCAGAGCGCCGATGATGAGGACTGCCATGCCCGAAAGCGAGAAAATGACGCCGAGCGACTGGATAATTCCGTCCATGTCAGATGTCCTTTGCCAGACGGCGGGCCAGCACAGGCACGAAACCGCGATATCCGTCCGTTACAGCAAGACCCTGATCCTTCATGGCCGCGTGCGCTGCGGCGATCGTCTCGCAAGCGGCACGCGACATATGGGCCCGGAGCCCGAAGGACTCGATAGTATCGGCGGCTTCGGTCATCTCGGTGACGCGACGCACACCGTGTTCGAAGGTTCGCGACAGGTAGTAGTCCGCGACCTGGCGCCAGTCGAGGCCCGGAAAGGTCTCCCCGACCGAGTCGAGAATGCGTTCGGTGACGCCGGCCCGCTCCGCCGAGGACAGCGCCTCGATCAACAGCGCTTCCACGCCCTTGATCATCACCGAGCGGATCATCTTCAGCGACGAGGCCTGCCCGGGTGTGTCGCCGACAGCTTCTAGATTCATGCCAAGCGCGTTCAGCCGCTCGGCCGCTTCAGCCGCCCGCTTCCCGGCGACCAGGATGGGCACCTTTTCCGCATAGGGCGGTACGCGCGCCATAACGGCGCCCTCGACGAAGCTGCCCTTGCCGGTGGCGATTTCGCTTGCGGCCAGCGCCTTGGTGTCCGGACCAACGGAGTTGAGATCGATGAAGATGGCATCCTGTGAGAGATAGGGCGCCGCCGAAGTGGCGACTGCCTTTGTCGCTGCTCCGACAACCAGCGACAGGACGACATCGGCCAAAGCGATGTCTGCCATGTCATCCAGCGGCCGGACGCCGCGCTGGGACGCTGCTTCGCGCAGAGCGGCCGAGGTGTCTGGATCCCTGAAACGCAGGTCGTAAGCAACGAGCCGCGCGGCATTGCGGCCGTTCAGTCCCCCGGCGATGGACTGCGCGGCTTCGCCGAAGCCGATGAAAGCAATCGTAGTCATTCGTCCTCCCTTGCGGAAAAGGTTCCTCCCCCTTTTCCGACTTTCATTCAATCAATGTAGGTCAGCCCCTTGGCGGCGAGCGTTTCGCGCATCTTGTAGATATCAAGACCAAGTTCTCCCGCGGCCAGTCGCTCGCGGCTCTGCCGCTCCTTGTCAAGCCTAGCCTTTGATGTCTGGAGTGCGATGTCCGCGTCCGCCTTCGGCACGACCATCACGCCATCATCATCGGCAATGATCACGTCACCAGGTGCGATGCTGACGCCGGCGCAAACAATGGGGACGTTGACAGAACCGATCGTCGCCTTGACGGTGCCCTGCGCCGAGATGAAACGCGACCAGACAGGAAAGCCCATTGCCTCGAGTTCCGCAATGTCGCGAACACCGGCATCGATCACCAGGCCCCGCACGCCGCGCACCTTGAGCGAGGTTGCCAGCAATTCGCCGAAGTAACCTGCGTCGCAAATGGATGTCGGAGACACAACAAGAATGTCACCCTCCCGGCATTGTTCAACGGCAACGTGGATCATCCAATTGTCGGCGGGCGGGATCGACACTGTGACCGCGGTGCCTGCCACCCGGGCACCCCGCCAGATTGGCCGCATGTAGGACTGCATCAAGCCGATGCGGCCCATGGCCTCGTGCACGGTCGCGACACCGCATTCTGCAAGGGCATCCACGACAGCGAGGGGCGCCCGCTCGATGGTCCGATGAACGACGCTCATGCCAGCGCTCCATGACCAAGCGTACCGGTCACATGCGGGAAGACCGCCTCGTAACCTTCGCCATAGATGATTTTGTAATCGGAGTTGCGCGACGCCTGAACACCGCGCTGGAGCGCCACACGGGTATAATATTCCCAAAGATGTTCCTGGCCCTCCATGCACTGGATGGCGGCCAATTTCTGCTCCCATACTCCGGTAATGTCGAGAAGGAAACTGGGGGTCCAGTTGCACTGTTCAGGCTGATGCGGCTCGAAGAGATAGACCGGCGGAGCGCCGAGGACCGGCACCTCCGGCCTGTGGCCATGGGCCTGGGCAATGACGCGCGCATGCTGGGCGAACTCGGTCGCCATCGGGTGATCGAAGTTATAGGGGTCCTGACGGGAGTGCGTCAGCACGAATTCAGGACGGATCCCGCGATAGAGATCGACCAGTCGATCAAATGCGTCCGGCGTGATCTGCAGGGGATAATCGCCAAGATCGTAGAACTGGATATCGTGCACGCCGAGTGCCTTGGCGGCGTTTTCCGCTTCGCGCTTGCGGTCGGCCTTCACGGCCTCCAGCGTCATGCCGGGCTTGCGCCACAGCTTGGCCGATTCGCCCCTTTCGCCAAATGACAGGCACACGACGGTGACGTCGTATCCGAGCTTTGCATGAGCGGCGATCGCACCGCCTGCCCTCCAGACAAAGTCGGCGGAATGGGCGCTGACCACCAGCGCGGTTTTCTGATGCATATCGATGCTCCTCCACTTTTCGAGGCTCACACTGTCATCTATCGGACCCCTGGTGTTAATACGAAAGCCGTTCGGCGTTATAGTTATTTGCGAATCAGCTTGTGAGGCAGAATGACCGGCATCGATCTCAATCTTCGTCATCTGCGCGCCTTCATGGAGGTATGCAGGACGGGCAGCCTCAATCGCGCCGCCCTTGAACTCAATGTTTCGCAGCCCTCCGTCTCGGTGGCGCTTTCTGGTGTCGAGGCTCGCTTCGGCGTCAAACTGCTGGATCGGTTTACCGCTGGCAGCCAGCCCACGACTGCTGGCGAAGTGCTTCTGGCGCGGCTACGCCGCATGGATGACCAATTGGCGCTGGCGCTGGGGCAGGCACTCGGCGCGAGTTCGCAGCGCGAGCCCGCCCTGATCTCCAAAACCCTTGCTCGAATCAGCTTTCGCCAGATCCGGGCGCTGATCGCGCTTGCTGGCAGCAGCTCGATAACAGAGGCGGCACGCGCCGGCGGCAGCTCGCCGGCAGCACTGCATCGCACGCTTCACGAATTGCAGGCCAATGTCGGCAAGGCAATCTTCGTGCGCGGCCCGAGCGGCGTGGCTCCCAACAGCGTTGGTCGCCGTCTCGCAATGCACTGTCAGGTCGCTCTGACCGAACTCGAACAGGCGGTCGACGAATTGAAGGAAGTCGAGGGCCGCATGGAGGGCCGGATCAAGATCGCTTGCCTCCCCCTCGCCCGCACTTTGCTTCTGGCGCGCGCGCTCAATCGCCTTCTTGCGGCCCATCCAAATGCCCGTATTGAGGTGATCGACGGCTCCTACGAACTTCTGTCCCAGCAGTTGCGCGTCGGGGCAAGCGACATCCTGATTGGCGCCTTGCGCTCGGCAAGCGATCTGGCGGGACTGAAAACCGAAGCGCTGTTCGATGACCCTTATGCGATCGTGGGACGGCCGGCACATCCGCTTATGTCACGCAGCAAAGGCGCTTCGCTGCGCGACCTCGCAGGACAGGAATGGGTGGCCCAACGCCCAGGGACCCCTATTCGCGCAGCCTTCGAAGCGCTGTTTGAAAATGGTCCCGCCTCTCCCCGCACCAGTATCGAGACAAGTTCGCTCGTGCTGACCCGCGCCATCATGATGGAAAGCGACCGCTTGTCCATGCTCTCCCGTCGGCAGATCGCCATCGAGGAACGCGAGGGCATGCTGACATGCGTGCCCGTTGCCGAGACTGTGCGCCAGCGGCTTGGCACCCGCACCATAGGCATCACCATGCGCGAGACCTGGCTGCCAAGCCGACTGCAATCCATTTTCCTCGATCACATCCGCCTTACGGCGTCGAGGCTGGAATCGGAGTGACTGCGCCTCCAGGCGGTCGCCCCGAGCACGAAACCTTCCTCGGCCAGACAGACGCCTGCCACTCGAGCGTGCTGGTCACCGATGTCACGGGAAAGACCAGTTCAAGATCGCCGCCTTCTACCACAGTCGGCCAGCGCCCCAGCTTGCCAGTGACGACGCTGGTCCGCTCGTAGAGCTTGCTCAGCAGGTGGAAGAGCAGCGTTGCGCCTGAGGCACTGAACGGACGATATCTCAATTCGCCAGAATCAGCAGATCGAGGCGAACCAGGTCTCGGCAATCTGGCCGGCCTTATCTCTGACCTTGTCCTGCTTGAGCGCGTTGACCAATTCGATCATAGAGAAGAAGCGGACCTTTCGGCGGTGATGCCGCGACGTGGGCCTCTCCGACGAAATCCGGGTTCAGGTTGCCGGCATCGGCGCGCTTGCCGCCCAGTACTGCCGGGCACAAGCGCTGAAGCGGCTCGACCCTTCGGTCGCGTCATGCCGATCGATCTGCTGCGCGTACCCTTGCCGCCATCGTCGGTCACTACGCCTATGCCGAAGCCATCGACCTCGGGGGCTTCCTCGACGGAGGCAATATCCTGCTTCCAAACTACAAGGTCTCTATCATTGATTGCCGCGCGAGTTTGACCCGGTGGGGATGCGGGCAGGTTATGTCTTTCGACTTATCCTCCTGCTCTATCCGCTAGCATACCGACCATCACATCCGATTGCGAAATAATCCCTAAAAGTTTGTTGTTGCCGCTAACAACCGGCAGATAGTGCAAGCCCTGTTCTGCCAGAATGATGATCGCGTCTTCGACTGGCGTTTCGGGGGACACGGTTTTAACCGGCGATGTCATGATGTCTTTAACCGTGCCGTTGGGAGCGCTACGTCCTGAGAATATCAGCCGAATTCGTTGAAGAAGGCCGATGGTCGGGCGACCACTTGCCCAGCTTGCTTTGTCGAGGAAATCTGTCTGCGTCACGATGCCGACGACCTCCGCATTGTCATTTGTCACGGGCAAAGCCTTAAAATGGTGGCTGCGCATTAATTCATGTGCTGTTTTCAACGGATGATCCGGTGCGACGCCCACAACGTCGCGGGACATGATGCTGGCGCAATCCAGATGGGTGGCTCGACGGCGATAGGAGCGCAGTTCGGTGCGACGCAGTATTGTTTCAAGATCGTCGCGATCGACGTCCAACACCTGATCGAAATCCTTCAGAACATCATCCAGATCAGCCGACGAGAAACCGATGCGCTGGACTGGCGCCGGGTCCTTCGTGCCGTGGTTGGTTGGCTGTATGCGCATCGCGTGCGGATAGCGACGACCAGAGAAATTGTTGAAGATGACCGCCACGGCGAGAAGCGCTATTGAATTGCCAGTCACCGGCCAAAGCACGAAGCCATAGCCAAGATCGTGAATGGCCGGTCCGCCAAGAACTGCCGTCAAAGCCACCGCACCGCTTGGTGGATGCAGGCATCGTAGAGCCATCATGGCCGCTATGGCGATGCCAATGGCCAGCCCCGCAGCTACGGAGGGATCCGGAACCAGCCTTGCAATCGTAACACCAATAAGAGCGGAGACGATATTGCCGCAGAGAATGGACCATGGCTGTGCAAGCGGGCTGGAGGGAACCCCAAACAGCAGGACGGCAGACGCGCCTATCGGGGCGATCAAAGCAGGCAGCGCGGTGGTGTTGCTGATTGCCAGATGCCCCAGAAAACCGGTCAGCAGAATGCCAATCAATGCACCCGTCGCGGAACGAAACCGCTCCTTATAGCTAACCGGCATCGCCTCTGGCAGGATCAAGTGCGACAGATGTCTCATTCTGCAAATTCTCGATTCTCATCAGGAATTCGCGTTCTAACAGAAAACAATCCGCTGTATGCATATCACATGAACTTGCCTGGGTGTCTGTCCCACAGAGCGTTGAAATACGGCGCTCTGTGGTCCATTCAAGCCTGCAGTGATTTCTCCGAGGGAGCGCATACAACGTGAAGACGGAGCAAACGATTGTTCTCGGCTGCCATTACGAAAGGCAACAATGCCAGCGCCTTGAAAGGACTCGAACGGCGGGACCGGTTGATATAGCAACATCTGACTATATTCAGAACCCACTGCTCGTGGCTCGCATGGCAATGGGGTCGTACGGCAGCAAATTTAGTTGAACTCGCCGCTTCTGTGTAACGGCTTGGTATGCCATCTCCGCATTTGCGCCGTCACAATCGAGGTAATCGTCGGGTACATGGTGAAACGACAGATGGCAGATGTTAGGCGCGGTGACTGTCCAAGACATTCATGTTCGAGCTTCACTTTGTCGGGATGATTGATGTGGCTTCAGTTGCGTCGATACCGAGCCACTGTTCGCTGTGGTTTCGTAGGTCGATTCCAAAGGTGTGATCGTATGAGAGCCAAGCGGTTGTCACCACCATCGTCCAAAAGATACTGAAAAGCGACCCAACCAGAAAATACTCGGCGAAGCCTCGTTCATCCATTTCTTTAAAGCGTGCAACGGTCTTTAACGCAATCACTGCGGCAAGTATTTCCCAGCTATGTGTGATAATGCCAGTAGCTATTATCATCCGTTCTAGAGCTCCTATCCAGCGTCCAGCGCTGGTGGTAGGGCTCGGAAATTTTATAATTGTGGCCGTTAAGCCCGTAACTTTGAAAACGCCTCGGCAGACGACATTGCCAACCCAGGTCAGCATTACCAAAGCTATAGCTGTGTAAATGAGTGCATGCACCACTTGTTGGCCCCCGGGAGTTGGTAATTCTGGTCAAGCGTTTTCAAAGCTTCGTGAATCGCATTCCACTGGATCACGTATAGATCAAAGTCACCTGCGCTCCGAACCTTGTAAACATTGTGTGCGCTCACGTTGCGGGCATGCGCTATTTCAGCAACCGATGCACCCTGCAGCAATCTGATAATATCGTCACGCTGGGCGTCCGACCACTTACGCTCGATGGCACTCAAAGTGGCACCAGTGGCTTCAAGCATTGTCTCGAGAAGAGCATCATACGGCACAGAAAATCTGTAGCGGTTAGCAGAGCGCTTTTCATTCAGCCGCTCGCGTGCTCGCGCAAAACCTGGCCCCATCATATTCCAAGCGCGTTCGTGATTGACCGGCGTATTGAGATCGACGGTACCGATCACAAACCGGCAGTCTATATTTCTTTGCATCAACTCGAAGCGAATTTCTCGCGCGGCACTGGCCGCTGCTACCAGTGAACTGACCAGGCCCTGAAATTCATCACCAAGCGTAATTGTGAGCGGTGAAACAATATCTGTGCTGAGAACTTCATTCTGGCGATTAATCGCTGCATTGAAGTCGGCATGTAGATTTAGGGTGTCAGTATGACTTTCGCTATCAACGATATCACCCATAAGTACAGCGAAACGGGAAATAGAAGGCACCATTTTTCCTTTTTAGCATTAAACCAAATTCGGGTCAATTTTTGAATTATCCCATATTTGGGTGAATTTCCATATTACCCCAAAATTGGTGTAGCGAGGACGATGGATCCAGAGGAAAACACTGCTATCAAAAATAATGGACAGATCTACGGCGTCATCAGCCTTACATGCGTATCGATACGCTCGAGGACCTCCGCCGGAACGACTTTTCGTTCCGGCATCGACCACCAAAATCCGTTCACCTGTTTAACTGTATCGACCACCGCTTTAAGCGCGGCCGCTTCCGGCAGCCGTGCACGATTGGCAAAGGCTTTCCACCGCTGCACGTTCAGCGCCTTGAAGGACCGCTCGCCGGCCAGCGACAGAGCCATGGCATCCGCGGGGATTTAAGGGATTGTCGAGAGCACGTCGTAGACAGGCGCGAGTTGCGGCTACTCGCCTGCCTCGCGATAGATCAGTGACCAGTTCTTCAAGTGCATGTCGCCATTGCCGGTAATGGCAGCGAGAGCCAGCCGGCGGACGAACTCAAGCGCGGCAGCCAACGATACAGCGACGTTCAAAGCCCCCGCGGCCAGTGCCAGCGATCAAGCCGCAACCACGGTGCGGGCGTCATAGTCGGCGGTCCATTGCAGCGATGGCCGCTCGCCGCAACGCTCAATCCAGGCCTTGACCGCGTCGCTGTCCGGCGTCGCTTCAGGGTACCAGGCAAATGGCGAATACAGCAGCAGATCGACAGCTGTGTATCGCTCTCCCATCAGATAGGGCCCATCCTTGAGCGCGGTTTCGAGGCGTACCGCAAGTTCCGCCGGGCTGCGGAAGGTAAAATCCACAAAAGGATGGGAGATCCCGGCTGCCTGCATGATCAGTACAGGTTCGACCACGCCGGCATACCAGGCGAGCCAGCTGAGATACCGACCGCGCTGCGGATCGCCGGCAACAGGCGCCATCTTCTTTTCCGGGAAGAGATCCGTCAGGTACTGAATGATCGCGATGCTCTCCCAGATGACGACGCCGTCATGGTCGAGCAGCGGCACCTTGCCTTCCGGATGCGGGTTATTCGGATCTTTGCGACCACTGCCATCGACGCGGGTGATGTCGACGATCTCGATCGCGACCTTGTCGATGGCGTCTAGTTCGCGAAGCAGGGTGACGATACGCGTCGAGCGCGAGCGGGGGGAGTGAAAGAGAGTCAGCAAAGTCTGGATCCTCGGTTGCGTTTGGCAATGCGGATCCTATACAGTCCACCAACTGCCAGTTTCCGTCAGTAGGGTTCATCTATCCTCCAAAGTCATGGCTCGTAGTGATCGTCTGTTCCGCCTGCTCCAGGCGCTTCGCACTCTCCCCTCCCCGGTGACGGCCGCGCGCCTCGCCGAGGAAACCGGCGTGTCATTGCGTTCGCTCTATCGGGACATTGAGAGCCTGCGCGCAGCGGGTGCCGTCATTGATGGAGAGCGCGGCTTCGGCTACAGGCTGACGGAAGACATCGCATTGCCGCCGCAGACGTTCACACGGCTTGAAATCGAAGCCCTCGTGCTCGGCCTTGCCGAGGTGCGGCATATGGGTGAACCTGCTCTGGCGGCGGCCGCAGGGGCCGTGCTTTCGAAGGTCACGGCAACGCTGCCCGACCGACTACAACGCCAAGCACTACATGCCGCCTCCCAGGTCTATCGATTCGAGCGCCGCGATCCGCCGGTCGTCAATGTCGGCCTTCTGCGCGAGGCTTGCTGGCAAGAACGCGCCTTGGTGATAAGCTATGTGGACGCGGAGCAGCAACGGACCGACCGGCAAGTGCTGCCGCTGGCGATCGTCTATCTGGAGAGGGCGCTGGTGTTGCTTTCCTGGTGTTGCCTGCGCCAGGATTTTCGCAAGTTCCGCGTCGACCGCATCGCCGGCATCCAGATGACGGAGGAGAGCTTCCGTCCGCGCCGGGTTCAGATGCTCAGGGACTTCGTTGCCATTCTGAACGCCGGTGCGCCCGAAACATCAAAGATGATCTTGAGCAGCCAGTAACCAAAATGACGATGCGGCCGGTGTGGCCACGGACCGCGTTCGGACTGCTGTCGCAGACGCAGCAGATGTCCGAACGGCCGCGCTGAGGCGCAATGCTTGTCACCGCGGGTGGGCGGAATGGCTTCGAGCAAAATGCCTTGCCCGCGACTTCGCCTTGATGGCGCCCGAACGATAAACCCATCCCCCAGGTTTGCTAAGTCTTTGAAACTTCGATCGCTCGGTGCACGCGGGATGTTTCTGCGGCAAAAGGGCAATTCATGGAACGTGAGCCAGTAGGTTTTTGCGCGGGCACGGCGGATGCAACGCTGGCGGCGTGTATCTCTTGGCGTTCAAAAGGAGGCCCGTCTTTATTTGGACGGACCGATCCAATAGGGAATCGGCTGACGTCTCCGTAGCAGAAATGCCATGACTGCCTCTCGATCGGGGCAGCCATGCATTTACAAGAGACGCTTAAGCTGAGTACCGAGCTGCAGGAGCCGCAAGCGACAGGTTGGGACCGAGTGCCAAGCGCGCAGTATCGAAGGTATTCCAGTCGGCGATGTTCGGCAAGGCGGGGATCGTGACCAGTTCTCCCTGATCGAGCCCGGAAAGTGCTGCTTCGACCATGTCAGTCGCGGACATGACGATCTCGGAGGGCAGATGGCTCACTGGAAGCCCTGCAGCATCCCAGAAGTCGGTTGCTGTCGCGCCGGGAAGCACCGCCTGAACCCGGACGCCCTTGTCGGCGAGTTCGTGATGGAGGGATTGGCTGAAGGCCAGGATGAACGCCTTGCTACCACCATAGACCCCGTTGAGAACCTCTGGTGCAATGGCGACGATAGACGCGATGTTGATAATCGTACCGGTGCCGCGGGAGACGAAGGCAGGAGCGACGGCATAGGTCAGTCGCATTGGACCGGTAACATTCAAAGCCACCATGGATTCCATTTTCGCGATGTCGGATTGCAGAAGCGGCGCGGTGGCTCCGACACCAGCGTTGTTGACGAGGAGGGTGATGCTGGCGTCAGTGCGCAGCACTTGCTCGACACGCGCCAGGTCTTCCGTCTTCGTTAGATCGGCGGAAAGCGTTTCGACGGATCGCCCAGTTTCGTCTGTGATGCGTGCGGCCAGTTCTTTCAGCTTGTCTCCGCTACGTGCCACCAAAATGAGGTCGTAGCCGCGCCGGGCGAGACGATCTGCATAGACCGCACCTATCCCAGATGATGCACCTGTGACGAGTGCGGTTCCGTTGTGTGCAATTGTGCTCATTGCCATGCATCCTTCATTCAGAGCGAGCTTGATTGCTTGCCGTGAACAAAAGTACGCTCTATTCCGTCCGTCTCAAATGTCGTATATGCAACCTTTACAGCCATAGGAGAATTCGGCATGCAGCGCATTGGATTTGTCCTGGTACCAGGTTTTCAGCTCATGTACCTGGCGGCAATCTCGGTATTCGAGTTCGCCAATGTCTCCGCTGGCGAAAATGTCTATCAGATCGACGTCCTGTCTGAGGAGGGTGGCGCGGTCCGCAGTTCGCATGGCCTCACAGCCGATACCAAGGCTTTCGAAGATCCCAGTTTCGATACCATCATCTTCGGAGGCGGGATGCAGATCTCCGAGTCATCGTCCAGAATGATAGACTTCGCCCATCGGGCAAGTCTGGCGTCAAGAAGAACAGCTTCAATCTGCACTGGTGCTTTTGTACTTGCCCAGGCGGGTCTCCTTGATGGCAAGCGAGCGACAACTCACTGGCTGTCTGCCCGCGAACTTCAGGAGCGCTACCCCAAGGTGAAGATGGAGGAAGATCGAATCTTCATCATCGACGGAGATATTTGGACTTCAGCGGGCATGAGTGCTGGGATCGATCTGGCCCTAGGAATGGTCGAAAAGGATTACGGATCAGAACTCGCTCGCTCGGTTGCCCAGAAGCTTGTCCTCTATCACCGCCGGGCAGGTGGTCAGTCCCAGCATTCCGAACTGCTCAAGATGGATGCCAAATCCGATCGTATCCAGAGCGCCCTCGACTACGCTAGGAAGAATCTTAAGTCGGCTCTGTCGGTCGAGGAACTGGCCGATGCCGCGCATCTTAGTCCCCGTCAGTTCAGTCGTGCCTTTCGGTCGGAGACTGGACAGTCACCTGCCAAGGCTGTCGAGCATCTTCGTCTAGAAAGCGCCCGCCTGATGATGGAGCAAAGTCGTCACCCCATCGAGTACATCGCGGCCGAAACCGGCTTTGCAGATAGGGAGCGCATGCGCCGGGCATTCCTGCGTGCGTTCGGACAGCCACCTCAGGCTATCCGGCGCAGTGCGCGGGCCGTCGATGAGGACCAATGACGTGACGTCCAAACTTCTCCATTTCGACAGGCCTTGAAACGGTTAGCCCGAAGCGCCGCCATCCCAAGATGGCCAATGGGTAAATCGCCCACATCCCTGTCCGACCCGACGTAGCCTGCTCGCCAGGGACGTCTTCGGACCCTGCTGCCGATCTTTCGCAATGTGCTGGCGGTCATGGTCGCGGTTCTCGCAATTCTGATCGTACTGGCTGAACTCGGTGTCGAGATTGGTTCCCTTATGGCAGGTGCCGGTGTACTTGGGGTGGCACTCGGTTCGGCTCGCAGGCGCTGGTCAAAGATATCATCAGCGGCGTGTACTACATTCTCGATGACCCCTTTCTGGTCGGCCAATACATCCAGGCGAAGAGCGACAAAGGAACTGTCGAGTTCTTCAGTTTGCGATCTATGCGGCTGCGCCATCATCCTGGTCCGGTATATTCGGTACCCTTCGGAGAACTCGGGGCTGTCGAAAACATGAGCCGCAACTATGCCAAAGGCTTTGCCTTTTTCCTATTCCATCAATCGCGATACTCTGGCGCCTGCCGGTCGAGGACCCGCCGGATGCTCTCCAGATGCATCCTGGCACTTTCGGGGTCCCCTTCGCGCATCTGCCTTGCCGCTTCATCCGCGACAGCGGGCACGACCGGCAGAAGTTTCCGGCCGGAACCCATTGCCTTCAACTGAACTTCGGCAGCACGTTCGAGATAATAGAGATCGTCCCAGGCTTCGGCGATGTTCGGCGCGCAGACCATCACACCATGGTTTTTCATGAACAGGATATCCTTGTCGCCAAGGACGGAGGCGATCCTGTCGCCTTCGCTTTCGTCCAGGGCGAGGCCGTTATAGTCCTGATCCACCGCGACACGGCCGTAGAACTTGAGCGCCGTCTGGCCTGCCCAGACCAATGGCTCCCCCTCCACCATGCTGAGCGCGGTGGCATTCGGCATATGGGTGTGAAAGGCGGCCCCCACCCGAGGCAACATCTTGTGCAGGCGCGCATGGATGTAGAAGGCCGTCGCCTCCGGCACGCCATCCCCGGCAACCACATTGCCCTCGAAATCGCAGATCAGCAATGACGAGGCAGTCGCCTCCTGAAACGCCCAGCCGAGGCGGTTGACGATGAAGAGGTCGGGATGGCCAGGCACGACGGCCGAGAAATGATTGCAGATCCCCTCTTCAAGGCCGAGCCGTGCTGCCATACGAAGGCAAGCGGCAAGATCGACACGTGCCTGCCATATCTCGTCAGTATCCAGCGGGAGATTGCGCCGAAGTGCAGGATTTGTCTTCGAAACATTCAGTTCATGCGCCATGTTTGTCTCCTTATCGCTCCATCCAGCCTACTGTGGCAAGGATGGCAGGTATCTTGTCGAGCGCCGGGACGATCTCATTCGGGTGGTAGTCAGCGAGTGGTTTGCGGCCCGTGCCACGGTCGACCCAGACAGTACGAAAGCCAAGCTCACGCGCTGCGACAAGATCAAGATGCGGGCTGGCGCAGATATGCACCAGATCCTCAATGCCGATGCCGAGGCTTTTCCAGGCATGATGGAAGATCTGGCTGGATGGCTTGTAGGCACGGGCCTGTTCCGCAGTGATGACGCGGTCGATGTGGCCACCAAGTTGGGCCACGTTTCCAGCAATGATCGCATCATCAGTATTGGAGATGATCGCCAGGCAAAAACCTGCATCTTTCAACTCTCCAAGGGTTGCCACGACCTCCGGAAACGGCGGCATGTTGGCGATTGAGGAGGTCAGGATTTCGGCATCGATACTCGTGAACGGCAGGTCGAATTCAATCATGGCCCGTTCCAGCGCAAGCGCGCTGACCTCGGCAAACGTGCGGTGCGGACGCTCCTCCTCCAGCGCATGCTCATGGCGGTCGTAGACCGTGATGAAGGCCTTCTGATCGATATCGCCACCTTTTGCGGACAGTATTTTGTCCATTGCTGCAAGCAGGCCTTCGTCCCATTGAATCAGGGTTCCGTAGCAATCAAACGTCAGCCAGGTCGGCTTGGGTCCAGTCAGGGTCATGTGTCTTCTCCTTGATTTCCCGAGGTTGACAAAACTGGCATAGATTGAGAAATTAAATCTCCTCATCATCTTCATTGAAAAATCAAATGAACTTCGGCTTCGATCTGGATCTTCTGAAAACTTTTGCTGCAGTCGTCGATTGCAGCGGCTTCACCAAGGCGGCCGAACGGGTGCGCTTGACGCAGTCGACGGTGAGCCAACAGATCAAGAAGCTGGAGGTCAATTTAGGCACCTCACTGCTGCGGCGGGACAAATCGACCGGAACTGTTGAAACCACGGAAGCCGGTGAGTTATTGCTGAGCTATGCGCGCAGAATGCTCGCCATCGCAGATGAGGCCGCCGAGGTCATGCGAAAACCTCTGGCGCCGCGGACCGTTCGCCTCGGCGTTCCGGAAGATTTTGCCGGGCGGCGCCTCATCGATCTGCTGTCGGGATTTTCGACTGCATCCCCGCATATCAGGCTCGACACGGTTAGCGGCTGGAGCACTGAGCTTCGTCGCCTGCTGGATGCGGGCGAAATTGACCTTGCGCTGATTAAGCGCGAGCCCGGAGATGGGGCCTGTCTTGCGAGCTGGAAGGAAGAGCTGATCTGGGTGGAGAGCGCCACTCGTTTTGTCGAGACGGATCCGGTGCCACTCGCGGTGTTTCCCGTCGGCTGCATCTACCGGGATCGCGCCATCCGCGCGATCGAACGCAGCGGTCGTCGCTGGCGGATCGCCTATACCAGCCAAGGTTTAATGGGGGTACAGGCGGCGGTCGCTTCTGGCCTTGGAATCAGTCTCCTGCCTTCCGGCGCCGTACTTACCGAACACCGACGACTCGGACCAAAGGATGGGTTTGACGATCAGCCCGCGTCCGAGATGGCGCTGGTGAAAGGACGGGTAAGCCTCTCGACAGAAGCCCATTCCGTCGGGCAGTTCCTGGCGGATGGCCTGGGATTTAAATGCCCATGACGCCGGTGCATAGGTTGGCTTGCTCCCTCCTCAGGAGCTATGAAGCAAGACCTTCAGGCCTTTGATGTGCAGATCAAGCCCAAAGGCAAAACGCTGATCGGCATTCGCCTTAGTGATTTCCGTCATTGCAATCGCAGCGAGCGGAGCCTTCGTTTGAGACCGCTCTCAGAGAGGCCGAAAGATGTTCAGCCGGATCAGATGCTTCAACAACCGGTTCGGTAGCTGGCGGTTCTAGTGACATTTATTGAACCACTTTGATGGGTTGAATAAGCTATAAAAATGCATTATTTGAACCATTGAAAGGGTCAATTGATGCGCCTAACACTCCAAATCAATTTTGATGGCCAGTGGCACCACGCCGCCACGCTAGAACTCAAGGACGACGCGGACGGCTTCCAGGGCGCGTCGATCGTTGATTACGATTTCGACTATTTCGTCACCGTGGCGTCGGCGGAATTTGCGGCCGGAAAGACGGTCCGCGACCATCGCGCCTTGTCCGTCCGTTACCCCATTGATCTTGAAAACCGATATAGCCGCAGTTGGCCGCCTTTCCTATTGGATCTCATGCCGCAGGGGCATGCAAGGCGAAAGCTTGCCGAGCATCTCAGTCTTGCTGAAGGCTCGCGCGCCTCTGATCTCCCGCTGATTCTGCGATCGGCGACGGGCGGCATAGGCAATATCCGGATCAAAGAAGCGGCCGAGGCCGAAACGGAACGGCTGCGCGGTGTTGAGCGCCAAGGGGTGACAGAGGCGGAAATCCTTGCGCGCTCGGATCGCTTCATGGAAGTCGCCGATCGGTTCGGAATGCTTGCCTCTGGCTCAAGCGGCCTGCAAGGCGAATGGCCGAAGGTCTCGATGACCCAAGCGAATGACGGTCTCTATTATCCCGACAGCTTCGTGACTGATGATGAGGCCGTGCGCCACGTTATCGTCAAGCTGGTACGCAGCAACGAGCCTGTGGACCGCCTGATCCTCGAAGGCGAAGCTCTATATTCGCGGATCGCACAAGAGATCGGTCTGAATGTCAGCGAACCATCAACCTATGCCGAAGGCGTCCTGATCATTCCGCGTTTCGACCGAAAGAAGAAAGAAGGCGGCGGAACAATCCGGCTGGGACAAGAAAGCCTCGTATCCGCGATCGGCGTTGCCGATTTCTGCCGTGTCGGCACGCATGAAGCATATATCGACGTTCTGCGCCAATTTTCGGCCGATCCTTTTTCGGACATCGTCGAATACCTGAAGCGCGACATCGCCAACCTGGCGCTCGGCAATCCCGACAATCACGGCCGGAATTCCGCATTGAGCAAACACCAGGACGGCACGATCCGCCTGTCTTCGCTCTTTGATTTCGCGCCAATGCGGCTCGCCAAAGAGGGAATCGTTCGTTCTACCCGCTGGGCGATGATGCGTGACGGTGGTCGAGACCATTTTCCTGATTGGAAGCGCATTTGCGCTGAATTGATGCCAGATCCTGCAGAGCAGAAAGCACTCGCGGTTATGCTTTCTGATTTTGCCGAACATCTGCATCAAGCTCCGCTTATGGCGAAAGATTTGGGAGCGTCTCCGGACATTCTGGACCTTGCGATGGGACGCTGCATCGAAATCGCAGATAGCGTTTTGGCTGCATGCCATTGATGACGAAGGGCAGCTAAATGGCTCGTTGGAAGAAACCGACGAAAGAGCAGATTCTGGAAAACCGGCGAACGCTGGCGGAGCGTGCTCGAACCGGTGACTTGAGGTTGCCTGGCGCTGTGGCCGATATCCGTAAGGGGTTCGGCTTGACACAGGAGGAGTTTGCCAAAACACTGTCGCTTACGAGGCGGCAAGTTGCCGAAATTGAAGGGGGGACGGCGAACCCCACGCTTGAAACATTGGAAAAGATCGGTCGGCTGTTCGGGTTCGGAATTGGTTTTGTGCCCAATAGCCGCCAGAGGCAGGCACCATAGGGCGGTCCTGCCCCCTTGATAGTGCCAAAGACCCCAAGCGCCGCATAAAAATCCATCAGTGGGCGAAGGTGAACTTGCTACTAGCTGTGATTGATTTTGCGGCATAGGACATATTAGGAGCTTTTTTTGGACCTTCGCCTTGAACATGGGGTAATCGCGGCGCGATTGTCCCAGGCCAAATATAAATGATGTCTGGTAAGGGGTGGTTGCCCCGATAAGATGGACATACGGGCTCACGATTGGCACCGGGTGTAGAAGCCGGCTTCGGCCAAATGGGCCAAGCCAGCCGCGTCGTTGGCGTCGGTCTTGTTGAGCGTCTCGTCCAAGACCTTTTGCGCGTGCCGAGCTTCGATGCAGATTGCTGGAACCCCTTCGGCCGCTAGCGCATGGTAGAACCATGTCGACAACGGTATCGAACTCTCGGCACTCTATTTGTCTTTGCTACTTCGAATTAAATCTTTGCCTGCAAAGCGTGTACCGCTTATTCGCCAAACGGAAGCTCAATGTCTTCGCGGTTTTTCTTTGCGCCCTCGATTAAGACCGTTTTGAACCGCTCGGCATCCGGTGCCGGCAGCATCCCTGCCCCGGTTCGAATACCTTCTTGCCACGCAGGCCCGCGCTCCCATGCTTCATTGTAGACGAGTGCCAAGTCAGTTGATCGCCGTGTTTGCTGCAGGGCCTCAAAGAGCAGCGCAGCTTGACGAACGTCCTTCCCTCGCTTTGCCGACCCCTGCCCGTCAGTATGCCGACGGCTGGCGACTATGAGCTTGTGGACCGCATACCGAGACGGATCGGGGACGACGACTGGGATGCCGCTTCGGTGGAGCAATGTTGTCCTGACGGGCTCTCTAATAAGAAAGTCGAGAAAGCGTAGTGGGTCCGCGCTGGCGCCGCCATGAGCGGGCATCTTCGCGGGCTGGTCGATGAAGTCGTTTGAACCGCGGTTCGACGTCAGGAATTCGACCCTGTAGCCGTCGGCATTCTGAAATGCCGACGAGGCCGCGGATCCCGATCTATGAGGAACTGGCCTGAAGCTGGCGTCGACGCCCTGCAGCAACTCAACGATCGGAGGCAGACTGTCTTCCACCTCCCGACTGATGGCATAGTCCTGGGCGATGTCGGCATCGCCGGTCAGGATTGCAGCCATGGGAAGGCGTACGCCCAGCAATCCTGAATAACATTGGAAGGCCACCGTACCGATGAGAATACCCCGGAATCGAAAGAGACCCCCATCGGCAAGAGCTTCGACGATATCGCCCGACATAGCGTCGGGGGAGATCATCCCGCCTTCACGGATTAGGGTATTTACCAAGCGCCTGCGAGCGCGTAAATCGTCCTTGTCCCGCTTATGATCAGCTACACGTTGCGCGATATCCGTTCCGTCAGCAGGACCTACATAACGACGCTTCGTGCCACCGTGTCCATCTGGGATGTCGAAGTACCAATATTTGCGCCCCTTAATGTTGGCAGGGGTGAACCGACCCTCTGGAGGGAAATCGGCCGTCCAAGCGGCGTCTAGCGAGCGCTGACCTAGCTCGGCGAGCATAGTCTGGTACATGAGGTCGATGGACTTCATAAGCTCGACTCCAAAGTTATACTGTTTTTCAAAAACAGTACAACGATCGAGAGGATAGGCAGCAAGATGGAATTCCGTTATTTCCGTCGCAGCTGCAAAATGCTTATCCTCACCGGTTTGAAACCCGCCCTCCAGCTCTATCGGGCCGCATCGATCGATCTTCTCGTATTTTTGTTTGCCGCCGTCATCTGGAACTTCGGGTTTCTCATTTGCGCTTTCGACCGACTGCAGGCGAAGGTCCAGCAGCTGGCAAATGAGGATGAGCTGACCGGGATCGCCAATCGCCGGATGTTCATGAACCGCCTGAATGGGATTTGCGGGAAACGGGACGGCGTCAGCTTCAGTCTGTTGCTGTTCGACCTTGATCGCCAAGCGGATCGTGAGCGCGGTAAAAGCCACGACCGTTTCGTGGGGAAGCCTTCAGCTGAGTCTCACAGTCAGCATCGGGACTGCTTCGTCGGAAGGGAGCCCGATCGATCCGGAGATCCTCGTGGACAACGCAGACCGTGCGCTCTACGAAACGAAACGTCGGGGCCGGGATGGGTACAGCGTGTTTGGCTCACCCCTCGAACCCGCCCGCAATATCGTTCGCTTAGGCGACTTCTCGGTTTCCAGCTCCGCCAGGACCTAGGGCTGGCGACTGGTCTATTTGGCGGCCAAACGGGTTCACCGGCCCCTCATGCACAGGTCGCGCTGCCTTGGCGCGGGAGAAGCCCCTCACCGGGGCTGCGCAGAGGTTGGACCATTTATGCAGTTGGCGGCTTCTCCGGCGGTAGCGCGCGCCGGCCATTTTCGCAAACCATTTAATCGCGGTTCTTTCCAAGTCTGGGGCCCACGATGCCAGCTGAAAAATACCCGAACGATATTGTCGGCAATCCGACGCGGCCGTTGAGATAAAGATCGGGTAGTCGAATGTCGGGGTTCTCGGCATGACCCTGAAGTGGGGCCGTTGGAACGTGGTTTTAACACCGCACCGCGCACGCGAGCGCTGCCGTCGCCCCGCCTACCATATATTTACCGCTTCGCCTGATCCTCGTCGTCAGCGACATCATCCTGTGGAATGCTTGCTATCTCAGCCGCGCCGTCAATTATATCCGCAGCCGGCGCCTGAGCATATGCCCACTAGCCCCTTTTGGAGCGGCGTCGCGTAAGTGCAGACGCCACTCATAGCCCTCCCTCCCTTGTGGGTCGAGGGTTACTTACCGCCGCTAAAGCACGGTTGGCAGAGCTAAGGCTTTTCCCTGTAGAAGATCATGCCACCGTGGTGCAGCGTGTCGTTGTCGATAAAGGTGCCGTCGGCAGTGAAGCCCGTGTCGTCCCAGTAGTCGATGTGATTGCCAGTTACAACGTAGCGGCCCTGATAGGCGCTACGGCGGTTGCCGCGAGCCTCGTCATACCGGCCGGTTGGCAGAAGTTCCTGGCGAATACGGCCGTCGCCAGTAACCCACATGCCGATATAGGGATGCTTCTGCGGCTGGGTCGGGGTGTCAGAGTGAAAGTGCATCGTGTTCTCTGCCTTAATGATAGGGGGCACCGCGTTCAGGCATGTGGCGGTGGGGATGATGATGGCGGCAATGATCAGCAGGGTATTGCTCATGGGCTCCCCTCCCCACCTGTCGCCGTCGCAGGGCTTGCTTCTGGGTTGTTTGCTTGGCTTCGCTCCTCGAAAAGTTGCCGGAACGCCTGGGAGGCAGCGATCGCTTTTGGGAATCCCGCCGGTACGGTCACCATGTAGATGACCTCCTTTAGCTCTTCCTCCGACACGCCGATATTGAGCGCATAGCCGGCATGAACCCTCATGAAAGCCGTTTCACCGATGGCGGCGAAGGCGGCTACCGCAGCCAGCTGGCGGGTCCGGTTGTCGAGACCCGGGCGCGACCAGACGTCGCCCAGTGCATAGGCTTCGGTCGCATCGGCCAGGAACGGGAATTCCCGCCGCATGCCTTCAAGCGTTGGCTGCGTCACGCCGTTGTTCAGGCTGCGGATCACCGCCGCCCCGCGCTCGCGCCTTTCGTCCGTAGTCTGGGCGAGAGCGGCGTCGGGAAAGGGGCCGAGAAGCGAAGCGGCGCCGGCCGCAGCGATTTGAGACCTGATTTGCTGAAACATTATAACCTCCTTTTATATCTCTTACTGGCCGTTTCTGAGTGGCTGGTTAGAAAACTGCCCTGGTCGGACGGATGACGATCTCGTTGACGTCGACATCGTCGGGCTGCTCGATTGCGAAACGGACGGCGCGGCCGATGGCATCGGGCGTGAGCGCGATGGCGCGGTATGTCTTCATGCCTTCGATCGCGCTTGGATCAGTGATCGTGCTGGCCAGTTCGCTTTCGACGACGCCCGGATGGATGCAGGTGACGCGCAGCTTGTCGTTTTCTTGGCGAAGGCCATCGGAAATCGCACGGACAGCATATTTGGTGGCGCAGTAGACGGCCGCCGTCGGTGACACCGCCAGTGCGCCGATGGAGGCGATGTTGATGATATGGCCTGAACCACGCTCGGTCATTTCCTGCAGAACCGCAGCGACACCGTAGAGCACGCCCTTGATGTTGACGTCGATCATCCTGTCCCATTCATCGACCTTCATCGAGGCCATCGGCGACAGCGGCATGACGCCGGCATTGTTGACGATGACGTCGACACGGCCGAACTCCCGGCGGGCAGCCTCAGCGAAGGCTGCCACATCGGCACGATCGGTGACATCGACCCTGCGGGTCATGACCTTGCCGCCGGCTGCCCGAATTTCCCCGGCGACGGCGTCCAACCGGTCGGTGCGACGGGCACCGAGCACGACAGTCGAACCGGCCTTCGCCAATTCGTGGGCGATACCGACACCAATACCGCTGGAGGCGCCCGTGATGAGAACAACCTTGTCCATGACTTTCTCCTCTTGCTTCCGCTTCTTCGCGGTTGTCAGGAAGATAAGCCTCGGGCATTGTCGTGATAAGCCATCTACTCGTAAACTAAGAGGTAAGGATTTCTAACCAATGCTGCCGGACTTTAACGCGCTTGCAGTGTTCGCTCTCGTTGCCGAGGAAAAGAGTTTTCGCGCCGCTGCCGACCGGATGGGCGTCACGCGCTCTGCCGTCAGCCAGACGATCCGCAAGCTCGAAGAGACGGTCGGTATCGCGCTGGTCAGCCGTACGACCCGCAGCGTGGCGCTGACGGAGGCCGGTAAAAAGCTCTACGCTGAGGCGGCTCCAGCACTTCTCGAGATAGAAGGCGCCATAGAGGCGGCAGCGAACCTTCGCGGGCGGCCGCGTGGGCGGCTGACGCTTGCGGTTTCGTCGATTGCCGAGAGCTTCTTGTCCGGGCCGCTGCTCGCCTCATTTCTGGATGAAAACCCTGACGTGACGATGCATGTGACCGTCACCGACGAGGAGTTCGATATCGTCGCGGAAGGGTATGATGCGGGGGTGAGGCTCGGGGAAGTCATCGCCCAGGACATGGTCGCCGTGCCGGTCTCGGGTGAGCAGCGCCAACTGGCCGTGGCGTCGCCGGTCTATCTCGAACAATTCGGGATGCCGCGCCACCCCAGCGAACTTGCAAGCCGCCGCTGCGTCGGTTGGCGTCGAGCGGCGAGCCTTGCACCGTACCGTTGGGAGTTTCGAGAGGACGGCCGGGAGTTTTCGGTGGCAGTGGGAGATACGATCACGACCACAGATATGGCGCTGATGGTCAAGCTCGCGACGGCAGGCGCCGGGATCAGCTTTGGCATGGAGGACAGTTTTCGGTCGGCGATCGCACGCGGCGAACTGGTGCCGATCCTGGAAGAATTCTGCCCATGCTTTCCCGGCTTCTTTCTCTACTATCCGAGCCGCCGCAACATGGCGCCGAAACTGAGAGCGCTGGTAGATCATTTACGCACCGGTGCTTTGTTGTAGCGTGAAGCCGGCGACTTAGTTTATGATGAGAAGTCCTCCCCGCTAGCGGCCAACTCCCGAGGCCCCCGCATGCCTTCCCATTTTGCATCGAAAAGAGAATGACAATGACTTGGCAGGACATCGCCACCTTTGCTTTCGCGACCTTCCTTCTCGTATCCTCGCCTGGCCCAAACGGCGCTTTGATCGTGAAAACGGTCTCGACATCTGGCGTCCCAGCCGGATTCGCTAACATCGCAGGGTTTTTCAGTGCCTTTTGGATCCACGGAACGTTTTCGATCCTCGGCCTTTCGGTCATTGTCATGCAATCGGCCATGGCATTCGCCGTGGTCAAATATATCGGCGCCGCATACCTTTTGTGGCTTGGTTTAAAGGCTCTTTATGAAGCTGCCTTTTATCGCGAAAGACAGGGTGGAGGGACTTCCCAGCCGCGGCCGAAATCGTTGAAGCACGCTTATCTCGAAGGACTCTTGACAAACGGCTTAAACCCGAAGGTGTCGATGTTTTATCTGGCCGTCTTCCCCCAATTCATGTCTCACGATGGGGGTCATGTTTTAGTCGCCGCTTACATGCTGGTTGCGATACATTCCACCATAAACATTGCCTGGTTCAGCTTGGTGATACTGTTGTTATCGCGTCTCAGGACGATCGCCCTAGCTGGCGGGCTCCGCCGCGGCCTGAAGGCTATTACCGGAGCCGTATTTATTGGATTCAGCGCAAAACTGGCTGCCGCACAGTCTCCAACTTAACCCGTCGGCCGACGGTAGAGATACCCCATCCGGCTGGTAGAAGGCTGGTCATAAAACCGCAAATCTCATCGCTTCGATGATAGTCGCGCTGGCGATCGGGTCGCCCGCATCTGAAGGGGTATCGCGGTATCCTTCAGAAGGACGGGCATGGTGCCTACGACACGCTCGCCCGATCTGACGGTGGAAATCACGGTGTGATACTGCCGGCTGCCGGTCCCATAGCAGGCGCAAGTTCTACGAACTCCACGCCTCGGAACTGATGGCAAAGCTCTGGAAGGTGGACGCGGCGGCGCGGCACGTCAGGCGGCATCTGCTGCTGTTGCTACCGAGCTCTTCGCCTCTGGCGAAAGACCCTGCCGCGGATCTAGAGCAAGTCGAAGCTGGCCGATGCGCTATGCCGCCTCGGGCATGCGTGGCGACGATGGGGTGCTGGGGATATCCGCTGTCAGTTTCCTCGGGTTTTTATCGTCGAATGGAAGCCGGCAGTGTATTTGGAAAAATTTTTCTGGACGATTTTCATACTATTTGCGTGAGTGATGCCGGACACATGGTCAGGGCTCTCGATGAGAACCGAACCGACGTGAAATAGCACAGGCTGCGGTTCCAAAGCCGGCGACATAGCAATGACGATGCGCTGCTGCTAGCGACCCGGAAATGGCTCCAGCAATCAGACTACCTTCAGCATGGTCTGGACGCCACGATTGAGAGAATTGGCTACCGTGCAGATCGACCATGCTTGATCGATCAAGCTTTTTGGGTCAGTCCCATCCAATGTCGTGCATTTCACGGAAAGGACGGCGCTGGTGGCGACAAGAGGTACACCGTCCAGTTCCAGGTTTACCGTCACGGCTATTTCTCCGATCTCGACGCCGAGATCATGGGCAACATATCGAAGGTCGTTACAGTAGCAACCGCCGACCGCCAAAGCGAGTAACTGCCCGCCGTTGAAGCCGAGGCCCGAACCACCGGCCTTGCCTTCCGGCCTATCGACCACGATGGTATGGCCTCCGGCCCAACCCACTGCGGCTTCCGTGCCGACGACATTCCGCAATTCGACGATCGACTGAACCATGCCTTCTCTCCGTTCTTGTGGTTTCAGGGGAAGCTCATGGCGTAAGCGGACCATGTCAAGCGGGATCATCATTGACTGATGCTGCTGTCGCCAGCTTACTATCGTCTTGAACAACAGTAGCTTGAAACCGGCCATATTCCGTGGCTACTCTCAGCAATCCTCCACCAACCTTGTTCATCAGGCAATGTTCGAAGCAAACGCTGTACAGGTCAGAGTTTCCATCGATGATATCGAGCCGGACATCTGGCGCCGTCTTATCCTGCCGGTCCATTGGAACCTGGAGCAACTTCATTTGGGGATCCAGGCCGCATTCAACTGGTGGAACTATCATCTCTATGAGTTCCGGATTGGTGGCCTGCGGTACGGGGACGTCGAAATCCTGACAGAGGACGCGACCGACGACGATCCTCGGGTCTTCGATCAGAGAGAGGTTCGATTGCTGGACTTCGAACAAGGTTCTGTCTTCAGCTACCACTACGATTTCGGTGATGGCTGGCGGCACACCGTCACCGTCGAGGAGTTCCTGACGCTCGCTACCTCACCCAGGAACGGGACCTGCGTCGATGGCAAGAGAGCGCGACCGCCCGAGGATGTCGGCGGTGTGTCGGGTTATGAGCGGTTTCTGGAGATTATTGCCGACCGGGAGGATCCTGAATACGCCGAAACCATTCGGTGGTGCGGTGGCCACTTTGATCCTGAATGGTTCGACCTTTCGATGACGGACAAAGATCTTCGCAATGCTTTACGGGCGAACGTTAAACGGCGGCTTTATCAACCGAAACCGAAAGCCATTCCAAAAAAATGAGTGAAGATAGGTTCCGCGGTTTGCTGAGATCTTCAGACCCTCAATGCTTCGACAATAACTCTGAAGGCGGGCGAATTCTGCCGGCGGCTCGGATAATACAAATAATAGCCCGGGAACATCGGCGACCAGTCGTCGAGAACCTGGACAAGCTCTCCGGAAGATAGTTCATCTCCGACGAGGCTCTCCGGCACATAAGCGATCCCGTACCCGCTGACGGCCGCGTCGATCATTGCGTAGGATGTGTTGAAGGTGAGCTGACCATCGACCCGGACCCGGACCTCTCCACCTTCTTTCTCGAACTCCCACGCATATAACCCGCCTGCCCGGGCCTGCCGGTGGTTGATGCAGTCGTGAGCAACGAGGTCACGGGGTGTTTCTGGAGCGGCCCGCTTCTCAAGATAATCCGGAGAGGCGACTGCGACCAAGCGCCAATCGGGACCGATGCGAACGGCAATCATATCCTTGTCCAGGCTCTCACCAAGGCGCACGCCGGCGTCGAACTTCTCCTCGACGATATTCCTGAAGCCGTTATCGCTGTTCAGTTCCACCTTGATGTCCGGATACTGCTTGAGCACGGGCCGAAGCTTCGGCCAGACGACGCTCTCCAGGGCGTGATCCGACAAGGTGATGCGGACCGAGCCGGTCGGCTTATCCCTGATTTCCATCAGTTCGTCGATCTCGGTTTCGAGCTCCTCAATCCGTGGTGCCAGCGAGCGGATCAGCCGCTCCCCGGCTTCTGTTGGAACGACGCTTCTGGTGGTCCGTGTCAAAAGACGAAGTCCCATTCGGGCCTCAAGCTTCTTGATCGTGTGGCTGATTGTCGATTGCGATGTCCCGAGCTTGGCAGCCGCCTTTGTAAAACTCCGCTCTTCCGCAACCGCCAGAAACCAGAGCATGTCGTTGAGATCTTCGCGCTTCATCGCCGCCTCCTGCATCGTCCATTCATGTCATAGGCCGATAAGTCCAAGCGAATTGCAATGACTAATCATAGAACCGCACCCGGCATATATTGCCGCCATGACACAGCAAGCTCTCACACACACAGAATTTCTCGATGGCGAAGCCGGACCGAACGCGGTGGCGCCTGCCAACTCGGCTGTGCCGAAGGCCGCCTGGGGCGCTGTCGTTTCGATGGCCCTATGCGTCGCCGTGCTGATCGCATCGGAATTCATGCCGGTCAGCCTTCTGTCGCCAATCGCCTCTGAGCTGGGCGTTACCGAAGGTCATGCCGGCCAAGCGATCTCGATTTCGGGGATCTTTGCCGTCCTGACCAGTCTCTTCGTGGCCGGGCTGACGCGTCGATTGGACCGGCGAGTGGTTCTCGCGTCCTTCTCGCTGATCCTGGTGGTCTCAGGAACGATCGTCACCTTTGCCCCGAACTATCTCGTGCTGATGATAGGACGTGCCATGCTGGGGGTTGCCATCGGCGGCTTCTGGTCGATGTCGACCTCGATCGTCATGCGGCTGGTCCCTGAGGAGTCTGTCCCCAAGGGACTGGCCATGCTGAACGCGGGCAATGCCATTGCCGCGACGATCTCCGCGCCGCTTGGAAGCCTGCTAGGCAGCTATATCGGCTGGCGCGGGGCCTTCTTCGCGGTCGTACCGCTCGCCCTCGTCGCGCTCGTCTGGCAGTGGATCAGCCTGCCCTCGTTGCCACCGCAGCGCAACGAGGGATCATCCAATGTCTTCCGGCTGCTTGCCCGCACACAGGTCGCGATCGGCATGGCCTCGGTCATGCTGCTGTTCATGGGCCAGTTCGCGCTGTTCACCTATCTGCGGCCATTTCTGGAGACAGTAACGGCAGTGTCGATATCGACCCTGTCCCTCCTGCTGCTGCTGATGGGTCTTGCGGGTGTCGTCGGGACTTACTTCGTGAGCCATCTGCTTCTGAACCGGCTGTTTCCCATTCTCGTGGCCATCCCGCTATTGATGGCCCTAATCGCCTTGAGCCTGATTGCCGCTGGATCATCCACTACCTCCACTGCCGCCCTGCTGATCGGCTGGGGCCTGTTCGGCACGGCAGCTCCAGTCGGATGGGGCACGTGGCTAAGCCGCACCATGCCTGACGACGCAGAGGCCGGCGGCGGGTTGCAGGTCGCAACCATCCAGCTTGCCATCACCCTCGGCGCGTCAACGGGCGGCGTGCTGTTCGACGCCACTGGCTGGTGGTCAACCTTCTTGTTCGCCGCAGTCCTGCTTGCCGGGTCATCCCTGCTGGCCTTGGCGGCCTGGCGGTCAACGCGCCCCTGAACCAGCGGTCATCCATTCAAATTGCATTCCACTAAGGTACCACAACAGGAGATATCCCAATGACACACAACATCATCCCAGACGACGACACGCATGTCTCAAGCGCCGGTATCGACCGCCGCAACCTGCTCAAGATGACCGGCGCAGGCGTAGCCGCGCTCGGCGCCATGTCGATGTTCGATATCATGGAAGCAAGAGCGCAGGACTTGTCCAACGGCGCAGACAATTTTTACACCAGTGACAAGGTGACCCTGCACAAGGTCACGTTCAAAACCCAGTACCAGACGTCTGTCGCCGGCAACCTCTACCTCCCCAAAGGCCTCGACCGGGCGGCCAAAAGCCCTGCTCTTATCGTCGGTCACCCGATGGGAGCGGTCAAGGAACAGAGCGCAAACCTCTACGCCACGAAGATGGCCGAGCAAGGTTTTGTCGCCATGTCGATCGATCTCCCCTTCTGGGGGGAGAGCGAAGGCCAGTCGCGCAATCTCGTTTCACCGGAAGCCTATGCCGAAGCATTCAGTGCCGGCGTCGACTTCCTCGGATCGAGTGACTTCGTGGACCGCCAGAATATCGGCGCGCTCGGCGTCTGCGGTAGCGGCAGCTTCGTCATCAGCGCGGCCAAGATCGACCCGCGCATCAAGGCCGTTGCCACGGTCAGTATGTATGACATGGGTGCAGCCTTCCGCGATGCGCTTAACAAGTCGCAGACGGTCGAGCAGCGCAAGCAGTTCATCGCGACCGCAGCCGAACAGCGCTGGGCTGAATCGGATGGTGCAAATATCCAGTACATCGGCGGCACCACGCTTGAACTGACAGCTGATACAGATCCAATCCAGCGCGAATTCTACGACTTCTACCGCACGCCGCGTGGCCAATTCACGCCTGCTGGCGTGACCCGCGAAACGACGACGAAGCCGACGCTGAGCAGCAGCGTCAAGTTCATGAACTTCTATCCGTTCAACGACATCGAGACGATCTCGCCGCGGCCGATGCTGTTTATCTCGGGGGACCAGGCGCACTCGAAGGAATTCAGCCAGGACGCCTATAACCGCGCGTCCGAGCCGAAGGAACTCGTCTGGGTCAAGGGGGCTGGCCACGTCGATCTTTATGACCGCGTCGATCTCATCCCCTTCGACAAGCTGAAGGGCTTTTTCGATCAGCACCTCGCATAGAAATCGAGCAAGAAACGAGCCTCCTGAGGCTTCTGCTTCGTTGCCGCCACGCGGGCCTTCCCGTCTGCGTTGGGGCAATTCCAGATCCGCCCCGTTTTAGAGCGATAGACGGTTCGGCAGTTATTTTGACCGCACGACTTGAAGGATAAGTTACGAAACTGTTTCGCCGGTCTGCCTTGCTGGTTGGGCCGCTCGCTATTGTCCTGACGGGCTACTTCATTGTTGGCACCGAGGTGTCGCCAACCCCAGCGCTTGCAGCGTCCAACTCCGTGACGTTTCCGCCGCTGGAACAGCTCGAGCATTATACAACGGTTCGGCGAGGGATCACCCGCGAGCATATGCTGACAAATCCGGCGGCACTTTCAGCACTCAAAGCCGGGCAACCCGTCCCAACCGGCACCCATATGGTTCTCGTCGATTATCAGAGCGATGTTCTGACACGTTACCTCGTGGCCCAGAAGATCGGTGCCGGCGCGGATCAGTGGGAATACCAGTGGTTCTGGCCGGATCGCAGCGTTAAGGCCGACGAGAATGTCGCCCGTTGCTACTCCTGTCATCGCTCGAAACAGTCCGAGCAGTTCATGTTCACGATGAGCGGAGCGATGTCCGACGATGATCCGCTGTGACGGAGGTGAGAGCTCCGATGTTGCGGTCAGCCAGAGATCGATTGCTTCTTCCTGCCGCCATGGCGGCTCTACTGATATCGGCCCTCGCCTACTGGTGGCTCGACAACGGTCCGCATGAAATCTTCGGCACGTTGATGTTCGGCCTGCTTGGATGGCACTTGACCACGAACCGGCGCTGGTTCTTGAAGCTCCGCAGCGGCCGTTACGACGCGCGCCGATGGGTGGTCCTGGTGACGCATATATGGCTTGGGATAACTATGACGGTGCTGGCCATCACCAGCGTGCTGATCTCACGGTCGGTTCTCAGCTTCGCGCAGTTCACCAATAACGTGCGCGTCGTCGAACTTCACTGGTTCTCAGCATACTGGGTCGCCATTATTGTTGCCGTTCATGCTGGAACCCATTGGACCCGAGTCATGACGGTGACAGGAAACGTCTTGAGGCTTTCTCCATCGCCGATCAGGGCTGGCATATTGCGGCTGGCTGCCCTGTTGCTTCTGGGCCTTGGCACTTGGAGTTTTACGGTGCTGGGCGTGTCGACTAAGCTCATGTTCGGCTACAGCCTCGAGTTCTGGGATTTCACCTCTGCAGTCTCGCCCTTCTTCGCGCATTGGACAGTTGTGATGGCAGGGGTGGCAGTGTTTTCCCACTACGCCATGATCTGTCTGAGACAGGTCGACAAGGTGCGTATTCATAAAATTGAGGGTCAAACATGAGACAGATTTTTAGCGCAGGTTTTATCGCCGCAGCTTTCACGCTCAACTCTGGAGGATCCGCCTTGGCGCAGGACCGTATTCTGATTTCGTCCGACTGGGGCAATGTTTCCGCAGAATTGGCGGATAACGACGCCACTCGCGCGCTCGTTGCGATGCTGCCGTTGACGATCGAAATGGATGATCATCTTCGTCAGGAGAAGACGGGGAACCTGCCGGCCGCCTTGCCGGCTGCTCCCCGTCAGCGCGAATTTTCCGCCGGTACTTTGGGTTTGTGGAGCTCTGGAGATTTCGTCATCTACTATCGCGACGGGGGCGTGCCAGAGCCCGGTATCGTGATCCTGGGGCAGGTCCAAGGCGACGTTTCGGTGTTTGACCGACCCGGGAAGGTCACCGTCAAGATCGAAAAGGCTCAATGAGCCGGCGTGATGGGCATTTGGGACTGCAAACTACAAGTCTTGAAAGGATCTGAACCGGCGACCCACCGTTCGGAGAAGATTTTCAATGAGAATTCCACGCTGTCACCTCCGGCTTATCTTGGGTATCCAGGACCAAACATATCGCGTGGGAGGAGACTCGGCTTCCGCGAATTTCGTCCCCCTTTCTCGGGAAAATGTATCGCCGCGGCCCGCCGTCAAGCTGACCCCCATCGCGGTTAGTCAGCCTTGACCGGCCTGCCGTGAGGTCACGCAGCCGCCTCGGCCGTCCCCATCGATACATCCTCACCAACGGCATCGACCAGGAAATCCAGAACAGCGCGGACACGCAGCGGAAGATTGCGGCGCGAGGCATAGACAATGGTGATCGGCAACCGTACAGGCGGAAAGGCGGGCATCACTTTGACCAAGCGACCCGCAGCGATGTCTTCACGTGCAAGAATATGTGACAGCACCGCCAGTCCACCTCCGGAGAGCGCCGCGCGATGCACCGCCGCGGTATTGTTGAAGATCATCCTCGGGGCGACCTTGACCCTTTGAATGTCGGCGCCATTCAAAAAACTCCAGGACCGCCCCTCGCCTCCACGATTGTAGCAGATGCAATCGTGGTCGGGGATCTCAAGCAGATGGTTGGGCATACCCCGCCTCTGGATATAACTGGGTGCGGCAACAAGGAAGGCTGTTGTCCAGCCGATCCGGCGACAGATCAGACTGCTATCGGACACCTCACCGAGGCGGACTTCGAGATCGATCCCCTCGCCGACCAGGTCCGAAGACTGTTCGCGAAAGAGGACGTCAACGGACAGGCCAGGACAATCCTTCAAGAAGGCAGGAAGCCGGTCGCTGATGTAGAGGCCGAGCGCTGCCGGCAGACTAATCCTGACTTTTCCGGAAGCGATGGCGCCATCAGCCGAGGCGGTTTCGCCCAGCGCTTCCACAGCATCGATAACCTTCTGCGCCATCGAAATCATCTGCTCGCCCTCAACGGTGAGGGAAAGGGCGTTGGTCGAGCGGTGGAACAGCCGTGTGCTGTAGTGTTCCTCAAGCGACGAGACCTGCCGCGACACCGCCGGCTGGGTCAGACCGAGATCCAGCGCCGCAGCAGAAAACGACCCAGTCTCGGCCACACGCAAGAATGACCTTAGCGCTGAAACGACGTCCATCTTGCTCCCCCTCTGCCCATACCATTTGGAATAAGCGTTATGTCGAGAGCTTAGTCCGGTTTTGGTTGCCTGTCCAACAATTAAGGATATTGAATATCCATAAGGATATTTGGAGTCCTTAATAACGGAGAAAACCATGACACAGCGCCTCAACTACGCCGCCCAGTCCCCCGAATTTTTTAAGAAGGTGTCCGAGCTCAGCATGTCGCTGAAAGACAGCGTCATCGAGCAGTCGATCCGCGATCTCGTCAATATCCGTGCCTCGCAGATCAATGGTTGCGCCTTCTGCCTCGACATGCATGTGAAGGAAGCCAAGATCCACGGCGAGAGCGAACTTCGCCTCTATCACGTTTCGATCTGGCGGGAATCCAACCTGTTCGCTCCCCGCGAACGCGCAGCCCTTGCCTGGACGGAAGCCGTTACCGAACTGCCCGAAGGCGGCATTCCGGACGAGCTTTACGAGCGTGTCCGCGGCCAGCTCTCGGAGAAGGAAATCTCCGACCTCACCTTTTCGATCATGACCATCAACGCCTGGAACCGCGTCAGCATCGCCTTCAAGTCCGTGCCCGGCTCGGCAGACAAGCTCTACGGTCTCGACAAGGCCGGCCTCAGCTGAGGCCTGCCAGACATCTGCACCGTATCACCAACCACACGATGTCAGCGCGACTGACGGAGGAACGACCATGAAAATCGTCATCATCGGCGGAACCGGCCTGATCGGTTCGAAGACCACTGAACGCCTTCGGGCAAAAGGCATTGAAGTGATCGCAGCCTCTCCCAATACCGGCGTCAACACCATTACCGGCGAGGGGCTGGCCGAGGCGCTGGCGGGAACGGATGTGGTTCTCGATCTCGCCAACTCCCCGTCCTTCGAAGACAAGGCCGTGATGGAGTTCTTCGAGACCTCCGGCCGCAATCTGCTCGCTGCCGAAAAGGCGGCTGGCGTGAAGCACCACATCGCGCTCTCCGTCGTCGGAACGGACAAGCTCCAGGAAAGCGGATACTTCCGCGCCAAGCTGGCGCAGGAGAAGCTGATCCGCGAGGCCGGTATTCCCTACACGATCGTCCACTCAACCCAGTTCATGGAGTTCCTCGGCGGCATCGTGCAGTCCGCCCTGGTTGAAGGCAAGGTGCATCTGTCGCCGGCCTTCGTGCAACCCATCGCCTCCGACGATGTCGCGGATGCGATGGCTGACGTGGCGCTTGAACCCCCGGTCAACGGTTTGATCGAGATAGCCGGACCGGAGCGCTTCCCGCTGAACGAACTGGTCGCCCGCTATATGGAAGCGACGGGAGACACCCGACAGGTCGTTGCCGATCCGCAAGCCAAATACTTCGGCGCCCGCCTGGAAGAACGCACGCTCGTTTCCGACAACAATCCGCAGCTCGGCAAGATCGGTTTCGAACAGTGGTTTGCCACCGCTCCTCGCAAGTGAAATCCCCCTCCGCATCAATGAAGGAAGAACATCATGATCAGAAAAACAGTTGCAGGAATGGCGATTGCACTCCTTGCCTCGGGAGCCGCCATCGCGCATGACGCCTCCGGCGGCTCGGCATCCAAGGTCACGCTTGTCTATGAACACGAGCTGCCGAATGTGCCAGGCAAAAGCCTCAAGGGCGTCCTGGTAGAATACGGTCCGGGTGGTTATTCCGACGCGCATACGCACCCGGACAGCGCCTTCATCTACGCCACCGTGCTGGAGGGATCGATCCTCAGCCAGGTGAATGACGGTCCGGTCACGGAATACAAGGCTGGAGAACACTTCTCCGAACTGCCGGGCGACCGCCACGGTGTCAGCAAGAACGGCAGCGACACGAAGCCCGCCAAGCTTCTCGCCGTCTTCGTGGTCGATACCAGTCAAAAGGAACTGACCTACGCGATCAAGAAGTAGAGTTCTCGACAAGGACCGGATGCCGTCGCCGCATCCGGTCCCTTTTGCCCTTTAAGTCTGGAGTGACCTGCCATGGCCGTTGACCTGTCCGCACTGGCATTCGCAATCGTCGATATCGTGGGCGTGATCGGCATCCTCGTCTGGCATGTTCAGGGCAAGGATAGACCAACGGCGCGCCTCATTGTCCAGATCCTGTTCTTTGCAGCAATGACCGCGACATTCCTGTCGCAGGGTATCGTCCCGTTTCGCGTGACATCAGGTGAGCTTGAAGGGCTGACCGCCTATCTCGGGAAATCCGCGCGCGTTCTCTGGTGGGTCCACCTCGCCTGGGCAACGATCGGCTTCGTACGCCTCTACATTGCGCTCGACCGCCGGCCGCAGGAGGCGAGACTGATCCAGGATCTGATCGTCGCCGGCGTTTATCTGGGCGTTACGCTTTCCATCATCGGCTTCGTGTTCGGCGCACCGATCGGAACGCTCGTCGCCACCTCCGGCGTCGTGGCCATCATCCTCGGGCTTGCCCTCCAGAACACCTTGGGCGACCTGTTCTCTGGCGTGGCCCTCACACTTGGCCGCCCCTTCTCGATCGGCGACTGGATCCAGCTAGCCGACGGCACAGAAGGACGCGTCATCCAGAACAACTGGCGCTCGACGCAAATCTTGACGCCGGCACATAACGTTGTTGTTCTCCCAAACAGCGCGCTCGCCAAACTCAGTCTCACCAACCTGACGCGACCGGATGAATCGCACCTCGTCATATTGGCCATCCGCATTGCGGCCGACCGACAGCCATCCGCCATCGAAGCAATTTTGTTGTCTGCACTGGAAGATTGCCGGTTCATTGTTCAGGAGCCGAAGCCAATCGTGGCATTCAAGGGGATCGACGCGATCGCAATCGATGTCGAATTGCTGTTCCGCGTGACCAGCCCTGCGAACCGAGTGCCGGCGCGCAACGAGATCATCGATGTCGTCAGCCAACACTGCGCGACCCATGGTCTCGGCTTTGCAATGCCGGCCCACGCCTATCTCGTCGTCGCTGGTCAGAGTGACAAGACGGAGGAACCCGGATCGGTCCGCGCTCTACCCCGCGCGCTTTAGCACCCAATCGAACGTTCCCGCCCAGATGCCCGGATCGATTTCCTGCTCCAGCGTTTTCCCGAGGTCTGCAAACGTAGCCTTCCGGAGCGCCGTCCGCCACGCTTCGTCGGCCTCCCACATGATCCGCGCAATCGCACACGAACCACTCTCACAATAGTCCTTGGGCCGGCAGGGATTGTTGGCACGGATGTTCTGGCAGACGAAGGTCCGGCCACTCCCCTCCACTGCTTCGACGACATCAAGAAAGGTCAGCTCCGCCGGTGCCTTTGCAAGTCGATAGCCGCCCGAAGGGCCAAGCGTGGTATTGACGAGGCCCGCCTGCGACAGGCTCTGCAGTGCCTTTGACAGATATTCCTTCGGAAGCCCGTGCAGTTCTGCCAGCGCCTTGGTCGACAAATAGCGCCCGTCAGGCAGGCCGGCGAGAATGGCGCAACAGTGGAGTGCCCATTCGACTTGGCTTTTGAGGATCATGCGATGGGGACCTTGGATTGCAATTAAGGATATATGATATCCCTATTTTGAATCGCTGTAAATACAGGCGATTGCTGGATGGACCATTTGGCCTGGCATGCCAAATGTCCATCATACGGCTATCGATCGATTTCGGTCCGATGCATCGCACCGATCCGTGCCGGAACGGTACGCGAGTTTATTGGTGAAATGGTGCGGCAGAATTGATTGATGGCATCTTCGAATAGCTGACAATCTTTCGGAGATACGGCCATCCCCAGGGGAATGGCCGTAAGTTGCGTGCTCAGCCCGGACGACCACCCAGCGACAAGCCGGTCAACTGCTCCGAAACCAGCCAGAGCCGTTCAGCTGCCTGTGGATCCATCGCCCAAGGCGCCACACCTTTGGTGCCGTCCGTGTCCGCCTGCGGCAGGGCGACCTCGCAATCTTCGCAATATACACCGCCGAGCCCGTCGAGTTCGGGCCGCGTTGCTGCCCAGACGCTCGTTGCTGCGCCTTGTTCCGGCGTCTTGAGGTCGCGCGAGGGATCGACCCGGCGATTGCCATTCTCTTCATAGACATCAAAAGAGTTGATCTCGTCTTCGCTGAGATGGCGGGCGAGATCGGTCAGGATAACGCCAGGGTGCAGTGAGAATGCCCGCACGCCACGCCATGCTCCACGCCGATCGAGCCCCAGCGCAAACAGAGCATTCGCCGTCTTCGCCTGGCCATAGGCCTGCCACTTGTCATAGGGGCGCGTCTTGAAATCAATGTCGTCGAAGTCAACAGGCCCGATTTGATGACCGCGCGACGATACAGAGATCACCCGCGCGCCGTCTGCCTTGACAAGTGCTGGCCACAGACCTGCAACCAGCCGGAAATGGCCGAGATGATTGGTGGCAAACTGGCTCTCGTGCCCAGCCTCATCACGGGCAAACGGCGTTGCCATGATGCCGGCGCTGTTGACCAGGATTGATATCGGCATGCCCGCCGCAACGATCCTGTCAGCAAAGGCGGCAACCGATGAGGGATCCGCAAGATCCATCGCTTCGATAACAACATTGCCGATACCCGCAAGTGTACATTCGGCCTTTTCGCGATTGCGGGCCGGTACGATGACACGAGCGCCGGCACCTGCGAGCGCCCGCGTCGTTTCGACGCCGAGACCGGAATAGCCGCCGGTGACAATCGCCGTCTTGCCGGAAAGATCGATGCCCTCGGTGACCTCGCGCGCCGTGCTGTATGCGCTGAAACGAGATCCAATAGGTTTTTGTTCGGACATGTCGTTGCTCCTTCATTTATGGCTCTGGTGTCCGTCCCTTATATTGGATAGGTTCTCGGAGCCCCCAGCCTGCAGGATCCGGATTTCTGTCGTGATCGTCCAAAACATCCAAGATCCTCTGTCCGACGTGCTCAGCGCTATCGATGCGCGGGCGCTGTTCTCCGTGCGATTTGCCGCCGGAGGCTCGTGGTCTGTTGCTTTTCCACCACCGGGTTACCTCAAATTCAATGCGATCCGCGAAGGCGGTGCCTGGCTGATCTCGGAGGGAGACGCACCGTTGCGCATTGAAGCCGGCGATTGTCTGGTGGTCAGCGGCAAGGCGTTTATGCTTTGCAGCGATCCCAACGTGAAGCCGATAGCGGCGGCAGAGGTGTTCGCCGGGGGCAGTCTCGATGTCTCAGTGGGCGATGGTCGGGATTTCGTTCTGCTCGGCGGCAGCGTTAACCTCGACACCATCGACGGATCACTCCTCACCGACGCCCTCCCGCCTGTCGTAGTGATCGACCGAGAAGAGGCCGGACCGATTGGCTGGCTGCTCGAACAGTTGGACATGGAGTGGAACAGCGCAGCACCTGGTGCTCGCATCGCCTGCAACGACCTGCTAAGGCTGGTGTTTATCCATGTCCTGCGTGCCTATATGGCGCGCCAGATATCACAGCATCCCGGCTGGCTCGCCGGCCTTGCGGATGCCCGCCTGGCGCCGGCACTGCGGGCAATACACGCCGATCCGTCGCACCGCTGGACGGTTGAGGCACTCGCGTCTCTTGCTGGCCAGTCCCGCTCCGGATTTGCCGAGAAATTTCGCGCCACTGTCGGAGCATCACCAATCGACTATATCGCGGGCTGGCGGATGCGGCTTGCAGCCGCTCGCCTGCGGCGTGGCAACGAGCCGCTGCCACGGATTGCTCAGTCGCTCGGCTATGCGTCCGATAGCGCTTTTGCCGCCAGCTTCCGCCGCGCCCTTGGCCAATCACCCGCGCGCTACCGTGCCCTGTATCGCGACAAAAAGCAGAGTGAGGTTGTCAGGTCGTGACTGCTGTCCTGCCAATTGTCCGATCGAGTGCGCCGGGAAATACAACGGCTAAACAAGTCGCCATTTTCTGTAACCGCCTCCGGTCGGCCCCCGGCAGCATCATATCGCTCTTGAACGGATTCGAACCTGAGGCAAACCCAATCCGACTGCTGCATCCGAAGCGCGCTAAATTGAACTGATAGCCCAATCTTCATGCCCGTGGCGAATTCGTATCACAAAAATTGTCTCATCGTCTTCGATCCGATAAACGATTAAATGCGCTTTGAATGGATGAATTCTCACGGGCGGATCAATCTCATCCCGCTCCCGCGCCATGCGTGGGTTGACAAATATCAGATCAAGCAACGCGAAAAGTTCATCGTGATAGCGCTTTGCCTGGCCCGCTCCGAACATTTGGACGCCTTGCTCGGCGATCGCAATAATGTCCTCTTCCGCTTCGACAGAAAGCTTAAAACTCATGACTTGCTGGCACGAGCCACCGCCTCAGCAAAGAGCTCATCCTTTGATCGGACGCCAACACCACTTTCGAGCCCGGCATCCACGAAGCTCTGCATTGCGGCGATCTTGTCGTTTCGGGTCTGGTCGCGCCGGATCAGGTCGCGCACGTAGTCGCTGGCATTTGAATATCGCCCGGTCCTGGCTTGGGCCTCCACCCAATCTTTCATCGAATCTGGAAGAGATACATTCATCGTGGCCATTGATAACCTCCATTTGAAGGCACCATATACGATTTTGGCAAAGTTTGTCAAAGGTTCGAATGCCTTGAGCGGAATCGAACGGGTGTTGCAAAAACCGCCCCTACCACCGCCCTTGAAATCAGTTCGCACTTTCAGTTATTGCAGTTATAGGTCCTGCTCGCTGTATTGGCGGCTAAGGAGATATCGTCATGGCCAGCCAGATTGTTCATTTCGCCAGACTGTCAGATCGCGATCAAAAAACAGCAACGCCCTTGCCAAAGCTGGTTGCAGGCGACAGGCTGGAACTCCACGTGCGTGATGCAGGCGGCAAGGAGCGGACGCTCCCGATCCCGCCGTCGGCTGCCGCGGCTGTTGAAGCCCTTCTGGCGCACATGCTGCGCGAAGAGCGCGTTGCCGTACTGGCCGAGGACCAAGAAGTGTGCCCGAGCGAAGCTTCCGCCATTCTCGGCATCTCTCGTCCCCTCGTCGTCTTGCGCATGGACCGGGGCGATCTGCCGTTTCGCTACGTCGGCAAACACCGCCGTGCCCTGCTGAAGGATGTGCTCACGTTGAAGTCTAAGCTCGGCAAACGACAGACGGCGATGGAAGCGCTAGCCGAGGACACAGAGGACCTGATCGAGACCTATGGCCTCTCATCCGCCTGTCGCGGTCTACGACGCCTGCGTCCTCTACCCCTCCCATCTGCGAAACATCCTGATCCAGTGCGCCTTCGACGGTCTCGTCGAGGCGCGCTGGACCGACGATATACATGATGAGTGGATACGCAATCTCGCCGCTAACACACCAGGTTTGTCCATCGACCGTCTGGAAGCCACGCGCGACCGGATGAACGCGGTCCTCCCAGAGGCAGTCGTGGCGGACTATCGCCCGTTGATGCACGAGCTCACGCTACCGGATCTGACGATCGACATGTCCTTGCAGCGGCCATCGCAGGGAAGGCCTCCGAGATCGTTACTTGGAACGTCAAAGACTTTCCCGCGAAAAACCTCCTCCCCCACGGTGTGACCAGCAAGTCGCCAGATGATTTCCTCACCGATCTCCACGCGGCGTTTCCTGATGCACTAATCTCCAGTGTCAGAAGTGCGAGGCATAATCTGCGCAAGACAATCCCATCGGGTGAGGCGTTCGTCGGAACTGCTATTGCTGCCCGATCTGACGGCGCGGTTGCGGGATATCGCGCCGGGCATCCGTATTCTCGCCCGCGGTGGTGATGCGCACGAGGTCGACGCGATGCTGGATGCGGGCGTCATCGATCTTTCCGTGGGGTGCAGTTACCTGCCGGATTCACGGCACCATAGCGAGCCGCTCTATCAGTCCAGCGTATTGTGCTGTTTCAATCCGCAGTTACTGAAACTCCCCAATCCGGTGGATCTTGATGCCTATATGGCCGCACAACATGCGGTGATCTCGCAGACGGACAGCCTGAAGGGCTGCGTCAAGGATGCGCTGGAGCATGCAGGTGCAGAACTGGAAGTCGTGGCGGCAGCTCCCGATTTCATGTCGATATTGGCCACCGCGCGTTCATCTGCGGTGATTGCCACCGTATCTTCGCGCATTGCGCTTCGTTATGGCCCGCTGTTGGGGCTTGAGGTCAGTCCGGTGCCATTGGCGCTTTCTTCTCCCCCGTGGCAATGGTCTGGCCGCTTCAGATGGACAGCGATCTTGGCTGCGTATGGTTGCGGCAGCAAATCCGTGAGGCGATGCTGAGGACGAACGAAAGCAACGTCGCGGATATTGCAGCCTGATGTCTCGTAAGTGATCCGTGTGTGTTCCGGGGCCTCGCCTTGAACTGATTCGAACCGTCGACCACGTGCCGTGGACTCGCTAAGCGTTTGGAAACCGCTCACTCACACGCGGGGATGTCGGTCATGATCACCAAGCCTCGCAGCAAGGACCTCCGCTCTCGCTGACGCCGCCCTCACTTGGTTTCGCTGGCTAACCAGCAATGATCCGCATCTAATGGATAGTTAACCGAACGGCAGTACAGCTGAAGTCGCCAGGTTGCTGAGAAATCAGCGCGGGAACGGAGAGGAAGGTGCGGCGGATACCTATGGCTTGTATTCGCACACCGCTTTCAAAAGCGAGATTGTCTTCGCTTGTGCAATTTTCGAAATATCTGCATATCCTTCTCTGTACTGAAGCTTCCCCATAACCGTACTAGCGAGGCCTGCGTTCATTCTCTCGGCGACTGCCAATGCAGCAGCGGCCTTGTTTTTGAACGGCAAGAGAGCTTCGACAACGTATCCATCGCCGAGTGCCTTGGCAATGCACGCGATATCGAACATGTCGCGTGGTTGAAGAGAGGCACCCCGGTAATGAACCTTCTTCGCCATGATCTCGCCCGGTGTCTCAAGGTCAACTTCGATCCCTCGCACCGTGACACGGGACGTAGGCTCGTCGGTCAGGCTTGGAGCGCAAATGTAGTGGATTTCACCAATGCCCGCGAACACGATCTTGAGCGCATGCGTCCCATCCGACACAGACTGGTCGAAGAGACTTTCCCATTGGCTCATCAGGACAGCCCTTAGGCGGCTAGAGCGAGCGGGTATCCGGCTAGCTGCGAGAATTTCTTAGCAATCTCGGATGCGGCCCCGTGGTCAATTTCCATCTCATCCAGAAACTGGTGCTGGAGCTCGGCTTTCACTTCGGAATAGAATGAGAATGCGGAAGCATCGAAATTCTCAACGCTCGCGAAATCGGAAATCTTCGAAGCGAGTTGCTCAGCCGAAAGGTTCGTCCCGTAGGGGGCGTTCACCGTCGACAGTACCTTAAACGCAACGCTAGACATCGTCATCACCACCAGTTTTCAATAAGCTATGTAATACATATCCGTCAAAAACGCAAGAAACACCGCAGATGCAGGCATTCAACGGCAATTGCACAAATGGGAAATGATGTCGCAACGAGCAAGCGCTAGTCGCGAGGTAATCAGCGACGCTGAAACGCTGCCGGCCGATTATAACATCCATGATCGCAATAAAATCCCGTAAGCCTCAGAATATTCGACAGCCGAAAGTAATCCGGCATGAAGGCTGCGCCTTGATGAAATCGAATGCGCCACGGCTCAACATATCCTGGCGTGCGGCGCGAGCTACCGTCCTGACGATCGTGCTCCCTCCATGTTCATTCGGACAATGTTCAAAGCCGCAAACGCTGTGCGGAAGAATACAAGAACTCGGCTGCTCTTGATGCAGGCCTGATCTCCTCGGCGCAAGCGGTCGAGCACTATGAGATCGCGCGCTACGGTACATTGATCGCCTGGGCAAAGCAGTTAGGGCTCAAGGACGTAATCCCTCTCCTTCAGGCAAACCTTGCCGAAGAGGAAGCGACGGACCAGAAGTTGACGCAATTGGCTGAAGCCTCGGCAAACCCCAAAGGCAAAAAAGCCGCCTGATCATTTCAGCGTCTCCTGAGACGCTGCCATTAGGGCGGCCTTTTCTCTGTTTGCCTACCCCATCATGAGGAGAGACCGATGGTCAAAACATCAACCGCGTCAAAAGCAGCTTCGTCGAAGATGCCTGTATCCAAAAATCTATCCGCCCCGACCCAAAACTCGGCCAACGCCGTAATGATCCATGACCAGCAGCTCCGGTCCGGACCTCAGACGCTCCAAGGGTCCAAAAGGACTACTCCTGTTCCCTGGAAATCCTGAATGTTCCGCGTCACCACCGCTAGCCCGTGGACAAGCGCCGTGGCGGCAATGATTGCATCAGCTTCATTACGGCGATCTGGTATGTGCAAATGGGCGCAACGAGTAGCAACCGCATCATCGATTACAATGGTGCGCTCAGCAAACTCCGGGCGAACCCGGCCATCCATCCAGGCGCGCAAACGAGAGCCCTGCGCAATGTCGCGGCGCTGAATGCTAAGTATCCCGCGCTCAAGCTCTAAAATTGTTATCGCAGAAATGTACAGATCACGGGCATCCTGCGCACCTATCCAAGCCGTTACATTCGGATCGGCTTTACCGTCGCCGACCTTTCGAAGTTCGGAGACAACGTTTGTATCGAGCAAATATTTCAAGACAGATCAACTTCGCGGGCTTCTATAGTCGATCGAGGAGGATCGAAATCGATGGCCGACAAACCCGGCATCGATAGCGCATCGACAAGATTATGACGTTTGCCTGTTAGACGCTCAAACTCACCGTAAGTCATCAACACGTGCGATGGCCTGCCCCGATCAGTAATGACGACAGGTCCAGCCTCAGCAGCCTTCTTTGCTCTGCCAACATCGTGGTTCAATTCGCGGCTGGTCAAACTGATGGTACCCATACGAGCCTCCATGTAGGAACATACCTACATGTATGACACCCGTCCTCAATACGCAATGCTCTCGTGGGAAATTGGGTCCTTGGTCAGGTTTTTAAGCTCTTGAAAGGAATCGAACAGCCGTTCGCCTAGATAATGACTATGGTGGTGTTCATTGGAGTGGTAGCGAATTATTTCTGCAATGACAGTGAGTACCGAGTATGCCGACGTTCACCCGTACGCGTCAGTGCACCGATCTCCACGAGTTGCTGAAGGTCGCGTGTTGCTGTAGCGCGGGATGTATCTGTGATCGAGATATAGTTTTCGGCACTTAGACCTCCCTTGAAGCCAGCCGTGCCTTCCTTGAAGATGCGCGCGACTACCTTTTCTTGCCGCTCGTTCAGCTTGTCCCGAAAACGATCATAGAACTTTGCTTTCTGGATGAAGAAATCTACGCGCTCTAGCGTCGCCTGTTGAGCATCCAGGATAGTTTCTGAAAAGAAAATGACCCAGTCGGTGATATCAAGCGTGCGCTGGTGCCGCTCAAGCTCTGAGTAATAGGCCTTCCGGCGCTTCTCGATTGTGAAGGCGAGTGAAATGAGGCTTGGCTGCCCTATGTTTTGCGCCAGGGATTTCTCGGCGAGCGCGCGTCCAATTCGGCCGTTGCCATCCTCAAATGGATGTATGCTTTCAAAGTAAAGGTGTCCTACTGCGGCGCGCGTCAAAGCTTGAAGCGACGTTTGACCATCTGGCCCGGATTGATTGAACCATGTGCTGAAGGTCTCGATCTCAGCGGCAACCTGGCGAGATGGGGGAGCCTCGAAGTGGATAGTGGGTTTGTCCAATCGACCCGATACAATCTGCATGGCGTCTTCATGCGTGCGGTAAGCACCAACCGTTTCAATATATCGGTTTCCGGCCATCAGCATTGAATGCCAGTGGAACAGTCCCTCATGACACAGCGGCCTATGCCAACTTCGATAGACATCCGCCATCATCTCGGCGATCCCCCGCTCTTGGGGGCGGATCTGTCTATCATCAGTGTTTAGCCCGAACTGCCGGCGGAGTGATGACTGGACACTCACGCGGTCCAGAAATTCCCCCTCAATCTCTGAGGTCTTGACCGCTTCGTCGCTCAGCAACTCAATGCGAAGTTGGTTGCTGTCGTCATCGTTGAAATGTCGAACAGCACCGATAACCTCGCCGGCGGACTGCAAGAATTTCTGCTCCAACGATATCAGGCTTGCGGTGTCGTATCTGAAGTTTGGCCAGCCAGTGTTTTGCCAGTTCCATTTCATGAGTTATAGAATCCCTCTCTATAGCTCATAATTATTGCTGAAAATGAGCTATTGCAAGCCCGTCTATTGCTCAGCACCACAATCTGCAGCTCTCCATTCCAGAAGCAGCGATCGACAGCTAACCTCTTGCCCTAAACATATTTTGTTAATGGGCGCCCCCTATTTCCGCTCGCCCTCGGCACTGGTGCCGAGCGAAAAGGAATAAGCATGACCAAACACGACCTTTCATCACGACATTTTCAGCGAAAAATTTCGAAATTCTGCGAGCTTCGTATCGCTCCAGTCGTATCCAGGCGGGTGTTCGAAAACATACGGCCCTATCTGGCCAGTTAGATCATCTACCGCAAATCGCCCCCGCTTCTGAATGGCCATATCGACTGGAAGATGATCGGTCAGGCCGGTGGGATCGAAGCCGAGTTAACGGCAGAACTCAAAAAGCAGGTCCGGCCAGGCTTGGATGCAATCATCCGCTGGCTCGGCGCACCACCAGCTACCGAAGAACGACGACCACCAAAGCCGACAGTTAGCACGGGTAAAATGACGCCCGCCAAGAAGGCAGCTTCCGCACGCTCCGCCCGACAGCCACAACGCGCGGCGATCGCTGGCACCTTTGTCCGGTCTGCGTCAACATCGCCCGGCCCAGCACCAAAACCGATAAGCCCTTTCCCAGAAGCACTATTTGAAGCGACAGAGGACCCGGCGAGTTTTCAGGATGCATTGGTCTACCATATGCGTCGGTTCGGCGACACCTATTGGCAGCTTTACCGCGCCGTTGTTCATCTGAATGAGACCTTCGACAACAAGACGCTGCTATCCTGGATCCACGGAGAGCGCGTGCCCCGATCTGTTGCCAGTTTCAACATCCTCCGCCGCATCGAGCGACGCTATCGACTTTCAGAGGGATATTTCAAAGAGAAACTGCCGCATCAGGCACGCTCGCTGTATGGTCACGATCTCGGTGACATCAGCCCAGCTGAGCGTCGACGGATTTCACTGCACCTGCCCGAAGACTTCAACAGCCTGCCCTTTACCAAGCGCGAGGAGATCCTCGATTGGGTGCGCCGGGTGATCATTTCCGGCTCTACGGAATATCGCCGCTATCAGGCGGCGGCCAGCAAGCAGCGATATGCCATCCGATTTCCCGGCGTCACCTATGCAGCAGTTTTCTTTCCTCTCGGTCATTGGCATCGGCGGCCGGCACCAGTCAAAACGTTGCCGCAGAACTTGATGACCCTGATCTGCTCTCCGGCATTGTCGACGCACCGCCGAGACTTGCCATGGAAATGGCTGATCTCATCCGCTTCAAGACTTCGACGCTGACGGCGATTGGGTTCCAACGGAACGGCGTCTGGGGTGAAGAAACGGCCTCCCAGAAGATTGAGCACCTCGGCTTGATGTTTGGTGCGCTTGCTGCCTAGCCAAACGGTGTCGTGAAGGGTTTCGGTGTGCCAGTCAGCCAGTTAAGCTTCGGCCTTCTCGTCTTCCCTGGCGTTTGGGACTGGTATCTGCAGTGGCGGGAACAGCGACGTGGCTTCTACACCAAGTGGGAAGAAGACATGCTGATGGTCGCCCAAGCCCTATCTCGCGCGGACGTCGGCTGGATCCGGCAGCATCCGGAGCTGCTTCGGAATCTCAGGCCCATTGCGGGCTTGATTGAGCAGGAAGAAATCGATTTCGCGGCTCGCGATTGGCATGGCGCCTGTGATGCGTTTCACCGACATGCCGCTAACCGTTCCAAGGAGATCCAGCGAGTGATGCGCGTGCATCGCGATCCATTTGAACCGATCATGTGTGTACTTGAAGCGGACAGCCCGCGAGCGGAATATCGAAAGATCACGGACGAGATCGTGAGACACATGCCGGATGAGAAGAGATATCCACGACCGGCCGCCGAAGCCGTTAGATCATTCCTATTGCTTCGGTTGGGCCTGCACCTTGGGCTCAGACAGAAGAACCTTCGCCAACTTCGTGTCTGCCCCCGTGGACACTATGGAAATAGCCCGCCTGCCCGACGAGAACCAATCAGGCTCCCTAAGTCCTGATAACCTCGGAAGCGCTGATCCCCTCAAGCGCCACCCCGTATCCAACGCCCGCGTCGATGGTGCGGCGGAGCTTCTGTGTGGCGCGTGGATCAAAGAGGTAGCCGCCGCCTCGGGCGGCCATGATCGACCGACATCGGCATTACACTTTATGCGTCGGCCAGATCGGCAAGGTGCGCGGCGAGGCCGGTCTGGCCTGGCGCAACGTGGTCGGCCATGGTGTGGCGATCGGGGAAGTCGCCGCCGTTTTGCGACCGGAAGGGAATTGGCGTGTCGGCGAATAGCCCGGCGAGGCGCACACGCCATGCTGCCTTAATCGCCTGCACTTCCTCCGCCGTGGAAACGTGACCCGCGCCATAGACCGCGTGCGTCGGGAGCACGTCCATACCGGGGTAAAACAGCGCGCCATGAGTCAGCGGGAACAGCAGTTGCTCGATCGGCCCGTTGATACCCCGCGGGCCATAGTCGGCCGATGGGCCGCCTGCCTGCACGTTGACCAGCGCTCGTTTGCCCTTGAGAATGCCTTCGCCAAAGCGGAACTCGTTGGAGCCATTCTGATAGCCGTAGGCAAAGCCGAAGGCATAGACCCGCTCGATCCAGCCCTTCAGGATCGCGGGCACGCCGTACCACCACAGCGGGAATTGCAGGATCACAGCATCGGCCGCGAGCAGCTTCTGCTGCTCAGCGATCACGTCGGGCGTCTGATGTCCGCTTCCGTAAGCATGGCCTGACTCCATGATGAACGACAGCCGTTCAGGGTTGTCGCGCACTGGAAAGTCATCGGCGTCGTACACCGCCTTCCACTTCATGCCGTAGAGGTCGGAATGGATCACGGTGTGTCCCGCTGCCGACAACGTCTCAGCGGTCACGTCGACCATCTGCCGCGTCAGCGAAGTGGGTTCAGGGTGTGCGTAAACAATGAGAACTTTCATGATAATCTCTTCTTGATAGTTGGGGGGTTGTCAGTATTCGACGACGATCTTGCCGAAGTGGCCGCCAGTCTCCTGGAGCCGGAAGGCGTCGGCGAGTTCGGCGAGCGGAAAGGAGCGGTCGATCACTGGGTGGCTGTGGACCGCGTCGATACCGCGGATCAGGTCCAATTGGTGCCGGCGACTGCCGACGATCAGGCCTTGGAGCCGTTGCTGCCGCGCCATGAGCATGGCTGTTGGCACATCGCCCGCCCTCCCGGTCAGCACGCCGATCAAAGAGATGTGTCCGCCGACGCGTGCGGCCTTAATCGACTGCGTCAGGGTGCCTGGGCCGCCTACCTCCACGACATGGTCCACCCCCGTGCCGCCTGTCAGGTCGCGCACCCGGTCGCCCCAGTTCTCGTCCTCGCGATAGTTGATGACGTGCGCAGCGCCCATCGTGCGAAGCCGCTCCAGCTTCTCGTCGGAGGAGGAAGTCGCGATGACCGTGGCTCCCATGGCCCGCGCGATCTGCAACGCGAAGATCGACACGCCGCCCGTGCCGAGGATCAACACGCTGTCGCCGGCCTTGAGGCCGCCGTTGACCACTAAGGCTCGCCAGGCGGTCACGCCGGCCGTGGTCAGGGTCGCTGCCGCGGCGTGGCTCCAGCCGGCCGGCGCGTGCGTGAATGAGGTGGCCGGCGCCACCACGACTTCCCGGGCGTAGCCGTCGATCCCGTCGCCCGGCGTGGTGGCGAAGTCGGCGAGGGCGGCCTCGCCGTCCAACCATGTCGGAAAGAAGGTGGATACGACATGGTCACCGGGCTTGAACTCCGTGACCTTGGAACCGACCGCCTCCACCACCCCGGCGCCATCCGCCATCGGGATACGTCCATCGGCGGCCGGCTGCCGTCCTGTCACCACGCCTCGGTCGTGGAAGTTCAAGGAGGTGGCATGCACACGCACGCGGATGGCGTCCGGTCCGGGTTCGCCGGGGTCGGGGAGATCCACCAGAATCAGGCCGTCGAGCCCCTGCTGCGGATAAGCCTTGATAGCTTTCATAGGCGAACTGGTATCCGTGTCGTCGATTGTGGCACCGCAGGATCTGACCTGCTCCTAGCTTAAGTAGCCCAACCACCTTGAGTATTGAAATCGAACGTTTTACGTGTTGTTATCGACACGATGGATACCAGGAACCTCGATCTCGGACTTCTCGTGACGCTTGAGACCCTGCTTACTGAGCGCAACGTCACACGCGCCGCGAGCCGGCTGAACCTCAGCCAGCCTGCTTTGTCGGCACGGCTGGCAAGACTCCGCGATGCATTCGGTGATCCGCTCCTGATCCCGGGCCAGCGCGGGATGGTTCTGACCCAGCGGGCACTCGAGCTGATGGAGCCACTGCACGAGGCACTGGAGGGTGTTCGTCGCGTCGTTGAGCAAGGAGCGCCGATCAATCCGGAGACCTTGCGCGCAACCGTGGCGATCGCGGCGAGCGACTACGTCCAGTATGCGCTGCTGGCGCGCTACTCGGTTGTTTTGCGGGCTGAGGCGCCGATGGTTCGCGTCGCCTGGCGGACGCTCGATGTGATGGCACTCACGACACAGTTGGAGCGTGGCGAGGTGGATCTGGCCTTGGCAAGGCCCGAAGAAGCGCCGGCGGCGATGCGCCAGCGCCGGCTATACGAGGAGGAGTATGTGGTCGTCGCGCGACAGGGGCATCCGGCCCTGCACGGCGTCCTTGATCTGGACTTGTTCTGCGCGCTGGACCACGTCGTCGTTTCAAAACTGGGCGGGGGCTTTGCCGGACCTACCGATGCGGCGCTTGAGGCGATCGGCCGCCGTCGTACCGTTGCCTTGTCCACGTCGGGCTTCCTGATCGTGCCGGAGATCGTGTCACGATCCGATATGATCGCGGTGATTCCACGTCGGATCGCAGACGGTTGGTCAGACCGGGTGCAGGTGCTAGAACCGCCGCTCCACATACCCGGCTTTGCCATCGCCAGTATCTGGCACGACCGGACCACCAACCATCCAGCACAAAGCTGGCTGCGTGACCGGCTCGCTGCACTGGTATGACGCTCTCCTCAACTTGTAAGCGACTAGGCCCTTTACCAAAACGCGATCCCAATGGACGGGATTGCAAAGCCTTGGGGTGTCACTCCCCTTCCAACCGCACCCAGCCACCAGCGGCCCATCTTTCAACTGCCCCGTCCGATTTCCTGACACCGACAAAGTCAATCTTTACGTCACCCGATCCAGGGCGGCGACTGGCAGGAATGATGTGCGGAAAGCAAATGTCCGGAAACCGTTGTGTTTTCGACCGCTCTCACTCGCCTTGAAGAGACCTGAACCAGCGACCCGCTGTTAAGCAGCCACATCTAAATCAATTTTCCCAATTGCGGCAGCTACTTGCTCTTCAGAATCGCGGGCAGTTGGGCCGGATGTCGTTTAGCCGCTGCTGTTGCACCCTAAACGACTGCTAACTGTCTCCCAGTTGGACACTGTCGATGTGGGACTGGACGTACACACATTTCGCTGGTTCAGGGTACGACTAGATACTGCGGCGGTGCATCGATCGTCGTGCCAGGGCCGTAGTTGACCAGATACGCATTGATCCAGATCCTCTTGCGATCCTGCCGACCAGGACCGACTGCTTGGTTCTTATAGTGGCCGGACCGCACATGCGGCTTTACATGGCCTCGACCCTCTTCATAAGCGTGCTGCTTTCCATGCCGGTCGGTAGTATATCCGATATGCACCGTGACATAATCTTTGGTGATCGGTGGTTTACCCCTCTTAATCCGCGCAGCGTCGAGCTTCGGGCTGATCGTGGCAGACTCTCGCGTTACGATGCCCCGGACATGCAGTGTCATTGCCAGGCAAAGAGCTATTCCCGCCGTTGGGGCGTAGGAGTTGATGAATGTGTACGTGAACGGTGACGGGACTAAACCATTGTATCGCTGAACGAAAGCTTCTCCCTCAGAAGTAAACGAAGCTGGGAAGTGATCAGCGAACACAAGGTCCCGGCTAGCGCGGGAGTAATGGAAGGCTGGCCAAATGCGATAAGTGTTCGCTCCCGTTCCCTCTATCAGCCAGAATATGCGCCCTTCCGAATTGTCCTGCCATTCGATAAGCATGGTTTCGTATGGAAGTTCGCTGCGGCCCGCGTTGATAGCGACAGCGACGGCATGAGCATATTCGGCGGAATGCTCCACGAGCCACTCTATCACCTCTCGCGAAAACACAAATTTCGGTGCGGTCTGCATACGGCCAAAGACCTCGGCCGCTCCCTGAAAATTGGGATGGGCCAGAAAGCGCAGATCATGAAAATGGCTAACAGGCAATTTGGTCTCCAACAGCAGCTGGTATAACTTTTTTAGGTATCTGCGGACTTTCTATCACTGAATTCAAACGCAAACCTCCGCAATTAACGCGTAAGTAGAATTTTCCCATTGCATTAGGATCATACGGTTGCATACGATCCTGATCGGGCGATTTGGGGGAATAAAACTATGCTGACGCGGACCAAGCTGTTCTGTTGCACGTGCCTGTTTTCTGTGAGCCTTGGAGTAGCCCATGGCTACTCGCAAGACTTTGGCGGCGTGATCAATCTGATGGGACGTATGATTGAACAGGACATGCACAATCAGCAGGAGCGCCGTCAACGCGATGCTGAGCAGCGAGTGTATCGCCAACAGCAGCAGGCGGTCCGCCGCGAAGAGCAGGCGAGGATCGATCAAGAGCGCCGTAAAGAAATCGCGCTTGTGAAGCGTCTGCAGACCGCTCTTTCCAAGCTCGGGTTCTATTCGTCAAAGATCGATGGCGACCGTGGTCCCGGAACCCAGAAGGCCGAAGTTGCCTTCACTCAGGCTTTCGGCGCCGGCAGCATCACACTCGATGACTATACGATCGCCGAGATTGAACAATTGGCTGATCGCGGCTTCCGAAGCTCTGCAGAGCTGCGAGCCGGATCAGACGCTGGGTTTGAGAACCGCGAGGACTTTATCGCCGCACGAGATGGCGGCTTCAGCAACGCACAGGACTTTGCCGTTGCTCGCCAAGAGGGCTTCAAAAGCCACGATCAATACAAGGCCTACAAGCTGTCCGGCTTCGTGAACTCGGCCGACTTCCGCATCGCCGCTGAAAATGGATTCTCCGAACGATCGGAGTTTGAGGCCGCGAAACAGGCGGGCTTCTATGATCGTGCGACATATGTTGATTTCCGGGCCTCCGGCCATGCCGACAAGGCATCGTATGACAAACACAAGGCAGACAAAGCCGCGGCGACCGCAGCATTCGACCTGTGCAAACAGTCAGCCGCGGGCGACAATGACGCGGCCTCTGCGGATCTCTGCCTGAAGGCAGTTGCTGCCGGCGCCAACGACGACGCGATCAAGCTTACTTTTGAACAGCTGAGAGAACGGTTCGAGCAGCAGCTGGCCAAAATGGAGAAAGCTTCAAATGGTTCTGGCACCGACGTGGCGTCGGTCGATGGTGCCGCCGGTGCCACGCCATCGGATGCTTCCACATTCCTGGTAGAACAGGCGAAGGTGCGGCATGTCCTGAACCAACTTGATTGCGGGCTCGCGATCGTTGGTCAATCTTGGTCTGATGCGGCACAGCAATGCGCACTTCCTGCACAAAGCGACACCTCTGTGGCCGTACAACAGCTTCAGACCATTGCCGCCACCGAACAAAAAATTGCCGAAGACAAGGCTGCAAAGGAGCAGGAAGAGAAACGCAAGGCGGCGCTTGAAGAGCAGCAACGCCTGGCTCTAGCGGCCGCGCATGAACGTATGACCGGCCTCTTGGCTGACATAGCGTCATTCACCGAAGCCAAACGCAGCATCGCGAAACCTCTCGACGTAGCCAAAGCGTTGGTACGTCTGCGCCAGCTGAATGGCTCCAAGGACGTGAATACCATCGAACAGGCTTTGGTATTCACCGAGGATCTTCTGAAGAACGAGCCAGACTTCCAGAAATTCCTGACCGAAAAGCAGAAGGCGAGCGAAGTAGCCCAGGTCAATGCACGCACGACCGCCGTGGCGGAGCTTCGTCGAACCTCTGCCTTCGTGGAGAGTTTCGTCGCAAAGAACCTGCTGGATGACTCCGTAAACGATCTTCTCCTGCTTCAGGAGAAGCTGAACGAGGCTCAGAATTCGGGCCAGTATGAGCAGATCTTCAATATGCAGAAGACCGCGAAGCTGGAAATCGAGCGGCTCGATCTCAACACTGATCTCGCCGCATTCGTCTACGAAGAAAATGCGCCGGTGAAATCCGATGTGCAGCAGGCGACCAATGGGTTGGCTGTCACCGACAGCAATCGCGCGCTGCTGGAAGGCGAGCGAAACGATGTCCTCATTCTTGGAAACTTCACCGCACAGGCACCGCACCTGCTGGTGGATCTGGTTGGAAACACGACCTTCGATGCCGGCAAGGTCGATGCGTGTTGGATTTCCAACACCACCACCGAGCTGCCGCTTCGGGATCACGTCGTTCCCGCTCTTAGGTCATTCGGTGGCCAGTCCATAGCGCCTCAGGGCTTTTGCACGGCTGCCACAGCGGCGAAGAGCGACGTGGTCGTCATTGAGCGTGGCGCTTTCCTGAAACAGAACGTTCTGGACGTTCAACCCATCGTCGATGCCTTCGAGCGAGGCGACCTCAAAGTCGTAAAGGCGATACTTTGGTCCGATGTCGGTCAGTCGGCTGAGAACGATGGCCAACTGGCGGAAACAATCCGCACTGAAGTGCTAGGCAAGGTGCGAACCGGCTTTGGTTTCCTGCGCTTCGAAAACGCATCACGGCAGCTGTGCCTCGTGCTCGATCCGGCAGAAGTCGAGTTTCATCAGAGGGCGCTGGCCATCCGTGCTCAGGATCTCGAGCGCGTCCTTCCGCAATATGCAGATTTCGCCACGTTGAGCCTGGATCGGGCATTCGCGGGTGTACAAAAGCAGTCTTGCGGCGCAATCTACGCCGGCGAGGGAGACATGGCTCGTCTCCTGGAAGGTCTCCAGAAAATCAACGCCTCCTATTCAGTGGCACCCATCTGGATCGACGATCAGTTGGTCGAAGAAGGCAGAGCACTCTCACTTCGTTCGGAAGAAGAAAAGCAACGCGAGATCGCCGCTCGGCGTCAGGAGTTGGAAGCCGAAGCCGCGGCATTGAAGGTCAAAAGCGAAGAGGCCGCGGTCGTGCGCGCCAAGGCGCAGGCGGAGCTTCGCGATCGCTATTCGCAGGAGTCTCGTGCAGCCTACAACGATATCGCCGAGTTCAGCAAACGGTTCACGAATAGTGATCCTGACGCTCTGGCGCAGATTGCGGCGCTGTTCCCTGATTTGGCTAGCTGGCGGTCCGAGCGAAGCTCAAATGGTTGGGTGGTCGACCGGTACAATGACGAGCTGGTCGACTATGGTACGGCCGATTGGCAGGGTCGCCGGCTTGAAGCAGTAGTCATCAAAACCTCGGTTACGACAAAGAATGCAGTCCGCGGCGAATACTCGGACGCCTGCTTCGTTCTTGGCTACCTCATCGATAACGAGTTCGAAATGCGCCGTGATCCGATCACCTTGCCCTGTGAGACGGCCAGCACAGGTCTACAAACCTGGCAGACCGGCAGTTCGTTCGAGAGCCGTTGGGTGAGCCAATAGCGTCGTACGTTCCCGGCAAACGAAAGCCGGAGGTGCATTGGGCTAGGTGCAATGGGTACCGAACCTCTTGTGACCTCCACGCCGGCGGTCCTATTCCTAAATCACCTCCTTGAACCGGGGAATACCGTGACAGAAAGCATTTTCATGAAGGCCTCTGCTGGCGCCATCACAGTGGTGTCAGTGCTCGGGATTGGCTACACCGTGGCCAAGTATGCGACCGACTTCGAAGCAGCTAAAGCAGAAATTCAGAACCTGCGTGGCCAGATCGTGCAGCTGCACGATATCCTGCAAAAAACACAGAATAGCGCGGTGGCCGGCTCACGGGGAGTCCCCGGTCCGAAGGGCGACCCTGGGGAAGCCGGCCCGCAAGGGCCACGTGGAGAACCAGGTCCTCCGGGTCCTTCCGGAACAACAACGGCGCAATCTGGACTAACCCTCCAGGATGTCGAGCGGGTCGCTCTTCAGATCGTTGAACGACGTATTGCTTCTTTGCCAACGCAAGCTGGAAACTCCATTCAGGTTTCGATTGATGGGGCGGATGTCTTCAAGTCGGCCGGGTGCATATCCATTCAGACGATCAAGGATCTCCCAGTTTTGACACTCCGTGCTGGCCAGGAGTTCTGCGACCGTGATGGCGCGCTATTGGCGCGCGTTGAGAAATTCAATCCAGATGGTAATTTTCAGATGAACCGTCCCGGTGAACCAAGTGACTATTGTCAAATGGGATCATCTTGCCGCTTGCGGTGGCTTGGCGGCAAACAATTCAATTATGAACGTGTTGGTGAGGACGCAGAAGGTACCGTCGCGCTGTTGCGAGCTCGATAGCGGATCTGCGCATTCCTATCTGACAAGATCGGACTGCGAACGTGGAGCAGGTATTCGCTCCCGGAGTGACGGAATAGATATGCGGGCAAGCGGCCGCGGAACACGTGCTGTCGGGAGCCCATCAGAATAATCGGAGCCGATACATTGCAGCAATGACGAGTAGCATCCTTGCTCTAGCAAAGGGTGTTCACACGACAACGCGGGACGACCTGACTCGGGTCGGCCTGGACCTCGATCAGGTCGCCGGGTCTGAGAGCGAGTTCGGTCGGGCCTAGTCCCACATTTCTTCGCTAGCAGGCTGAAACCGCATAGACTGTATGATCGGGGCGGTGGCGAAGAGCGGTTCCTGCGAATATCGGACAAGCCGCCAAGCGCGCGGCCAATCCTGAACCATGATCCGCAGCATGAGCGATCGTCCTTACGAGAAATTTAACGCTTTTTTACGGCTGTTACTTAGCCGGACAGTAACCGCCCCTTGATAAGCTCTAGCCCAAAGTTATGGCAGGAGATATCGCATGCCGTTCAGCCAATGGTCGTTCCAGAACGTTCGAAACAAGATGACAATCCGCCTTCAGGTGGCCATTGTGACAGCTGCGACCTGCATCGCGGCCGTGGGCATCGCTGCGACCGGAGCCGCTATGGTCGCAAAAACCGAAGCACAAGCCAACGCTAACGAAAAACTTCATACCCTTGCCCGCGCCATGGCTGATCGGCTCGACCAGCACATGTTCGAGCGCTATCGTGAAATCCAGAACATAGCCAATCTGGGTCCTCTCCAAGAAGTCTGGAGCAAGGATGCACCTGCAACCCGTGAAATCCTCGAGCAACTCCAAGCGAGCTTGCCAGAGTACGCTTGGCTGGGTTTTGCGACCCCCGACGGCATCGTTCATGCAAGCACAAAAGGCATGCTAGAAGGGGTCTCGGTTGCGCAGCGCCCCTGGTTCATCAGCGGGCTGGAGAAGCCGACGGTGGAAGATGTTCATGATGCAAAGCTGCTAGACAAGCTTTTGCGCACCTCGACCGATCAGGCTCCGTTCCGCTTCGTCGACGTCGCCATGCCGGTCTTCAACAGCAAGCAAGAGCTTGCAGGGGTCCTCGGCGCTCATATGAGTTGGACATGGGCGGACGACGTTCGCCAGACAGTTCTGACCAGTCAAAACGAGGAGAGTTCTGCAGACCTTTGGGTGGCCGCCCGCGATGGAAGTTTGTTGATTGGACCTGCTGATCACAAGGTCGAGCCCTCAATTCTGTCTGAGGCCGCAAAATCGAACGGCGCGCTTTTCACAGACCCATCGGGTGACGCACCGATGCTTGCTGCCGTGGTTACCACTCGCGGTCAGGGAGACTATCCCGGCCTTGGATGGGCCGTCGTCGCCCGCATGCCAGTTTCCGTTATCTACGCACCCGCAAATCGGCTTGTGCTGCAGATACTTCTGATCGGTGGGATTGTTGCAGCTTTGGCGTCTGCTATCGCCTGGGCTCTTGCCGGATCGGTGACCAATCCCTTGAAAGCGCTCGCCGATAGCCTGGATCTGATTGGACGTCAGCGCAACGTAACCAGCGTAGAGCGCCAGAACGGATCACAGGATATTCTCAAGCTGTCGGCGGCCATCCGTTCGCTGTTGCGGCGGGTTGGAGCTGCTGAGAGCGTCCAAATGTCCGATGCGGCCACCATCACCACTCTCCAGCGCGAAGTAGAGGAACAGAAGAAGGAAGTTGAGGAAAAGATCATGCGCTATGGCGCGGACTTCCATGCCCTTCAAATCTTAGCGGACACGGATGGGCTGACAGGGCTCTTGAACCGCCGAGCTTTCCTCCCTTTCGCTGAAGACGCTTGGAACTACTTCAAGCGCTACGACAGGGGATTCAGTATCCTTATGTTCGACATCGATCACTTCAAGCGCATTAACGATACGTTCGGTCACGCTGCTGGCGACGACGTGATTCGGAAGATGGGCGAGATCATCAGCGCCGGCATCCGAACGACGGACAAAGTGGCTAGGTTCGGGGGTGAGGAGTTTGTCGTTCTGCTGCGGGAGACGGATGAGGAGTCTGCTGCGATGATGGCCGATCGACTGCGCGAACAGATTGCGCGCACGGTGGTCATGTCCGAGGGGCATCAGATTCGGTTTACCACCAGTGTTGGCTGCGCTTTGGGGTCTAATGCTGCACGAGATCTGGAAGATGTCATCCACCTGGCCGACACCGCGCTCTACGCCGCAAAGTCAGGAGGGCGAAACCGTGTCGTGCTGGATGGCGGGGCGGCCGAAAGTCGCAGAGCTGCAGCATAGTCATTCGTCAGTCGTAGATATGGGTTTTAGGACAACCAAGTCGTCGTCGAAAATCGGGGCCAGGCGGCAGATGTTGACAACGGCGGCGCGGTTTGAGCAGGCCACGGACCTCGCGATCATCTCCGTCGACCACGTCGGCAATATCGAGTTCGCTAGTCCGTCTGCGTCACACCTGTTCGATTAGAGGCATACCAGGGCGTGGTGTCGCCGGGCTGCGCCTGCGGCCCGGTAGACATGAGCCATCCTTTGATGACATCACGCAGGAACCCATGTTGCAGGAGCCGCTCGCGGTGAACGCGGCTCATGTCACTCGATTTGAATATGCGTCTTCCCCCGCGTTGCAACTCCTGCAGGGCGCTTAGACAGTCAGCGAGCTTTTCATTGGGGGTAGCCATGGTGGGTCACATCAAGTTTTTTATGTTGCGCCATTACAAGTATATTATGCTGTGTCTTATAAAGTCAATTATGCCGTTAATGTTCAAGTTTTATATGCCGCGCGGTTTCACGTAAATAGTGTTAATAATATGTTTTGAAGCCATTTTCTGAATTTTACTACGACTATTCTTCTGTTGTGGTGTTAGCTTCCCGAGCCCTCAAAATCTGGTAACACCGCAGAAAAGCACAGAGCCACCCTGCATTACCTCTCCCTCTCGAAATCATGCTCACGGCCCCGCCGGGGCCGACGCTCGCTACGCTTTTCGCCGCGCGAGATACGCGGCGCATGGCCATCACGGCGACCGCTCTTGGCCATTCGATCACCATCTTATCAGCATCACGAACGACTACCTGATGCGCGCAATAATCAAGCGCCGCGCGGAGATGATCGAGGAGTTCCTTGACCACGATCTGCATCTCGTCCGAGACCACGCCGGTCTGCATGGCGAACTCATAGCGGTCACCGTGATCATCGCCAATCCATTCCTTGTGTGCCTTGGCCCGCGCCACCAGCGCGGACGCCATTGAAAGCCGATCCATCCCAAACCTCTCACCGCCGTGAATTTCGAACACTGATAATGCTGACAACGCCTCCAGCCGCGGCCTCAGCCATCGGCGATTCCGAGAAGCTTCGAAAGCCTTTCGACAAGCGCCTCGCGAACATCCATCTTGAGCTTATCGAGATTAAGCTGCTTAAATTTCACGGCCGGTAGGTCCGCCGCGCCCGCTACGCCCAGCTTTTCCCAGTCCGGCGCTCCCTTCTTGAATTCGGCCAGGAATTCCCGGTGCTCCACTGGCATGTCGTCGATAAGGATTTCGACCAACCGCGCGCGCGCCGCATATAGCTCTTCCAGCGGAACGGCGGTTTCCGTCATCCCGTCGAAGTTCTTATCGTACTCCGCCGCGATGTCCTTCTGCGCTGAGGTGATCACCTCTCCGATCGGCCGCCCGTGGCTGATCAGATAGACGATGAAGGCCTGGCGAAGTTCGTCCGTGATTCCCTCGTTGGCCAGCAGGTCCCTGATATCGAAGAGATCGCGCGGATGCTGGCGGTCGAGGGCGGCCATGATCTTGCCCGCATACAGATCAGGGAACGATACGACCTGCATCTCCGCGAAGCCGAACTCATCCTCGACGGCCGCCGACACGGCCCTCATTTCAGGGGCAAAAACACTGCCGCGCAGGACGGGCGTCACCTCGATCTTGATCTGCGTGCGGTTCTTGTCCTGAACGACAAGGCGGGTGAGACTGCCGTCATTCTGGCGGCTCTCATGGGCGCGGGCGCCCTTGATGCTCTCCTCGATCCGCTCCTTGATCCGCAGCAAGGCCGCCTCGATGGCGGCCAGCGATTCATCACGCGGCATGACGGGCAGGAATGTCAGGTCGATATCGACCGACAGGCGCGCCATGTCGCGGACAAACAGATTGATGGCGGTACCGCCCTTGAGGGCGAAGTCCTTCTCCTCCGCGACAGCGGGGATTGTCTGTATCAGCAGGGCGACCTGCTGGCGGTACCGTTCATTGACCGGCATACAATTCCTCCGGGACGGTGATCAGGTAGGTGGGGTCAAGGCGCCCGCCCGGCACGAGCATTCGCTTGCCGGTTCCCAGATTGACGGCGTTCTTGTCGAGATGCTTTCGCCAGGGATGGTTATGGCGGTCCGCGAAGAAGAAGAACAGGCGCTTGACCTTGATGCTCTTGCAGTCAAGCAGCAGCTTTTGCAGCCTCCGGGGACTGAGTGTCGCGAGCCCTTCCATGATCTTGTCGGCCTGATCGAAGCTCTCGTGGGCCGGTAGCCCGTCCAGCATTTCAAGGATCGCGCGCTCCGGGGTCGATAGCGTCAGCGGCCAGTCCCACTGTCCCCACGGCATGACGCGGAACGACGCGCCATGCGGGTTTTTGCCGCCGGCTTGGCTGCTCTCTTTCAGGTTCCAGCCAAGACTGGTTAGCCCGAAATGGATCGGCTCATTGCGAAACAGCGCGCCACTATTGTGAGAGACGAATTTGATAGGGAGCGGCAACTTGTTTAGCCAGGTGGGCGCGTCCTCCGGGCCGTAGAGATGAACCTCTTTCTCTTCTCGTCTGAGATAGTGGGAGAAACCGTGAAGCGTGAGCGCTGTTCCACCGCCGACCAGCAGGGGCTTCATAAGCAGGGTTTGCAGTGATATGACGACGTGCTCCCATAGAAGCTTGCCGCCGGGCTTGCGGTAGACGCCGTGTGCCAGTCTCTCCAGCCAACCTGCTGTGACGTACTTACGGCACAGCTGCGCGGAGTAGCCGCGCGCCTTCAGCCACGCCGAGTCCACGAGAAGACCCTCGGGTAGCTCGCGCTGTAGCTGGTTTAGCTTTCCTGAAAATTCTTTACTCATGGTTTATATTATAGGTGCTTCTCAAACCCATGGTCAAGTTTATATTTATCAATATTTGTAAACCTGAAGGCCACATTTATCGCCTTTCTCAAACCGTCGATCTTATGGCAATTAGGCCTGCTTCGTCTGGAGCCGATCATCGCACCGGTACTCTTCGACATGGTGCAGGCCCGGCTTAAAGCCCGAAATCCCAAGGTTACCCCGCCAAGGGTGGTCACCGGCCCCATCCTGCTCACAGGCATAGCAACCTGCGCCAGTTGCGGCGGCGGCATGACGCTTCGCACCGGCAAGTCCGGGCGCTACCGGTACTATACCTGCGCGACCTGCGCTCAAAAGGGCAAGTCCGCCTGCAAGGGCCGCTCGATCCCCATGGACAAGCTCGACAAGCTTGTGACGGATCGGCTCGCCGAAACCCTGTTCAAGCCGGATCGTGTACGAGCCATCCTCGGCGGCCTTCTGGAACGGCAGGCTTCACGGTCAGAAGATCATACCCATCGTATGACTGCCTTCAGAATAAGCTGACCGACGCCGAAGGTCGCCTATCGCGTCTCTATCAAGCGATCGAGAACGGCATTGCCGATTTCTCTGATCCAACGCTGAAGGAAAGGGTTTCCGCCCTGAAGACAGAGCGGTAACCGGTGTTCTGCTCCCACGTTGTCCAATGTCGGCTTATCTGCACGCGCTGTTTGCTTTTACCTTGACCGCGGGGTGTGATGCCTGCCGAAGGCTGGAACATCGCGGGCATGGCAACTCCGAGGCATTGGCGGATGTTCATTTCTCGCGCTGTGATCGCCCGCGAACATACCCGACAACAAACATAACACTCAGGTACGCCATGAGCGCCGAACCGAAGACCAGTGCCAATGCAAGGGGATAGAAGAGGTATGGGGCATCAGCGCTAGTGATGGATGATCCACGTCTGCCAGGCAGCTCTCCATGAAGGAAAGACGTAACTGAATAGGCAAGAAATGTCGGGCCTAGAAGGGAGAATCCTACGATCGCCGCCCACTTTCGAAACCAATTTTTCAAATCCATGTCCTCGATATAGTGGCGACGATAATCGCGGCGGGGGGCCGTTTAGATACATCTTACGCCTGTCCAACAATGAGCGCCGATTGCCTCGCACCTTGACTGATGCCTGGTGAGGCGTTGGAGGACCATCAATGCCCGGCAAGTGAAAACATCGTGGGCTCGATCTTAAAGACAGTTTAGCGGCCTCTGGGCGATACGAGAGCTGAGCCGATCTCATATGAGCTTCTTGGAGGCTTGCGGAGGCGCCGTCGTAGGATGATCCATGGACGCGCAACAGTAGTCGCCAGAACCACGAGAATAACCGTGTAAACAGGCACCGTAGCCAGCGCTGCAGATAGCAATGATCCGAAAACCCCGGCGATACCGACCCAAAATAGAAAAGCACGCGGGCCAGCGACACTGTAGTAGGCGAACAAATACATCATCTCGATGATAACATTCACGACTGTTCGCAACATGCATTGCCCTCCGAAACCCAGGCAATATGACATCGGCCGGTTAGTGACAGGTGAAGGGGAAAATTAAGATTGTCCGTCTGCTTTCCCTGAACGGCAGTGCTTAGGAAGTGCTGTTATTTGTAGTTCCAAGGCAGGAGTTCCACGATCCGGCTCTGCTTGTGGTCGTTTACGATGGCGGTGAGCGTCGTGGTCAGGTAGGCCGTGCGTTCGCAGAACTACGCCCGGAAACCCGCATCACCGAAGAGAAAATCAGCGCCTTCGCCAATTTGATGCGCGACAACGTCGCGAACGGCCCCATCCCCTTCCGCCGCGCCTATCTCCGCGCCACCATCGACGGAGCCGAAGTCGATGACACGGAAATCCGCATCCACGGCAGGAAGTCTATTCTGGAACGAATGGTGATGGGCGGCGGGATATCTCCGGCAGGAGTTCCCAGTTTTGTTCGCAAATGGCGCTCTAGATGAGATTCGAACCTGAAGCTCTGATGATGGCGTTTCGAAAAGCCTTTCTGGTTTCTCAAAGAGTTTCGCTTCAGATGTCGGAGCGTACTTTGCGGCTCCACCTGCTCTGGCAAGCAGAAACAACTTTTCGCTCCGGTCTCATTGACACAGCTGATAGTGGATCCAAAAGTCTTAGGTTCGACCGCGAGGCGGTTTCTTTTTCAGGTTGCGATGCGAACTGTGCGAAGGGCCTTTGCCCATTTCACTAACTGGTCCAACAATGCGTCGAGTTCCTTCAGCTTTTTTTCTGCCGGAACCGGTCTGGAGAACTGCTCGAAATCGCTAAATATCGAGAGGTCAACGTGGTTGGCGATCGTTGCCACGTTCAATGCTGCCAGGATTGAGCGCAACGGCTCCACGGCGCGGACGCCGTTCGCCTGAGCCCCATAGCTAACAAATGCGGCAGCTTTGTCAGCCCATTCCTTGAACAGATAGTCGATGGCATTTATCAGCGCAGGTGCTGGGCCGTGATTATACTCGGGCGTTACGAAGATGAATCCGTCGAACCTCGAAATGGCTTCTGACCACCGCCTGGTGTGATCATGTGAATACGAACCACGGGCCGGCGGAATTGGCTCATCGAGCATCGGTAGATCAAATGCGCTGATGTCCAGGGTTGTGACGTGCAGATCGGTACGGTTTTGCGCATGCCCTGTCACCCAATCGGCAACAGCAGGCGCTTTTGTTCCAGGACGTGTTGTTCCGGTAATGACAGCTATTTCGATCATTCGGCTGCTCCGTGTGTCTGTCGTGGATGCTTGCTGATGCTCTCAAAGAAGTCGAGGAAGCCTCTGGGCGCATCATCGGCAAATGCGAGAGCAAGATTGGAGGCTGACTTCTCCTGATGGGGCGTGCTGCGCTCAAACATTTTCGCCTCGTAGTCGGCGAACGCGGCATCAAGGTTGTCAGGATGAGCAAGTATTGCGGTCGCCAAGTCGCTTGCATCAGCCATGGCGAGATTGACACCCTCTCCGGCAAAGGGAGACATCAGATGAGCCGCGTCACCGACGAGCGTGACACCGTGCGAGCAAGACCAGTATTTCCCTGCCTGCACAGCGTAGATCGGCCTTGGCACCAACGCGCCATCGCTTCTGGAGAGCATGGAATGATAGTCCGATCCCCATCCGTTGAAATGATCGAGCAATACATCCCTGCTCATCCGTTCGCGGGCCATCTCCTCCGGCAGGCTTAGAGCGGCGTAGACGCACAGTTCATCGTTCGGCTCTCGGTGGCCAATAATTCCTTGGCCTTTCGCGAGTGCAAACATCAGGCCATCACCAACAAGACGCTTTGCAACAGAATGGTTGGATGTGGCTTTCAGATATCGCATCTCGATAAAGGTAATACCGGAGTAGATCGGCCTTTGGTCCGTGAGAAGCGAGCGAACGTGAGACCAGGCACCATCCGCGCCAATGACGGCGTCCGTATGGGTGACTGAGTTGTCGTCCATCGTGATTTTAAAACCCCGATCATCGCGCTCAATTGCGCGGACGGTTCGGTTCCATTGGATGATATTGTTGGGTAGGGCCCCGACGATCAGACGACGCAATGTGCCGCGGTCGATCTCGGGTCGGCTCCCGTTCCCCCTGTTGTAGAAAAGAAGTTCTCCATCGCGATTGAGGAGACGGATAGCGTCGCCTCCAGGCAGAACATGATTGAGCACGGACTCATACAGGCCAGCGTTTCGCAAAGCCGCCTGCCCTGTCCTCTCATTGAGATTGAGCATGCCACCCTGGTGACGCGCATCGAGCCCGTGGTCAGCCTCGAGAACGGTACACTCAACCCCACCCTTGTGGAGCATGTATGCGAGTAGGGGACCGGCAATTCCGGCACCGATTATGGTGATCACAACTTACCTCCCATCCGCATCGGAACAGTGCGTCATTCATTTTATATAGGGTCCTATATATAAGATGGCAGCGTAATGCAACGGTGAATGCCGTCATACTCACGTGCCTGTTTGAGATCGGGCGCGGCATAGCTCTCTGTAGAGTCGCCGTCCGCGAAGCCAAGCCATTTTGGTGCTCGGACCGGTTTCATCGATGGAGACGATGGGCGCTAAATCGGGGTCTGGCTGGCCGTCGACCCAGTCCCGCCTATGATTGAGAGGACTTGACCCTCCTGGTCCAATGTAGGTGCAGTCTTTTTGAGAAACATGCGCTTTCGTAAGAGCAGCGCTGCTACCAATGGAAGCCAAACCCGATTTCGGGTTCAACCGCGCCACTCTACCATTGTGACGACGCCTTGCCGGCTGCATAGAAAATCGCGCCGACAGTCGCGAACACGGCAAACAGAAGAAACATCGCAGTTCCCCCAAGTGTGCCAAGTACAGCGCCGCCAAGCGTCGGGCCGATAAAGCTGCCAATGGTCGAAAAGGAATGGGCTCCATAATAGCTTCCACGGTTGCCTGATCTCGATATGCCGTCGACCAGCACATACTCCGAAGGGACAACGAGAATTTCGCCAATGGTGAACGCGACCATCGATATTATGAAACCCGCAAGGTCGACCGAAACTGAAAACCCGATCTGGCTGACCACCAACAGAAAGGCCCCGATGACGAGAGCGCTCAGTGCGCCTCGACGTTCGATAAAACGGCGCGCAAGCGGGTTTCCGCTCAAGACGACGATGCCGTTGACCGAAACCAGATAGGCAAAGATTTCAACACCGCCGCCAATGTCGCGGGCAAGGTACGGGGCCAAGGTTGCAGTCCACTGCCCATAGACTGCAACAAGCGCCGTGCCGCCGCCGATAAAGAAGAGTAGCCGAGGGTCTTGCATGGCAGCCTTCAGACTTTCAGTCACCTGGGCTGGTCTGAAAGAGATGTCATCGCCGGCACCAATCATGGGTGGCAGGACCAACAGCTGCAACGCGAGCGCCAACGTCGCGTAGACAGCTGCTGCGGAAAGAAAGAGAGGCGTGGAGACGACACCTGCCGCAATTCCCAAGAGCGGACCAATCGCCCAACCCATGTTTGATGCCGTGTAGCGCCAGGAGAAGTACTTCAGGCGAGCGGACTCGGCACACATGTCGCTCATCAGGGCGCGTGAAATCGGCCCGTAGACCGCTATTGCGACGGCCGCAACGCATTGGGCAAGACAGAATGCCACGACTGTTTCTGCAATTCCCAATGCGACCGTCGCAAGGGCGAGTACAATCAGGATAAGCGACAACGCCGCCTTGCGACCTGTCCTGTCTGAGAGAGATCCTGCAAAGGGCACGACAAAGGCACCGATCAGCGGTCCCAAGCCCAGTAGAAATCCAATAGTTGCAGGATCCAGAGCGAAGGTCCGGTGCAACTTGATGGCAAGGAAAGACAGCGTCATTGCCCTGGCAAGGGTCACGAGCCCCGCCCCCATGACAAGAAAGACTATTCCATGCGTTTCATGCTTGCTCACACGCCCCAACCATCCTTTTGGCAGATTTGAAGCCACGGATATCTCCCCTAGTATCCCGGCTATTCCCGCCCTTCTCTGCAATGGCCATGCGGCACGGGCAGAGATGGCCTACGAACATCTGGCACTGGATCGGACAGTTGATGAGACTAGCCTTGTCGTTATCTGACATAAGATCTGCAAAGGCCCCGGAAGATCTAACTCCGGTGATCTTCGAAATCAGCGTGCGCTACGAGCTCTCACACATGTCCTTCCTCGTTGCCCGCAGTGGCACTCGGGACACGGGCTACCCACTGTATTTCACGACCTATCCCGCGACCTGGATCGAGGCATACTTGGCTCGACACTTTTTCGAGACCGATCCAGTTTTAGAGGCCGCTCGCAGTGGACATCTGCCGGTAGACTGGTCTTCTCTCGGTCGCACTGTGCAGGATCGCCACTTCTTTGAAGAAGCCCGTTTTCACGGAATAGGGCCAAACGGGCTGACGATTCCTGTCCGCGGCGCCTATGGGGAACTGGGATTTTTCTCCGTCGCTTCAGATCTTTGCAAGGATGACTGGTTTAGGCTGTGTGCCACCAGCACCAACGATTTGCATATTCTCTCCCACTACCTCCATGAAGCGGTGTTTGCGATTACGGGGCTTCGGAAAGGCGTCAGCCCAAGGAAGCTTTCGCGGCGAGAGACGCAGTGCCTGCATCTGCTTGCCACGGGCAAGATTCACAAACAGATTGCAGCGGCGTTGGGGATCTCAGAGAGTTCCGTGCGCCTTTACCTTCGGTCAGCAAGAGAAAAGCTTTTTGCGTCAACGAGCCACCAAGCGGTAGCCAAGGCGACCTACTTGGAGCTGATAAACCTCTGATCTTTAGTGATTGCAGCAGCAAAGATAGCTCGCTGTTGGGGCTGTCAGTCAACCTGCAGGATTCTGCAGATTGCGGTAGCGTCGCGGGACGGACAAGAATCCTGACCAGTATCTCACGAATGGCAGAAGAAGGCGGTGACCGTGCATCATCTTGATGACCGAGATGGGGAGCATTTGCCGACGACTTCCAACGGAGGCGATGATGATTGATCAGCAGACGCTCGAACGTTGGCGACAGGCGCCACGGCTAACCTCTTTTGCCGACTTTTTCGAACGGACGGCCAGTGGCAAGGGAGGTGCCCCAGACCTTGCAAAGCCCCAGCCAGACATGAGCCTTCTTGACTTCGATCTCGACTGCGCCGTTTTTTTCGATACGCACAGGTATCTATGGGGACCCTTTGACAGCCACTACTTCGCCAGCATTCCCTACCGGCTTGAAGAGGAATGCAGACTGGGTGCCGCGATGCTTACGTTTGCCTTACGCGCGTGGGTGAGGAACGCTTCTCCGACAACTGTCTATACCCTTGGTACGGGAACCGGATGCCTCGCACGCACCCTCGCCCTGCTTGGCGGTGGTCGTATCAAGACACTCGCCTGTAGTCCTACCGCTGCGAACCGGGAAGCTTTTCTTGCAAAAAGAGGAAGCGACCATGCGCATTTCTTTCTTGGGCCCTTCTTCGAACTGAACGGCGATCGCTACGCGTCCGACATGGACCTCCAGCCGTTCAACAGCGGCGTCGACATCCTTTTCGAGGACACGACTTTTCAGATGTATGATCGCGACAGGGTTAAACAGCTGGAGTTCATCGCTCCCCGCATTCGCCATGGCGGTGTGCTTGTACAGGTCCAAAAGCTCGCCCACCCGGATCGCGAGCTTTACGACGAGCGTGAGCGTCAGAAAGATGAACTGTTCAAAACCCGCTATTTTTCAACAAGCCGGATTTCCGAAAAGAAGGAAGAAATCCTGAAGACCATGACGGATTTCCAGGTCGACCTGCAAACCACTGAGTCCGCGCTGAGATCTTTTTTCCGTTACTCTGCGATGACGTGGAACAGCGGCAACTTCTACACGATCGTTTCGTCCAATTCTCGGGCATCAATCCTGGAGTTGATCTCGCTGATGAAAAGGCCAGCGATAGTTCCCGCCTTTTGCTACGAACAGCTGCCAACTGCGCTGATCGATACCGAAACGAGGCCACTTGGCTCCGAACTCGCGTGGCGCGGCGACAGCATGATGGCTTCGCTCGAACCGAAACGACAAGCGGCAGCGTGAGATGGGCCAGGAACGATCGCCGGGATCGGAACAGCATTGTAGCGCAAACGATGTTCGGCACTCACTATCGTATTTGATGCCGCATCTGGCGCCCTTCTGGAACCGCCCACTCCGCGAGTATTCGTCAACTGTCTACGAGATGGAGCATTTCCGTTCAGCGAGCGAGGTGCGCATCCAGTCCATGCATCTCCTGCGCAAAACCGTGGAAAACGCGGCACGGAAGGCTGGCTTTGGGGATGAGGATGCGCGCCGCGCTGGTGGTGAATTAGTGGCTTCGCCGGTGTTGCAGACCGGCCCGCATTGCCTGCTGCTCTACGAGCCGGACGCTTTCTACACCCATCTGTTCAGTCTATTGGGTCTGCAGGCCCAGAAACGGGAATGGCACATCACCTATTTCGTCTCAACCACGACATTCAAGGAGTCGGCCAAAAAGGGTGCAGGCTGGCTTCAGGTTGAAGGCACTCCCCTCAATCTCTTCGGACTTCCCCGGAGCCGGATGGACGGCCGCAGTATCGGCTGTTTGAATGGTCCTTATCGGTTCGCCCTTACAAATTCAAAAGGCGACGTCGCTCCGAACGCCTCCGCAGCTCGCCTTCTCTCAAAGCTACCGTCCGATTCTTTCGCGTCCGCCGCGGAAGCGATCAAACGAGCGAATCAGGTTCTCTGGGAGCGTGAATTTTCAACCCGGGTGAAGCTGCTTCAACTCGATGATTTCGACATCGCCGACCTGGTCGCCGACCACCTCGAGGAGACAGAATCATGGATGTCGGCATATTTTATAGGAGATGGTGCTGTTGCTGAGTGCATTCTGCGAGCAATCGACCGACTGAATGAGGGCGCCTGGGCCGGTTGGCTTCGCAGAACGACAGACCTCTTCTGGCGAGCGGAAAAGGACAGAATGATCCCTTTGCGCCTTCAAGACCGCATGCTGAAGACCACGGGGGAATCGAAATTCGAACTAAAGTTTAGCCCTCACGACCTCGCAACAGCACTTCGACAGCGCGCCATCCTCCCGAGCTTGTTTACTGCGTTTCTGGTGACGTCAATTCTACCGGGCGCAAGAGCTCTTGGGGGTTGTCGCCAGACAATCTACCTTCCCCTCATGCGGTATCTCGTTTCAATGGGGATCAAGCACTCAGGCGATTTGAGCCTTCTGAACGCCCTCAACGAACACAGTCGACCCGGCGCATGGGGTCACCGCGTCTTGACCCCAACTGGCGGCGATCCACTTCAGGAGATTGAACGCGCCGGCGGTGTACTGCCCCTTTTAACCAAATATGGTGGCCACTCATTGGCGCAATCGAGCGGCGATCTCGCAAGCTTTACGAGAGACCCTATCTGGGCCGAGCTATCGCGCCACATTGCATCCGGCTCTATCACTCGGGCATCGCAAGAATGGCGATGGTCTGCCTCATGATTCTGGTATGTCGCTCGATTGCTGCTGATGCTCTGCATAAAAAAATCTGGCTACGATCGATACGCCAATCATCGCGTTTGCCGTCGATAGAGCCTAGCTAGGTGGGATCCCTAAAACGAACACCCACACCACCACCGTTCTCGGGAATGAACTCTATTCCTGCATCCTCTAAAACTTGTCTAATTCGTTGGAGCGTGGACTCGCGCAAATCCTCTCCACGCTCGAGGCGAACAATTGTTTGCGTTGAAACCCTTGCCGCCTGTGCAAGCTCAACGACTCCCCAACCCAACGCCGTGCGGGCCAATTTGCACTGAATTGACTTCATATCACCATGGGATGGTGATTTTGGTTGCGTTTCATCGGTTCTTCCTGTACGTCCTCTGGTGCAAACGGCCAAATGGTGGGTTCAAGGACACCACTTGGCCTGACCACAATCAAGCTGTCTGGGAGCTCGGATCATGGCTGATTCTGAGAATAGCAGAACTTTGCCCGCAATCCATCTATGGAAACCTCTCCCGACCTCCGAGTGTGGCAGACCACACCGTTTGAGCGATAATCCACCGCTCCGCGGGCGCTAAAGCGTGCGCGGTGAGAACCTATTCACCGCTGCGCAATCAATAAAATTTAGAGGGAACACCGCAATGCCATTACTGCATCGACTCCGCACGACCATACTTCTCGCCAGCTTCGCTACCGTGACTTCGACTGGGTTCATAGGGACAGCCGCTTTTGCGGAGGATCTCCGGATCGGAACGCAACTCAAGCTGATGACGCTCGATCCGCACTATGCGGACCTCAATGAAAACAATTCGCTGCTCGCGCATGTCTACGAACGCCTCGTAAACCAGGATGCACAGCTGAACCCGGAGCCCGGACTTTCCCTTTCATGGAAGCGGCTCTCGGACACGCAGTGGGAGTTCAATCTGCGGGAAGGCGTCCGATTTCATGATGGTTCGCTCTTCACTGCAAAGGACGTCATCTACTCGATCGAGCGCGTTCGGGATTTTCTGAAGCCTCCTAGCGGCGGGTTTCAGGCGTACACGCTGGCGATCAAATCGGTCTCGGCTCCCGATCCGATGACGGTCCTTATCGAAACGACCGAAGAGGTGCCGACACTCCCGCTTTCGCTGACCTCGATTTTCATCATGCCGCACAGACCGGATGGCTTTTCGACGACAGAAGAACTTAATTCCGTGACAAAGCCGAATGGGACTGGGCCTTATCGGTTTGAGAGCTGGCAGTCGGGCGAACTTCTCACTCTGGAACGAAACGACGAGCATTGGGCCGGCATGCCTGCCTGGTCAGGCGTGGCTTTCCGCGTCATCGAGAGCCCTGCGGCCCGCGTCGCGGCTCTGACCACCGGCGACGTCGATGTGGCGGACTACATACCGGCGCGCGACGTAGAAGGGCTGAAGCAGCGCGGTCTAGAGGTCAATAGTATAAGTGCTGCCAGATCAAACTTCCTTCAATTCGACACGGGGCGAGAGAATGTACCTGGCGTAACCGACCAATCAGGGAACCCGATCCAGAATCCTTTCCGGGACAAGCGCGTGCGTCAGGCTCTGACAATGGCAACGGACCGCGCCTTTCTTGCCGACAAGATTCTCCTTGGATACGGAACGGCAGCAGCGCAGATCTTTCCAGGCGGATTGTCGGGAACCTCTGCGAAACTCACGGTGGCGCCGCCGGACTACAATCGCGCCAAGGCGCTTCTTGCAGAAGCAGGTTTTCCCGACGGCTTCAAGGTCGTGCTCGCCGGACCGGCGGGACGCTATCCAGGCGATGGTGAATCTCTGCAAGCCATTGCGCAAAACTGGGCCAGGATCGGAGTTAACGTGCAACCCGTTGTCGCCCCATTCTCGGTCTTTGCCACGCAACGCTCAAATGGCGACTATCCCGTCTGGTATGGCGGCTGCTCCGGCGAGGCGGTGACGTTTTGCCTCAAAGCCGTTCTGGCTAGTCCAGACGTTGGACTCGGAACGGGTTCGCTGAACTACGGCAAATACCAGAACAAATCGTTCGACGCGATGCTGGCGAAGGCGATGTCCATGGAGGATGGACCCGATCGGAACGCAGCGCTCGCTGATGCCACGGAATTTGTCATGGCCGACTATCCGATGCTCCCTCTCTATCATTTTCACCTGATTGTTGGGCATGGCGAGAAGATCGGTTCCTACGCGGTGCATCCGCGGGGATGGACAACCGCCATGCAGGCTGTTCCGTCAGAAGAGTGAGGGCACGTTCATGATGACCACAATCGTCGGAAGGCTCTCACAGGCCTTCCTTCTCCTCCTTGTCATGTCGTTGATCGGCTTTGTCGGCATCCACAGCGCTGGCAATCCCGTCTACAACATCGTCAACGTCGAAACAGCAACCGCTGCCGACATTCAAAACGCGACGATTGCCCTCGGACTGGATCAACCGGTCTGGCGGCAGTACCTGCTCTTCATGGGTAACGTCGTGACAGGCAATTTCGGTACGTCCTACATCTACCATCTGCCTGCCTTCGGCCTGGTGATGAGCAAATTCCCTGCGACACTTGAACTTGCCATGACCGCGATGGCATTCGCTGCACCCTGCGGCACGCTGCTCGGTCTATTCGCAGGCAGAAATCAGGGCGGGGCCATCGACCGCGTGGTCCTCAAGGCAAGTGTCTTTGCGCTCAGTGTTCCATCATTCTGGCTGAGCATGTTGCTCATCATGGTCGGCGCGATAACCATGGGCTGGTTTCCGTCCGGCGGCCGCGGACCAACGATCTCGTTGTGGGGCCAGGAATGGAGTTTCCTAACCTTGGATGGTCTGCGCCACCTGACGCTTCCCGCACTGGCCCTGGCCATTCCCAATATCGCGCTTATTGCCCGGCTTGCAAGGGCCGGAACAATCGAGGTGGCGGGCCAGGATTTCGTCCGATTTTGCAGGGCCAAAGGGCTCTCACCCAGCCGCATCCTGTTGCGGCACATGCTTCCGAACATCAGCATACCAATCATAACGATTGTCGGTATGCAGTTCGGCGGAATGCTCGCCTTTGCAGTTGTGGTCGAAACCATCTTCGCCTGGCCGGGCATAGGCAAGTTGCTGATCGACTCTATCCAACTCCTCGACCGACCGGTCGTGATGGCAACACTGACCTTCATCTCCGTCGCCTTCGTCGGGCTCAATGCGCTCGTCGATCTTAGCTACGCCGTGCTCGATCCGCGCGTGCGCCTTTCCCAATAAAAGGAAACTCCATGAAGGCCGATACAATCCGTGCGCTTTGGAAGCGCCCGCAGGGACACCGATTCAGCTTGTCCGCAATATTGATTGCTGGCTACATTCTCCTCGCGTTGGCTGCTCCGCTCATCGCACCGCAAAACCCCTATGACCCATTGCAGATCTACGGATGGGAAGCCTCATCGCCTCCCGGAATGTTCGGCGGTGGCGGCTACACTTACATGCTGGGGACGGACGCACTCGGGCGAGACATTGTCAGCACCATTCTCTACGGCCTGCGCATCAGCCTGATGGTCTCAATCACCAGCACGGCGATCGCAGCTCTGATCGGCATTACAGCCGGGGTCAGCGCAGCATATTTCGGCGGATGGGTCGATGCCTTCATCATGCGCATTGTCGATCTCCAGCTCAGCCTCCCCACCATCCTGGTGGCTCTTATCGCCATTGTCACGCTTGGCCCGGGGATCGATCGCATCATTCTGGCCATCATCATTGTGCAGTGGGCAACCTATGCCAGGGTCGTTCGTGGCGTGGCGTTGAGCGAAATCGGCAAGCCCTACGTGGATGCGGCACGTCTCCTGCGGCTGCCAACGATGCGGATTGTTCTTCGGCATCTACTGCCAAACAGCATGGCGCCGGCGATAACCTTGATCCCGATCGAATTGGGCCATGCCGTGGCGCTTGAAGCGACCCTGTCATTTCTCGGACTGGGTGTGCCGGTCGACAAACCGTCGCTCGGATCCACCGTCGCGAGCGGCTTCCAGTATCTGTTGACCGGCCAATACTGGATCAGTCTGTTTCCGGGTCTCGCACTGTTTGGTCTGATCGCAAGCATCAATTTCGTTGGCGAAGGCGTCCGCCGCCGCCTGGATCCGAGGAGCCATTCGATATGACCGAGCACAACAAACCAGAACCTTTGCTCGTCGTGAGCAATCTCACCATGAACTATCGAGCGACGGCGGGTTCAATGACAATCCTGCGCGATATCAGCTTAAGCCTCCAGCGTGGCGAAATCCTGGGAATTATTGGGGAATCCGGGGCCGGAAAGTCTACGCTGGGCAATGCGATCCTTGGCTCGCTGGCGCAGGAGTTCGAACAGATTTCAGGGGCGATCCTGTTCGACGGTGAAACCCTTGATGGGATGAGCGACCGGCGAAGGGACGCCATCAGGGGGAGGAGAATATCCGCTATTTTCCAAGACCATACGGCTTCACTTGATCCGTTGATGACCGTCGGCGCACAGCTCGAGGAGACCATTCTGGCTACCAATGCCAAGGTTTCTGGAAAGGAGGCCCGAAATCGCGCGATCGATCTGCTGGCTCGCGTGGGCATCCAGAACCCCGCCGAAAGGTATCACAGCTACCCCCATCAGTTTTCCGGAGGCCAGCGCCAACGTGTGGTCATCGCAATCGCGCTGGCAGGCTCGCCCGATATTATCATCGCGGACGAGCCGACCTCTGCCCTCGATGCAACCGTCCAGAAGCAAATTCTCCAGCTTTTGCGCGAACTCGTGGAGGAAACCCGCGTGTCCATTATTCTCGTCACACACGACATGGGCGTCGTGTCGGAGATCACTGACCGGGTCGTCGTGATGCGGCACGGGGAGATTGTTGAACAGGGCAGCACATCGTCGCTACTGGATGCACCCCAAAAACCCTATACCCGCAGCCTTCTTGCCGCCGTCCCAAGATTGCGGATGGCAGACCTCGCGGATCGCAAAGATCCCACGGAAGAATTGAGCGTCGGAGGCGTACAAGACGCCGGGGCCGCGCGACCCCTCCTCAACGTACGTGGAATAACAAAGTCTTTTTCCAGGCGAGGGATCTCATGGATCAGCAAGAGCACCTCCAGGCCGGCACTCCAGGATGTCTCAATCCAACTTGAACGCGGTGCCATTGTGGGGATTGTCGGCGAGAGTGGGAGCGGCAAGAGTACAATCGGCCGGATTATTGCGGGATTGGAAACCGCTGGCACGGGTCAGCTCGATATCGATGAAACTTGCTTCGATGTTTCGAAGGCCGGATCTCGAAACGGACTGCTGGGGAAAGTGCAGATGATCTTCCAGGATCCTGCAGTTTCGCTCAATCCCAGAATGTCGATCAGTGAAGCACTGCGGGAAAGTGTCCGTTTCGGCTGCTGCCGCACAGATGAACTCGCCGCGGTTGCGTTGATAATGGATCGACTTGGCTTATCGCTTAATCTTCTTTCTCGATATCCGCATCAGCTTTCGGGGGGGCAAAAGCAGCGCGTCTGTATCGCGCGCGCGCTTCTTGCCCGCCCGAGGATCATTGTGGCTGACGAGCCCACTTCGGCCCTGGATGTCTCAGTACAGGCGGAAATCGTGGCGCTGTTGAAGGAGAATGTCAGCAAAGAGGGCATATCGATGCTGTTTATCTCCCATGATCTGGCGCTCGTGCAGCAGCTCTGCAGCTTCGTCTACATTTTCCGGGACGGCAAGGTGGAAGACGCGGGCTCTTCCGCGTTCATTTTCGGTCGCTCACGAAATCCATACACGCGAAGTCTGATCGATGCGCGCCCTCAACGTTTCACGAGCTGATCTTCGACCGGCCCCATCCATCAGCCGGCCGGGACCGAATTCCTTCCACTTCATTCAAGATCGCTGCGATCTCTCGCAGCAGACGAAAGCAGATCAATGACGAACATGTTCACGATCGCCGTAACCGGGCAATCTCTTATCAAGCATGATATCCGCGGCGTGCGAAGTCCGGGATTTCAGGACGTGCAAGACGTACTGTCCAAGGCCGATTTTTCGTTCACCAACTTTGAGAGTACCATCCTTGGAAGTCATGGTGGATGGCCACTGAAAGGTACGTTCTTTGGGTGTAGCCAGCCGGTCGTTCTGGACAGCCTTCAGTCCCTGGGATTCCAGGCACTGTCACTGTCGAACAATCATGCATTCGATCTGGGTCCCTCCGGGATACTTTCCACCCTGGAGGAGGTCGATAGACGCGGCTTTCTTCATGCGGGTATCGGGCGAAATCATACGGCCGCTGCCCGCGCTGCAACAGGCTCGTTCGGCGGCCGAAACGTAGCTCTGATTGCCATGGACGGAGGCCCAGGACCAGACTTCATGTATGCTGCAGACGCCGCCAATGGTCGTCCGGAACGTCCGGGCGTCAATCGTCTGAAGCTCACGAAAGTGATAGACGTGGATACCGACGCCTTCGAACAATTGCGAACGGTCCGCGACAAGGTCGGCTATACAACAATGGACCTGGGCAACGACAGCCAACCAGACGATACCCCCTACGTGGAGCCCGAATCGGAAGTCAGTATTGCTCGTGCAGTTTTCAGACGTTCCGACCGGTTTGCACGAAGTATCAAGATTGATGAAGAGGACATTTCGCGAAACCTCGCCGCAATATCATCATCCGCAGAGGCAGGATGCCTGGTTATCGCCTACCTGCACCATCACCATTGGGCCTCTGACTGGTATCAGGTCCCTGAATGGGTCGGCGCCGTAGCGAAGCGATGTATCGATGCCGGGGCAACTATGTTCGTCAGCCACGGCGCCCCGGTCCTTCAGCCTGTCGAGATCTACAGAAGCAGACCAATCTTTTACAGCCTGGGCAATTTCATCTTTCACGTAAAGTCCGAGAAATCGCAATGGAGGGCCAGGGAGGTATGGGAGAGCGTCATTGGTTTGTGCTCGTTCGACGCAGACGGCGCGCTAGCGGGAATGACGTTTCATCCAGTCGTTATCGGAGGTAGCGAAGCGTCGAACAACGAAGCCCTGGAGCACCGTCTTGCCCCGGAAGTGGTACGTGGAGCTGATGCCGATCGCATTCTGCATCGCTTTCGAGACCAATCCGCAAGGTTTGGGACTGAGATCAGAGTATCTGAAAATATGGGTTCGCTGGAATTCTAGTTCAGGAAGGATCAAAAGGTCGAGGGTCGTGTCGGAACTTGGTTTGCACAACCTCGCTCGCCATCGGCGAATCTTGATGAAGTCCCATTCAAAAGCACGAGGAGTTCCTCCATGGACGGGCCATGAAGTCTCTAACGACAGCGCAGGCCGGGACGCATGGGCTCGTATCCAGCCTGAGATCGATCCATCAGATACCGCGAGACACGAGATCACTAGTCTCCCGCGTTTCGCAATTAGCTTGCAACTCGGCCAAAACGAAATAGCACCGGACGCCGCGAAACCACTATGCAAAAATTATTCCTTGCATCATATCCTATTTATTTATATAGGATCCTATAGGAAAGATTGATGTGCAGACATATTCCCCGAGAAAGACATGGAAAATGGCTTTCGGCAATCGCATCAGCGGTACGTTACAGTCCAACGATGATAGTGGCGGCGCCAATGCAAAAAAAGGTGCTCACCCGTGCAGAAGGTTTCTGCAGAGGCGGCTTTGACCTCTGCAAAAACTTTTCCAAAGAGGACGCCCTAGCTTGCCACACAGCTAATTTTACGAAGTCGCTACCGCGTGGCAACCGATTGTCGACACGCAGTCATAGACTAATGAGGAGAGGTATTGTGAAAAAGGTCTCCACGCTATGGGTGTTGCTTTCAGTCGCTTCCGCAGCGTTCATAACCGCCGTATCCACGGGCGGAGCGGGAGAAAATGTCTCACCCGTCTATGGCGTCAGTCTTCCCGAGGGCTACCGGAATTGGCGCGTCATAACGGTTGCGCACGAGGCAGGCCAAAACAATGACATCAGGGCGATCCTTGGGAACGACATCGCCTATGAGGCCTTCCGCAACCGCATGCTTCCGTTCCCGGACGGTTCGGTGATCGTCCGGCTTGCTTATGAGTTTAAGTCATCGCCAGAGAATGACGCAGTTTTTCCAGCACCGCAGTCGTTCGTGGCCGGCGCCCCAACAAACGTACAGATCAGCGTCAAGGACTCGAAGAGATATTCTGAAAGTGACGGCTGGGGCTATGGGCAATTCGAGAACGGGATTGCGAACCCGAGTGTACCGTTGGTGAACTCTTGTTACACCTGCCACCAAAAGCTGGACCGCTCGAAGGATTTCGTTTTCAGCCACTACTCGCCGTGACTCAATGCAAGCCTGCTGTGCGAGAGTGGCTCTGGTGTTCCCGGCAATTACCGACTTGCCGCTCAAGCTGGCGAAACGCCCAAAGAGGGTGGAATTCTGAGTGATGATAACTGGATGGCGCAAGGCCTCGGCTATAATGTCGCCTGACTTCCACGAGAGGTCACTCGTGGTGTAGGAACCGGTGCTGCTGGTCATCCAAGCCGCTATACTTCGCACGCCATTTGTAAAAACTGGCACTGCTGATACCATGCTCTGCATAAGTCGGGCGCCGGCATGCCACCTTCCGCCTGGCGCAACACGGCCACGATTTGGGCTTTGCTAAATCGGCTCTTCTTCATCAAAATCTCCTCAAGCATCTTGCCGAGAAAATTCTACTTTTGAAGCCCCTTATTCGCGGGGAGGATTACCATCAATCCACGTTAACATGTGTGCATCGTAGAACGATGCATCGAGCACAGCCTTAGCATCGACCCATCCATCATCGTTGGCGGAATACCACCAGTCACCCCACCAGTTCTGCACACGAATTGCGTCTCGACACTTTTTTCCCTTACAAACCTGTCGATAGCCGACAACAGCGACCGCATGATATTTGTCGCAGTCTTCACTCTTCCTCGCGACCAGTGGCACCTGGGCGCAGAACGCGAGTCCGAGAGGATAACCACCCTTGAGCACATCCTTTATCATCGCTATCGAGCTCAGATAGTCAGCCTTCTCATTTTCGTTGGGAAACACTTTAAAATAGTAAGGTCTTCTGAGCCGCAACATCTCGTTGTTACTCCAGCATTTCTTAGGAACAAGAACATGATCCAAAAACCTTGAAAACGACTCAGAGTAAAGTCCTGAGATTATATCCTCATCGGTAGCAATTAAACTGAAGCGGCTTTTAGCAGTATTACGAATATCATTCGCGAATAACAGACATTTTTCGCAACTATCCTTGCCTGTATTTTTCAGGACTTCGGTGTAATTATTGTATTTTTGCTCAAGCAACGCGAACATTTCGTGGTCTTTTTGCTGAGATTCTGCACTCACTTCAGTTGGTATAATCTGCGAAGTAGGGGCGCAGCGTTCATTGGTGACTTTTTGGACCCCGTTAATCAGATTGCTGAGCGTGTAGGCAGGGTCGCCCCCTTCTTTCAAGCCCCGGTATCTTGTTCGCTTATTGAAGTGATCCGTTGCCACGGTATTACTGTACCTCGACATATCAACCATGGAGGCTCGTTTTTCGTCTGGAGCCTTTGCGCATTCGGCGATATTTTCATCGCGACAGTAAGCATAATCGAACAAGTATGAAACAGTAGCAGCGTAGCAAATACCAAAATTTCCTTGGTTCCCAGATTTCGGCAGATTTCCCAGCGATATCAAACTACCTTTTAATTCAGTGAATTCTTTATCTAATACATTCAAATTGTCACTAGCTGAAGAAACTATCGGATTGAATAGAAAAAGTCCCACCCACCCGATGAAGAGAGCTATTCCAAATTTCCGAGCTAGAGATATTTTCACGTCTGATCGTCCGCCTGATTCAATATAAATGACTACGAGTGTTATTGCTTCGCTGCACGAAAGGTCGCAGATTCCGACAAATATCGATTATGGGCTTGTTATGAAATTATTCGCTCCTCGAGCATTGAGTGAATGTGTTGTTTTGCAATCACTTCAGTAGCCTTCACTCCAGACTTTCGAGACGATCGGCGCTCTGGTACGCGAGAGTCCTCAATCGGTTCCTATCGCGTTCACATTCAAACCTCGGTAAGCGGGCTTTGGCTATCGTCCAAGCTTCCTCCATAATCAGACGTTTCAACATCTCTTGCGATCCCGTAAGTCGTTCGATAGATGACGATGTTTGGTTCAAAGCTTCATTGTAGTCACCGATATATTTCGTCTCACGGCAAATATCCAACAGCAATCCCCAGAGAAGTACCTGACTGACATCCTGCACAATGGACATTTCGAAATCTGAACGAACTTGAGATATAGCATTATGTGGTGCCGTCAGCACTAAATTGATTGCAATGAACAGAAGCTTCATAAATTTTCTCTACTTTTAGCGCTAGTGGAATTCCCAGCCTTTACCTTCAGTGTATCTATATGCACGTTCAACGAAGACGGCATCATATCTTCGCCATCTGATAAATTACCGACGTGCATCATCTGTTCCTGGTGACCCGACGGGTTCTCGGGGTCGAGAGATTTTTTGAACTATTCTCCGCAACTTCAGACAAAAGGGCATGCTGTGTCCTCGCCACGCGCATCACTGCCAAAACCTCCTCTCCCTGCAGATCCACCCTCTCGAGCAATTCCCGATGCAGTCGCAAAGATGCGGCCCTGTCGCGTTCGAAAATCTCTTTCGACCTCGCAAAGCTGCTCGCGCAGAACGCCGTCGATCCTCATCATCAAACGAGCATCCAAGTGCTTGATCTCGTCCAGTCGTCGATCGCCAACATCGCCGAAAGATGCCAAAAGCTCCCCATTCCGTGCGCTTGCTCCATGTCGATGGCAATCCGCGTGGCGCGATGAAGATCAGACCCCTCGCCTGCGGTGGCTCCGTCGTCATACTCCCCGAGGAAAATCTCTTCCGCGGCGATGCCAGCCATGAATAGCGCGATCATATCCAGATAACGCTGGCGGGTCCCATGGTTCTGTCGCAATCTGGCAAACGTCCCTCCGTCGCTTTTGAGCGAGGCTTCATTTATCTGAGACGATCGGTATGCCGATGGAGTCGACAGGCCGTTCATGATGATGTTGTTGATCGCGGCGGTATCGATGGCGGGGACCATGGCCTCACGGACGCGACGATCGGTCATCGGGTCCTTGTCGAGAGCAATCGTCGGGCTCTTGGCACGCTGGTCGATCGCGACCACGACGTTCAAGAGGCTCGGCTGGGTGAGGACCTGTAGCGGTCGTCCGCCTTGCCGAGACAGCAGCCGATGGGAAGGCTGGGATAGCGGCGAACGACGCGATCAATCATTTTTCGCGGTGCCGCATTCAGTCCTCTGCGATGCATAGTCATAACCGCACATGTACCATAGGCCGCTAAACCATGAGCAGAGCGGGTTCTCCATTGCGTACCATATCGGCAGGACCAGCAGATCGTCAGTGCACGCTGATGCCAAGCACGAGGTCAGCGACAAGATGCCGTTCTCCGCGGCGTACTGGGACGCCACTCTACCGACAGTCGGGCGGGTCGCTCCACCGCGACAAACGCCTACTCCGCAAGGGGATCAGGGAACTGATCCCGCACAGCCGCGGCAGCGCTGCCGAACAATGGCGTCACGTTTGATCCATCCTGCGGAACGGCGGACAGACTGCTCCGACGTCGCCGCCAGAATGCCTCGGTTTCCGCAATCTTTTTCCTGAAACCCGCTTCAGGGCTGTAGTATGGGGGACGCTCCGGTCGCTTCACGCCATAAGCGGCACTCAGCCGGTCGATCAAAAAGAGCGCGTCCAGCCCGAGCCTTGAAAAATCCTCCTGCCGGTGCTGGAAAAAGTCACCATTACCGGGAAGAGAAAGATCAAGAGACTGCAAACCGTCGACCACGTTTTGTACGCGGTTAGGAAGCCATTGCAATTCTTCAGCGAGTTCCTGCTTGATCTCGCTCCAGTCCACGTTCGATGGCAAGACGAAGAGCGGGCTGTCGGCGTGGAAAACGAACTCGCCAAGGTCGTTCGGATTAAATTCGGGTGTATCGTGGACGGCCATATAGGCCTCCCCGACAAAATCATCCAAAGCGAGGATTGTCCGCATAGCAATGTCGCGCTGCATTGACGGCTTTGGGTGACGAACCAACCGAAGGCGTCGAGAAAGCCCCACGAGTATCGCTCCACCCAATCCGAACAGGACGCCCATAATTGCGATCAAGCTTCCCAAGACCATCGTGCCTTGCGCCGTTTCAAAAAATTGCATGAACAAGCAATCCTCGTTGGAGCCGGTCATCGGTGACGGCTATCAATACAGATATAGATACTCAGTCCCTCGTGAAAAAGACGGAGTGCTTTACTTATTCCAGTGGCGAATGGGGTTCGAGATGACCGAGTACAATTCTGTCGCTTCGTCCAGGTGGATCATTTTGGATTTCGGATAGCCTTCACTCAACTTGCCAGATCGCCCCTGAAGATGGCGCATTGTGTCAAAACGTGAAGCGCCACCGTCTCCGCTGCCGTTCAAGAATACGGATTTTGATCGCTGCTGAAGGTCAGAAAGCACCGACATTCGCCCAGACGCTTGCGTCCGTTGCGGCATTCTCGGTCACGGCTGACAGCAGGGCCCTGATCCGTCATCAAAGCGTGAAGACGCTTCTGTGCTCCTCGTTCCGAGCAATTTCGGCGCGCCGGCGGATGTAAGACAGTGCTCAACACTCCACATCGTCGGCGGCGCAATCTTGATCGCCACTACGATAGCGCAGGCTAAGGTTCCGTTTTTTTGCGTGGTCAGGTCAACCATCCGTCGAGTTGTGCGTTCCTGACGTGTTGAACACTTGATTGGATCAAGAATGCCTCAGACAATCCATTTTGAAACTCTGGCGAAATCGGGATACGTCGCCCGCGGGGTCGTATTCCTCCTCATCTCAGGCTTGGCCCTGTTTTCCGGGGTGGCCGGCGAAAACTCGGACTCAAAGTCGGCGCTGACAACGCTGCTGGAGCAGCCGTTTGGACGCATTTGGGTAGGCCTGATTGGCCTGGGACTCTTTGGGTTCGTCGCATGGCGACTTGCACAATCCCTCTTGGACAGCGATGGGCACGGCTCCAAAGCTCGGGGAAGGATCACCAGGGCAGCGCTGTTTGCGAGCGCGGTGACGTATTTCATTCTCGCTGTCTATGCACTGGGCCACGCTGTTGGCATGGGGAGCGGAACGGGAGGATCCGGGGAACGAAGTGCGGCCGAATGGATCATGTCGCAACCCTTCGGCCCCTATATCGCCATCGCCGTCGGCCTGGGCTTCGTTGTCGGAGGTGGAATTACGGCTGCCAAGGGCATCCTGCGTAAGTTCGAAAGATATCTCCACGTCCCTGCCCGGCAAACTGTCACGACATGGATCTGCGTCTACGGCCTCGTTGCGCGAGGAGTGGTTTTCGCGACGACCGGACTACTGTTCATATATGCTGGGATTGAAGTGGATGCCAACCAGGCCGGAAGCATGGCCGACGCTCTTCAATGGCTCCGCCGGCTACCCTTCGGATCGGTGATTTATGTTTTGATCGCCGCAGGACTGGCAGCTTTCGGCATATACAACCTCATCGAGGCACGCTATCGGATCGTGAGAGGTCCCGACCTGTCCGAGATGAAGGACGCCCTGCCAAAGTTGCCATAGCCTACAGGCGGCGCAGATCGTCTACGAAGGCTGACAGAGAAGCATCCACTTCTTGTTCTTGGAACCTATGTTGGTGGCGGCTCCCTTCGACAAGGGAGCCAGCGCCCAGAGCATTGAGGGTTCAACGCTTCAGGAACGATCGTTTGTGGGCAATCCCATCGTGACCGCATGCCCTTCCAACACCCGCATTCGGAACCGTATGATGGAGAGGAGGCGCTGTCATTGGAGAAGAGTGAAGCCCATTGGATCTTTGAACAATCTTGAACATTTCTTTGCATAGGCTTCGTTGTCACAAACGAGAAACAGTGGCCAACTGCTCGCGAAAATAGCGAGGAAGGCCAAGATGAGCAAAGCAGTTCATCCGCCGGATGGAACAAGCCGTCCGACCCGTTTCCGCAACGCCGCAACCATGATCGATGCCGCCGGCGCCAGTTTCCAGGCGGCGCATTACCAGGGCATAATGGCGCTGTATGCGGCACCCGCGTCAGGCCGCACGGTTCGGCTCACGGCGGAAGATCGCGACATCACCGATTTCGTCCGCTGCTCCTATCTCGGGCTCGACAATCATCCGGCAATCGTCGCGGGTGCTCAAAAGGCCGTGCACGATGCAGGCACCCTGCACTGGTCCTGCGCCAGAACACGATTGAACTTCAGCATCCTGGGCGAACTTGAAGAAAACCTGTCGGATCTGTTTCAAGCCCGGGTCATCACGTTTACCACCGTGCTGGCTGCCAATATGAGCGCCCTGCCTCTGCTTGCATCCGGCCATCTGACCGGCGGCGTAAGACCTCTTGTCGTCTTCGACCGAGCCGCCCATGCAACGCTTGCCCAGCACAAGGCGACGGTCGCCGGCGAAACCACGGTGGAGACCAGCCGGCACAATGACATGATCGCGCTGGAAGCACTCTGCCGAAGTCATCCTTGTGTGGCCTATGTCTGTGATGGCGTCTACTCCATGGGTGGCAGCGCGCCGTTGAAGGCACTTCGCGCGCTGCAGGAGCGGTATGGCCTCTTCCTCTATATCGATGATGCCCATGGCATTTCGCTCTTTGGCGAGAACGGTGCGAGCTTTGCCCGGTCCGAATTCACCGAGCTTGGCGACAGGACGATTGTTGCCGCCTCGCTTGGCAAGGGGTTCGGTGCGTCCGGCGGCGTTCTGATGCTCGGCACGGCTTCCCAGGAACTGCTGTTTCGCCGCTTTGCGGTAGCTCATGCGTTTTCAGCATCAATGAACACAGCGGCGATCGGGGCAGCGGAGGCGTCGGCGGCCATCCACAGGAGTGGCGAACTGAGAGAGCGGCAGCAGGCACTTCAATGCAATCTGTCACTGCTCGACCAGTTGCTGCTGACCCGTGACAGCACAAGAGACCTGCCGATCCGTACCATCCGTTTCGGCGACGAGCTGATTTCGGTCGCCGTTGCCCGGCAGTTGCTGAAGCTCGGCTTCCACACATCAGCAATTTTCTTCCCAACGGTGGCACGCGGCGACGCCGAATTGCGCATTTGTCTGACCGCATCGCATACAGAGGCGCAAATTCGCGATCTCTGCATGGCGATCGAGGTGATAAGAGCTGAGATCCGCGATGCTCATGCGTGACCAAAGAGAAGACGACAATACACCAGTCCGATTGTCGCCGGTGCAGCTCGTCTGCTTGCGCTGGTCGGCTGGAGGAAAGACGATGAAGGAGGTGGCGATGATCGAAGGCATCAGTGTGTCGGACGTCTCCTTTCACCTGAGCAATGCCCGGGGAGCGCTGGGCGCCGTCAGCATTGCCCAGGCGATCACCACTGCGACCCGGCTCCAGCTGATCTGAGTGCACGGCACACGAACGACGGAATAGAACGACCATCCCCACCGAAACTATGAAATGTGCGAGTAGACGGAGCACAACCTTTGTCCTATCGATTGGCTATGAAATCGAGCCTTGAGCACCTCCCGGAAAAGAAACAGCGTGAGCTTGCTCGCGTCGTCGAGATCATCGAGGAAGAGTTTGCCGACGCGCTTTCCGGCGCCGAAGCCGACTTCAAGAAGCGTGGCCGCATCCTCAAGATCATCCTCTTCGGATCTTACGCAAGGGGCACCTGGGTTGACGAACCGCATACGATGAAGGGCTACCGGTCCGACTACGACATCCTCGTCATCGTCAACACGGGCAAGCTCGCCGATCGGCAATATTGGGACAAGGCAGAAGATCGGCTCTTGTGGGATCCGGCCGTAAAAACACCGGTCGGCCTGATCGTGCATGGGCTACGCGAGGTCAACAAGGCGCTTAACGATGGCCAGTATTTCTTCGCAGACATCCGCCGCGAAGGCATCGTCCTGCATGAAATAGACGATGGACCGCTGGCTGAGCCTCAGTATCTCACTGCAGATCAAGCTCACAAACTGAGCGAGGGGCATTTCAATCAACAGGGACAGGCGACGTGGGAATTTGCGGAGCTGGCTAAAATCGCCTTTGAAAAAGGATGGCAGAACAGATCGGCCTTTCTTCTGCATCAAAGTGTCGAAACCGCCTACTCCCGCCTTCTTTTGACGCTAACCAACTACAGTCCTCCCTCGCATAATCTCAAATTCCTGCGTGGATTGGCCGAGGACCTAGATCGCAAGTTGGTGGAAGTCTGGCCTCGGGATCAGCACAGATTTACCGCCTGGTACAATGTGCTCAACGAAGCCTACGTGAACGCGCGCTACTCCGAACATTTCGAGATCAGCGATGAGCGCTGTCCTGGCTAATTGATCAAACGCAGTTACTGCAGGCGACCGTTGAGATAATTTGCCGGAATCATCTGGCAACCCTCGAAGCGAAAACCCGTTGATATCCGGCAAGCGTTCTCTTACCCGGATCAAATCCGCATGCATGCGTGATCCGGGGCCAGCAATGAAGAATATCGGAGGCATCAGCATCGCGACGGCTGCAAGCCGTGATGCCGGGAATTCTCGACACGCCAGGGACCGGTTAAAACGGTAGCCGCAGGAGCCTCAGCATAGCGACCCGAAGGGAGAGGCGGGATCCGACTGCCCCCGGGCCTGGCGTTCCGCTTGATACCCGCATGTGCGGCCATACCAAGAATGGGCGCTGTACTTTCAGCCGGCTGTGGTTGAAGGGTTGAAGTCGCGGCGGTTTGGCACCGATGACCGCGGCCTATTCTGCCGGTGTCCGGTCACAGGATGCATCGCACCAAGAGGGATATCCGAGGGAAATGATTCAATTAATACGTTCAGTGCTGGCGAATTGCAGCGATTTACCGTATTGACGCGCGTATCGAGTTTCGTAGGTTCAGTTCGGGACAGCCATCAATGAATTCGAAGCGAACATGCGACATCGCCGGCGTCCTGCTGGCGCTCACCATTTTTGCCGTACCCATGTTTATCCTTGCGCTTGCCGTACGCGTCACATCTCAGGGCCCGGCGCTTTACTGGTCGTTGCGCGTGGGGCAAGGCAATCGCTTGTTTTCGATGCCGAAGTTCCGCACAATGCGCACTAACACGCCCGTAGTCGCCACTCATCTTCTGGATGACGCCGCACGGCATCTTACGCCTATCGGCAGTTTCCTACGCAAAACCAGCCTGGACGAACTTCCGCAGCTCTGGTGCATTCTGAAGGGAGATATGAGTTTCGTCGGCCCTCGTCCGGCGCTTTTCAATCAGGATGACCTCGTCGCCGCACGCACGGCTCAGAATGTGCATTTGCTGCTGCCGGGACTCACAGGCTGGGCCCAGGTAAACGGCCGAGATGAGCTGGCGATCCCGGATAAGGTCGCGCTCGACGCCGAATATCTCAAGCGGCGGAGCTTCCTTTTTGATTTGCGCATTCTGGGCCTGACCGCCGTAAGGGTAGTGGGCGCCACTGGCGTCAAGCATTAGTAAGTTGAGTGAAAAAATCATGCTAGAGTCCGAATCGATCAACCAGCTTCTGGTCAAGCGCATCAGAGAAAGTATCATCAAGACACCTCGCCTCTGGAAGCGGGTCTTTATGATCAGCATTGATGTCATCGCACTGATGTTTGCCCTGTGGGCAAGTTATGCGATCAGGCTATCCGTGTGGACGCCGGCGATCACGAGCGAACGCCTGCTGCTCGTAGCATGTGCGCCCGTGGTGGCGATCCCCATATTCATCAGGTTGGGCCTTTATCGGTCCGTGATCCGCTATCTGCCGGAAGCTGCGATCTGGACCATCATCAAGGCTATGCTGATTGCCACGATGAGCTGGGTTATTATTATCTTTCTGATGGAAATGGCGGGCCACGGCATTGTGCCACGCTCCGTCCCTTTCCTTTACTTCATTCTCGGAACACTCTTGATCGGGGGCACACGTTTTGCAGCAAAATGGATCCTCGTGTCAGGCACCGGTCTGAGCCGCGACGAGGAGCCGATCTTCATTTACGGCGCGGGTCCAGCCGCCGCTCAACTCGCACACGCCCTCAGAGGCCACGGCAATCGCTACGTGATGGGGTTGATCGACGACGACCCAACCAATCACGGGCGGGACATCGGCGGCTACCGTGTCTATCCGGCTAGCGACCTGCCGTCATTGGTCGATCGCTACGGCATTCAGGAAATCGTTCTCAGCATGTCTTCCATACCAATGGACAAGCGCCACTCAGCGCTCGGACGCGTTACAGGCCTCGGCGTGAAGGTGCGCAGTCTGCCAGACATTTCGGACCTCGTGGACGGCCGCTATGTCGTCAGCCAGATCCGCGAAATTGAGATCGACGAGCTGCTCGGTCGCTCCTTCGTGCCGGCCGACACGGAATTGCTCGATCAGGCGATCGCCGGCAAGATTGTTATGGTCACGGGCGCCGGCGGCTCCATCGGCTCGGAACTCTGTCGCCTCATCATTCGCCGCAAACCGAAGAACCTCATCCTCTTTGAAGCAAGCGAGTATGCGCTCTACCGCATAGAACAGGAACTCCTGACGGCGGGAAACCATACGGTCGTTCCGGTCCTCGGCTCAGTGACAGACACCAAGACGGTCGAGCGGGCGATCCGGACCCACAATGTTCAGGTGCTTTATCACGCTGCAGCTCACAAGCATGTGCCTCTCGTTGAAGCGAATGTGCTTGAAGGAATCCGCAACAACGTTTTCGGCACATTGACCGTGGCGACGACCGCCGCTCAGCAAAACGTCGAAAGCTTCGTGCTGATCTCGTCCGACAAAGCGGTCCGGCCGACGAATGTTATGGGCGCGACGAAGCGCTGGGCTGAACTCATCGTGCGGCAGATGGCGATCGAGGCGCGGGGGAGACCCGAGAAACAGATTTTTTGCGCCGTCCGCTTCGGCAATGTAATCGGGTCGAACGGATCTGTTGTGCCGTTGTTCAAGCAGCAGATCGCCAAAGGCGGACCGGTTACTATTACCGATCCAGATATGACGCGTTATTTCATGGCGATCCCTGAAGCCGCAGAATTAATCGTTCAGGCGGGGGCACTCTCGGCTGGGGGCGATGTCTTCCTATTGGACATGGGCGAGCCAGTCCGCATCGGAGACCTAGCGGAAAACATGATCCGACTGGCCGGTTTCAACGTCAGAGACGCCAACAACCCAGACAGCGGCATAGCCGTCGAAGTCGTTGGGAAACGCCCGGGAGAAAAACTTTTTGAAGAACTGTTCTACGATCGCAACAATGCCAAATTGACTCGTCATCCTAAGATTATGCGTGCCGACTCGACTGCTATCGCCAACTACGACATCGCCGCATGGCTACGAAAACTCGAACATGCGATTGCCTCGGAAGATGAGGCTCAGGCTAGGGCACTTTTGTTTGCCCTGATTTCCGAAGATGAGATACCGGGTGAGGCAGTCGATCATGACTGAAGGCACTAAAATGACGTTGAGCCTCGACGAGAAGTGTTGAAAACGTACAGGTCTCATTTAAAATTCGGCTCGCGCTGATGAGCGTGAGGAATTGTCGGCGTAACTTGCGTAGTCCGCTTGCCTGCAGACCCTTTAAAGTAATTCCCGTCAGGGCAATGACCGCATCACTGTGAGCGTCGCCCACTTGATGAAATTGGATCAGATTTTATGGGATTGACCTTGGTAACAGGAGCCTCAGGCTTTGTCGGCTCGCACCTCATGCAGGAGATGACGCGACGCGGCCTGCCGGTTCGTGGTGTCACCCGGGGAGCGGCGCCGGGCCTGATCACCGTACCTTGGCATGGCCCCGAAATGGATTGGAGCAACTGGCTTAGGGACGTCGACACCGTCGTTCACCTTGCGGCGCGCGTTCATGTCATGCGGGAAACCGCATCTGACCCGCTCTCTCTGTTTCGGGAGACCAATGTCACCGCGACGGTGAATCTCGCCCGCCAAGCGGCCGCGGCCGGCGTACGCCGCTTCGTATTTGTCAGTTCCATCAAGGTGAACGGTGAACGGACCGAGCCCGGCAAGCCCTTTTCCGCCGACGACCCGCCGAATCCCCGAGACCCTTATGGAATTTCGAAAGCGGAGGCTGAATCGGGGCTAATGGCATTGGGTCGCGAAACGGGCATGGAGATCACGATCGTCCGCCCTCCGCTCGTCTATGGCCCGGGAGTAACAGGGAATTTTCGCAGCCTGATGAAGTGGGCAGCGAGCGGGATGCCGTCGATTTTCACCAAAGTGCCGAACAAGCGATCACTTGTTTACGTGGGCAACCTTTGCGATCTACTACTCACAGTGTTAGACCATCCGAATGCAGCCAACCGTATTTTTCTAGTAAGTGACGGGCGCGCTCTTTCGACACATGAATTGTTGACGAACTTAACAGTGGCGTTCGGACGAAAGCCAAATTGGCTTCCCATTCCCCCAGCCACAATCAAGGCACTCGCTCTTTTAGCCGGCAAAAGAGCAATGGCAAATCGTCTCCTAGAGAACCTTGAAATCAATATGGAGCAAAGCGTTACTGCACTTGCTTGGGCTGCTCCCTTCAACTGCTTGGTTGCATTGAGGTTAACAGCGCAATTAAACGGCAAGCCTGAATAGGACACGGTTCGAAGAATCCCTTCAACGGCAATCTAACGCTGAAACGCTCGCTTCGTTTCTTCCTGATAGAAATCGCTGAGACGCTTGCCGACCACAACTGACGAAAAGTCCGTTTGCACTCGCGCCTGAGCCCTTGATCCAAGCTCTTGAAGGAGGTGTCGATCATCTGCTAAATCACAGATTAAATTTGACAACGCAATGATGTCTCCGGCTTCGAAAAGAAGACCGGTCTCTCCATCAGATATCGAGTCCACCAAGCCTTTAATTTTAGACCCCAACGCCGGCACACCAACGGCTCCCGCATCGACGACTATGGAACCAAAGCCTTCACGATAGCTAGGAACACAGAGAAGATCGCTGACAGCAAGATATTCCTCGTGATTGCTGACTGAACCACGCTCTAATACACCGTGAAACAGTTCCGGTTCTTCAAACTTTAGCTGATCAAGCTTACCTTCAGTTTCATCGGGACCGATATATAGCAACTTGAGGTTCTCTCTCTTTTTTCGTGCCTGTGCGAAGCTTCTCAACATGTCAAAAGCACCCTTGTCTCGAGACTTTCGCGCGATATAGGCAACAACGAAATCGTTGTCAGCTATTTCCAGCGACATCCGAGATACCGGAGATTCTCGCAGCAGTCGGTCTGCATCAAACCTTTGCAGATCAACGCCGACCAGCGATCCTTTCCCAAGAACGCGTAGTGGACGTCCCTTATAATGAACCCCTTCCTGGAACAAGTGGCGGGACTGCGATGGACTATCTGTCAAACAAGACGTGTTGAGCCAAACTATCATCATATCGAGGTTGCGGTAGATCCAACGGGGAATCCCTTTTTTAGTGTCCCACACTTGACCAGTGAACGTGTGTAATCTGACGGGAACCCGAGCCAAGAAGGACGAAACAGCAGATATCATGCCTGCTTTAGGCATTATCGAATGGACTACATCTGGTGAAATCTTTCGGCACAACCTGTAAATCTCGTATGCAGCTATGAGATCCCGCAAGGGATCAGCTTTACGTGCGATGCGAATGTCCACGAAGCAGACACCAGGATATTGTGACGCGTAACGTGAGACACCGTCTCCAGCGACCGTTACTTCAAATTTTTCTTTCAAAGCCCTCAAGATAGGCCCAAGGTGCCAAGGAACGCACTCTGCAACTGTGACAACCCTTAAAACCTTCAGCCGTCGATTTTCTGTCACGTATTATTCGCCCTATAATAACGAACGAGATCTGCCACGCCGCGCTCGGTAGTGGTCACTGTTTTGTAGCCAAGCTCCTGTTCTATTCGGGCTGTGGAATAACGGGCGAAAGATGTCAGAGCATCCACGCGCGAAACCTTCAAAGGCCAATGGGGTATTACTTGCAGCATTTCTGCAGCCAATCTAACAGGGGCCTCGGGAAGCCGCAATCGAGGCGGTCGAGTACCCAGGACTGTCGCCATCCACATGACCATCGCTTCCATTGTACAGTACTCAGATACAATATAAGTCTTTCCAGATGCCTCTGCCTGACCACAGAGAGACAATGCATGAACGACGTTGTCAACGTGAACATAATTTGCCGAGGCGCCCGGTCTTCCAATGAAGAAAAAGATGCCCTTGTCGATCATTCGCAGCATCGCAAACATGGACTGGTTTGGCATGCCGGCGCCAAAGACGATTGTCGGTCTCACTATGGAGTAGGAAAACGCTCCCTGGTCACCAGCAGTTGCTACAAGATGGTCGGAAGCTACTTTCGTAATTTCATAGGCTCCATTCGGCCTGACATCGTCGTCATCTGTCACCACACCTGCACGTCTCGTCCCATAGGCCCCTGTGCTGCTTAGCTGAACCCATCGGCGAACTTTTCCCGCAGCCGCGTCTATGAGGCGAGCCGTGCCATCGACATGAACAGCTTCCATCAATGAGGGGCGGGTGATCTCACCAGCGCAATGGAAAAGAACGTCGGCCCCTTCCACGAAGTCCCCTAGCGCGGATGAAGACGCAAGGTCTCCCATCACGTATTGCGCTCCAGGAAGCCGCGGTTTCTGCCCATCCTCATCTCTAGTTAAAATCCTGACCTTGTTACCCTCAGCCAGAATTGCAGATGCTAGCTTCATACCGATGAAGCCAGTGCCACCAGTGATCGCTGCGAGCATCAATATCTCCCCAACAGAAACAGAAAACGCATAATGAAACTGTCGATCCTCGACTGGCGTGAAACGGGAGGACTGAGGAAGAGACTAACGCGAGCTTTCCAGGTCTTCTTCCCGTCCACCACGCGCTCAAGAATCGAGCGGTGTGAGCGACTAAGCTTGCTTTTATAGCACTCAAGAAATGCCTGGGCCTGTCGAGACAACGGATGTACTCCCCCGCCCTGCGTAATGTACCTGCGCCAGCGCCTGCGGAAATCGTCAATTGGACCTACTGCGGCCCCGATGGCGTTGCCTCCATGTTGGCGGTATTTGATCGACGCTTCCGGATCATAAATGATCCGGCCAAACGCTGAACAGTACATGTATAGCCACCAGTCGTGCATAACGACATCATAGGGTTCTCGCGCCAATACCTCACCAATAACCACACTCTTGATCGCCACAGTACATCCCGTCGCAATGTTTTCCACAACCGCGTTTTCGAACGAGAGTAGGCGAGGTCGACGTGAATAACTAAGGTGCCTCAGCTGGCTGTCGACGTACTCAAGACGACTGCAGTAGAGGACGATCTCCTCAGTGCAGCCCTCCATCGCTGAAACCACGCGAGCAATCTTGTTCGGGTACCAGTAGTCATCCTGATCTGCGAACATGTAGTACTGATGCCCGGGTGCACGACGAAGCAGCTCGAAAAAACTTTTCGCCGCACCTAGCCGCTGCTCAGACGCAATCAACTGGATGTCCAATCGACCTTTATATCCCGCTATCAAGTCCAAGGTATTATCGGTCGAACCGTCATCTCTTACGTAAACGCGGAACTGCCTGAAGCTCTGCATGCACAAGCTTTCGAGGAATTCCTCCAAATATGCAGAGCCATTATACGTCGCAAGCAATATTGCTACGGGGTATCGATTATCTTGTGACATCAAATGTTCCGGCAGCTTTACTCACCTCCACGGATATCCATAACGACAGGAGGATAGAGAAGATAAACATTCCCGTGAAACTGAAAAACACAGGGTTGGTATGGATCTGACAAAGGTAGCCGACGAAAGCTGGAAGCAGCGCCAGTGCGAGTCCGGCGTCGGCGCTGAGTGACCAAAGACGATAGCTGACAAAGGCGAGAAATCCACAATAGAGACCAAACCCAACGATCCCGAGTTTCATCAGCAGAGCGAACGGAACCATCTCATACAGAAAAGGACGTTCTTGATGTCTAACTAGGTCCGGGATGTATGCGCCGTAGCCGTGGCCAAACCAAGGCCGCACTCGCCACATTTCCAGAAGCTCTCGGGACTTGACCTGAGACCCAATTTCCCTCCAGTTTTCGAGAGAGTCTTGGGTTTTCAATCTGGCCTCATGCGGCCTGTTTTTCCATAGCCATTTTCGTTGCGAACTCGCTGGGGGTGATATTGCCCAGCGACGAGTGGGGTCTGTTTCTGTTGTAATCCTCCTTCCATGCAGTGATTGCGGCGCGGGCCTGAGCGAGCGACGAGAACAGCGTCTCATTCAGGCACTCGTCGCGGAAGCTGCCGTTGAAGCTTTCAATGAGGCCGTTTTGCATCGGCTTGCCGGGGGCGATGTAATGCCATTCGACCTTGGTCTCCTGGCACCATTTGAGGATGGCCATGCTGGTCATCTCCGTGCCGTTGTCCGAGACGATCGTCCTCGGTTTTCCGCGTCTGGCGATGAGACTATCCAGTTCACGGGCAAGCCTTGCGCCTGACAGGGATGTATCGGCGACCAGGCATAGGCATTCGCGGGTGAAGTCGTCGACAACCGCCAGCACCCGGAAGCGGCGACCGTCGGTGAAGGCATCGCTGACGAAGTCCAAACTCCAGCGCTCGTTGGGGCGTGACGGCAGAGCCAGGGGACGTCTCGTTCCCAAGGCCCGCTTTCGGCCGCCGCGTTTGCGCACCGTCAGCTTCTCCTCCCGATAGAGACGTCGAAGCTTCTTCAGGTTCATGACGATCCCCTGACGGTCGAGCATCACGTGGATACGGCGATAACCGAAGCGGCGGCGCTCGGACGCCACCTTTTTCATTGCCTCCCGAATGGACGCATCGTCAGGCCGCACGCTGCGATATCGCATGCTCGACCGATCCACCGATAGAACCTCGCACGCCCGACGCTGGCTTACTCCATGCTGCGCACAGACGTGAGCCACCGCATCTCGCTTCACATCGGGCGTCACCATTTTTTTGCAGCGACATCCTTCAGGATCGCATTGTCCAGCATGGCCTCGGCGAGCAGCTTCTTCAGCTTGGCGTTCTCGTCCTCAAGCGCCTTCAGCTTGCGGGCATCCGACACGTCCATGCCGCCATACTTCGCCTTGTATTTGTAGAAGGTTGCATCCGAGATGCCGTGCTTGCGGCAGACATCGACGGTCTTCGCGCCAGCCTCCTGCTCCTTCAATATCCCGATGATCTGTTCTTCCGTGAACCGTGAACGCTTCATTCGTCCGTCTCCTGGTTGTGACGGACTCTACCAAATTCTGGAGGAAGTTCAGGGTCTCAGGTCAGACTGTTTAACACGATCGACCATCCCTTCTTCCTCCGCAACCGAAAAGCCTTCTGCCGCGACATTCACTCGCGCCAAGATCGAGCTCGGCTCGCCAGTGAGGAAACTAGCAACATTGGTAAGCGCTACCGCGAGTAAAAACGCCAGCAGAGAGATCACCACGACACGGCTCCGAACAAGCCGCCCGCGCCACGCGCGTCGTCTCGGAACTACCACCGCTAGAAGAAGCACAAGGGCTCCCAAGATCAAGGCCAGCCAGATCCCTCTTGTAAAGGAAACTATAACTGCAATCGCCATGAGTGTCTGCACGAGCATGAGAACAGAAGATTTTCGAACGACATGCGGCGCAAGAAACATACACGGCACAAACCAGTAGGAGCTAATCCATACAATTCTGGTGTACCACACGCCCGCATTCCACTGCCTAAGGATGTTCACGCCTTCATTTGTGCCGAAGATCATCGTTTCTGCATTTTCGATCACCTCCTGCGGAACCGGATGTACCAGTAGGAAAAGCCAGATGCAGGTCTGGATGCCTGCGAGAACCGCCACCATGGTGACTATCCAGCGGATCCAATCGATCGAAAGGTAAACTCGCTCACGATAAGCAACGAACACCAGCGTGAACACGAGAGGCACGAGCAGTGACTGAGCATCCAGGGCTGCAAGCGAGAGGCCAGGCGCTCCATCATGGAAGATGGAGCGAAGCACCCAAACGAGATTGATCACCGCAAACAACCCGGGAGCAAGAACGATAGGGTGCGCTCGGACGAACTGCAGAGCTGCCGCTGGTCCACGTCGTATGAGCTCGATCAGCGAAGCGACAACCAGGACGGCGAGAAGGAGGTGGCGCTCCCCTCGACCGACGATTCCCAGCGGCCCCCCGAATACGATGCTGAACGTGAGGAGCAACAGAGCCGCAGCCGTAACCCTCTCGCGGAGGAAAGGGGTCGGCTTTTGCACCACTTCCCCTAGCATTGTCGCAGCTCGGCAAACTGTCTCTTTTCTATGAGACGGACCAACGGCGAAAGTGATTCGATGTTCTCCTTGGGCAGATAAACCGTAAGCTTGTAGGATGGACTTTCGTTGAGTAATGCAAAGACCGCCACCATGCTCTCTCCCACAACGATCTCGCCAGAGAAATCCTGCAGCGACCTTTCCAGAGCCACGTCCGCCCCCGCCACCTCCTTGCCTTCAGAACGCGGAAGAACCTGCTTGTTGACATTTGAGTGTCGAACGAGAAGCGTCCCGTTTTCATTCAAACGCAACTCGCTGGCCACGCGCGCGATCGGCGGCGATTCCACGATCAAGCGCCGTGTCGCGCTCAAGTCAATCATTTGTCGGCCCGACCCAGAGAGCACGCCGATGTCTGCGACCCTCTCCACGTTAAACCGACTCAGCCAACGGCCAAGTTCCACGTCATACCGGAACGTATAGAACGTGGTACCAGCGGCAAATTTCTCGGGCTCAACATTTCGCGGCACATTTCGCAATGTATCCAGTCCGTCGTCGATCAGCGACGTTTTCCTCGCAAATGTAAGCAGCCAGAGTATGGACCGGCCGAACCGGTGGTGAGGCAAACAGAGTTCTGCGTTTCCCAAAATGCAATACCTGATCAGCACGAGCGCACACAACCAGCGATGGGTGAACGGAACACAAAGAACCCCTCGCCGCTCCAATTCCTCCACATCGCAACGGTCGGAGTTGTAGACAACGATCGTCTGCTGTTCCTCCGTCTCTCGCCCGAGCAGCGCGTGAACGATAGCCACCGTTACTTGGTTGGCACACACCATCAGTCGGGTTCGCCCCACAAAATGCCGCCATAGAACCCTCTGCGAAGCCTCGATTGCCTTCGACGTTTCTCTCAAATTACACTCCAGTACTGCGCTTTGCAGAACGATTCTCTTGCTTCATCCTTACGTCGAACTACGCGCTCATCGTACGAAAAATTCTGTCAGGATCTACGAAGCCCTTCGGATCGGGCTACCAACGACCTCTGCTCATCAACAATCTATAGAATTTCCGCAGGTAAGGGATCTGGGCAATCGACCTCCTCACAAGATAACGCGCGACTGGTATGCGCCTTACTTGCATCCAAGCCACTTCTTCAGTTGTGCGAGATGTCTTAGTGCTCACTTCGACCGATGATGCTGGCTTGACCGCTACGAGACGTACTGATTTCGGATGATGTGGAGGGCAGTGCTTCTCAATCCTTACCACTTCGTAACCCGCCAGCTCTGCCATTCGCTCCAGAGTTCTCGTGGTGAAGTGAAAAAGGTGAGCAATGTGAAGGTCCGCCAGACTGTTGTATTCATCTGCATCTGGAACATCGACATAGACTATTCCACCATCCCTCACCCTCGTTCTGATTTCTCGGAGCAAGGTCTGTGGATTTATGGAGTGCTCTAGAACATGGCTCACGACGATGGCATCAAAATCGCCATCTAGTTTATCAAGACTTGAAACAACCTCCGCGCCAGTGGTTTGCTCAGCGAATTTGGCGAATTGCTCATTTGGTTCCACACCTAATAGGCGCCCCTCATAACCTTCGTTCCGCAAGGCGCTAAACAACGCCCCTTCGCTGCAACCTAGATCCAACAATCGCTCAACATTATGCACCTTCGTATGCAACATCAGGAACTTCGCCGTGTACGCAAGACGAACATCTTTCCTTGTGGCGCCAATATATTCACTGCTAGGAGTGGTGGTATTCTGATAAAATCTCCGATAGTCTTCCCTATAAAAACGGCCAAGAGCATCCTCATCAGGGCGCGGATTCGTTTGCAATAGTCCGCACTCGTCACAACCGACAGTCTTAGTCCCCATTGCGTATCGGTCGTTTGACTTCAGCAACGTGAAAGCAAGCCCTCCACACAGTGAACAGGGCCGAACCTCTCCGGACAGATATTCCAGCTTCATCTTTTGATCTCCAATCGAGATATTTTCAGCTCTAACGTGACAAGAAAGAGCAAGATATTCATAACGAAGTAGGTGCTGGTTGCAGCAGCCAAACCCAACACCCCGTAGGAATGGAAGAATGCCCACTTCAGCAGGAGACCTACCGAGAAACCGATGACCCCAATGTACACCGGCGTATGCGTATCGCCCATCGAATAGAAAACGTGCACAATGGCTGCACCAGCAACGCTGGCGAAAAGAAAACCTCCTAAAGCCGCAATGAGCGTCAGCAACCGTACCGAATCATCTGCATTTAAAGAGAACGCCCGCGATATGACCAGAACAATCGCGTCAGCGCCGAAATATGCAGCGCTCACGACGGCCACGGTGATCAACAATATAGAGAGAGTAAAGCGGATATATAGATATCGAGCTTCTCGATAGCGACCGGCATCGATTAGTCGCGACATTCTCGGCGCAAGGGGTACGACCGCTGAACGCTCCAATACGGTGGCGAAAGCAGTAATAAAAAGCTGCGCCAGGCTAAGGAGCGTAATGGCGCCAGCATCGGCTAGCGACCCCCAGTAACGATCTACGACCGGGGATGTTTTGTAAATTGACGCTCCCAACAGCAATGGACGCATCAATTTCCAAGAATTACGATCACGTAATCCGTCTTTCACGAAAATCGGCGGCCATTCCGCTAAGTGAAGCTGAATGACATAGATGGTCACGACTCGCCCAAGCGTGATCCAAGCTGCCGCTGCAAGTCCCCAACGCGGCACGAGTACATAGACCATACACAGCGCAACTAGGGTTGCAGCCAATGCCACAGCTTCCCCTATGAAGTAACGCTCCTGCGCCCTCAACGCAATGAGCAAAATTGAAGACTGTGTTGCAACAGCAAATGTACAAAGAAGAAAAATACTGTAGAAAATAGCCTCATGGTGCTGCTTCGGTGTAAAGCCGGGAAATAGAATTGGCAACCATATGCTTACAGTAGTACCGAGAAAGACCAAGAGGGCTCCTCCGAGAAGCGCGCTTTGGCCATTAGCCGTGCCTAGTTCTAGGCGCAGCTTGTTATCCTCTTTCGTTAGGAGGGAAAATCGTGGCAGCCAGACGCTTTGAAGAGCGCCAATCAATATGGCGCCAACTACAGTGGGGACAGCTTGCGCTGCCAGGTAAGCGTCTGTATTGGCACCCACGCCGACAAATTTTACGATGAGCAACTGCATCAGCATTTGAACCAGAAGCTGTGCAGCAGTCACTATCGCGAGATAAGCACCTCGTCTCATTCCGTGACATTCATACTAAACCACGCCTGCCTGCAAAAGTTGTCGCATGTTCAGCGCCCCCACGAGCACGCCGTCGCTGTCGACCACGGGCAGAGCCGATACCTTCCAACGTTCCATCAGTTCTACCGCTGCTACGGCCAATTGATCGTCGGCGATGGTCACGAAGGTCTTTGTCATCACATCGGAAATACAGGTTGCCTTGATATCAACATCGCGATCCAAGCATCGCCTCAGATCGCCATCCGTGAATACGCCAACTGGCTTTCGCACCGCATCTATTGCCACCAAAAATCCCATTCCGCTTTGTGACATTGCATATAGGGCATCTTTAACCATCTGATGCGGCGTCGACATGGGCGCCGCGTCTATATCAGCCATGACATCTTTGACAGCCACGAGGAGACGTCGTCCCAGTGTGCCATGTGGATGCGTCTGCGCAAAATCATTGGGGCTGAAATTCGCTGCCTGCAGCAGACAGATCGCGAGCGCGTCTCCTAGAGCCAATGTTAGCGTCGTGCTCGCTGTCGGAGCCAATCCGAGCGGGCAGGCTTCCTTCGGCACAGCTGTCGATATGACCACATGCGCATGAGCAGCCAACGGAGAAGCACGATCTCCCGTCATCGAGATCACCTTCACGCCGTTCCGCTTGAAGTATGGTATTATCCGCAGGATCTCATCACTTTTTCCCGACTGGGAGATCGCGATCACGATGTCGCCACGGGCAACCATACCCAGGTCGCCATGCCCCGCTTCAGCGGGATGAACAAAGAAGGATGGCGACCCCGTGCTAGCCAGAGTCGCCGCAATCTTTCGCGCCACGTGGCCTGACTTGCCCATACCCATCACGACCACACGGCCACCCTGGGCGATGACGTCGCGGATAAGCTCGATGGCCTCCGCGAAGTCGTCGCTCAATACGTCACGTCCAGCTTTCAGAGCCTCTATCTCTATGTCGAGAACGGCTTTCGCCCGAGAGATATGCTGCACAATGGACGTCATATGACTAGGTTTTCGGCCGTTGCTGAACAAAAGTCATGCGATCACGTTCCGCGAACCATTCATCGGCGAAATGGGAATTCCTGTATTCGTCGAAATAAGGTCCACCTACCGTCCAATGAACGTTCTTAACATCCGCAGGCGGTTCATCATATTCTCCCACCAGCCAATTCCAACGAACGTTCAGTTCGCCAATCTCTTCATCCTTGAGCCAAGTAAACCGGTGCAAGTCTAGAGGTGTAGCGGTGTTAACGAAGTCCGCAGTAACTGCTTTATTGGAGGAGTGACCGCAATCCCACAGAACCACCGACGACCAGTTTTTCCGCGGATAGGCATATTGTACCGTATTGAGATACTTAATGCCTTCCTTGGGCTGATAATCGTGTTGGACAACATACACGGCCTTGCCGGGCTGCTCCTCCAACACTTCAAAGATCTCAGCGATATCGGTACGCATCATCTGGTCGCAGTCGACAAAGAGGGCGTGGCCTTCAAAATTGCAGAGGTGAGGCACCAGAAAGCGGGTGAATGAAAACTCGTTCGACTGTTTCGGATCACGTTCCCTTGTGAAGATTGATTCGAGATTTCTCAGATTAATGGGCACCAGCGCGACCGGACGGCTGCTCCTGGACAAGATAGAGTGAGCCATCGTGTGCCAAGCTACACTCTCGACTGGATCAAAACCTATGAAGACCTTTACAACATCTCTATGCATAACGGTTACCTATTCTACTGGAGCAAAATTACGGGCATTCCGGTCCTTATCCGACACGATCGGTGACTCGTGAAGGGGCCATTTGATGCTGAGCTCTGAATCGTCCCACCTGATGGAGCGCTCATGATCGGGCGAGTAGTAATCGGTCGCTTTGTAAAGAACGTCGACCACGTCGGTCAAGGCGAGAAATCCATGGGCGAAGCCCTCAGGGATCCAGAGCTGCAACCTGTTCTCGCTGCTTAAAACACGTCCGACCCATTTTCCGCATGTCGGCGACCCCGCCCTTACATCCACAGCGACGTCGAAGATTGCCCCGCCAACCACTCTGATCAGCTTCCCCTGAGCCTTGGGGGCAGCCTGATAATGCAGACCTCGCAGAACATTTCTCCCACTCCGGGAATGATTATCCTGGACAAAAGTCTTGCGGATCCCTGTCAAACGCTCAAACTCGGCCGCATTAAAGCTCTCATAGAAGTAGCCACGCTCGTCCTCGTATGGCGACGGCTCGATAATCAGAATCTCGGTAATTTCAGTCTCATGCAGTCGCACTAGAAAATCCTCTCTTGGAGTATGCGCTGAATGTACTGTCCATAGCCGTTCTTCAACAATGGCTGGGCTAGTGCATCAAGCTGTTCAGCGCTGATCCAACCTGCCCGGTAGGCCACTTCCTCGGGACACGCGATTTTAAGGCCTTGACGCTTCTCCATAGTCGAGATGTAGAGTGAGGCTTCCAGAAGGGAGTCGTGTGTACCGGTGTCCAACCACGCATATCCACGCCCCATCACCTCGACATTGAGGCGCCCCGATGCGAGATAGCGGGTGTTTATATCAGTGATCTCCAACTCCCCTCGCGCGGACGGCTTTATACTCTCAGCAATGTCACACACGCCACCATCATAAAAGTATAGCCCTGTCACAGCGTAGTTAGATTTCGGTTGGAGTGGTTTCTCTTCGATGGAGAGCGCACGCCGATCACTGTCAAAATCAACGACGCCATAGCGATGGGGGTCGGTGACGTGATAGGCAAACACAGTCGCGCCTTCTGGGCGCTGGGTGGCTTTCCGAAGTAGCTGCTGAAAGTCATGGCCATAGAAGATGTTGTCACCTAAAATTAATGCGCTTGGCTGCCCGTCAACAAAGCTTTTTCCCAGGATGAAGGCTTGAGCAAGCCCATCCGGACTGTGCTGCACACAGTATGACAAGTTCACGCCCCACTGACTGCCGTCCCCGAGAAGAGCTTCAAATCTGGGCACATCCTGAGGCGTGGAGATCAAGAGAATGTCTCGTATGCCGGCGAGCATGAGCGTCGTCAGCGGATAATACACCATCGGCTTGTCGTAAACCGGGAGTAACTGCTTGGAAACAGCCAAAGTCGCGGGTTGAAGCCGAGTGCCGGAGCCACCGGCCAAGATGATACCCTTGCGATTGCTCATCGATCACAGACCTGTTGCATAACGTGATTTATCGGTATTGTCCAATGTGGCAAATGCACGCCAAAGCTAGTGCGCAGTTTGCTGGTATCAAGCCTTGAATTGAGGGGGCGAACAGCCGGCGTCGGATATTCGACCGAAGAAATCGGGATGAGCGCCTGCGGATGAAGCCGCAGTGGACGCCCAGCAGCTCGAGCCGCCTCCAATATGTACTGCGCATATTCATACCAACTTGTTTCTCCAGCAGCCGCGAGGTGAAAGATTCCCGATGAGAAACTTTTCCGGCCATTAACAAGCTCGCGAATGGTGTGCGCCGTAACGTCAGCAATCAATGCTGCTGAAGTTGGAGCACCGATTTGGTCAACCACAACGCGGAGTTCGTCTCGCTCAGTGGCTAGACGAAGTATTGTTTTTAGGAAGTTATTACCCCAGAAACCGAAAACCCAGCTAGTCCTGAATATCACATAAGCTGCGCCGCTTTCCCTTATCGCGACCTCTCCCGCAAGCTTACTGCTACCGTAAACTGACTTCGGTGAAGTAACCGACTGCTCATTGTGAAAGCCCGCGGCGTGACCGTCGAAAACATAGTCAGTTGAGTAATGGATCACGAGCGCTCCGTGACGCCCAGCCTCCTGCGCAAGCAAGCCGGGAGCAATAGCATTCACGATGAAGGCTCGGTCAGCATCATGCTCAGCAGCATCTACTGCGGTATATGCAGCCGCATTGACGATAAATTGGGGTTTTACCTTGTCAACAACCGCACGGATCGATTGCGTATTCGCGAGATCGCATTCAGAGCGATCTGGCGCGTATACCGTACCTAGCGGCAACAAAGCCCTCTGGAGTTCCCATCCAACCTGGCCGCGTTTTCCAATGAGTAGAATGCGCGCTTGCATTAGCCGTACTGCTTTCCGACCCAACCCTGATACTCGCCACTTACGACATTCGCCACCCATATCTGATTCTGCAGATACCATTGCACAGTTTTACGTAGTCCCGATTCAAACGTCTCCTCCGGTTTCCAATCCAGAGCCATCTCAATCTTACTTGTATCTACCGCGTATCTTCTATCGTGACCCGGCCGATCTTTCACAAAGGTGATCTGATCAGCGTATCCGCGGCCGTCCGAGCGAGGAGCGAGTTCGTCAAGTATGGCGCAGAGAAGCTTAAGAACCTCCAGGTTCGTCATCTCGCATTGTCCGCCGATGTTGTAGGTCTCGCCTACAACACCCTGCTGTAGAACGTGCATAATTGCGGAACAGTGGTCTCTAACGTAGAGCCAATCTCTAACTTGCTGACCGTCGCCGTAGACGGGCAAAGGTCTTCCGTTTATCGCGTTGTATATGCAAAGGGGGATTAGCTTCTCTGGAAACTGATAAGGCCCATAATTGTTCGAGCAGTTTGTCGTGAGCACGGGAAGCCCGTAGGTGTGGTAATAGGCACGAACGAAATGATCAGAAGCTGCCTTGCTTGCGGCATATGGACTATTTGGCTGGTACTGATTGGTTTCTCGAAATGCGCTGGCGCTAGCATCAAGCGAACCGTAAACCTCATCTGTTGAAATGTGGAGGAACCTGAACTCGGCCTTCCTGTCCGCGGGAAGTGATTGCCAAAACAAGCGCGTCGTTTCCAGAAGCCGAAATGTACCTACCACATTTGTCTCAACAAAGTCCGCCGGACTATCTATCGAACGATCTACATGCGATTCCGCTGCAAAATTGATTAGCGCACGTGGCTGATACTTATCCAGCAAAGCGGAAACGGCGGATATGTCGCCAATGTCTGCTCGGACGAAGGTATACCTTTCATCGGTGTGCACTTCGGCCAGGCTCTCACGATTCCCTGCGTATGTCAGCTTATCCAAGTTGACGACGCACTCTTCATTCTGTGACAGCCAATTCAAGACAAAGTTGCTGCCGATGAAACCCGCACCCCCGGTCACCACTACAGTCATTTTCCAAATCCTCACGAGCCGTTTCCCCTCTGCTTAGTCACGATCGGTGATCCCGTCAAACTTGAAGTGGTCGAGTTCTATCAAATGGCCAGTCTGAGCGTTGGAAAACCGCCTTTATTAACTCCCCAGGATCTCAATTGCGGATACCTCGCGCCGATTTTAGCGTACCGCGCTAGGCGAGCTCGCGCCGTACTACTCATACCGGAGCTCTTGTTGTTCCGAATGCGTAAGAGGTGGCTCGGAAATCACCTCAGTCCGTATCCGATACCATGATGTGGCGAGCTCATGTCTCGACCACGGAGAGAACTTTGAACCGGCAAGAGCAGCCAGCTGAAAAGAAGTTGACCTGGGGGATGCGATTAGAGAACTTCCCCCGACCGGGCGTTCCGCTTCCAGAAGCGCCGTGAGACAAGCAATTGGACCGCGCGCTTTCATTCTTGCAGATCCCCTGCACTCAGCATCCCAGCGCATCGTCCAACGCATTCATGGGCCTGCCTGCAAAGATGGTCGAGATCGGTGGGCAGATCATCGAGGGTCTTTGGCAGGGTATTCAGGCCCGATGGGAAGGCGTGAACACAAACGTCATTATTACCACGAACGGCTGGATCGACGATCTATAGCAGGAGGATTGCCCGATGCCATTCAATTCGAACGGGGTCGACCAGCGCACTGTCGATCTAAAAGTTCGCCCCAACGCTCCGATGCCTGACGATACCTGGTCTCTCGCGGGAAGAACATTGCGAAACATCTCCGAAATATCTGGTCGTGTCTGCAACATGATCTTGGTGGGGCAGTCGGCGGATCACAACAGTGTCCAGGGCACGACAACGCCAGCGAACCCGACGAAGATTTTTAATCTTAGCCTCTCTCATCCTATGTCGAGGCAGAATTTCCAGGCTAAAGAGCCTCTCCTCACCAGCGACTTGACAAACGGTCACCATGGGATTTCGCTGGCGGATGAGTTACTGACCGCTGGGCACCTTGACAACTTCGTCTTGACCCAAGTTGCTATCGGCTGCTGCTATGCAGCAGACTGCGCTCCTGGTGGTGGGGACGTCGGCGGCTTCTACGCAGGCAGCAGTAGCGGCGCCCTGGCCTATCGCATCGGATTGGCGGCTAGTCCGTCTATCATGCCGGGTTCTGGAGCACTCCCACAGTCATTGATTGGCAGCAGGGAGAGTGGGACAGCGATGGATCAACTGGCACCAGTTATGCCACTCACAATGCGGCGCTGGAAAAAATTATTGCCGAATTTCGGCCTGTTGGGCTGCTTCGGGCGAGAAACCGCATGCTCGTTCATCGTTGTACGAGGTTGACTAACAGCACCGGTAATCGCAACCCAGTTCGGCAGGCGCAGGCAGATGTTGTGGACGGAGCTCTGGTGAGGGCTGGTGCTGATATCGATACACTCGATCTCAGCCATCGCTATGACGATGATCATTTCACAGCCGCTGGCGCCGCGGCGCAGGCTGCTTTGAAGCTCCCGCTAATTGCTTCCTACCTCTCCACGTGAGGCTGCCTGGGAATCTGCCGGACAAAATTTAAGAACGTTCCTGAAAGGCCATCGATGCGCTAAGGCAGCTCATGGGCCGGTGGGAGGGCAGTGAATTGCGCACTTCGGGCGTCTCGTTGAACAACCGTGACGAAAACGTAATCGGGCTTGAACGACCGTACTAATTCCAGCAGGACGTTGTCGGAATACGCCTGATCCCAGCGAAGCTGAAGAACATTAGAGAATGTGGCAGCCATGAAAGGTGACATCGCCACTCCAAAGGAATCTCGGAGCCAAAGCACCTTCGCGTCATTTAGTGCGCCCGACGATTCGACGAGGAGAGGGGATGAGGGCGATTGGATCTGGGAAATAGGGCCCGTGTTCAAGATCTGGCCCGAGGTCCAGTCTCGCTGAATAACTGTCGTGGGCCAATCGTTGACAGAGAGTTGGGGATCGGCATCGCTCAGATCAGCTTCCAAGTGGAGAAATCTCGCCAAATCGCCTCCTTGGCGCTTTGGCGAGCCAGTAATTGCGTAGACTTCGCGGCTAGGCCAGCGGATAGGGAGGCCCATGTCTTTAGCTCGATCCGAAAGGCTACGAAATGCAGTGCCTGCACCTAACATGTTCCAGTGGGTGTCTGACGGGTAGTACAGTGGAAGAGGCGTGTCCCGCTTTTCACCAATGAGAGCGGCGCGCAGGTCGACATAGTGAGGTCCGGGATTGATTAGCAGCGCGTCTATGGGGCCGTTTTGCGAGGGTTGAGCCCATACAGGAACGGTCTCGGGATAAATCGAGCTCTTATTGGGGCCCACCAAGATAAGGTAAGCCTGAACGCCACGGCGTCGTAATTTATGCCCCCATGCGAGGGCGGCTGCCTTCAATCTAGCGGCCTCGGCTAGGTCAGCTTCAGTCGCGTGCCTACGATCGTCGGAAATGGTAGCGCGATAGTAGTCGCCGAGGTGCAGCCACCCCTCAGTCCCGACTACTGCTTGCGGTGGGTCTACGCTGATACCCCAGTTGTGCACAATTCGGGATGTGAAGCGGAGAGCGAGATCAAAGCTGTACAGGTTGTTGCTAAACCCCGACGACGACAGGTTCATCATTGGAATAGCTGACATCAATGCGGCTGTAACCGCAAAGAAAATTAGAATGCTCGTCCGATTGTAGTTTTGCATGGGCAGCCATTAGAACGTGAAGTACAGGAACACAGTTTCAGTCTGTGCCAACGAAAAGTACATCGCTATAGAAAAAATGAGCGCCGCATATACTGCGTGACTTGTTCGCCAGGAATCGGCAGCGATCTGCGTCGAGTTTTTCAACGGTATGAGGCAGAAGGCTACCGCAAGAAGGGGTATAGCAGGTAATTGGCCGATGAGCGTAATCGGAAGATGTGCTGCAAGCTTGCTCGCTAGCGTGCCGGCCCATGAGAGTTCGGAGGTCTTAATCTGCTCCCAACTTCCTGAGAAGGCAGTTTCGAAATCTACCATGCCCTGCAGTACCCTGACTGCATCTTCGAAGCTATGAGCTCGAAAAAAGACCCAACTGACATTGATGAACATGAAAGTTGTGATCCATGCCAACGCCTGTGGCATTCGTAGTCCCAGTGCTGTCCAAGCCCGGTGAAGGACCAGGGCGATACCATGAAGTGCCCCCCATACTACGAACATCCACGTCGGACCGTGCCACAGTCCGCCGAGCAGAAACGTGACAATCAAATTGAGGTAAGTTCTCGGATGAGACTTCCTGCCGCCGCCTAGCGGAATATAAATGAAGTCACGCAGGAAGCTGCTGAGCGTTATGTGCCATCTGCGCCAGAACTCTTGGATGCTCGTCGCCTTGTATGGCGAATTAAAATTGATTGGCAGCACGATATTGAAAAGCAGAGAAGCTCCGATCGCCATGTCGCAATAGCCGCTAAAATCGAAGTAAAGTTGAAACGTGTAGGACAGGCTAGTCGTCCACGCTTCGTAAAAATTCAAAGGATACTGGCTGTCGAAGCCACTGGTAGCCAACGGCGCCAAGCTGTCGGCAATCACGACCTTCTTGAAAAGCCCTATACTGAAGATCACCAGGCCCCGAGCTATGTTCTCGCTGCGCGGCCTGAACCCCGCAGCGTCTTCGAACTGCGGCATTATATGACCGTGTTGAACGAGAGGCCCGGCAATCAGGTGCGGGAAGAACGTCACGAACAAAGAGTAATTGAGCAACCCGTAGTGGCCGGTCTCACCGCGATAGCTGTCAACCAGATATATGATCTGGGTGAAGCTGAAAAAGCTGATTGCCAGTGGAAGAGCGATATTTTGGAGCGCAAAATCTGCGCCCGAAATCGCGTTGATGTTCTGCAAAAGGAAGTCGGTGTACTTGAAATATCCCAAGAGGCAGAGGTTGGTTGCGATTCCAAATGCCAGCAGCCATCTTCTTAAGGGCTCGGCGCTCATGGGCGGCGTGGAGCCAGTCTTTGCAAGACTGCCGCCGACATAGAAGTTGAAGAGTATAGACACTACTATAAGGGGCAAATAGGCCACATTCCAGTAGCTATAAAAGAACAGACTGGCCAAAACCAGCCACGCCCTCGCGTAGCGCGGCTGGCCGCGCTGGATCATCCAGAAATACGCGAAAAACGTCACCGGTAGGAAAATGCAGATGAACTGCCATGAGTTGAAGAGCATCGATCGCAGCACCTGACAAGCTTCCGCCCAAATACAAGCATGCTTCGTACTTGGCAACTGGCATCTGGAGGAGGGACGAACCTCCCGAAGAGCGGCTGATGCTGGAAATGTCGAAAATGACATCGGCGATGAGGTTCGGATCCATGCTGGACTTGTGATGTATTCCACCACAGACGAGCTTGCCGCTGACCTCCGTCACGGTTTCGACCGTGCCGATCCGTTCATGGGTCGCACCTTTGCCTTTGCCGATAATCATCACCTTGCCCATGGCTGGCAGTCGCTGGATGATATCGGAAGCTCGTGCTTCGAGGCGGTGACGGGTTTGCTTCATGCCTGAACTCTTCGGAAGGAAGTTTCCGCCAACCAGGAACGGAGAAGTCTAGCTTCTCGTTCTTACGGCCTTTGCTCACCTGGCAGCAGACCTAGGTCAAACGCCTGCCGGATGGATATGCCGAACGCGTGCCCTGTCATCGGTTCAATCGGGATCGTCTTTCTTCCAGACGCCAAGAAGCATTTGTCGAAATCGTTCGGCTGCGGGTGACAGTGTTGCAGCGCGACGCCGCACGATGCCGACGGTGCGTGATATCTGTGGGTTGAGCAGCGGCCGCGTTACCAGGAAGGGATGATCGTCTCCGGGCGTTGCCGTGCGCGGCAGAACGGAAATTCCGAGCCCCGCCTCCACCAAGCCGAGGGATGTGGAAAGATGTGTCACCTCATAGAACCAGCGCAACTTGATGTTCGCCTTGGCAAGGCTTGCATCAAGCATCGTCCGATTGCCGCTCGAGCGATGAACCGTAATGAGCCTGTAGGGAGCGAGATCCTCCCAGCCAACCTCGCTCTGTTGCGCCAGTGGGTGGTCTCGGCGCGCCGCCAAGACGAAGGGATCCTCCGCGAGATGCTCGAAAATGAGATCCGGGTCGGATGTGCCGATGAAATTGATCCCGAATTCCACTTCTCCGCGCTCGACTGCCTGAAGGCCGTCCGTGGCGGTCAGGTCCAGGATCCGAAACCGGATATGGGGATGTTTGTGATTGAACTGCTTGATCACGGTCGGAAGAAAATAGAATGCGGCGGTCGGGAGACATGCAATCGTGACCATTTCATTGCTTCGCACCCCGGGTTCTCGAGCAGAAAACAGAGAACCGTCGAATTCCTCCAGCATGCGTCTCACCAAGGGGAGGAGTTCAAGTCCAAGCGCGGTGATTGCGACGTGGCGGGTCGTCCTCTCAAGAAGCGGCGCGCCGATTGAAGCTTCCAGCTTCTGTATCCGGCGGCTCAATGCCGGTTGGGACAGGTTTAGCGCCTCTGCGGCACGGTGGAAGCTTTCGAGTTCAACCACGGCCAGAAAGGCGCGCAGATCGAGAGTTTCACAATTAATAGCCATAACGCATCAATCATCCAACTATTTGCATTTCACTTAATAATGCTATCGGCCCATACCGACAACTGTGGTGCGCCGATGTTCGGTGGCCAAAAATGAGCCGCTTGGTTCTTTACCGCGACCCAAAAGTATGTGTACGTATGTATACAATACAACGCAGTGCCATTCTGGGAGGAAAAAACATGGCAGATTTCACTCGTCGTCACCTACTCGCAACGGGATCGGCGGCCGCGGCCCTCGGGCTCATCGGCGCGCGCCCTTCATTTTCGCAGTCGACCGTCGATTTCGCCGGCAAGACCGTCGAATGGTGGATGCCCTTTTCGGAAGGTGGCGGATCCGACGTCTGGGCTCGTTTCTTCGCACCCTATTTGTCGAAGTATCTGCCTGGCAAGCCAAACATCGTCGTCCGAAATGTGCCGGGCGGCGGCTCCATCACCGGTAGCAACGAGTTTGTTGCCCGCGCGCGTCCGGACGGTCTCGCCATTCTCGGCACGTCTGGCTCGACGCAGTTCCCCTTCCTACTTGGCGACCCGCGCGTACGCTACGACTATGCCAAGCTCATCCCGGTTCTTGTCTCGCCGACGGGTGGTGTCTGTTATCTGCCTTCGAAATTTGAGGTGAAGTCGGCGGCTGACCTCGGCAAGCTCAAGGATCAGGAACTGGTCTATGGCAGCCAAGGCGCGACTTCGCTTGACCTCGTACCGATGCTGGCATTCCGATTGCTCGGACTGAATGTGCGCCATGTCTTCGGGATGAAGGGCCGCGGCGATGGCCGTTTGGCATTCGAGCGCGGCGAAGCGACGATCGACTATCAAACCTCGTCGGCCTACCTGACCAATGTCGTGCCGCTCGTCGAAGCAGGAACGGCCGTTCCCATCTTCTCCTGGGGTGTTCTGGACGCCCAGGGGAATGTCGCCCGTGACCCCACCTTCCCTGACCTGCCACACTTCGTGGAAGCCTATGAAATGCTGCACGGCTCCAAGCCGTCAGGCGTGGAATACGATGCCTATCTCGCATTTTTTGGCTCCGGCTTTGCCGCGCAAAAGCCATGCATGCTGCCAGAGGGCACGCCGGACGACATCATCGCGACCTATCGCAAGGCGTTCGCAGACGCTGTCGCAGATCCTGAACTCCAAAAGGCAAAGACTGAGATCCTGGGAGACTATGATCAAGCTGTCGGCGCTGATGTCCAGCGTCTCTACGAAGTGGCAACGTCGATTTCCCCGGACGCGCGTTCCTGGGTGCGCGATTTCCTAGCGAAAGAGCATAGCGTCCGCTTCTGATCCGCTCAGCCGACCGAAGTGACCGCCGCGCCAATTGGTGCGGCGGCACCCTTTCCCGTGTCCAGAAACGAGTGCCGTCATGTTCGACATCTTTGTACAATCGTTTGCAACTCTGCTCACATTCAATCACCTTTTTTACATGACGGTCGGTGTGGTCGTCGGCCTTGTGATCGGCATCCTGCCGGCTCTGGGCGGCATTGCGGGCATGTCTCTGCTACTGCCATTCATCTACGGCATGGATCCCACGTCTGCGATCGCGATGATGATCGGCATGCTCGCTATCTTGCCGACATCGGATACTTTCTCCTCGATCCTGATGGGCATTCCTGGGTCCTCCGCGTCACAGGCAACTGTGCTGGACGGGTTTCCGCTTGCAAAAAAGGGCGAGGCCGCACGCGCACTGAGCGCCGCATTCGCCTCGTCTCTCGTCGGAGGTCTTTTCGGCGCGCTCATCCTCACCGCGATGGTGGTGATCGCCCGACCACTGATTCTGAGCTTCGGCTCGGCCGAGCTTTTCATGCTGGCAATATTTGGCCTGTCGATGGTTGGCATCCTGTCCGGAAGCAGTCTCGGCAAGGGCATCGCTGCATGTGCCCTCGGTCTCGCATTGGGCAGCGTTGGTTCCGCACCCGCCAGCGGTAGCGAGCGCATGACGTTCGACTCGCTCTATCTGATGAGTGGAATTCAGCTCGCCATCGTCGGACTGGGCATCTTTGCCCTTCCGGAAATCGTGGATCTCCTTCGCAGCAACCAATCGATCTCCTCTTCCGGAAAACTCGGCAAGGGCTGGCGTACTGGATTAACAGACGTATGGCGCAACCGTTGGCTGACACTTCGTTGCTCGGGTTTCGGCGCACTGATTGGGATGATCCCAGGCCTTGGCGGCAGCGTTGTCGACTGGCTCGCCTATGGCCACGCTGTGCAGACGTCGAAGGACCGGGAGAATTACGGCAAAGGCGACATTCGTGGTGTCATCGCGCCGGAATCGGCCAACAATGCCTGTGCCGGTGGCGCGCTCGTTCCCACACTTCTTTTTGGCATACCGGGATCCGGCTCGATGGCGATCTTTCTCGCCGCGATGATCCTGATTGGCCTGCAACCGGGACCAGCCATGGCCGATCCCAACCGCGATCTCGGTCTGACATATACTATTATCTGGACGCTGGCGCTGGCCAATGTCGTCGGAGCTGGCCTCTGTCTGCTGCTGTCCCCTTCGATCGCCAAGCTGACGACCATCAAATACACGCTGTTTGCTCCCTTCATGATCATCGTGATCTCTTTCGGCGCATTCCAGGCGTCACGCTCGTTCAGCGACATGGTCGCTTTGCTGATCGTCGGCGTCATCGGGATCTTTCTGAGGCGGTTCGGCTGGCCACGCCCGGCATTCCTGATCGGTTTCGTTCTTGCCGGACAGGTGGAGACGTATCTCTATCAGGCCGTTCAGTTCGATGGTTGGGGCTTCTTGATGAAACCCATGGTGATCGCCATCGCAGTCTTGACCCTGCTCTCGGTGTGGTTTGGCAGCCGTTCGCGCGGCGGAGACGAAACCGAGAAGAGTCTCGAAGTCGAGGGGGATGGCGAGAACGCAAGGGCGACCAACTTGCGTCCGCAGATCATATTCACCTCGCTGGCTCTCGCAGCCTTCGCCTATGTCTTCTATGCAACGATCGACCTGCCGTTTCTCGACCGAATTTTTCCCATCGCGGTCGCGGTCGTGGGCATTGCATCCACTGCGCTGACCTTGCTGCCTCAGGTTCGGATCGCCAATGGCGGCACTTCAAACAAAGCCAATTTTGATCTCGACGCCCAAGCGACGGACGGTGGCCCATGGCGCTTTGTTGCCTGGCTGGTCGGGTTCATTGTCCTGATCGGTATCCTTGGCTTCTTTCTCGCGCTTCTGGTTTTCTTCATGGCCTTCATGCGCACCGTCGCCAAGACCAGCTGGTACCAGGCTGTCACCCTGACTGTCTCGGCAGCGTTGATGATCATTGTGCTCACCTGGTTCCTTAACATGCAGCTGCCCGGCGGCATCTTGCAGGAATATTTCTACACAGTTCTGCCCTGGCCCCTGAACTAGCCACCGACGCGCTTGCGGCGCGAAGGTGCGAGTTCCTGAATTGTATACGTTTGCACACTAGAAATCAGAGAGATAAATCATGCCGAAGCAACACCCTATTCCCTGCATTCTCATGCGGGGCGGCACCTCCAAAGGCCCATATTTCAAGATGGACGATATCCCGCAGGAGACCGAGGTTCGCGCGCGCGTGCTGCTGGCGGCGATGGGATCGCCCGATGCAAGGCAAATCGACGGCATCGGCGGCGCCGACACCCTGACAAGCAAAGTTGCGATGGTCGGTCCATCGACCCGCGACGGCGTCGATGTGGATTACCTGTTCGCGCAGGTGTCCGTCGATAAGGCGATCGTCGATACCTCGCCATCTTGCGGCAACATGCTCTCGGGGGTCGGACCGTTCGCCATCGAGACCGGCATGGTTCCGGTCAACGGTGAGAAAACCAGCGTGATCATCTACGACATCAACACGCAGAGCCGCATCGAGGCCATCGTCCAAACCACGGACGGCGCTGTCGAATACGAAGGTGATGCCCGGATTGACGGGGTGCCAGGCACGTCCGCGGAAATCAGGCTGAACTTCATGGATATCGTCGGCTCGAAGACCGGCGCACTGCTGCCGACAGGCATGCCCATGGAAGAAATTGACGGCATCAAGGTCACGCTTATCGATGTCGCTGTGCCCATGATGATTGTCCGCGCTGCCGATCTCGGTAAGACCGGCTATGAAACGGCTGCCGAACTGGACGCCGACAAGCCATTCTTCGCGCGAATGGAAGCGCTGCGCATGGAAGCCGGCAGACGCATGGGCCTTGGTGACGTCACCGGCAAGGTCGTGCCAAAGATGGCGATGGTGGCCGAACCGCGCGAAACTGGAAATGTAGCAGCACGCTATTTCGTACCGCAGAAGACCCACGCTGCCTTTGCCGTAACAGGCGCCCTCTGCGTCTCATCCTGCATCATGGTATCGGGATCGGTCTGTGACGGCATTGCAGTCCACCCCGATGGGAACGATTGCACGGTGATCATCGAACATCCCACCGGCGTCATCGACGTAGCAATGACCACACTGCCGAATGGAAATTCCGTCGATATCATCAGCGGCGGCGTCGTGCGCACCGCCCGCAAGTTGCTGCAGGGACATCTTTTCATACCGTCCTCGCTGCTGCAGCCCTAATCTGACCCACTCACCCTCCCCCATTTCTTTTGCAATGGAGCCCTGATGAGTGGCTCTGGAGACCAGAACATGAGACTGCTCGTGCTTCCAGGCGATGGCATCGGCCCGGAGATCATCACGTCCACCATCGCGATCCTTGACGCAATCGATCGGCGGTTTTCGCTAGGCTTACACTACACAACGCGAGATATCGGCTTCGCCGCGCTTGAGAAAACAGGCACGACGCTACCCGATGACATTCTCGATATCGCCCGCAGCCTCGACGGAACGTTGCTCGGGCCGATCTCGCATCTCGACTACCCGCCACGCGACAAAGGCGGCATCAACGTCTCGGCCGCGTTCAGGAGGGATCTCGATCTGTTCGCCAACATTCGTCCCGCGCGCACGCGAAAAGGCGTCTTCCATCGCGGCACCGAGATGGACTTGGTCATCATGCGCGAGGCAACGGAAGGCATGTACCCGGACCGAAACATGTTTGCCGGCACCGGCGAATACATGCCGACCGAAGACGTTGCAATCTCGATGCGAAAGGTGACGAAGAAGGCGATCGAGCGCATCGCCATAGCGTCGTTCGAGCTTGCGATGGTCCGTCGCCGCAAGGTCACAGCCGTTCACAAGGCAAACGCCTTCGTGCTGACCGACGGCCTCTTCCTGAAGGAATTCCGCAGGGTCGCTGCCGACTATCCGGAGGTCGTCGTGGAAGAGGTGCTGATCGACGCCATGGCAGCGCTGCTGGTGCGCGATGCCAGCCGCTACGACGTCATCTGCACGACAAACTTCTATGGCGACACGCTGTCGGATCTCGCTTCAGAACTCTCCGGCAGTCTCGGTCTGGCGGGATCGCTGAATGCCGGCGACGAGCATGCCGCTGCACAGGCGCAGCACGGTTCTGCCCCCGACATCGCCCGGCAGGACAAGGCCAACCCGACATCGATGATCCTCTCGGCCGCGATGCTGCTTCGCTGGCATGGCGAGAAGACCGGGAAGGGCTCCTATGTAGAGGCCGCGATTACGCTGGAAAACACAATCGATCTGGTTCTGTCTGATGCCTCCCGCCGAACCGGCGATCTTGGCGGCCCGCTCGGGACGCGGGCATTCACCGAAGTACTGGTGCAAGCCCTCGCTTAGGAAGCCACTGCCGACAAAAGATGCCGGGCGCCCCATCCTTGAGGCGCCCCGCTTTGTCTTGGGCGCATGATGTCAAAGATGAACGGGACCGTCGGAAACGAGAACGCCATCTACGTCCGCGTAGAGATACTGGCCAGGAACGAAATCGACATTACCAAACCGGACGGTGACATCACGCGCGCCGTGGCCCGTCTTGCCACTTTTCTTCGGCGACTGGCCGAGCGCCAGCACGCGAAAATCCATCAGGTCGATATCTGCCGCATCGCGGACCGCGCCGTGGATGACCAGCCCAGCCCAGCCGTTCTTCTCGGCAATTGCGGCTATCTGGTCTCCGACAAGCGCGCAGCGTAACGAACCGCCGCCATCGACGACCAGCACCTTGCCGGACCCCTCCCCTTCCAGGATCTGGCGAAGCAACTTGTTATCCTCGAATGTCTTCAGCGTGACGATCTCCCCGTGAAAGGCGGGTCGCCGACCATAGGCTTTCCACTGCTTTTCGCAGAAGCGGACCTCGGCATCGTTCGTATCGACCAAATCGGCGGTCTTCAGCATATTCATCAGATATTCTCCTGCCTGTTTGGCGCGGCAAGCACCCTGACCGGGTTGCCTGCGCGCCACTGCGCTATGTTCTCGACCGCATCGCGGTAAAACGCCGTATAGGCACCCTCGGTCACATAGCCGAGATGAGGGGTCAGAACGGTGTTCGGCGCGGTGCGCAATGGATGATCAATCGGCAAGGGTTCGATGTCGAAGACGTCGAGGCCGGCTTTGATACGACCGCCGTGCAGGGCGTCGAGCAACGCCTTCTCTTCAATCAGCGGGCCGCGCGACGTGTTGATCAAATAGGCGCCTGGCTTCATCAGGCCGATCTCATGCCGCGATACGATGTGCCTGCTGCGCTCCCCGAGGATCAGATGCAGCGAAACCACGTCCGCGTCGCGAAACAGCGTCTCCTTGTCGACACGGCGCGCTCCAACCTCTGCGGCTCTTTCCTCGGTCAGGTTCTCACTCCAGGCGATGACATTCATCCCGAATGCCTTGGCGATCGGCACCATGCGGGAGCCGAGCTTGCCCAGCCCGACGAGGCCAAGTGTTTTGCCACCGATGACGCTGCCGATCGTCCTTTGCCAACCGCCCTGATGGACGCGCGCATCCTCTTCGGGAATGGAGCGGGCGAGCGACAGGATCAGCCCCCACGCCAACTCCGGAGTGGCATAAGTGGATTCGCCAGCATGGGTATGGCAAACCGTGACGCCACAAGCGACCGCCGCGTCCATATCAATCGTGCGCACCCGCGCGCCGGTCACGACGATGAGTTTGAGCAGGGGCAGTCTGGATATCAGGCTGGCTGGCAAGGCCATGCGCTCGCGCATGAGGCACAGTACATCGAACCCCGCAAGCGCCCGGACCGCGTCATCCTCGCTCACCATGTTCCGGTCAAAGCGGACGATTTCGCAGTCGTTTCCGAGCAATGACCAATCGGCCAGCGACAGAGCTACGTCCTGATAGTCATCCAGTATTGCAATACGCAGCATGTTGTTCAGCCCTTTCGCAGCGCTTCGATATCCAGGGCAAAGCCTGCAAGCCCCGCCTGTTCCACAAGCATCGCCAGTTCATCCCCGGCCAGTGGAATGCCCGCTCGCATGCGTTCCGCCATGCGGGCGGCTTCCGGCTCGCCGGGCATGAGGATAGGCTGGTCTTCCTCGACGCGCGGGCAGTCGCGCGCACGACCGACGAGATCATCCATGCGATCGCCGTAGATTGCGCTCTCAAGGAACATGTCGGGTTTGAAGGCAATGAAGCTGTGGCCGACATTCTGCGGCTGGTCGAGGTCGCGGTACTGGTCGCCAACCTTGCCGCCATAGGCAGAGCCGCTCATGACCCCGGCGATCACCTCCATCATCAGCGACAGACCGGATCCCTTGGGACCGCCAAGCGGCAGGACGATACCAGCATAGGCGCGGCTCGCATCCGTCGTTTCCCGGCCATCGGCGTCCAGTGCCCAGCCGGCCGGTATAGGCACGCCCTTCTTCGCCGCCTGGCGGATCTTGCCCCGCGCAACCACGGAGGTTGCCATGTCGAGGATGATCGGAGGCGATCCTTGCCCACCGGGCGCGCCGAAGGCAAAAGGACTGGTCCCCAGGAAGGGTGTGCGCCCGCCCCAGACGGGCATGCTGGGCGACGCATTGGTGAAGACAAAGGCCGCATAGCCAGCCTCCACGGCTTCAAGCAGGTAGGCGGCTGCCATGCCGAAATGCGTGCTGTTGCTGACGGACGCCATGCCGATACCACATTGGGCGGCCGCGGCGATCGCTTCCTGCATGGCGCGGCGAGCCACGATGAAACCCAGACCGTTGTCGCCATCCACATGTACCGCAGCTGGCATGGGTCGTCGTATCCGGATCTCCGGCACAGCGGTCACGACGCCCCGCCTTATGCGCTCGGCATAGATCGGAATGCGCGACACGCCATGGGTCGCGATGCCACGAAGATCGGCCAGCACGAGATAGTGCGCCACCGCAGCTGCGTCGGCCGCAGGTACGCCCACGCCTGAAAAAATACGGGCGACCGCATCTTCAAGTCGCGCGGGATTTGCACGAAAATCTCCTGCAACGGTGGTCGGCATCGAGCACTCCTCCTGTCGAAACCCTCACTGCAACATCGACTACCAGCAATTCGCGCCACTGTATACTATTGTATCCAATCTTTTCGACGCACCTTCGGGTTATGCTGGCTCCGCCATATAGGTCTTTCGCGCAAGGGCCAGGAACACGCGGATTGGCGAGGATAATGGGCTTGACGAACGCCGCGCCATCACAAGGGAACGATGCGCCCAGTCGTCCGAGAGACGCGCACTGACGACATCAGTACCGGCCAAAAGATGAAGGCTGGTCGAGCGGAGGAAACCGATACCGAAACCAGCCTCGACCATGCGCACAAGCGACGGAAACGTCTCGACATTCACCCGCTCGCCGAGCGTTCGGCCGGCGTTTGCGGCAGCCACGCTCAGCAGCCGGTCAAGCGCGCCCGAGTGGTGGATCCCCACGACCTCATACTCAACCACCTCTTGGAACGCGACCATATTGCCTAAACTCAGCGTATCGGCCAGCTCATGATCCGGCGCACAGAGCACCAGCACATTATCATCTTCAAAGATTTCAGTTTCGAATCGGGAAAGATCGTTGTTGTCGGCGACAAGCGCAATGTCGGCCTGCCCGTCATCCAGTGCGGAGAGTGCCTTTGAAGCAGACATTTCCTGGATTTCAAGTTTGATGCCGGGATGCAACTTAGCGTAAGTCGCAAGCAGTTCAGGAAGACGACCCGAGAGGACAGAACTGGTGCAGGCAAGCCGCAAGGAACCGCGCGCTCCGGTCGCAAAATCGACCATTCGGGTGTTGAGATCGGCAACATGCCGGAGAATCTCGCGGCAGCCGTCCACATAGACTTCGCCCGCCTGGGTCAGTTTGGCGCCCTGTAGGGACCGATCAAAAAGTGCGACACCCAGCCGGCTTTCGAGTTCGCTGATCCGCCTGCTCACCGCAGAGGGGGCGATATTTTCACGCTCGGCTGCCCGTCCGATAGATCCGTACCGCGAGACCGCGACCACGAGGCGTGCCGTCACCGGATCGAAAGGCTGCATGACTGCCTCCTGAAGGCTTTGGTTCTTTTGCCTCGACGGCGAGCGGCGGGATCGCTTCCGGCGATCTTTCGGACAGTCCGAAATCGCGCAAGGCGAGATGTCTCACTTTCTCGCTCGAACCGAGGAGGCGATAGTCCCCAGCGCGCTGAACAAACGCGACATAGCGCTGCACGAGCTGCAGCATCTTCTTGTACGGAACCATTGACATTGTGATCTCCAGCGGACGAGGAATGTTCGATGGACATGATCTAGCAACTCCTATTGCAGTGCGGTAGCGGCGGTTTGCGATGGCGGCTTCGCGGTTTGGCAACACCTGCACCAATTCATTTCAGTCGCGATCAGGAGACCGCATCAAGCGCAGCCACAATGGCAGGATGAGCGGCGCGGAGATGACGATGATAACGACCCGGCACAGATGATGCAGGCTGACAAAGGCGGGGTTCACGTCGAGCGAAATGGCGATAAGGCTCATTTCCGGCAGACCGCCCGGCACCAGTGCCAGAAACCCGACTGCAAACGGAACATTGAGATAGTGATCGAAGAACATGGCGAAGATCACGGCAGTCGCAAGACTGAAGCAGGTCAGGATGATCCCCAGAATGACCGCTGTTGCCAGAAGGCGCCTTTCGACGCCGGCGAAGTGCTGGCCGATCGTCGCGCCGATGACAATCTGGGCCACTGCAAGGACAACGTCCGGCACTTCGGCCGCCGTTAGGCCGGTCAGGTGGGCCGCAGCGCTCAGCACCAACGGACCCGTGAGATTGGCCGCTGGTAGCCGCAGTCGCCGCCCGAGAATAAGGCCGAGGACAGCGCAGCCGAGGAGAATGGCAGCGTCTACTGGCGGAAGACCGATCGTCCAGTGGACCGTGCGATCGACCGAACCCGCTCCTATCGCCGCCAGAGCTCCCGACAGCGTAAGCGATAACGGCACCGTGGCAATGAGAATGACCAGCCGCGTTGCATGCACCATGCTGACGCTGCGGACGTCGGCTCCGAAGGCAGATGCCATAACGATCATTTCGCTAAGTCCGCCGGGCATTCCGCTCAGCGCCGCAGTTGGCGAATCGAGCCGTCCAAGGCGGGAACAGGTGAACACGCCGAATGCCGCCGTGATCACGGTGTAGACTGCCACCGCGACAAGACTTGCCCACCATTCGCCGACATAGCCGAGAACCTCAGGCTTGAAGGCACTGCCGACCATGAGGCCGATCACGGCGATCATCGCGGCACGCGGGTTCGGCGAAGCTGTCACGCGAATTCCGGCCATTGCAAGCACCATGGTCACGGCCATGGCGCCGAGCAGCCATCCCAGTGGCAGGCCAAGCAAATATCCGATGTACCCGCCTGCCGCACCCAAGGCGAGGGTGCGTAGGGTATAGTTCAGGCTGTGGCTTTCCTTGCCAGGTTGGTTCAAGGTTTGATGCATGGGATGCGCCGACGTCCTTCCGTTCGTCGCAATCATTCTAACTTTACGAACGAATACTGCATACCATCGCATGCAAAGCAACAATACCGTGGACAATTGGCTTTTCCTCCTATAGCCGGAATTGCTCCAGAAGGGGAGAACTGCCCGCATGACGGCATCCAAGGACGTGCTTGCCAAGACACGCGGCCAGAGCACCTATCATGCGATCCTGGCGGCGATTCGCGACGGCATCTACAGGCCCGGCGATCCGCTGCGCGAGGAGGAAGTGGCGACGCGCCTTGGCGTCAGCAGAACACCGGTGCGAGAGGCACTTGGTCGACTTCAGGAAAAAGGCCTTCTCGAAGCGGCGAGCGGACGGGGCGTCGCTGTGTCGATCCTCTCCATGCAGCAGATCTTCGAGCTGTACGCCATGCGCGAGGAACTGGAAGGGGTCGTGGCACGCTTTGCCGCGCGTCATGCGACCGACGCGGAAATCGCCAATCTCGAGCGGATCAACGAGAAATTCGCGGCGGCAACCGACGACCCGAAACTTGCCGCGAACTGGAACCGGCAATTCCACGCCCGGCTCTACGACGCTGCCCGCAACCGTTACCTGCGACAGGCCGTCGAGGACCTCCAGGAAACCATCGCTCTTCTGCCGGATACGACCTTCATCCAAAAAGGACGGACATCGACCGCCACCGACGAACACGTCCTTATTCTGGAAGCGCTCAGGAAACGCGACCCGGAGGCGGCCGAGCGCGCGGCGATCCAGCATATCAAGACGGCGCTCGAAGTGCGCTTGTTGATCACCAAGATCGAAGAGTAGCCTGCTCGTCCGTGGGTAGAGCGTCGCCTTACAAATGGCGTCAGACATCCGGCCAGCTTGCCGGATCGGATCCGAGCTGAGCCGGCACACGTGACCAGACGAGAGGAACACCGTCCATTCGCAGGGCCGGCTTCAACGCCGTCACGCTGCCGAAAGCCGTATCGTGCACCGCCAGCAGGTCCGAGATCCCGGCGGCCGTCGGATTGGCGGCAGGATGAACTGCATCATCGCCCGCCTGCGCGCGCAGGCGCCACATCCACTGCGCTGTTGCGGCAAGTGAAAGCGATGCGTGCCACCGACCCCCCTCTTCATGCCGGCGTATCAGCCCCAGCATGGCTGCAAAGGCTGCAAGATATCCCGTGAGATAGTCCAGCGGCTGACAGGGTAGAAGTTGTGGTGGCAAGCCGTCCGATTGCGACGTCATGCCCATCGTCGCCTGCACAAGACTGTCATAGCCACGCCGTCCGCTCCAAGGTCCCCTATCGGAAAATGCCGATAGCGAAATAGAGACCAGCCCGGGCTTCATCCCTCCCAGCTGTTGCGCGCCGAAGCCGCGCGCGCTGAGTGCACCTGGTCTATAAGCATCTAGGAAGACATCCGCATCGACAAGAAGGCCGCGCAGCATCGCCGGCCCTTCCTGATCGTCAAGATCGATATGAACGGAATGCTTGCCGAATCCGGTATCGATGACGAGGGACTGGATGAAGGGTAGACGGGGGCTGGCGATCAGCAGAACGGTCGCACCGTGTTCGGCCATCGTGCGCCCCGCCATCGGCCCGGCGATGACGCGCGAGAGGTCAAGCATTCTGATCCCGGATAGACCGGCCCCACCGTCTTCTAGCGCCATCACGGGCGCATCGCCGACACGCTCCATCCGGACGATCTGAATTTTGGTAAGCGCGTCCGCATGCGGCTCCGCCAGCCAGTCGGCACGGGTCCGCACACGCGCAGCGCAAAGCCCCCGCAAAATCGCTTCGGCTTCGATGTCACCAGCCTCGCGCTCAAGGACCGCCGCACGGATCGCGTCCGGGTCGTTTTCGACATCGAGCATGGCGAGAAGCCCGTCTCTCAAGTGCGGAAAGTTGCCGTGCAGATAGACCCATTCGCCGTTGGATGCCCGATAGAAGCCGGTAAACGGATCGCGGAACTTGACGGGACGTCCATCGACCTGAAGATAGCTTGAACTTGCCATGGCGAGTTCGGCAGCGCGCGTGTCGAGATGCACGGTCCTGCGTTCGCCGGTACGCAATTCATGGATACGCGAGGCTGCCAATCCAACGGCGCCGAGAGCCATGCAGGCCATCGTCGCAATCGGCCAGGGTGTGGCAAGCACTTTCGGCCTCGTTTCGATTAGCAGCCGGTCCAGGGGCGCATCGCTCCAGCCGACTTCGGCAAGCAATGCACCGAGCATTTCGCGCATCTTGTCGTTCATTTGGATGTTTCCTCCCCATAAGGCGAAACGGCGACTTCCCCTTGCATCAGGCGCCGTGCCGTCCGGTACACCGTCGCACTTGAAACGTTCCACTTCCCCCTCAGGCAGCCGACGGTCGCACCGACAGAAACCGTGCCCGACGGATGACCGACGCGGATCACTTTGGCTTGGGCGTCGGCCGTGCAAAGACCGGTCGGTAGAGAGCTTTCGATCCGGCAGGCAACGGCCAGGCACATCGCCCCGGTCAACGTGACCGCGCGGTGGGCGCGCTCCATCGACAGCATCCGCACCGCGATATCGAACTCCCCCGCCTCTACCATGCGCCCATCCAACGTCCGGAAAGATGCGGGTGCAGACACAATCGCAATCTTCGGATTGGCGAGCCCCACTTGTTCTGGAGCCGGTCCAAGCCCCATCAGCACGCCGGCAGCGCGGCGAAGTCGGTCGAGCAGACGCATGGTCTCAGGCGCCGCCTCGATCGTGTCGGGCAACTCAGTTCCACCGAGGCCGATGTCCTGCGCTGACAGGAAGGCAACGGGATTGCTGGCATCGACCAGCGACATGCTGAAGCGGCGTCCATCAATTTCGACCGTATCGATGACATTGCCCGTCGGCAGCAGGCCGGCCGTCACCGTGCCTCCGGGCTCCAAAAAGTCGAGTGCGATGCGCGCGCCAGTGCCGGACACACCATCGAGAGAGAAGTCGCCGGTCGTGACAGCTTTTCCTCCAGCAACGTTGAAACGGGCATGGATGATCTTCTTCGTGTTGACCTGATGGATGCGCACAAGCGCTGCACCGTCGCTGACTGAAACAAGGCCCTCGTCGACAGCAAACGGTCCGACGGCGGACGAGAGATTTCCACAGTTGGCCCCCCAGTCGACGACGGGGCGATCCACCGCGACCTGCGCAAAGGTGTAGTCGACATCGGCCTCAGGATGCGTCGAAGGCCCGATGATCACCGCCTTAGACAGCGATGAGGTCCCTCCTCCCATCCCGTCGAGTTGCCGGCCATAGGGGTCGGGGCTGCCGAGCGCCGACAACAACATGTGGTCAAGCGCGCGACCAGGTGCCGGACAATCGCGTGCGTGGAAAAAGACGCCCTTGCTGCTCCCGCCGCGATAGAAGGCAGCTGGTACGAAAATCTGTGTCATTGTTACTCTCCCTTGCTCGAAAACGTCGGTATTCAGGCGAGCTGTATGATGCCCCGGACGAAATAGACGGCGCCGATCGCTGTCACTATCCAACGCGTCCAGCTGCGGAAGTTGGCGTCTGTGATGCGCTGGAGAATACCGTTGCCGGCACGGGTCCCGAGGATTGCGATCGGCACTGCCGCCGCAACGGCAAGCCAGCCTTCCGTCGACAGCGTCAACGCAGCTTGCCAGTAGAAAGCCACCTTGGTGCCATGCGTGAGAAATTGTACGGCTGCCTTCGTGGCCACCACGGTGCGCCGGTCCATCGCCGTGCGGATGAAGAAGATGTCGATGATGGGTCCAGATACGCCGACGCCAATAGCCAGCCCGCCGGAAATAATGCCACAGACATAGGCATGCAGGGGTTTCGACGCGTCGAGTTCCATCTTTTTCACCGGTAGCCAGACGAGAACCGGCATGAGGCCGATGACGATCGAGATGACGATCAGGCTCGGACGATAGTCGACGAGCAGTAGCAGGGTAGCGGCGGTCACCAGACCGGCACAAAGCACTCCAAGGATTTTCAGATCAACATATTTGCGAGAAAACCAGGCACGCGACCCGTTCGAGACTACTTGCACCATGCCGTGGACCGCAATCGCTGTCGCAACGGGCATCAGGAACAGGAGGATCCACAACAGGATCAGTCCCCCCGCCATGCCGAAGATGCCTGACAGCAGCGATGTGAGGAAGACGGCCACGGTCAGGCCAGTGAAAAGCACTGCTGTCACGAAAGTTTCCGAGTTCGGTCGACACGGGATGCCGGTAATCGAGGGCAGCTTGCCGCCGGTCATCTCTGACGGGGCGGCAAGCTTCTCATGCGGTTAAGCAGCCAGGTCGCGAAGAACCGTCTGCAGGATGCCGCCATTGTTCATGTAGGTCACTTCGTCCAGCGTATCGATGCGGCAGAGGATCGGAATGTCCTTCACCGTGCCGTCGCTATAGGTGATCTTGGCGATCTTCTTCTCGCGTGGCTTGATGTCGCCCTCGAGGCCATCGATCTCGACGATCTCGTCACCCTTGAGGTTGAGGCTGGCCCAGGTCGTGCCCTCCTCGAAGGTGAAGGGCACGATGCCCATGCCGACCAGGTTCGAGCGGTGGATACGCTCGAACGACTGGGCGATCACGGCCTTGACGCCGAGCAGGTTGGTACCCTTGGCAGCCCAGTCACGCGACGAACCGTTGCCGTATTCGACGCCGGCGAAGATGACCAGCGGCGTGCCTTCAGCCTTGTACTGCATGGCCGCGTCGTAGATCGACATCTCTTCCTTGGACGGATAGTGGATGGTGTAGCCACCTTCCTTGCCGTTCGGGCCGAGCATGTGGTTGCGGATGCGGATATTGGCGAACGTGCCGCGCATCATCACTTCATGATTGCCGCGGCGCGTGCCGTACTGGTTGAAGTCGGCCACGGCCACACCGTTTTCGGTGAGGTAGGCACCGGCAGGCGAAGCCGCCTTGATCGAGCCGGCCGGAGAAATATGGTCGGTGGTGATCTTGTCGCCGAAGAGACCGAGAACGCGGGCGCCCTTGATGTTCTTCAGGCCGGTGCCGGTCTTGCCCATGCCAACGAAGTAAGGCGGGTTCTGCACATAAGTCGACTTGTCGTCCCAGGCATAGGTCTGGCCGGCAGGAACCTGAACGGCTTGCCAGTTGGCATCGCCCTTGAACACGTCGGCATACTTCGATTCGTAAAGTTCGCGGGTGACGTATTTCAGGATGAATTCCTGAATCTCGTGCGAGGTCGGCCAGATGTCCTTGAGGAAGACCGGGTTGCCGTCCTGGTCCTCACCGAGCGGTTCCGTGGTCAGGTCCTTCTGGACGGTACCGGCCAGCGCATAAGCCACGACCAGCGGTGGCGAAGCCAGGTAGTTGGCCTGGACGTCCGGCGAGATGCGGCCTTCGAAGTTGCGGTTGCCCGAGAGCACGCCGGCCGTGATCAGGCCCTTGTCGTTGATCGTCTTGGAGATCGGCGCCGGCAGCGGGCCGGAATTGCCGATGCAGGTGGTGCAGCCGAAGCCGACCAGGTTGAAGCCGAGTGCATCGAGCGAAACCTGCAGGCCGGACTTGGCCAGGTATTCGCCGACGACCTGGGATCCCGGTGCCAGCGAGGTCTTGACCCATGGCTTGGTCTTCAGGCCCTTGGCAACGGCGTTGCGGGCAAGCAGGCCGGCTGCAATCAGCACGCTCGGGTTCGAGGTGTTGGTGCAGGAGGTGATGGCGGCAATCGCCACGTCGCCATGGCCGATATCGTAGTCGGTGCCTTCGACCGCGTAGCGATTGGTCAACTGGCCCGGCTTCTTGTAGTCGGTTTCCAGGGCCGTCGCGAAGTTCGGCGCGATGGTTTCGAGCGGCAGGCGGCCTTCCGGACGCTTCGGGCCGGCCATTGACGGCACGACATCGCCGAGGTCGAGTTCGAGTGTGTCGGTGAAGACCAGCTCAGAACCGTCGCCATCACGCCACATGCCCTGAACCTTGGAATAGGCTTCCACCAACGCGATACGGTCCTTGGTGCGGCCGGACATCGTCAGGTAGTTGATGGTTTCGCCGTCAACCGGGAAGAAGCCGCAGGTCGCGCCATATTCCGGGCCCATGTTGCCGATGGTCGCGCGGTCGGCGAGCGACATCGAATCAAGGCCGGGGCCGAAGAATTCGACGAACTTGGAGACAACGCCCTTCTTGCGCAGCATCTGCACGACGGTCAGCACGAGGTCGGTCGCAGTCACGCCTTCCTTGACCTTGCCGGTCAGCTTGAAGCCGATGACTTCAGGCAGCAGCATGGAGACAGGCTGGCCGAGCATGGCGGCTTCGGCTTCGATACCGCCGACGCCCCAGCCGAGAACGCCCAGGCCGTTGATCATCGTGGTGTGGCTGTCCGTGCCGACGCAGGTGTCGGGATAAGCGGTGGTTTCGCCGTCCTCGTCCTTCGTCCAAACGGTCTGGCCAAGATATTCGAGGTTGACCTGGTGACAGATACCGGTGCCCGGAGGGACGACGCGGAAATTCTTGAACGCCTGCTGGCCCCATTTCAGGAAGCGATAGCGCTCGCCGTTGCGCTCGTATTCGAGCTCAACGTTGCGGGCAAAGGCGGTCGGGGTGCCGAATTCGTCGACGATGACCGAGTGGTCGATGACCAGGTCAACGGGAACCAGCGGGTTGATCTTTTCCGGATCGCCGCCGAGGTTGACCATGGCGTCGCGCATGGCAGCCAGGTCGACGACGGCGGGAACGCCGGTGAAGTCCTGCATCAGCACGCGGGCCGGACGGTAGGCGATTTCGTTTTCGGCCGTGCCCTTGTCGACGAGCCAGGCGGCGACTGCCTCGATGTCCTTCTTGAAGACGGACCGACCGTCTTCATTGCGCAGGAGGTTTTCCAGCAGGACCTTCATGGAATAGGGCAGCTTCGACACGCCGGCGAGGCCGTTCGCCTCGGCCTTCGGGATGCTGTAATAGACGTAGTCTTTGCCGTTTACGGTCAAGACCGAACGGCAATTGAAACTGTCGAGTGATTTAGCCACGGATAGAAACCCCGCTGATACTGATAGCCAACACAATCGTGCGGACGCCTATGCACTTCATGCACATCAGGATGCGGGTACGGCCATTTCCGCTGTCCGCCCGTGAAATATTGCTGTCGCAACCTTCATGTTCGGCACAAGGATGAAGTTCACGCCGACCGCTGGCGTGCTTGCAGGTCTTATAGATAGTTTTTTCCGCAGCCGCTAGTCGTTCGTATACTGTTATTTTGTCATTGGGGTCATCTCCGATGTAGAGGCAGTGCGAGCCGTGCCGGCACTGTTCTTCCCAGGGTTCCCTTACAGACAAAATCTGCGCTATTGACTGTATACAAATGCATGCAGTAAACCCATCTGCATCGGTATTAGAAAAGCGAGATAAACGAGGAATGATCGAACGGTCAGCAAGCTATGACGTGCTCATCGCCGGCGGCGGCAATGCAGCTTTGTGCGCCGCCATCAGTGCGCGGCGTGCCGGTGTGAGTGTTCTGGTTGTGGAAAGTGCGCCTCGCTTCTATCGCGGCGGAAACACGCGCCATACACGCAACATGCGTTGCGCTCACGACGAGGCGACGGCGACGCTCTCCGGTCCCTATACCGAAGACGAGTTTCTTGATGACCTTTTGCGCGTCACTGCCGGCAACACCGACGAGGAACTGGCGAAGATGATGATCGCCGAGTCAAAGGAGATGTTGACCTGGATAGCGGAACAGGGTGTCAGGTTCCAACCGTCGCTCGGTGGCACGCTCAGTCTTGGGCGGACCAATTCATTCTTTCTCGGCGGCGGCCGAGCGATGTTGAATGCACTCTACCTAACGGCGGAAAAACTGGGTGTTCATGTCATCTATGACGCAGAGGTTGTGGGGCTCCACATCGAGGGAAATCATTTTCGATCAGCCCTCGTTCGCCATGGTGGCGAAGATATATCCTTCAAAGCAAAAGCCTTCATCGCGGCCTCCGGGGGCTTCGAGGCCAATCTCGAATGGCTGCGCGAGGGTTGGGGTTCTGTCGCTGATAATTTTCTGATCCGCGGCACGCCGTATAACCGCGGCACGGTGCTGAAAATGCTGATCGAGAACGGCGCGCAACAGATTGGCGATCCGAAACAGTGTCACGCTGTGGCTATCGATGCACGCGCGCCCAAATTTGATGGGGGCATCATTACGCGTCTCGACTGCGTCGTGTTTGGAATCGTCGTCAACCAGCAAGGGCAACGCTTTTATGACGAAGGGGAAGACGTGTGGCCGAAGCGATATGCCATTTGGGGGCGCCTGGTCGCGGCCCAGCCAAATCAGATTGCCTACATCATCTTCGATGCCCCCACGCTTGAGCTTTTCATGCCTTCGCTTTTCCCGCCCGTAAGGGCAGCCACAATCGAGGAACTTGCTGACAAACTCGGTCTGGATCGAGCCACACTGAGCGGTACCGTCAATGGCTTCAATGCAGCGGTTTTGCCCGGGACCTTCGACCCGGCCACGCTCGACGATTGTCGCACCCATGGACTGGAACCAGACAAGACACATTGGGCACGACGCATCGAAACTGCGCCATTTTATGCCTATCCCGTCCGACCTGGAATTACGTTCACCTATCTCGGTGTCCGTGTAGACCGGCAGGCGCGCATCGTCATGACCGATGGTCGCCAAAGCGCAAACATGTTCGCCGCTGGCGAAATCATGGCGGGCAATGTGCTCGGCCAGGGCTACGCTGCGGGCATTGGCATGACGATCGGCAGTGTCTTCGGTCGGGTCGCCGGCCGCGAAGCCGCGGCCCTGCTTTCAACCAGATCACTGCCGCTGGAGGCCGTATGAACATTCACGCTTTGCTCGATCCCCATCATTCAACCGAGAGCCTAGCGGAGGCCGATCGTCTGATGACAGTCTGCAATTCCTGTCGCTATTGCGAGGGACTGTGCGCTGTCTTCCCGGCCATGGAAATGCGGCGTTCCTTCTCGGATGGCGATCTCAACTATCTTGCCAATCTCTGTCACAACTGCGGCGCCTGTCTCCCCGATTGCCAGTTCGCCCCACCGCACGAATTTGGCGTCAACGTTCCACAGACTCTGGCGATCGTCAGAAACGATTCCTACCGAGCCTATGCATGGCCGCGGCCCCTGTCCGGTCTCTTCCACCGCAACGGTCTGTCGATCAGTGTAATCGCGGCAATCAGCGTTGCTGTCTTTATTGCAGGCTTTGCCGGCTGGCATGATCCGTCCGTTCTGTTTGGCGTCCATACAGGTCCTGGGGCTTTCTATAAGCTTATGCCCCACAACACGATGGCCGTGATCTTCGGTGCGGCCTTTTGCTACTCGCTCTTGGCAATTGGCATGGGGGTGAGGCTTTTTTGGAAAGATATTGGCGAACCGGCTGGCACGTTGAAGGAGCCCGCGTCCCTGTGGCAGGCTATGAAGGACGCATCGACACTGCGCTACCTTGATGGCGGCGGTGTCGGATGTATGAATGAGAGCGATCGGCCGACAGACCGCCGGCGACTTTATCATCACATGACTTTTTACGGGTTTATGCTCTGCTTCGCAGCAACGTCGACAGCGACGCTTTACCACTATCTGCTCGGCATGGAAGCTCCCTATCCTGTGTACGACTTGCCAGTGGTGCTCGGGACAGTCGGTGGCATTGGCCTCATCATTGGGCCGGCTGGGCTCTTGAAGGCAAAATGGAGTCGAGATCCCATGTTGATGGATGGAACTCGCACAGGAATGGATGTCGCTTTCCTCGTTATGCTGTTCCTAACCAGTCTGACGGGCTTACTTCTGCTGGTATTCCGCGCGACACCGGCCATGGGGCTCATCCTTGCACTCCATCTCGGCGTCGTCTTCAGCCTCTTTATAACAATGCCCTATGGCAAGTTCGTTCACGGCATTTACCGTTTCCTGGCGCTCGTGCGCTACGCGAAGGAACACAGAATGATCGATCAATCCTGAAACCATTCCCCGCCGATTTCTGACGTTTTCCAGAAGATCAGGCCAACCGGCTCCGCTCTGACTGAAGGTGACGCGCGGTTGCGCCCTTTGTGTCACTTCACGTCGGTGGATTGCCATGCTCACACAGTCGCTTATGCGCATAGCTAGAAGCCGTGAGCGATCTCATGATAGCCACGAATGAACGCGATGGGGATGTGTTGGCGGCTCCGGTTCCCGTGCCTGCGTTCACGTCAGCCGCCGGTTTGGGGAAGTGAAGCGCTCTGGGCCTTGTTTCAGGGCAAGCGACAAGGGTCGTGACCGGGAAATGCGGCCGTCAACATAACGCAGGACATCATGGCCCATGGTGTTGATCCGCTCGGCCTGGTCAACAGCGCGGTGGTCCATCCAGACGAGGATGTCACGCTCGGCCTCCTCGGACGGCCCGACGGCGAGTGGGTAACCACCCTCCCCCAGCACCACCAGCGAGCAGGTCGCATCTAATCCCAATCCCATGACATGGGCCGGATCTACACGGCGGATGCGACCGCTTCACGGATGATCGCGCAGACCGCGTTCTAGATTCCAAAGGTCGTAGGTTCGAATCCTACCGGGTGCGCCACTGAATATATTGTTTTCATTGGCATATCAATTTTATCTTGTTCTGGCCTGCGACGGAAATAAGCTAGCTCAGCAGCGTATTCGGTTTTGAATTCATCAATGATTACAATGTACGCTTACCGGGCGTGGATGCGGAGCATAGCGCAGTTTTAGCGCAACGCTCCGACCATAATAACTCCTTTGGAGCCCTGGTTATGTTGCAGCATACCGAATCAACAAATGCCCCCTTTGCCCTTTTCAAGCGTGAGGGCACCCGCAACTGGTCCATGCGTTATTCGCTCGGTGGTCGGCAAATCAAAAATCATTAGGCACCCACGATTTCGACCGTGCACTTCAACGAGCAAACGAGATTTTCCATGAACAGAAGTATCGGCACAAACAGGGCCTATCGCTGGTGCAGCATCAGTTTCACGATGTTGCAGAGGAATTCATAGAGAAGGTCTGCGCCGAGGCCGAACGCGGTGAGCGTAGTCATTATCACCCGACATTCTGGCCACCGATGATTCGGCGTTTCCCGATGGCCTATTTCGAAAATAAAGCTGTCGACCTCATCACTACTGCCGATGTCGAGCGCTATCTTGAATGGCGAAAAACCTACTGGACCAATGGCCCAGGCTCGAAGATTGAGAAGATCAGATGCGAACGAGAAGATGGTCGCGTGTTCAGCCGCCCTGCCCCCCGAAAAGTCGCTGCGTTGGCAACCATGAAAGGCGAAATGGTCATCCTGCGAGAGCTTTTTCGTCAGGCGGCGCGTTGGGGCTACTGCAAGCCTCTGGAACTGCCCACCATTGATGCGCGGAAGAAACCCGATAACAGGCGGCCCGGCTTCAAACCAGAAGAGTACGAAAAGCTTGTTGCCAAAAGCATCGAACGTATCAACGAACACCATACAAAGCTGAAGGTCATTAAAGCTAAGGATGGGCGGGTCTGGACCCAAAAGGCCATCACCGAGGGCATCCGCGCCGATCGTGTCCGGCTGCACGCCTACATCGAACTGATGGCCAATTCCGGACTGCGCCCAACAGAAGCAAAGAACCTCACTTGGGGAGATATTTCACTCTTCCGCGAAACACGTCATCTTCCACTGCATCAACAAGATGCGCGGTTGGCAGTCCACGGCAAGAGCAAGCATGGCAACACTGTACCGCTTTACGGAGCGCTATCTGCACTCAGCATGCTTTGGGACCTTTTTGTCCATGACATGGACCGCGAACCAGAGAACGAAGATCCGGTGTTTGTTGACGAAAATGGCAACAGCATATTGTCGTTCAAGAAAAGCCTCACTGCTCTTCTAATTGCTGCCGGTCTTGAGAAGGACAATCGTGGGGTTCGCCGCACTTCCTATTCTTTCAGGCATTTCTATATCTCGCAAATGCTCGCCAACAATGTTTCAGTCCATCATGTCGCCCGCAACACCCGCACCTCGCTCACAATGATCGACAAGCACTATGCACAGGTGAACACGGAGCAGATCAAGGATTTCCTTCGCCCCGGCCAAGAGGATTTTGCCAAAGAGCCAATCCTGTTGGATGATGAGGCCTATGCTGAAATCAAACTTCTGGAAAGGCGTATCGAAGAGCTTAAGCGCGGTGGAGAACAAAGCTTTACCGAACAGGAGATGGCGGCTCGGCACTCAAACGAGCATGTGGGTTAAACGTTCATTTGGCCCGACGAGTGCAGTGAGATCCCTTGCGCAGTCATCAATACTGCCTCCAACTCCTGAGCCAATCCGCTTCTACTGAACTCGGATCGATCGAACGAATATTTGTCTGTACATTTTTCCAGTAGCCTTTCTTCTGGGTCAATATGGGGCTACATCCCCAGAATAGTGGCCTTACATCACCGAGGAACTTGCCAGAATGAGCGACGAAGGATCCGAAATAAAAGCGTTCGCGCGTCGGCTTTTCCAAGAGAACAAACAGTTTTTTGATCTATTGAAGGCGCGCAGTTCTGCTTCTGGCTTCGAGCTTGCTATTCACCGTTTGATGGGCGGAAGTCCCCAAGAGAAGAAAGTAGTATCGATTGGTGCAACTCCAATCATCTGTTCAGAGGCCACGAAAAATGCGCTGAGTTTTGTACCTCTGCGATGGCGGGATGAATTCGACAAGGCAAGTGGCCCTTGGCGTGGTTGCGAGAACTGGCGGGCAGGTTATCCGTTTATTGTCTGGGTCGAAATTCGAGGTCGAGATGACGGAACCAGAGGGCACCTCAAACTAAATGCGGAGGTCGGACCTATTGCAAACCGTAAGATACGAATGGGCATCATCGATGCGATCGCGATGGAAGCGTCAGCAAGAAACCTTGAACGCATTCATTTTCCCACTGGGAGCTCTGATGAGAAGAATCTCTACTCTCGGTTTTTGCGTCTAAATTCGATCCCCGTGAATGATGTCCAGGACGTCGGTGAAATTGAGTCGAAAATCGTGCAGCTTGTTAATGGCTTCACGCCGGAGTTCGAAATGATCGCCCGCCTGATACCGCTATTTTGCTCTTCGTCGAATCCGCTGTGGGCATCGCGTTAACTTCGCATTAACCTATTCTGTTGCAAAAGCATTAACGAAAATACTCGGTGAGGTTGAGAATCAATTTCTCCGAATTGGCTTTGGGGCGGATATCCGCCTCAGGTGACGGTCTCGCCATTAAGGCGGGCACCCTTGTGGTTAACCGTTAAAAGTGTTCCGACCATAGCTAGCGTTTTTCCCCGGACTGATAGACGTTCGGTCGCTAGCCTTTGCTCAAGGGGCTTTTAACTTGACCAGCATTCTTACAAATAATTCCGCCATGACCGCTCTGCAAACCCTGAGGTCAGTTGGCAGCAGTCTTGCTCAAACACAAGCCCAGGTAAGCTCGGGGTTACGTGTACAAGTCGCGTCGGACAATGCAGCCTATTGGTCGATCTCGACCACAATGAAGTCCGACAACATGGCGATATCCGCAGTGACCGATGCGCTCGGCCTCGGGGCGGCAAAACTGGATGTTGCCTATGCTGGAACGGAAAACGTTGTAGACCTCCTAAAAGAGTTCAAAGCCAAGCTGGTCGCCGCCTCCGAAGAAGGTGTTGATCGGACAAAAATCCAAGAAGAACTAGACCAGTTGAATGCTCAAGCAGAAAGCACGGTGCGGTCATCAGGCTTCAGCGGCGTTAACTGGCTCAATACCTCGTCACCATCCCACCTTCAGGATATCAGCGTCCTATCTGAGCAGCTAGTCACATCCTTCGTAAGAAGTGCCTCTGGTAGCGTTTCGGTCAAAACAGCTGAAGTTGATTTGAGACGATCGAGCATGCTGAACACCGGAGGCGGAGGTATATTGCAGAAGGATATATTAGACTATTACATGCCGATCGGTTCGATGTACTCCGAGAATTTTTTTCACCAGGCACATGAGGATCACAGCTTCACAGGGCCGGTGACCTTCAGCGCCTCGGAAACGGCAACCTTCGATCTAATTGTTGATCAGAGCGATCTCTCGCCTGGTGACACCTACCCGATCGTTGTGGATAGAACGGTCATTGACACAGCGCTCGGCACTTCGGATGGCATTATCAGTAATGTTGCGCAACTCAAACTGGTTCTGCAACAAGCATTCAACGATGCCGGCGCAGGCCCCTTCGTGACCCTCAACGGCACATTTGCGGCCCCCGCGAACCGGTACGCAATTGAATCTCTCGAGACGTCACCGCATCAGGGATCAAGCATAATTCTCGACCAGCTGACCGGTTCTTTTGGCAAGTTGGGATTAGATACCAGTTCCCAAATAGATCACGACAACATGCACCCAAACGCCGCGATGAGCTTCATTCAGCCGTTCAAGGTTTACCTAGATGCAACCATTGAATTCGACATCAGCATCAACAATGCGCCGGTGACCACCTACACCATAAATCGCGCTGTTGTGGACGCGGCTCTTGGCAGCAGCGATGGCATGATCAACAGCGCGAACGACCTTAAGACAATTGTTGACTATTTGACCCCTGGGATTGGGCTTAACGTCGATGTAGCTGGCAACCAGTTGGCTTACCGTCTCGATCAGACTGTCCACCCAGGCTATGGCGCCAAGGCGACACCGTTTACCATTTCAACATTTCGACCAGATCCGCCATTCACGTTGCGTTTCGATCTGGCCGAAATCGACGTGACATCCAATACCTTCACGGTGGACGAGTACCTTGAGGGGATCGAACATATGTTGAAGGAAGCAATCAGCAGCGCCAGCACCCTTGGCGCTCTTGAGAGCCGCGTCGCAATGCAGGAGGATTTCGCAGAAAAACTCATGGACAGCATTACAAAGGGTGTCGGACGCTTGGTTGACGCCGATATGAATGAGGCATCTACGCGCCTGAAAGCTCTTCAGACGCAGGAGCAGCTCGCGATCCAGTCGCTGTCAATCGCTAATTCCAGCGCGGAAAGTGTGTTGACGCTGTTCCGTTAAAAACTTAGCTCCAACGACGCAACAACCGCCACTGTTATAGTCGGGGACTGCCGTTCTCTTCATCCAAGGGAAGCTTTTCGAAGCTCGCTTGTGATTTGGTGCCCGACCCTTATCGGCAGGGCATCGCTCTATACGTCTCTTACTCAAGGCCGTGGCGGGAGACACGGCCTTGCGGGTGCCAAAAAATCCGACTTACGCTCCTAGACGTGGTGAACATTGGGCAATGGGGCCAAGTTGCACTGGGAATCCCCATCTATCACATGTCGATATCATGCGCAGGCATCACATTGAAGCTGACCGTGTATTCGAACAGGTAGATATTCGGGACAACCGTGCGGGCGTATTTCAAATTGCGATTGACCGATTTGGATACGATGATCCCCGAGACTTCCACGTCGCGGCCGATAGTTTGTTTGACCCATCCCATATAGCGCGCAATTTGCCCCAAGACCCGATCAGAGCTCTGGGCTCTTTTGAGTTCGAAGACAAAAAATGCTCCAGTGTCGTCCACAGCCAGAATGTCGATAGGCCCGACAGCAGTTGAATACTCAATACCGTCACGCCCAGTCGGATCGACATAGAGCCGCAGTCTCTTACCCCCGAAGTCGATGGATGAAAGGTTGGATGCCAGGAAATCTCGAAGCTGGTATTCAAGTGAGAAGTATGGGGCAGGATCGTCAACGGCCCCATTTTCAAAATTTTCATCCTCTGTTCCACCCAACAAATCCTCAACCACACGCGCAGAGTGTCCGGGAAAAATCAACCGCACTTCGCCCGGGGTTTCCTGCATCGTCCATCCTGATTGTCGCAGGGCGGCACGCAATTGGTGCGAGGTATTGTTGGTCCCATCCAGTCCCGCAGGCAAATATTCAGGATTTTGCCGCAGCCAGCTCTTCAGTGGGTAAATTTCCATCCCACCGTCATCCTTTGGGATGACAACCATATGCCGCTGAACCATGTGCCTCCAGATGCCTCCATTGTCTGAAACAGGATTATAAATATACGCTATCGGCCTTCGGCAATCTTTACCCTGACCAAGGAGGGTATTGCTACCTGATGATCTCAATGCTCGCCCTTTGGGTAGATGGCTGTATCCAGGAAACACGTTAAACGGTTTCGGAAAGGATCGCAGCATGTCTCACCTCAAGGCTCTTAAGCTCACCTCGGCAGTTCCCGCTCGTGCTTCGGCAGATCCCATCCTGCGGGCGCGTGAGAAGGTCGCCGCTGCATTGATCGAGCAGAAAAGCCGGATCGCTCCACACATAGCCAGTCAACATATGCGCGGACATCTGCAGCTGGCCACCACTGGCGCACAGTGGGCTTTGCCTCATCGGCTTGTTCAGCCTCAATGAAATTCTGAGCATCTGGCCGCTTGTAATCGCATTCGATACGGAATTTCAGGCAATAGCGGACGATATTCTGGATGTTGTCTCCGGCGTCGCGATGGGCGCGAAATGGTTGGATATCCACCTGATACTTTGCCGTGTGGGTCTCCTTGCGCAGGGCGCTCGCGATTTCCTCTGTCGTCAGCCCACCCTTGCGGACGATAGCATGGAGATGCGGAGGCCAGATTGTTTTGTCCTCGGCTTCCATCAACGGAAAGCCCAGCGCATCCAACGCCAATTTTGTATTACGGCCGCATGTTTCGTAATCACCAAAGCTCATGCGGTCTATTTCCCACCAGCCGAGCAGCTGAAAGTCATCCCAGCGATTATCTTTCTTCCGCTGGCGATCGATGAAAGTCCGAAGACGGCGTTTTTCATTTTCGACGAGATCCGTCATGCCAGAGAAGTTCAATTGCGGCGGCAACAGGATCGTTGCGAATGCAAGATCTTCGTTCACGGCGTCGCAGAATATCTTCTTGACGGCCTTCCCCGTTTGCACTGCTCGTTCCCTCATGTGACAGCGCGGACATAATGGGACGCCGCAATAATCGATGTTTCCGTGACAATCAACTTTGCCACAGGCTTCCATCCACCCTCGGGCCAGATGGTTTGCGGGAAGTGCCGCTTTTACATAGTGTCGTTGAGCTTCATTAGCTTTGGTCAGATATTTCATTTGGCGACGTTCGTGGCGGGTGAAGACACCCTTCGTCATCATATCTGCTTGTAGCTGTTCCATACTCGTCTTCATTGAAAATCCCCTGCTGAAATAACGTGCTATTTATCCAGCACAATTTTAGCACCGTGCCTTCTTGGAAATAAATATTTGTTTCAAGGAGATAGCAGAATGAAGATCAAGGAGATTTACGAGGCGTTGCGTGCGGATGGGCTGACCAGCTCGCAGATGGAGTTTTCGCGAATATGGCTTGGCCGTAGCCCGCGCTACTATTCGCACCTGATCGCCGTCGACCGAGAGCCGGGACTTGCCACGCTTTGCGGAGTTTCATGGCGGCTGAATCGGATGCGCCTAGAGAATTATCCGACGCTGCTAGATTTCCAGCAGAGGCTCGGCAGCGAGATCGAGCGTCGTGCAATAACCGATGTTCGCCGACGTCGATCTTAACGTTTGGCCAACAGCCACCTAATACAATCGCTGCGATTATCTTCCGCATCTTTAAGTATCAGGAATTTCCAATGAACGCGCATATCTTATCTGGCAAGGCAGCGATTGTTGCCGCGCTTGCGATCTCGTCGGTCTCCATCGCCTCACCCGCCTATTGCCTAGACAACGTGCGCTTCGGCACAGATTGGCTCGCCGAGGCCGATCATGGCGGTTTCTATCAGGCCGTCGCTGACGGCACCTATGCGAAATACGGGCTCAACGTGGAAATCCAGCAGGGTGGACCCGGTGCACAGAACCGCGCACTGCTGCTAACTGGCAAGCTTGACTTCTATTTGGGCACACAGCAGGAGCAGCTTGTAGGCATTGAGCAAGGTATCCCGCTCGTTGATGTCGCCGCGTTCTACCAAAAGAACGCCCAGGTCATTTTGGCCCACGCCGACAGCGGCGTTGAAAAGTTCGATGACTTGGCCGAGCTGGAAACGATCTTCATGACGCAGACCGGCTTCGGCGCATATTTCGAATGGATGAAGGCTAATTTTGGCGGTTTTCGGGATGAGCAGTACAGACCCTACAATTTCAGCACAGCGCCGTTTCTCGCCGACAAGAACTCCGCTCAGCAAGGTCTGATCACCGCTGAACCTTTTGAGATCCAGAAGCAGACCGGCACAGAACCTAAAATCTTCCTGCTTGCAGATAGTGGCTACAAGCCCTACGCGACCACGATCACGGTTCAACAGAGCCTCATCGACAGCAATCCCGATCTCGTGCAGCGGTTTGTCGACGCTTCAATTGAGGGCTGGTACAGCTACCTGTACGGGGATAACGCAGCCGCCAATGCGCTGATCAAAACGACCAACCCCGAGATGACTGATGGCCAAATTGAATATGCTATCGACAAGATGAAGCAATACGGAATTGTGGACAGCGGCGATGCGCTCGACAAGGGCATCGGCTGCATGACTGCCGAACGATATAATTGGCTTGCCGCCGAACTGGTGAAAATCAAGCTACTCAAGGCCGATACTGATTACACTAAGGCTTTCGACACCCGCTTTTCCTGCAAGGGCGTCGGGCTGAAATTGAAGAAATAATTGCTTGTCGATCAGCGTCGGGATCGATTGCCGGACGCCTTTCCTACATTAGCAGCGGCGATCAAGCCGCTGCCAGTGTATCGAGAAACGATTGCCATTGCGTCGTTTTCGACTGCGGGTCAGCCCAAATATCCTCGATAGCGAAACGCAGCCCTTTCAGGATGACGGGAATATCGTTCTCGTATTCCTCGGGACTATCGAAAATCCTGTTCACCTGCTTGAACACACGCAGATAGGCTTCGGCGTTGTGGTTCATGAGGATCATGATGCTATCATTGTCGAGATCGGACGAACCGTTCGACCCGACGCAGATGTCATTGACCTTCACACGTGCGCCGACCGTCGTTGACGCAGGGATCGCGTAGAGGGTCTGTTCGGCCCGCTTTGCCCTCGGGCGACGTTGTGCAATTTCCCATGCAAGCTCATTAAGAGTGCGGGTATCCAAGGGGCTTCCTTCTTTCGGCATGGATACCGTCGAGAACGTCCATCCGGTCTTATCCAGCCGGTGGGTCATCAGCGACTGAAACTTCGCAGCGGAAATAAACGGGCCTGCCGTGTCGAACGTGATCTGGAGATCGGGATTCATTTCAGTCACGCAGCGTTGCAGCGCGTTGAACAGGTAGGCGATAAAGGGCGTGGAAATGCCCAATATGTGTATCCACTTCGCTGTCTGCAGCAGGCCATCGTTGCGCATGTCGTGAAGGCGGTTGAGCAGCAACGAAAAGGAGCTCTGGTGAGCACCTGCAAATGCCCAGCCTTCGAGGCCATAACCCTTCACGGCCTCATACCATGCTTTGCTTTCCGCCTCGTTGCGCCCTTGAAGGACGTTGAGCAGTTCCGTTGCCCCAGACTTTCGATTTTGCACGAAATAATCGAGGTTGAGCAAAGACTGTTTCAGGCAGGCATTGAAATCCAGTGACAGGCCGTTGGCCGCGCACATCGCATCGAGATTGTGACCTTCGGCTATCAGCCGTTCGGCATGCATGGCGACATTGCCGGGCGTGATACCGCCGGTTGGGAAGTCCAGCGACATCGAATAGTCGGAATGTGTTTCCAGCCAGCGCAACATGCGCTCGCATGGAAGTTGCCGCCAGCAAGGAGTTTGGTCTGCTTGCCGGACATGGCGGCGGCATTACGCGCGTCGGTCCTCGCATCCTGATCGAAAACCGCATCGATTGCCTCAAACACCTATATGCCAGCGATTTCGATTGGGGCATCATCATGGATGACGATGCAGTGCTGATGCAGGCCGAAACCCATAACAGCAGCTACTGTCTGTTTGCGGAAATGGCAGCGAACGGGAAAGATGCCTACGATGGCGTTGATGTATTTGCCCCGATCTATGGGAGGAAGGTTCCTTTCAGCAAGGAGCTTAGTGCCCCCGGAAATCCGTACGCGATCAATCACGTCTTCAAGAAGAGCACGGATTTAAAGGGCAGCATGATTGTTGTACGCAACTTTGAAAAAGAGGGGCGGAAACCGCTGCTCCCTGATCCGAGCTTCCGAACACATGGCGAAGACACCTATGTCGTGCTGCAAGCCGTCTCACTCGGCTACTCAACCATGACCTCGTGGAATATGGTTCTGGAAGAGCTTTCAGGCGAAAGCACGTTCGCAAACGGTGACGATGACCGGACCGAAAAGATGCGCGAGGGACATGAACTGCTCGTCGAGAAATTCGGTCACTTTGGTTTGCGCATGAAGCCGGGTTCACACACCCTCGATAAGAAGGAGTTCGAAACCCTATGCTGGGGCAAGAAGTCAAAGCGGATCGAGGTTCCTAAACCTCTGCATCTTCGGTCATAAAAGTTCATTGAGTGAACTTTTGCATGTCGGATTGGGCGGCGGTCAGAGCAAATCGACCGCCGCTTTCATCATATCGTCGCGGACATCGATATAGCGTTGCGTCGTAGTCAGGTTCCGATGACCCGCCAGCGTCATGATGACCTTGGGGCTGACGCCGGAATGCGCAAGTCGTGTGATGAACCAACGGCGACCGCTGTGCGAGGTCGCGCCGTCAAGACCCGCGCTCTTATATAATTGCCCCATCAACTGGCAGAGCGTGTTTGCGGAAAACGTCGTACGCTTCTGCGTCAACAGCAGTGGTGCATCGGCACTCCGATTCTCCGACCAGTCCGTCTGATGCCGCTCAATCTCCCGGCGCAGCTTCTCATTCAGGAACACCACGCGGGCATGACCGCCCTTGGTGATCTCGGCCCGCAGCCGCAACTGCTCGCGCACCTTGCCTTCGCCGTCCATCACGTCGCGCACGGTCAGCGCAGCAATCTCACCGACACGCAATCCTGCGAGATGAGAGAGCATCAGCGCCAATCTGTTGCGCCCTGCATGCTTCATTTGCGCTACCACGGCCAGCAGCCGCTTGAATTCGGCATCTGTCAAAACGCGCGCTTGCTTCATCGGCACCTCACAAAAACCGGCATTTCCATGCCGTCCGTTATGTTGCCGATGAGCAGTAAGGGCGAGCCTCAGCGTGAAGTGAAAAATTGCCCTGCGGGATCAATGCGTCAGCGCCATCCGGAGCGTAAACATCAGAAAATGTGCGTTTTATTATGTTCCGATACTCTACACTTCGAACAGACTATTGCTGCTCGCTCACATGCCAACGACGAAGGGCAATCTCGGACATTTTGGAGATGAGTCCGAAGATTATTGCCCCAAGAATTGCGAGCAGGACGAGGCATGCAAAGAGGCGCGGCATATTCAGCCGATATTGCGCCTCGAGTAGCCGAAAGGCCAAACCCGCGTTGGTGCCGGCTTGGCCGGCCGCGAATTCCCCGACAACGGCTGCGACCAGCGCGAGCCCTCCTCCGATTTTTAGACCCGCGAGAAAGCTTGGCAGAGCAGATGGTAGTTTCAGGTAAATCAGCGTCTGCCAGCGGGACGCGTTGTAGGTCTTTAGGAGGTCCGCATGATGCCGGTCCGCGCTTTTCAAACCTTGCAGCACATTCAGCATGATCGGAAAAAACGTAACCAACAAAGCACATATCAACTGCGCAATCCATGGAGTCGGCGCATAGATCAAGATCAGCGGTGCGATCGCGACGATTGGCATAACTTGTATTGTCACCATAATCGGAGAAAGCAGCGTTTCAAGCGAACGCGATTGCGCTAGGATCACCGCCGCGCATCCACCTCCCGCCGCGGCCAAAAGCAACGCCACGACGGTCGTCTTCGTCGTCACCCACAAAGCCCGTCCTAATATTGCCCAGTCGCTAATAAGCGTGTTTATCACCGCTCCCGGCCCAGGCAGAATGTAAGGCGGCACGCCCGACAGAACAACATATGCAGCCCAGCAAGAAATCACTGCGCAGGCACCGACAATCGGTGCGGTCACGCGGTTCAACCAATCCCTCGTTGATGTCTTCAACAACCTTAGCTTGACAGACCTGGTGGTCACGTTGTCTCCCGAATGAAGCGATCGACCCCACAAATACCGAGGCGACATGTTGCGGGTCTTACGAAACTTGCAAAGCGAACATTGCGCCACTACGGAATCTTAGGGTGATGCCTGTGTCTGACGAATAGCCATCGCAATCAATTCTGTACGAGCGGATACGGTGGCAAAATTGATACCTCCGAACCAAAGGTTGATTCGAAGGATTCCCGGGCACCACCGAAGCCGGAGTGGGTGAATGCACCAACGGGCTAGCTTAGGAGAGTACCTCGGATAACATCTGGCGGTGAAGACCAAACTATCTTGGCGAATGGACGAAAGCTAGGCCACGCGCATAGTCCCAGCTTGCTCCGGTAGAAACATAGCCTCAGGGAGAGAATTGAACCACTGCGCAATAAACGCAGCAATATTCTTGCTGGCCTCCACTGTGAAATGTCCGTAGTCAACCATGCCGTTTTGCCCAACAATCTTATCAATATCGGCAAGTTCGACACAGTCGTATTCGCGCGCCATTTTCTTCCATACACCTCCGAATACATTCACTCGTTCCCTCGTGATCCCTAAATTGGGGAAAAGGAGCTCGTCTGAAATGCCTTTCGGATGTCCAACGACAAGCATTCGCTTGCCTTGCGCCTGCAAATGCGCACAAAATTCGCTTGCACACTGTTCATAGAGGCCAACGTCCAGACGCGCGCGCGCAAACTCTGGCCACTTGTCATTGTAGAAGTCCGTGCCAAACTCGTAAACGAGGGCCGGAGCAAATGAATCTCGGAGATAATCTTTAGACAGAACTTGAGGGAGCACAAAAGCTCGCGGAAAATTGTCGATCTGAGTTATCTCACGAAGACCTGAAAAGTGTGCCCAAACACCAGAATGGCAGTTTGCCATGATACGAAGTTTAGGAGGTAGCGACGCGACGCCATCTGATTTCTTTTCTTCCTTCATGATAAAATCGTGGATCTCGGGATCGTTAAAACTCACCTCTTTAAGCCAGGAAGGAGAATTAGGCGTGACCGTGAGCGTCGCGGTCGTGTTCAAGTCAGGAAACATCGCCAACGCCCTTAGAAGCAGCCAATTTTCAATACCCATGTGCATGACGCGGCAAGAGAATGCCATATGCAAGAGCGTCTTCGTCTTCATATCAACTGCGATGAATCCCACAAGACCGTGATAACCGAATCGATCCCAAGCGAAGACGGCCAGGCACTGGCGCAAGGAAGGCTCGGACACGAAATCGACCATTGCTCCCTGTTTGACCCTAGTCTTGAGGAAGTTCAATTGATTGGTTCGATTGATTAGTTCCTCGATACGAGTTGCGAAGTCAACGACATCAGCCCGCCAGGCAATTGCAACATGGATGTCACAGGTCGCCAAAAAGCTCTCTCTATCGCCATCAAATGCCTGCCCCTCGCCGACACGCCTCTGAAGCGAACGATACTCGGACACACGCGATTTTTGCACGTGACAATGCGCTTCTACAAGTTCGAGGAGGAAACTGTCGCAGCTTGAAGACATGGCATTGAACGTATGTAGATCTGGCAGAACTGCATTCGCTTCCGCGAGATTTAAAACGTTGTCATCAATGAAGACACAATTTTCAGGCTTGAGCTGCATGTCGGAAATCAGAGACTTCAGCGCATCACCCTTGGCTACAAAGGCAATGCGCGGAAATACAAATTCATCCCAAATTCCGAACTCTTCGAGCGTTGCTTTGGCCTTGTCTAGGTCATTTTTAGAGCAGATCGCTGACACAACACCTGACCGGTTCAATTTCTTGATGATGTCGACACGAAAGCTATTAAGTTTCAATTCGCCGACATCATCGAGTGTTCCATGCCAAAGAGTGTCGTCAAGGTCCCAGATCACCAATTTTATTTTTGCAGCATAGCCCTGCACCTGCGTGCCGGTACCTGCGTCGCGATCCCGATGAGCCGCAAACACGCCTTGTATGAAATACATGGCCGCATTAGCACCCATAGCATCGAGGCTCGTGGCAACCTTTGGGCGGAAGCAAGTAAAAGTGGGCACACCCGAACTTTCCAGGCGATGAAAATTTTGCAGAAATTCAGAAGGCGACACGAGTTTGTCGAGTTCGCCGTGAACCAAGAGCACAGGCGGAGCGCCCAAAACTTCGCCACCTAGTTCGTCAAAACCGCCAAGTTCCGCGCTGAAAGCGATGATCGCGCCCAATCTGCCCGACCTATTGAGACCGCAACTCAAAGCAACAGCAGCCTCTTTGCCGTACCCAACAATAATGATCTGGCTATCCGTGACACCGTATTTCGGCTTGAGCGCATCTATGTAACGTGAAAGTTCTGCACCGTCCTCGCCAAGAGAATTATCAGCGCATCTTTCGCCAGCAACCGAGCGATTGCGCTCCAAGGAAAGAAACACGGCATCCGGGAAATGCCCGCGCCACATATGCGCTAGTGAGTTAAGAGACGTAGAACCTCGCTCATCCAAGAAGAGAAATACGAATTTGCCTTCACGTCCAGATAACGGCTCGATAATGCTTTCGGAAATCATCGTATCAATCTACCCCTCGTTGCAACACGCCAGGGGTGTTATATATTTTTCCTTGCGTGTAGCTGAACTTTCAACCAGAAATACGTCAATGCATGAAGTATCCAACCCGTGAGACAAAAGATCATTACGGCGCGTGACTATCATCCTCACAGCGGCCATAGAGGGAACCTGTTCGATTCTGCGCTTAGCAGCCTCAGAGAAACGGACTGAGCTACTGGGTGATTAATTCACTAGCGCATTTCTAGCGCATTTCTAGCGCAGTTCAACGTATAAGGATTAAATATCAACTAGTTAGAACAAATGTCTTCCACTTCCGATTTCCGTGCTCGACTGTTCGAAGACCGCGCCGGCTTCGCGGAAGAGCGCAGTATCTCGTTCGGCGACCGACAGCATGCGACCGTCGAGGTCGAAGAGAGCCGCACGCGCACTGCCCGTTCCGACATCGACGCCGATGACGTAACGCTTACGAGTCAATACGGTCTCCATCGAACCCAGCTTTCAACGTGACGCAACGAAATCTGCCATCCGCCGGATCAGGAAGACGCCGACCGTTGCACCAGCATCCTGCAAGCCTATGGTCTTTTCCTGGAACGCCGCCGCCTTGCCGTGCTGCGCGACCATGGACTTCGTTGCTTCCAACGCGTCTTCGGCAGTCTTTGCTGCAAGGGTCAGGGCATCGCCAAGGCTTGCTCCCCTCTGAGCCTCGCCCTCAAGCGCCCTTGTCAGCGGATCCAGAACATCAAGGAGCGTCTTGTCACCCACCTTGGCCTTGCCGCGTTCAGCAATTCCATCCGTATAAGCCCGCCAGAAGGCCGCCAGTGCGGCCGTGTCCAGGGCGTCGAGCCCCTCGACGACCTTGCTCGCTCGCAAAAAGCCGGTTGCCGTCAGCGTCCCCATGGTTGAGGGAGCCGTCCGCGCCATAGTGGCACCTGCGGTTCGCAAGAGCTTTGACAGGCCGGCATCGGCACCTTCGGCGGCGACCGCTTCGGCTGCCGCGGCAAAGGACTTCGACATGGTGATCCCAAGATCACTGTCGCCGACCTTGCCATCGAGCGCGATCAGGAATTCGCGCTGCTCGGCAAAGAGCTGCTGCCAGCTTTGAAACAGGGCAATCAGGTTTGCCGCATCCAATCGTTCAAGGCTCATGCCCTTACCCCGCAACATGTTTGAAGAAAGGAGTGTTCGCCGGAGCGGCCATGAGGCGGTCGAGCTCGGAATCGAGATGCAGGATGGAAATCGAAGCACCTGCCATTTCCATCGATGTGGCAAACTCGCCGATCCAGACATGCTTGGCTTTGACGCCACGGGCCTGGAGGAGCTGATTGACGCGCCGGAAGAAGATGTAGAGCTCCTCGAGCGGCGTGCCGCCAAGACCATTGATCAAGACGGCGACATCGTCACCGGCCTTGTAATCGGTTTCCTTGAAGATCCGCTCCATCATTTCATCGACAACGGCATCGGCGGGTGCCAGTTTCTTGCGGATGATACCCGGTTCGCCATGGATGCCCATGCCGATTTCCATCTCGTCTTCGCCGATCGAGAAGGTCGCATGGCCGATTTCAGGCACAACACAGCTCGACAGCGCGACCCCCATGGTCCGCGTTTTGAGGCGCGCCTTGTCGGCGATCCGTGCCACTTCATCGAGCGAAAGACCCTCAGCGGCAGCAGCGCCCGCGGCCTTGTAGATGAAGAAGATGCCGGCCACGCCGCGACGCTTGTGTTCTTCGCCAACGACTGAGGAGGCGACATCGTCATTGCCGACGACCTGCTTGACAGCGATGCCGTCGAGATCGGCGAGTTCGGATGCCATGTCGAAATTGATGATGTCGCCGGAATAGTTGCCGTAGATATAGAGAACCCCTGCTCCCTGATCGACGGCCTTGGTCACCTGATACATCTGCTCGGCACTGGGAGACTGGAAGACGCCACCGACGGCCGCCCCATCCAGCATCCCGTCACCGACAAAACCGAGAAAGGTCGGAAGATGACCCGAGCCACCACCGGTGGTCAGCCCGACCTTGCCTGCCTTCGGCTTGGCGGTCACCAGGCAACGCAGGTCACCATTGGTATAGGTGACCATCGGATGGGCGGCGTAGATGCCTTCCAGCATCTCATCGACGAAATTGACCGGATCGTTGAGAAACTTCTTCACTCTATCCTCCACTAGTTATTTTTTGCGCTGACGCGTGACGAAGAAGGCAGCGGCGAGCAGGATGAAACTGCCCACGACAAGACGCTGCCAGGTGCTGGGTATGCCGACCAGGACAAGCACGCTGTTGATGATGACAATCAGAAGGACGCCGAGAATGGTTCCAAGAACCGTCCCGGTGCCACCGGTAATGCGGGCACCACCCAGGACCACAGCGGCAATCACGTTGATTTCGGTTCCCACGAGATCAAAGGGATTGGCTTGCCGGTTGGCGCAGACGTGGATGATGCCGGCAAGGCCAGCCAAGGCCCCGGCATAGCCAAACAAGAAGAGATGAACGGTGCGCAGACTATAGCCCATCCGCTCTGCGATACTGGCATTGCCACCCACGGCGAAGATTGCGCGGCCCATCAGTGTTCGATTGAGGATCCACCAGGTGAGGATCGCTGCTGCCGGCAGCACGAGAAAGTAGAAGGGCAAGGTGACCGTTGCACCGTTTGCCGTTTCGAACTGCAAGAGTGGCATACGGCCGAACGGGCCCATCTGCGGCGGCAGCGACATGATCCACACGGTGCCGATGAAGGACAGGAGGAACCCGCGAAACAGATACTGGGTCCCGATCGTCACGATCAGGGACGGCACGCGCAAATGATGAACGAGAAGACCGTTGATCACGCCGAGCGCCACGCCGCCGAGCATCGCGATCAGGATGATCAGCGGCATTGGCGTGCCTGGCAGGTGGTTTTGCACCAGCAGCGTCACCGAATACATGGTGAAGGCGGCAATGGCGGTGAACGAGACATCGATGCCGCCAGCTGCAAGGATGACAAAAACCCCGAGCGCGAAGAGACCCATGACCACGCTGGCACGGCCTATGTCGATCAGCGTCGAGGGCTGCAGGAAGGCGGGATTGGCAATCGAGACCGCGACGCAGATAGTGACCAGGAGTGCGAAGGTGATCGTTTCAGGGCGCCTCCTGATCAGGGAACCGATTCCACCGGGACGGCCCGAGGCCGGCACTACATCTGCTCTTGTCATAGTCATTGTTCAGCCACCTTCGCGCTGCCGAGCATCGCCCGGTACAAGTCATCTTCGGATGCCGTGCTTGCATCAAATTCTGAAACGATCCGGCCATCGTTCATCACCAGGATGCGATCGGCGTTCTGGAGAAGCTCCGGCAGATCGTCGCTGACGACGATGAGGCCCATGCCCGACGCCGAAAGCGACTGGATGACCCGGTAGATCGTGTCCTTCGAGCCGACATCGACGCCGACGGTCGGTCCATGCAGGATAAGCAGTCTGGGACGAATGCTCAGCCAGCGTCCGATCAGAACGCGCTGCTGGTTTCCGCCCGAAAGGGAACTGACAGGAAGGTCGATGTTCTTGGTATTCAGGCGCATCTGGACCGACAGCTCATCGGCAAGTTTCCTGCCTTTGTCGCGGTCGATCACCCCGATTGCATTGGTGAGTTCCCTGACGATCAGGGCAATCTCGTTGTCGAGGATGGACTTGTCCAGGAACAGTCCCTCAGCTAGACGATCTTCCGGCACATATCCGATGCCATATCGGATGGCGTCAGACGGAGAGGACAGACGGGCAGTCGCGCCATCGATCGTCACCGTCCCACCGGTGACGGGCATGACACCGGCAAGCGCCATTGCAAGCTCGTTGCGACCGGAATCGGCAAGACCGGTAATCCCGAGGATCTCGCCGGCATGAAGCGCGAGCGAAACACCCTCGACATTTTCCGTGCGCAGATCCTTGATGTCGAAGAACACGTTTCCTTCGGGACGTCCCTTCCGGTAGCGGGTGGCGGTGATCGCACGTCCCGTCATCAATTCCGACAGATGGTCCTTGGTATAGTTGGCAATCGGCCCCTGGGCGACACATTGTCCGTCGCGAAAGACGATCGCATTGCCGCCGATCCTGTAGCATTCCTCGAGCTTGTGGGTGACGAAGAGCACGGTCACGCCTTCCGCGCGCAGCCGCTCGACCACGTCGATCAGGTTGTCGACCTCGCGCCGGGTCAGCGACGTCGTGGGTTCATCCATGATCACCAGCTTTGCACGTGTTGCTATTGCACGCGCGATCGCCACGAGCTGGCGCACGGCCAGAGGAAGATCGGAAACGATCTCCTGCAGGAAAGCGCGGTCAGATGGAAGGCCGACAGCTGTAAGCGCGCGTGCGGCAGTTTCATTCAGCTGACTGCGGCTGAACAGGTGCGCGAGGCGTCCGGCGGCCGAGACAAGTTGCTCGGTCAGCGCTACGTTTTCGGCGACCGTCATGTTCGGCAGCAGCGACAGGTCCTGATAGACCGTTTCGATACCGGCAGACAGAGACTGGATCGGGGTCAGAGCCTGGAAACGCTTGCCTTCAAGGACGATCTCGCCGCTCGACGGCGGATGAGCGCCGGACATGATCTTGATCACGGTGCTCTTGCCGCAGCCGTTTTCGCCCAGAAGGTGATAGACCTGTCCGCGTTCAAGGGTGATGTTGATGCCACGCAAGGCATGCACGCCCCCGAACCATTTCTGGATATTCTCTAGTCTCAGCAGCTCTGCCGGCCGCCCGATATTGGTTTGCATTGCTACCACGGAGCACGATCCTCAATTTGTCCGCAGCCTGATCCTCGCTGCGGTGAGTGACCGGGAGACTGTCTCCCGGTCACGGTGCTGATCAACAGGATCAGAACAGGAAGCCCTTGTAGGTAGCCTTGTCCGCGAGAACCATGCCGTTGCCGACGACGAGCAGGCCCTTGCCAGCGCCCTGCTTCACGCTGACCTTTTCATAGCCGGGCACGCCGAGATCCATGCCATCCGTAAGCTCCTTCTTTTCGAGCAGGAGCTTTGCGACGGTGTTCATCGCCATGCCGGCCTTTTGCGGGTCCCAGAAGCCGATCGCGGTGATGGCGCCGGATTCCAGAAGATCGGCAGACGGATTGGGAAGGCCGGTGCCAACAAGGCAGACCTTGCCGCTCAGACCGGCTTCGTCGATCGCACGACCGACACCCAATACGTCATTGCCCGCAGACGTCTGGAAACCCTTTATGTCGGGATGCTTGCGCAGGATTTCCTTAGCCTTCTCATAGGTTGCATTGGCATCGTCGAAGGATTCGTTGTTCGCGTCGACGAGCTGCATGCCAGCGTATTTCTTGGCGTTTTCCTCGCCGGCACCGACCCACTGCATGTGGGTGCGGCTGCCAAGCGAACCGACAAAGGTCGTCCACTTGCCTTCCTTGCCCATGCATTCGGCGAGCCGTTCGTTGAGCGCTGCACCGTAGTCAGCGTTGTCGAATGCTTCGACATTGGCGTTGGTGTTGATCTGGTTGTCAGCTTCATGGGTGACCACCACGATGCCGCGCTCCATGGCACGCTGTAGGGTACCTTCGAGAACCGCCGGGTCCATCGGCACGACGGCGAGTGCGTTGACACCTTTGGCCACGAGATCATTGACGATCTGTAGCTGCTGGGCGGAATCGGCCGTGGCCGGACCACTCTGGCGGGCAACCACGTCGGCATTGGCCTCCTGGAAGGCGACGACACCGGTGTTCATACGGTCGAACCACGGGATACCGCTAATCTTGACCACAGTTGCGATCACTGGCTTTTCCTGGGCCACAAGCGCACCGACCGAGCCTCCCAGCGCGACCGCTGCGATCGCAGTGCCGACCATCATTCTCCTGGTAAACGAGTTCATGCTTTCCTCCACAAGTTTTCCCTCGATTTGTTACTTCGGCGATTGAGGGACCGGCGCCGAAGGATCTTCAGTGCGACGCATCGGAGCGAAGAAGCCGATCACGTCGTAACGGCCGACCGCGAGGAAGGTGAGCAGCAGGGCTCCCCAGGCGAAATCGCGGACAAAATTGGAAAGGCCGCCGAAATTCAAAAGGCTCGACATCAGCTGGAGAGCAACAGCGCTCAGAACGACGCAGACCACGCGGCCATAGCCACCCTCGGGGCGAACGCCCGCCATTACGACGATCAGGATCGCGATCAGAAGATAGGAGCTGCCATAATCGAACTTCACGTTAACGTTGCGGGCAGCGATGATGATGCCGGCCAGTCCAGACAGGGTCCCGGACAAAGCATAGGTTGCCAGAATGACCGCGCTTTTGGGAAAGCCGGCAAAGGTGGCAGCCTTCGGATTGGTGCCCATCAGCATCAACCACAGACCAAAAGGCGTGTATTTGAGCACGGCTCCGATTGCCGTTGCGACAACAAGGAAGATGACAAAGCTGATTGGCACGCCAAAGAGCATGTCATTGCCGATGCTCGACAGAAGTGCGGGGCTGCCGACGGTGACGGCGCGGCCTTGCGAGACGACAACGGCAAGCCCCATGAAGGCCATCTGCGTACCGAGCGTGCACAGGATCGGCGTGATATTGAACCGCGCGATTAGCATGCCGTTGAACAGACCACCGGCAAAACCGACGGCAAGGCAGCCTAACATGAAGCCGAGACTGAATGTCGTGGGATCGGCGGACGGTCCAAGCAGAGCGACCATGACGACGGCAGACGCGACGCCTGACAGATTGGCAAGCGCAATCCCTGAAAGATCGATCCCGCCATTGCCGGCGCACATTGCCAGCATGACACCGATCGCCAGGAGCCCGATTTCCGGAACCTGTCCAGCCATGGACTGCAGATTGAACAGCGACAGAAAGGAGCCGCCGGAGATCAGAACTCCAGCGACAAGCAGAAGCACGTTCATGACGACAAGCATCACGAATTGACCGCCAGTTCCGCGCATGGTCTCCTCCCATGTTTAGTGAACATTAAACGACTTCACTAAACGCTAACAAAGCTCAAAGACCGTGGCAAGCCCTATTTTCTGCGTAAATCCAGTTGCGATTGGGTTGCAATTGCCTTAAACATCGCGACTGATCACTATTCTGTTTAGTAAACTCTTTCGCACATGCAGCATCCGGAACCGCGATGAAGAACGGCAAGAACTTGACCATCAGGGACATAGCGGAGGCAGCCGGCGTGTCTGCAGCCACCGTCTCTCTGGTGCTGAACGGAAAGGGCGATATCTCTGGCGTCACGCGCGCCAAGGTTCTCGAAGCCGTGGCGCGCCTCAACTACGTGCCGCGGGCCAGCAGGGCGACGGCCGAACCCGGAGAGACACTCCGCTTTCTGAAGATTGCCAAGCACGGCCACACCGTCAACCGTGATCACAGCGTCTTCATTTCCGACTATATCGATGGGATGTCTGCTGAAGCCACGAGGCGCAACTACACGCTCGAAGTGGTGAGCTTCGAAGGCCAGCCGATCAGTTCGGTCGCCGAATCACTTGCAGGAGCGCCCATCTCTGGCGTGATTGCTCTTGGCACAGAGTTGACCGAAGCCGACATCAGGCTGATCCAGGGACTGGGATATCCGACGGTCTTCATCGATACGTTCTTTGATGTCGTCGATGCCAATTTCGTCGACATGAACAACGAAGACGCCGTCAACAAGGTGTTGTCACGCTTCCACCAACAGGGCTTCAGACGCATCGGCTTTGTTGCATCTCATGTGGAGACAACGAACTTCAGACTGCGCCGTGACGCCTTCTTCAAGAACATGGCACGCCTCGGGCTTGTCGTCGACGAAACCGACGTCCTTTCGGTCGAATCGACCTATGATGGCGCCTATAACGATACCCGCCAGTTGCTCAACGACGGGCTTGAGCTCGCGGAATGCTACTTCTGCACCAATGACATCATTGCCTATGGCTTTATCCGGGCCCTCACAGAGCATGGACTGCATATCCCCGATGACGTCTCGATCATCGGCTTTGACAACCTTCCGCAGAGCGCGACCATGAATCCTGGTCTCACGACAATCGAGGTCTCGAAACGCAAGATCGGCTACCTTGCAGTCACCATCCTTGACGACCTCATTGTTTCGGCCGAGCCACAGCCCGCGGTCAAGATCCTCGTTGGTGCAGATCTGGTCTTGCGTGGCAGCCACGAAAAACTTCGCGAACGCGGTACCAGAAAACGCGCACCCAAGATCGAGCAGCCTGCCGAATGACGAACAATGGGCTTCCAAGGCCAGCGAGAAGGCTGACTTTCATCCACACGGTCCCGGCACTCGAACCGGTCTTTGCGGCACTGGCGAGTGAGCGTCTCGATGGATGGCAAATCGCCGCGGTCGCGGATGAGAGCCTTCTGACGCGAACGATTGAAAGGGGTTATGTGGATGAAGAGGTCCTTTTCGATTTGAACACTCATGTTCAAAAGGCAAGCGCTGATGGCAGCGACGCGATTGTCGTCACCTGCTCGACGCTCGGAGAGGCAGTCGACAAACTGGCCCGAAAGACCGTGACGCCGCTTTATCGGATTGACCGGGGCATGGCTGAACAGGCCGTACAGCAGGCGTCTTCGATCGGCATCCTCGCAACCTTGCCAACAACACTTGACCCTACGACAAGACTTATCAAGGCGACGGCACAACGGGCCGGCCGCCACTGCACGATCGTGTCGAAGCTCTGCGCTGACGCATTCGACTGCCTTCGTCGCGGCGACAATGCGCAACATGACGAACTCGTCCGACGTGCTTTCGAGGACCTCTCCGGCGAAGTCCAACTTGTCGTGCTCGCCCAAGCATCCATGGCTCGCGCGCTTGAACGCGAGGGAGCAGACAAGCGCTATCTCACGAGCCCTGAACTCGGCATGGACCATATTGCAGGATTAATCCGTCTGTCGCGGATGAGCGATTACTGATTTTGAGGAGGACAGGATGGAATACAGAACTCTGGGCCGGTCTGGCCTCAAGGTGTCAGCGATTTCCATGGGCACGTTTTCATTCGGTGGGGTCGGTGATTTTGCCAAAGTCGCCAACCAGAGTGTCAGTCAGGCTCAGCGCCTGGTTGACTGCTGCATCGACCTCGGGGTCAATCTCTTCGACACCGCAAACATGTATTCGCTCGGACGGTCGGAAGAGATCCTTGGTGAAGCGTTGGGAACGAAACGTAACGATGTGCTCATTTCATCCAAGTCCCGGATGCGCATCGGCGATGGCCCCAACGACGAGGGCGCCTCCCGTCATCACATTATTCGTGAATGCGAACGCTCGCTCGCGCGACTGAAGCGCGATCATATCGACATCTATTTCATGCACGAATGGGATGGTCTCACACCACTCGACGAGACGCTGGAAGCGCTCCATACGTTGCGCGAGCAGGGTAAGATCCGCTACATCGGCTGCTCCAACTATTCGGGTTGGCATATCATGAAAGCGCTCCAGACTTCGCAGAGCAAGGGATTACCGCGCTTCGTCACCCAGCAGATCCACTACACGCTCGAAGCGCGCGAGGCGGAATACGAGCTCCTCCCTATATCTGTCGACCAAGGTCTCGGCGTGATGGTCTGGAGCCCCCTTGCCGCTGGCCTGCTTTCAGGCGCGTTCGGGCGCAACAAGACACCGGATCAGTCACGCCAGGCTCAGGGCTGGAGCGAGCCGCCAATTCGCGACAAGGAACGTCTATGGACAATCATCGACGTTCTTGAGGATATTGCCCGGGAACGAAGCGTCTCCGTCGCCCAGGTCAGCCTTGCCTGGACACTCTCGCGTCCCGCGATTGCAACACTCGTAGTCGGCGGCCTCAGCGAAAGCCAGTTTCAAGACAATATAGCGTCGAGCACTCTGACGCTAACCGAGGCCGAGTTGTCCCGGTTGAATGTCGTCAGCCGTCCGGCTTACATCTACCCTTACTGGCATCAGCACAATTTCGCGGCAGAACGCCTGTCGCCGGCCGACAGGGCGCTGCACGCGTCCTTCGACGACCTCGGGATGGTGTGATCAATCCCATCCGAATGACCAGTGGCAGGGTCCTCATGAGGTGAAATGCTCGTGAGGACGAACCACGCGCTCTAGCGTGATGGCAGACCGCTCTGTGCCGAGCGCAAAGCGTCGACCTGCTCAGAGGTCAACGGCCTTAGGCGCTCGCCTCGCAGCATCAGGAAGAGCTTGGCGGTCTCCTCCAGCTCCTCCATCGCATATTGGGCCTCTTTCAACGTCTTGCCCGCAACGACGGGTCCGTGGTTCGCCAAAAGTACCGCATGGCTTTGCGCAGCCCTTTCGCGAACGGCTTGGGCAAGCGCTGCGTCACCTGGGGGGAAATATGGGGCAAGCGGCAAGCGCCCGACCCGCATGACGTAGTAGGCCGTGAGCGGCGGCAAAACGTCGTCGGGATCCAGCCCGTCAAGGATGCTCACTGCAACCGCATGGGTCGAATGCAGATGCACGACCGCGCCCGATGTTTCCCGCGCGCAGTACATACACTGATGGAGAAATGCTTCCTTGGTCGGCTTGTCGCCGCCGACATGGACGCCCTCTGCGGAGAATTTTGACAGTCGCGCCGGGTCGAGGGACCCCATCGAAGCATTGGTCGGCGTCATCAGCATCTCGCCATTCGACAGCCGCGCGCTAATATTGCCGGTCGAGCCGAAGGTGAAGCAGCGATCAAAGAGAGATTTGCCGACCTCGGCGATCTCGTCGCGCAGACGGGTTTCTTCGGAAAGAATTGATGTCATGGCAGGAGGTCCCAGGCCTTAAGGAAGAAATCGGGTGCGCCGAAATTGCCGGACTTGAGCGCCAGCGCCATCTGCTCCGTCTGCCCGAGCGTCAGCGTCCATGGCACGCCGGGATCGATCTCCGGACCGATGAAAAGAGCATCGGGCGCCAGCGCCCCGACCACTGCACCTGAGGTCTCGCCACCGGCGACGATCAGCCGGCGGACGCCTGAGGCCCGCAGGCCAAGTGCTGTTTCGGCGAGGAAGTTCTCGATCAGCGATCCGGCCCGTTCGCGCCCGAGGGCCAACTGGGCGGCCTTGACCTCGTCCGGTTCTGCACTCGAGTAGATCAGTGGTACCGGTGCCCGCTGGGACAAGGTGCTGGAGAAGGCCCCGGACAGCGCCCAGGACAGCGCCCAGGACAGGGCGTCCTCGACAAGAAAGCGGCCTTCGGCGATGGCCAGCGGGTCGAGCTTGAGTGCGGGGGCGCCGGCCGCAACCGCGGTCTTGATCTGGCCGCGGGTCGCCTCAGAGCAGGACCCGGCAAGGATCATCGACCGCCCGGCCGGAGCGGAAAAGGCGGCTCGATCGCCGGACGGTCGCATCAAACCGACACGGCGGAAATTCTCTGGCAAGCCGAGCGCGATCCCGGAACCGCCGGTGATCAGGCCCAGTCCGGCAACTGCCTCGCCGATCACCCTGAGGTCTGCATCGGTCAATGCATCAACGACCAGCACCTGTTCTCCCTTCGCGCGAGCCGTCTCGAAGGCTTGGGTAACTGCATATGCTCCCTGAGCCACCGTCTCGCGGGTCACCAGACCCACCTTCAGCTGCGATTGGCCGGCCATCAGTCGGACCAACGAGCTGTCGGTCATCGGGGTCAGTGGATGGTTGCGCATGGGACTATCGGACAACAACTGGTCGCCGACGAAGAGGTGGCCCTTGTAGATGGTGCGGCCATTGGCTGGAAAGGCGGGACAGACGATCGTCAGATCCGTGCCGAGCGCCTGCATCAGCGCCTCGGTGACGGGGCCAATGTTGCCGTCAGGACTGGAATCGAACGTCGAGCAATATTTGAACATGAATTGCCGGGCACCCTCCGCCTGCAGGAAGGCGAGCGCCTCGAGCGACATGGCGACGGCTTCAGATGCCGGGTTGGTGCGGGACTTCAGCGCCACGACTACGGCTTCGGCGTCTGCGAGATCAAGGCCGGCCTTGGGAATGCCGATCGTCTGGATGGTCCGCATGCCTTCCCGCGACAGCATCAGCGCGAGGTCGGTGGCTCCGGTCAGGTCGTCGGCGATCGCGCCTAGCAGCATTTCAGTCTCCGATAAAAGAGGCGCGCGTTCAGGCCGTCGCGCCGTCGATGATGGCAAATCCGGTGTCGATGACCGCAGGCGTGTCCGGACGCTCGGCCCGCGACAGGAGCGCTTCGACCGCCGTCTTGCCGATGAGGAAGCGGTTCGAACGCACTGTCGACAACGGCATCGGTAGTGCCTGGCCGATCTCCAGCCCGTTGAAGCCGAAGAGGGCAAGGCGCTCGGGCACTGGGATTGCGGCAGCAAGGCAATGCATAAATCCGCCGACCGCCATGTCGTCGTTGGAGAAGACGACCGCATCGGCAATCGCGCCATCGGCGAGCAGCACAGCCAGTGTGTCGCGGCCGGCCATCGTCGAGCTTGGACCGTCATGCCGCTTTTCAACCGAAAGCGACAAGCCGGCCTCTGAGAGCGCTTCGCACAGCCCGTCATAGCGGGCCCGGGCACGGCGGTCTGCGGTCCAGTCGTGACCGACGTAGCCGATCCGGCTGTACCCGCGACGCACGAGATGCTCGGCCGCCGCGCGACCGGCCCGACGATGGGAAAGGCCAACGGCCAGATCGATCGGCGTGTCATCGATATCCATAAGCTCTGCAACCCGGATACGGCTGTTTTCCAGCATACGGCGCGCGGCATCGGTATGCTCGAAACCGGTGGTGATCAGGGCCGTCGGCTGCCAGGCGAGCAGAGAGGAGACGAGTTGCTGCTCCTTGCCGAGGTCATAATCTGTGACGCCGATCATCGGCTGGTAGGGGGTATCGGCCAGTCCGGCGTGAATGCCGCGCAGGACCTCCGGAAAGACGATGTTGGAGAGCGAAGGCAGGATCACACCGATGATCAGTGAAGCTGAGGATGCAAGTGAACCGGCTGCACGATTGGGTACGTAGCCTAGCGTATCAATGGCATCGAGGACACGCTTGCGGGTCTTGTCCGCAATCGGACCCTTGTTGCGGATAACGCGCGACACCGTGTTCTCGCTGACATTCGCCAGGCGAGCCACATGGGTCAGCGTCGGTGTTTCCGGTTGCATAAGTTGTCTCTCCATTTCGCCGCGTAGCCTCAGCAGACGACACCGCGACGCATGATCCGGCAAGCCAGGACCATGTCATACACTTTATCTCAGCGCTAACATAATTTGCTTGAACGTGGCTAGAGGATGTGCTTAAAAAATTATGTTAGCGCTGAGATCAGTGCTTTCTGGGAGATTACCACTTCGGGAGGAGTTCAACGTGAGAACCTTTAACAAGGCCGCGCTTGCCGCGTCGGCCGCGATGCTCTGCGCCTTCAGTTTCACCTCGGTCGTCCGCGCTGAGGATACCTATCGTCCGGAGTGCTTCTCTGCAGCACCCGACAATGCCAAGGTCATAAAGTACGAAAAGCGCGACGGCCCCTACAAGGTTGCCTTCGTCAACGGCTTTGCAGGCAATGACTGGCGCGTGACCGCCATCCAGGGTGCTAAGGCCTGGGCGGCCCGTGCAGAAAACAAAGCGAAGCTATCCGAATTCACCGTCGTCTCCGTCGGCAATGACAGCGCTGCCCAGATTGCAGCGATCGACAACTTCATCGCCGCCGGCTACGACGCGATCACCTTCATCGCCGTCAATCCGACCGCGTTTTCCTCCGTCATCAAGCGGGCCGAACAGGCTGGCACGGTGCTCGTGCCCTTCGATAACGTGCTCGATACCGATGCAATCGTGCAGGTGAACGAGAACCAGTTCGAACTCGGCGCGATGAAGGCCGAAGCCGTCGTGCGTGAAATCGAAAAGGCCAAAGGCAAGGTGGAAGGCAGCGTGCTCGAAGTCTCCGGGCTGCCAGGCAATGCGACCGACCGTGACAATCATCTCGGCATGCGCTCTGTGCTCGACAAGCACCCGGGTCTGAAGGTCGTCCAGGTGGTCGGTAACTGGGATGCCGGCACCGTCCAGAAGGTGACCGCCGACGCCATAGCCACCAACGGCAATTTTGACGGCGTCATGGTTCAGGAAGGCACGATCGGCGCGCTCAATGCGATGAAGAATGCCGGTCACCCGGTCGTTCCGATCGGTGGCGATGCCGGCAACGGCGCCCGCAAGCTGATCTCCGAAGGCAATTATCCGGGCGTTACCGCCGCACAGGCACCTGTCATGTCGGCCGTGGCACTCGAAGCTGCCGTGTCGCTGCTCGAAGGCAACAGCCTGCCGCAGACGGTCTTCCTGCCGATCCCGAACAAGGACAGTGCAGAGCTGAAGGAAGGAACGGACTACTTCCCGAACCTGCCGGATACCTTCTACACAGCGACAGGCTACCCGAACTGCTTCCCGGTATTCACCCCCGAAGAACTGCTCGGCCAGACCCCGGACAATACCTGATCCTCCCGGCTGGACGGCGGTTCCTGACCTCTTAAGGCGCCGCCGTCCGACCCATATCCAGGACATGCCAATGACGACAGCTCCGCTCATCGAGCTTTCGGGGATTTCGAAGTCCTATGGGCCGATCCAGGCCTTGAAGACGATCGACTTTTCCGCCCGCCCGGGCTCCGTGCACGCCATACTCGGCGAAAACGGCGCCGGAAAATCGACCCTGATGAAACTGCTCTCCGGAGCCATCCAGCCGACCACCGGCGAGATCCGGTTCGAAGGCCGTACCATAAGGTTTTCTAGTACGCGCCAGGCCTCGGCCGCCGGCATCGTCTGCATGTTCCAGGAGCTTTCACTGTTGCCGACACTCTCCGTCGGCGACAACATCACGCTCGCCCGCCCCCAGACCCGGTTCGGCTTCATGCTCACCAAAGCCTATGAAGAAGCCCGTGCCGCCCTCGATCTGATCGGTGCCGAGAGCATTTCTCTCGACACACCCGTCGAAGAACTCTCTCTCGCAGACCGGCAGCGGGTGGAAATCGCCAAGGCGCTCTATCAGAAACCGCGTCTTCTCATCCTCGATGAAGCCACCTCCGCACTCGGCGCCTCCGCCGTCGAAAAAGTGTTCACCGTCATCCGGAAACTGCGCGACGAAGGCTGCTGTATCCTCTTCATTTCTCATCGGTTCCACGAGGTCGAAGCGCTCGCCGACACGATCTCGGTCTTTCGCGCCGGACAGCATGTTCGCACCTTCCCGGCAGGCACGATCGACAACCAGAGCATTGTGTCGCTGATGATCGGCGAGACCATGGACCGGCTTTTCCCGCCACCGCGTTCGGCTGTGCCCGCAAATGTTGCGCCGCTTCTTTCCATCAAGCACTTGTCCTTTCCCGGTGAACTCTTCGATGTCGGCTTCACGGTACGCCCGGGCGAAATCTATGGTCTCGGCGGCCTGGAAGGTCAGGGCCAGCAGCGCGTTCTCGAAGCGATCTTCGGCACACTCTCGAGCGTCAGCGGGTCGATCGAGCTTTCCGGCAAAGCCTATGAGCGCCGCTCGCCGCATCGGTCGAAGTCACCGGAGATTGGCATCGCGCTGGTTCCCGAAGACCGCAAGACCGAGGGCATGATCCAGCCGCTATCGATATCAGACAACATGCGGCTTGCCGGTATCGGGCTTCACCACGACAGCGAAGCGCTTGATGCCCGCTGCCTCGCCCTTCTCGAACGCCTCGAGCTGACCTATGGCCAGCTCTCCGATCCGGTTATGTCACTGTCGGGTGGCAACCAGCAGAAGGTGCTGCTTGCCAAATGGCTGGCGCTCGGCCCACGCTGCCTGCTGCTGCTGGATCCCACCCGCGGCATCGACGTGAAGACCAAGGCGCAGATCTACCGCTTGCTTACCGACCTTGCCGGACAGGGTATCGCGATCGTCATGCAGTCGACGGACTACGAAGAGCTCGTGCATCTCTGCGACCGGGTCGCGGTCTTCTATCGGGGCCGCATCGCGCGAGAACTCAGCGGAGACACGCTGACGCCTGAAGACCTGATTTCAGCCGCCATGGGTCTCACCACTACCACACCAGCGCCGGAGACCGTGCAATGACCGCGCTCTACATCCGACGCAACCTACGCGTCATGATCCCAACCATCGCCTTCGTTGCACTCTTCGTGCTCTACATCGCCACGCATCCGCGGGGGCTCTCCACCTATGTACTGACGATCTGGTCCAACCAGTCGGCGCTCCTCGTGTTTGCTGCCTTCGCCCAGTTCTTCGTGGTCCTGGTACGCGGCATCGACCTCTCGGTTGGTGCGGTCGTGGCTCTCACCAATGTCACCGCTTCTTTCGTACTCGCTGGCGATGGTGGATCGCTTGTTTTCGGCATGACTGCCGTTCTGTTGGTCGGCATGGCCTGCGGATTGTTCACGGGCCTCTTCGTCTGCTTCGGCAATGTCCCGCCCATCGTCGCGACGCTGGCCACTGGTGCCATCTATTCGGGCATCGCGCTTTACCTCAGGCCCACACCGGGCGGCGGTGTAAACTCCGAGCTTTCCGATGCCTTCACCTACGCGATCGGTCCTATCCCGACCTCGCTGCTGTTGATTTTTGCCACCGTGCTCGTGATCACCATCGTGCTGCGCAAGACGAGTTTCGGCATGGCGCTGAAGGCGCTTGGAGCAAATGAGCATTCTGCCCAGCTCACCGGCATCAACACAACAGCGATGCGCATCTCCGCCCATGTGCTGGGCGGTCTTATGGCCGGCATGGCGGGGCTCTATGTCTCGATGGTCACGATGACCGGAGATGCCGGCATCGGCCCGACCTACACGCTGAACTCGATTGCAGCGATCGTGCTTGGCGGCGTGTCGCTTGCGGGCGGCATCGGCACGGCGATCGGCGTTGCCGTCGGTGCCATGCTTCTGAAGACCGTCGCCTCGCTGATGTTCTTCTCCGGCCTTCCTCCCCTCGCCCAGCCCTTCTTCGAGGGCCTGATTCTGGCGCTTGCGATTGCCTTCGGCTCCGTCGGCGTGCTGCGCGTCCGCAACAAACTGAAGTTGTTCGCCCAATGACAGACCGTGCGATACCGGGCCCATCGCGGCCGAGCCTTCCCATTGATCCCGCCGTTCTCATTGTTGCAATCGGCTGCGGTCTGCTACTGGCAGCTGGCGGGACCATTCTGCCGACATTTCTGACGGCGGGCTATCTGCTGCAGCAATTGCAAATTGCCTCCTTCCTCGGGATCATTGCGGCCGGCGCCACGCTGGTCATCCTGCTCGGTCATATCGACCTGTCGGTGCCGGCCGCAATCACGGCAATCGCTATCGTCACCACCACGATCGCTGGCTCCCAGGATCCAACGCTGGCGGCTTTTGCCATTCCGATTGGATTAGCCACCGGCGCCCTGATCGGCCTGGTGAACGGCATCGGTGTCGCATTCCTGCGCCTGCCGTCGATGGTCTGGACACTGGCGATGAACTCGATGCTGATCGGATCAGTCGTCTTCTTCACCGGGGGCTTCAAGCCGCGTGGCATGGCCCCGCCACTTTCGATCACGCTGTCGCTTGAGCGGAGTCTCGGCATCCCCAACACCTTCCTGTTCTGGCTGGTGGTGATGGCGGCCATGTTTTACCTGCTGCACCGGACCGTCTATGGCAAATACTTGATTGCCATAGGCAATTCGGAGAAGGCCGTCTATCTCTCCGGAATCCGGGTTCGACTTGTCACCACGCTCACCTTCGTCATTGCAGGCGTCTTTACTGCCATCGGCGCCATCCTGCTCGCCGGCTATGCCAACCAGGCCTATCAGGGCATGGGCGATCCCTATATGCTGCCGGTTATCACCGCCGTGGTTATCGGGGGCACGTCGATCATGGGGGGCCAGGGTGGTTACGGCGGCACGATCGTCGGCGCCATCTTCATTACGCTTCTGTCCTCGATCCTCTCTGTACTGCAGATGCCGGAAGCCTTCCGGCAGATCGTCTTCGGTGTCATCATTCTGGCCATGCTTTTGATCCGTGGCTACAAAAGGAGCTTCCGCTGATGTCTCACCTTCCGTCCGTCGCCGTCGTCGGCCTCGGCTCCATGGGCCTCGGCATGGCTCGCTCTCTGGTGCGCGCCGATCTTGCGGTGCGTGGCTTCGACATCAGTGCCGATGCCCTCACCGCGCTTGAAACCGCTGGCGGCGGCGCTGCCAAAAGCCCGGCCGATGCGGCAGCCGGGGCGGACATTGCCGTCGTCGTCGTGGTCAATGCGGCACAGACGGAGACCGTGCTGTTTGGTGAAAACGGTGTCGTATCGGCCATGAAGCCCGGCAGTGTGGTCATCGCCTGCGCCACCATCTCTCCGTCCGAGGCTAAGCGCTTTGCCGCCCGCGTCGAGCAAGCAGGTCTGCTTTATGTCGACGGTCCGATCAGCGGCGGCTCGAAGAAGGCCGAAACCGGCCAGCTGACTTTCATGGCCTCCGGCTCATCAGCCGCCTTTGCTGCGGCACGACCGGCACTTGATGCCATGGCTGGCACGGTCTACGAACTCGGCGACCAGCCGGGCATCGGTTCTTCGTTCAAGATCGTCAATCAGTTGCTGGCGGGGGTGCACATCGCCGCGGCCTGCGAGGCGATCACCTTTGCAAAGAGCCTCGACCTCGACATATCCAGGGTCTTCGACGTGATTACCAAATCGGCCGGCAATAGCTGGATGTTCGAAAACCGGATCCCGCATGTGCTGGAAGGCGATTACACCCCCCACAGTGCGGTCGCGATATTCACCAAGGATCTCGGGATCGTCTCCGATATCGGTCGCCAGACGAAGTTCCCCTTGCCGATTGCAAGTGCCGCCCTGCAACTCTTCATCATGACTGAAGCCGCCGGCATGGGCCGCGACGACGACAGCTCGGTTGCTCGCCTGCTCGCGAAGATCGCCGGCCTCAAGCTGCCCGGCATGGAAGAAGAGGACTGACATGCCGAAATTTGCCGCCAATCTTTCTATGATGTTCAACGAAGTGCCCTTCCTCGACCGCTTCGCGGCGGCGGCGGACTGCGGCTTCACTGCGGTCGAGTATCTCTTTCCCTATGACCATCCGGCCGAGGTTGTCGCCGAGCGTCTGCGGGCGGCGGGCCTCGCCCAGGCGCTCTTCAACATGCCTGCCGGCGACTGGGATGCAGGCGAGCGCGGTATGGCCGCACTGCCCGGTCGTGAGGCCGATTTTGCCGAAGCCCTGGACACGGCCATCGCCTATGCCAAGGTGATCGGGACGCCGCTCTTACACATGATGGCGGGACTGGCGCCGGCGACCGATCCTGAAGCGATCAAAGCCTATCGCGGAAACCTCAAGCGCGCCACTGAGCGGACCGGCGAAGCCGGCATTGGTCTCGTCATCGAGCCGATCAATGGTCGCGACATGCCGGGCTACTTCCTCAATGACTTCAACCGTGCGGTCGACGTCCTCAATGAGACCAATGCGGCCCATGTAAAATTGCAATTCGACATCTATCATCGGCAGATCCTGCATGGCGACGTGATCATGGCACTCCGGCAGATGATACCGATCATCGGCCATATCCAGATCGCCTCGGTGCCCGAGCGCCACGAGCCGCTGACTGGCGAACTCGACGACCGCAGGATCTTCGCGGAGATCGACGCGATCGGCTACCGAGGCTACATCGGCTGCGAATATCGTCCGGCCGGTGGTACGCACGATGGGCTCAGCTGGATGAAAAAACTCTAATCTTGGCGCGGGGACTCGGGCGGCATACGGCTGGGACCCGCTCCTACAAGACGATTCTTGTTGTCGATGACTCGATCGAACCGAAAACGGAGCCGCTTCCAGGCCGCCAACGCACCAGTCAACGCGTCAGCCCCCACCCATCGTACCAATTCCGGCGTCATTGCTTTCCGAAAGAATGTCCGCCTCTGTGAAGTGGTTGCCCTCGAATAGCAACAGCTCGTCGAAACCTGTGGCGAGAGCGTAGGCAAAACAGTCACCGAAATTCAGTCCAGTTTTTTGCCTGCCCTTGCCGAATAAGACCCAGACGGATGCAATACTTCGACGGAACTTGGAAGCGCACGGCCTGAGCGACTGATGGCTCAGTACTCACCTTCAATTGTCCGAAGTCTCAGGTGGAATCGATCTTCGTATCCAGGCGAAACACGGCGTTGGCGACACCACGGCGATGGCCGAGGTCGAATGAAGGCTCATCTTCCGGCAATAGAACGGCGACATCATCGACGCCGAGATCGCCAAGCTGCCATGGCGTGCCGTGACCGTATTCGAGATGCCCCCTGCCGATCACGCCGACGACAAGGGCGTCGGGCGTCTCTTCAAGGGCATGCGCGATGTTGCAGGCAAACGCTCTGTCCCAGGTTTGCTGGCCACGCACGAAACGATCGAATTCCGGGTCCTGCGCTTCCTTTGCAGTTCGATCAGACCTGGCGCCGCCGGTGATGTCGAACAGATACTGCCGGTAGGCCGCGGATGCCGTCAGGGCTGGGGTCAATCCGTCCCGATCGCTGACCGGAATGGCGTCCCATCCCAGTTTTCCAACCTCTGTTACCAGGGCTCGGCGGCAATTGAGCGCCTTCATCGGCACTCTGAATTGCCTGCAATAGTGGAAGATGGGCAGGTAAAGTTCGGCTGGAAAGCCCCAAACTGTTTTCCACTCTGACTGAGAGAGAAAGTCCTCTGTGTCCAAACTCCCCTCTGTCCATCGGTCCAGGGCAGGCTGGACACGTTGCGGGAACATTTCAAAGCCCACAACGACCTTTTTACGCAGCGCATGCAGAGCCGCAATCACATGCAGTTGCCAGCGGTGAATGTCATACCTGTCATGTGTCTCGCCGAGCAACACGACCCGCTTGCGAGCCATCTGCGCCATCAGAGCCTGATGGCTGACGGTTGATCCGGTGACGCCGTCGAGCCACGTGCCGGGTCGGTGCTCAATCTGCATGCTTTCAGTTTCCCGCGGCGTTTGACTGTGCATCGGACAGGATGAGGGTCAACCCGATCGGCTCACCTTCTGAATTGACGGCTGAGAGACGTTGCCCTGAATCCGCTGTCTCCTCCTTTGTCCAATGCACCACCGTGCCGCCGAGAAGATGCAGGTGGAAGTCTTCGGTCATCACATTGATGAAGCCCATGCCCGGGCTCACTTTCGAGATGATCCCGGTCCAGCTCTGGCTGAAGCCCGGCTCGTCATAGCGCAACGTGACCGGAGCGGCCGCTTCCAGTGCTTGGCTGAGGGGAGCGATTCCTGGATCGGCGGGGTCGAGTTCCGGGCGTTGCGGCCTGCTCATATCGCGGGTCGAAGGGTCTGTGCTGCGGCCGATATCCGCCAAGGCCGTCTCAAACTTTTCCAGCCCCTCGAAGCCGACCACTGCAAACAGGGTCGTGTCATCGGCCTTGCGGAAATCGAGCCGCGGATAAACTTGATTTTGCATGATGCTGGAAATGTCGAAAATGACGTCGGCGATGAGGTTCGGATCCATGCGGGACTTGTGATGTATTCCACCACAGACGAGCTTGCCGCTGACCTCCGTCACAGTTTCGACCGTGCCGATCCGTTCATGGGTCGCACCTTTGCCTTTGCCGATGATCATCAGCTTGCCCATGGCTGGCAGTCGCTGGATGATATCGGAGGCTCGTGCTTCGAGGCGGTGACGGGATTGTGGTTCGATGTCAGTCATTGGTTTTCCATTTGTCGAAACAGGATTGAAATTGGCCTCTCTCAGCGGGAGGCGGAAAGAAGTGCTGGCTGCAGGTCGAGATCGTGGATCTTGAAGTTTTGCAGCGACTGCGGCAGTCTGTGCGCGATCAGAATGAGGATGGTGTCGGGCAGCCGGCTGCGGATCGTCTGCAGCAGCGATGTCTCTGCCACCTGGTCGAGCGAACTCGTTGCTTCATCGAGAACCGCAAACCGGGGACGGTGCAGCAGAAGCCTTGCAAGGGCCAGTCTTTGCAGTTCACCACCGGAAAGCCTTGCCAGGTCTCGATCTGATGCAGCTTGGTGCTTGTGCATCAGGTGGGCGAGCCCGACATCTGTCAAAGCGACCTCGACGGCATGCGTGTCGAAATCTTCGACCCGTGCAGGATAAGCCGCAGCCGCAGCAAGCGATCCCAGTGGGAAGTAGGCTTTCTGTGGCAGGAAGAACGGCTCGCTGTCTGGAATAGCCAGATTACCGGCACCGTGTGGCCAGAAACCAGCCAGTGCCTTGACCAGCGTCGTCTTGCCGACCCCTGAACGTCCTCTAAGCAACAGGGTGTCGCCTGGCGTCAGCGTGATGTCCGGCAAACGGAGTAGCGTCCGGCCGTCCGACGCCATGACCTCGACGTGGCGAAGGCACGCACCGGTCTCCTGTAGTGATCGCGCAACGACGGGTCTGTGGCTACCATGTCGCTCTGCCGCCTGCAGGAACCCATCCAGTCGCGATGCCGTGGCAACCAGTTCCGCAAGATCTCGATAGGAAAAGATGAACCACGACAGCGTCGTCACGACCTGCGAAAATGCCATGCTCAACTGCATCAGGCCACCGAAGGCGACATGGCCTGCCAGATAGCCCGGCAGCGCGACGAACAGCGGTATGCGCAGCACGGAATGCCGGAACGGGAACGTGAAGCTTCCGAGCACGAGTTCAGCACGGATCAGCCTCTTCCAGTTTTCTGCGAGATCATCGAAGCGTTGGCGGAACTGCCGCTTTTCCGCCTCTTCGCCGTTGGACAGGGCGACCTCGTCAAACGCGGTGCGCCACCGAGCCATGCTGAAGCGGAAGCTGGCCTCCCGATGCTGCTGCTCGGCCAGAACGCCCTTCAGGGGCTTGCCAAGCAGATGGGTGACGAGACTGCTGATTGCGACATAGAGGAAAGCGGCCCAGACCATGTAGCGCGGCAGTTCGAGATCGATGCCGATCGGTGCCAGCGACAGGGCGAAGTTCGACAGACCCCAGAGAACGGCGAGATAGGAAAACAGCCCAACGATCTCGCCAATCAGGTCGAGCGTCTCTCCAAGCAGGCCGCGCGCGAACAGGCGACAATCCTCGGCGATGCGCTGATCAGGATTGTCGATCCGGTCGACTGGATCGGCTGCCATGTGCCAGAAGGCCTTGTTGCGGGTCCAGAGCAGCAGTGCATGGTCGGTCAGCGCCCGGCGCAAACGGATTTCCAGCACCTTGCGCAGATATTCATAGGAGAGGCCGCGAGCCGAATTGGCGGCTATAATTACTGCGAAGATGCCGATCTGCCGCAGGACTTCCGGACCGTTGACCTTTTCGATCGCGGAATAGAATTCGCCGGTCCATTGTACCAGACGAACAGCGGCATAAACGCTGCCGAGATTGAGCGCGACTGCGAGCCCATAGAGGAGCAGATTGAACCGTCCTCCGGGTGCCGAAACGCAGATGGCGATAAGCCGCTTGAATTGTCGAATAAGGGTCAACATGATGTTCCCGCTGAGAAAGGTGCCGGCTGAGCCGGCACCTCGTTGGCTCAGAATTTTACCGTGGCACCAATCTTGAAGGTCCGTCCCGCACCGGTTTGCAATTCCAGCGGATTGACGTTGGCGACGGCGGTAGAGCTCGCAACAGTGTTGAAGCCCGTGAGGGTGTTGGGGAAATATCGACGATCGAAGATGTTCTCGATGCCGAACGTCACCTCGACATTTTTCTTCGGTTCCCACTTGGCGTATGCGTCGAAGACGGCATAGCCGGAAGGCAGGTAGTAGGCCGCACTGCTGGCCTCCGTGCGACCGGCAGCAAAGGTGCCGAAGAGTTCAAACTGCAGATTGTAGTCCGGCAGCTCGTGCTTGACGCCCAGCACCGCCGTAAACGGTGCTGCCCCATCGAACGCGGTTGTCGCAGACGCGGCATTTACTTTCTGGCGTCCCTTGCTCCAGCTCAGGTTGGCTGAGAGCGTGGTGAAGTCGAGGACTTCATATTCCCCACTGAATTCGACGCCCCAGAGTTGCACATCCTCGACATTGTTGGACGTATAGGCCGTGACTGGCGTCCCGGATCCATTAAGGACGGTGGTTTCCTGCAGGCTGCGGATGAAATCGTGGTAGTCGGCATAGAAGGTGTTGACGCTGAAGAAGCCTTGCTCGTATTCGCCGCGCAGGCCGATTTCATAGCTCTGAACGGATTCCGGCCGAAGCTCCGGGTTCGGGATGATCGAGCTGCCACTGAACGGATCTGTGCTCGACTGGAAGAGCTGTGCCGAGGTCGGCATCTTGAAGCCTTCGCCGTAGGAGGCATAGACCGAATAAACCTCGTCGAGCTTGTAGACTGCGCTGAACGCCTTGAGCAGTTCGGTGCTTTCCTGCTTCGCCGGAGCATAGCCTGGCAGGCCAGGATAGCTGGCGTCGCCTGTCGGATCGATGGAGTAGGTTGCGAGGCGCACGCCGGGCGTCAGCGTCAGGCGATCATCGAGCAGCGCAATCTCATCCTGCAGGTAGATATCCGCGCGCTGGGTCTCCACCCTGGGAAAGCTGAACCCCTGGTTTGTGGCGATCGTGGTTACCCCGGTCAGGGCATTGTAGGTGGTGTTGGTTCCCTCGTAGTCACCCTGGGTCCGGTCGCCGTCGAAGCCATAGGTTAACGTATGATGGGTTGGGCCGAGGTCAAAGCTCGACGTCATCTGGATGTCGCCTTCGAAGAAGGTTTCGCTGTAGTCGCGGTATTGATTGTGCAGCTGGATCCGGTTCGAATAGACGCGCCGCTGATTGCTGTCGGTGGTGCGTTCCTGAGGCGAGTACGACAGGCGCCAGTTCAGGCTGTCGAGCCACGGCAGATCGGCCAACCACTCATGCTCGAGAGCGATGCGCTTGCGGCTCATGTCGAGGTCGCGGACATAGGGGTCGTTGACATAGGACGTCGTTGTGGGAATGCCGGTGGTCGAGGCGCTCATGTCGTAGAGCTGCAGAACCTCGGTCGCGCGGCCGAACAGTTCTCCGGTCAGCTTGACCGTATTCTGCGCGTCCGGTGTCCAGACCATCTTCAGTAGGGCATTGTCGACATCGGTGTCGGCGGGAAAGAGCTGATCGCAGCCGAAGTTCAGTCGCGTGCATCCCCAGATGCCGCCGTCGGCTCTAGCGTTGCTCAGTTCTGCCTCGCTTGCAGATGTATGGCCATAGCTGCCCAGAACCTGGATATCACCGAAATCATAGGCGCCGGTGATCTGCTTCTTCCAACTGTTGTCGAAGCTGTCATAGCTGCTCTTCAGCTCAAGCGCCCAGGGTTTGTCCGTGTCTGCAAGCAGGTCGGATGGATCAAGGGTTCGGAACATCACCGAGCCGCCAAGTGCATCCGCACCCCAGAGCACCGAGTTCGGCCCGCGCACGATCTCGACCGACTTGAAATTGCCCATGTCGAAGAAGTCGCGGCTACCATCGGTGATCAGTTCCTGGACACGGGAGCCATCGACCATCGTCAGCACACGATTGCCGCCCATGCCACGGATGGTAAAGCTGCTGAGCTGTCCCCAGGGATTGGTGATGGAGGTTGGACGGGCGACGGAAACGCCGGGTTCGCGGCGCACGAGATCCTGGATGTCACGGACGTTATAGTCCTGCAGTTCCTCGCGGGTTACGACGGTGATGTTCTGCGGCACGTCCAGAAGCTTCTTGTCCGAGCGCGTCGAGACGACGATCTGGTCAAGGACGGTGTCCTCGGCCAGAACCGGTGTTGGTAAGCAAACGGCAACAAAGGCAGCGCTTGCGGCCAGCATTTGGACACGGTGCTGCAATGACGCGCAAGGCGTCGCTCGACCCCGGAATTTCATGATTTGACCCCTCAAAATTAGTAGCAAGGCGGTCGTATTTAACATGAACGTTGGAGTCAAGTTTAAACATGATTCTTTTCATCATGTTTATGATTTAACGGAATTCCGTTGCTGCCGTGGCATTTTGAGATCGCGTGTTGGTCATGACTCGTGCTGCCATGAGCAAAAAAAAGACCCCCAAAGGCGGGGGTCAGTTCGTGATGGGAGTTATGTCGGGGAAACATAACGCGCTTCGAACGCGCATTCCCCAAGGTTGGTTCCATGGTGACGTCAAGAATCTCAACCTACTCAGACCCGCAGCCCGGCGCTTGTCTTCCATAAGAGAACTTTCCACCAGGAAGATACTGCTTGCCTTCCGCCATGCGTGTGAGTTCGACAAGCTCCTCTATGTCGGTGACACCTGAACTGACGAACTCGATTATGAGTTCGCGAGCATTTTCCAACTGATCTGGGGCGAGCGGACTCTCGCGCTCAATGTGGGAAAGGGCACGAACGGCGAGATTGGCAGGGGATAAAGGAAGTTGTTCTGTTGACATGGCGACCTCCATCTTCGCCGTGAGTCATACAACAGATTTCGGGCGGGTTGGAGTCTGAAATTTGACCTAGCCCATCTGAGCGTTGACCCGCTCACGTCGTGCCGTCTGGCAGCAGGACAAGTTTGTCATCGGAAAGCGGCCGCTGCAGAGCCCGTGCCTCTGACCAGGACGCCGTCATCCACATTTCGACTTCGTCGGGTTCCGTCAGCAGGACCGGCATCGCCTTTTCGTGGATCGGGCCGACGACGCCGTTTGGCTCTGTCGTCAGGAAGGCGAAGAGGTCGATCGTTGTCAGGCCATCCTTGATCTTTCTCACGCTAGTCCATTGCGGCACCCAGATGCCGGCAAAGAACATGAGGCTCTGCTGCGCATCACGCGCGAACCAGGCATTCGGCGTTCGTCCGTCGGCGGTCTTGTTGCCCGGGTTTGGCTCGGCGAACCTGGTGACGGGAACGACGCAACGATTTTCAACGCCGAGCCACCGCGTCCAGTGCTTACTGTCGGTCTTGCGCACATTGGTGGTGCCGCGATCGGGCTCAATCTTCAGCAGCTCGGCAAACTCGACCGGCTTTCCCCTTTTCCTCGCGCTTGGCGGCGCGCTTCTTTGCGGCCTGCATCAATGCGAATTGCGAGCAAGGCAGACCCCAACGCACGGCTGCAAGCTCACGAACGTCGTCATTATTCCTGACGATCGGCGCAGGGTAGTCAGGATGGACGTTAAGCGATGGTTCCATGTTTCCCATCAGATCGGACATGGTGCGGGCGTTGGCACGGATCGCCTCCTGGTTCGTCGTCACATTATAGAGGTTGCACATGTGTTCTCCGCCGTCGTCGAACTGCAAGGTCAAGAGATGTAGGTGACCAACTCCAAAACCATGGCACCTCACCAGAAAACTGCGAAAGCCAGCGCGCCGATTATCAAAATGGTTTCAAAGGCCCGCATGGGCGCCTGCCTGTCAGCTCTGCGAGAGCTTCATTCAATCGGTCGTTCTCGGACTTGGCAAGCATATGGTTTTTGGAAAGCTCAATTATCGCAGCGACAGATTCAGCCTCACTCCATCCTGCGGTCACGGCCTCTTCAATGAGATCCTGAAATGCGCGCTGGATTGCGTCCTTGCATGTCAGTTGGCGATCGGCACGATCTTCCTGCGGTGGCGGCTCAATTCTCATGACACTGATATTGCGCCGGAGATTTGAACTTCAAGAGCCGATCATCTCGCTACCGCTAGTGGGCAGCACCCTGCCGTCGTCACTACCTTATTTTTCGGAACTTGTGCTGTTCTTGGCGGTTGGTACCCTTCGGGCATAAGCGGCGAGACTTCCATGCATAAGACAGAGGTCCCAGAATTCATCGATGCAATCCTTGCGACCGGCACGCCGTTGATGGCTGTTGGTCATGATGTCTACGTGTTCGCAGAGGCGGATGTGCCAATTGAGGACTTCGACCGGGTCGTCAATGAGGTGCACGAGATTTGCGAACGGTACGGTGAGCGTGATCATCTGAGGCACGACATCGTCGCGTATCTAAGGCAGATCGGACGCTTCATCGATGATGATCATATAGCTCAACATTGAAGAGCCACAGAGTTTTACAGCCGGGTTTCACGCAGAGCGAGTAGGCGACGCGAGGTGCTCGAGCGCCGTATACGATCAACGGCTCAATGAGCTACGTGCCATTGATCTTTCGAGCTGAGCGATTTGGTTAAGCAGCCTCCATCGTCAGTCAACTTTTCCTCAGATCGGGCAGCAAGGCCTAAGACGACCGTCCGGGACGAAAGAAAGTGGCGAACTATCGTGCTTGGACAGAATCATTTTCCCCATCCAGGGGCTACTTCAGGTAGCTCCGGCGTGGTCTCAGGTTCTGAGGTCGCTTTCCGGTATCTTACGCCATCGGCGTCTAGAGCCTCCACCTCTAGTGGAATGTCAGCGGAGTCTGTTGCCAATATCCCAGAAAGGTCGCCTGGCGCCCTCCGAAGGTAGTTCTCCGCCCGATCCAGTGCGGTGATCAGTTCTTCCCGGATCATGGTAGCGCTCCAGTCGGACGGCAAACCGCGCACTGTGGCGTAGTCGTCGCTCGCAATAGACAACCCTTTGCGTCGAATTTCGTCGACGATGCGCAAGGGTGAGAAATGCGGGGGTTTTCCGGCCGCTGCCAGGATCACTGGCCCCAACGGGCACATCTGGTTTTCGATCATTACGAGATCGACGTAGTCGCGTGCCTTTCTCCGCAACGCAGCCGCCAGCACCTTGTTCACAGCGAGATCGGCGGGGTGCAAACGTGCTCCCCATTCTTCATCCCGTATAAGAGGGAAGAACCGCGTCCTAGTCTCACTCATCCATTGCACCAGAGTACGCTCCCCGCCGCGGATGACACTGGCCTCAATGCAGCCGTATGCGTTGACCTCAATGGAAACTTTGAAACCTTCAGCTTTCAATTTTGCAATGTCGGTCTCGGCGGAAGTCCCGATCTCTTCGTCCGTATCGTGGAAGATGTCGATGTCGTCGGAGAGGCGTGCCCAGTCCATATTCAGAACCAGTCCACCAGCGACATAACTGCTGTCGGATCGATTGCCCGCGATGGACGCCATGATCTCCTTCTGAATTTGCGTCAGGGCCATCAGCGAACTGCCTCAAGATAAGAGATCATTTTTCGCCCCATGGAATAAGCTCGCGCATCGCCACGCTCCATTAGGGCATTGGCAACGATGCGGGCCTTTGGTGGAAGTTCGCTCAACTTTTCAATGTCGATGTTGTCGAATACCCTCAGTCCGTAAAGCTCGGACGCTTTCTGGATAAAATCGACAAGGCGTCTCTTCTCAGCCCTGTGCGCAGAACGAAGTTCTGCCGCAGCTTTAACGATCTCGTCTCTGCGTGCCTTTGGGACAAGAACTTCCACCCTCACAAGATCGGCTGCTCCCCCAATCTCGCGGTACTTTTTGACACGTTCATTGACTGCCATCACATCGCTCCTTGTTGAAGGCAAATATAGGCGTATCCGGGACACATATCAAGCAGCGGAAATAGCGCGTGAAAAACTACCCTGTCATGCTAGGTTGCACCGCGCATCCGATCCGCCTCCATTCCCAAAGGATGTCGTCGCACTCCAACCAAGTGAGGCAGATGCCGCACCCGTCCTCATCGAAATCGGTCGCCTCTCGACAGAGCCGACAACAATCGCAGCCGACTGCTGTTCCGGTTGGTCGCCGAACCGACACAAGAATTTCCGTGAGAAGATATTCGACATCGTGTGCGTGGGTCCGCATCGCGACCTCCTTGATCGAGTTGATAACAAAAGAGATGGGAGCTTGTCCGTCGCGAATCCAGAGCCGCATCAAGCACCTTGCCTATCGCCGACCAAGGGCGTTTTGCGCATGATACCGGCGACGTATGGGTGGGGAAATTGTGATGACGTGGGGCAGAGGTCTTTTCAGATGTGCTGATCATACTGTGGATCATCGTCGCGACGTTTTCCGCGTGGCAGAGCGTGGCGCCCCCCTACATCGCTTGGCGCGGCTTCAAGATGGGCCAGGAAAGCCTTTCGAAGCTGTTTGGGCTGAGCCTCTATCGATGCTCACCCAGACGCGAACGCCACGGTCATAAGATGCAAGGCCGCCAGCGAGCACCTGGCCGCGATCTGTGTCTCCCATAGAGCCTAGATCATGTGGGCAGTCCACCAGAGCCGCGACCACAATTGGTGTCAGCACGTTAAAGAAGGCCTGATCCGGCGTCGGCCGGTCAAGTGATGAATGCGAGCGTCGGTATTGTAAAATGTCAGATAACGGCCGATGCCAGCGCGAGCCGGACACCGTTTTGTAGGCGTGCTTTGTCGGAGCCGTTGCCTCGGCGGACCAGTCGTGTGGAGGCAGAACTCGTCGCAAGTGCCAAACGTGTCACCAAAGTCGGAAAGCTGATCGACGGGACAATCCTTGGAACCCGATGCGATGCCGATTATCATTGCCACTCTTCTCAAAGAGCTTTCCGCTTTTCCGCGGCTCTCAGCGAATGCAATGGCTGCGCGCTCAGTCGGTGGGGCGCCTAGGTCAGAGGGTAGTAAACCGCGCGTACACCAAACCTTTCGCGCTGGTGACAAGAATATTCAACAAATGCAAATCGAGAGTTAACGCGTGGCTCGCAGTATTTGCAGCTTAACCGCTATCGAGATCAAGCGACTTCCCCCTCACTGACAGTGGCACATCTCTCGTGACCCCGCCCGCACCGTCGGACAATTTAGATAGTCGTTTGCTTCGGTGCGGCAAAGGCGCCTGCAGAAGATTGCCACCTATTCCTGAAACGATACAACTTGTCCCTTAGAATGCCAGCCGTCGACGCAGCAAGGGAAGTCTTTGCTGCGGCGACAAGGTCTCGAGGCATTTGCTACATAAATCCGTAAATCTCTGTAGGGATCTACATGTTCAAGCCGTCCATGTTCAGCCTAGTCCTTGTTGCAGGACTGGCATCAGCTCTTGCCTCAAGCCGCGCCGACACTATCTTCGATAGCGCCGGCCACAGGGCTATGCAATGCTGAAGCCGCTCAAAGCCTCGTCGACAAGCCGAAGCCCACAGACGCGCAGGCAATGCAACTGACCAACGCAAAGACCGTTCGCCAGATCGAGCCGGGCCAGATGGTGACACAGGACTTCCAAGAAGATCGCGTGACCATCGAGACCGGTACTGTGTCCGGCCTGGTCATTGCGGCCAGGTGCGGCTGAGCGTGATGAAGCGTTAAAGTTTAAGCTCAATCGTGGCTCTCCTTGTCGCGCATGCTGAACAGGAAATGCGAATGTCGTCTTTTGCATCGACCCTCCTGAATGAGCTTTCGATTGCGCCCAATCTCGCCATCGCTGCCTTCCTTGGTATGCTGATCGGACTGGAGCGCCAGTGGCGACAGCGATACACGGGTCTCACCACTCACGCGCTGGTTTCGCTGGGTGCAGCGGCCTTCACCTCGCTTGGCATGCTGATCGACGGCGGCACGGATGTGCGCATGGGCGGGCAGGTGGTGACCGGGATCGGCTTTCTCGGGGCCGGCCTGATCATGCGGGATGGGCTGAGCGTTCGGGGTTTGAGCGGAGCGGCGACAGTTTGGTCTACCGGTGCGGTCGGTGTGCTTGCCGGCTATGGCTATTTGATTTCAGCAGCTGAGGCCTGCGCCTTCGTTCTTCTGATCAACCTCACCATGCCTCGCATCGGCGCGCTGATAGAGCGACATGCGCCGGAGAAGGAGAGCGTTGAGCGTTACTACATGATCGAGCTGAAATGCCTTGCCGAGGAAGAGGCCGTCGTCCGCTCAGCCTTGCTGCAGGCGATGGAGACGCGAAAGCTGCGGCTCCGGGGGCTTGAAAGTCACTCTGCGAGCGAGACCGGCATCGTCGCGGTCGAAGCCGTCGTCTACACCGCGAGCGAGCAGAATCAGCTGGTCGAACAGGTCGTCGGCGATCTCAGCCTGTCGCCGCTCGTCCAGTCCGGCAAGTGGACATCGACGGCCGCACCCGAATAGATACTGCGGGCGTAGCGACAACGAATGTCGGCTCGTCTACTGGCGAGCACGTCGGTAGGTTTTGGCGCCAGTCCGACCGATATTGCCAAACAACCGCGCGAACGCTTGGCAATAGCAGTGAGGAACACGGCGTCCGGACATCGTATCGCTATTTGACGGCTGAATTCCCGCCGTCTGCGAACAACGCAGATCCGGCAACGAAACTTGACATGGAGCTCGCAAGGAACAACGCGGCGCTCGCTATTTCTTCCGGTTGCGCAATTCGTTTCATGGCGTGCAAGCCTGCGGCCCATTCTTTCTGCGCTTGGTCGCCAGCCATCGCAGTATCAGAACCGCCGGGCATGAGCGCATTTGCCCTGATGCCCCTGCTGGCATAGTCGGCAGTGATCCCCTTTACGAGCCCCATCAATCCGGCCTTGGACGCTGCGTAAACCCCCATGCCCGGAAGACCGACGCTGGTCCCGACAAAACTGGATGTGAATATGATAGAGCCGCCGCCTCTCTCGAGCATCGCGGGGATTTGGCTGAGGCTTGCCATGAAGGCTGAAGTCAAATTGGTCGCGAGCGTTTCGTGCCATTCTGACAGAGTCACTTCCGCGAGAGGCTTTAATGGTCCGACCATTGCTGCATTGTTGAAAGCAATATCCAGGCCGCCGAATAATCGCACCGCTTCAGCAGTAAGTTCGTCGTGCGTTTCCGGCTGACTTATATCACCCACCACGATATGGGCTCTGCCGCCTTTGCCCCGGATCGTGTCGGCGACTTTTTCCAAACCCGGAGTGCTTCTGGCATTCAGAATTACGGCAGCACCCTCGGCAGCAAACAGCAATGCTGCAGCGCGGCCTATCCCTGATGATGCGCCGGTGATGATAGCGACTTTCTCTTGCAACATTCCCATGATTGGCTACTTGTGTGGGAGCCTTGGCATAGGTGATAGGGGAAGTAAGCGACCACCCGTTTCTTGCCGCAAGATCCAATTGCCCCTTCATCCCGATACAAAGCTATGTTGATTGCCAACAACAGCTACCGTTGGCGAGAATGACCGAAAATGGCGCACGGCCGAAGGGTGTTGATTTTTCAGCAGGATTTGGCTCATTTTTCGTTTTGCACTCAACCAGCAAATCCGTTGTAACCAATTGTCTGCAAACATCTTTTCGGTGCCTGACCGAATTATCGAGAATGGAAAATTATGTAGCAAATGCCACAGAGCGGCCAGCATCCAGTCATTTCAAGTGCAAATCTAGGCACCTATCCGCCTTTTGTCTCTAGCCCGGAGGCTTCGGACAAAACGATACTTGCAACTCCTTCACGAGGGCTAGTTCGTGCGTTCGCTCAATGACTTTTTTTGCGAGGCGTTCAGGCATTGGGAGGTCCTGTAGTTCCTTCGACCAAGTATCAGCGGCTTTTTGAACCGTGTCGGTCACTACCTTACGGGCAACCTTGGCTGGAATATCGCAAAGTTCGGCTACTCGTTCGAACCGTTGCAGTTTGACGATGAAGGGATTCAGTGTTTCCCTGAATTTCAGCGCCAGATCGTCCTTGCCATCGTATAGAAAAGTGGGAACGATGTCGTAGGCTGGTGTAAGACTACCAGTTGCGCCATCGACATATAGTAACGAATTGTTCTTCAGGTGCGCGTCGCCATTTCCTATCATTATATTGACAGTCAATCTCCGCACCATCTCGACAAACGCTCGTGATCCACCCCCGAAACGACGGGACATGTTGACGACGGTCTCCTCGTTCGCAGCCGCATACTTACGGTCTTTGTGAGCGCCGAGAACCTGGCAGAAATCCTCCATATGGATTCGCCTACCGCCCGCGCGGTCAAATCTAGAGACGGCCAGAACATACGCACCGTGTTCAAGAATGTCTTCGCTGATATCAGACACCGAATCCGAGGCCACCAATTCGCAGTTCGGAATCGAAACGCCGGCAGACTCGGCGAGCTTCATCGAACTGAATTCGACTTCGGGCAGAAACTCGAACTTCGGACTGGGTAATTTGGCTATAATGTCGCCGTTGATTCCCGTAGCAGGAAATGTGAGGCGCTCGTCCCGTTTCATCATACTCATCTTGAGCTGCACACCTGCTAGAGAGAAGCGGATGGCCTTGGGTTGACCTGCTTCTTCGATCTCCTGATGCAGCGGCGTCGGATAACCCCCCTCAGCGCGAACGACAACAGCGCCCGGTAGATCGTGGCCAAGGTACGCAAGTACGTCGAAGTCTGACGTTCGCCCGCTGGGAAGCCCCTTGTTCACCAGATCGCGCAGGGCACCTTCGGGAAGCAGATTACTGAACCATGGATGTAAATCGCGGCCAGGCTGGGTTATGGGGCCGGATTGCAAAATTTTGACGGTGCGTTCTTCGTCTCCTAGAAATCGCACGGACGAACTTAGTATTGGTCGGCTTTCCCCAAGCTCGATGTATGAGCGTTCAACTTCGAAACTCATCATATCCGCTTCATCGCGTACAAGTGTACCGACACGAACTTCCTTTTCATTGGATACGATGCTTACACCAAGCGTATCGGTCATATATTCGATCCCCTTTGGCTTTCTTCATCATCGCCATCCGGAATAAAAATGTCATCCATGACGTTACCCGCGAACGGCCGCTTCGTTTGTGTGGGAGGGGACAGGTGTTCATCGATGATTGAATGCACCCGTCTCGCCAATTTCTTGGGAACGAAGATAATCTCAGCCTCCAGAGCTTCCGCGATCGCCTGAAGTGTTTCCGCCTGAGGGTTTTGTCTTCCCGTTTCGAGCCTGGAAACATAACCCTGATCGATCCCGATCAGCATACCCAACTCACTCTGGGTCATTCGAAGGCTTTTCCTCAGCTTCTTCACGCCTACCATAAACTGAAAGAACATGTGCACTCCAAATAATATGATATTTGATTCATTTTCAGAGAAAAATATGGGTTGTAATTCATATTAAATCAATAGGGCACAAACGCATAGTATGAATTGAAAATCATAAACTGATTTAAAAAATGTATCTGATATCATATTGCACTATGCTCTGTATGCTTGGAAATCAAGCGAGACAGGAGCGGATTGAACACCTCCCTGAGTATCTATCGATTGATCTCCCAAAGCCTGCGGCTGCCGACCTCGCCAGAGTGCTTGAATCAGGTCCTGCTTGTAGAGACCGTCGAGGATGGCGGCGAAACGGCTGGTGAGGTCTTCGACCATATCGCCTAGCTTCTCCTGGGCCACGAAACGCTGCGCTAGTTCCGCCACCTTACCCTTCAACTCGTCCACCATGCCTGCCATTCCCACCCTCCGGTTTCACAACCAGAAGGTAGTTCTCATGGCACCCGGAATCTTGTGGAATTTGCTACATAATTTTGCAATTTCCTGAGTGTTGTTGGCGAGCGACCGCCCCTTTTTCACCCTGACTTACCTCCGGCCATCGTCCTGTCATATGGACCACAACTGTGTGCAAAAACGCTATTCCAGAGCGCGCGTCACGTCGTCAAACAGTTCATCAACCGTAAGATCGCGGTCGATCAAACCCTGCTGCCGGCAATAGAGAATTATCGTTTCCAGCGTCTTGCGATTCGCATCGACACCGTAGGGCCGCGTATCCAGGCCCTTTAATCCTGCCTTTGCCTTACTTTCTTTCAGCATCCGATAAAGTTCACGCACCAGATCTGGCCGTTGTTTCGAAAGATCCTCGCGCACCACAAAAACGTGGTTGAGCGGAATGACCCCGGTGCGCTCGAACCAGGTCTTTGCCGCTTCCTGCGGATCGGCGATGACTGTTTTCAGACGGGGATCATCCGGCATATTACTACCCAGCATGGCCGCATCCAGCGAACCGTCGAGCAGCATGTTGGTCAGTTTTTGCCCCTCCTCACCACGCGTGACGTTCGAAGGTTCGCTATAGTTCTCAACATGGGCATCTTCGAAACAAACCCAGGTGATTTTGCTCAAGTCCACACCATACTCATTCTGCAGTATCCCGCGGACCCAGGCGCCGGTGGTCTGCGTATAGGCACGCACGCCGACCTTCTTGCCCTCCAGATCCTTTGGCGAGAGCACCTGGTTTTCAGCATTGTAGGCAATGCAATGGTGCTGGAAGCGGCCGGAGATAGGAGCCGGCATCAAAACCAGCGGCGCACCGCGCGCCTTGGCCATCAAAAAGGTGACGATCGCCAGTTCTCCGGCCTCGAAGGCTGCATCCCGGACAAATGCCTTGAAACCCAGGTTTGAAGGGTCGTAGTCGGCATAGTCCAGCCGCAATAGCGCAGAATTCACCTCTCCGCTGCGCAGCGCGCGGGTGACGCCGTATTCGGCAAGAAGCGTATAGATCGGGGTCTGTGTCTCGGTCATGGCGGTTTCCTCGGGTCCAAATGGAAGCTTGCGGGCTCAGAGTTCGTCGACGGTGCGCGGGAAGACAGACTGGAAACCTTCCGCGTATTTCGCCGCCCGGCCGCCTGACTGGCCGCCAGAATTACGCATGAAATGATTGGCCCGGTTTTCCGCGACGCGCGTGTAGTATTCCCAGAGGTGTTCCTGGCCCTCCATGCATTCGATCGCTGCGCGCTTCTTGTCCCAGACAGGTGTTATGTCGAGAAAGACGTCGGGCTTCCATGCCATCTGCTCGGTCTGGTGCGGCTCAAACAGGTAAAGCTGCGGCGCACCCAGAACCTCCTGGCCCGGTTTGTGGCCCCAGGCCTGCGCGATCATGCGGGTCTCGAGCGCGATCTGCGTCGCGTACATATGGTCGGTGTTGTAGGGATCGTATTGCGAATGGCTGAGCATGAAACTCGGCTGCACGTCGCGGATCACATCCACCAAGCGATACTTGTCCTCATCGGTCAGCCGCAGCGGATAATCACCCAGGTCGAGGCTGACGAGATTGTGCACGCCCAGCGCCTTGGCCGCCCTCTCAGCCTCCGAGCGGCGAGCTGATTTCACCTTGTCGAGCGTCATGCCCGGCTCCTTCCAGAGCTTGGCGGATTCGCCGCGCTCGCCGAACGAGAGGCACACAACGGTCACCTCATATCCTTTGTCCGCATGCAGGGCGATCGCGCCCCCGCAGCGCCAGACGAAGTCGGCTGCATGCGCACTGATAACCAGAGCTGTTTGTTTCTGTGACATAAACTTTCCTCCCGTAAGATTTCATCGGCCCCCGTCGTTCGGCGGCACAGTCTTCCTTGCGCGGCTCCTAGTCGCCGCCATTCAGTCGGGTAATCCGTCGCTCGCGAAGAAGCACCAATGCTCCAAAGACCAGGATGAACAGTCCGTTGATCCCCAGGGCCCAACGGGCGCCGATGAGACCAGCAAGACCGGCGCTTGCTGCGGTACCCAACTGCACCAAGCCACGGTTAAGCATGAGGATCGAGATAACCCGCCCCCTCACCTCGTTCGGCACCCGCATCTGCAGGATCGTATTATTTGCCGCGTTGTAGGCAATGTGGAACGCTCCCGCAGCCAGCAGCAGGACGGGCGCCACGGCGAGGTAAGGACTGGCTGCGAACACAACGAGAATGGCACCGAAGCCGATCAGGAAAGCCATCATCCACCAACCGGACGCAGCGATCCCTGGCAGACTTGCAAGCATTAAGGCCCCAATGACGGAGCCGCCTGCGGCAAAGGCCATCAACAGGCCAAGCCCTTCCGGTCCGATCTGGAAGACATCATGGGCAAACAAGGTCAGGATGCTCAGATAGGGCTGACCGAAGAATGTCGGCACCAGCGCGATCAGTACAAGCATCAGAACTGTTCGATCGCCACGCACAAAGGACAGGCCCTCGGCGATACTGCGGCCGAGCGGCAGTGATGGCGCGCGGATCGGCTCGGGCGGAAAGCGCATCGCTTGAAGTGATCCGATCACGACGACGAAGCTTGCTGCGTTCAGGGCAAAACAAACACCCGTACCCAGCGTTGCAATGATCAGGCCGGCGAGCGCCGGGCCGATGATCTTGGTCAGGTTCACGGTCATGGAATGAAGCGCTATCGCATTCGGCAGATCGCGCCTCGGCACCAGTTCGGAAATCAGCGAATGGCGAACCGGCATGTTGAAAGCCGTGAAGATGCCTCGCCCTGTCGCCACAGTCAGGATCGCCCAGAGTGGCGCACCGCCCCAAATGACCATCGCGGCCAGAAATATGGCCAGTACCATGGCGACCGCCTGTGTCAGCATCATCAGCCGACGGCGCGGCAGGCGATCAGCCATGGCGCCGCCGACCAGCACCAAGAGTAGGATTGGCAGGCCTCGGCAAAGATTGACCAGGGCAAGCTGGAACGGCGAACCGGTTGTCGCCACGACGAGCCAGTTCAGCGCCACCTGATCCATCCAGTCACCCGTGTTGGAAACAAGCGTTCCCGTCCACATCAGGCGATAGTTTCGGTGGCTCAGCGCCGAAAATGCCGTCCTTATCCTGCTTGCTGACCTGCGGACCATGGTGTTCCCCAAACCTTGCGATCAGCCGTTCATCCGCGCCAGCGCAGCGCCGAGCCTTGGATAGACATGCAGCACATTCTCGTAAAAGATCTTGCGGCGGTCCTCATCAGTCAGCCAGGGCACGTTGTCGATATAGCGCTTGGTGTCGTCGAAGCGATGGCCTGTCTCGGGATCGATACTCTTGACCGCCCCGATCATTTCCGAGGCAAACAGCACATTCTTGACCGGGATCACCTTGGTCAGAAGCTGTACGCCCGGATCATGATAGACGCAGGTATCAAAGAACACATTATCCAGCAGCAGTTCCGGCAAAGGCGGTCGCTTCAGATCCTGAGCCAGTCCGCGGTAGCGGCCCCAATGATAGGGAACGGCGCCGCCGCCATGGGGTATGATGAACTTTAAGGTGGGGAAGTCCTTAAAAAGATCCGACAGTAGAAGCTGCATGAAAGCCGTCGTGTCGGCCGCAAGATAGTGCGCACCCGTACCGTGGAAACACGGATTGCAGGAGGAGGCGACATGTACCATCGCTGGCACCTCTAGTTCCACGAGTTTCTCGTAGAGCGGATACCAGTAGCGATCCGTCAGCGGCGGATCGGTCCAGTAGCCGCCCGAAGGGTCGGGATTGACGTTGCAGCCAACGAAACCCAGCTCCGTCACGCAGCGCTCCAGCTCGGCAATGCAGTTTGCCGGCGATACACCCGGCGACTGCGGCAGCTGGCACACGCCAACAAAGCTTTTCGGGAAGATCTGCGTCGCGCGGTAAATAAGATCATTGGAGACCTCCGCCCATTGCTGGGACACTTTCGCGTCACCCTCGTGATGAGCCATCTTGCCGGCCCCCGGGGAAAGGAGCGTGACATCCGTTCCGCGCTCGCGCTGGAGGCGCACCTGATTGTCTTCCAGTGTCATGCGGATCTCGTCGTCGGAAATCACCAGTTCGCCGTTGTGAGGAGCGGCGACCTTGGCCTTGAACGCCTCGAGCTGGCGGGCGCGGAAGCCTTGCAGTGCCTGAGGCGCGGTCGTGTAATGTCCGTGGCAATCGATGATCATGTCTTTATCCTCTTGGATCGGCAAATGGGCTCAAAAGCCTGCTTCGTCGATAAACAGCTCGGCGACAGGCACGTCGCGGGCCATCAATTGCTGTTGTTCAGCGTAGAGTTTCAGCGCCTCGATCGAGGGGCGATTGGAAGCAAGACCGTAGGGCAGCGGATCCGGACCAACGATCTTCATCAGCTTGCGGCGATCCTCGTCCTGTTTGCTAGAGGCCTCACCCGAGCGCAGACGTGCCAGGTAGATCTCCTTGGCCTGCAGGAAGGCATTGTAGATCTTCGGCGCGACATCGGGGTGAGCTGCAAGGATTTCGTCACGGATCACGAGCGTCGAGTGCATCGGCAGGATGCCGGTTCGCGCATACCACTGCGCTTCCGCGACCTTGCCGTCGGGTATCAGTTCGGGATAGCTGTCTACCGGCTTGGCCGAGGCCGCCCAACCCTCGGTTGGCGGTCCGGCACGCCCGATCCCGGCATTGGCGGTGAAACCTGCCTGCACCTCGCCCGCCGCCATCAGATCCGCCAGAGAATGGCCATCATGCGCGTGAACGACATTGCTCGGCAGGCTCATCTGGGCGACATGCTCCTCATCGTCGACGACCCAGGTAACCTTCGAGCAATCGAGCCCGTATTCGTTCTGCAGCACGCCTCTGGTCCAGACACCGGTTGTCACCGAATAGGCGCGAACGCCGACTTTCTTGCCTTCTAGATCCTTCGGATGGGCGATGCCGGCATCCGGGCGGATGACGAGCCCGGTATGGTGAAACTTGCGCTCGAAGAAGATCGGCAGCGCCGTATACGGGGCACCATGAGAGCGGGCGATGTAGTAGGTCGTCGACGCCAGTTCGCAGACGTCGAACTCCAGATCTCGCACCATCCGGCGATAGGCGGCAATCTGGGGTTCCACCTCGATGAACTCGAATTCGATCCCATCGAGGGTGACGGTACCATCCTTCAACGGCATGGTATGACCCTGACTGCGGACGGATATGGTCAGGCGAAGTGTGTCGGCCACGGGAACGTTCCTTTTCTATCTTGTTCGGGATCTCAGGCGCGACCGGAAAGCCGGCGTCCCGTTTCGAGCGCCGAAAAAGACCTCGCCGGCGCCGCCAGCAGCAGGTCGAAACCGTCGGCGAGCACCTTCTCGACATTCTTTGAGCCCACATGCGGATGGCCGACCCGCATGCCGCGGGCCTTGCAGATACCAACGATCTCGGCCATGGCCGCCACCACCTCCGGATGGTCATACTCGCGCGGATAGCCCAGTTCCTGGCTGAGGTCGCCTTCACCGATCATCACTGCGCCGATACCCGCAACCTTCGTCAACATCTCATCAAGATTGGCGATGCCAGCGAGGTCCTCGATCATCAGGATCACCAGGATTTCGCCATCCGGCGCCAGCGGCCAGACATCGGCCTTGCTGTAATATTCGCCGGCACCGATGCCCCAGAAACGGGATGCCGTCTTGGGACTGTCGCCACGGATGCCCTGCGGTTCGAACAGTGGTGCCGTTTCGCGGCGGGGATAACGGCACGATGCTACGGCGTTATAGGCTTGCTCGGCAGTACTTACATGCGGCCAGACCACACCGAATGCGCCCATATCCAACGCCTGCTTGGCGAGAAACTGGTTCATCTCGCCACCGTTGGCAGGAATACGCACAATGGGCGTGACGGCCGGCGCGCCGGTTTTGGCGATCGACTTGCGGCTGATCATCCACTGGAGGGTGTCGCGCAACTGGGCGGGATCCCAGGGGCGGTGCTCCATTTCATAGATGACGCCGTCATAGGGCGCCTCGGTCACCCAGAGCGCCGATTCCATATCCGCCGGTGCGAATGTGCCGAACGCCTTGCGTCCCTGCTCGAAAGCGCCGATCACCGAGTTAAGTCGTGCCATTTTTTGTCTCCTCCCTTTGCTTGTGCAAGCTGCCCCGACCACTCATGCGGGCAGGTGTGCCTGCGTTCCCAGCAGGCGTGTCGTATCGTCGAACAAGTCATCCACATCGATCGGATGCGAAATCACGCCTTGGGCAAAGGCAAAGCGGATCGCGGCCTCAAGCGAGGGCCGCAAGGCCTCCAAGCCGAACTGGCGCATCTGCATTCCCCCTGCCTCCGGCGTATCGCGGTCGCGACTTTCCAAGAGCAACCGGTAGATGTCGCGCACGACATCGGGGCGTTGCGTGGCAAGATCGGCATGAACCACCGCCATGTGGTTCATTGGTATGACGCCGGTGCGCCGGTGCCAGTACAGTCCGGCCGTTTTGGGGTCAGGGATGACCGGCTGGAGACGCGGATCGTCGGGCATGTCGCTGCCCAGAAGGGCGGCATCGACTTCACCCGCAAGTAGCATGCCGAGCGGGGTCTTGCCCTCGTCCACACGAACCACATTGGCCGGATCACGAAACTCCTGCAGATGGGAATCTTCGAAGCACACCCAGGTCACACGGGCCGGATCGACGCCATGTTCCTCCTGCAGGACACCGCGGACCCAGACCCCCGTGGTCTGCGTGTAGGAACGAACCGCGACCCGGCGCCCCTGAAGGTCTAAGGGCGCGATCACGCCGCGATGTGCGTCGTAGCAGATGCAATGGTGCTGAAACCGTGCGCCGATGACGGCCGGCAGCAACACCAGAGGCTTACCGAGGGCGCGCGCCTGCAGATAGGTCACTATGGCAAGCTCACCGAAATCGAACCGGCCCTCTCGCACCATCGGCTTGAAGCCGTCGAAAACCAGCGGGAAATCGACATAGTCGAAGCTGACAAGATCGCTTCCGATCCGCCCGGCCTTCAGCGATTTCGTGCTGGCATTGTCGGCCAAAAGCGTCGTCAATGTCACAGGTCCGGCGGCCGGATAACGCTTGTCCATCAGTGCGCCTCGGCTGATGCAAGGCGCGGGTACAAAACTTCTGCAGTCCCACCAAGGATCATGTCCCGGTCTGCTTCGCTGAGCGAGGCAAGATTTTGCTTCGCGCGGGCAAGGATCTGCGTAAGCGTTCCTTCCGATGCGGGATAGTTCGACCCGAAGGCGCAACGGTTTGCGCCGAAGGCACCGACTAGCATTGGGAAAAACGTCTCAGGCGAGGCGGCACCTGACGCTGCAAGATCGAAGGTGCGCGGCGTTACTTTCAGGTAGATGTTGGCATGATCCGCCAAGTCAAATAGCGGGCGGGCGTTTGCGTATGGCGGCCCGTCGGTAATGTCAGCGCGCGCCAGATGATCGATGACGATCCGTGTCTGAGGAAATCGCTTGGCCATTTCGACAACAGTCGGAAAAGCCGGCATCCGGCACTGGACACAAATGGGAAGACCCAGTTCGCCAGCTTTCTGCCAGACGGGAAACGACCGCGGGTCGTTCAACCAGGAAAAATCGAATGTCAGCTTGCTGCCGCCGGTATAGAGGCGCAGGCCCGTAATGCCTTTGGCGATCCATCCTTGCATGACGTTGACCGCATTCGGCGAAAGCACGTCGATCGTGCCGACCGCGGTGAACCGGTCGGGATAGCGAGCCACAGCCTCGGCCACATAGCTGTTGTCATAGCCGTAGCAAGAGGCTGCCTGGACCAATGCGGAGCTGACGACGCCTGCCTCGTCCATCGCCGCGACCATGGTCTCAATGGTAACGTGATGCTCCTTGGACCAGTCCGACTGCTTGCCACCCAGCGGCGCACGCGGATAGCCTACTTCGTCGTCCGAGATCACATGTGGGTGGATATCGTGAATTCGCTGCTCCATGGGCTTTCAACCTTCTCCCTTCACTCTTCACGGACGGTAGCGGCATGCTCCCGGAGTGAGTTCCGGAAGACGCCTCAGCAAACGCCGGACGGTTGTTTCGACATACGGAAGCGAAGACATCCAGATGGGTGCCGCCAACAGCTGCTCCACTGGTCGTTCCGGATGGTCAACCGCTTCTTCTCGACCACGAAGCTAACGGGAGCGGAGAATTGAAGCCAATCGGAAGCGCGATACGGATCATAAGAAAATGAGAGACCAGGAATATCTGTTCTTAAAATATATATTGATATTATTTCATTTATTCGTCTGAACGATGCGTCTATCGGCAACGCCTAACGACGAAGCGGCCGCCCCTTGCACGAGGCGGCCGTGTTCTTTGGACTGGTGTTTGCGATGTGTTATGCGGATCATACCGACGGGATAACACGCAGAACGGGGAACATCTGTCCGATCCATGTCAGCGGCCAGTTCATCGTCAAGAGCTGGTCGAAAACGGTATAGACGAACAGCGTGACTCCAATCGCCATCGGCAGCACGAGGCTCCAGCGCTCTCGCCCTTCGAAGCGCATAAAGCCCGCAACGAAGAGCGGTATCGTCGGAAGGATGCCGATGGCACCCATCGAGACGAGGAAAGCCAGAAGCCAACCGGCAAACATCGATGCGCGGCGCAGGATTTCCGATGTCGCCAAGCCTTCGTTGTCATCGACAAGATCCATGTGGATCGCCTCGCTTACGCCGGCCCGCGCCTCCTCCAGTGGCGAGGGTGCGGTAATGCCCCTGCGGAAGACCGCATTGCACAAAGTACCCAGTACCGCGACGAAGGCTATTCCGGTTACGATCTGCGGCACCAGCGCCGTAGACCAGCCCCAGCCGGATGTCCTCCAGAACAAGAATGCCATTGCAGCGAGAAGAGCGACGGGAAAGATGTCAACGAGCGAGAACCTCGGCGATCCAAAGTTGAGGTCCCAGCCTTTGTGCCTTGCCAAAAGCGCAGCAATTACCGGCCGAAGAATCCCGAGTAGCGCAAGTCCGAGGACGATCACCACCAGCGGACGCAGCAGCCAGTCGGCGCCATAGAGGCGGATCGAAATGAAAAGCTGCCGCTCGATCGTGTCGCCCAGAACAACACCCAGGATCAAGGGTGCGCGCGGCCAACGCAAACGCTTCATTGTCCAGCCGGCAAGGCCAAGGACCAACAGCGTTACCAGATCGCCCCATTGCCGGGACCCCTCGTAGGCCCCGATAAAGATGATGCAGACCACGACCGGTAGAACCAGCGTGTAACGCAAGGTGGCCAGGCGGGCAAACTGGGGACTAAAAGCATAGCAGAGCCCAGCACCAATGATGTTTGCAATCGCGATGGACCAGACCATTGAATAGGTAATCGACAGGTTCTTGGTGAGCATGTCGGGACCAGGGACGAGGCCCTGAGACAGGAAAGCGCCCAGAATGATCGCCATGCCGGCGGAACCCGGGATGCCAAACGCGATTGTGGTGATGAGCGAGCCACCTTCTTTCGCATTGTTTGCGCTTTCCGAGGCGATGACGCCGCGTACATCGCCCTTTCCAAATGTCTGACTGCCACCCTTCACTGTCCTGGCGGCATGGGCATAGGCCACCCAATCGACAACGGCACCACCGATACCTGGAATGGCACCGAGCGCCGTGCCAATCCAGCTACAGCGCAGAATCAGCCACCATTCCCGAAAGCAATCCTTGGCACCTTGCACAATGCCGAGGTTCACGTTCTGCAGCGGTTTGCCTTTCAACGAGTGACGCGAGACCATCATGTCGCAAAGTTCCGGCAAGGCAAAAAGACCCAGCGTTAGCGGCACCAGAGGCAAACCTTCCCAGAGATACAGGCTTTCAAAGGTCCATCGAAAAGCACCGGTCCGCGGTTCTGAACCTATCATCGAGATCATGACCCCGATCGCCGCAGCCGCCAGCCCGCGCAGAGGCGTACTGCTGGACAGGGCCGCCACCATTGAAAGGCCGAGGATCGATATCGCCAGCATTTCCGGCGTACCGATATAAAGCATGACCGGTCGCAGCACCGGTACCGAAAGCCCCAGCAGCACCGCACCGAACAGGCCGCCCATCAGGGATGACATGTAGGCGGCACTCAGAGCGCGTCCGGCCTCCCCGCGCTTTGCCATCGGCAGGCCATCAAGCACGGTGGCCGCCGATCCCGCCCCGCCCGGCACACCGAACAGGATTGCGGGTATGGGATCGCCTGTTGAGGTGGTGGCGCCCAGTCCGAGAAGAAATGCGAATGCGGTGTAGGGATCCATGGCGAAGGTGAAGGGTAGCAGCAAAGCGGTGCCGGCCAGACCTCCGATACCAGGTACAATCCCGAGGATCACACCGAGAAACGCTGCCAGAAACAGAACACCCAGGCGCATTGGATCCGCAAGTATCACCAACGCATCCCAAGCCGCGCCCAGCATGCTTACACTTTCGACGGGGTCCATTGTTCGTCCTATTCGTCTTTGTAAGTTGATCTGCCGGAGCCGAGGCTCCGGCAAGCGACGTTGGCCGTGTTAGCGGGCGACCAGAAGTCCCTTGACCATGTCAAGCACTTCGGGCTTCGTCGCATAGAGGTCATCAAGGATCTTGTGGATCTCTAGACCGGGGACCATCTCAACCGTGGCATTCTGCTTGGCGACTTCGGCGATGAATCCCGGATCCTGTGCCGTAGCCTCGAATGCGGCACGCAGTGCAGCCAGCCGATCCTCCGGGACCTCGGGCGGAGCCGCGAAGGGGCGGCCGGCATCCAGTGGCAGGAACATGAATTCAAACACCGCGCGAGCCTTGGGGTCGGTGACGCGGTCGAGGATCATCGGCACATCTTTTACCGCAGGGTTTGGTCTCATTGCCAACTGCGCAACGACATTCAGTTTGCCCTCAGCCAACCAATTGGCGTCATTGCCTCCGAGAAGGCTGGTGGTTGTGACGGCCCGACCCTGTACCTCCCCCCGTTCCATGGCGAGCGCGATTTCGTCATTGCCCTTGTAGCCTGGAATGATCTCCATCTTGCTGCCGAGATATTCGTTGATCATCGCCGGGAAGGTCCGGTTCTCGTTGTTGAACGATGTCGAGCCGATGGTGAGTGGATGGGCAAACAGGTCATCCAGTGTTTTCACCGGGGTGTTTTCCCAGGTAATCAGGACATAGCTTTCCTTGTTCAGGCTGCCGACCCAGTTCACTTCGCGCGGATCGAAGGCAAGTTTTTCCGCCGAGACAAGAGGCAGGTAGAGATTGTTTCTCTGAAGCGCGCCGATCACGGTGCCGTCACGGGGCGCGCTGTTTTGCAACTGAGCCGCCGCCGTCAGGCCGCCGGCGCCGGGTACATTGGTCACGATGACATTTGGATTGCCGGGAAGATGCTTGGACATGAACGGTGCAAAGGCGCGGGCATAGAGGTCGGCACCGCCACCCGGTGCCGCCGAGACGATCAACGTTACGGTATTGCCCTTGTAGAATTCTTCAACCGTCTGGGCATAGGCCGGCGCGCAAAGAAACGCGGCAGACAGTGCGATGGTCGCTGCAGTAGCAAGTTGTTTCAGTTTCACGGTTTTCTCCTCCCGTTTGATGATGCCGGCCTGAAGGCCGGTATCCGTTGATGTTTCAGGCCGTCAGAAGTGACATGACCGGTGCGACGGTCTCCTTGTTACGCAGATCAAGCACCTCCTCGAGGATCTGGATCTGCCGATCGCTCGTCAGGAGGTCTCCCGTTACCTCCTTGAATTTTTCGACGACCGGCGCACGCGCAAGACCCCTGTCGGGGAACGAATGGCCCGGCGGATGGAGGCACTCCGTTGCGATGGTCTCCCCACCGGCCAAGTGAACGCGGATCTGACAGGGCATCGCGTCTGGCGAACGCGCCCGCAGATCCTCGGAGACCGACAGCCGAACCTTGGCAGTCAGCGCTCGCGTTGCGGGCTGAGCCCAGCGTTCGTTCTCATACTGGCGCTCAGTCAGTTCGCCGTCCATCAGCACCACCGCCGGCAGGAAGGTGAAGCTGTGGTCAGCGGTCTCGTGCGTCGACGGCGTCAGGCGTGCCTTCTCGGCCTGTTGTTTGCGGATGATCGGCAGGTCGGCCATGATCACGTCGATCGCCTCGATCTGATCTACCCGGCCCGCAAGTTGCCGATGCGCCTCCAGTGCCGCGATGATCGAGGCTTGGGCTGTGCCAATGCATGCGAAGGTCTTCACATGCGACCCCAGAATGAACAGGTCGTCTACCGGTGCCCAAAGCCTCTCAAAACCAAGCGCTGGATCAAAAACCTCCTGCATGCCCCAGCGATGATCGAGAACCTGCTGCGGTCCTGTCATGCCCTTTGCTGCGAGAAGAGTGAGTTGAACGCCTTCGCGCGCTAGCAGCGCGCCCACCATGTTCTTCGCACCCGAAAGCTCGCCATAGCGGACGATCGAGGGGGTCGCGCAGCGCGCAAACGCCAAAGCCAGGGCGTTTGCCTGGCGTATGTCGTCCAATCCCATGATCCGGCCTGCCATTGCGGCGGCAACCACACCCACGGCACTCGCCCCATCCCAGACGCTGTGCATCGGCATGAGGTCGCGCAGGCGGCGGAACAGCTCATATCCCATGATGATCGCCGTGAGCACATCGCGCCCCGCAGCACCCTGCGCCTCACCCACGGCTAAGGCCGCCGCCAAAACGTCGCTGCAGTGTCCTCCGATATGTAGTTTTCCATCCTTCTGGATAAACTGGACATCGTTGAAATCTTGCGAACGGACCAGGGCACAGTTCAGAAATGTCGCATCCAGCACTGAGCCTCGGCTGGAATGGCCAATCAGAGTACAGACAGGTTTGCTGCCCAGCTCATCGATCATGCCCGCCACCCGACGCGGGGCTGCTGCGTTTCTTGCCGAATAGGCACAGGCGACGGAATCAAGAGTGAGCAGTTCGGCTTGCCGCAGTGCCAAATCGCCATCATAGGCCGGATCCGCCGAAAGCGTCCATTTCGCCAAGCTTGCAATCGAAGTGTCCCGGATACTTGTGTTCATATCGCTCATCAGTTTCCTTGCGGTCGTCTAAAGCCGGTGGCCGGCTGGTTTTCGTGGTCGGAAGAAGGCAGGCGGTTCGTTGCCGACTGCAATAGGAGGCAGATCAACATCGACCTCCCCCTCAATCCAACGGTCATTTGACGCGCCGGCGCTTGAGACATCGAACCATGGTCCGGCTCGCCTCTAAGCGACCGGGTTCCCATCCCACGGGCCGAAACAGTAGACCCGCTTCCCGTCCTGACTTCGTCTATTGGATACTCCTCCTGCCGAACTCCCATCCGGCACGATACAGTCAGCCTTCAAAGGGCGGTAGTTTCAAATTAGAACTGCGTTACCCGGCATAAGAAAATAGGACCCAGCCTATTCGAAAGCCGATCGGCACCGCCGGGTGGGTCAAGTGACGACGGCAGACACCAATTCATCAACTAACTGATAAATATATATAATAAACAAAAAAATGGCGCCGAATTCAGCCTCGCAACGATTGTTAGTGGCCGCATCTTGACGCACCATCCATAATGGTGGCTGAATAAATCCATGTCGACGATTACCGCAGAACCGACAACAGCCGGTGACAACACGCCGCTTCCGAACCTGCGCCACTTGCGGGCGGTTGAGGCCGTGGGTCGACATGGGAGCATCGGAAAGGCCGCACTGGAGTTGCGTCTTTCCCAACCAGCCGTCACCCAGGCGGTCGCCAAGGTCGAAGCCGCGCTTGGGCGCAACCTGTTCGAACGACACCAGAAGGGCACTTACCTGGCGCGCACCGGAGAGGTCTATCTCAATCGGGTGCGACGCTTCATCGACCAGTGCGATGCAGCCTTTATCTCGGTTAGCAACGGAGAACCGGGACGGGCACGTTACCTCACCAGCGTGCAGGTCCGAGGCCTGATCGCCCTTTCCGCCAGCACCACCTTTTCCCAGGCAGCCCATATCAGCCGCATTTCGACCTCGTCACTTCATCGAACTGTGCGTGATCTCGAGGCGTTGGTGGGGCAGCCACTCTACACGAGTTCTCCCTCTGGCCTGCGGATGACCGATACCGGTGCCAACCTCGCCCGCCGGCTTGCTCTGGCACTGCGCGAGATGGATGCTGCCCTCGACGAAATCAGTTCACTCGATGGCCTTGAGGAGGGAAAAGTCCTTATTGGCGCGCTCCCCATGTCTGGAGCCTATCTGATCGGGGCGGCCATTGCGCGGTTGACCGAACGTTTTCCAAAAGCGAGGGTCGTGGTGACAAACGCCCCCTATGCGATCCTCTTCAACAGCCTTCGCAATGGCGGGATCGACATGATCTTCGGCGTTCTGCGCCGGCCAGACTGGGACATGGAGGTCACGGAAGTTCCGCTGTTCACCGATCCTTACTGTATCGTGGCCCGATCGGGGCATCCGCTCGCACGCCAAAGCAAGATCACGCAATCTGATCTCCTCAGTCACGACTGGATTGCGCCGGGTCAGGGCACGCCGCGGCGACGGGAATACGATGCTTTGTTCGAAGGGCAAAGCCAGCAACCGAACATGCTGATCGAAACAAGCTCGATGTCGACCATCCGGGCAATCCTGGCTTGTAGTAACCGGCTGGCGCTGGTCAGTCGTCACGAGATCGAGATGGACGAACAGCTGGGCCTGCTCGCTGTTTTGCCATGGGCGCCAAGCTTTCCGCCGGCGACAAAGGGCATCTCCATCCGTTCGAACTGGCTGCCGACACCGATTCAACATCAGTTCGTCGACATATTAAAAGAAAGCGTGCAGGCACTCGACAAGGGGTCATGATCACGCCTGTTCAGTACTCACAGAGGCCGGAGCCGTCGCCCCTTGCCACCTCATCGCTGACGCCGCCAGCCAACAAGCAGACTGGCGGCTCTCAGCAATAGTAGGGCTTTCGGGAGAACGGCTACAATGAAGGTGCGAAGTCGTCGTAGAGCGTGGACTGCAGTTGGCATTTGAGCACGCTCCCGGGCCAACTTCTTCGCGTTGAGAGGATCTGAACGTACGACCCGCCGCCCTAAAGTCCCAACCGACTGATATATTGATATTTTCTTCCAACGCCTGCGGCTGAAGGGTCTTGCATTGCAAACTGTCAGAAAACTGCATAAATTTCTGACAGGAGAATAGCCATGCAACGACTGACAACACAGATCATGGCCTACGCCGAACAGCTGCCCGAGGGAACGGCGCTGTCCGCAAAGGCCCTCCTGCATTTGGGAAACCGTGCCGCGCTAGACCAGGCTCTGTCGCGTCTATATGACCGCGGCGAGCTCGTTCGGGCTGGTCGTGGGATCTATCTCAAGGCGATCAAGAGTCGCTTCGGAAGCCGGCCGCCGACAGTCGAGCAAGCTGTCGAAGCCGTTGCACACCAGCGCGGCGAGGTCATCGTTTCGAATGGCGCCGCGGCTGCAAATTCATTGGGGCTATCCACGCAGGTTCCGATCCGGTCCGTCTACTTCACATCCGGCCGCAGCCGAACCATAACTGTCGGCAGCCAGATGGTCGAGTTGAAGCACGTGCCGCGTTGGCAGCTCGCCTTGGCTAACAAGCCCGCCGGCGTCGCTGTCCGCGCGCTGGCTTGGCTTGGTCCGGAAAGGGCAGAAGAGGCCCTTCAGAGCATCAAGCGGAAGCTTTCCGCAGAGGCGTTCGGTGAGCTTGTTGCAGCGGCACCTCAATTCCCCAGTTGGCTTGCTCAGAGTGTAGGAAAGGCCGCTCATGGCTGAACAGTTTTTGCGACTGTCCCGCGAAGATCGAAGAGAAGTCCTTGCGATCGCAGCGGAGAAGACTGGGCGGCCGATCCATCTCCTGGAAAAGGACGCGTGGGTTGTCTGGGCTCTGCAGACCCTTTATGGAACGGCGCTCGACGACCACCTTGTCTTCAAAGGCGGCACGTGCGTGCTTGCAACAAAAATTGCGCATTTCGCTCAGAGGTAGAGGCGCTAGCGTTTTCAACACGAAGACGCCAATGGAAAAGGCGGATGCAGCCACCTGAATCCGCCTATTGTCGTCAACCTGAAGGATCATCACACTGCGATGGGTGTTATCCAGGTAGGATTTGTGTTTTCGGCGCTATCAACAACCGCCTCGACAAAAGCGACACCCCTCAGCCCATCATACGCCAAGGGAATGTTACGCCCGACCGCCGTGGGTTCACGCCCCTCCAGCCGGGCACGGATCGCCTCCGCAAAACCACAATATAGGTTTGCAAAGGCCTCCAGATAGCCTTCAGGGTGGCCTGGCGGCGTTCGGGAACGGACTTTGGCATCTTCTGAAAGATCGTCGCCACCGCGCTTGATAGTCTGCACGCGGCCATCGAGTGGCGTGTAAATCAGCTCGTTCGGCTGTTCCTGAAACCACTGGAATGAGCCTGTCGAACCAAAAACCCGCAGCCGCACGCCGTTCGAGTTTCCGAGCGCTACCTGCGACGACCACAGAAGGCCCCGCGCCCCACCTTCATAACGCATCATGACATGTGCGTTATCATCCAGAGCGCGTCCTGGGACAAAGGTTGCAAGATCGGCGGCAAGCTTTTCGAGCGTAAGCCCGGTGACGAATCCGGCAAGATGGTAGGCATGAGTGCCGATGTCGCCGATCGAACCGCCACGCCCATTCTTTTTCGGATCGGTGCGCCACGCCGCTTGGGCATTGCCTTTCTGCTCGATCGCGGTCGCCATCCACTCCAGCGGGTATTCAACCTGTACCGTTCGGATGTCGCCGATCTCGCCTTGCGCCACGCGAACACGCGCCTCATGAACCATGGGGTAGCCGGAATAGGTATAGGTCACACCGACGAAACGGCCGGATTGCCGCGACAGCGCCTCAAGAGCAATTGCATCCTCGATCGTCGCTGTGAGAGGCTTCTCGCAGATGACATCGAACCCGGCTTCAATGAGGGCCTTGGCGATTGGATAGTGGGTGAAGTTTGGCGTACAGATCGCCACGGCATCGACACGGTCCGCGCGTCCACGTTCGCCAGCAATCAAATCCTGGTACGACCCGTAGCTTCTCGCCGGATCGAGACCCTCGTTGATGGCGAACTCCCGGCCACGATCCGGATCGACATCGAACGCGCCGGCGATCAAAGTCCAATGGCCGTCCAAGCGCGATGCGAGGCGATGGATGTTGCCGATATAGGCACCCTGACCGCCACCAACCATTCCGAGACGAAGCGGTCTCCTGCTCATTGTTCCTCCAGTCCGAGCATGGCCCGGTTCGCGCTGCGATTTGCGCCTGATTTTACGAAATCATCGAAAGCCCGGTCCGAGACGCGAATGATGTGATCGGCAATGAAGCGCGCGCCTTCAGCCGCGCCGTCCTCAGGATTTTTGACGAAGCACTCCCATTCGAGCACCGCCCAGCCGTCAAAGCCGTAAGTCGTCAGCTTGGTGAAAATGGCACCGAAGTCGATCTGGCCGTCGCCAGGACTTCTGAAGCGGCCTGCCCGTTTGGACCATGGCTGGTAACCGCCATAGGCACCTGATTTTCCGTCGGGGCGGAACTCGGCATCCTTCACGTGGAAGGTCTTGATCCGCTCGTGGTAGTGATCGATGAAGGCCAGATAGTCCATGCCCTGAAGGACCAGATGCGACGGGTCATACATGAGATTGGCGCGGGGGTGCTCATCGACCTTATCGAGGAACATCTCCCAGCTATGACCATCATGCAGGTCCTCGCTTGGGTGAATTTCATAGCACACGTCCACACCGTGCTCGTCGAAATCGTTCAGGATCGGTTTCCAGCGGCGGGCCAGTTCATCGAACCCCTCCTCAACAAGACCTTCCGGCCATTGCGGGTACGGGTAGAGATATGGCCAAAGGAGTGCCCCTGGGAACGTCACGTGACGATCGATACCGAAACGCTTTGATGCACGTGCGGCAAAACGCAACTGCTCTTCCGCCCAGGCGCGCCGCGCGCCGGGATTTCCGCGAACATGTTCGGGGGCAAAACTGTCCATGATCTTGTCGTGGGCCGGATGCACCGCTACGAGCTGTCCCGTAATGTGCGACGCCAGTTCGGTAATCTCCAGCCCATGCTCACCGAGCATGCCTTTGAGGTCATCGCAATAGGTCTGGCTTTCGGCGGCCTTCTTCATGTCGATCAGTCGAGTGTCCCACGTGGGTATCTGGACACCCTTGAAGCCCTTGTTCGCTGCCCAGCGACCGAGGGATTGCAACGAATTATAGGGGGCGTCGTCGGCTGCGAACTGTGCCAGGAATACGCCTGGTCCCTTGATTGTCCGCATCTCAGGCCTCCAGCTTCTTTGCTGGCACGGGAGCGTCATCGTAACCGCCATAAACCGATTGATCGAATGGGATGACTGCCCCGGTCATCATGCCACTCTCGTCGGATGCCATCCACAGCACTGTGCGGGCAACTTCCTTAGGATCGAGAATTCGGCCGAACGGCTTTGCAGCGGCTGCGCGGTCGATGAAGTCCGGATCGCCCGTCTCCGAGAGAATGAGTTTACGCTCGTGATCCGAGTTCATCCAGCCGATGTCCAGCTGGTTGACATGAATACGGTGACGCATGAGCGAGAAGCCGGCATGGCGGGTGACCGTCGACAGCGCGCCCTTGGACGCCGCATAGGGGGCCAGAAATGGCTGGCCGGCCAAGCCGGACATGGAGCCGATGTTGACGATCCGCCCCTCGATGCCTTCACGGATCATCACCTTGGCGGCGTCCTGAATGAGAAAAAACGGTGCGCGCGTATTGACCGCGAACATCCGATCGAAGAGGTCCGGCGTGGTGTTCAACATGTTGCCACGGTCGGTAAGGCCTGCGGAATTCACCAGGATATCGACGCGGCCGAAACGTGCGTCGGTCGCTGGGATGATGGCTTGCACATCTTCGATAATGCCGAGGTCGGCCGCCACCAGCTCGACCGGCACGCCGGTCTTGTCGGTGATGCGCTTGGCGACAGCCTGGCCCTTTTCCACGCCGCGACCGACGATGACAATGCCAGCGGCCCCTGCCTCTGCAAACTGCTCGGCGATCGCCGCTCCCAAACCTTGCGTGCCACCGGTGATGACCGCGACTTTTCCCTCAATCCTGCTCATTTCATGACCTCATAACCTGCAGCGTCCATGACGCGGAGAAGCTCTTTGTGTCCCTTTCGGGCCATTTCCAGTGGTGGGTTTTTGACGGGGTCTTGCTCCGCTTCGACGACGAACCAGCCTTCGTAGCCCTTGTGCGCCAAGGCCCTGACGATAGTTTCAAAGTCGAGGCTGCCATCGCCGGGAACGGTAAAGGCTCCCTTGATCACCGCGTCGAGAAAACTCTCGGATTTCCGGTCGAGCGCATCGACCACATCACCACGGATGTCCTTCGTATGGACATGGGTGATGCGTGCATGGTGATTTTCGATCACGCGCAGCACATCACCGCCCGCGAATGCCATATGTCCAGCATCGAAGAGGAGCGGCACGGACGAGTGCTTCATCAACAGGTCGAGTTCACTTTCCGTCTCGACCGCTGCTGCCATGTGGTGATGATAGGAAATTGGCATTCCCTGCCCGGCGCACCAGTCAGCATACTCCGACAGTTTTCGCCCATATGCAGCCATCTCTCGCTCGTCGAGCTTGGTCTTGGTTGAAAGGGGAGCAGAGCGATCACCCTGGATCGAGCGTGCTGTTTCACCGTAGACGATGCAAGGCGCACCAGCTGCGATGAAAAACTCCATCTGTTGGGCTATACGGTCCTTCTCGGCTTCGATATCGCCATCAAGCAGCAGGCCGGAGAACCAGCCGCCGCAGACGGAAATTCCGTAGCGCGCAAGGATCGGTCCGAGCTCGCCCATATCCATTGGAAAACGTCGGCCGGTTTCCATGCCGGTGAAACCTGCCTCTGACGCCTGCCTTAGGCATTCTTCGAGACTGACGTCGTCAGACAGTTCGGCGAGATCGTCGTTCCACCAAGCGATGGGTGCAATTCCAAGTCTTGCTTTCATGTCAAACTCCCAGCCGCTGCGCTTCGCGGATTTTTTCCTGAGCTGCGCGCGCAGCACGCACGCTTTCGAACGTCGAGACTTCGGGAACGCCGACATCCCAGTCCGCGTCGCCGGGAACCCACTTCCAGGCATCGGAGACAATCGAGATGAGCGTTACGCCGTCATTTCCTTGCGCCCAGATCATTGCATCTTCGAGATCGGCAAGGCTTTCGACCTTTCGTGCGCTGGCTCCCATGGCTTCGGCGTGCTTGACGAAGTCGACATGCAGGGGATTAGCGCGGTCCTGAACGCGGCAGTCGGCAAGGAGATTGTTGAAGCCCGGAACCCCTTTTGCCTGCTGAAGGCGGTTGATGACGGCGTAGCCACCATTGTCGCAAACCACGACGATCATCCGGTGGCCGGTGAGTGCGGCGGAGTAGATGTCGGAGTTCATCATCATGTAGGTGCCGTCGCCGAGCATGACGATCGGTGTGCCGCCGGCACTGCCTGGGCCGTCCTGGGCCATGGAAACGCCCCAGCCGGCGGCGATTTCATAGCCCATGCACGAGAAGCCGAATTCGCAGTCGAACGTGTTCGGGTTCTTGACGCGCCAGCCCTTAGTGACCTCTCCCGGTGTACCGCCAGCCGCCGCGATCAGAGTATCTTCAGGGCGGGCAACCTTGTTGAGAATGCCAACCACCTGAGCGTAAGACGGAACCGGGGCATTCGTCGGAGCCTGATGCTCGTCCAGCAACTGGTTCCACTCTGAAAACAACGATTTCGCCTGCTGCATGAGGGCTGGATCGGCTTTGTAGTTCCCGAGCGCTTCGTCCAGTTCGACGATCGATTCAAGTGCATCGCCGACGACCGCGAGCGCACGATGCTTGATTGCGTCGAAGCGGGCCGCATTGATCGAGATGAACTGGGCCTCGCGCGAAAATGCAGTCCAAGAACCGGTCGTGAAGTCCTGCAGTCGTGTCCCGACAGCTATGATGACGTCCGCTTCTTTTGCCAATGCATTGGCAGAGGTCGAACCGACGATCCCGATGGGACCCGCATGAACTGGATGGTGATGGGTGAATGCACCCTTGCCAGCGATCGTTTCGACAACGGGAATGCCACGCTTTTCTGCAAACGCTGCAAGTTTGTCTTCGGCCCCCGAATAACGGACGCCGCCGCCCGAGATAATCAACGGGCGCTTCGCATTGGCAAGCAGCTCGGCCGCCTGAGCAACCGAGTCCCGATCAGGACGCGGACGTGGAATCTTCCAGACTTTAGGTTCGAAAAATACCTCGGGATAGTCGTAGGCGAGTTCCTGCGTATCCTGGGCAAGGCCGATAAATGCCGGACCACAGTCGGCCGGATCAAGCATAGTAGCGATAGCCTGAGGCAGCGACTGCAGCAGCTGCTCCGGAAGGACAATGCGGTCCCAATACCGAACAACTGACTTGAAGGCGTCGTTTGCGGTCAGCGTCGGATCACCAAAATGCTCGACTTGCTGAAGGACTGGGTCGGGCAGACGGCTGGCGAACGTGTCTCCTGCGATAAGCAGTACCGGAAGCCGGTTCGCCATGGCAACGCCCGCTGCGGTGACCATGTTCAACGCACCAGGACCGATCGACGTCGCGGCCACCATGAGCTGCCGACGACGCTTCGCCTTGGCGAAGCCGATTGCTGCCAGCGCCATGGATTGTTCGTTCTGGCCGCGCCATGTCGGCAACTGGTCCTGAACCGTTTCCAGTGCCTCGGAGAGGCAGGTTACGTTGCCATGGCCAAAGATGGCGAAGACACCGGCGAACAGGGGCACGCGCTCGCCTTCTATCTCGGTAAACTGGTTGCATAGGTAGCGTACAAGGGCCTGAGCCATGGTCAGGCGTAAGGTCTTCGCGGTCATCTCGCCTCCTCCTGCGGATGTGAATTTAGGTTTGTTCTGGAATGCATATTGACAAATGGAATATTTTGCAATGATTATTGCGAAAATATCTCGGGAGGAATTCAGATGCTGAAAATAGCCGTTCTAGGCGTGGGTCGTATTGGCAAGATGCATGCGGAAAACATCGCGGCGCACCCTCGTGCCTCCCTTGCCGGGGTCTTTGATGTGCACGGGCCATCAGCGAAGGAAGTATCCCTAAAACTGGGCGTAAAACAATACGAATCGGCTGAAGCCGTGTTCGCATCGGGTGACGTTGATGCCGTCTTGATCGCAACGTCCACACCGACACACGCCGACCTTCTCGAAAAGGCGATAGCGGCTGGAAAGCCGGTTCTCTGCGAAAAACCAATCGACCTTTCCCTGGAGCGCGTGAACGCTTGTGCCGCAAGGATTGCAGGGACCAGCATCCCGATCATGCTGGGTTTCGTTCGCCGCTTCGACACCGGACATCGCGCAGTTCGGAACGCAATCGCATCCGGTGCCATCGGCGATCTGCATCAGGTGATCATCACATCACGTGACCCCGGCATGGCACCGGCCTCATATATAGAAGTGTCCGGCGGGATTTTCCGGGACATGACAATTCATGATTTCGACATGGCGCGCTTCATCCTCGGTGAAGACGTGACAGAGGTCAGCGCGACGGGTTCAAGGCTTGTCGATCCCGAACTTATGGCGAAATGCGCGGACTACGACACTGTAACGGTCGTCTTGAAAACAGCCTCTGGCAAGCAGTGCATCATCAACAACTCGCGGCGCGCGGTTTACGGATACGACCAACGGGTCGAGGCGCTGGGTAGCGGCGGAATGGCAATCTCCGAGAACCGGCCGCTCAACGGAATGCGTCTCTACAGCGAACAATTCACTGATCAGGCCGCGCCGTTGATGAACTTCTTCATCGAACGTTATGCAGACGCTTTCGCCGCAGAAATCAGCGCATTTGTCGATGCCGTCGAGAAGGGCGCACCGCCGGAAGTTGGTTTTGAGGACGGCCGCCAGGCCTTGATCCTTGCCGAGGCCGCCATGCTTTCGATTTCCGAAGGCCGCTCCGTCAACACGAACGAAATCGGTTAAGCCATGTACGCGAAATTTGGATTGTTCATCAACGGTAGCTGGGTCCCCGGCTCCGCGTCAGCAGACGTCATTTCTCCGGTCACGGAGAAGGCAATCGGAACCGTTCCTCTCGCAACGGCTTCAGAAACGCGCCAGGCAATTGACGCCGCCGCAAGCGCTTTGCCGAAATTGCGAGCCATGGGCGGGTTTGGCCGCGCCGAGGCGCTGCATAAGGCCGCCGATGAAATGCTCCGGCGGTCGGATGAAGCCGCGCGAATGATTGCAACGGAAACCGGAAAGCCTATCGCGCAAGCTGGCCGTGAATGGGTGCTCGCCTGTGATCAGTTCCGCTGGTTCGCCGAGGAGGCTCGCCGCATCTACGGCCGCATCGTCGACAGCCGCGTGCCGGGTGGACGATTTGAGGTCAGCCGCGAAGCTGTCGGTATTGTTGGGGCATTCACGGCTTGGAACTTTCCCGCTGCCTTGCCGGCGCGCAAGCTTGCCCCGGCTCTCGCGGCAGGTTGCTCCGTTGTGCTTCGGCCGTCTTCGCAGACGCCGGGTGTCGCGATGGTCATGGTCGATTGCCTTCGCGCAGCTGGACTTCCGGATGGTGCAGTCAACCTGGTTGTCGGTTCGACAGACAATACCTACGGTCCGATCATGGCCGATAGCCGCGTCCGCAAGGTTTCGCTAACGGGATCGACCCGCGTCGGCCAGCAGATGATCCGCGACGCTGCGGCCACGGTCAAAAAGGTCTCCATGGAACTGGGCGGCAATGCACCGTTGATCATCTACGATGACGCCGACCTGCAGAACGCCCTGGACCTCACAGTGCCGACCAAGTTCGCCAATTGCGGACAGGTCTGCGTCACGCCGGATCGCATCTTCGTCCACGACAGCTTGCACGACGCCTTTGTCGAGGGTTTCGTTGAGCGTGCTGCCAAGATTAAACTCGGCGACGGCCTCGACGCAGATACTGGCATGGGGCCGCTGATCAATGCGCGCCGCCTGCAGGAAATCGAAGAGATCGTCGCAACCGCCACACAAGCAGGTGCGACCATTGCCTATGGCGGAAAGCGGCCGGCGCAGTTGAACCATGGCTTTTTCTTCGAGCCGACGGTGCTGACCAATGTCACCGACGACATGAAGGTCTTTGCCGAAGAGAACTTCGGACCGATCGCGGCAATTACCCGGTTCGGCAGCGAGGACGAAGCTCTTGCAAGAGCGAACGCTTCCGACATGGGATTGTCGGCCTATGCTTTCACCCGTTCGCCTGACAGGGCGCGCCGAACGGTGGCCGCATTAAAGTCGGGCATGGTCGGCATCAACAGCTTTGCCCTTGCCGCGGCTGAAGCGCCGTTTGGCGGCACCAATCACTCCGGCATGGGACGCGAGGGCGGCATCGAAGGCATCGATGATTACCTCGACACCAAACTTGCTCAGCTCGTGTTCTAGGAAACCGATCATGAAAAAGAACAAGCTGAGACAAATCTGGGCGGAGGGACGTCCCGTTCTCCACGGATGGCTGTCAATCGCCAGTCCATTCACGGCCGAGATCATGGCCGCCCAGGACTATGATGCAATCTCCATCGACATTCAGCACGGCGCGGTCGATTACAAAGACGTGTTGGGCATGTTCCAGGCGATGCGCGCGTCGGACAAGGTGCTGATGGCGCGCGTTCCATGGCTCGACCCCTCCTGGATTTCCAAGGTCCTCGACGCTGGCGCGTATGGCATCATCTGCCCAATGATAAATACCCGGGCGCAGGCCGAGCAATTCGTTCGCTACATGCGTTACCCCCCGTTAGGCGAGCGCAGTTTCGGCCCTACACGCGCCGTCTACGCCGCCGGGGCCAATTATCCGGCGGAAGCCAATGACGAAATCCTCGCATTCGCGATGATCGAAACGGCTGAGGCCATGGGAAATCTGGAGGAGATCGCCTCCACGCCCGGTCTTGATGGCATCTATGTTGGTCCGGCAGACCTCAGCTTCTCACTGTCCAAGGGACAATTGATGCCGGCTTTCGACCGGGAAGAGCCGGAGGTCATCGGGGCGATCAAACGCATCAAGGATGCCTGTCACCGCAACGGTATCCAGGCGGCGATTCATTGTGGAACGGCCGAGTACGCGGCGCGCGCAGTCGAGTGGGGTTTCAACATGACCACTGTGTCGGGCGACAGTCGGCTGATCGCGGCAGCCGCGGCTGAGTCTGTCGCTACTTTCCGCAAGCTTACCACGAAGGCTACGGCCTCCACCGACCGACCGGGAGGCTACTGATGCCAAATCTTTTGGTTGCCGGGAAAATGCATCCTTCCGGCGAAGCCATACTGCGCGAACTGCCCGCGCACGGCTACACGGTCACCTACATTGAAGAAGTATCAGAGGCCTCATACGCACCGTTCATCGACGTTGCCGACGCGATCGTCATTCGCACCCAGCCTATGTCGGCTGCAACCATCGCCAAAGCGGAGCGCTTGAAGGTCGTCTCTCGCCACGGCGTAGGCTACGATTCAGTCGACCTGGCAGAACTGAACCGCAGAAGGATCGCGCTCACCATAGTCGGGGACGTCAACTCCGTCTCGGTTGCCGAACATGCGATCATGCAGCTCCTTGCCGGGGCAAAACGTGCGATCCTCGCAGACAGGTCTGTCCGAGAACCAGGCCAATGGGGATGGCGAAACAAGCTTGAGCAGCAGGAAATTTCGGGCAAGAACCTGCTCATTCTCGGTTACGGTCGGATTGGCCGGCACCTTGCCCGAATGGCATCCGGGTTCGGCATGCAAATCCGCGCTTATGATCCGTACCTCCAACAGACTGGTTGGCCAGATGGTGCCGTAAAGGCAACTTCACTGGAGGAAGGACTTCCCTGGGCGGATTACATTTCCGTCCACATCCCCAAAGGTGCAACACCCGCGATCGGTGAGGCTGAGATTGCCGCGATGAAGCGTGGCGTCGTGTTGGCGAACACCGCGCGAGGTGGCGTGGTTTGCGAGCGGGCCTTGAACGACGCTCTGGTCAGCGGACATATCGGCGCTGTGGGCCTGGATGTCTTCGATGATGAACCCCCGGCAAGTGACTCCCCACTTCTTGCACACCGCAACGCCATACTATCTCCGCACATCGCCGGCCTTACGGCTGAATGTGGTGAGCGCATGGCCATCGCCGCTATCCAGAATGCAGTGAACTTTCTGGCGGGCACCATAGACCCCAACCTTATCGTCAATCCGGATCACGCATATGCCTAACAAACCTGTTCTTCGCATCGGACTGATCGGCACTGGTTTCATGGGCAAGGCTCATGTCTTCGGTTTTGCCTCAGCACCAAAGGTGTTCGACCTTCCCTTTGATATCGAGTTGCATACCGTTGCAGACGTCACCGAGGAGGCAGCGGCACGAGCTGCGGCCGACTTCGGCTTTGCACATTCGACATCCGACTGGCGATCGCTGATCGCCAATGCCGATATCGACGTCATCGACATCACCGCACCCAATGCCTTGCACAAGGAGATGGCCTTGGCTGCCATCGCCGCCGGCAAACATGTCTATTGCGAAAAGCCTTTGGCACCGCTTGCGTCGGATGCTCGAGAGATGGCACAGGCCGCAACCGCGCGGGGCGTGAAAACCCAAGTCGGTTTCAACTACCTCTGCAATCCCATGCTCCGTTTGGCAAAGCAGATGATCGCCGACGGTGAACTTGGTGAAATCCGCGGATACCGAGGGCTGCACGCGGAAGACTACATGGTCGATGCCTCGGGGGCATTCACCTTCCGACATGATCCCGCTGGCGGCGGGGCTCTTGCCGACATTGGATCACATGCACTGGCGACCGCCGAATTCCTCCTCGGTCCGATCACCGAGGTCATGGGCGACTGCATCACCATGATCGGCGAGCGACCTGACGGCAAAGGCGGGACCAGGAAAGTGGAAGTCGACGATGTCGGGCGCGCATTTGTACGTTTCGCCAATGGAGCCCAGGGATCGATCGAAGGAAACTGGATCGCCACGGGGCGAAAAATGCAGCACGACTTCGAGGTCTATGGCACCGAAGGCGCACTCCATTTCAGTCAGGAGCGCTTCAATGAGCTACACTTCTATTCCAACCGCGACCCGGCAGGACGTCGCGGCTTCCGCAAGATCGAAGCGGCCCCTGACCACGAGCCCTATGGTCGTTTCTGCGTCGCTCCCGGCCATCAACTCGGGTTCAACGATCTAAAGGCCATTGAGGTCGCCGGCTACATCCACGCAATCGCCGGCACGATCGAAGAACCGTTCGGCTTCGCTGCCGGCCTTCGCATTCAGACACTGGTCGAGACGATCCAGCGCTCCTCTTCGACGCGTCAATGGATCAGCGTGCCAGCCTGACCAGCATAGCCGCCGGATAGCCTCGGCGCTATGAGGGGGCAAAAGCCCCTACTCCCCGGACGTCCGGCCCTCCCCCGGACGTCCGCTCCTTCACGAGGGCTCCGATGTTCAAGAAAATCCTGATTGCCAACCGCGGTGAAATCGCGATCCGTGTCATGCGCGCAGCCAACGAACTTGGCAAAAAAACAGTGGCCGTGTACGCGCAGGAGGACAAGCTCAGCCTTCACCGCTTCAAGGCTGACGAAGCATATTGTGTTGGCGAAGGACTGTCGCCCGTTGGAGCGTATCTCAGCATCTCCGAGATTATCCGTGTCGCCAAAGAGGCGGGCGCGGACGCCATCCACCCCGGCTATGGTCTTCTGTCGGAGAACCCGGACTTTGTCGAAGCTTGCTCCAAGGCCGGAATTACATTTATCGGCCCGCGCGCGGAAACAATGCGGTCGCTTGGCGACAAGGCGTCCGCCCGAAAAGTTGCCGAAGCCGCCGGCGTCCCTGTAATACCGGCAACAGATGTACTCGGCGATGACTTCGACCTCATCCGAGGCCAAGCTGCGGCGGTTGGTTATCCGCTCATGCTCAAGGCGAGTTGGGGTGGCGGTGGCCGCGGTATGCGCCCGATTAACACGGAAGATGAACTTGCCACCAAAGTGCGTGAGGGTCGCCGTGAAGCGGAAGCCGCCTTCGGGAATGGCGAGGGCTACCTTGAAAAGATGATCCTCAAGGCGAGGCATGTTGAGGTACAACTTCTCGGCGATGCCCATGGAGGTTTATACCACCTCTATGAACGTGACTGCACAGTGCAACGACGGAATCAGAAGGTTCTAGAACGTGCGCCTGCACCTTACCTCAATGAAAGTCAGCGCGCGGAAGTCTGCGGTCTTGCACTGAAGATCGGCAATGCCGTCGGATATCAGAACGCGGGCACTGTCGAGTTCCTGATGGATATGGACAGCGGCCACTTCTATTTCATCGAAGTGAACCCGCGCGTGCAGGTTGAACACACGGTCACCGAGCAGATCACCGGGATCGATATTGTGCAGGCCCAGATCAAGATCGCTGAAGGCGAAACACTGGCTCAGGCAACGGGTGTTTCCCGACAGCAGGACGTCAAACTGAACGGACATGCACTTCAGTGTCGTGTCACGACCGAAGACCCGCAGAACAACTTCATCCCTGACCATGGCCGCATCACCGCGTATCGAACTGCAACGGGCATGGGGATTCGTCTCGATGGCGGAACAGCATACGAGGGTGGCGTGGTTACCCGCCATTATGACTCGTTGCTGGTCAAGGTGACGGCATTGGCGCAGACACCGGATCAGGCAATCCGCCGAATGGACCGGGCATTGCAAGAGTTCCGGATCAGGGGTGTCAGCACAAATATCGAGTTCGTGGTCAACTTGCTCAAGCATCCAACATTTCTGGACATGAGCTATTCCACCAAATTCATAGATACGACACCAGACCTGTTTCAATTCAACAAGCGAGCTGACCGGGGCACCAAACTGCTTCAGTACATTGCCGAAATCACCGTCAATAGGCATCCGGAAACTGCGGGCCGTGCCAAGCCTGCGGCTGAAGCCAAATCAATCAGCGTTCCGACCGTGACCAAAGAAGTGCAACCCGGCACACGCCAATTGCTCGACCAGCAGGGTGCAAAAGCGGTCGCCGCTTGGATGGCGGCACAGAAGAAGCTTCTGATTACCGACACGACCATGCGTGACGGTCATCAATCGCTTCTGGCGACCAGGATGCGCACCAATGACATGGTCAAGATCGCACCGGTCTACGCCTCAGGCCTCGGAGACTTGTTTTCCGTGGAATGCTGGGGCGGTGCAACCTTCGATGTCGCCTATCGCTTCTTGCAGGAATGCCCGTGGCAAAGGCTGCATGCGATCCGCGAGCGACTGCCGAACGTGCTGACGCAAATGTTGCTGCGGGCCTCCAACGGCGTTGGATATACCAACTACCCGGACAATGTAGTCTCGTTTTTCGTCAAGCGTGCCGCCACGTCAGGGGTAGACGTCTTCCGCGTATTCGACAGCCTCAACTGGGTCGAGAATATGCGCGTGGCGATGGACGCGGTCATTGAAACCGGCAAGATTTGCGAAGGCACGATCTGCTACACGGGTGACATCCTCAACCCCGACAGAGCAAAGTACGATCTCAAGTACTACGTCGCCATGGCGAAACAGCTGGAGGCCGCCGGGGCCCATATTCTAGGCCTGAAAGACATGGCTGGCCTTCTGAAACCTGCTGCAGCTCGAGTCCTGGTCAAAGCATTGAAGGAGGAGGTCGGACTTCCGATCCATTTTCATACCCACGACACGAGCGGGCTCGCAGCAGCATCTATTCTCGCCGCTGCTGAGGCCGGCGTCGACGCGGTCGATGCCGCGATGGATGCATTTTCCGGCGGGACTTCTCAGCCCTGTCTTGGGTCCATCGTTGAAGCACTTGCGCGGTCGGACAGGGATACCGGGTTAGATATCGAGACTATCCGCCGGGTCTCGTCCTACTGGGAGCGGGTACGGCATCAATATGCAGCTTTCGAGAGTGGGCTGGAAGCGCCAGCGTCGGAAGTCTACCTGCATGAAATGCCTGGAGGGCAATTCACCAACCTGCAGGCCCAGGCACGAAGCCTCGGCCTTGAAGATCGATGGAACGAAGTCGCCCAGGCCTACGCGGATGCCAACCAAATATTTGGTGATATCGTCAAGGTCACACCGTCGTCGAAAGTTGTGGGTGACATGGCGTTGATGATGGTGGCGCAGGGTTTGTCGAAGGAAGACGTCATAGACCCCGCAAAAGAAGTGTCGTTTCCGGAATCCGTCGCCGACATGTTGGACGGAAACTTAGGGCAACCGCCTGGTGGCTGGCCGGAAGCCATCTCGAGTAAAGTTCTTAAAGGCAAGCTGCCATCAACAGAACGCCCAGGCAAAAACTTGGCCGAGGTCGATCTAGTTGCCACACGCAGTAAGCTGAGCGACGAGCTCGATGGATACGACGTCTCGGATGACGAGCTGGCATCCTATCTGATGTACCCCAAGGTCTTCCTGGACTTCATGGGGCGACGCCGTACGTATGGACCGGTTCACTCTTTGCCGACGCCAACCTTCTTCTACGGCATGCAGGAGGGGCAGGAACTGTCCGTCGAGCTTGCACCTGGCAAAACAGTTGAGATCAGATATCTGACCAAGGGTGAGCCAGACGAGAATGGTGATGTGAAGGTCTACTTCGAGATCAATGGCCAGCCGCGCTCCACAAAAGTTTCAGATCGGACGCGGTCGCCGAGAAAGACTGCACACCCGAAAGCTGACCCGACAAACCCTGGCCAGATCGGCGCGCCTATGCCTGGCATCATTTCGACCATTTCAGGGTTCGTGCATCAGACGGTCAAGGTAGGTGACCCTTTGCTTTCGATTGAAGCCATGAAAATGGAAACCAGCCTCAACGCTCACTGTGATGGCGTAATCGTTGCAATGCATGTCAGCGCAGGTATGCAAGTCGATGCGAATGATCTGCTAGTTGAGATCGTGTAGAGGTCGACCCCCTTGGTTTTTCGCAACAGATATTGCAAGGTTTTGTCATGAAGCAACAACCGACACCCACGACATCACCTAAAGACTACGAAGAGTTGATCCGTCTGATCCATGAACGCCATGATCAGATGAGCAAGACCTATCAGAAGATTTCTGTCTATCTGACCCAGAACCCCAATGAGGTCGCCGTCCAGTCGGTCAACACCATCGCTGAGCGGTGCGGGATGCACGCGTCGAGCTTCGTCAGGTTCGCCCAGGCGCTCGGATACAAGGGGTTCAAGGAGCTACAGGTTCTCTTTCAAAAGAGGCTCGCGACGGCTGCGCCGGGCTTTGAGGCCAGAATCAAGGCGCTCGACAACGAATTGATGAACAGGGAGGATCGATCCGAATACGGCTTCCTTCACGATTTGGTCGTGCGCGACATTGCATCCTTGCAGGACATTCTCGAACGGACCAGCGGCGAAGACCTCGCTATGGCGGCAGACGTCATAGAAGGGGCAGACACGATCTACCTCATCGGACAGTTGCGCTCCGCACCTGTTGTGGAATTGCTGCGCTACATCCTAACAATGCTGGGAAAACGTTGTGTGCTGCTCGATCCGGGAGGGGGCTTGGCTACGCACATGGCGCGGACGATGAAAAGCACGGACGCGTTGATTGCCGTGTCGTTCCGGTTTTATGCAAATGAAGTGGTGAACATCGTCGAAGAGGCGCAGAAGATTGGCGTCCCCGTCGTCGCGATCTCCGACAGCACGCTCTCACCGCTGGCTAAGTCCGCTAAGGTCCTGTTCTCTGTTCCCGAACATGACTATACCTTCTCCCGATCTCTTGCAGCGCCTATGTGCCTAGCTCAGGCCTTGACCGTCGCTGTCGCGGCCCGAGTTCAGAAGAACGATACCGCTCCCCGTATTCCGACAGTGACGGGCATTTAGCGTCTACAGACCAACTATGCCGTCCCAAACGAGCTTCACACCAACGACCGCGACCGAAATGTAAGTCATGGGATAGAACACGGCAGCGTCCATACGGCGTACTGCCCATGCTCCCAGCCATGTAGATGAGATAGCCAGGGGCATCATGATGGCCGCGCGGCTGAGGTTCTCAACACCCAAACCACCCAGTGCTGCATAGGGCACCAGCTTCACAGCGTTGGTGATCGCAAAGAACATCACCGTTGTTCCGGTGAAAACCTTGGGATCAAGTCGCAGTGGCAACATATAGACCTGCAAGGGCGGGGACCCGGCATGCGCGACGAAGCTTGTATAGCCGGCGAGTGTGCCCCAGAAACTGGCAGCCAATGGACGTTCACCGGTCACTGCTCCGGTAACGGTTCTTGCCAACGCGACGCGCAAGACGAATGTCAGGGACACCAATCCGACGATAAGCCGAACGACCGCGTCAGATGTCACTTCGGCCGTCAGCCAGGCTAGCCCAATACCGCCTAGAGCACCCGGCAAAACGAGAACCAGTATTTTCCAGTTTACCCACTTCCTCCAAGCGGCGACGCTGACGATATCCATGACCACAAGAATTGGCAGAAGTATCGCAGCAGCTGTGATTGGCGACATAACCAGAGCCATCAACGGCACCCCGAGAAGGCTCATTCCCCCGAGCCCTCCCTTAGACAAACCAACAAGGAAGACCGCCACCGCTGTGACGGCCAACTCCAAGGGGCTACCAAAAAATCCATCGGCCATGATTGCCTCGAAGACTGGCGAGTTCGATGACACTCAGCCCTTCTTGACCCGAGCTTTCTGCCGATAAACATCGGTGACCACAGCGGCGACGATGATCAGCCCTTTGACGATCTCCTGGTAGTAAGCGTCAACGCGCAGGAACGTAAAGCCGGACATCATCAGGCCGAGAATGACTGTGCCGATCACCGTTCCAAATATCCTTCCACGTCCACCCGAAAGCGATGTCCCACCAATGACGGCGGCTGCAATCGCATCGAGTTCATACATCATGCCCATTCCAGCCTGGGCAGTCTCCGCTCGAGCAGCCGTGACGACCCCTGCGAGACCTGCCAGCATGCCAGCGATCGCATAGACTTTCACAAGGTGCGCCTGGACGTTGATGCCTGAAACACGCGCAGCCTGTGCATTTGCGCCGATCGCGTAGGTGAACTTGCCGTACCGTGTATAGCGAAGGGCAAGATGAAAAATGACCGCTGCCAGCAAGAAGATGGCGACTGGCCATGCACCCGAGCCGATGCTGGCGAAACTTTCCGATGGGAAGGAAATCGGCTGACCCTTGGTGTACCACTTTGCGACACCGCGTGCGGTGACCATCATGCCGAGGGTCGCGATGAAGGGTGGTATACCTGTCAACGCGATCAGTGCACCATTGATGATACCGGCGATCAAGCCGAGGCCGACACCGATCAGGATGGGTACGATTGCCGGCAAGTCCGTAAGACCCGGGTAGATGGCACGCGCAAAATCACTCGTTTGCGCAAAGCTCATGGCAATCATTGCAGTCATCGCGACGACGGAGCCAGAGCTGAGATCGATACCGCCGGTGATGATGACCTGGGTTACTCCAATGGCGATGATGCCGACAACGGAAACCTGGAGGATCATGATGGTCAGGCGCTGGGGATTTCCCAGAAAGCTTTGTCCCTGGACGAACCACCCAAGAAGTTCAAAGACGAGCGCCACTCCGATCAATACGGTCAGGATATTCAGTTCCTGAGGCAGTTTTCGTCTCGTTGGGCTGGCCGGCTGCGCTTGCACGTTTTCCATTTCGTCTCCTCCTCGGCATTCTCGCCTTTGCGACCTCAGCGGGCCGCGAGTTCCATTATCTTGACTTGATCGGCTTCCGCCCGGTCCAGGATTCCGGTCATGTGTCCCTCATGCATGACGAGAATTCTGTCCGACATGCCGAGGACCTCGGGCAGCTCCGACGAAATCATGATGACGGCCACGCCTTCCTTGGCCAGGTTTGAAATCAGTCGATGGATTTCCGCCTTGGCACCGACGTCGATGCCTCGGGTTGGCTCATCCAGGATCAAAATTTTCGGCTTTGTCAGCAACCATCGCGCAATCAGCACCTTCTGCTGATTTCCGCCGGAGAGGTTTTCAATGCGTTCATCAAGGTTCGGAGTCTTGATCCGCATTGCGTTCTTCATCTCGTCGCACAAGATTCTGAGGCCGCTTTCATCGACATAGCCCATTTGGGAATGACCGTGCTGCAAAGCTGCGATCTGCATATTTTCAAGGATGGTCAGCGGCAAAAAACAGCCCGTTTCCTTACGATCTTCAGTCAGTAGCGCCATGCCAGCGCGCATCGCATCGGCTGGGGAACTGATTGTTATCTCCTCGCCGTTGACCCTGATCGTACCTTCGGTGGCCGGGACTACGCCGAAAATCGCTTCCGCGACGTTGGAGCGTCCGGAGCCGACCAAGCCAGCCACACCTAAAATTTCGCCACGGCGCAGATCGAAGGTGATGCCGCTGAAGACACCGTTTAGTCCAAGGTCTTTGACCTCCAGGATTACATCACCGATCGGTGCCTCTTCCTTCGGAAACATGTTGGTGATTTCGCGCCCAACCATCATTCGAATGATATCGTCGCGGGTCACGTCGGTGCTGGCGTGAGTGCCGACGTAGTGGCCGTCACGGAATACCGAAAACTCATCCGCGATTTCGAACAGCTCGTTCATTTTGTGTGTAATGTAGACAATTCCGATATTCCGGGACCTAAGGTCACGGATAATCTCAAAAAGATGACTCACCTCGGATTCAGTGAGGGCAGAGGTTGGCTCATCCATTATCAGAACGCTGGATTCATAACTGACCGCCTTGGCGATCTCGACCATCTGCTTCTGCGCGACTGTGAGCGTGCTGACTTCGGCCGAAGGGTCGATCCCGATCTTTAGCTGATCGAACAACTCCCGTGTGTTCGCCATCATGCGCTTGTGGTCTATGAGACCAAGCGCGTTCAGCGGCTCCCGCCTTATCCAGATGTTTTCGGCGACCGTCATCCAGGCCATCAGAGCGAGTTCCTGGTGGATCATTGCGATCCCCTGCTCCAAGGCATCCCTTGGGCTCTTTAACCGGACTTCGTCACCCCTCAGTTTGATCGTGCCTTGATCAGGCGCATACACTCCCGCGATGATTTTCATCAACGTACTTTTGCCGGCACCGTTCTCTCCCATCAGGGCGTGAACAGTTCCTGGCCGAAGGCGAAACTCAACGCCATCTAGCGCAACGACGCCCGGGAATTCTTTCCGTATGCCCTCAATCTCAAGCAGATACGGCCTCGCCTTCGCTTTGAAGTCCTCTATGGCCTGACGGGTCGATGTCGAAATCATGTATCACCTGTGGTGTCTGCAGGCAGCGCCCAGTTGCCAAGGCGGGGACGATCATGGAAACCCTGATCGTCCCCGCCAGTTGCTTAGTTACTGGACTTGTACTTCGCGACGTTTTCCGGCGTGACGAGCTCGAACGGGATCGCGACCCGCTGTTCGGACTTTTCACCACGGGCAATCTTCAGAACCGTGTCGAGCGAACCTTCGCCCTGGCCCTTCGCGGACTGATAGACGGTGACGTCGAGATCGCCGGCTTCGAGAGCTGCGAGCGCATCCTGGGTCGCATCCACGCCACCGATGATTACGTCATCCATGGCAACACCCGAGGCCTTCAGCGACTGGATCGCGCCAAGCGCCATTTCGTCGTTGTTGGCGAACACGATGGTGGGCTTGATGCCTGAGGTGGTCCAATTGGTCATCAGATCGAGGGCCGGAGTACGCATCCAGTTTGCGGTCTGCTGGTCGAGGACCTTGATGTCCTTGCAGGCATCGCTTTTCAGGACGCGCTCGACGGCGGCCGTACGACCACGCTGGCCGGTCGTTCCGAGCTGGCCCATCAGGATAACTGCGTCACCCTTGCCCGCTGCAAGCTTGCAGATTTCGGTCGCCTGCAGCTCACCTGCCTGCTCTTCGTCCGAACCAACCCAAGCCTGCTTTTCCGGGAACGTGTCCATGTTGGCCGGCAGCATGTTGACGAAAACCAAGGGAATCCCGGCATTTTCGGCAATCTTCGACATAGCCCTGCCGGAGTCAGCATCGACCAGCATCGTGATGATGCCGTCGACGCCGGCGGCGACGAAGTTTTCGATCTGAGACTGCTGGCGTGCGATGTCGCCTTGCGCGTCTTCCATCTGCACTTCCACGCCAAGGTCCTTCGCGTGGCGCTCAATATTATGACGAAGCACTGTCAGATAGTTGTCGTCGAACAGGGACATTGCGACACCGATGGTTTCGGCATGTGCAGCTCCCGACATCAGGGCACAAAATGCAGTAGTGATTGCGAACTTCTTCATCATGAGATTTTCTCCTCCGTTAAATCCCTGCACGCGTCGAACCTGTACGAACGCCCATTCAAGTCCCATCTGGCCATCGCGGACACAGCTTCGCCTTGGCGGACAACGCAAGCGTGCCACCTGGATAAGTTTCGGTCCTTGCGATTAGCCTCCTCGGCACCATCACGAGCGAAGCGTTATGAACGCTTCGCGCTTCTCTCCCATGCAGCGGGTATCCCCCGGTGCATGGTCAACATACTCACGTAAATTCTATTGCGCAACAAAAATTGCGAGAATAATTATACGGCAATATTGCTTCCGGAATTGCGCCTGCATTGCGCGACACCAGCCGACTGATAGGCAACCAAAGAGGCTGCTGTTCACTTATCCCCGATCTCGGACCAGCCAATTGTCCGGGTCCCGTAGGCCCTGTCGGAAGAACCGCGCCATTTGTTCGACAGGCACCTAGCTGCCACATTCGCTATTCGATCGGATCGCCGACTGGATGAATGCCGCGCCTGTATTGCCTGCTTTCAGACCGGGATAAGTCAGGAGCTGGGCGGAATTTGTTACGAACTTGGGAGCCTGCAAGGCCTAAACTTGGGAGTTTGTAATGTGCAAGGGGTGATCTCGCTCCATTGACGCAGTGCTTTGGCATCATGCTATTGAAAATCCCGAGCTCCGAACTGCCCGACGGGGAGCTGAATTCAGCAGCGATTTCGGTGCCGTCATCCCATTCAGAGATCGAGAGACGGCAGCAGACCGGACCTTCTTGCCATCTTAAACAACGGCATCAGACAGCGCGCATCGTTTTCGAAACCGCCTGGAGTTTGACGAAGGCCTGATAACGTTGCTCATGGATTTGCCCAAGTTCGTTGCACGTCGGCTTGTGGACAGCGCAAATCGTGGAGAGGGCTTCCATGGCTTGACGAACATTGGGGTAAACGCCCGCCGCCACGCTGCCAAGAATGGCCGAGCCGAGGAGGACTGGCTCTTCGGCCGCAATTGCGACGACCGGCTTGCCGCAGGCATCCGCGAGGATCTGGCGCACCAGAGGGCTCGCCCCCGCACCACCACTGATCACCACCTGCTCAACGCTAGCCCCGGACTTCGCCTGGGTTTCGATGATCTGGCGCAACCCGTAGCCAATGCCGCAGAGGCCGGCGATGTAAAGCGCAACGAGATTATCGAAGTCGCGCTCCATCCCGAGCCCCGCAATTACGGCTCGGGCATGAGGATCGGCGAAGGGCGCTCGATTGCCGAGGAATTCCGGGACAACATATATGCCGGCAGCGAGCTCCACCGCCTGCGACGCAACTCTTCATCATGACTGAAGCCGCCGGCATGGGCCGCGACGACGACAGCTCGGTTGCTCGCCTGCTTGCGAAGATCGCCGGCCTCAAGCTGCCCGGCATGGAAGACGAGGACTGACATGCCGAAATTTGCCGCCAATCTTTCTATGATGTTCAACGAAGTGCCATTCCTCGACCGCTTCGCGGCGGCGGCGGACTGCGGCTTCACTGCGGTCAAGTATCTCTTTCCCTATGACCATCCAGCCGAGGTTGTCGCCGAGCGCCTGCGGGCGGCGGGCCTCGCCCAGGCGCTCTTCAACATGCCTGCCGGCGACTGGGAGGCAGGCGAACGCGGTATTGCCGCACTGCCCGGTCGTGAGGCCGATTTTGCCGCAGCCCTGGACACGGCCATCGCCTATGCCAAGGTGATCGGGACGCCGCTCTTACACATGATGGCGGGACTGGCGCCGGCGTCCGATCCTGAAGCGATCAAAGCCTATCGCGGAAACCTCAAGCGCGCCACTGAGCGGACCGGCGAAGCCGGCATCGGTCTCGTCATCGAGCCGATCAATGGTCGCGACATGCCGGGCTACTTCCTCAATGACTTCAGCCGTGCGGTCGACATCGTCAATGAGACCAATGCGGCCCATGTAAAATTGCAATTCGACATCTATCATCGGCAGATCCTGCATGGCGACGTGATCATGGCACTCCGGCAGATGATACCGATCATCAGCCATATCCAGATCGCCTCGGTGCCCGAGCGCCACGAGCCGCTGACTGGCGAACTCGACGACCGCAGGATCTTCGCGGAGATCGACGCGATCGGCTACCGAGGCTACATCGGCTGCGAATATCGTCCGGCAGGTGGTACGCACGATGGGCTCAGCTGGATGAAAAAACTCTAATCTTGGCGCGGGGACTTGGGTGGCACGCGGTACACCGATTGGTTCGAAATCGTTGACCCGCGTTCAAATCCCTGATTTTGCCAAATGTACATGCCGAGCTGCTCTGCGCGGGGGACGCTGGCCGGAGGGGTCAGCCGCGCAGTAGAATTTCCCTTCCCTAAAACCAGCCATTTGTCCACGTGGCAAAGTTAGACCTTGGAGCGATTGCAAAAATGGCAGCGCAGCCTCCAGCTACTAATCTTTGGAGGTGAGACCAGCCTGGGCGACGTCAAGCTTGCCCTCCAATTCTGCCGTCAAGGATTCTACGACATCCGCCACACTGTAAATATCGGGATAAATTGTAGGCAGACCTTGGCGCACAAAAAGCTCCGGTTCCTCATGTGTGGACGGCCCGTGGAATGCAAGACTTTTGTATCGATGGGATCGGTCAGGTTCAGTCATGTGTCCGGCCTTCTATCGTGGCATTGTAGCCACTGGCCCTGATGAAGTCCGCGGATGGAGAGCCAATCAATTTGTCGAGCTCAAGGCTCTGGGGGAACCTAGGCTTTGCTCCATCCCCGGTCCAACCGGTTCGCCATCATTACTCAGTCCTTCATTCCTCCGGTCGACGATTGCCGAGCCGGATTCCTTCAAACGGCTGCGTGCCGGTAAGTCTCCTCTCTTCTCAGAAGAGCCCACGCGACGCGGGCGGTCTTGTTTGCGATCGCTACCGACACCATGCGTGCCGGTTTGCGCTGCAAGAGCTTCGCGATCCATGGGAATGATGGGGCATCAATGCGCGCCCGTCGTATGACGGCAGTGGCGCCGACTACCAGCAAGCGTCGGATTGTCCGATCGCCCTGCTTGCTGATCCGCCCTAGCCTCTCCTTTCCGCCACTACTATTTTGTCGCGGCGTTAAGCCAAGCCAAGCCGCGAACTGTCGCGCTGATTTGAATTCCTCGGCATTGCCGACCGAAGCCGCGATTGCTGCCGCGGTGAGAAAGCCGACGCCTGGGATGGTCATCAGCCTCCGAGCGGCAGCTTGGTCCCGGCACCACTGCATTATGGTGCGATCAAGCTCGGCGATCTTATTGCTCAGCTCTTCTAGCTGCATCTGAATGTGCTTGAAGGGTTGCCACGACGGTTCAGGAAGATGGTCTTTCGCGACGTGTAAGGCTTCGAGAGCAGCTTTCAGTCCGAACTTTCCTTGAGGCGTGATGATACCGAATTCGGCCAAATGGCCTCGGAGTGCGTTGATCAGAGCCGTTCTCTGCCGCACGAAAAGATCTCGGGTCTTGTGCTGCATAAGAAGAGCCTGACGCTCGCAATTTTTCACCGGTACGAAGCGCATGGTGGGACGGGTGACTGCCTCGCAAATCGCTTCGGCATCTGCTGCATCGTTTTTCCCACGCTTCACATACGGCTTTACATATACCGGAGGCATAAGCTTCACATCGAAGCCTAAGGCACCGAGTTCCCTCGCCCAGTAATGTGAAGTCGAACAAGCTTCCATGCCGACCAGGCAGGGTGGCAACTGCTCGAAGAAATGCAGGAGCTGGTTTCGGCGAAGCTGCCGCCGGACAATAACATTGCCGACGTCATCGATAGCATGAACTTGAAACACGTTCTTGGCCAGATCCAGGCCGACGACAGTGATCTTCTCGAAAGTCATGACACGGTTCCTTCTCTGAGTTGCGCAGAATGATCTTAGCATCTCGCGCGACGGGTTCGGAGGGCCGTCCACATCATCAATTTTAATTTGATAGCGCCCCCTGAATGCTTGGGACAAAAAAGGCTACGGCAGTAGTCGACGACACTGCTGCCATTGTAGCTCATTTCCATAAATTCGTTTCGAAGCCCTACCGCTTTCCGATGTGATTTGCCGAATTGCCAATAGCGATCACGGCTTGTTTGGATTCGATCATAAAGTTCTCATAGTCGCATGGCCGGTATGTCTTGGTGCGTTTCCACTGCAATTGAAGCTTATGAGGTGACTTGAACATTCGTCAGGTTTGCAGCTTCAATTGCCCCAGACTGAAATCCAACCTCTCACCGTAGGATGCCTCGATCGGCTCCAAGGTCGTTCACAATCTCGCGTAGCCCTAGAACGTGGAGCTTCGTGACTGGCGACTTCCAATGCTCGCACTCAACAAGCCACATTATTTCGAAGCCTACATGCATCGACCTAACCACAACGTCTGTTCGACCCCTTCCTTTGATTGCATGACCCGGGAACACGAGATGCGCTCCCGGGTGATTGTTCTCAAGAGGCAAGTTCGACGGCCGGACCGAAAAACTCGTAGTGAATTCGATTTTTTTCAACGCCTTTCGATATCAGACCATCCACCATCGCAGACAGGAAAGCATCCGGGCCACAAACATAGAAGTTCGCATCGGTGAGCGGCGTGTTCCGTGACAGCCAGTCAATGTCGATCCTGCCCGCGTGGTCATAATGTCTTCCGTGTTCATCGTTGTCGCGCGGTGACGTGTAGAACACTGCCGCCTTGATTTCAGGATGATTTTCAGCGAGCGCTCTCACGTGTTGGCCCATCGCGTGGACATCGCCGTGCTGGGTAGCGTGAACGAAGAACAAAGGAGCGTTGCAACCAGTTTCGACTATCGACTCCAGCATGCTGACCATGGGGGTCAACCCCACGCCGCCGCTCAACAAGACAACAGGTCCTTGCGAGGCTTTGGCGAGAAAAAAGTCTCCAGACGGTGGAGCTACGGACAGCGTGTCGCCTTCATGGACGCTGTCGTGGAGAAACCTCGAGACAAGGCCATGAGGTTCGCGCTTGACGGAAATCCTGTAGGTCCTGTCATTTGGGCCAGACGAGATGCTATAGTTTCGACGTTGGGGGGCTTGTCCCAAGAACGGGAGCTGCAGGGTGATATACTGGCCTGGCAGGTGCCGGGATGCAGGACCGCTATCGGCCGGACGCAGGACAAAGGAGGTAATGGTCGAACTCTCGCGATGTTTGGTCTCCACGACAAAGTCGCGCCAGCCATTCCAGCCGCCGTCCGCCGCAGCCTGGTCGGAATAGATCACCCGTTCTCTTTCCATCAAGATTTCTGCCAGGAACCAGTATGCCTCGCCCCACGCATTTAAGATTTCTTCTGTCGCGACATCGCCGAGGACATCCTTGATGGCGCTGAGCAGTGCGGTCGCAACATGCGGGTAGTGTTCGGGCAGGATGCGGAGGCTGGCATGTTTGTGCGAGATGCGCTCGACAGCCGCTGACAAGACTTCGAGGTTGTCGATGTTCTGGCCGTAGATGACCAGCGCATTGGCAAGCGCATGGGTCTGACGTCCGCCTCCGCCCTGGTTAGACTGGTTGAATAGCGCTTTGACATCTTCGTTCTGGAACAGCCGATCATACATTGCGGCCGCTACCGCGGCCCCGTGTTCGGCCAGCACCGGAACGGTTGCCCTGACGATTGTTTTCGTATGTTCAGTGAGAGTGCGTGGCATCTTCGTGCCCTCCTTCGCTTAAAACTGTATGTTTTCAGTGTCTGGTTGCGACGGGTTCCGGATCAGCACCCGTCAGGCGTTTGGTCCAGTCTTCGACCTTGTTTGTCTTGAGCCTTCGGAGAACGTGGTTGCGCCAGGCCTCGGCGAGTGCCGGGACCTCCGAGAGGCGGGCGAGTTCCTCCGCATTCAGGGTGTCAACGTAGAAGGCGCGCCAGACGCGGGCGACGGTCCACTCCGCCGATCTGCGGGCAACGAGATTGAGTCGATCCGAAGGACCGACTATTCCAGGCGATAGGACGCGGTAGTACCATCCCGTCCGACCCGAAGACTGGACGGCCGTTGCCATGTCAGGTCTGCCGAAACGCTCGTTGAGTTTCCAGCAGGGCTGTCGTCCCTGGCTGACCTCGATCGTCGCGGAGCCGAGTTCGAAAACGTCACCGATCGAGACGGCGTCTTCTGTCAGCCCGACAGTCGAAACGTTCTCCCCAAAAGCCCCGGGTCGATGGAGAAGTTCGTGAGATCCGATCTCGGTCGCCCACGACGCATAGTGCTCGAACGGATAGTGGTGGACTGCCTTTTCGGGGCCGCCGTGCCTAACCAGATCGCCCTGGGCATCACCTTGGAATCCAGTCGAAGTCAGCCGCGTCGGGCCGTCGACAGCCGATTTCACGATGCCGCTTGCAACGGCGCGCTTGCCAAGTGGTTTCAGTGAGCCTGTGAGCAAGGCCGACAGGTGAAAATCGGTCACGGCTTCACCCGAAGCTGGGCCAGCCAGTCCCTGAGTACGAGCGTTGCGACCTCGCGCAGAAGCGGGCCGCGCTCCCGCGCTTCAAACCTCAATGCAGAAATGTCGATCCCGGCCGAGGCCAGCTCGAAGGCGTGCCCGACGAGCCAGCGGTCGAAAGCCTTCTCCGTTTCCGCTTCGAGGTGAAACTGAAGTCCAAGAATAGCCGGCCCGATTGCAAATGCCTGTTGCTCGATCAATGACGATGACGCGAGGTTCGTGGCACCCAGAGGTAGGGAATACGTGTCGCCGTGCCAGTGTAACACCGCGACACCCTCAAGATGCCTCAATGGGCTTGCGCGTCCGGCATCGGTCAGTCTCAGGCTCGAAAAGCCGATTTCCTTGGAACCGGACGGGAAAACGGTTGCCCCAAGCGCAGAAACAATGAGCTGCGCGCCAAGACAAATGCCCATTGTCGGACGATCTGCGACAACGCGGGTTCTGATAAACTCCCGTTCGACGGTTATAAACGGATAGGCGGAGTGTTCATAAACGCCGATCGGTCCGCCGAGAACGACGAGCAGATCAGGCTCCAGGGGATCGCCCTTGCAGAAGTCCAAGTCTCCTACATCGCTATAGACGAAGCGATATCCGGCGTCTTCCAGGAGTTGCGCGAAGGACCCGAGGTCCTCGAAATGTACGTGCCTAAGCACAAGGGCGGTCTTTTCCATGGAGCCCTCACGCGGCGCTCTGCGACGGAAATTCGCAACGGCCGTCGGCGCATCTTTCGTCATCCCCCGAGAAGGACGTCGGGGCAGCGATATCTGGAATGCGGGCAGACAGCGCCATGGCGATCCGAGCTCCGACAGCCAGGTCCTCCTCAACGCCGAATGCCTGATGAATGAGCGCACCGTCGCGGCCGATCAGGATGGAGGACGGGGTCCCGCGCAGCGCGAACCGCTGCATCGTAATCGGGGTATCCGTGCGCTCGTCGGCGAGATCGACAGCGACCGGATGCCTGATGCGGTACTCGTGCAGAAATGCCTTCAAGGTGACGGGAGACATTGCAGCATGGTGTTCAAACACCGTGTGTAAGCCGATAACCTGGAGGTCGGTTTGACCAAAGATGCGCTCGATCCGCTGAACCTGCGGTATCGATTCTGCCACGCAGCCAGGGCAGAGCAGCTGGAAGGTATGAATGAACACAGGGCGACCGCGCAAGGTGGCCAACGTCAGCGGTGCGGGCGTGTTGAACCATTCACTCACCGCCAATTCGGGGGCGAGCGTCGATGATGTCGTAGACATGATTTTAATCCTTATGTTTTGGGGCGGACCGGAGGGGAGGTCGGTCCGCCCCCCAGGTGGTTCAAGCGGCGGCGGCTCGCGTGAGTTTCACACCTGGAAAGTCGACCGGCACGTCGAGAGCGACGTTCAGGTAGTTGGTGAACAGGTTCAACGCGATGTGCGCGACGATCTCTACGACTTCCTCGTCGTCGAAGCCTGCTGAGCGCAGAGCGTCTACATCGGCTGCATCAATTCCGGCGCGCTTGTCGACGACGGTAATCGCAAAGGCGAGAGCGGCGGCCGTACGCGGATCAGCCGAGCGGCCGGCCTGGGCTTCTGCCATCTCCTGCGCTGTAGCACCAGCCTTGCGGCCAAGACCTGTGTGGGCAGCCAGGCAATAATTGCAATTGTTGCGGTCGGCGATTGCGACGGCGATCTGCTCGCCGAGCTTGGCACCCAGGCGACCGCTACCGAGCGCACCGAACGCGCCCCACAGGCTGGTCAGGGCGGCGGGAGAGTTCGCTGCAGCCTTGAACATGTTCGGCACCATGCCGAACGCACCCTTGATCTGGGTAAGCTGCTCCGATGTCTGGCCTGTTGCGTTGGCCGGGTCGATAAGTGTAATTCTGGACATGTTCTTTCTCTCTATTAGCCTGGAGGGGGGAATATGCGGGTTCGTCGATGGCTGTCGGCGGACCCGCGCAGTTCAAGTCACTTCGAAGGCATGACCTTTCCGGGAAGGCTGAGATTGCCGGAAGCGACCTTGAAGACGTTGCTGACGCACAGAAGCGGCGCGTGCAGATTGCCATTGACCTTAAGACCTGCCGTTACGCCGTCGTAAGATGCGCCGGCGATTCCGCCGATCAGAGACAGCGGGATAGTGACGTCCACGGCATCGCCCTTGAACGTCGTTGGATATTCCGGGCTGTCGATGAGCAAGGGTACTCCCGGCCATGTTTCCGGAACTTTCGGCTTAGTGCCTTCCGGGATGTCGATGACCTTCAAGCCACCACCACAGGCCTTGTCGTCAGCCAGCACGACCCAGTGAGGGTGCCACACATCACGGTTCTTTCCACCCTTGGCCGCATCGTCGAAATCCGGATGGAAGGTGACGGCCAGCGCGACGATGCCCTGATCCTTGTCGAAACCGATCTCGCCGCTATTGAGCGATGTCGGCCAGACATAGGCGTAGACATCCGAGCCTTCAAACTTGCCTGTCGCGGCAGGTTTCTCCGAGCCGGCCTCGCCTCGGACGCGTGTTGTGAAGACGGCAGAGTCACCCTTGGTGACGATTGTCGTCTCGATAATGTCGAATGGTGCTTGTATCGCCTCTGCGGGATCGGCCTTGATTGTGTGGGCGCTGGCGGACGTCAGCCATAGCGAGGCCGTTCCGGCGAGAAGCGCGCCGGCTGCAAATATCCTGGTCATTTCCGTATTCTCCTCTTGTCTCCATAGCCTGGAGGGGTTGCAGAACTATCCCTGTTGAAACACGTCCCAGGTGGCTGCCCGTGACGCGGGATCGGCGGTCTCGTGTTCGCGACAGTCGATGCGGATATCCCGCTGGCCGAACGCCGCGTCGACAAAATTGCAGTGATGCGGTTGTGCCGCATCGGAATGGGCGAACGGCGCGAAGTAACGACAGCTGGCGCACATGCGCTGGATCGGGATCGCGTCGATCTCCTGCAGATGTCTGATCATCTTGACCAGTGTAATCAGCAGTTCTTCCTGTTCGTGGTCTGCCAAGGCATCGACCGATTGCTCAGCGACGTTTGGCGAATTTTGGCCTTCCTCAAGCACCGAAACCCCCTCACCCGTGATGCCGACATTAACGCCGCGCCTGTCCGCGCCAGCGCTTCGCTTCGCCACAAAGCCCTTGCGCTCGAGGGCCGCGATCGAGTCTGTCGCCGTCGGCTGCGAGACGCCGAGATTGGCGGCGATTTCTTTTACACCCAGCCCATCCGCTCGCCCTTCCAGCAATTCGAGAATGGCGAGTTGCGTTGGGTTCAGGCCGCTCGTCTTGGCGCGGGTCCAGTCATCGGTCCGCATGGCCATTGCTAAGCGAGAAAGACCTTCGCGGATGCGGTGATTGACAGACGTGGGGTTCTTCGGTGTTTCCATGAGGGCAATATAAATAGGACTCCTATTTAAAACAAGGGCTGATCCGAGATTTTCATTTCGTCGGCGGCGCACCGATACCCGTGTCCGATATCGGCCCGTGTGGTTGTTCTGCGTTGTGCGAATGCGTTGCCCGCTCAGTGGTTGCCAGGCCCGTAAACCCTTCGGCTCCGTAGAAGGCGAGATGCAGGCCCCAATATGCGGTTGCAAACACCACCAACGCGCTGGCTATCCCTCCTGGTATGGCCGGGAGGTGGACCTTCAGTGAAGGCAGAAACCGGGTCACTCGACACTGATCGCAGGCGACCGCCACCAGAATAGCCATGATCAAACCGTGGCCGATCAGATCGACACGCCCGAACGGCCAGACTGCCGCCGTGAAAATCACAATTAGCGCGATTGCCGACAACCGACGGATCAGTGGTGTCCAGAGCAGTCCGAAGCCCATGGTGAATTCCGCGACGCCTGCCATCGGGATGAACACGTCTCTCGGCATGCCGAAAGTCAGGAAAGGTTTTTCGACGACAAGCGGATAGAACCAGTCCGGGTAGGCGAACTTTTCGAGGCTCGACCACATCAATGCAATGGCGAGTCCCCAACGCAGAGCCTCAAAGCGATGCGACCGCCAGGTCTCGTTCTTCGAAGGCTCCAGGATGAGGTAGGCTGCGACACCCGCACCGAGCGCCAGATAGTCGAACAGATGAAACAGGTCGTAATCGCGAATGGCGAGGAGCCAGAGCGCCAAAATTCCAATGCCCGCCAGCGGCATTGTCTTGCGCGAGAAGATGCAGGCGGCGATCAACAATTGAAGCCAGGATACCCATTCAGCTGGGGTTTTGAGATCAGGCGTAAGGTAAACGCCGCCGACAGAGAAGATCGCCACGAAGAACGCGCCGACCGTCACACGGACGTAGTCGTCCAGCCTCTTCCATAGAGGTCCCGCGACACGGTCCAGTCCGTCGTGAACGCGGGCACCAAATGGACTGATCTCAACCAGGCGGGTCAACACAAAGAATACGACGACGAGAACAATGCCGATCCAAAACCACGAATCGGTGAGCACGGTCGCTATCGGTTGCGGAGGTGCGCCTACGATGTACGGGGCGAACCATTTGACATGAGCCTGGGCGGGTATGGCCACCGCGATACCGCTGAGAAAAGCAGCACCTGCAATTGATCGTCTCATCACTCTGCCTCTCACTCTGCCTCTCACTCCGCCGCTTGGGCGATATCGACGCCGATGGCCGCCGCGACACCCGCACCATAGCGTGGGTCGGCCCGCATGCAGTTAACGACGTGGCGTTCCTTGATGTGGTGGTCCGCTCCCGAAATGGCGCGAGCGGTATTGTCGAATAGCGCCTGCTGCTGTTCCGGTGACATCAGCCTGAACAGATCGCCCGGCTGCTCGAAATGGTCCTCGTCAACCCTGTGGTCGAAATGCGCTGCGTAGTCGCCTGTCGGCCATGGCGGCTCTGCCATGTCAGGCCGGGTCTCCCATTCCGCCTCTGAGTTCGGATAGTAGTGGAGCGTAGACCCGAGGTTTCCGTCGGTTCGCATTGCGCCGTCACGATGGAAGGAATGGAACGGGCATTTCGGCGCGTTGACTGGGATGTGGTTGAAGTTGACACCAAGTCGATAGCGCTGGGCGTCGCCATAGGAAAACAGGCGCGCCTGCAGCATCCGATCCGGTGAGAACCCGACACCTGGAACGATGTTGGCAGGACTGAACGCTGCCTGCTCAACCTCGGCGAAGACATTGGCCGGGTTTCTGTTCAGCTCCAAGACACCGACTTCGATCAGCGGATAGTCGCCATGCGGCCAGACCTTGGTAAGATCGAATGGATTATGCCTATGGCCGGCCGCCTGTTCTTCCGTCATCACCTGCACGCATAAAGTCCATCGCGGGAAGTCTCCGGCCTCGATAGCCTCGTAGAGATCGCGTTGATGGCTTTCACGGTCATTGCCGATCACCGCCGCCGCGTCCTGGTCAGTGAGATTGTGGATACCCTGCTGGCAGCGGAAATGGAATTTGACCCAGACACGTTCGTTGTCAGCGTTGGTAAAGCTGAAGGTGTGTGACCCGAAGCCGTGCATGGTCCGGTAAGACTTCGGCGTGCCTCGATCGCTCATCACGATGGTGACCTGGTGCAGCGCTTCGGGAAGCAAGGTCCAGAAATCCCAGTTGTTGGTCGCGCTCCGCATGCCCGTACGGGGGTCTCGCTTGACGGCGTGGTTAAGGTCTGGAAAACGCAGCGGATCACGGAAGAAGAAGACGGGTGTGTTGTTACCGACGATGTCCCAGTTGCCTTCCTCTGTGTAAAGTTTGACCGCGAAACCCCGGATATCCCGCTCGGCATCGGCCGCGCCGCGTTCTCCGGCGACGGTTGAGAAGCGAACGAACGCGGGTGTTTGTTTGCCGATCTCGTTGAACAGCTTCGTCTTCGTAAATCGGGAAATGTCACCCGTGACAGTGAACGTGCCATAGGCTCCCGATCCCTTGGCGTGCATTCGCCGCTCGGGGATAACTTCGCGGTCGAAATGGGCGAGCTTCTCGAGAAGCCAGATATCCTGGAGTAGCGCAGGGCTGCGCGGGCCTGCAGTCTGTATGTTCAGGTTGTCGACGACGGGCGCGCCGTTTGCATGGGTGAGCTTGTTCTTCATAGCGGTCCCCTATTTGCTTTGTGGAGTGTGACCGGACGGCAGCGATTGCCGTCCGGAAACGTCAGGCCGCTTTCGCTGCCGATCCGAGATACTCGTCGGTCGACTGCATGCGCGCGTAGGCGAAGCCGAGCGCCGCCATGAAGGCAGCGTGGGCAAGATGGGCAGGCACGGTCACGCCGTTGAATTCGAGGTCGCGGGAGGCGCATGCGTCGTGGACCACGGTGACGGGATAACCGAAGTCTGCCGAAGCGCGGGTGATGGCATCGACGCACATGTGGCTCATGTTGCCGCAGACAACGACCGCGCCGATGCCGTTTGCGTCGAGGTGTTGCTTGAGATCGGTGTCCCGGTACGAGTTGATATGGTGCTTTAGCACCACATGCTCGGTATCGAGATTGATCACGCTCGGATGCAGCGCCGCACCCTGCGAGCCGGGTTGGAAGAACGGCGCATCGGCAGTCGGAAACTCGTGCCGGATGTGAACGACCAGGTCGCCTGCAGACCTTGCCTCCGCTATCAGCAGCGCCGCGTTGCGGGCCGCGGCTTCCACGCCGGACAATGTCCATTTCCCACCAGGGAAGTAGTCGTTCTGGATATCGACGACGATCAATGCTTTCTTGCTCATGGTACTTTCCTTCATCCAATGCGCTGCCATCCGCGCGGCGGGTGCCGCTGGTGGAAGCCTGTTGCGGGATTGACGACAGGAAGCTTGTCCTTCCTCACCAGTGGCCTGCAGGACAAAACCGAGCCGGCAGGGGTACACACTTCACTTTCCGGGTTCAGCTCAGGAGGCTGCTCGGAGGTCTCCGATAAGCGTGGGCACGAGTTCCGACACGGTCGGATGGATAGGCACCGACCATTGCAGGTGCGGATACGGCGTGCGTGCATTCATAGCGTCGATGATGCCGAGAAAAGCCGCCCCGAGTGTCAGTTGTGTTCCTGCATTTTATCCTCCGCCGCCAACCTTCGATGGAATGAGGTTGCCCAATCTGCGGTCGTTTGACGAGTTAAGCGTCATAAATCTTTGCAAACGGAAGTTTTGACTGCAAAAGGCGTCAACCGATGCGATGGCGGCGTTCCTTCACGATCGCCAGCAGTGCGTGCGCAGCCAAGATAGGCGCTTCATCCATCTTGCCGAAGATCAAAAGACCATCGCCTTCGGCATCAGGGGTAACCGCGCCGGTGTTGCCTGGTATGACTGCAACGGGCTTGCCGTCTCGCAACAGGGAGGTGAGTATGGCGGCTACGCCGTCAATTTCGCTTTCCCACAATGTACCGGAGAACCCGAGGGAAAGAGCCGCGTCGAAGTCCTCGGAGACTATCTGGCTGGCAGCTAAGGTATCGGCGAGATCGTCCCTGGCTGCTCTGTCGAGGAGAAACCGGCGAACACTCGGTTCCTGTGGCTCTGCGGCTCTAAAGTCTGGAAGACTGGGATGACCGCCGGTCAAAGTGGCAAGTACCACCTCCGCGCCTTCATCTTTGAACAGATAATAAGGTGACACAATATGTGCGAGTGTGACTGAGCCATCTGATACATCGGCCCCTTCGTCTGTCGAAAGAATGACAAGTAAACGGATCGGCTGGCTGCCTTCCATGTCGGACTCCTCTTCATTGTAGACAATGCCGGCGCAAAGAGAAGGAAGCGAGTTTAGAGTTGCAAATCCGTGTAAACCGGTCAGCAGGGCCGTGTGCTCCCGGTCAGGCCATGTCGCGTTCGACAAGCCGGGTTAATGCGATTGCCCCGGAAGCACTGGCCGTACGTACCGCGATGTCGAGGCTCAGCCTCGCGTTTGCCACATCTGACATATTAAACTGGATGTTCGCCTTGGCTCGGTAAACTTCCGGAAGATACCAAGCCTCTCCCGAGGCCTTCGTCTTTTGCAAGATGGTATCCAGCACAGCGACAGCTTCTGTATTACGGCCAAGCCTGGACAGTGCGCGGGCTTCAGTCGTCACGAACATCGTCTCGAACAGAATGAAACCAGCTTTCCGGAGTGACTGAAGCCCATGTCGGAGTTGGCGCAGTGCTTCCTGATCGTCACCGCCTCGTCGAATGAGTTCGGCCTCGAAACACTCTGCATAGGTTCGCCAAACATCAAGCATGGTCGCCTTCGTGTGATTTCTGAGCATCGCAACATAGCGTGCAGCCAGTTCGTTGTCGCCGGACATCAGTGCAAGGGGGCAGGCCGCTTCCGCAAGGGCATTGGTCAGAGACGCATAATGGCCAATGCTTTCTGCGTACCCAAGTGTGGCCACCACGTCTGACATGGCCTCCTGCTCACGGCCGAGGAACCACTTGCATCGTGACAGCACGATCCGTGCGGTCACCCGCTGGTCGAACTGGAATCGTATTGCATGCCCAGCCGACGGAAGGTGTTCGTACTCTTCCAGCATGGCGTGGAGGTAATCGGCAGCCTCCGCATGGCGGCCAAGCCAGTGAAGCGTTGCACCGGTCATTCGGCGGCCGATGACCATGTCAGCCGGATCAGGTGACGCTACGGCCACCTCCGCGAACTGCTTGGTCAGGGCAAGCGCCTTGTTTGGCTCGCCCCTGTTCAAGGTGTCCACCCATAATCCCCAGATGGCCCGCAACTGATGATCAACATCTCCCAATCTCTCAGCGATGCGGGCAGATGCCGCCCACGCTTGAGCGCCGCGTCCCGGGGCATCAGCGGCGATAAGTTGAGGCCATCCCAAAGCGGTGTAAAGTTTCATTCTGCTGGCCTCGTCGACATCCGGATTGGCGTCCAGGAAGCTGATCGATGCTTTGACGGCGGATATGCATTCGTCATAGAGCGAAAGTTTGAAGAACAGCGGTAGAGCTGCGACCGTGATTTTTGCACCGAGTAGCCTGTCACCCTGACCGAGAAATGCCCAGTCGAGGCAGGCCCGGAGGCTGGGTACCAAGTAACCGAAGTCCTGCGCGACATCGGCGGTGGCATGCGTATGCATCGTCGAAGCCGAGGTATCCAAAAGGTCCCAAAGAAAACTTCCAAGCCTCCTCATCGTGTTGTCGTAGTCACCGCGTCCTGCCAACTTCTCGCCAGCATATATCCGGGTTGTGTCCAGCAGGCGGTATGACGGGTTGATCGCGGTTGGGTCGGTGACAACCAATGATTTTGCGACAAGCGTTGTCAGGAGATCATAGGCGCTTTCAGTCATGACCGCCTCGGCCGCGCACATGGAGAAGCGACCGCGGAAGACAGAGAGTTCGGCGAGGCCTCCTTGCTCGGCGGGTGTCAATAACAGATAGCTCCAGTCAAGGGCCGCCCGTAGCGTCTGGTGTCTCGGCAACGCCGTCCGCCGCCCGCGGCCCAGAACCTTGAAACAGTCAGTGAGCGATTTGTTCAGCGATTCGACACCCACGGATTCGAGGCAGCCAGCCGCTAGCTCTATTGCCAGCGCTATCCCGTCAAGGCGCGTGCATATCTCAACAACAGTCGGAACATCTGCCTGGCTCAATTCGTACCCACCGAGACAGGCATCCGCTCTTTCGACAAAAAGCTGAACGGCAGGAAACTTCAGCGCCTCGTCCACGCTCACTTGCTCCGCCGGAACTTCGAGCGGCAGGAGGCGGTGAACACGTTCACCGTTGCCCCGGAGCGGTTCGCGGCTTGTGGAGAGGAATCGGACCGTGGTCGTGCGGTTCAATACCGCCTCGACGAACCTGGTCGCGTCATCGATCAAGTGCTCACACCCGTCGAGTACTACTAGCGAGGGTTTACTTTCAAGCGCACCTGAGATGGTTTCCAGCATATCACCCGAGCGGGATCGAACGCCGAGCGTTGTCGCGACGACGGTCGATACTAGTTCGCCCGAAGCCACTTCGGACAACTCGACCCTATAAACAGCAAGCCTACGGGCCAATATGGCTGCTACGGCTTTCGCGACCGTGGACTTTCCAATGCCGGCGGGTCCTGTCAGGGTGACAAGGCGACCTTTGTCCAGCTGAGAGAGGATCGCTTCGATGCTTCTATCGCGACCGAACACCTTGAGCTGTTCGGGATCGCGAAAATCGCGAACCGTGTTCGACACGGACGGAGCCTCCGAGGAGCGGCGCTCCAAACGCGCAATAAATGTGTAACCGCGTCCTGGGACATTGGCGATAAACTGCGGCTCGGCTTTCGTATCGCCAAGAGCCTTCCTCAAGGCGGAGACATGAACCCGAAGGTTGGCATCGTCCACGAAAGTGTCGGGCCAGACATGCTTCAAGATCTCCTGATTGGTTTTAACTTCGCCAGGGTGTGCGATCATGAACAAAAGGATGTCCATGGCTCTGCTTCCGAGGGAGACGGTGACCGCGTCCCGCATCAGACAGCGTCTGACGGGAATCAAAGAGAACGGTGCGAAATGCAGTTCTTCTTCCAACCTAAAACCCTTGCGACACTAATCCGATGTCGAGCGCGTTACTATTTCCCACGCCGTTGACCGGTGCTTCAAACTAACATTAATCAAATCTGCCGAACAAGGCGACGAAAGTACGAGACTGCCAAGCAACCGAACATTGGCAATATTTATCTGCGCGCCGCCACCACGAAAAATCTGTCATTTCGTCCGCCATGATCTACGCGTTCCTGTCAGGCGTCTTGCCCCGCAGTGCCTTCGTTTTGATCCTACGTGCTGTTCCGCTTGATTCCGCGCGGTGCGAGGCTTTACAACATCGCAGGGGCGAAATCTCCATGGAGGCGGCTGTGATGAACTCTTTGCATGAGCATGGATTACAGAAATTCCCTGATGCTGGACTGCTCGCATCCTCCCGTGGGCGAGGATGGGCTGGATTGGCGGCCGAGTTGCGAGCGCATCCAGCAGGTGAAATCCCCGATATCTGCTCGTCAAAAACAGAGATCACATTTGCGGTCCGAGGAACCCGCGACGGCACGGTCGCGCGCAGGGGAAACGGCGATTTCCAGGTTACTCCCAGCCGATCGGGAACGATCTGGCTCTGCCCGAAGGGAGTGGAAGAAGACGAGATCAGGATAACCGAGGCGATCCCCGAAGTTCTGCACGTGTACATACCCGACGAGCAGATCAACGCGCTATCCTCACTGGCTTCGCGGCCCGTAGCTTTTGACGAAAGCCTCTATCAGGCGGGTCTCGAAGACGAGTTTGTCCGCCAGATTTGTTTCCGCATCCTCGCCGAACTCCGGGAAGAAACCGCGGGCGGCGGGATGTTGATGGAACATCTAGCCAGCGTGCTCTTGACCCATATATGTGGGCGCTACACCGACCACCATGCCACCGCGAGCCGGATCGGCAGTCCCGTTGGAGCCCTGGACCAACGACGGTTGAGAAGGGTCCGGGAATACATAGAGGACAACCTGGAAACCGATTTGACCGTGACGGAAATCGCGGCGGTTGCATGCCTGAGCCGCCATCATTTTGCAAGGGCGTTCAGAGCAGCCACAGGTGAGAGCCCGAACGGTTACATCGGCGCGTGCAGGATCAATCGAGCCTTGTCTTTGCTTTCAACTTCGGACATGCCGCTTGCCGAAATTGCGTTCGCCTGCCGCTTCTCCTCCCAGGCCGCATTCGCGAGGGCTTTCCGACGGCAGCTTGGCCAGTCGCCTGGTGAGTACAGAAGGGAAAATTTCTGCCGACGGTAGTTCACATGCTGCATGCGGCATACATCTTTCCTAATCCCGATGAATATCGTCTCCTCCTGATCGCGTTGCGGAAAGGCAGGAGAGCTGCGGTTTTCTCTGCGGAAAAGGAATTTGATCTAACCTGGTCTGTGACCGCTCTCCTGGACATTGGAATGCAGCCGCCGACTGGCTTATGAACAGGCGCCGCCAGGGCGATGACAATTCCGAGCTTCGCCATGATCGCGATGTCGCCAGTGTCAGCAAAGGCCGGCGGGCAACGGGTGTCGTCGGGCCTTCTGGTAAGAGAGACACTCGTGAATTCGGCTTTATCTCGTCGGGCCGGATGCTGATCCACCCGCCCGTGTGAAGTTGCTGACAGACTGTCTCGCAAAACGGCTTGGAAAGTGACCACGAGAGATACGGCTGCGGACGTGATGACCGCTTTTGATGCTGTGGACGGCTCCTCCGCCGGCATCGCGATGTGCCATATTTGCGGTGTTGTTCAGGAACCGCCCCGAGCGCCATTCTGCCGGGTGCGCTCCACGGGCTAGAGCTGGGCCATTCCAAGACCATGTTGGCCGCCTCTATCGTCGCTATACGTGGCACGGTTACCCAGGCGGTCTTGCTCGGCATCGCCGCAACGGTCTCGCACACCCCAAACTCCGTCGTTGCCTAGCAGCCCTAAGTCACTCCACCAGACAGTTTTTCCAATGCTAGCCCCACAAGCATCAGTGCGGTGATTGCGCCACTGCACACGACGATCAGGGAGAAGAGCAAGAAGCTCAGGAACGGCTCGCCGTCGAGCATGCAGCCGAGTCCAAGGAATGATTGTGAATTGCAGGCCGCTTGCCTGGCATATGCCTCGGCGAACGAACTGCCGACATACCATCCGAGAGGGCCAAGTGCCACGAACCCCAGACCCGCCACCTCGAAGCCCTTGCGGTTTCGCGTCAGGTAGATCAGCAAAGGTATGGCGACGGTCAGGAATCCCAGCGCTTTGCCATTCCACGAAAGAACCAATGCGAGGCCGGCCTCCAGAAGGCCGTCGGCGGTCTCCCACATCCGTGCCCCTACCCCAAGCCGTTCATAATAATCAAGCATGGGGACTGCCGATCTGGCGAAATAGATGACGATGGCTGCGACCAGCAGCTCGCCTATCCAAGAGTTGTCCACCGCGACCCCATCCGGTCCCGGATCCGACGGCGTTGCCTCTCCGCTCATGCCTTACCCCTCCACCCGTTTGCAATGCTATTCGATCATGAATTGCGCATAGTCACCCTTTGCGTCGAACATTTCCCTTTGTTCGTGGAAGGTGTTTGAAATTCTCTTAGCCTGTTCCCAGGTGGTCACCTGAAGGCTATTCGCCTTCGTTCCATCCCCACCTGCGATGATGTCACCCGCCACTCCCGCGAGGTTCCCGTCGGCAAACATTGTTCGCGACCGCAGCGCTTCATCCTTGATACCGGTGAGGAGGAAAAAACGGTCGCCGCCGGCGCTAAGGAACCCGATCCCCGTCTGTTCCGTCTTGCCTGACTTGATGGCAGCGTGCCTCACTACGTACCGACCAGGGCCGAGTTTCTTGAAAAAGAGGACCGAGTAATCGGTGCCCGCTACCGCCCGCTTTTTGGTTTCTTCGGGTGCTTCACCAGGTTTTTGGATAAGGAAGGACAATCCATCGACGTCGCGATGTGGAACGATTTCGGCCAGTACCTGCCAAGTTCCCTTTTGTGGATCGAGGCCGCTGAGCTTTGAGATCCTGACAGAACTTAGGCCCTCGACTTCGTCGCTGTTAATGCCGGTCGCCCACAGGACTGTGTCTGACTGAAATGTGCAGGAGCTTAGGACCAACAGCACCAATGACGCTGCCATTCCGCAAATCATTTGCCGCATGTTTCCCCTCACCACTCGCACCGTATCTGGTTGTTGTTCACGACTTTGGGCGACAGGGGCACATGGCATGCGCTCCACTGTATTTTGGATCCGGATATCAGCTGCCATCCGAGTGCGTCATCGCTGTCGGCGAGATACATGGAATCAACAAATGACCGACCGGCTATCTGCTTGACCTCGCACCGGGTCGCGTCCTTCTCGGTAAAAATCGATATGAAATCAGTCAATGCAAAATTCTTGCATATCAGGACGTTAAGGCCAGTGTCGCAATCACTGTAAATTTCGAATTGGGTGTCGTCATAGGACGAACGCCTACCCTTGAGGCAGGCCTGCGCCTCGGTCTTTGGCATAGACCTCAAGGCGGCCAGTAGCGGAGCGAGCGTCTCATCGTTGAACTTCTTTGCGTCAGCGCTCCCGAGTGACACGGCCTTTGCGGTATAGGTTTGTGACAGCGCAGCATCCTTCGCCGTTCCATGGCCGTTGAAGTACATGTGGCCAACGACATAGCTGGACCATGCGTGACCCACATCAGCCGCCTGTCTCAGCCATTTCAGCGCTTCCTTGTAATCACCCTGAGTTCCCCTCCCGAAATAGTAGGCGCTGCCCAGGAGTGAGTAGGATTCAACGACCTGCCGTTCGGCTGCATTCTTGAAGAAGTTGAACGCCTTCACCGGGTCTGCTGCCGAAAAAGCCTGGTCCGCATAGATTGTACCGAGCACATGGAGCGCGTAGGCATCGTTGAGCGCCAGCCACTGCAGCGCATACGCATGCGCTCTACCGAGGTCCTTCTTGCCATAGGCGTCGTCCGAAAACATATCGACGATGCGGGAATAAGAAGCACGCGCAGTCAGAGGATGCAGCGCCGACTTTTCGAGAGCCCGAATGGCCCCGTCGAAATCGTAGGTCGGCGTGCCTGGCTGTCCGATCGCAAATCCAAGTGTGTAGTTCGCAGGAACGTATCCCGCCACAATCGCTTTCCTTGCAAAATCCGCCGCCTTGGCGAGGTTGGCGTCATTCTTCCCATTACCGTACCATGCCGAAGCAAGCCCATTGTAAGCAAGATCGGGGCGGTAGCCGGCCGCGAGCGCGGCTTCGAACATGGGTACACTCTCGGTGTGTTTCCCTCCGGCAAAAAGCGCCCTTCCCAGACCGAATATCGAGCGTGGTGAGCGGTCCCGGTCAACGGCCTTTCGGCACGCGGGGATCGCCAGGTTCGCATCTATCTTTTCAGATGTTAGGGGAGTGAACCCTTGAAGCCCTTCGTCGGGATGCGCAGTCAAGGCAGCGCAATCGGCGTTTAGTTGTTCGGTGGTCAAGAACCAACCAGCTTGGCTGGCCAAAATCGCCAGGCACATGCAGCAGAAGAAAACGCCACCAGCGAGTTTGTACCAACTCATCAATTGCCCCCTCAACGCGCTGGTGTGCATCCGTTCGCCTTGAAACGCGACACGGATAGCCAAACAATAGTGCAAATAAGACGCAGTCGACTAAATGTACTTAAGTGTATTTATACTGCGATTCCTACTCAATTTGGTCAATAATGCGTCTGAAAAACTAGCTGCCAGCTGCTCCGTCTGACTGTGCGAGCACCGGTTGTTGTATTGCGAGCAGACGAAGCACAAATTATGAATTTCGATGTCTGCGCCGAACCCTGCACTGGTGCTATATTCCGTGACGGGTAAAGCCACCAAAATCGTCTCAATCAAAAATATTACTAGCGAACACACTTTCGATGCCGGACGGATTACTGCCAATCCGGCGAGAAGGATAATCCAGGTCGCATCTCACAAGCCGGTGACGCCGATGTTCGGGCAACGCTCTAAGCGGCCGCCAATGCGATGCTCATGCGCTCGATCGCCTGGAGCAAGTTAAAAGCATGGGGTGTGCGACTGATGAAAAGCAAAGGGAGGCGGCGAGCCATCGTCGCTGTTGCCCGCAAAATTGCCGTCTTGCTCCACCGGATGTGGATCGATGGCACTGAATTCCGGTTCGGATCGGAGGCTGCAGCATGAAGTAAGACAGCCAAAGATTCCGATCCTGGCCGGTTAGTCCCATGCGGACGACGGGGTGGATGAAGCCGACTATGACTGCTGCGCTTCGAGCGCGTCCCAAAGCAAGTCTCTCCAGACCGTGATCCCATGCATACGTGCAGCGGCTCCAAACGAAACGGAGCCAACAGACTGCGAAGAGAAGCGTGACACGCGTGAACGATCAGGCCGTCAAAGATCAGAAAGCGATTAGAGAAGCAGTCATATACTCTTTGACGGTATCGCAGGTAGAGCTTTCAAGCTGCTCCATTGATCTCGACGACATTTAAGTCGGGGTCACGGAGATAGAGCTGTGCGAAGCCGGCCAGGCCAGTGCGGGAAACCAGCAGGTACTTGGGATCATCTTCGGGCAGGTCCTCGCGGAAGCCAAGGGCCGTGAGGCGTTCGAGAGTGGCGTCAAAATTATCGGTCCGGAAGGCAAAGTGCCAGTCGTTACGATCGACAACAGGTCGTTGGCGGAACGTGCCTTCGGGATATACGACGAGGTGGACCTGCAGGCTGCCGCAGGCGAGCCATGCTCCCCCGACCGGAAAGTCCGGTCGAGGAATTTCAGAAAGACCGAATACCTCGCAGTAAAACGGAAGTGACTTCTGCAGATCAGCGGTAATGATCGACACATGGTGCAGGGCAAGCGTTGGCATGAATGTCCCCCAAAGAACGTCCGCGTGACCCTAAGATATAGAAATCCTTAACCAAACACCATCGAGGCCTCACCCCTTTTCTCGAACGAGCTTGAATCTAGTTTGTCTGCTTCTGGCGGATTTCGTTGAAAAACTCGACGGATTATCCGCTAGGATGCTTCCTTGGTCTTTCGGACGCTGAACTATGCTGCGATCTGCCCCGCGCCTTGGCGGCAGGGTACAGGTCGATGCCGCCCTCAGGCGGCAATGGCACCGCATGGCGGCATCTGAGGCCTGAGTTTGGCCAGCCTCCTCAAGTTCTGTGCCGTTGCCGCGAGCAGGAATTCGTCTCTCGCGCCACATGGTCCTCGAAGCCGCAACCGTGCCATCCGCAAAATGCGTTTGAGGTGAGCGAAGAGCATTTCGACCTTCTTTCGACGATGCCGTGACTGCTCATATTCAGGTGTCTTGGCAATCGCTCTGGCTACATCGCGCGCATCCTCGTTGAGATCGCGCGGTACTTTGCGCATAGGCATTTTCGGGCAGCATCGAGGCTTCAGTTCACACTGATTACAATCCTTCTTGCTGGCACGGTAAAGCCGGGTCCCCTCGGCCGTGATTCCCGATCTGGGTGGGTCATAGGTGCGGTGGAATTGCTTCAGTTCCTTTCCTGCAGGGCAAAGGTACTGCTCTTTCTCAGCGTCCCAGGTGAAGTCGGAACGCGAGAAGGTGCCGTCCGTCCGCTTTGACTTATCGAAGACCGGAATGTGCGGTGCGATCTCCTTCTCTTTGACCAGCCAGGCGAGGTTGTCGGCAGAGCCGTAGGCACTGTCGGCCGCGAGGTAGTCGGGCCGCAAGCCGAAGCGGTTCTCGGTCCTGTCGAGCATCGTACGGGATGCCCCAACCTCCGCCTGACGGATTGCCCGTGTCGCCTCCACATCCACAATGACGCCGTGATCGGTATCGATCAGATAATTGGTGGCATAGGCGAAGAAGGCATGGCCTTTGTGGGCACCGGTCCATTGGGCGGCCGGATCGGACGGGGAGATAAACTTCGGCGTCACTGGTGAGGCCGCGCCGAAAGCAGCATCGTCGAGAACGGCCAGATATTCCTGTACCGAGCGGCCAGCATCTTCTTTGGCCTCCCATTCCGAACCGGGCACCGACCGCTGCTTGTTGGCGTCGGCCGCGATCAGGCTGGCATCAACCGCAAATCCTTCCGCACCAACCAGTCCCTGGGCAAGACAGCGTTCCACCACCGTCTCGAACATAAGACGCAGGATGTCGCTTTGCCGGAACCGGCCATGACGATTCTTCGAGAAAGTGGAGTGATCCGGAACTTTGCCATCCAGTCCAAGGTGGCAGAACCAGCGATAGGCGAGGTTGAGATGGACCTCCTCACATAGCCGCCGTTCAGACCGTATACCCATGGAGTAGCCGATGATTAGCATCCGCATCATCAGCTCAGGATCAATCGAGGGGCGGCCGGTATTGCTGTAAAAGGGCTTCAACTGTGCTCGCACACTGTCGAGTTCGAGATGACGGTCGATACCGCGCAGCAGGTGGTCGGTAGGAACGTGATCATCAAGGCTGAAGTCGTAGAAGAGCTGCGCTGGAGCTGCCTGACATCCCATCATCGCTCAATCCTCCCCAAATCAATGAGACGATTGAATCATGCCTACCGTGAAAAGAGAATTCGATATTATATTCAATCAACAAAGGCTTCGAAACGAACTGGTTTTGCCATGACGCAAGAAAAAGCCACAGCCATGCGGCGCATAGTCTCGCTCATCAAGATCGTATGGTCAGTGTCGATCATCGTCGCAGCGACTGCGGTGGGAGCCTTGATTGGTTGGGAGAACCATGGCGTTGTCGGAGCGGTTGCTCTTGGATTCGTTGGCCTCGTTGTTGGCGGCTTCCTGAGTTCGCCTTCGCTACTTCTGCAACTCATTACTTGATATCTCGCCAACGTTGAGCCACCTCACATCGAGGGTGTTTTTCAACGATATCGGCGCTATGACGCCTTTTGGACAAGCGACTTACTACCTTACCGGAATCCGCTGATGACGGGATGGCAGTGCGTCAAAGCTCTCAAAGATGGCGCGTCTCTGAGGGCTCGCTGCCCCAGTTGTCGTTTCGGCCATCTCTGAACGACATCGGAGCTGTCACCAGCACGTCGACATCCACACCATCAAGGCACGCGACATTGACGTTGTAGTAGGTCATGCCGCTCATGTTGGGCATGTCGACGCGCGCGAATGGGTGGACACCACAGTGGGAACAGAAAAAGTGATGCGCTACTGGATTGTTGCCGCGGTAGACGCTTAAGTCCGATGCGCCACCTGCCAGATAAAACGCGCTCGGCTCCACCTGCACGGTCCAGTTCCGTAGTTTGGTGCATATTGAACAGTTGCATTTCGTTGTACCTCGAGAGAGGTCCACACTAGCCTCGAATGCCACAGCACCGCAGTGGCAGCTCCCCAAATATCGCTTACACATGCCACGCCCCCAACCACCGCGCTTCTTCGTTCAAGCGGGAGCGTCATTTAGCCAAAGGTGGATCTAAGGAGCAATATGGTCTCTCCAGAATCAGCCTTGCTCTCACTCGTCTTGAAGTCGTTCAATGCGTGAAAGCCACGTCCCCTACTGGCGCTTCTGTGGCAAGACCGGGGTCGGCCCGAAGCGGGCGTTCGCCGTGCGCTTGACACCAATGCGCCCTCGCCGGATCATCCGGCCTTGGAGGATACTCATGGACATGGTTACGCTTGACTACTTCCGAGAGCCGGGCCCGCATTCCACGGCAAAGAGGAATAAGGTCGGGCTGGCAGGCGCTCCAACGGACATCGCCGACCTAGCCGCCTGGATTCAGGGAAGAATGCTTCACGAACACTGGGCGTCGAGATATGGTGAAGAGCTGACCCCGGAGCGCCGTGAACTCTCGCAAAGGAGATCGGTGGACGCCGTACTGGACGGCATCCTTGCGGGGGGCAATTCACCACGTCCTGCTGCGGGTCGCGCGGTTGGTGTCTGCAGCCATTTCTCGCTGCTCGCGGTGTCGGCCTTGCGAGCGAACGGCCGCCCGGCCAGGTCGCGGTGCGGTTTCGGCACTTATTTTGCTCCCGACAAGGCGATCGACCACTGGGTGGTGGAGGTCTGGAATGGTGATCGCTGGCGGATGGTCGATTTTCAGATCGATGACTTTCAGCGTGCAGAACTGGGGCTGGTCTTCGACACTCTCGACTTGCCGTCGGGTGAGTTCTTGCTGGCCGCCCAGGCCTGGCAACTCTGCCGGCGTGGCGAGGACGACCCCAATCGCTTTGGCATCTTCGATGAAGGCGGCTTCTGGTTCATCGCCTCAAATATGATCCGTGACCTCGCCAGCCTGAACAAGGTCGAGATGCTGCCGTGGGACGACTGGGGTGCGATGCCATCCCCAGACGCGGAGATCAGCACCGAAGAACTGCGACGCTTCGATCATCTGGCGGAGGTCCTGCTCGACCCCGACCGTCATAGGGAAGAGCTCCGTTTGCTCTATGGCGATCCAGGGTTCGGCATGCCTGGAGAGGTCTTCAATGCTGTCAGGCAGGTTCATGAGACGGTTTCGGTCGCGCATTAGGTACTCAAAGCTCGTCGGCTGAAGTTCAGCACGCTCGGGTACTACGCGACCGCAAATACCAATGACCGCTGTTGGCGCTTCTGCGCCATGACGGCCGTCGGCCCGAAGGAGACATGGCTGGCCGAACTCCACGGCGCAGCTTCGCGCCCTCATCTCGGCCGTTCCTATTGTCGGCGGGAAGGCTGAAAGCAGACTTTCCGCTCTGGTGATTGCCACAACTGTAACGCGGTATCTTCGATCTCCGAAGTGGTGGAACAGTCTGTGGATATTGGCTCCAAAGCTGCACCACACGCTTGGTGAGTAAGCCGCGATAGCTGGCGTGTAGTCGCATATTTGCGACATGCGACTACACGCCAGAAGTAAAGTACTCCCGGCGTAAACCTGCAGCATCAGAGATCCATCAGCACTTTTCCTGCGCCTGCAACAACACGGTTTTCAGCGCATCGAGCGTGAAGGGTTTGGAAAGTTGCAAGGCGTCATCGATGCCTGACGTCGTTTGGGCTGTATTGTCGCCGCTGGCGAATATGATTTTCACATTCGGCCATCTCTCTCGGACGGTCCGGGCTAAATCCATCCCGGTCATTCGGGGAAGGCCTACATCGGTCAACAAGATGTCGATGTGTCCTTCATCCATGATCTCCAGCGCTTCTTCTGCAGATCCAGCCTCCTCGACGTCATGTCCGAGCTCTTCCACCATATCCACGTTTGACATCAGAATGAGCGGTTCGTCTTCCACGACCAGTATGCGTGTGCGTGTCCTTTGCTTGCCGTTATGCTCGGGTGCGGTTGCCGGTGCCGATGAGATGGCTGTCCGCGACTGCTCGTGACGCCCCAGGCGCTCCACCGCAACCCGATGCTGCTGTGCGTTGCCGAGGACATGGCGGACTTTGCGTGCCAGTGCCTCACGCGTATACGGCTTCGACAACAGCTCGACACCGGCGTCCAATTTTCCGCCATGCACGATTGAATTCTCAGTGTAGCCCGACGTAAAGAGGATCGCCATGTGCGGGAAGAGTGCCTTGGCCTTCCGGGCAAGCTCGGTGCTGCGCATCGGACCCGGCATAACGACGTCTGTGAATAGGAGGTCGATCTGCACGCCGCTGTTGACGATCGCGAACGCCGAGTGCGCATCCTGTGCCTTTAACACGCGATATCCAAGATCGGCCAGAAGCGCGACCGAAGTATCGCGAACGCCGTCATCGTCTTCCACGACCAGGACTGTCTCACTTCCACCTTTCACCGGATGTGAACTGAGATCGGTCAGGCTGTCCTCGACCTGCATGGTGCGAGGCATGTAAAGTCGCATCGTCGTCCCATGCCCTGGTTCACTGTAGATCTTCAGGTGGCCACCTGACTGTTTCAGGAAACCGTAAACCATCGAGAGCCCCAGACCGCTGCCTTTGCCGTCGGACTTCGTCGTGAAAAACGGCTCCAACACATGCTCGATGATCTCGGCAGGGATCCCAGATCCGGTATCTGTCACCGCTACCATGACATATTGGCCGGGCCCAACGTCATCATGCATCCGGGCATAGTCGTCGTCCAAGACCGAGTTTGCCGCTTCGATCGTCAGTCGTCCGCGGCCGTCCATAGCATCGCGCCCATTGATCGCCAGGTTCAATATGGCGTTCTCGAGCTGGCTGGGATCGATCAGTGTGTTCCACAATCCTCCCGAAACGACCGATTCCAGTTCGATCTCCTCGCCGAGTGCGCGACGGAGCATGTCATCCATGTTCTGGATAAGTCTGCGCACGTTGACGACCTTCGGCTCAAGCGGTTGGCGCCTGCCGAAGGCGAGGAGCTGCGAGGCGAGTTTCGCGCCGCGCGCAACCCCGGACAAGGCATTCTGCAGACGCTGTTCGGCCCGCTCGTTTCCTTCTATATCCTTGGAAATCAATTGCAGATTGCCACCCACGACCTGAAGAAGATTGTTGAAGTCGTGTGCGACGCCGCCCGTCAGATTGCCGAGTGCTTCCATCTTCTGAGCCTGTCTGAGGGCAAGCTGTGCACTCTCTCGCTCGACCGTCTCGCTTTCCAGCTTGAGAAGCGCTGTCCTCAGCTCTTTCGTGCGCTGCTCCACCCTTTGTTCGAGCGTGTGGTTGAGGCTATGCAGTTGCTCCTCCGCACGCCGCTGATGGGTGACATCGAAGCCATCGACGAAGATGCCCGTGACCTGGTCTGCCTGATCGAGGATCGGTTGATAGATGAGATTGAGGGACCGCTCGTCGGGCTCGGTCGAGCCCTCCCGCTGGAGAGTAACCTGCACGTTGCGCCCGATATAGGGCTTTCCTGACTGGAACACGCTGTCCAGCAATTCGAAGAACCCTTGGCCCTCGACCTCGGGAAGTGCCTCGCGCACGGTCGACCCCACCAGTTCGCGCTTCCCGACGAGTTGGAGATAGGCGTCGTTGACCAGTTCGAACTTATGGTCGGGACCGCTCAGAATGCACATGAAGCTCGGAGCTTGCTGAAACAGAGCGCGCATCCGGTCCCGCTCGGCCGTGCGCAGTTCCACCTCGGAGGAGAGCTGACGATTGATCTGCTCCAGGGCGGCGGCCGCCTGATCTCGCAGCTCTGCAGCTTCCGCGAGGGCTGCTGCTCTTCGCCGCTCGGTCTCAAAGGCTTCTGCGCTGGCAAGACGAGAGGTGATCTGGCCGGCAATCAGCTTGAGGAAGTCGAGATACTCGTCGGTCACTGCCCGATGGGGGTTGAGACCGGTAAACAATACGCCGGTTGCCTTGCCGTTCCCTTGCCCCGCAAGAGGAATGATTGCCGCCTGCACAGGCGCATTCTGCCATACACCTCGGGGCACATCAGGCGTTCCGGAGAGGTCAACGAGTTCCAGCGCCTGACAGGCCTCAACATCTTTCAGGTTCCAGATGCTGTGTGTCGTATCAATAACAGGTGGAAAAAAAGTAAGACTATCCTCGGTGCCCGAGGTCCATTGCCGCCCGGCCTTGCCTTCTTCGTCGAAAAGGTAAAGCGCACTGAATGGCAGGTCGTAGAGATTGTCTCTCAGAGCTTGATGCGACGCATCGAGCACTTCTCGCTTGGTATCTGCGGCTGCCAGACCGGAGGCAAGTGTGCGCATTGTGCCCATGCGCCGTTCACTGATCACCCGCTCAGTTTCCTCAGTGACGGCACAGAAGACCCCTTCGACTTTGCCGGTGTCGCCGATCAGTGGGCTGTAAGAGAAGGTGTGGTAGGTTTCCTCGGGATATCCGCCTCGCTCCAGGAAAAGAAGTAAGGCCCGGTCCCATGTTGCCTGGCCGGTTCCGTAGACCGTTGCAAGCCGGTCCTTAATATCATCCCAGATCTCCGCCCAGAGGACATGTGTCGGCACGGCAAGTGCGTTGGGATGCTTATTGCCCAGGGTGGGGCGATAGGCGTCGTTATAGAAGAACGCGATGTCTGGGCCCCAACCGAGCCACATCTCGAATTTCGAAGTCAAAAGAAGCCGGATGGCTACCTTGAGCGCCTCAGGCCACCGTTCTGGCGGTCCGAGCGAAGTCTGACCCCAGTTATGTTGCCGCATCATCTGCGCCATCTCGCTGTCACCGATGAAGATGTCCTGATGCAAATTCGGTGCTGCCAGATTCACGCCATTTCCCCAAATGCCCGCATTTCGATGCGAGTAAACTTTTCTGCACCAATTTGGTTCCGCTGCAGCATGCAAAATCTTGGAACGCTTTTTCGGTTGTGGAACTTTTGATAGTTCCCCGAATTCTCCTGCACGATTAGTGAGTACGCAAATGGGGCACCGGGAGTGCTCACACGGCCGATGCCCTGACGCGCCCTCATCGCTCCGCCGATCACCGATTGCCTCGGCTGGTGGTCCGGATTTAAGTCATGCGTCTAAGGGCAAACAGATGATGCTAGAGGACCTTTACCGCTTGTTGAGATCGGGACACATCCAGGCCCAGGGTGTCGTTGACACGATGACCCAGCCCATTGTGGTTCTCGATCAAAACCTGTGCGTTTCCACGGCCAACAACGCTTTCCTGAGAACCTTTCAGGTGGAGAGGGACGATGTTTCTGGCCGAGCGTTTTTTGATCTTGGAAATGGCCAATGGGATATTAAAGATCTTCGCGAGCTCATTGCCTCAGTCGTCCCCAAGGCAAACGCTGTCGTCGGCTACGAGGTCAAACATGAGTTTGCGAATATCGGCGAGCGGACCTTCCTCGTTGATGCGCGTCGCCTGGTTCATCCCGACGATAATAGCACCAGCATGCTCGTTCTTTTCGACGACGTGACCGAGCGGCAGCGCCATGACTTGGAGAAGGACATGATCCTCTCGGAAACCCGACATCGAATGAGGAACCTCTTCGCTGTCGTTCGTTCCCTAGCCATGCGGATCAAAGTCGACGACCTCACAGCGGCCGAATATCGCGACCGATTTCTCAACAGGTTGCAAGGAACCCTGCGTGCCCAGGAGGTCGCCGCCTCTTCCGAGGCCGTGGACCTGGAAACACTGGCCTTGCAGGCGGTGGGGGAGACAGCCGTGCCACAGTTGACCTGCGTCGGCCCGACCGTTGTTATTGCGGGGCATCGTATCGTCTCTCTCAGCATGATTTTTCATGAGCTTGCGACAAACTCCATGAAATACGGCGCACTGTCCGTGCCTGAAGGGAAAGTTCATGCGCGCTGGTCCATGGAGCCTGCGCCCGATGGGGCAAGCCAGGTACGCTATGAGTGGCGCGAAGAGGGTGGCCCCATGGTTTCACCTCCTCAACACAGGGGGTTCGGCTCCGAGCTTATTGTCCGAATGGCTACTCATCTGGGCGGCTCGGCGGAACTATCTTACCATTCGCACGGTTTGGCGGTGGTGTTAGTTTTTCCAAGCGAGTCAGCATGACCGACCTGTTAATCGACAACCAGCCCGCAAAACGAATCCTGGTCGTTGAAGACGAAGTCTGGCTTGCGATCGAGCTGGAGGATGCCCTGCGGGAGGGCGGGTTCGATGTCATTGGTCCTGCCGCATCCGTGAGGCAAGCCTTGACCCTGTTGAATGATCAGCGGCCTGACGCTGCCGTACTGGACGTGACGCTGGGTGGGGAGAAGGTTACGCCCGTCGCGCTTCTGTTAAAGTCGATCGGGATCCCTTTTATCTTGGCAAGCGCCAGCGACCCTGCCGAGCTTGCACGGCATGACTGCCTTGCCCACGCGACGAACCTCGGAAAGCCGACCGATCTGATGAAGCTAGTCGAGGTCGTGCGAGGCCTGTGAGCGGGCTCGTCAAAATGACCAGGCGCGGAATTAGGAGCATCCGGTCGCTGCTGGCTCGCTTGCGTGGATGTCAGCTTACGCTTTGACTTTCTGCTGACGTATACACGCTTGACGAGCGGTAAGCGGAAGATGAGGTGAGCATTCTGGCGTGGCACCTTTGCGCCTTCAAGGCGGCCATTCAAGCCGAAACGCCGAATAGTGGAAAGCTGCCGGTCTGTTTGCATAACTCCCGTGTCAGTGACGGGTGGAGGCTGTGTAAAAAAAGGGTTCTGATGTAGAATCATCTTCGTTGATCGGAGGTGGCAGTGGCAGGCTATATCGAGGGCATCAGCCGTGATCAGGGTACACTCTTTCCAGATCGTCTTGAGGACTGGATCGACGAAGATCACCCCGTTCGAGTGATCGACGCTTTCGTTGACGCCATGGACTTGGTGGGTGCTGGCTTCGGCCGCATGTCGCCTGCGCAAACTGGACGCCCCTGTTATCACCCTTCGGTGTTGCTGAAGCTTTTTTATCTACGGCTACCTGAACCGCATTCCCTCAAGCCGACGCCTTGAACGTGAAGCCGGGCGCTTGGCGCAAAAGCACTTTTAAGAGCCATAACAGCTTGACGGAGCTGCTCAATACGCCTTCTTCTGCCCCAAAACCCGTCCACTTACCCACCAGGGCCGTCTCTGACGCCTCCCAGCCTACGATAAGCGCAAAATCCACCGATCCCGCTCGCTGGCAAAATCCCGACGGTCAAGCTGGAGTTTTCACACAGCCTCGGCCCAGAGCAGACGTCGTTGACTTGGTTCATAATACGCCAATATCATGTTCCATGACTGATCTTTCGACCCAACTGCTGGATGAACTGAGTGTCGATGAGGCTGCGCGACCCAAAGCCCCGCCGGTTCCCGAGGCGACAGACATGCACCGTCAGCAAGGCCGACAACTAGCCGCAATCCACAGCCATCATCTCAGAGAAATGGGTCAAATCGGCGGGGTCCTCGCGAGGATCGAAGCGCGAGAAGCTCCGCCGGAGCAGCTAAAGCAGCTCGTGCTTTCACTCGATATGGCTGAGAATTTTCGAGCGTTCGGATCGCTTTGCGGCCGTGAATGCCAAGTGCTCAAGTTTCACCACGACATTGAAAGCGCCGACATGTTCCCCCGGATTGAGGCAGCGGGTGGCGGCAGGTTTCGCGAGATTGTGGCAAAGCTAAAGGCGGAGCACGAGGTCGTCCATGAGTTGATTATCCGCCTGAGTCGTGCGGCTGAAACATTGGCAGAAGCCCCGTCGGAGAAAAATTTTATTCAGGCGGGCAACACATTCCGAAAACTGGAAGAGGTCGTACGCTCCCATTTCGGCTATGAGGAAACCGAATTGGAGGAGGCCATCGGGTATTACCTCGGATTGATCTGACGCCGCCCTTTTGGGGGGCTGGGCCTTGAAGTACAGAAATAATGGCTCATTCAAATAAGCCGTCGTTGACGAGACATGCAGTCTGCTGGCCGTACGTTTCGTCCGCGTGACAGCCATGCCGACTGTTGGGCCCGAAGCATGCCATCATACTAGCCGGTGCGAATGGCCGCTTTCCTCCCCGCGCCGGCCGAAAGCCCTGGTGTCGCGTCCCAAGATCAGGCGCTCCCTCGAGGCGGGCTTTACCCCGCTATTGGCCTTTGCTCGAAAGCAACTTGTCGAGCTGCTCCAGCTGCTCCGGCAATGCGGCCGCCGATCCCTGTAGTGCTTCTTCAAGCGCCTCTCTCGAGGGATAGACTTCGTTGAAATGCATCAGCGTCTTGCCTGCCTGATCTTCGAAATTCACGGTCGTGACCGCACCCTCTTCGCCCTCGTCATTGGTCCAGACGATGCGCTCGTTCGGCACAACTTCGAGATACTTGCCGTAGAAAGCCATCGTGTTTAAGTCGCTGGTGGTGAATTCCAGCCGATATTTTCCGCCGGTGCGGACATCCATATCGCATGATGTGAGGGAAACGCCGGATACCGATTTTGGCATCCACCAGCGCCGAAATAGCTCGGGCTCGCTCCATGCCCGGAAAACTATGCTCAGTGGCGCATTGAATGTCTGTGTAACGACGAGTTCGCGATCGCCTCTGCGCTCGAGCGATGTGCGGTTCTGCGTACCATCTGCGTTGCTACCTTGCTGGCTCATCGTTTTCCTCCTGCTGCATTTGCATGATGATCTCTTCCAATGCGTCAAAGCGGGCCTCGAAGAGCATGCGATGCGTCTCGATCCACTCGGCCTCCGCCTTGAGACCGCGTTTCCCGAGCTGGCAGGTCCTCACCCGTCCCACTTTCTGTGTCACCACGAGCCCCGCCCGCTCGAGAACCTGTACGTGCTTCTTTATTCCGGTCAGCGTCATCTGGAACCTGTCCGCAAGACTGGTGATCGACGCGTCCCCTCGCACAAGCTGACCGATGATCCCCCGGCGTGTCGCATCGGACAACGCCGCAAACGATAGGTCGAGAGGGGCATTTGAATACTGAACCATACGGTTCAGTATATGGTCTGCGAGCAGAGGTGCAAGTGTCGCAAACGTCTACTGCCCACGGCGTGGCTGGGGTCATTCCGCATGTCCGCAGGTGGCGTAATTCCGACGACGGCCCTTGGCGCTGAGCGGCAGACCCATTTCGGCGCGATGCGGTCGTCAACAGCGCCACAGCCTGCGCATCTCGCCCGCCATAGCAACGTCGCGCGACCTACAACGGAGGGACCGGCACGGAAATTTGCGCTTTTGTACAATCGTCCGGCGGCCACTTGGTCTAGGTTGGTTTCATCGGAACCCAGCATGGACCGACCAGATGAACGCTGTCAGTTTGCCAGCACTCTTGCCGCTTCAACGCTTCTTGGCGGTGTTGTGGCTCATGACGCCTTCGCACAGGAGACGACTGCCATGATCATGCCAACACCATTTAAAATTGCCTTCCCCGCGGCGGACATCGAGGAGCTCAAAGCGCGCCTTCGGTTGACACGCTGGCCAGACGAGCCTGACGGCGCGGGCTGGATGTTGGGCACCAACCTTGACTACATGCAGCGGCTGACGGACTACTGGCTGGACGGCTACGACTGGGGCAAGGCCGAGGCCGTGCTGAATGCACTGCCGAATTACAAGGCGTTGATCGACGGGATTGACCTGCATTTTGTCCACAAACCCTCAACCCGGAAGGATGCGACGCCGCTTCTGCTGTTGCACGGCTGGCCAGATTCCTTTTTCCGCTACCACAAGGTCATCGACCGCCTGTCTGAAGAATTTCACGTCGTCGTTCCTTCGATTCCGGGCACCGGCTTTTCAGGCAGGACCGCGCTGCGATTTGACACTGTCGCCGACCTTGCCGCAAAGCTGATGACCGAGGCTCTGGGGTATCCGAAATTCATCGCCGCGGGGGGCGACATGGGATCGATCATCGCCATGTCCCTGTCGCAGCGCCATGCGGAGAAACTGCTGGGCTATCATGTCACCGATGTCGGCTATCCCGACCACACCACCGACTTCGTGGCACTCAGTGGACCCGAGCAGGCCTATGCGGGGGCTTTGCGACAATGGTTCTTCCAGCACGGCGCTTTCAACATGGTGCAGTCCTCGAAACCGCAAAGCCTGGCCTTTGGCATAACCGACTCGCCCGTCGGGCTTGCCGCCTGGATCCTCAGCTTCATGGCGGGGATGGGGGTCGGTGACGAGGCTGACAGCCGCTTTGGCCGCGACGCGCTTTTGACCAACATCATGATCTACTGGCTGACGGGCACGGCGGCCTCGTCCTTCCGGATCTACAATGTGAACGCCATGCAGCCGCCGACAACCACCGGAACGGACACCAAGGTCCCGGTTGCTGTCGCGACCGAAGCCCCGATCCCCGGCATGGTACGGATGCCGCGCGAATGGGCAGACCGGCAGACCGGCGGGAATGTCGTTCAGTTCCACGACATGGAAACCGCCGGTCACTTTGCCGCCTGGGAGGACCCCGCATTCTACGTCCAGGACTTGCGGGACTTTGACGCGCTGCTACACGGCTGACCGGCGGGTTCCTGGCCGGTGGACTGCTGTCCGACCGGCCAGTTTGCGTCACGGGGCCGATGTCCCCGGCTTGATCGACCCAAGGTCATATGGAGACCTGAATGAACAACTATACCTGTGCCCTTGTGGACGTTTTCGCCGAATCGCCTCTGCAGGGAAATCCTCTTGCTGTGGTCGATGCGGCGAACGGTCTGGCGGACGAGGCGATGCGAAGGCTGGCGGCCGAGTTCAACCAGGCCGAAACCACGTTCATCTTCCCCAGCGACCGGGCGACGCGCAAATTGCGGTCCTTCACGGCCGCCGGATCCGAGGTCTTTGGCGCCGGGCACAACGCCCTAGGTGCCTGGATCTGGTTGGGCTCTAGCGGCCAGCTTGGGGAGCTGGACCAGCCAGTAATCTTCCAGCAGGAAATCGGGGACCATGTCCTGCCGATCCGCGTCTGGCAGCAGGACGGCCGCATCCACGGCGCGATGCGGCAGGCGGCCCTGACCCTTGGCAGAAGGATTGATGATCTATCGGCCCTGGCAGTGGCGCTTGACCTTGGAGCCGCAGATCTACTGCAGCATCCCGGGGCGCGGGTGGCCGACACCGGAGCGAGCCATCTGATGGTCAGGGCGCTCTCGCGCGATGTCGTCGACGCGGCTAGGCCAGACGCCCGGGCGCTGCTGCCCTGCCTCCGCGACAGCGGGGCCGAGGGCTGCTACCTTTACGCCTTCGACGAAGGTGCGCTCGAAGTGGCCTACGCGAGGTTCTTCAACCCGACGGTGGGACTTTGGGAAGATGCTGCTACCGGCACGGCTGCCGGGCCCCTGTGCGCCTATCTGGACCATCATGGGATGCTGTCGGTCAGGAAGCTGTTGGCGGTCGAGCAGGGCAGGCTAATGGGACGACCAAGCATTTTGAGGGTGAGAATGGCTCCGGACGCGGAATTGAGCGGCTCGGGCGTCGTCGTGATGCAGGGACAACTTTCCCTGTGATCCGGGAAGCAACTGCCGTGAACTAAAGACGCGATCAAGTGAGGAATTTGCAATGCAGAAAGTCGTTGGCATCGGTGGTGTCTTCTTTCGCGCCAAGGACCCGAAGGTGCTGGCCAGATGGTACGAGGACGTCCTTGGCGTCGACATCGATAACCGGACCTGGGTGCAGGAGCGTGGCCAGACCATCTTTACACCGTTCAGAGCCGACACTGACTATTTCGGCAGCCCGGACCAGCAGTGGATGCTTTGCTTCCGTGTGAATGATCTTGCTGCGATGCTTGAACAGCTTCGTGCTGTGGGGATCACCGCCATCGAGAACCCCGAATGGAACAGCGAGGTCGGGGTGTTCGCGCGAATCCACGATCCCGAGGGAAACCCGATCGAACTCTGGCAGCCGTCGGACTTCTCCCTTGGTCTGATGTAGCCCTTGTCCCCGTCAGATCCGGTGTCTGCCATACATCGGAATATATAAGACCAAATGATATGGCATAACATATTGTATATGTTTTATTTTCTCGCAACTCGTTTTGTAAAAACATCGTATCCGGACACATCCAGCCACATCCAATCCAACGTCTTGTGATGGGCTGATTGATGGGCTAGGGGATGGACAATGCATATTGAGGATGGTTTGCGATGCTGAGTGACGCGAAGGCCCGAAAGCTGAAATCTAGCGACAAAGCAGTGACCGATGGGACGGTGAAAGGGTTATACCTCTTCCCCACAAGCTCGACCGGCAACGGTAAATGGATCCTTCGATACGTCTCGCCAGAAAACAGCAAGCGACGCGACCTGGGGCTGGGGAGTTATCCGAGTGTGTCCATACGCGACGCCAGGGCAAAGGCACTTGAGCTGCGATCCGTTATCGAAAGTGGTATTGATCCACTTGAAGAGCGAAAGGCGCGGGAGGCTGAAAAGTGCAAACAGGCGCTTATGCCCACATTTGAGGAAGCCGCGAGAAAGCACTACGCCGACCGAGCACCAGGCTTCAAAAACAAAAAACATAGCGCACAATGGATTACGACTCTGGAGGCTTATGTCTTTCCGGCAATTGGCAAGAGATTGGTTATCGAGCTCGGACCTGCTGATTTCGCCAACTGCCTAAGACCAATCTGGCTAAAAAAGGCAGAAACCGCCTCTCGCATCAAACAGCGTTGCGATGCTGTGATGGAGTGGTGTGCGGCCAATGGATTTATCCTTGCCAGTCCTGTTCGGGTGATCGACAAACTCCTGCCGAAGCAACCGGGCAAACGCGAGCGAGTTGAGCATCAACCAGCTGTGCCATGGAGAAAGGTGCCTGCATTTTTTGCGGACGTCCTCCACGCCGGGACGGCAAGCTCGACCATGGCAATGCTAGAACTGCTGATCCTAACTGCCTGCCGCTCCGGCGAGATTAGACAGATGCAGTGGAATGAGATCGATTTTTCAAATGGGATCTGGACAGTCCCGGCGTCTCGTATGAAGGCGAAGCTCGTCCACCGGGTTCCTCTTGGATCGCGAGCTCTAGACCTTCTCCAAAAACAGCTAGAGAAAAACACCTCCGGCGAAGGACTGGTCTTTCCCTCAAGAAACAATACCCCATGCAGCGACATGATTCTGACTAAGTTTCTGCGAGACAAGGAGATTGAAAGCGACGTCCCAGAGCGATTTGCAACTGCACATGGCTTTCGGTCCAGCTTCAGGGATTGGGCATCAGAAAACGGATATCCCCGCGACGCCGCAGAAAGAGCGCTTGCCCATACAGTCAAAAATGCTGTTGAGGCTGCCTATCATCGCACAGACCTATTGGATCAAAGGCGACCCATGATGGAATCGTGGGAGAGCTTCTGCCTTGGGCGCTGACAGAAAGCGCCACAAGGCAGCACAGAAAAATTACTTGCACCGCCGATCAGATTACGGAACTAAGCAAATTGTTGATCTGCCGGCTAGTCATCCTGCAGCTTGGAGCGATGGTGTCTGTCCTGGCATCGCTATCGACATGGCCGCCTCGGCGCGCGACGAGGCGGCTACCTTGGCTAATAGTCGTCCCGCAACGTAGGTGGGTCGTTTCTGATTGAGGGGACGGGCCAATGAATATCCAGACACGAATATGAACCGAATGACCGCAGCCTTCATCGGTAATGTTGAGCAAAAAGTCACTTACAAGTTTCCATGGGAGGTCCTTCCCGACATGGAGAATTGCCAAGGGTGAAATAAATGTCATGATCAACGCCCGGCCTCTTGCCCTGCCACGAACTCCCAATCAGTGCAATACTTTGCAAACTTTCACATACCTCAGTGCTAGGTCCTGTTGACAAAGTATGGCAACCATATCTTTGCAGCGGCCAGGGCGAGGAATGCTGAGAAGGATTTCCGTGTTTTATCGTATCGGGTCGCAACGCGACGGAATTGCTTGAGGCGATTGAACATCCGCTCGATGCGGTTCCTGTCCTTATAAGCCCGGAAGTCGCAGGCAGGTGGGTTCTTCCGGTTTGCTTTCGGCGGAATGACTGGTCTGATCCCATGGATCAGGAGTTCCTCGCGCAGGAAATCGCCGTCATAGCCTTTGTCTGCAAGGAACAGTCTCGGTTTGCCGACCGGTATCGCCAACAAGTCAGGAACGGCGTTGTAGTCCGAAGCTTCGCCGCCTGTCAGGACGAAGCCAAGAGGGCGGCCCTGACCGTCTGCTCGGGCGTGGATTTTCGTCGTAAAGCCGCCGCGTGATCGACCAAAAGCCTCCTGATAAGTCCCCCTTTAGCGCCCGCAGCCTGAGAGTGGCCGCGAACCGTGGTGCTATCGATCATGTGCTGCCAGTCATCCGTCAGCCCCAGTTCAACCAAGGTCTCGAGCATAGCGTCCCACACACCCTGCTCGGCCCAACGGCGGAAGCGCACATAGACCGAATTCCACTTGCCGTATCGCTCATGCATGTCGCGCCAGGGGCATCCGACCCGAAGGACATGCAGCATGCCGTTCAGATATTGCCGATTATCGTGCGACGGTCGGGACTTCCTGCCACGCTCGCTGGGCAAAAGCCCCTCGATGATCCGCCATTCCATATCTGTCAGGTCGCCGCGAGCCAAAACTGCCTCCTAAAAAGCAGTCTTGAATCACGCTTCCGCTGATTTGGGAATCCACTTTGTCAACAGGACCTAGCTTTTCGGCCCATTGGTGGGGCGCCACATCAGCGACAATGACGGTGAAAAATGGGGAAGCTCAAAGGCTTATTTGCCGATGTCGTCGACGTCGAAGCGCTCCGTGCGGCGTTTGACAGGGTTCGGGACAATGATGGGGCGCCGGGGGGTGACGGTCAAAGTATAGCCCAGTTCGAGCGACACCTGGAGAAAAACCTGCAAGAGTTGGCGGCTGATCTGATCAGAGGTTCCTATCGGGCAGAGCAAGCTCGGGCAGTGAAGATCCCAAAACGCAGTGGCGGCATGCGGCAGTTGATGATCCCGGCCGTGCGGGACCGCGTGGTGCAAACCGCTGCAGCCAATCTTCTAGTGCCGGGGCTTGAAACTGTCTTCTCGCCACTGAGTTTCGCCTATCGTCCCGGTCGGTCCGTGCAGCAGGCGGTGCGCATGGTCGATCGCTTCCGCCGCGAGGGGCTAGACTGGGCTGTCGATGCCGACATCCATGCATATTTTGACAGCGTTTCCCATCGTACTCTGATCGCCGTCCTGCAGGTGCATGTCGATGATCCAGCCTTCGTTGATCTTGTGAGTCTATGGCTGGAAACCTATGGTCCGCGCGGGCGTGGACTTCCACAGGGTTCGCCAATCTCGCCAGTTTTAGCGAACCTCTTTCTCGATAATCTGGATGATGCCTTTGTGACTGGCCCCTCGAAACTGGTCCGATATGCCGATGATTTTGTCATCCTTTCGCCAAGCCGAGACGATGCTGAGCGGGCAAAGGCGAAGGCTACGGCCCTTTTGGCCGAACGTGGGCTTGATCTGCATCCGGTCAAGACGCGCATCGTTCACTTTGATCGAGGTTTCCGGTTTCTCGGACGGCTTTTTGTGCGCTCGTTGGTTATAGAAGACCCGTGGGACGAACCGGATGGAGAACAGGTCGAGCAGAAAAAGCAACAGGATCGACTGCAGTCGCGCTCGGGGCGAACAGTTCCGCAGCGCCGGAGCCTCTATCTGGCTACTGAGGGGACCACCGCGCTAGTCGGCACTGGCGGGTGCCTTGAGGTGTGCGAACAGGGCCAGGTAAGGTTGCGCTTGCGTCCTGAGATGCTGGAGCGGGTCGAGATCTATCCCAATGTGACTATCAGCTCAGACGTCTTGCGCATGCTGATGGAAAACGAAATACCGGTCTGCTTTATGGGAGGTTCCGGCCAACACGTCGGCTCGGTGCTCGGACGCACAGGCACCAAGGGCCACCTTCATCTGGCTCAGGCGCGTGCCGTGTTAGATGATGGACGGCGTGTCGCATTGGCACGTAGTATCGTCGAGGCGCGCATTCACAATCATCGGGCGCTGCTGCGTCGGCTGAATCGCAAACGCGGCGATCTCTCGGTTGTGCGCGCGTGCGAGGACATCAACCGCGTTTTGAGGAGACTCCCCACCGCAACGACGGTTGCGGGTTTGATGGCGCATGAGGGCCATTCTGCGAAACTGTACTGGGGGGTGCTGGGCCAATTGCTGCCCGATGGCTGGATCTTCGAACGCCGCGCGCGACGCCCGCCGGCGACCCCTTTCGACGCATTGTTGTCCTATCTATCGACCATCCTGACGAACGATCTTGAACAGGTGGTCCTGCGGGCGGGATTGCATCCCGGACTGGGCCTGTTGCATGCCACAAAGGACAACGGCTCTGCGTGTGCGACCGATCTCGTGGAGGAATTCAGAGGGCCTGTCGCCGAGGCCTGCGCGGTAACTATGGTGAAACAGAAGGCAGTCCGGCCGCAGGATTTTCAACCATCGCATGGAGCAGGGTTTCGCTTGAACGATCATTCCCGCGCACGCATCATTAGCTATTATGAGCGGTGGACGCATCGTGAAGTGAAAGATGCCGAGGCTGATTGCCAGCGCCCCTGGCACCAGATGATGCAAGCGCAGGCTGGACGGCTGGCACGTGCCCTGCTGCGAGACGAACCCTACCAGAGCTATCGGATGGATTACTAATATGCCTCGCGCCCGCATGTTTACAGTGTTCGCCTATGACATTTCTGACGACCGCAAGCGACGCCGGGTGGCCACCATTCTCGAGGATAGTGCGGTGCGGGTGCAAAACTCCGTTTTCGAGGCATGGCTTTCAGCGCGCCAGACCGAGGCGCTCAAAAGAAGGATTGAAGTGTTGCTGGTGGCGGGTGATAATTTGCGCATATATGTACTTGCCCAATCCGGACTTTCCCGGTCCAGCGCGTTTGGCGGTCCGGCGCTGGGAAGCACACAAACCTTCCTATTGATCTGAGAAGATTGTGAGATATCGCATGACTTACGATGAACTAGCACGATTTGCGGCGACATGCGATGGGGCCACCATGCGTTCCTTCCTCACCGAAAACCTGCAGACCGTGTCGCCGGAAGGCTTTCTAAATAAGTTTACGTGGGCAACAGTAACACTTCTACTGGAAGGTCCCATGATCGAGCTGGAAGGGCATGATATTGCCCGAATGGTACGCGGCGGTCTTTGGCCTGCTCTGCAGGCAACATCGAGCCAAGAAGCTGCGGCGGGTCGACCCTGTACCCGCACGCCCGCATGCCTTCTCGATCTTCTATGGAACGATTTTGGGCGCTTGTCCCGGGGACGTGATATCCCGAAACCTTGGCTGATTCGCGCAGGTAATCCGGTACCGAAGGCCGCCAGCACATCGCGCGCCGTCGTTCAATTCATTCTGTTCGGCTTGGCGGCCACTTATTGCGAAGAGGCGGCCGATATCCTGTGCAGCCTCTTTGGGGGAACCGGTAGGACCGCAGACGGGGTCGCTGCTTGGCGGGTTCTGGAGGAAGAGATCGTCATTGATGAAGGCCTTGAGCAGCTATGCTTACCAAACCAGATCCGCATCGATCTTTTGTCTCCACTCAGACTAGCCCGCAATGGCGCCGCCAGCGCCGACTATAATGCGTTTCTGCCCGGCTTGGTTGACCGCGTAGACGGTCTTGCCCTCTGGCAGGGTCTAAAGCTTCATTGCGATTTTTCAGCGCTTCGCCAACATGCACGAGGCATCGAAGTGTTGGATGACGAAACTCAGCAGCATGATTGGCACAGGCGCTCGGGCCGAACGGGCAAAGTGGTGGCATCCAGCCACGCGACAGGCAGCCTGGTGATCCGGGGCGGCCTTGCGCCACTTGCTCCCTTTCTATCGCTTCTTCCTGTGTGCCACGCCGGAAAGGACACACGCCTTGGTCACGGCTGGTGCGCTGTTAACGGCCGTGATGCATACACAGATCTCGCCGGCGCCTTCGCGGTTCGTGCGTAAGCATCAGCCGTTGAACCGTCTTGTTCCGGCAGGGTTATCAATGACCTAGCCGACTCTCGAATGCGACCTGCCATCGTGCAGGCGGCTACCGAGGTATGTGGATAATGAACAGCGCATTGATAAATATAATAAAACTTCTCTTAGTACGTGAAAAATTTGCTCTTGTGGCTCGGCCCAAAAGAACACCTGTCGAGGTATGTGGAAACACCTTGTTTTTTCTCAACCGATGTGGAAGCTTGCGAGGGGCAGGTGAAGGGTTTCATCCCGCATGAAGGGAACTGAAACCTCCTCGTCACTGCGAAGAGGGTTTCGTGGATTGAGGTGAAGGGTTTCATCCCGCATGAAGGGAACTGAAACCCGGATACAATCCGGAGCGTGGCCACCCTCACGTGAAGGGTTTCATCCCGCATGAAGGGAACTGAAACCTCCAGCTCGTGTCGAGCATGACCTTGTAGGCGCAGAAGTGAAGGGTTTCATCCCGCATGAAGGGAACTGAAACCCATCGACCTTGATGGTGACGAAGTTGCCTTCGGCCATGTGAAGGGTTTCATCCCGCATGAAGGGAACTGAAACCCTGCACAGTTGCACCATACATCATGCCTGCAGGTGAAGGGTTTCATCCCGCATGGAAGGGAACTGAAACGGCGCCGGGGCTGACTTCGTAGCCCCGAATGTTGGGTGAAGGGTTTCATCCCGCATGGAAGGGAACTGAAACCAGGTCGGCATCGCCCGTGTCGAGGGTGACATAGTGAAGGGTTTCATCCCGCATGGAAGGGAACTGAAACTTCCGACGAATCGCGTCGACGTATCCGGTCCAGGTGAAGGGTTTCATCCCGCATGGAAGGGAACTGAAACCTTGATACTGCACCTTGACGGGCAGATGCACGAAGCTGTTGTCGTGAAGGGTTTCATCCCGCATGGAAGAGAAACTGGGGCTGTTTTCGGTGACCATGCCGGAACCTAGCCCGATCTCGGCCCAGGTTTCCAAAGCGTAGCTTTCAAAATGTGATTGTATCTCAAAACATGACGTATTTTTTGTTGCGGGGAACACAAAATTTCAATTTTAACGCTTGCACGCTTTAGTCGCATATCGCAGTCTGTGGCTAATATTATGGGGCGTGAGAAATGCGGCAATTTGTTGTACGGGTAGAGGCAGTTAATCTTGCCTCCTCAATGTTTGATACTGAAGATCTTTCAGCAATTCGCGGTGGAAGTTTCGCTGCGCTGGAAACTCCTGGCGCCCTACTGGGGGCGCTTCACGCGCTACGGGTCCAACCTGTGTTTGCAGGCGCATCGCAAGCTATTGCGGTTGTGGATGCTTCCGACGAGATGACGGTTGCCGGATTGGAAACTGTGCTGGATGCGCTGGCCGCCGGCAGTGACCTGCCGGATGAATTTCCACAAAGAATAGCCCAGGCTTTGCCTTTCCTTACAGTAATCGGCGTGGCCGTGCCCTTTGACGGAAACTTCCAGGCGGCCAGCGCGATGGCAACGGCTCGCCTGCGGCGAAAGCAACTGAGCCGCCTTTCACTCGATGTCGGTGCGCCGCCATCGACGACAGCACACCGCCCCTGCGAGATCGACGGGATACGCCCGGCTGCAGTGTCCATCCGCAAAGGTGACGACAACATAGAGGTTTCGGAAAGCGTTGCGGCGCGGCGGCGGATCGGCATCCAGAGCCGAAGCGGCATATATGGACACGAACTCGCAGATACTGTGGCTGACTTGCAGTTTGCGGACAGCTTCGTCGAACTCATCGAACATTCTCCAGCCGGCCTGCCGCCATCGCTTGCCGGCAAGATGGCCGTGGTAAGGCTGGATGGGAACCAATTCACGCGCGTCCGGGATGCATGGATTGCGAGAGATGCTGACAGTCTACAGGCGGCAGCATCCTTCTCGCAAAAGGTAATTGTTGCGCGTCGCCAATTCCTCGCCGGCATTTTGGCGATGGCAAAGGACGACACGCGCATGCGCACTCCGGGCAACAAACTGCGGCTGGAAACCCTGATGTGGGGTGGCGACGAATCACTGTTCGTCATTCCAGCCTGGAAGGTCCGCGACTTGCTTGACGTCATTGCACAAGACATGGTGGGCGACCACTGGACGCTGGCTCCCGGCCTGAGGCTGACAACCAGCTTTGCGATTCTTGTCTGCAGCGTCAAGACACCGATCGCCATTGCATCACGATTGGCGGAATCCATGCTGTCCGGTTCCAAGCGGCTGAATGACACCGGTACCGTTGAGGATCGCCTCAGCCTTCAGGTCATCGAAAGCATCGAGGCCCCAGCAGGCGATGTCGATGGCTTGCGCAAGCAGCTTCATAACACTGATGCTCCGCAGGCATACACCATTTCCGGCGGCAGCGGCTTACGCCGCTATATCGACATCTGCGATCGGATCACCGATCCACAAAGCGGTCTGCCACGGAGTCAGTTGCAGGGCATCCTCGCACGCGGACGCAATGGCATGGCCCTTGTTGCCTCCGGAGATCCGCCCGTCCATCCCGTGGATGATGCCGTTCGCCGCAGCCGCGCAGAACAGGCCGGCGAGCGGAAGGTCGGCATTGAAGCATTGATCGCGGATTTGCGCGACCCCATACTCGGTGCGGCCGCAGGTTTTGACTATCTGCCCTATCAGCGCCTTGCCGAACTGTGGGACGTATTGCGCCCCTTTGGTCACATCGCTGCCGTGGAGGCTGCCTGAATGCTCATCTATCCGCTGAAGCTTTCTGTGGCTGGCCCGCTGATGGCGACCGGCCTACAGACAAATATCAATGGAATTGATGCCCCCTTCCTTCGGGATCACGCAGGCAACTTCATTATCCCCGGCACACAACTTCGAGGCATTCTGCGCCACGTCCTAGAGGCGATGGCGGAGGCTGCGCCGCATCTGGATATTCCCGAAAAGATTGCTCTTCTCTTCGGTCGACCATCCGGTTCAGCAGGAAGCGGCGGCTTCGAGTCCGGCGCCAAAGACTGGGAACCCGATAGGGGGCATGCCGTGATCTCGGATCTCATTGCCAATCCAATCAAGAACGTTTCAAAGACGATGACGCGAATCGCCGTGGATGATTTCTCCGGCAGCGTGAAGCCAGGGCATCTGCAAATACTCGAACAGCCGGTCGGACTGGGCAAAGTCGTGGAATTCCATGGTACATTGTCACTTCAACTCCCGGAGGATCGGGCCAGCGAGTATCTAAACTGGCTGGCCAAGGCCCTGGCCCTTGTGCCTGCGATCGGCGCCCACAAGAGCGCTGGCTTCGGCCGCGTTGTCGATGCCACGCTCGGCCAGACAGCACAGAACAGAACAGCCGAGACACCCTTCGATTCAAAGACAATCGAGGCTGTCGCCGAGGCCGACGCTGCCGAAGTCATCATAACCTTCGACGGACCATTCCTGATTTCAGCTGAAACATGGAACAGCAACCTGCTGAGTGGAAAAAGCCGCGTTCCCGGATCGGCCATCAAGGCAGTCATTGCGCAGCAGATGGGCGCGAAAGATCCGCAACACAAGCTTCATGAGGTGCTCGCAGATGTCATCATCAGCGAATTCCGTCCATCGAAGCCGGCAGGATCGCGAGGCAAGACGCTGCCTCTGTCATATTTCGCCGTCCAGGGAATGGACGAGTTGGTCGATGCCTTTGACTTTGATCCAGAGGAATGGGCTGCTGATGGCGCTGTCGTGTCGTTTCAGCCCGACTGGAAAGATGACAATATCGCCGTTGCAAGTATGAAAACGCAGTTGAACGATCGATACGAAGAACAGCGGCACGTCAGGACACGAACTGCGATCAGCAAGAATGGCACCGCAGCGACAGGTCAACTGTTCACCTATTCCTCCGTCATTCCCGGGGAGTATGTCTGGAAGGGCATCATACGACGTGGGTCCGCGTCGCGCAAAGCGTTTCTGGCGTTGCTATGCTGCCTGCCCGAGCGGCTGGAAGCTTTCGGCAAGACGCGCACCGGTGCGTCGCTCACCATCGCACCGCTGGCGACGAAATCACGATTGACGGCTAAAGGACGGGTGCGGATCGTTCTTGAGACGGCTGCCTGCCTTCATACTCCCGCTGATCTTCATGGGTTTTCCGATGTCACCGATCCGAGCGAAAGGCTGCGGCGACAGTATCAAGCCTACTTCGCTAACGCGTTGCGACAGGCTGGAGTACAGGATGCGCCAAGCTTTGAGGATGACAGCTTACAGCTTCTTTTCTTTGCGCAGCAGCGTCGGGTGGGCGGCTATCTGGCGGCACGATATCCCGTCACTGACGAAGGTTACTACCCCTGGCTCCTGACCGTTGAAGGATCCGCGTTCGAATTTGTCCTGCCTGATGGCTACGAGCAGGCACTACAGACTTTCTTGGCGGCCGGACTGCCATTGCCTGTCGGCTTCTCGGGTCACCGGAGAAGATGGCAGGGCAACCCATTCGTGCCGGAAAATGGCTACGGCGAGATCCGCATGATGAGTGATTGCTGAGGGATAGGGCCATGTTTCTGGAACACGTGAGATTTTCCTTCGACGTCGAGCTACTGACGGACGCGCATATCGGCAACGGGGGCAGCCTCCCGTTGAAGGCCATGCGCCCCGGTCATATTGTTGATGGAGAGCAAGCTGATGTCGAGGTCGCGACAATAGCAAGGGATGACGCTGGAGATCCGGCCATACCTGCAACATCGCTTAAAGGCTCATTGCGCAAGGCCTTAATCTCACAGATGCACCGCAACGAGCTCGACCACCTCTTCGGCTCCATAAAAAGCGACGCTGAAGGTGCCATGGGTCAGTTCAGCTTCTATGCTGGCGTGTGGGACAGCAAGTCTGTTGGCGATCACTTGGCGCTTCCCTACTGGGAGGCGGTCGCAGGAAGCTGGATCGCAACCCGTGTTGCCATTTCACGCCAGCATGGGGCAGCGGAGCACATGAAGCTGTTCAGCAGCGAAATGTTGCCGGCCTGCTCGGTCTTCCGAATTGATGGTATCTGGTTCGACACGCTTGAGCGCGCGCAAACCCATCTTCCCCGTATCCTGTCACCGCTTGGCGCGCGCGAGGGCTTGCCGATCGGCGCCGGCTCCAGGCTCGGCCAGGGAGGCTTGCGGATGCGCAAGGCGGACAAACAGGTTGCTCTCAGCGTAACCCGCTTCGTAGCGGAAACCGGCAACGTGGAAACCCGCTCCGTAAAGGAAAACCTGACGGTTCGTGCGCCTTCAACGACGCAGCCTTCCGCCACACTGAAACTCACATGTGAGGGGCCTTTTCTGTCCGTTGACCAATCTCGCAAGAAGGGTACCAATGAGGCCAACCGCATCCTGGCGTTGAAGCGGGACCAAGATACTCCAGCACTATATCTTTCATCAATCTCCGGCGCATTGCGTAGCCGTGCTGCATGGTTATCTGCCTGCGAGGGATTGGGAGGAGACGAACGTTTCCGCAAATCGTCCAGTTGGAGCGACGCCTGTGAATTGACACCGGTGGAGAGACTTTTTGGCGTCGGCGGATGGCGCGGTCTCCTGCGCCTGTCTCAGCCGAAGCTCATCTCGGCCAAGGGCCATCGCGATCTGACATCGGTGGCGATCGACAAGTTCTCAGGTGCCGTGCTTGATTCCGCCTTGTTCAGCTACGAAGTGTTTACCGGCGTGGAGCTGGAGCTTTCGCTGATGCTGGAACAGCGAATTGATAAACACGGTACGAGTGTGCCATTTGAGGTCGACAAGCGTCTCTTCGAGATACTGCTGAATGACCTTGCGGGTGATGTATTGCTGCTTGGCCACGCCACTAACCGAGGCTTTGGCTGGTTTGCTGTCGATGCCATCCAACGCCAGGAGGCGACGTGAAATGAGTGCTACCGCTCCCTACAGATTTATCCCGATCGAGCGGGATTTTGTACCCCAGGGGCCTGTTGCCCGTGATGCAATCCGATTTGATAGCCCTCTTGAAGGCTGTAGCGTCAGCGGCGTTTTGAACGTCGATTGGACAGCGCAGACCCCCGTTTGTATCGGCGATGTTGCCGGAGAAGCCAGTGAAAACTCGTCGCGGGTCGTGGAACCGCTGAAGATCGGGCAACGGTACTGCCTCTCAGGCACAAGCCTGCGTGGCATGTTGCGCGCCGTCACGGAGATTATTTCCTTTTCGCATCTCGGCCGCATCAATGCCCAGCACCATCACGGCGAGCGAGATTTTAGCGGCATTGGCCCTTTTCACCAGGTGCGTCCGCAGGACATACAGGCCGGCTGGCTGCGCTGGGAAGAGGACGAGGCGGGCAAGGCAGTATGGAAGATCTATCCTGCGCGAAAGACGAAAGACCAAAGCAAGTTCATATTGACTCCCATTTCGAGCATAGTGGACATCATCCCGGATGCCAATCGGCCGTCTGTTGATCAATGGCTGCAAAGTCTCAGCGTGCAGGAAAAGTACGAAGCGCTCCCTCCCGCCTATCATTTCAACGCTCCAATCAAATGGGTCTATAGCAGGGATGGGGGAGACAGTTCACGGAAGCCGTCAAGACCAGGCTTTGACCGCCCGCGCGTGAGTCTGAAATCGACGGGCAAGTCTTTCTCATCGCCGGATTATCCTATCAAGGATTTCTATCTTGTGCTGACCGGCCCCTTTCAGCAGGAGGCGAAGGGAGCAGCCAAAGGCGGCGAAAATGGAAAGAGAAAGGCAACTGAAGCTCTTTTCCCTGGACCGGGTCCTGAAGGCTTTGCAATACCTAACCATTGGATCAACATTTTCCACCGCATGCATGCCGACAGCAGTCGCGAGGGAGGCAACCCGCGCGGCGCTTGGCGCATGTGGCTGCGTGCCATGGGATGGCAGCATAAACTTGCCGGCTTCAAGGAGGGAATTGACAAGCCCGTGCCTCCTGGATTGGTAAAGCCGCTGCTCGGCATTCCAGTTTTCTGGAAGGGCGATATTGGTATTCTGAAGACGGTAGACCAGAACAATCCGTCGTCGCCGGGCATGCAGGACTTCTGGTTCTCGTTGTCGCGCGTGATGCGGTTGCCGCATGCCTTTTCCGTAGGTCATGTTGCCCAACGGTTGTACGGGGGTGCCGACGCAGCGCCGTACCACGTCCCACTCCTTTCCGAGAGATCCGGCTTCGATCTTGGTCGAGCACTGTTTGGAGAGGTTGATGGTGCCAATATCGAGGCTGGCCGGGATAGTGGCATTGCCCGCAGCGATGGAACAAACCGTGCGGATGCGCAGCGCGGACGCGTCGCCGTCGGCTTTGCCTTTGCGCCTGCCGCAACCAAGCCAGAGAGGGAAGTGAAGCGAGGCGTATTCGGCCAGCCACGGGAGAGCTTCTGGCCATTTTACCTGAGACACATGGACGGCGTTGCGCAAGCCGGCAGTCGCAAAGACCTAACCGCCAGCTATTCATCCAACGGAGCAATCCCGGCTGGACGCAAGCGCACATTGGTGCGGCGCACCGCTATCGATTTCCCACAAGGCAATGGCAATGAGGACGTGAAAAGCGGGATACGCTTCCTGCCGACCGGGACGCGTTTCACTGGTCAAATCCGCTTTCACAATCTGCATCCAGTCGAACTTGGCGCGTTGATTTACGCCCTCAGTCTCGGCAGGCCAGACGGTTCGCGGTGGCATCAAATCGGCAAGGCCAAAGCCATGGGCCATGGAGCGCTGTCGGCGCAGGTGTCCTTTGCGAGAGCACCACGCATTACCGGCCTGTTGCCCGAGGAACTGGATCAGAAAAAGCCCGAGATTTTAGAGCCTTGGATGAAGCTTTTTTGCACATGGATGTCGGATCAGCTGGGGAGGCATGGGTTGCCGTCTTTCGGTGACCATGCATCGATCAAGGCCCTCCATGCGACGGCTAATCCCGCAACAGCCGCCCAACTATCATCGAACCTCGGCACAGGTGATATTCCTATGTTCAAGAGGATCCGCGACGATTTGAAGGCAGCTCGAGATGGTTCCTGGGACGGACCCTATCCCCTGGCTGGACCCTAGTCCCGTTCCGGACATCGCCAACGGCCGATCTCAGCATATTTTATCACCGGTATGCGATGTTGGGCTGTGCAGAAGCTGCACAGCCCTCTTTCATCGTAGGCTCTGCCAAGCTGGGCTCATTCAAGTCCAATCTTCTGAAATCGAATAGATTTTATTCGATTTATTCCGCTCAGTCTCAATCGAGGTCCACGAGAAACCAAGAGCTTGGTATGTGGAAGTTTTCTATCTATCTGAATTTAAAGAAAAATACACAACGACTATGTAGAAGTATGAGCAATATGACGTTCGTGTGGCGCAGATTTGGTGCGGTATGTGGAAACAGCTTGATTGATGTGAGATATTCTAAGATCTTACAGATGTTAGGTGAACGGTTTCATCCCGCATGGTAGGGAACTGAAACGTGGAGGAGTATTTCGGGAAATCGGCGATGCGAAAAAAAAAAGTGAACGGTTTCATCCCGCATGGTAGGGAACTGAAACCCTGCACGTTCAATGCCTGAAGCGGCAAGTACGGTGAACGGTTTCATCCCGCATGGTAGGGAACTGAAACAGGAATTCCTGATTGTTCAATCCAATATAGTGTGAACGGTTTCATCCCGCATGGTAGGGAACTGAAACTCGGGCGCGTTGCACGAGCCTTCATGGCGAGGAGGGTGAACGGTTTCATCCCGCATGGTAGGGAACTGAAACATGGAGACCACCCAGAGCCATACCGCGAGAGACGCGGTGAATGGTTTCATCCCGCATGGTAGGGAACTGAAACTGCGAATCGCAGGTGAACGTCAGGTTGTACTGTGAACGGTTTCATCCCGCATGGTAGGGAACTGAAACCCGCAGGCGTTCGGCTTCTGCTTCGGCTGTGCTGTGAATGGTCTCATCCCGCTTGGAAACGAGCTGGGTGAGCGCGTTTGTCTGAATCGTGATTGCCGGGAAATCGGAGTTAGGGTCTGAATTCCAGCCCTTGGAACAGCTTGCGATACCCATATCGGGATTGTTATTTTTTGATGAGAACAACAATACCAATGGTCAGAGCCACCGCAGCCAAACAGACAAGGAAAACCTGCGCGCTCCCTTCAACCCCGGCCAGCATTCCAAAAAACGCGACAATCCCTGTCAGGACTGCGCCAGTCAGAAGCATGACAGGCACGATAGCGAGCCCGATTTCCGACAGGCCGATCAGTAAAAACAGTAACAATAGAATAAAAATGACCACGGTGAGATCTCCAGTTGACGGCGATCATACCCCGCCCCGCGGGACAGGGCGCGCAAGACAGCAAGAACGTTTTGTAGACATCTTGTGACCTACGCCAAATCGGGACGAGGAAACCTGATTTACGTCTTGCGAGAGCTTTAAAATTCCGCTCTGTTGCCGCTTAGGACTGTCTTCAGGGGTAAATATGCTGGATCGCGGCAAAAGCTTTGCGCAACTCGTCTATCAAGTCCTGGTTGTGGAGAGGAAACTGACAGTTGCCACGGCTGCGGCAGAGATTGGGCTGGGCTACGATGCGTTTCATGCGCGCATCAGTGGTCGTACGCTTTTTTCAGCCGATGAGATTTCCAAGCTCATCGCAGCGGTTCCAGATGCGCGCCTGGTGGCCTACCTGCTACGGGACAGCAGCTTTACAGCTGTTGAACGCATCAAAGATCCGCTTGAAAACCCTGAGGATAGCGTTGTCAGGGCAACGCACCGCATCCTGATAGAGACCGCCGATGTGCTGGAGGCCGTAGACGAGGCGCTTCAAGACAAGCGCATAGACCACCGTGACGCTTTATCTATCCAGAAAGAAATCGAGGTTGCAGAAAGGGCGCTTGTCTCTCTGCGCGAACATGTTCGCAACTTGACAAGATGATGCTCGATCAACAATTCCGGCCAGTGCTTTTGCTGGCGGGTGATCTTCTCGTGCTCCATGAGTTTTCCAAGATCTTGCCATGCAATAGGACCTGCCACAGATGACCATGCGCCAATACGGCAATGCACGGGCCGAAGATATTCAACTCAAAAGCGGAAGAGTGACACTGATATGGCCACTGACGCTCCATCTGCATGACCCGCCCGAGCGATCGTCCGTGGTCGACTACACGTCAGACGGAATCGCCAACGACATTCGAGACGCCTACGAAGCGGCAAACGGGCACTCTCGCACCCATATGTGGGAGCCTGTGATCGATCCACTGTGCCACTACCCACGTCCGGAACGGCCAAAGGAAAGCTCAAAAGAAGCCGAAGCGGCGTATGCAGCGCGGTTGACTGCCTGGGAAAATGAGGCATACGCGGAAGCGGTTTACTTTCACGAATTTGTCCAGGCATTTCTCTATCGACAGCATGAAAGCAAAGACAAGCTCGCGCCATTTCGACTGTTTCGGCGCAGCGATGTGCGTGCGGCAAAGATCGTCTTTCAGGTCGGGAGCGGGCAAGTCGAGAAGACTGTCGAAGTTGAGCGCGTCAACCTCTACATTTTCCGCACGGGCGTAGCGCTTTTTACAATGGACATGGTGATACCCCAGATCGGTGAAGCGTCCAGCTGCGGCTGGTCCTTGGCTGAATTTCAGAATTTCCATGATTGCGTACGACGGCTTTACGCGCCCTATTTTCTCAACAACGGAGCGTTTCGTTGCCAGGGGCCGCTTGTAGTCAAGCGGGTTGAGTGGCTTGGGGAAGATCGTCAGATCCTTCACCGGCTCGACGGAACCTATCACTGCTACGACCTGGCAGGTGACGTCACCCAGGTGGATGATTTTGTTGGAAATGAGTTGTCGAGAGGGCAACGCTACCCTCCGATATTCCGGCACTGGCGTGCCCTGCTGCCGAGGGAGATGGCGCTCGCACCTTATGATGACGCATGTCGTCCTAAACATGCCGTTGTTACGCAGGAGGGAGATCTCAGTGCCTGCGCCCGCTGGCATCACGTCGTGGATGAGCGGATGCCGACGCTCGCCATGGTCGACGTAACCGACATGGCAGGTGGCAGTTCGCGATTTGAGCAGATCAACCGCGGCGATTTCATTCGCTTGTGCTTTGCCGATTCTAGCGGCGCCGACAGATTCCCGTACGACGAAGCCTTCGTTGAAAACTTCGAAAAGGACCATTGCTACGATCGCTTTTTTTCCACCGGAACGCGGATGATGGTGTGCGGGTACAGTTTCGTCGCAGTGTCCGGAGGTAACTTTGCAGGTATCCTGTCAACGCATATGAAGCGCCACTATTTCCAGATGGCCCTGATGGCGCATATGGAGGTGGCAAGTCTACTCGGCTTTTCCGGTCAGATCTCCCGCGCTGTCCAGCGCTTCGGCAATGAAGTTGCAGTGCAATCAGAGGAAAAATTCGAACACGCCATGGCCGCGATCCAAGAGCAGTTCCTGCTGTTCATCCACCGCTTCCGCTTTACGGGGGTGACAAACCAGCTACAGGGCGCGGAACTTTACGATCTGTGGCGCAAGCATTTGCGAGCGCAGGGGCTGTTTCAGGACGTCGAGTCGGAGGTTTCAGTTGCCAATGACTACCTACAGGCGCGTGCCGACAGACGCACCAGCAATGCGGGAGAAAAGCTGGCTGTCGTTGGTGCAATCGCGGTCCTGATCGGCACGATAATCGGCCTTTTGGGAATGAACCTATTTTTTGACAGTGGCATATGGGGGCCAATGACCCCAGGAGAGGGATGGAAAAGCTTCAAGAAGCTGGCACCCGTCCATGTCGGTGTAGCTGGAACAGTTACATTTTTCACGGGCGGCGTTGGCCTAGTTTGGCTGTGGCCCCGATCCGGCCGCAGACAGTTGCACGCTCTGGACGCTGTACAAAAATTCTCGATATTCCTCGTGGCCTTAGGAGCGCTTATGGCCGCTGCCTCTGCTTTTGCTCTAAGGGGCGTCTGACCGAATGCCGACGATCATGGAACTGCTGAAGGCTCGTGGTGCCTATTTGCTGCCCGGCGCAACCGAACCAGGGCGTCTCAGCCGGCGCCTCTACCTCTCACGCCGCATAGCTTCGTCGTACGCAGAGTTCGAACCAATCCGTGACGGACTGCTCGGGCGGGGAGAGCTTCATCTCACCTCCGTGGCAAAAGCTTTCCTGGTGACAATGGAAGATTTCGGTGTTGCACATATCGAGTCGGGTGTCTGGCGAGCAGCGAATGGAGAGGCCCGGAAATATCTCTCCGGAGGCTGGCTTGAGGAATATGTTGCCTCGGCCGTGTTCGAAGCGAGGGCCGATGAAGTTTTCTGTGGCCAAAAAATTGCGTGGGAGGCAGCCGGCTTTCGGGGTGAGAATGAAGTGGATGTGCTTGCTCGCTTCGGCGAAAAATTGTTCTTCTGTTCCTGCAAGGCATTGAAGCTAAGGCTTGAAGGAAATGATGTGCGAACACGCGAGCGCCTGATGGATGCTCTGCATGAAGCCGATAATCTTGCGGACCATTTCGCGCGCTCAGATGCGCTTGTAGCTCTCGCGGTAACGACAGATCTCATTGATGAAGCGCGCGGTGGGGTTCGCTTTGAACCCCTGCATGGCAAAGGCGCAGCCCTCGGCGTTCACATTCTCAGCGCTGAGAAACTCTCCTGGCCCGTGCTTGTCAGGGAAGTTCAGCGCTTATTTGCGGATCAGCCGCACGCTTGAAGGTCAGAGTCGATCCTGCCTCTGCACATCACAGGGCCTTCCAGCCTTGGCTGCGCGCTCATTCCCCTCCGATGCAACCACCGCATTGAGGGACTTTCCTCGACCTACGCTCACCAGCCCAAAATTGCTGCGCTGACGCGACTTGCGGCGTTCGCCGTGCCCGGAATAACAAGGTGGGTGGGTTGCAAGATCAGGGGAATTCTCATGAGCCGCAGAAACAGGATCTCGCCGTTCGGAAACATTGAATTTTCAGATGCGAAAGGGTCCTTCATGGGCAACCGCAGGATTTTGGTCGACGCGGCTGGACAGGTTCGCAAGACCCATGCGCACAAGAACTGGATCTGCTGCACCCTGGTCTCGAAGACAGGAAAGCGCGTGACGTTCGACGCACAGGATCACTACACGCCCCTCTTTTTCTGGGACGAGGCTGTTGCGCTTGCAGCGGGCCACCGCCCATGCGCGGAATGTCGCAATGCCGATTACAAGGCGTTCAAGCGCGCATTTGTCGCGGCGACGGGAGATGGCGACGACAACGCCGTGAAGGCCGGCCAGATCGACGCGAGACTGCATGCAGACCGGCTGGAGGGAAAGGCCAAGAAGACCTTTCGGGCGCGCCTTCTCGACTTGCCGGCTGCCTGCTTTTTTGCCTTGGCCGATCAGCCGGATCTGGCCTACCTCTGGCATGGCGGGAGGGCCCTTCCCTGGAGCCATCACGGGTATGGGCCGTCACTTGCCTTGGATCCGGATACAACCGTAGAGGTTCTGACGCCGAAGTTCACCGTCGCTATCCTGGCAGCGGGCTATGCCCCGCAACTTCACTTGCCTCCGGCACCGAACTGAACGGATCTGGGACGAACAGGATTTCAACGGTCTGTCAGCTCACGCCCCATAAGCCATCACGCCGCCCTTCCCCGCCCGCGTTTGGCCTTCGGCGCCGCCTCGCGCTCGGCGCGGATGCGGGCGAGCAGGTGTTCGGCGGGTTCGTCATCTTCGTCCTGGGGGACCAGTTCGCCGCGAAAGGCTTTGGCCAGGATCGCCTCGTCCAGCCTGCCCACCAGGCCCAGCGCGCGCTTTGCCTCTTTTGCCAGCCGGTCGATTTTGGCGAAGGCGGATTCGATGCGGCGGACGATTTCGTGTTGTTCTTCAAGGGGCGCAACAGGTAAGCGAACTGCGGCCAGGATTTCGAGGTTGATGTTCTTCTGAGCGGTGGCTGGGGCGAACTGAGAAATCCGCTCCTTCGCTGTCCTTAGAAAGAATTCTGCGTATTTGGGCAGCATCTTGTCTTCATCACCGGAGAAGCCGACCACACTATCCGGGAAACAGGCGGGGTAGCTCAGCAAGGCAGTCTCAGCGATATTGGCTGCGATGGTGATGCAAAGCGTCTCAGGCGGCCAGAGCTTGCTTTGCTTGAGGCCGAACTCGCTATAAGCCTGAGAATGTTCACGGACATACTGATCGGCGGCTCGGACATCTCCGGTTTGAATGAATGGGAATGGGCCATCGTATAGTCTGGGATCGTTGCGTGGACGGTGCTTCGATTTGCCCCGGTCTAAATCTCCTATTGACGGGAAGGTTAACCATTCCCATGACGTCGGCAGATCGTAAGGCGCATCAAATGATTGCTCCAGGGATAACCGGTACGCAGGCTTCATCTGCTGTGCCTGCCGCGGCCTGACTGGGGCCAAACCTCCCGCGAGATAGCGCCACTCCCGCGTCAACTCCCCGCTGAACGCCTTGCTGAGCACGGCCTGCTTGTAGCGGGAGACGAGGGTTTCGATGCGGGCGAGTTCGGTGCGGGCGCGGGCGGATTTCGCGTTCAGCGCATCCAGCTTGGCCACGATGCGCTTTTGCTCGGCTAGGGGTGGGAGGGGAACAGTGTGGTTGAGCAGATCGCTGTCTGTAATTGCTGGATAGAGAGTCCCGTCCTGCTTCAGGCTAAGTGGACGGATGAACCCTTCCGATCGAACAAGGGCGAACAAAAAATCTGATAGAACTGCTTGCGAGGGCCGCAGCACCGCAATGCCAGTTGAAGTGATTTCGCCGTCCAACTCATCGGGCACCAAAGCGATGTTCTTCAGATACGTCCTGACGGTCGAGAACAAGACATCTCCGCGCCGGATTCTCCGTTTCGCCCTGGACGGCGCGTCACGGCCAACGATTGTCTTAGGGTTTTCAATTGAGAAGGTTTTATTGTTAATCGAGCCGATGTCGACGTACTGAAACTCGAGGTCGCCCTCTTTAGTCGGATCGCAGCTTTCCGTGGGCTGGACTACTTCCCGCACTTCAGCCTCAACCCACCCCCTCGGCAGCTCGCTCATTCCGCCGCCTCCGGCAGTTCATCGTCCAGCTCCGCCATCAGCGCATCGATCTCCAGCGTCGCGGCCTGAAGATGGCCGAGGATGGCGGCGGCGATGTCGTCGGGTTCGATAAGGCCTTCTTCCGCTTCTTCCTCTGCCTCGCGCAGCCAGGCGATATCGAGATTGTCGCCACGGGCGGCGATGGCCTCGCGGGTGAACATGCGCCAGCGGCCGGTTTCGCCTTCATCGGGGCCGCGCTCCTTGCCATAGGGATCCTTGCCGAAGGCCTGTTCGAAGCCTTCGAAATGGGCTTCCGTCAGTGGCGTGGTCTTGCCGAATTTAGGCATCTGGGCCCGCAGGTCATAGATCCAGACGGATTTGGTGTTGCCGGTCTCGGTCTTGGCCCTCGTCAGGAAGATGACATTGGTCTTGACGCCCTGGGCGTAGAAGATCCCGGTCGGCAGGCGCAGGATGGTGTGCAGGTCGCACCAGTCCATCATCATCCGGCGCAGTTCCTTGCCGCGCCCGTCGTCGAACAACACATTGTCGGGCACGACGATCGCCGCGCGGCCGCCGGGCTGAAGCGCGCGGATGCAGTGTTCGACGAAGGGAAGCTGGTAGGAGGAGACGCTCGCCGTGACGCAGAGGTCATCGCGGGTCGGGGCGCCGCCCGCCGGGCCGAAGGGCGGATTGGTGAGGATGAGATCGGCGCGGCCGAGCCCCTTGCCTTTGTCAGACAGCGTGTCGCCGAGATCGACATAGTCGCCGTCGATGTCGTGCAGATAGAGGTTCATCAGCAGCATGCGCAGCGTACCGGGCACGTTTTCCATGCCGTGGATGGCGCGACGCTTCTGAAAATCCTGTTCCTTCTCGCCCAGCGCTAGATAATCGTCGGTTGTCGCCTTCATGTAGCGATCGGCGGCAATCAGGAAGCCGCCCGTGCCGGAGGCGGGATCCTGGATGACTTCGCCGGGCTTCGGCTGCATGAGGCGGACCAGAAGCTCGATCAACACTCGGGGGGTAAAATACTGCCCGGCGCCGCGCTTGGTTTCCTCCGCATTCTTCTGCAACAGGCCTTCATAGAGATCACCAAACTGGTCGCGCTCTTCGGAGAACCAGTCAAGCTCATCGATGGCGGTGACCAGCGTCGTCAGATTCTGCGGTTCGCGCAGGAAGGTGGAAGCGTTGTCGAAGATCTTCTGCACCATCTCCGGCAGCGGACGGGCATCGGCATAACGCTTGCGCTCTTCCGGACTGGCACCTTCGCCGGGAGGCAGCACGAGAGCGTCGTCCTGTCCCAGCTTCGTGCTGGCGGCGCCGAGGGTGACGAGAACCTTGCGGTAATGTTCAAGTTTGCGCAGGCCATTCTCCGCGACCAGATCCGTCCAGCGCATGCCCTTGGGCAGGCTGCCCGTCTCGCGGTTCCGCTCGGCCATCATCTTCAAGAACAGCAGATAGGTCAGCTCGGTGACATATTGCTGATAGGTGATGCCGTCCTTGCGCAGGACCGTGCAGAGGCGCCAGAGTTTTTGGACGATGGCATTGGCATTCATGGCATGATTCTCATCTGATCCGGGATCGTGATTGCGGTTGTAGCGATCAGCAGTCGATGGTCAACGACGGCCTGAGGGCTCAGGCGGCGGGCGGCGCCCAGATCGCCTCGTTGAAGGCGTGCAGCACCTCGTCGAGGTCTCCATCAAACTCCTGCGAAATGCGTTTGAAGCCGCCCTTGTCGGCAAAGGCGCCCTGGTCGAGCAGGGTCGGATCCGCCACCGGCTTGTCCTTCAGGGCACGACCGATCCGGCGCAGCCACTCCTTCTGCCTTTGCGTCCAGGGACGGGAGGCTTCGATCTTCACGATCGCCTTGTCGACGCGGGTGGCATAGGGAATGAGCGGATCGCCCAGCGCTGCCTGGCGAACGAAGCCGATGATATGGGCAGCGATATCGGCATTGCGGGCACGGCCGTAAGCGGCGCGCAGCATGGCTTCGGAATAGTTCTTCTCGTCGAGCAGGCCTGCGAGTTGCGACAGTTCCTTGCGGGTGAGATCGCGCGGGCGCTGGGTAACGGCAATCAGCGCCGGGACCTGGTTCATGTTCTCGCGGACGAAGCGTTCGAAGCCGGTGATGTAATCCTCCGGCGTCGTGTTCTTACCAAAGATCTCCTCGATGCGCAGCAGCTCGTCCTCATGGGTGGAGATGACGACACCATCATTCCTGTCAGTGCGCAGCGGCCGGCGCTCCAGAAGCTCGACGGCGCGGGGATGGCTGGCCAGCCAATCCTGCAACTCGGCACCGGAGCGGGTAGACAGCCGGTGTAGCGCCATGTCCGGGCTTTCTCCCGTATGGCGCTCGAAGCTTTCGCGGGTCTCGGTATCCATGCGCTTGATCATGGCGCGCATGCGCACGATGACCTGGGCTGCGACCCAGCTTTTGTCCTCCTCCGTTTCCGCCTTTTGCAGATCCGTGACGAGCTGGCCAAGCGCGATATCCGGTTTGACGACAACCGGGCGCATGTCGCTCATCTCCTGCAGTTCGGCATAGAGATCGACGGCGTCAAAGATGCGGAAATGCTCCTTGCCGATATCGGGGCAAAGCCGCGTGGCGCGACCGATCATCTGGTCGTAGAGGATGCGGCTCTTGACCCTGCGGACGAAGACGAGATTGCAGATCGAGGGCACATCAACGCCGGTGGTCAGCAGATCCACGGTGACGACGTATTTCGGGTAGGGGTCGTTCTTGAACTTCAGGATCAGGTCGTCGGCCTTGTCGACCGTGCCGGTGATCTTCACGACCATGCCATGCGGAACGTTTTCCTTGCCGTATTCCTCCTGCAGCTCCTCCACCAAAAGCCGCACGATGTCATCCGCATGGGCATCGCGCGCGGCGAAGATCAGCGTCTTGCCAGGCTTCGACGGCGGAATTTCCGTGGCGATCGCGCGGCAGACGATGCGGTTGAAGGCTTCGGAATAGACCCGCTTGTTGAAGTCGGCGAGGTCGTAATCGAGCGATACTTCGTCCGGCAGTTCGAAGAGATCGATCTGTCCCGTCTTGCGGTCGATGATCTCGACTTCCTCGCCGCCTTCGAAATGAATGCCGGCTTCCGACAGAGCGGTCGTAATGCGCCTGGGCGGGAGGTGATCGTTGAGATAGCCTTCAACCACGGCCTGGCGGTAGCCATAGTGGAAGACCGGGTGGCCGAAGATCTCGCGGGTATGAAGTGCAGGCGTCGCCGTCAGCGCCACCTTCACGGCATCGAAGTGATCAAGGATCTGGCGGTAGGCCGACTGGTAGTCATCGATGTTGCGGAATCCGATATCGCTTTCGCGGAGCTCCGCATCCAGCGTGTAGCCGCGATGGGCTTCGTCCACGATGATGCAGTCGAAGGTGCCGGGCGTGGGGCGCTTGGCGGGATCGGGCTCGTTGAGGATGCGCGCGATCAGCGATTGGACGGTCGCGACCTGCACCTGGTCCTCATCCTCGGGCAGCTTCTGCTCCAGCCCCGCGACCTTGTAGATCTGGGCGAAGTTCAGCATGCCCTCGATCTCGGTGGTTTCCAGGGCATCGCTTGTCTGCCGGCCGAGCGCCTTGCGGTCGACGAGGAATAGAATGCGGCGGAAGCGCTTGTGCTTCAGGAGACGATACATCAGCGCAATCGCCGTGCGTGTCTTGCCTGTCCCGGTCGCCATGGAGACGAGGATGTCACGCTGGCCTGCGACCACGGCATTTTCGATCGCGGCGATTGCCTCGTCCTGGTATGGGCGCATCCGGCCTTTGCCGAAGCTTTCTTCGGCCAGACCTTGGGCTGCGGTGTCTACATCGGTATCGAGCTTGTCCAGAAGATCCTTGGGCGAGAACCAGCTCGTCATTGGTATCGCGTGGTTCGTCTCGCGCCTGACATCGCGGTACCAGATACCAGACTTGGTCAGCCACTGGCGCACATAGGGTCGGCCATTGGTGGCGAAGACGAAGGGCACGCGGAAGGGCTCATCCAGGCCGTGTTTCCAGGGACCGTGCGGATGCGCTTCTTCCGGGGCGAGCACGATGGTGCGAGCATAGCGCTCGGCCTGCTGCAGGGTGGACGGCACATCGACGCTTTCGCGCTTGGCCTCGATGACGCCGACGCAGGTCAGCCCCACAAAGAGGGCATAATCCGCCCGGCCACCTTCGGAGGGCCATTCGGCGATGGCGAGGTTGCGACCTTTCTCCGCTCGGGCGCCTTTCTGATAGGTCAGGCGGGCGCTGTCGGCTTCCCATCCGGCATCAACGAGCTGCACGTCGATCAGCCGCCGGGTCTGGCGCTCGTCGAGCTCCAGACGGCTCGCAGCTTTCAGGCCCGCCTGCTTGAACTCGATCTGCAACTGCTCGGGCTGGGCTTCGGCCGCCTTCTGAAGCTCGGCCAGCTTGCGGGCGAGCGCTGCCTGGTTCGCTTCCATCTCGACGGCCGTCTGCTCCCAGACAGCGCTGTCGGCAGAGGCCTGGCGGGCAAGTTCTTCGGCAGCGGCGCGGGCCTTGGCGAGATCTTCCGCCGAAGCATGGGCGGCTGCCAGCTTCTCTTCGGCTTCGCGCACCTGAGCGCGCAACGTTGCCAGTTCCGCTTGGGTCGCCTGGTCGATATCAGCGGAGGCCTTGGGCGGGACAAACGGCCCCGGCTTGAACCCCGGATCGCGCCCATAGGTTCGGCGATACCAGACGCCGAGTGCGCGGCAGAATTTTAGCGCTGCAAGTGCCTCGGCGGGTGAGCCGGCAAGATTGTGGGTCGCGTCGTTGCCACTCTTGCGGACCGCATGGAAGATGTCGGCCACCTCGCGCGGCAACACCTGCTGGCTGCTGAGCCGTCGAAGGAGGTCGTTGGTGGTCTCGCGCGCGGCGGGGTCATAGACGCCTGAAAGAGCAGCAATCTCCTTGACCATGTATTCGCCGAACTGACGGCTCTTGATCAGGGACGTGTTGGCATCCTCGGCAAAGAAGCGCTCGGCCAGCGTGCCGAGGCGATGCAGCTCGGGGCTGATCTCCTGCAGATGGTCGAAGTTTACCGACAATTCCCCACCCAGATGCTTACCTCTTCAGGGGGGAACATGCCACACGTTAGGGGAGCAGGCAAACCAGAGTTGCACGTCTACCGCTGCCGTATCAGTTCCGTGGACGAATGCGACAATGGCTCCGGCTGAAGACCGTCAGCTTTTTCGCTGGCAAGACCAAGTTTTCGAACTATCCCGCGTTCGTTGTACCCCCCAACGCATGGCGTGAAGTAGGGTATGACGATGGCCGCAACTTAAGCACGTTGCGGAAGGGCAATTAGAAGATTGGCCGGCATTTCTTCACCGATCGCCCAAGAGCATCAGCCGGATCGCTTTTCGTTTGAAATCTTCGGCGTTCGCATACGCTAGGACAATATCAAAATCGATCTCCGCCTCACCCCGCTGGCACATGTTCGCGATCAAGTCGTGTTGTTGCACCTCGCTGACCGGACCATAGCGCTCGAATGTGGTGCGCATGCTGACGTGGCCCATGTTCTGACTGAGAGCCTTTTGCTCGGACAGCGTAACGGCCCATTTGTCGATCATGCTGACAATCGTATCGCGCAATCGATGGGGCGTGAAGCGGCTCACCCCCACATCGGCTGCAGCGGCAGCCATGATCCTCACAACCGCATCATCGCTCACGAGGAACTCCCAGCCTTGCGGTGTTTGTGGACCAAACAGGTGTCGCTCGCCGCGGGGAAACAACGGGGTCTCCGGATCGGCGCAAAGCGAAGTCATCTCCGCAAGCCAGTCGATGACGATTTGCTCAAACATTTTTCCTACGGGAAGCCAGGCGGTCCGCATCGTCTTGCTGTTTTTGGTCGCCACCTGATCGGCGGCATTCTGCTTGACCATTCGCCGTTCAATATCAACATGCTTGATCCGCAGAGTGATAAGTGCGCCGACACGGACACCTGTCAGATACGCAAACGAAATGAGCGCACGATTTCGACGGTCAAGAAACGTTTGGACCGGCATCGCCGCCACAACAGTGAGCACATCCTCGTGCGTTGGATAAGTCTTATCCGTTGGTGCATTCGCGATTTGAACAAGTTGCTTAGACGCCGTGAAATATTCCAGCACGTCCTCGGCGATCTCGGTGTAGTCGGCCTGCTTTCGCAACCATTTGAAGAAACCACGCACATCCGCGAACGCGTGCACTATGGTTGAGGCAGACAGTCCTGCGCCATCATTTTCGATGGCCTGCAGCTTCGTCTTGTAGCGCACGATCTGATCGATATCGACATGCCGGAAGTCAGCATTGCCACAAAGCTCGGTGAATTGCCAAATGTGGCGCAGGATCGCGTCTACGGTCTTCTCGTTCCGACCTTTGCCCTCAAGCAAATAGACTTGATACCCATGAATCGCGAATGCGTTCAGATCATTCATCATATTCTTCCATAGTAAAGGTATGTGACTTCTTCGGACGCAATAGGCACAGCCAGGCGAATTTGCGGCCACCGTCAGTGGATTTTCTGAGGATCCAGCGCGATTTACCGCGCCAGATAGGAGCTCGAAAAAGACGGGCGTTGGATGGGGCTCAATCACCTTCCCAGAGGGAGTACACGATACATATTAGTCCGGAGTCTCCGCTCTGGGATCGTGTCCTCGAAGCTCACACAGAGCCGCGAAACGGCTCATCGACATCATCCTCGGTGCCCGAGTGTGTTGCTGGGAGCATTCCACAGCAACCATCATCGCTTTGCCAATTGGCGCGAGGGAGATTGGATCGTCGAGGAGTGAATGTTTGCACTTGCATGCGACACAATACGCCTCGTACTCACCGAGACGCCGCTTTGCAGCATCGCGCCGCCCCTTGTGGAACGCGTTCAGGACCTCTCCCTTGAAGAGCCTGTTACCCTGATGCTCAATGGGCTGAAGGCCGGCCTTTATCCATCTCGAAAGGGTATTCGGCACGATACCGTACAGATCTCTGACTTTTTCAGGCGTATAGAGCCAGTTGGCTTTGGCAAGCCGGACACTCTGCAGATTGCGTCGTCTCTTCGGCTGGGAGAGGCTCATCGACGAGCCTCCTTGATTTTGCTGTCATGCTCGTCAAGCTCTTTGCTTGACCAACGAGTGGTCCCCTCGATCTTAAAGGGTTTGGGGAAGGTTCGAGAGGATTTAGCCCACCGCCAAATCGTTTGCTTCTTCACCTTGTAACGTTCGGCAACGTCTCGATCCGTCAGAAACTGATCGGAGGAAATCGAGGCGCTGGCCACAGGTGAAGGTGGGCGAATGCCGGCCGTCTGGTCGGCCAGCTCCGGGTCAGCCGCCTCTGCTGAAGGAAAAAAATCCCCCTCGATGTCGACCAGCGTCGATTTGGCTCGGGCGTAACCGTTGCTACGGAGGGAATTGGGATCTGTTGCGCGGCGCACTTGCTCATCACGAGCCATAGCTACACTCTTTCTCCGCATCGCGGATTCAAAGTAGGTAGCACGTCTTGCGCATTGCCCGGCTATCGCCGAGCCCTATCGTTTAATTAACGGGTGCATCTAGCACGAACAAATCAGCAACAGCAACATGCAGGTACCGAAAAAATCGTCGCATGCTGAGAGAATGTCGTGATGGGCTAAATGATGGGCCAGCAAACCGGCCCCAGAGAAAATCCAACAATTTCAATCACATGTGAAGTTTTATGGCGGAGAGGGTGGACCGCTTCGAGGTCTGACGGAAGGCAGCCCATTATCTTCTTGATCGACTTGATCATATGCGGCTGATCGGCATAGCCAAGTTCGGCCGCGACGTCGGCGCCGGCGCCTCCGGCCTTCAGCCGGCGCACGGCTTCCTGCGCCCGCCGAATCAACCGGAAATCTGTCTGAGTGATTCCCGTCGTGCGCATGAAATTGTGCTGCACTGTCCGATCGGGCGCTGGATCAGTCGATCCTTTTAGCACCTGGGCCACCAGGTCGTTCGACCTGAGCACGCGTTTCTTTTGCATCGCCGCGACAATGGCTTCGGCGTTTTCGAAGGTCGGCAACGGAAGCATCAGCCCCTTGGCGTCGAACCCCCCGTCATGCACCGGCAGGAAACGGACCCTAGCGCCTGTTGGGGGGGTGGGATCATCGACAAAGTGGACATGACCTGCAAAGGCGATGGCCACCACCTGTTCACCGGCAAGATGCGGCACGTCGACCGGCCTGGCCCTCTGGCCGACATTGACGACCCTTGGCGTGGCACCCGGCGTCAGTAGGAGGAACAGCCGCCAGCACCCGTCGGGCGTCGCCCGATAGACGCCGTCGTCGTGAAAGGAAAACCGCCAGACGCTGTCGATCCATGGATGCGGAGAGACGCGTCTAAAGAAGTCAAAGGCCATGCCCGGATGTTAGCGTTTTCGGTGACATCCGGCAACCGGACACCACTCAGCGGCGTGCGGGTTGCCGGATCTTCCGCGCAAGCGCGCAAGGCTAGGCCTGATTGCAGGTATAGCGCAGCAGTACCGTTTCGCTTTGCGGAAGCTGGCGATGATCAACTAAGATCAAACGGCCGCACGGCGGGGCCAGAAAGAGCCGCTCGCCTTCGCCGAGCACAGTGTTACCAACAAGAACGTGCAGTCCATCGACCAAACCCTGCCCGAGCAACGCGTTCATCAGATGACGGCTTCCGAAAGCCACCACATCGCTGTCCGTTGCAGCTTTCAGTTCTCGGACATGGGCATTGACCTCGGCGCCGCTAATGATGCGGGCATCGCCCCAGTTATCGGTCGGGCCAAGTGTCAACTGATTGCTGACCACGCTCTTGCGCGCCTTGGCAAGTCGACCGGCGATGTCCGCCAGCAATGGATCGGGCGCGATTTCCTTTAACACGCCCGGCCAGAAGGACCGCAGGAGGTCAAAGGTCACACGCCCGAAAAGAAGCGTCCCCGCTCCGCGCAACAGGTCCCGATTGTGCTGGTCGAACTCTGCCCCCATGGGAAGTCCGTTCAGATCGCCTCCCGGACCCGCACAGAAACCGTCAAGCGACATGAGATTGCTAAATATAAGCTTGGCCACGAATTTTCGCCTTTCCATCCAAGTTGCATCGTGACGCGGCCCTTGTTGGAGGCCCGTCATCAGGAATGAGACAGGCGCGCGCGAAAACTAATCGGACCCCTGCCAAATTATCAGAGGTTTTCTTCCGGAAGCCCAAAGCGACGATGCAGCGACGGATCAAGGAAGCTCTGCAGATGCACAATCCGGTCACCATGAAACTCTGTCAGCAGGATCGCCGCCATCTGGTACCGATGGGCACCGTCGGGCCTGAGGTAGCAGGCAAACCCCGCCTGCCCGTTTGCGCGCAACGGTTGAAGCCGCCAATCCGTTGCAAAGACACGCTCGCGGAAGAACAGCGCAACCTGGGCTCGGCCGTCGAACCAGGCCGGAAGCGGGGGCATGGTGAAGCGGACATCCTCGGCAAGCAAACTGACAAGCGCGCCGACATCCCTGCGTTCCCAAGCCGAGACGAAGGCGTTCAGCAATTCACCCTGCCGGTCGGCCGAAGTAAGCAGAGGCTCCTCCCGGCTCGGGTCGGGTGGACGTCGTTGACGCAGGGTGGCGCGCGCCCGTTGCAGGGCGCTCGTCACTGCGGGCACGGACAAGTCGAGTAGCCCGGCAGTCTCTGCTGCGGAAAACTCCAGAACATCGCGCAGCAGAAGGACCGCGCGCTGCGTCCCGGGAAGATGCTGCAGCGCCGCCACAAAGGCCAGGGACACCGTTTCACGACGAGCCAGATGGTGGAACGGATCACCCTCGTCGGAAAGGTCCTGATCTGGACAGGGCTCTACCCACACGCGACCCGGAACCAGCGTGCCAAGATCGGAAGTTGACTGAATTGCCGGCCCATGATCCGACGACAAAAGCCGCTTGGGGCGTTTCGAAATCAATCGCAGGCAGACATTGGTCCCGATCCGGTAGAGCCACGCCGCGAAAGAGCCGCGCCCATCATAAGTCGCAAGCCCGCGCCAAGCTGCGAGAAGGGTTTCCTGAAGTGCGTCGTCAGCGTCATGTGGCGAGCCGAGCATACGGTAGCAGTGACCAAAGATCTGGCGACGATGCAGGTAAATCAGACAGCCGAACGCACGCTCATCGCCCGAACAGGCTTTGCCGAGAAGGTCTTGCTCGCATTGAACCGGGGGGAAGTCATGCATCTTCAACCGAATGCGCGTTGGCACACTTTCACGCCTAGGTTAACCTTATGGGAGCTTGGGGGACGATGCAACAGTTCAGCTATCTCAATAGGGGCGGCCGCGCACCGAGCCGATCAGGTTTGCGCTTTTGTACAATCTGCCTGCACCGCCAAATTCCTATGCTGTTCCTCCCCGACCGCTGCGCGCGAGGCCATTCGGCTTGCGGGGGATCGGCTCGAGGAGCGCAGGCTGAACGGCGACTCAGTCTGGTTGCATGGGCCCTATCCGCGCCATTAACTGGAACCGCATCGAGGACGACAAGGACCTCGAAGTCTGGAACCGGCTGACGGGGAACTTCTGGCTACCGGAAAAGGTGCCGCTGTCGAACGACATCCCGTCCTGGGCAACGTTGAAGCCCGAAGAGCAGAAACTCACCATCCGCGTGTTCACCGGACTGACGCTGCTTGACACCATCCAGAATGGTCAGGGTTCCGTGCGGCTGATGGAAGATGCTGCGACCCAGCACGAGGAAGCCGTTCTGTCGAACATCTCGTTCATGGAGGCCGTTCACGCACGCTCCTATTCATCGATCTTCTCGACGCTATGCTCGACACCCGACGTCGATGACGCCTATCGCTGGTCGGAAGAGAATGAGTTCCTGCAGCGAAAATCGGCGCTGATCATGGAGCAATATGCCTCGGGTGATCCGCTCAAGAAAAAGGTGGCTTCGGTCTTTCTCGAAAGTTTCCTGTTCTATTCCGGCTTCTACCTGCCAATGTACTGGTCGAGCCGCGCCAAGCTCACCAACACCGCCGACATGATCCGCCTCATCATCCGCGACGAGGCGGTGCACGGCTACTATATCGGTTACAAGTTCCAGCGCGCCGTCGAGCGCCTACCCGAAGCGAAACGGCAGAGTATTAAAGACTTCGCTTTCGATCCGCTGCTCGAGCTATACGACAACGAGGCCAAGTACACGGAGGCGCTTTATGACGCCGTCGGCCTGACGGAAGACGTCAAGAAGTTCCTGCACTACAACGGTAACAAGGCGCTGATGAACCTTGGCTACGAGGCGCTGTTCCCCCCGGAAGCCTGCAATGTCAATCCGGCGATCCTGTCTGCCCTCTCGCCGAATGCCGACGAGAACCATGATTTCTTCTCCGGCTCGGGGTCTTCCTACGTCATTGGCAAAGCGGTAGCGACCGAAGACGAAGATTGGGATTTCTGAATAGGCAGGATGTCGTCGCGCACGCCAGACATGTCGCATTCCCAAGCGCGGCGAAGTCACAGCCGTGATCTTTTAGACCTCGCTCACGGTGCCGCCGCGACAGAATTCGTGGCGGATAATTTGGGAAGCCGGCGTGATGCCGGCGCTGTCCCCGCAACGGTAACGGAACAAAAACCCGACGAATGCCACCGGTGATAACACCGCGAAGGCGTTGGGCAGCCCATAAAGACAGTTCCGAAGTCCGGAATCCAGCCCTGAGTGTTGAGCAGACCGATTGCGGCGGGCAATCGAGGGGCAATGGGCAGTGTCGCCTGACCTCTCCATTTCCGTTGTGGTCGCCATGCCCTGGAGCCGGGTTTCGTGTCTTCCAGGGAAATTCAATGACTGGACCGTGTCGCGGAGGAGCGGCGCTGTTTGGTTGCAACGATGGAGGAGATGAAAATGAGCAAGAACCGAGGCGTCGTATATCTGCGACCCGGCAAGGTCGAAGTCCGGGATATCGACGATCCGAAGCTTGAGGCCCCCGATGGCCGCCGCATCGAGCATGGCGTCATTCTCAAGGTCATTTCGACGAATATCTGCGGATCGGACCAGCATATGGTTCGTGGTCGAACGTCAGCGATGCCGGGTCTCGTCCTTGGCCACGAAATCACCGGCGAAGTCATCGAAAAAGGAATCGACGTCGAGATGCTCGAGGTCGGCGACATCGTTTCCGTACCATTCAACGTCGCATGCGGCCGCTGCCGCTGCTGCAAATCGCAGGACACCGGCGTCTGCCTCACCGTTAACCCGTCACGCGCTGGTGGCGCCTACGGTTATGTCGACATGGGCGGCTGGATCGGTGGCCAGGCGCGCTACGTCACCATTCCCTACGCCGACTTCAATCTCCTGAAATTCCCGGATCGCGATAAAGCGATGTCCAAAATTCGCGACCTCACGATGCTCTCAGACATCTTGCCGACCGGATTCCACGGCGCAGTCAAAGCGGGCGTTGGCGTGGGATCAACGGTTTATGTCGCAGGTGCCGGCCCGGTCGGTCTTGCTGCGGCTGCATCAGCACGTATCCTCGGTGCGGCAGTCGTGATGATCGGCGATTTCAACAAGGATCGTCTCGCGCACGCCGCCAAGGTCGGTTTCGAGCCCATCGACCTTTCCATGAGCGATCGTCTCGGCGACATGATTGCGCAGGTGGTCGGCACAAACGAAGTCGACAGCGCGATCGATGCGGTCGGCTTCGAAGCACGCGGCCATGCCGGCGGCGAACAGCCGGCCATCGTCCTCAACCAGATGATGGAGATCACCCGCGCCGCTGGCTCGATCGGCATTCCCGGTCTTTACGTCACCGAGGACCCTGGCGCTGTCGACGAAGCAGCCAAGCAGGGCAGCCTGTCTCTTCGCTTCGGACTTGGTTGGGCAAAGGCACAGTCGTTCCATACGGGCCAAACGCCAGTCCTGAAATATAATCGGCAGCTGATGCAGGCGATCCTGCACGACCGGCTACCGATCGCTGACATCGTCAACGCCAAGATCATACCGCTTGATGACGCCGTTCAGGGGTACGAGAGCTTCGATCAGGGGGCAGCGACAAAATACGTCCTCGATCCGCATGGTGATCTTGCAAAGGTCGCGTAGTCTATCGAAGGCAATGTCTTCGTAGTGACGCCAATGTTGAACACCCGTCATTCTGGCGGGTGTGTCTGGCCATCCAATGAAGGACCGCTTTCGTGAAGAGTTTCGGGCGCCTGCCGGCGTACGAAAGTCTTCACGACGGTGGTCTGGCTTGGGCACCTCGAAGCAAAGAGCGGACCTTGCTTCAGAATTTCACTGTAACGCCGCGCCCCAAGCGAGAGCGGTAAGCTTCATCAATCATGTTATCGCGTGAACACGGTCTTCCCCCGGGTGCGCCCTTCGATCATGTCGCGGATAGCCTCGCGGGCTTCGGTCATTGGCACCACCGCTCCGACTTCGGGCGTTATGTTGTTGCGGATGACGAATTGCATCATGGCCTTCATTTCCTCGAGTGTACCCATAATGGTTCCGCGGATGTCGATCTGTTCGACGAAGATGCGCAGCAGATCGGTCTCGGCGGTGTGGCCAGTCGTGATGCCGTTGATCACCAAAACGCCACCCCGTTTGACAGTTTTCAGGCTGTCTGCCCATGTCGCAGCACCGATATTGTCAACGACCGCGTCAACGCGGCGCGGAAGCACGTCACCATGCCGGAATATCCGGTTCGCACCAAGCCGCTCGGCGATCGCTGCGCCTTCATCATTGCGGGTCGTGACCCACACTTCGAAGCCAGCAGCCCGCCCCATCTGGATGAGCGCCGTCGACATACCACCCGAAGCCCCTTGCACGAGAAGGGTCTGGCCGGGGATCAGTCGTGATTTGGTGAAGAGAGAGCGATAAGCCGTGAGCCAGGCAGTGCCAAGCAGTGATGCATTGAGCGGGGACAGACCTTCAGGAATAGGCACCGCGTTGCGCTTCGGAACCGCGACATAGTCAGCCATTGTTCCGGGCACAAGCTCGCTGAGAACGTGCCAGTGAGGGTCGATCGTCTCGTCGCCCCTCCAGCTATCTGTCCCCATTACCGGGTAGAGCACGACGGACGTCCCGTCTTCGAGCAATCCTGCCGCGTCATTGCCCAGGATCATCGGGAACGGGATCGGCTCCTCTTGGGAGGTCATCCCGCGAAGGGTGAAGATATCGTGCCGGTTTAGGCTGGCATGTGTCACTTTCACGCGCACCCAGCCCTCTTTCACGACCGGATCAGGGCGTTCGCCGACGACAACAGAGGCAAGGGGGTCGTGGAGATTCGCTTCTTTTGCAAAGACGGCGAACATGGTGTTCCTTTCAAACCGGAATGGGAGTCTGGTGCTGCGCGGTGGCATCGATCGATTGTCATCGGCCGCATACAGACACCCGCCCTCCCTAAAAAGAGGACGGGTGTCGGGAGGCACCCTCAGACCGTGCTGATGGTACCGCCATCGATTACAAACTCGGCGCCGTGGATCGCAGCAGCACGGTCGGAGGCGAGGTAGGCGATGAGGTCGGCCACCTCTTCTGGCTCGGCGCCGCGCCCGATCGAGATCCCACCCAAGGCATCGAGCACGGACTGCCGCGCATCCTCAATCGTGCCGCCATTGGCAGTGCGAAGCATTTCGAGAAAATCTCCGGTGGCTTCGGTCATGATCCAGCCAGGCGAGACGGAGTTGACCCGCACGCCCTTGGGACCGAGCTCTTTCGAGATTGACTTGCTGTAGGTTCTCAGCGCGGCCTTCGCGGCGGCGTAGCCCGTCGTGGATTCAGGCAGCGGCAGGACGGACTGAATTGAGGTGATGTGCACCACAGTGCCCTTGCTCCGCTCAAGCATCTGCGGGATCAACAGGCGATCGAGCCGGACGGTCGCCAGCAGGTTAAGGTTCAGTTCGGCGAGCCAGTGATCATCCGTCAGCGCGGCGAAGCCACCCGCCGGCGAACCCGAGCCACCGATGACATGGGCAAGGATGTCGATGCCGCCCAGCCGCTCAAGCGCCGCCTTGGCGACCGCTTCGCTGCCCTCTGCCGTGGTCAGGTCTGCCTGGACATATTCAACGCCGGCGATCGGGTCCTTGATCGTGCGGGCGGCCGTGACAACACGGGCTCCGCCGGCGAGAAAACGCTCGACCGTGGCGCGACCCAGACCCTTGGTGCCGCCGCTGACGAGCACGCGCTTGCCAGCGAACTCTTTGGAATCTGCCTGGATGCTCATACTGTAGTCTCCAGGCTCTTGATGGCGTCGTTCGCCAGCGTTACGCGATAGGTGAAGCGGATCGGGCTGCCCGGGAAGTCTCCATGAGCGGGACCTTCGAGCACGACATTACCGTCTTCTTCGCGAACAGCGTCGGGCGTGAAGATCGCCTTTACCGCGATCGCTTCGTCCTTGAGTAGCTTGCGGATCTCAGCCAGGCCCTCGTAACGCTTGCCGTTGTCGATGAAGACGGCGTCATCCAGGAAGGGCTTCATCATGCCGTCGATATCGAGACGGGCGTTTGCCTCGACATAGTCGGCGATCGGCTTGGGTAGGTTCATTGACATGGTCATCTCTCCTCAGTGGTGATGAGGCTAAGTTAGCGATGGACTTTTCTCCTGATAAGCAAGATAAAGTGCGATGACGTGTTACGGAAATCGGGACAATGACTCGGCATTCGCTGATCGAACTTGAAGCGGTTCTCGCCATCGTTCGCTGCGGCTCGTTTCGAGCGGCGGCGCTCGATCTCGGCATGTCGACCACGGCCATCAGCAACGCGGTGGGCAAGCTCGAGCGGCAGCTTGACGTGCGTTTATTCAATCGCACCACGCGCAGCGTCTCGCTCACCTATGCGGGGCGGATCTTCGTCGCACAGATCAAACCTGCGCTCGAGGGCATCCAAAAAGCGATGAATACGGCGCGCTCCCAACAGGAGACGCCGTCCGGCATCTTACGCATCAATGCCTTCGCGACGGCCGCGCGCGAGATCATGGCACCGCTGGTTCTCAGCTATCTGCAGCTCTATCCGCAGGTTCATATCGACATCGTCACCGAGGGGCGGCTTGTTGATGTTGTGGCGGCGGGCTTCGATCTGGGCGTGCGCAGCGCGGATCTGGTGCCCAGCGACGCGATCGCCATACCGCTGGGTAAGATGCGGCGCATGGCGGTTGCCGCATCTCCCGCCTTTTTCGCAAATAGGGCTATTCCCCAGGTGCCGCAGGATCTGCTCTCTTACCCCTGCGTTCGCGGGCGGCTTCCCAATGGCGCATTGTTCCGATGGCGGTTCGAGAAGGAGGGTGAAGAACTGCAACTCGACGTCGAGGGGCCGATCACTCTTGACGAAGCATCTCTGGCGCGGATCGCGGTGGCGAACGGCGTGGGGATTGGCTATTTCATGGAAACCGATGTCCGCGAAGACATCGCAGCGGGACGGCTCGTGCGCATTCTCGAAGACTGGACGCCGCCGCTCGTGCCGCTGTGCCTCTATTATTCCAATCGGCGCAATTCCTCCGCCGCCTTCCAGGCCTTCATTGCGCTCGCGCGCGACTACGCGGCCGGACGGCTCGCACAGCCCTAAGCCTGCTGGTGCGTGTCCGCCGCTTTTGTCATGTGCGGCTGGTGTCCGAACTGACATGTTACGCAAAGCTGTCATTGCTGGTGGGCGGCATGAACTCGACCAAAACACCTTTCCGGCGTCCTCGCCTTGAACCCATTCGTCGGAACGTTTGACCCCTGTCCAAACTCATCCGGAAAATGGGGGAATGCGGTAGTTCGAGCGCTCGTGGACCCGACGGAAACCGACCTTTTCAAGATTCTGCAAGGAGACATTCGGCACGTCCACGTTGTTCGCAAAGCGAACGGTCTCGGTATAAAATGTCTTGATGCCCCGCCGCAGACCTGCCCCTAAACGCGCACTGATCAAAGCTTTCTGGAGACCTTTGTTGCGATGCTCCTGGAGCGTTGTACCCACGCCCAACCAGGCGCAGCCATCGTTGACAAACATAGCGCCGGCGGCAACGGGTTGATCCTTCCAGTAGCCAATGAGGCAAATCCAGGAATCCGTCCCGACAACGCCCTGCCATATCCGGCCAATGGCGGGAGGAAGTCCGAAACCCTGACTGGTTATTGACCCGAACACGTCAGCGTCTTGAGCAGTCGCTGCTCGGATGCGGAAATCTTCGGACGGATGCTCATCCACGGCATCGCCGCGCCACATGAGCTTCGACCAGTTCGGATTTTCTTTGATCAGCCGCTTCGCATCGAGCCATTCAAGGACCTCGGCAGACGCAAGCTCACGGTTGATCTGGAGATAATGGGTGCCCGTTCCCCGCTCCAGCCAGCCATAGGCCTCCATAAGTTCATCCAGCCCATGCAACCCCTGTATCCGATTGAGCACCAAAGTCGGCGCAGGAGGCAGAGAAATCGCGCATCCTCTGCCAATTGCGCGAAACGCAAGCGACGTGGATTGAGCAAATTCCGCAGGTGCATTCCGAAACAGGTCAATATAGGCGCTTGCTTCCAATGCCTCGCCCAAAAGACTGTCGCCGTGACTTTCAGCCATGCATTCTCTCCTATAGAAGTCTCAGTTGAAGTTTTTGTCGACGAGCTTTCTCTCGCCGAACAAGGGCATCCCGATCCCAGAAAGCTGGGCTTTCTGGACATGCGGTTATCTCAGTTTCGATATTGGGGAGGCCACATGGCGCGTGATCAGCGGCCATTGTTTGCTAGTTGCCAGTCATCCTGACGCCGCCGGCAAATATCGGGTGTGCTCCCCTGAAAATACCTCACATGCGGATGCCGAAACGCTTGCAGTCAAAATGACGTTTTGGACCTATGGCCCTGAACGTTCCGCACTTCATCTTCATTGACGTCGCGCGACTCTGACCGGAAGCGGCCCGGGGTTTGACCGGTCCACTCCTTGAAAGACCTTAGAAACGAGTTTGGATCGTCAAAGCCCAGCAGGTAGGAAATCTCTGCGGGAGACAGATCCGAATGATGAAGGTAGTGGGACGCAAGTTCGCGCCGCAGATCGCTCAGAACATCGCGGTAGTTCAGGTTGCTTTGCGTCAGCCGACGCTGGAGAGATCGGGTGCTCATCACAAGTCTCTTGGCGACCTCGTCGATGGACGATGCTCCGCTCGGCAACATGTCCAACAACACTGCACGCACCCGCTCGGAAATGGATGCCTCGCCGTCAAGGGTTGCCAGACGGGCCCGAAGACCGGGTTCGAAAAAACTCCGCATCGCGAGGTTTTCGCTCAGGAAAGGTCGAGCGGCGTCTTCCGCGGAAAAGCGAATGGTATTGGTCGACCCTTGTCGGATGCTGCAGCCGAGAAACGCCTCGCATTCGGCCTGATGCCCGGGCAATGTCACGAGTTCGCAAGACAGTGGCCGGATGGCGGATCGCGTCGCCATCCGGGCGAGTTGGGTCAGAAACACGGCTTCCGTGATAGCGAAGCTAGGCGGCGGCAGCCTGTCATAACCATAGCAGGTCAGCGTGACGGCTGTTTCCTGAGATCCAACGGAAACATCCGCGACAAGCGGGCCAATGAGCCGTTTGTATTCGGCAAGCCGCCGCAGCGCGACATTGAAGTTTGCACTGCAGAAGCTCGCGTAAATCGGTGGATCGAATGTCTCCACGGAGATCGACTTTCCAAGCAGGACGGCGACGTTCCGGCCATTGCTGCTCGCCTCCAGACCGTGCCACAGACGAAAATATTCCGCCGGCGAAAGCCACGCATCTTTCGCGGCGAAAAGATCGGCGGGCAGTTCCGCGTGAGACAGAACATCGACGGGATCCATTCCCATGTCCTGGATGAGAAGCCGCCAACCCGGATGCATTGCAAAGCGGTTTGCACGTTTCAGCATCATCTTGCTCCCCGCTCACTGGTTTCCGTTGCTACTATTTGTTTGTAACGAGTCCACTGGCAATCATCTGCTCGAACATATCGTTCATTGTCTCGTGCAGCGGTCGATAGGTCTGCCCCAGTTCGCGCCTGCCACGGCCGTTGTCCGCCTTCCAGGCGTGCCCGACATTTCGCGCGACAAATTTCCGGGTAATACCGTCTCCCGCCAGCGGTCCGGCCAACCACATCACCCATTTTGGCATGGCACGGCGGGGAATGGGGTAGGCCTTGCCATATTTCGGCAGCAAGGTCTTCGCGATTTCCAAAAGATCCGAGTTGACGCCGTTGATGATGTATCGGCCGCTTGCAGACGGCGTAAACGCCGCGGCGAGATGCGCCTTGGCCAGATCCCTTACATCGACGGCGCCCATTCCCATGCGCGGCGCCCCCATCTTCAAGGTCCCGTCGCCGATTTGCCTGACAATGCGGAGGCTTTCAGAGGTGGTGTGAGGATTGATTGCAGGCCCGAACACCAGCGACGGATTGATCACGACAAGATCCCAGCGGTTTTGACGCTTGGCGATCAACCAGGCTTCGCGCTCCGCAACGGTCTTGGAATAGGAATAGGGATTATGCTGGAGCGACGACGTCGTATTCCAGATCTCCTCGGTCAGGATGCCACCCGGCGCGTCCTGTACGTCGGCTGCATCGCCATAGATTGCGGCGCAACTGCTGGTCAGGACGACGCGCTTGACGCTTTCGAGGCGACTGGCCTCTTCCAGAACATTGCGCGTGCCGATTACGGCCGGATCGACCAGATCCTTCTGCGGATCAGCCACATTCGTCACAAAGGGAGACGCTGTGTGGAAGACGGTCTGGCAGCCGGCCATCGCCTGCGCATACGAGCCGGCCTTCAAAAGATCCGCCTCGAAGAACTTGATGGTGCCCGGCGTCTTGGCGGCAAGCTCGGTCAAATGCTTGGTCTTACTCAAATCCGCCATGTTGCGCACGGGTGCGTGGACGGTAACACCTGCTTCAAGCAGCAACTTGACGATCCACCCGGCGACAAAGCCGGTGGCTCCGGTGATCATGACGGGATGCGCTGTATCGATCATCATTTTCTTGCGACCTTCTCCAAAACGCCCTGCTGGCAGGCAGACTTCTATGGGTTGGAAGGGAAGCTGTAACTAGCAGACCGCGCCAGTCTTAATGCGGATTATGCCATAGTCCTGATAATCGCCGCCAATCGCCGCTAGCTGATCCACATCGTCCAGGCAGATGCGGAAAGGTCTATGATGCACTAGAGCGGTTACCCGAGACTGCCGGCAAACTGCTCTGGCCACTGATTGCGCTCTGCCAGAGCCGTCACAAAATCGATAAAGACACAGGTCTTTGCAGGGAGCTGTGATCGGCTTGCGAAGTACACCGAAATCGCGCCTGCATCCGAATACCACTGCGGCAACAGCCGGACCAGACGCCCGGCCTCGAGATGAGGTTGGGCGTCTGCCTTCGGAACCAGCGCGACGCTGCCCCCTAGAACGGCAGAGCTGTTGAAAGCCCATCTATCGCTCAGCACCGCAATCTGCAGCTCTCTATTCAAGCAGAGTGAGCGGCGCCAGCAACCTCAGTCCGTTGAAGGAAGCATCTCGGGATTCCAAACAATGTCCCATAGATGCCCGTCCGGATCACGGAAATAGCCTGCGTAGCCGCCGTAGAAGGTGGCGGTCGGGCTTTTAACGATCTCGGCTCCGGCGCGCTCTGCGGCGTTCATCACCGCATCGACCTCTTCCCTGGTCGAGACGTTGTGGCCGATGGTGAACGACGTGGGACTCGTTGGCTCTAGAGGCAACCCAGTGTCGTGAGAGACATCACGCTGCGACCAAACCGCCAGCTTTAGGCCGCCAGCCAAATCGAAGAAGGCGACTGCGCCGTATTCGAACTCTCGTCCTATAATCCCTTCAGTTGGCAAACCGAGGCCATCGCGGTAGAAAGTGACGGATTTTTCAAGATCGGCAACGCCAAGCGTCAAGACTGATATTCTAGCTTTCATGCCCAAGCTCCTACTATCGGCCGCACACCATGCGCGGGCCATCGTAGTCTTGGGCCGCTAGAGAACAGCGGAAGGACCCACTCCGGTGGGGGCCGGGCCAACCTTCCCGAGCCTAACCTGTTTTAGACGGTATCAGGCTAGCTTCTGAGATCGCCATCGTCAAGAACGTCCGCCTGTGGCGCACAGGCGACGTGATGCCACCACCGAGCTATGTCCGCGCTCGGGGCAGAGCGATGACGACCTTTGTGACTGAAGTGACGGCTCAGCGCGGTAAGCATCTCGGAAACGAGCATCATGCAGCAACTCCGTTCACAACGTGAGGCACCGCAATTCAGCGGTGGCCCAATTCGCTCGGGCACATGTCTGCTACTTAAACCTGCCCACGGAAACTAAAATGACCTTAGCACTCTCGAAACTTCCTGAAGTTTTAGAAAAGCTTCATAACGCCGTTTGTGAGTAAGACTGATTTCATGGCCGCGCGGTGTATACGTCGCGGCAATTTGCGAGAGTGCCCCCATAGCGTCGCGAACGTCTGAAAACACACCAGCAGCAACGCTGCCAAGAATGGCCGAGCCGAGGAGGACTGGCTCTTCGGCCGCAGTTGCGACGACCGGTTTGCCGCAGGCATCCGCGAGGATCTGGCGCACCAGGGGGCTCGCCCCCGCACCACCGCTGATCACCACCTGCTCAACGCTAGCCCCGGACTTCGCCTGGGTTTCGATAATCTGGCGCAACCCGTAGCCAATGCCGCAGAGGCCGGCGATGTAAAGCGCAACGAGATTATCGAAGTCGCGCTCCATCCCGAGCCCCGCAATCACGGCTCGGGCATGAGGATCGGCGAAGGGCGCGCGGTTGCCGAGGAATTCCGGGACAACATGCAGACCGGCCGCAAGTTCGACTGCGTCTGAAGCATCCTCGACCTTGGTGAAGGCGATTTCTGCCATGTAGGCGGGCAGCGACTTGCCCTCGGCCCGCGCCCTCGCTGTCGCCTCGTTTGCTGCCGGATGAAAGGACAGAAGCTGGTCGATCGCGGCCCCCGCCGCACTCTGTCCACCCTCGTTCAGCCACATGCCGGGAACCATGGCAGAGTAATAGGGGCCCCAGACACCTGGCACGAAGACGGGCTCGGCTGTCGATGTCATGGTGCAGGACGAGGTGCCGAAAACGTAAGCCAGGTTCTCGGCTGGCTTGCCGCCAATGCCGACGGTGCCGATCCCGCCCGCGTGGGCATCGATCATGCCGGCCGCCACGGCAGTGCCTGGCTTCAACCCCATCGCCTCGGCAGCTTCTGTCGTCAGCCCATGCCCCAGTCGCGTACCGGGTTCGACAATGTTCGTGCCAATGCGGGCAAAGCCCTCCGACGCTAATTCGCCCAGGCCGATCTCTTCGAAATAGCTCTCATCCCAGCGCGCCTCGTGGGCGAGATAGGTCCATTTGCAGGCCACGGTGCAGGTCGAGCGTGAGAGATCACCGGTTGATTTCCAGGTGAGGAAATCGGCGAGGTCGAAGAATTGCCATGCGCTTGCGAAGGTGATCGGGCGGTTTTCCTTGAGCCAGAGGATCTTGGGCGTTTCCATTTCAGGGGAAATGCGTCCACCCACATAACGCAGGACATCATGGCCCTTGGCATTTATCCGCTCGGCCTGGTCAATGGCGCGGTGATCCATCCAGACGATGATGTCACGCTCAGCCTCTTCGGACGGCCCAATGGCGAGTGGCTGACCGCCCTCCCCCAGCACGACCAGCGAGCAGGTCGCATCGAAGCCCACTCCCACGACATGCCCCGGATCGACACCGGCGGATGCGACCGCTTCACGAATGATCGCGCAGACCGCATTCCAGATCTCGGTGCTCGACTGCTCGACGATCGAGCCGGCCTCGCGGAAGAGAGTGATGTCGCGCTTGGCGACCGACAGCATATGGCCCTTGAGGTCGAACAGACCCGCACGCGCGCTGCCGGTCCCGACATCGACGCCGATCACGTAACGCGGGGCTCCCTCGGGCGGAATTGGTGTCTGGGTCATGGTCGCTTGCTTTGCTATCGGATTTGTATCGGTATGCCTCGAACCTAGCCGGCTTCAGAGATCGACGCTGTTGGGCAAGATCACGAGATCGCGAATGGTGACGTTGCGCGGTCGCGACAGCATGAAGAGCACGGCATCGGCCACTTCCTTCGGCTGCATCAGGCTGCCATTTGCAAGCGCCTCCTCCATCTTGGCCTTCGGCCAGTCGTCGAGCAGTGCCGTGACGACTGGGCCTGGCAGGACCGCACCGACGCGAACGCCATGCTGAGCCACCTGACGGCGGGTCGAATGCACGAAGGCCTGGACTGCGAATTTAGACGCGGTGTAGATCGGTTCCCAGACGACAGGAACGACACCGGCGATCGAGCTGGTGAAGAGGATGTCGCCGGACTTCTGCGCGATCATGTGCGGCAAAACCGCATGCACCGATCGGAAAGCCGCGTTGATGTTGAGGTTCAGCATGCGATCCCAGGCATCCGGATCGCCTTCCGCCACCGGGCCACCGATATAGGCGCCGGCATTGGCGTGGAAGATGTCGAGACCGCCCGCCAGTTCGAGAATACGCGGGAGCATGCTGGAAACCGCAGGACCGTCGAACAGGTCGACCACCAGCGGCTTTGCCCGCTCACCGAGTTCCCCGCACAGCATCTCAAGCTTGTCCTTGGCGCGGTCGATCAGCACGACTGTCGCCCCTTCGGCAATCAGCGTGCGGGCGCATTCAAGCCCAATACCGGAGGCGGCGCCGGTGATCGCAGCGACCTTGCCCTTCATCAGTTCAGTCATGATAAGTCTCCAGTCTTTGTATCAGGCGCGGCCGTGGCTGACGCGCGAACGGCGAGCGAGCGAGTCGACGATGACGGCGATGGCGAGAACCGCCCCGGTAATCATGTAACGCAGCGACGAACTTAGGTTGAGAAGCGTCAATCCGTTCGAGATCGCCTGGATGACGATGATGCCGAGCAGGGCCGAATAGGCGCTGCCACGACCGCCGAATAGGCTGGTACCACCGATGACCGCCGCGGCAATGGCGTTGAGGTTGACGTCGCCCGTGCCGGCCTGCTGACTCGACGAGGCGAGGCGCGAGGCCGACAGCGTGCCACCCAAGGCCGCGAGGGTCGAGCAGAGCATGAAGGCGCTCATGTAAATACGGCGGACATTGATGCCGGAGCGGCGGGCGGCTTCACGATTGCCACCGACGGCAAACATCGAGCGACCCCACTTGGTCTTTGTCAGTGCATAATTGAGCATGACGACGAGGGCGACGAACAGACCGAACATCCACGGCACGCCGCGACCGAGGTTCAGGTAGTAGACCGCGGTTTCCAGCACGACGGTCAGCACGACGGCCTTGGCCACGAGGCTGCTCAGCGGTTGCGAGGAAAGATTGACGACTTGCCTGCGCTTTCTGATTACCAGACCGGCCGCAACCAGAACGGCACCCGGGACCAGGGCGAGCAAATAAGACAACCAGTCCGGCATGACCAAGATCTGGCCGAAGCGCACCAGCGGCGACGCATACGGCAGATTGATGCTGCCTGTTGGACCGAGGATGTAGAGCTGCAAGCCGAGCAGCGCGAGGAGACCCGCCAGTGTTGCAACGAAGCTTGGCATGCCGAGGCGATTATAGAGCATGGCGTAGAGCGCACCCACTATTGCGCCGGTGACCAGAGCGGCAAAGATGGCGAGCGGCAGGGGCATTCCGGAATTCACCCAGAGAACACCGATGATCGCCGAGGACAATCCACTCATCGAGCCGACAGACAGGTCGATCTCACCGAGGATGAGGACGCAGACGATACCGAGCGAGATGATGCCGACGGTGGCGCAATCGAACAGAAGGTTCACCAGATTGTTCGGCGCGAGGAAGATCGGATTGAGAATGCTGAAGACCGTCGAGATGACGATCAGCCCGATCGCGACGGGGAGCATGCCGAGATCGCCGGAGCGAACACGCGATAGGAAGGCGCGGACCATGCCCGACACACCGTCGGAATGACTGACACGCTCGTCGCTGCGATCGAGGGCAAGCGGGGTAGGATTATTTTCGTTCGACATTTGAGTGCTCATGCGGGGCTCCCACCGATTTCGGCATGCTCGACGGCTTTGCGGCCGGCACGGCGCGAGACAGAGTTTTCCGTGGCACCGGTGATTGAGGCCACCAGTTCGTGGTTGGAGGCGTCGGGAGTAAAGACGCCATTGTTGCGACCGAGGCGTAAAACCACGATGCGGTCTGCGACGGCACGCACGTCTTCCATGTTGTGACTGATGATGATGACGCCAAGGCCGCGTTCGCGCACCCGCTCGATGAGGTTCAGGACTTCTGCCGTCTGGGCGACGCCGAGCGCTGCCGTCGGCTCGTCAAGCATGATGATCTTGGGATCCAGCAGCAGGGAACGCGCGATCGCGACCGTCTGCCGCTGACCTCCGGAAAGCGAGGCGATCGGTTCCCGGACCGAGGGGATGCGGGCAGCTAGCTCGCGCATCAGCGTCCAGGCGCGCACTTCCATCGACACTTCGTCGAGGTTCCAGGGCGACATCTCGTGACCCAGAAAGAGATTGGCGACGACGTCGAGGTTTTCGCAGAGCGCCAGATCCTGAAAGACCGTCGCAATGCCAAGTTCGAGCGCGCGGCTCGGGCTGTCGAGCGAAACCTCCTGGCCGCAATATTCGATCCGGCCGGCACTCGGCTGGTGAACGCCGGCAAGCACCTTGATCAGCGTCGATTTGCCAGCACCATTGTCGCCGACGAGAGCGACCACTTCGCCAGCCTTCACTTCCAGATCGATGTCCGTCAGGGCGGATACCGCACCGAAGTTCTTCGAGACATTGCTCAGCTTCAAGATGGTCGTGCCCTTGGGCGGCAGACCGATGTCATTTCGTTGCATGACGAGGCGCTCTTCATTGGGACAAGGGATACACCCGGCCGGAGCAAGCCCCGACCGAGCACCTTGGGAGGTTATTACTGGGTAATACCGAGCTTCTTGCAACCCTCGGCATATTCACCGGTGCAGACATCTTCGGGCTTCTGGATGCCCTTGTCGAAGATTTCCGCCTTGATGTTTTCGGCTGTGACAACGGCCGGCACGAAGAGTTCGGACGGCGTGTTATAGAGCGTCGTCTTGGCTTCGACAGTCTCGCCCTTGAGCAGCTTGACGGCAACGTTGGCCGCAGCGGCCGCCACGATTTCCGATGGCTTGGAGATCGTGTTGTACTGGTCGCCCGAGATAATGAGCTGGAGAGCCGCGATCGTTGCGTCGTTGCCGGTGACCGGCGGAACCGGGTTCACGCCCGCGGCCTTGAGGGCGGCGATTGCGCCACCGCCGGTGCCGTCATTGGCAGCAACCACGCCCTTGATGTCCGCGCCAAAGCGGGTGATCTGGCCGGCCGCCCATTCCTGTGCCTTGGGCGGCGCCCATTCCGGCGTGTCGAATTCGGCGAGCGTCTTGTAGCCTGAATCCTTCAGGCCGCGATGGATGCCGTCACGGATGAGGCCGGCGGCCGCATCGGTCGGAGAACCATTGATCTGCAGGACGCCTGCACCTTCGGCTAAGCCACTTGCCTTCAGATGATCGACAAGTGACTTGGCGATCGCATGGCCGATGCCCTCGTTGTCGAAGGAAACGTAATAATCGGCGGCCTTGTCCGGGATCGGACGGTCATAGGCGATGACCTTGACGTCCTGGGACTGGGCGATTTCAACGAGGGCGGCAGCGGCAGCGGAATCGACCGGATCCAGGACGATAACCTTGGCGCCTTGGGCGACAACCGAGTTGAACTGCTGTTGCTGAAGCGCGACGTCTCCATTGGCGTTTTGATAGATGACGGTGCAGGACGCGCACAGCTTCTCCATCTCCGCCTTGAAGCCCGGATAGTCGTGCTCTTCATAGCGCGTCGATGCCTGGTCGGGCATCAGGAAGGCGACGGTCGCCCCTTCCTGCGCGAGAGCAGAACCGGAAACCATTGCGGCGAGACCGACGGTTGTCAGCAGCATGGAACGAATTTTCATGTCTCATTCTCCTCCTTGAATGGAACAGCCTGCGTCGAGAGACTACCCCGGTTTTTCGCCTGCCACCCCCATCCCGCGTCGCCTGACTTCAGGACGCAGTTGATCGTCCGTCGCCGAACTGATCGGCGCCGCAAGACATGGGTAGTGGCTGAACGCCTCCCGGTCGACCCTCCACAGCCAACCTGTATCATCGATGGAGCACCCTTGCTCAATCGATGAAGCAAGAATTGCCACCTTCCCCGTTTAATGTCAAGTTGGGTTTAGCAGGAGGATTTCGTGAATCAACAACGTCCGCAGAAAAAGACAACGATCTACGATCTGGCGGAGCTCGCCGGAACGTCCGCCAGCGCCGTCAGTGCCGTGCTGAACGGCAACTGGAAGAAACGTCGGATCAGCACCCAGCTCGCCGAAAAGATCACTCGTATCGCCGAGGAACAGGGCTATGCCGTGAACATGCAGGCGAGCCTGCTGCGCCGCGACAAGTCAAAAATCATTGGGATGATCGTGCCGAAATACGACAATCGTTATTTCGGTTCGATCGTCGAGACCTTTGAAATCATGGCGCGCGAACGCGGGCTCTTCCCGATCATCACCTGCACGCTGCGAGACCCTAATCTGGAGGTGGAAGCGGCGCGGACCATGCTGTCCTACCAGGTCGAATGGCTGATTTCGACGGGCGCCACGGATCCGGATCGCATTACGGACATCTGTCAGGCGGCCGGCACGCGCAGTCTCAATCTCGACCTACCCGGCACAAAAGCTACCTCGATCATTTCGGACAATTTCGCCGGCGCGCGCGAACTGACGAGGCGAACGCTGATCAATGTTGAACGCAAGACAGGTGTGAAGTCGCCGCTGCTGTTCATCGGCGGGCGCGGCCGCGATCACAACACAGCCGAACGCATCCGGGGCTTCCGCAAGGCCCACCAGGATCTCGGTGTTACGGTTGAACAGGACCACATTCTGGCCTGCGGCTATGCGCCAGAAAAGGCTGCTCAGGCGTTGAGCGCGATGGCTGACAGCGAAGGCAGCGTGCCCCTCGGCATGTTCGTCAACTCGACCATTTCTCTCGAAGGCGTCATGCGTTGGATCAAGTCGTCGCCGCATTTCCGCGGCGCATCCCCTATCATCGGATGTTTCGACTGGGATCCGTTTGTCGCACTTCTCGGACACGATATCGAGATGGCGCGCCAGGATGTGGCGGGCATGTTGACGGCCGCCTTCGACATTGTCGAGAAGGGAACCAGCGACAGCCGAAAGCTGATCGAGATTCCGCCCATCTTTGCGTGAGCTGAGTATGTTGGCCAATCGGATCGATGAACAGGTCTGGAATACGAGGCGCGGACATCGGCACAGCACACATGACCGCGAAGGCTTGACGGTGGCGATGTCTGTGTTCAGGCTGGGGCGGCGGCAACATCTACGCCCGAAATGAAGGCGCAGAGCCGAATGCCGCCGCCTGCCGATGCCTACTCTAGTCCGCCTACTGCAACTAGATCGGAGCCCTTCCTATCGAAGCACCGCCATCGACTTGCAGCACCTGCCCGGTCATGAACGCGGAATCGTCGGAGAGCAGGAAGGCGATTGTCGCTGCAACTTCATCCGGGCGGCCGAAGCGGCGCATGGGGACACCCGCGAGATAACGCGCCTCTCCCTCGCTACCGGGCGCATTGTTCGCACGGAACAGTTCGGTCTCCGTCGGTCCTGGCGACACCGCGTTCGCCGTGATGCCGGTTGTGGCAAGTTCGAGCGCCCAGCTCCGGGTGAAGCTGACGAGAGCTGCCTTGGCTGCCGCATAGCTGGTCCGCTGGATGCTCCCAAGGACGGTCAGGCTCGAGATGTTGACGATCCGGCCCCAACCGCGCGACCGCATGCCGGGCAGAGCAGCCTGCACGGCAACGAGAGCAGGATGCAGATTGAGCCGCATGACGTCTTCGAGCGTCTCGACGGTGATGTTACCCAGTGGCTCCGCCCGGACAAGGCCGACATTGTTGACGATCCCATCGATGCCGCTCTCGCGGACGATGGCCGCAAGTTCCTCGCCGGCTGCCCGGTCTGAAAGATCGAGCTGATGCAGGCGGCCGGGAAACCCATCGGTCGCGTTGCGGGCGATGCCAATCACATCGTGACCCTTCTTGGCAAGGCGCTCTGCCAGGGCAAGACCGATGCCCTTGCTGGCACCAGTGATCAGAAATGTTCTTTTCATTGGGAAGTCCTCGACCCCGCTTCCAACGAAGCAGGGCCTTTTGGTGTGCATCGGATCAGGCGGCGGTGCTGTTTGCTGCTGCACGAAGCGCGGGCAACATGTCTTCCGGCTCGGGGCGGCGAGTGTAGTCCGGGTTGACCTCGGCATAGAGGATGATGCCATCCTGACCGACGACGTATCGGGCGGGCATCGGAAGGGTCCAGCTCGGATCGCCGTTGAAACCGGGAAGATCGTTCTTCAGCGACCTATAGAGCTCGATCAAATAGTCCGGCATCTCGAAGCGCAAGCCGAAGGCGGCTGCGACATCGTTGTGCGGGTCCGACAGGATCGGGAAGGTCAGGTTGTTCTGGCGCACCGACTTGCGGCTGTTGACCGGGTTCTGCGGCGATATGGCGACAAGCCTTGCGCCAAGCGCCTCGAACTGCGGCAGCGCTTCCTGCAGGGCCTGCAGCTCCATGTTACAGTAGGGGCACCAGACGCCGCGGTAAAAGCTGATCACCAGCGGGCCGTGGGCCAGAAGATCGGCGGACGAGACCGGATTGCCGTCCGGATCCGACAGCGTAAATTCCGGCAGGCGATCGCCGGCCTTGATTGCCTTCTGAGCCGCACCAGAGGCAACTAGCTCTGCGGTGGCGCGGTGCATCGTCTCGATGACCGAATAGGGAACGTTGTAAGGCGGCTTGCCGGCTTCAAAATCAGCCTTGAAAGCGTCGAGCTTGGTTTGCAAGGTCATGGTCATTGTCCTTTGATGGGAATTGGATGTGGGGCGAAGAGCGCGCCGGACTTCGCGATATGGGTTGAAGTCCGGCGATGGTCAGGGATGTGATCAGCCGTTGGCGGCCATGGAGCGGGCAACTTCGGCAGCGCTGATGCCTTCGAGCGCCAGGCCGTAGCCAGCACCTTCGTCAACGATGCGGCGCAGTTTCTGCGTCAGTGCGATACGGGTATAGCTCGACGTCAGCGGCGGAAGGGCGGCAATACCCTCGGCGATCTCATGGGCACGGGCAAGAAGCTTGTCTGCCGGCACGATCTCGTTGACCACGCCCCAGTCCTTGGCGGTTGCCGCATCGAGCACCTGGCGGGTCAAGATGAAGTAGCGTCCTCGAATGCTGCCGATCACTTCCGGCCAAAGCAGGTTGACACCATCACCGGGTACGATGCCGAAATCGAAATGCGGCTTGTCCTGGAAGACCGTCTCTGGCGTCGCGATAATGATATCGGTGAGCAGCGCATATTCCGAATGCAGCAGGACCGGGCCATTCAGCGCGGTGATCATCGGCACCTCGATGTCGAGGATGTTCATTAGAACTTTGCGACCCTCGCGAAAGATCTTGTCGTAGCCGCGGGGCGAGAAGAAATCGAAGCCTTCAGGGCTGATCGCGTCCATGAAGGCGTCACCGGAGCCCGTGAGGATGACGACGCGGTTGTCAATATCGGCGCCGATCTGGTGGAAGAGATCGACAAACTGCTCGTGGGTATGGCCATTGAAGACAAGCTTGCCGCCATCGGTGTGCAGCGCGACTTCGAGGACCCCGCTCGGCGTGCGTGTCAGGCGGGCGTTCGGGAAGCTGTTCTTGTAGGTGTCGAACTTCGACATGGTGGTTCTCCTGCGTGTCTGCGTTGATGTGGTGGATAAGGAAGATCAGGCGGCGGGCACGATTGCTTCAACGCGAGCAACGGCTTGCTGGACGGTTGGGCGTGCGGCTACGGTCTCGAACCAGCGGGAAAGGTTCGGGCGACCGTCGAGGGAAAGGCCGGGGAACTGCAGACGCCACATCCAGCCGAAATGGACGATGTCGGCGATCGTGAATTCCTCTCCGGCGATGAAGAACTGCGTGGCGAGCTTCGCATCAAGCAGGCCGAGGATGCGTTCGGCTTCAGTGGTAAAGCGGGCCTCGGCGATCGGCTGCGGCTGGGGCGACGAGCGCTTGAAGAAGCCTGCGTTGCCGAACGCAGGGCTCAAACCGGAGGCATGGAAGAAGAGTTGTTCGAAGACACGAGCCCGGCTATTTCCACTTTTCGGCAGCAGCCGGCCGGTCTTTTCCGCAAGGTAGACGAGGATGGCGGCACTCTCTGTGAGGACAAAACCCTCATCGACCAGAACCGGCACCTTGCCGTTCGGGTTGAGTGCAAGAAACGCCTCGGTCTTCTGCTCGCCCTTGCGAACATTCACCGGCTTCAACTCGTAGGGCACTCCCATCTCTTCGAGGGCGATCAGCACCTTGACGCTGTTCGGAGTGGCAAAGGCGTGGACTTCAATCATCGTTCATCTCCATCGGATCGCGTTCCGTTGAAAACAGTTATGACCATTCCTCCGAGCTTGCGGCAGGTCGCTCATAGCGATAATGCCTATTCCCAAGGAGAATAAGCGATGGACAGATTGCAAGCGATGGCCGCATTTGTGCGCGTGGTGGAAACGGGGTCGTTTTCCCAGGCTGCCCGGCAGATCGGCGTCGGTCAGCCGGCAATCTCGAAGACAATTGCGCAGTTGGAAGACCGTCTGCAGGTCCGTCTGCTCATCCGGTCGACACACGGCCTTTCGCCAACCGATGCCGGAGTTCGTTTCTACGAAAGGGCAAAAACCGCGATCCACGAGGCGGACGAGGCCGAGCTGGAAGCGAAGGGTGCTGGTGCAGGCCTATCTGGACGTCTTCGGGTCTGTGCGGCCACGACATTCGCACGCCTGATGGTCGTGCCGCGCCTGCCGGATTTCCTGGCGGCGAATCCCGAGTTGGAGGTCGACGTCATTCTCGACGACCGGGTGATCGATCTTGTTGCCGAGGGCATAGACATCGCACTGCGCATGGGAGAACTTGCCGACAGTGCCGCGGTCGCGCGCAAGATCGCCACCGGCCGCCGGTCTGTGGTAGCGACGCCCGCCTATCTCGAGCAACACGGCATTCCGCAGGTGCCGGCGGACATCGCCGCGCATCAGGCCGTGGTCTACACCCAGCTTGGGAATAGCTGGACGTTTCGCAAACATGGAACCGAAGCCTCGGTCGCCGTATCGGGACGAGTTCGTTTCACGGCCGCCGAGGGCATCCGCGCGGCTGTTAAGGTCGGCATGGGGTTGGCGGTGACATCTGACTGGATGTTCTGGCCGGAACTGCAGAGCGGCGAAGTCCTTCGCGTACTGGAGGACTGGGAGCTTCCCGACATAGACCTTTGGGCGGTTTTTCCGACAGGACGGCTGGCCAGTGCTAAGGCTCGGGCTTTCGCGGACTTCGTGGAAACGATTGTCGGCTGAGGCCATGCCTCTTCTATTGGCGAGCAGGTTAAGTGACGCTCTGCGAGGTAGTGTACGCTTGCCGGCAATCACGACTTCGATGACCGAGATGGAGGGCGCAAATCGGACAACCCTCATATCGCAAAAAAGCCCACACGCACGCCACTCACGCGTGCCATTGATTGGCCGTGGAGCACACTCGAAAGTGCTAAGCTTGCGCTGTTATCCGCAAGTTGGCTCGGCGGTCCCCACCATCGGAAACTCTCAGCTCTTCATTTTTAATGCGCCGATAAGGGCAAGCAGGGCCGGCGGCGTTTGTCGGCGGCTCGGATGGTAGAGATAGCAGCCTTGAAATTGCGGGCACCACTCATCGAGAACCTGTATCAAACGGCCGGAAGCAATATCTTCGGCAACATCGTCTTCCAACAGGTAGCCAAGGCCAGCCCCTGATCTGACTGCTGCGGCTGCGAGATCGCCGTCGTTGCCGACAAAGGAACCGGACGTCCTGACCTTGATCTCGCGGCCGTCGCGTTCGAACTCCCATGGAAGCAGTCCTCCGGAACTTGCAAGGCGATATCCAATACAGTTGTGGGCTTGCAGATCGGCAGGCGTTTCAGGCTTTGCATGACGCTCGAAATAGGAGGGTGTTGCGACCACAATGGTTCGAAGGTCCGGACCGACCCGCACGGCGATCATATCCTTGGCCACCGTGTCCCCGAATCGTATCCCGGCATCGAAGCCCTCGGCGACGATATCTGTCAGCCGATCATCTATATTCACTTCAACCTGAATGTCGGGATGGGCCAAAAGAAACGCGGGCAGCTTTGTCAAAAGCACGGTTTTCGCAGGGTATGAGAACGTTGTGATACGGACAGTGCCCGAAGGACTGTCACGCCATTCAGCAAGGGCCGCAAGCCCATCCTCAATTGAGGCGAATGCTGGCCTAATGGACTGCAGCAACCTATCACCTGCCTGAGTGGGAGAGACGCTGCGTGTCGTCCTTGCCAGCAGCCTGACCCCGAGTTTTGCTTCCAGCCCACGCATGGCATGGCTGAGCGCCGAAGGCGACATTCCGAGCGAGGCCGCAGCCCGCGTGAAGCTTCGCTCCCGCGCGATCGCCGCAAATACCAACAGATCGTTGAGCTCACCCCGTTCCATTGCTGCAAACTGCTCACAAGTACATGCGCCGCGCAATGGCTAATCGAGCGCCCAGCGACCAGATATGGTTTCAGCAGTGCTTTTCGAAACTTAATCAAGGAGTACAATGTGAACCTGACAAGCTATCGCACACTGGGCCGATCCGGTCTCATCGTCAGCCCGCTTGCTCTTGGAACAATGACTTTTGGTGCCGAGCGTTGGGGTGCAGGCACGAAAGCATCGCGCGAACTCTTCGACACCTATGTGGAGGCGGGGGGCAACTTCCTCGATACGGCTGATGTCTATTCAGGGGGAAGCAGCGAGGAGATGCTGGGGTCGTTCGTCGCCGACACCGGTCTTCGCGATAGGCTCGTGATCGCCACCAAGTCTGGTTTCGCCCGCGGCCAAGGAACACCCCTGCATGGTGGGAACGGAGCCAAGAATATCCGGCTTGGGATCGAAGGCTCGTTGAAGCGGCTGAAGACGGACTACATCGACATGTATTGGATGCACGTCTGGGATCGGACTACCCCTGCCGAAGAGGTGCTGCAAACACTGGTTGACGCTGTCCGGAGCGGTAAAATCCTGCACTATGGATTCTCCAATACGCCATCTTGGTACGTCGCAAAGGTAGCGACATTGGCCGCGGCTCACGGGCTTCCGGCGCCGATCGGGCTGCAATATGCCTATTCACTCGTTGATCGAGGTGTCGAACTCGACATTCTTCCGGCAGCAGCGGAGTTTGGGATGGGACTTGTTCCCTGGAGCCCCTTGGCAGCCGGACTGCTTACAGGCAAGTACCGCCGCGACATGATCGCTCAAGCTGGCGCGAGCGGCGGCCTTCCGGACAAGGCTGCGGCTAACGACGAGACCGAGAGCAACGGCCGACTGAACGGCGACAACCCATTTGGCGGCATGTTGTTCACCGAGCATAATTTCGACGTCGTCGATGTCGTCAGGCAGGTTGCCACAGAGCTTGAACAACCATTGGCGGCAGTGGCGCTTGCATGGCTGGTACAGCGTCCTGGCGTCGACACAATTCTGGTCGGCGCCAGTAGAGCCGAGCAGCTTTCGCAGAATGTGATATCGCTGGAGGTGGAACTGACATCTGACCAATTGGCGCGGCTCAATCAAATCAGCGCACCGCCGTCTTTCAACCCCTACTTTATCTTTGACTTGCCAACGCAGGTGATGTTTGGAGGGCAGACAGTCCAGCCCTGGGGCAAGTGAGATTCAGCACGTCCCCTGATTGATCTCAAATAGGGGACGTGCTCTGAGACGCATGTAACCATAGTGTCTGGTATTAGCAATTTACGGGAGCTGGCGAGCACACCGGCAGCTCGCAGGTGGACAGGACCGTTCCTTTAACGACTGACGTCAAGGCGCCAAGCCGACGCCCTGCCCTTCCTTTTCGCGGTAGGCACAAAGGCTTCACGGGTTTACTGTGGTGGGACCTCAAGGTGCTGTTTCATAAGCCAATCCCAAAGCGCCTGATCGTTTAAGGCGGCCCATTCGACTCCCGAGTGATCTACGCCCTCCAGCACACTCAAACGAGCGTTGCGCTTCAGACCCACAAGGCGCTCGAAAAGCACGACCGAATCCGACAATGGGATGACATCATCGTTCGTGCCGTGGAACACCCAGAAGGCCGCCTTTTCGTTTGTTCTGCTCAAATAGTGGCGATTCCCGCCGCCAGCGATCGGAACGACCGCTGCGAATTTCTCGGGGGACTGCTCTGCCATGGCCCAAGTGCCGAACCCGCCGCGGCTGAAACCCATGACATAGACCCGCGCGCGATCGACGCGATACTTCGACATGACCTCATCGAGTGCCGCCTCTACTTTTTCGATCGGATAAAGGAGTTCTTCACTTGGGTTCTGGGGCGAAAACACCAGGAAGGGAAATGTCTTTCCATCCTCGATTAATTTCGGGATGCCGCTCGATCTCACTTTCTCGATATCGGTCCCGCCCTGGTCGCCGCCGTGCAGCCACACAACAAGCGGATACGCTTTCTCGGACGACGAATAGCCTTCTGGTGTGTACATCAGATAGTTGAGATCATTCTCTATGCTTGTGCTTGATCTCTCCGCGGACTGCTCGGCATGCGTCACTCCCGCATTGCACATTCCCACTACGGCCGCAAAGACCAGCGCCACGATACCCCGTGTCATTCGATCACCTCCTCCGTGATGTTCGGCATATAAAAACATCAAATGGAACACCGGCACTAAAACTCAAGCTGACGGGAACAGAAAATACGGCTGGGGACCTCCTACGCTCGACCTCTTTTAGCGACCTTGCTTGGGTCGCTCTCCATGGATCACATCAGATTGGGAAGGCATCCGACAGCTGGTCGATCAAGCCCAACACGACGGTTCCAACCAAGGCCGCGACCATCCGCATTCGGCCAGAAGACCTCATGTGATCACGGATGCGCCCGGGGACGAGATCTATACCGCAAGAGTGAAGGTCGCCGCGGTCGAACTGGTCGAGGCTGAGAGCTTTGTCCATGGGACACTTGCCGATGGCAGAGACATCGTTTCCCGCGTTAGAGGTCGCTCGGGGATCGAGATAGACGAGAGGGTGCCGATCGCCGCGAATTCATCAAATTTGGCCTTCTTTGATGCGAATAGTGCGCGGCTCGATTTATGCTGTCTCAAATGAAGTTAAGCGGAGCCGTCCCCGGCCCCGCTTCAATCCGCACATGGCGGAATGATTTCCTCAAGGGTTTTGGCGCTCCCAGCCGCAATTTGTCAGCGGGATCGCATGGGCGTCAAAGATTGCTCATGTGAAGCTGCAAGAGTTCGTCATAGCAGGTCGGGTTCGCGGCAAGAACCGGATGCCCATTCAAGAACTCAGCACCACTTCCCGGGAAATCCAGGTTCTTGCCCCCGGCCTCGCGGACAAGGCAGAAGCCTGCCATGCAGTCCCAGGCGCGCATATGGGGCTCGTAATATCCAACCAGTCTGCCGGCTGCCACATAGGCCAGCATCAAGGCACCCGAACCGTTGCGGATGAAGTTACCACCTCGTTCCATCAGACCTGCGATGATCGCGCCGACGCGTTCCGGCGTGACATAGCTGTTGCAACCGATCCCCGTCATCGCATTCTGCAGGTTGCGGGACGGATCCAAGCGAAGTGGCTTGTCATTCAGCGTCGCGCCAAGGCCATGCGCGGAGGCATAGAGCTCGTCCGAACAAGGCACATGAATGACGCCAACAACCGGCTCTCCGTCGCACATGACCGCAACCGAGATACACCAGGTCGGCATGCCGTTCACAAAAGGCGCGGTGCCATCGATCGGATCAACGACCCAGGTGAAGCCGGAGGAGCCTTCGTCGTGTCCGAATTCTTCGCCCAGAAACCCGTCATTGGCGTAGGCGTCGGCCACTTGCTCCTTCAGAAAAGTCTCCACGTTTCGGTCGGCGATCGAAACCACGTCCTGCAGGTCGCGCTTCGTTTCGATCACCAGCGTGTCGCGGCGATTGAAATAGTCAAGCGCGATGGCTCCCGCTTGCGCCGCCAGCGTCTTGGCCAGCGCAAAACGCGTGGCGAGTGCCGTATCATTCACAGTCATTCTCTGGATCCTTGATCTTCTTGAAATTAATCAGCCGCTGATGACGGCAATGCCACGGTTCTTGAACGTTAGTGTGACGTCGCTTGTAGCAGCATGGGCGTGGTCGACGTCGTGATCGATGACGAAGAGTGTCCCGACATCCGTCTCAACCTCATATTCGACGTGACCGCCGAGGTAGGCCGAATGAAGGACGCGCCCCTTCAGGCCCTCTGTGCCGGCCGAGCCTATCCGGATGGCACCGGGGCGGACTGCGAGTTTGGCTGGGCCCTGGTTAGCTGTGGACCGCAAGCGATGATCGAGATTGCTGACGCGCACCAGGACTTCCCCGCCATCGGACTGCACGACCTCGCAGGGCAGCACATTCGCCTCCCCCATGAAGTCGGCGATGAAAGGCGAGGCCGGCGCTTCGTAGAGTTCACGCGGTGCACCCGACTGAGCGATCTCGCCATCCTTCATCACGATGATCCGGTCGGAAACGGCAAGCGCCTCGTCCTGGTCATGGGTGACATAGACGGCGGTGAAACCGAGACGTTGCTGGAGGTCGCGGATCTCTGTCCGGACACGCCGCCTCAAGCGTGCATCGAGATTAGAGAGCGGCTCGTCCAGCAGCAGCACTTGCGGCTCCAGCACCAGGGCACGGGCAACAGCGACACGCTGCTGCTGGCCGCCTGACAGTTCTGCCGGCAGACGATGGCCCATGCCGGCAAGCCCGACCAGCTTGAGGCCCTCCTCGGCCTTCTCGCGCGCTTCCTTCTTGCCCAAGCCGGATGACTGTAGGCCATAGGCGACGTTTTCGAGCGAGGTCATATGCGGAAAGAGAGCATAGGACTGAAATACCATGGAGACATCGCGCTCGTTGGCCGGCAGCATGGTCACATCCTTGCCGCCGATCAGGATCTTTCCGGAGGTCGGGTGCTCCAGCCCCGCCAGCATACGCAGTGTCGTGGTCTTTCCACAGCCGGAGGGGCCGAGCAGGGTCACCAAAGTGCCGGGCTCGATGGTGAGGGAAAGATCGTGGATGGCGGTGAAGGCGCCGAAGGTCTTGCGGACATTCTGAAAGGTAACGGATCCGGCTTTGACGGTGATCATGCGGTTTTCTCCTGACCGAGAGGAACGGAACGAGTATCGCCTAGACCGGCAACACGATTTTCGCGGCGCAGTTTGCGTTCGCCGACAAGGAGCTGGAAACCACCGATGACCGTGATCATCACGACGATCAGCATCGAGGAATAGGCAATCGCCACGCCGTATTCGCCATTTTCGACAAGGCCGACAATGTAGGAGGTTGCCATATTGTGTTCGGCGCTGACGAGGAAGATGACGGCGCTGATCGAGGTGATGGCTCGCACGAACGAATAGACGAGTGCTGCCGTGATTGCGGGCCGCAGGAGCGGAAGGATGATCTTGCGCACCGTGCGGAAGCTGTTGGCTCGAAGCGTCAGCGAGGCCTCGTCCAGGCTCTTGTCGAGCTGGCTCATCGCCGCGATCCCGCCGCGCACGCCGACGGGCATGTTGCGGAAGACGAAGCAGGCGATCAGGATCAAGGCTGAGCCGGTCATTTCGAGCGGCGGCAGGTTGAAGGCCATGATGTAGCTGACGCCAATAACCGTGCCCGGGATGGCGAAGCTCATCATCAGGGCGAACTCGAAGAGGTTCCGGCCAGCGAACTTCTGGCGCACGATGATGTAGGCAGTCAGAAGTCCGACGGCGGCAGTGAGCGGTGCCGAGATCAGCGCGATTTCCATGGTCGTCCAGAAGGAATTCCAGGCAACGCCCGTCCAGGCGATCGAGCCATTCTGGATGCTGACGGAAAACGCGCGTGCGTAGTGTTCGAGCGTCAGCGTGTTGTCCAGGCCCCAGGTGGTCACGAAGCCACCGACGAGGATCATGCCGTAGACGACGACGGTGAAGATCATCCACGGGACGACAAGAGCATGCACGCCGATCGAGATGCCACGCGGCAGGGCAATATGAGCGCCGCTGTCTCCCTTACCGGTGACGGTTGCAAAATTCTTGCCCGACAACCACAGGCGCTGGGCGAGAAAGGCCGACAGCGTGAAGAAGAGGAGGACCAGCGCCAGTACGGCTGCCCGTGACGGATCGTTCTGCGAGCCGACCACGGCGAAGAAAATCTCTGTCGAGAGCACGCCATTGCTGCCGCCGAGTACCAGTGGATTGCCGAAGTCGGCCATGCTCTCGATGAAGCCGATTAGAAATGCATTGGCAAGACCGGGCTTCATCAGAGGCAGGGATACCCGCCAGAAGGTGCGCCAGCGGTTGGCCCTCAGCGTCTGCGACGCCTCTTCCATCGACGGGCTGACACCTTCGACGACACCGATCAGGACGAGAAAAGAAATTGGCGTGAAAGACAGGACCTGTGCAATCCAGATGCCGGTCAAGCCATAGAGCCAGCGGCCAGGCTCGATGCCGAAGAGGCTTGATAGACTTTCGGTGACCACGCCGGCGCGACCGAAGAGAAGAACGAGCGCAAGCCCGATGACGAAGGGTGGCGTGATAATCGGCAGGACAGTGAGAAGGCGCAGGCCCTTCTTGAAAGGAAAGCGGGTGCGTGTTGCCACCAGAGCGAAGGAGAGGCCCAGCAATGTGGAGGCGGACGCCGTCATGATGGCGAGCGTGAAAGTGCGCCAGGCGACACCACATCGCCCGTCACCCACCAGGCAGCTCAGGCTCCAGATGCCGGGATCCTGCATATTGCGGATGAAATCATCTGGCTTGAAGGAGCCATCGAAATCCTGGACCGCAGCGACGAGCATGCTGCCGATTGGGTAAAAGACGAAAACGAAAACGAGAAACACAAGCAGCGAGATCGAACCGACGACGAAGGCATCGCCCTTCATCACGCCGCGCTCGACCAGACCGAAGGCGAACATGAGGACAAAGACGATCGCCATGGTCACGGCGCCGGCACCCATGGATGGTTGGCCGTCGGAGAGCGGCCCGAAGAGGGTTTCGCTGATCCCCCAGGTCCAGCCGGAAAAGCCGACCGCAAGCCCCTGCAGGCAGAGATAGACCAGGCCGGCGGCACCGGCGGCCGAAAAGAAAGCTCCACGGCGCATCGGGTCGGCAATGAAGCGTGCTGCAACACCAAGACTGAAGAAGAAAACGACCCCGAGGAGCCAGAGGCGGCCGTGACCCAAAAGCTGCAGAAAGCCCGGCGCGGTGTCCTCTGTGGAGGGAAAATCACCGAGCCAGCCGAGGCCGAAGAAGCCCGTTTCCAGCCTGTACCAGGGAAGCAGAATGAAGCTCGCGGCTCCAAAGGCCAGCAACAGGTCCAGTCTGCGGTTGCCATGTCTCATGGTCGACCTCATTCGTAGATTCGCAGGAAGAGAGATGGACCGGCGATCCGGAGACCGCCGGCGGAAAGGGACAAGCGTCAGTTGGCGACGGCGCCGATCTCACGATCCCAGCGCTCGAGCAGCGCCTTGCGCTTGTCCGGGTCGCCGTAGGTCTTGAAATCATAGTGGATGAGCTTGATATCCTCGAAGCGAGGAGCCTCCTTGGGGATCTCGGCGCTCTTGTTCGACGGAAGCTGGAAGGATTTGGCATCCTTCATGCGCGACTGGACATCCGGCTTCAGCGACCAGTCGTACCAGGTCTTGGCATTCTCCATGTTCCGGGCGCCCTTGACGATCGACATCGAGCCGATCTCGTAACCAGTGCCTTCGCAAGGTGCGATCGACTTGACCGGGAAACCCTCGGCCGTCTGGGCGACAGCGTCATGCATGAAGACGATGCCGAGACCGGTCTCTCCACGGGCAGCAGCCTTGACCGGTGCGGATCCGGACTTGGTGTATTGCGCGATGTTCGCATTGAGCGCCTTCAGGTATTCGAAGGCCTTGTCTTCACCCATGATCTGTACGAGCGATGCGAGAGCCGTGTAGGCTGTCCCGGACGAATTGGGATTGGCCACCTGGATCTCTCCCTTCAGCTCGGGTGCCAATAGATCAGCCCAGCAGACCGGTTCCTTATAGCCCTTCTGCTTGAAGATCTCGGTGTTGTAGCCCCAGCCGAGCGCACCGGCATAGACGCCGACGGTCTTGAAGCCCGAGCTTTCGGCCTGGCTCTTTGCCCAATCCTGCAACTGGTCCAACATCGGCGACTTGTACTCTTCCGTCAGCCCTTCGGAAGCGGCCTGGAGATGGGGGTCGCCAGTGCCGGCCCACCACAGGTCGGTCTTGGGGTTGCGCGCTTCGGCACGGATCTTGGCATAAGCTTCGCCCGAGGACATGCGGACCATGTTGACCTTGATGTCGTGGGCTTTTTCGAAATCGCCCTGCATCTGTTCGCAGATGACGACGTCGGCCGCGCAAATGAGGTTGAGCTCACCGGCGGCCAGGGCCGAGCCGGCAGACAAGCTCGTGCCGGCGAAGAGTAGAGTGGATAGAAGTGTCAGTCGCATGGGTATCCTCCTGTTGCTTGCGTCTGATGGAAGTCGAATACGATGGACAAGCCTTCGGCGGCGGCGCCGAGAAGGCGCCGTTTCAGCGGCGGTCCGGATGTTGAAAAATCAGTTGGTCGGGTTGATCTCGCTATCGAAACGGCTCAGCAGCCGACTTCGCTGTTCGGGTGAACCAAAGGTGGCAAAATCATAGTCCACCATCTTGATCATCGAGATGTCGGGAGCGGCAGGCGGCAGCATGGCCTTTGCGTTGGATGGGACCTGGTTCTGGCCGGCCGCTGCACCGGTTGCCTGCCCTTCGGGGCTTAGCGCAAAATCGACGAAGCGGCGCGCCTCTTCCAGATTGCGGCTGCCCTTGACGATGCTGACCGCTCCGATTTCGTAGCCGGTGCCCTCGCAGGGCGCCACGATCATGAGGGGAGCGCCCGCCTCCTTCTGGGTGACGGCATCATGCATGAAGGAGATGCCGATCGTGATCTCTCCCCTGCCCGCAGCCTTGACCGGCTCGGCACCGGCCTTGGTGTATTCTGTAATGTTGCGGCCAAGCTCACGCATATAGGCGAAGGCTTCATCCTCGCCGAGCAATTGCACGAGTGTCACAAGCGTCGTGAAGGCAGTGCCCGAGGAATGCGGGTTGCCGGACAGGATATGGCCGCGATAGATCGGCTTGGCGAGATCCTTCCAGCAGTTGGGTGCCGGTAACCCTGCAGCCGAAAGAAGATCCGCGTTGTAGGCGAAGCCGAGCGCACCGGCATAGAGGCCGACGGATGTGCCGCCAGACAGAGAGAAGAAGTTTCGCGCCCAGGGCAGAAGGTCAGCTTCCTGTTTGGGACGATGGGGCTCCAGGAGGCCTTCATAAGCGGCCTGCAGGTGCGTGACCCCGGTGCCACCCAACCAGACATCGACGGTCGGCGCATCCTTCTCGGCCCGTACGTAGTCGAGTATCTCACCGGTGCTCATCCGCGGCATGTTGACCGCAAGGCCGGTTTTGGCCTCGTAGGTCTTCTCCATGACGGCGCACCAGACTTCGTCTACACCGCAGAGAATGTTCAGCGTGTCTGCTGCCCGGGAGCCCGGAGCCGTGGCGAAGGTCACAAGTACCCCGGCGCCGATGGCGGTCAATAACTTCACGTCGTCCTCCCCTGGAACCTCCCCGTTCCAATGAATGAAGCATGTCCGTATCTGTTCGGGCTGGCAACCCGAAGAATGGTTACTGATCTTTCACCGCGACGTCGTCACCCGTTGCAGAGATTGCAAATGTTACAATTGTGACGCTTGCCGATAACCACCAAGTCTTTTGCGTTTTCGGCCTGCCCGGTTATGATGCCGACGGGAGGACTGCAACGTGTTGAACCAGAAGGTAAAAATTCTGATCGTCGAGGACGATCCGGATATGGCGGAGCTTATCTGTGACCTGGTGGAGGCAGAAGGCTGGATCCCGCTGACGGCACCATCCGCCGAGGCCGCGCAAGAGCGATTGCAACACGAGACTGTTCAACTTGTTCTGGTTGATCACAATCTGCCCGGTCTGTCGGGACGCGCCTTCGCGCAGCGTCTGAGAGCTCAGACCGATGTCGGCATCGTTATGGTAACGGCAGCAGGCAGCGCGACCGATCGGGTGCTGGGACTGGAGACGGCAGCGGACGACTATGTCGTTAAACCGTTCGAACCGAATGAGCTTACCGCACGGATCAAGGCGGTTCTCCGTCGCACCCATCCGCAACTGCGCCAAGACAGGGAGGGCGAACGCGAACAGACGCCGACAGCGCTCAGGCTCGGTGAATGGGCCGTCGATCTCGGTCAACGCCGGGCCGTTTGCCTCACCGATCCGACAAAGACGCTGACGTCAGCAGAGTTTGCCCTGCTCGAGATCCTTGCCGAAACGCCGAACAACCCCGTCAGCCGCGCCCAGATTCTCGACCGGATGGGAGCCGACTCCGATCGATTCGTCGATCGAAACGTCGATGTTCTGGTCCTGCGCCTCAGGCGCAAGATCGAGCGAAACCCCGATCTTCCCCGCCATATTCAGACGCGACGCGGCAAAGGCTATGTGCTCCACACAGACGACGCCGGATCATTGCCTTGATCAACCGCGCCTTCTTCTCCTCCATCGCCTTTCGATTGCCCTTCGCAATCGCCTTCATCTGCGTTTCTGTTCTGCTCCTATCGACCGTCGCCATCTATGGTCTGCAGAGGGCGCGCAGTGAAATGTCAGCCTACAGCGTGCAAGCCTTCTCGAGTCTCGCCAAGGTCTCGCTCGTATCACGGCAGGTCTCAGACCTCGTTTCAAGCGCACCATTCCTGATGAATGCCACGTCCCCCTACCGCGTTTCGAGCGAAAGTCGCGCCGTGGTCGCCCAGGTGGAAACGCTTCTTCAAACCATGGCGCCGGATAAGCCAGGCTCTGCCATGCAAGGCACCGGCGCGCACCGGATCATCAAACTGCTTGAGAGCATCAAGTCCCAGACACTGGCACTTGCGGCAAATGCCGATGCCGCACAAATGCACAAGGCTGAAGCGGCCGTAGCACTCGGAGAGATAGCGACCGCTCGCGCCATTCAGGATCAGGAACTACGGCAGCGTCTGAATGACATCGCACAATCAGCCTCCACGTCGGACAGCCTCTTCCAGCTCGGTGAACTTCAACGGCGCTTCGTCGCCGAAACCTCCGCACGCATGCTGGTGCCAGGCCCCAATCTGCGGGTCTCACCCGCACAGCTTGACCCCTATCGGAGGATCTTCGAGGCACAGACACGCTATCTCCTGGAAATGTTCACGATCCGCGCATCCGTCTCGCGCCTGCATACCGTATCGCGGGATCTCTCGCACGCGACGGAAACCCAGTCGGAGGTGGTTGCCAGCGCGCTGAACCGGAACCTCGAATCGACGTCCAGCGCCTTGCGCCAGTTGCTCGTCATGATCGTGCTGGCATCCCTCGCCGTCGTCATCCTGGCAATCCTCTCTATCCGCTCGGTAATTCGGGTCTCGCACGGGATCGGAGACCTCTCGCGGGGCATGAATGCGCTGGCACGCGGAGAAGAAAATGTAGGGCCGCCTGTCTACGCCGGGACCGAAACCGAGTTGATCCGGTTGCTCGATGCCTTTCGCGCCTTCAAGGAGAGCGTGGATCGGGTGTCTCGCTTGAGGAGAACCGCAGAAGCGGCCGCGCGCACAATCCGTTCAACGTTTCGCACCATGAACGAAGGCATTGCCCTGTTCGATCCGGCGGGCCGACCCATCACCATGAACCGTCGCATCGTCGAACTAATGAGGCAGACGGGCTCGTCGCGAAAGATGCCTCTGCGCCGTTTTGTCGGGACGGTGCCCGAGATCGATCCGCGGATGATGCCCACCGAAGACGAAATCGGCTCACTCCAAGAGCGAAATGTGCTCCGTCATCGGTTTCCCGATGACCAGGTCGTGGAGATCTCCGCTTCACGGCAACCGGACGGCGGTGTGGTCTTGCTTGCTCGTGACGTAACGGCCATGGATCGGCAGGAGGTGGAGGCGGCCCGTGCCCAGCGCCTCGACGTGGTGATGCGCATGACGCATCAGGTAAGCCACGAGGTCGGCAATATGATCGGCATCATCACCGGCAGTCTTGGTCTGCTGGAACGCGAACCTGGCTTCACAGAACGACAAAAGCGACACTTGGGGCGCATACGAAAGGCAGCGGAACGCGGACGGGCACTCGCCTCCAGCATGTTGTCCGTCGGCAGCCAGCAGCAAATACGACCAGCCGCGATCGAGGTCGCCACGATCCTTCACGGCATGGCTGATGTGCTGGAAATGGCAATTGGCGTCCGCAATCGGCTAGAGCTGGACCTTACCGCTAATCTGCCAACCGTCAACCTCGACCCTGCGCTGCTCGAGCAGTCCATCCTGAACCTCTGTCTGAACGCCTCAGCAGCCATGCCGGACGGTGGGACGATCCGAGTGGAAGCGCTAGGGACTGCCGAAACCGTAATCATCGCCGTTATCGACGAAGGTGTCGGTATGTCACCTGAAGTCCTAGATCAGGCAATGGAGCCTTACTTTACCACGCGCTCGAAAACTGGTGGCTCAGGTCTCGGTCTCGCAATGGTCTACGGGTTCATCCGCCAGTCTGGTGGTGAAGTCAGGATCACCTCTCGCCTAGGGGAAGGCACGCGCGTGGAGCTTTGTTTTCCTGCAATCGAAGTCGGATATGACGCCATATCAGGCTGAACAAGAGCGGATCCGAGCTAGTCGTTGAAGGCCTATGGCCTTTGCCACCCAAGTGAGTATCACCGCAAACTTGACCACGATGAGCGGTAATTTTTACCGCTTGGGAGCCACTCCTACAAGACAATTCTTGTTGTCGATGGCTCGAACGAACCGAAAGCCGCTACGCCCTGGATATCACTCGATATAGCCGAGCAACGTCCGCTTATTGGCGCCAAAGCTATTGGGGGAACGACCGAAATACGGGCATGTATGGCCGCCAAGAAGGTCTGAAAAGGCGTGGGCACTCAGCATGTCGTCCTCGCTGAGAATCTCTGCCACGCGGCGATGGCCGCGCTCTCGTGCGGCGGACAGGGCTGCCTTCAGTTCGTTGTCCGGTTCGCCAGCCTCTTCGACCGGAAACGCACCTGATGGCCAGCCTTCTGGCTCAGTTGCACCGCCTTGGTAAATTGATTGAGCAACGCTTTTTCGAAATCGGCCTTGCGGGGCAGCTTCATCGATAGCGCGATATTTGGAGTATCGCTTGCCAACGTTTTCGTGACGGGCATGACAATCCCCCTTTCGAAATCAACGTAGGCAAGTTCCGTCAGTTCGTTAAGCTCGTTAAGTTGGTAAACACAGTCAACCGCCGTATCTAGACTAGCGTGTTCCACACCGCAGGCTAACGATCAACGCTAGCTTCAGTCCGCAGCCACCTCCCAATGATCATCCGGATTAAAGGTTTCGATCTCGGCCGCCATAGTTTCCGTCATTTCTCCCAAGTCTGCCTGGTACACTGTCCCATTCGCATTCACCGTGAACGTATGAACGCCAGTCTCACCGTACCGGATCGGCCATGCGACCAGCGCAAATCCGGCGATCATATTGTCGTTGATCACGTAGTCGAATTTGCCGCCCGCAATGTTCGGTCCCTGGCTTTCGATGATCCGGTAGCGATAGCCGTAGTAGCCCTCGCCGGCCTTAGCCTTGTCGAGTGCAGCACTCTCCTCCAGGGCATTGCCGGCAGGGCTCTCGCCCTCGCCGAGGTCCGGCGACCAGTAAAGGCCATCCGTCTTGCCTTCGCTGCTGATCAGCCTGCGGGCATATTCCAGCACGCCGTCCTCGTCATGGTCGGCGGCGGCATATTCCCTCTGGGCATCGACATAGGCGCGCATCGTCGCGATCGTATGCAATTCGTTCTCGCCGATACGGCGGTTGAGGATCTCCTCAAACCCGGCATAGGTATCGAACGACCATTTGCCGTCATTCCCCTTCACCACCGGGAAAGGCAGCGGCCACAGCTTGTTACCGATCTCGACGATCTTGCGGCCATCGACATCCTGCACGAGCACCTTGATTTTCGCGCCGTCGCGGATCTCGGCATAGGTCTCCATCACGCCCTCGTCCGCCTTCGTCTTGGCGGCGTCGAGACCGAGCAGGGCCGCGAACGTGTCGAAGTGGTCGGCTGCGAGAGCCGCCTTGAAGGCATCGATGGCCTGCTCCGGCGTATCGAATGCGGGCGGGTCGGTCGGCGCTGCAAAGGCGGAGATAGTCGAGGCGTCCGACGGCTCGGCAGCACCCGCAATGACCGGGCCGACCAATAGCACGGCAGCGAACACCGAACCCAGGAGCATGTTTCTGGCTGACATTGTCATGGCTGTCTTCCTTGTTCAGGGGGTCATCGACGACGACCGCCGCCACGAGGGATCTGCCGATTGCCGCCGCGATTGCCGCCGCTCATGGCCTGCTTTCCGCGATTGGACTGAATCTGCGTGCGCCTGCCGCTGTCCACATTTCCCAGCGCCGAGGGTTTTCTCGCCCGATTGTCGACCCTTGTTGCGGGTTTCGCCTTTGCCACCGGGCGCTCGGCATTCGGTCGCTGCTTGACGTTTCCGGCAGCCTTGGTCGGCCTTGCTTCCGGTTTCCGGTTCTGAGCCGCCTGAGCCGCTTTCCTTTCAGGTTTATTGCGGTTGATCCTGTCGGCATCGATCTTGCTCTTGCGGACGTCGTTGACGCTGATGCTGCCCGGCTTGTTTCTGATGTTGGTCGCGCGATCGTTGCCGATGACATTCGCCTTGTTGCGGTTGCCGTTCGCTTCGATGTTGTTGCGGAAGGTGGTTCGGTCGATATTGTTGAACTGGTTCTTATCGAACTTGATCTTGCTGCGATCGACGTTCTTCCAGTCGAGGTCGTTGATGTTGACCTTGCCGTTGATGTTGTTGAAGCAGTTGTTGCAGTCGATATCGACATTGCCGTTCCAGCGCCCGCCCGCGACGCCCCAGCGATTCCAGTCGACGGCGGCGACCCATATCGCCCCCGTCACCACGCCGGCAAAGAAGGTCGCAGTCGGGTAGTAGTAGCTCGGATAGGGCTCCGGATAGTAGGCGATCGGGGCCGCGACGTAGCCGGGCTGATAGAGCATCTCCGGCTGGTATTGCGGAACGTAGATCTTCTCCGGGTTTGCAGCCACAATAACGACATTGTCGTTTTCCTGGCTGACTTTGATCTTGTCGTCGCTCTTGATGATGCCGTCTGCGACCGCCTTGTCGCGCAGCTGCTGGATTGCGATCAGCACATCCTTCTGCTGGTACGACAGCGCTTCTCCAAGCGACTGCGTCCAGTCCAGGTCGTCGCTCATCATCGTGACGATCTGCGGATAGTTGAGAAGCGATACGATACTGCCGTCCCACGTGGGTTTCGGCTTCAGCTTGGGGTTCTTTTTGAATTGCTCAAGAAAGCGTGCAGCCTCTACGACCTGCAGAGGGTAGAGCGAGGCCGACGTCACTAGCGCGACGAGTTCGTCCGGATAAAGCGCGACCCGAGCAACGAGGATTTCGAGTTCTTCGTCAGTCAGAGGCGCTGGCGTGTCTTCGTCTGTTACGGCAGGAGCGACCGTTGTCGCATCCTGGGCGAATGCCGACCACGAGCGGTAGCGGTCATTTGGTATTCCTGCAAACGACAGGCAAAGGCCCGTGGCGACTATTAGTTGAAACCGTCCAGCCATTGCAAATGCTCCTTGTCCGGCAGGCGATCTTAAGATTCGTAAATTGTAAAAGGCCTGCTAGGTTCAGATCAATTTTCCAGGATATCACCAAGTCTGCCCATCGAAACTACACGCGGAAAACGCAAAGTATGTTACCGAAACTCAAATATTCAAGCGATATATTACGCTACCGACAAGCTACGACCAAGCAATTGCATTCCCAAGCGTGTTCCAATGATTGGATCGGATTTCAGAATCTCGGCGCAACACTATAAGCTTTCAGTGGCACTAGCAGTTTGCATAGGCCGGCAACTCTTGCCGTGAAACGATGGTCGAGATCGTCCGACTCAACGGTTTGCAGCGGCAGGTGCCCCGTTCTGCTTTGCCAAAGCCTGCTGGGCGGCAGCGACGATCTCCCCGCTCCTTTCGCCGCCACGACCCTAAACTGGCGGAAACGCAGCCCTGATATCGTTGTCGTAGACCGCTTGGCTGATCATCATCAGTGCCGGCCCTGCAACATGAACTGTTCTCCGCGAATTGTGGTAAATTTCATTCACAGGATCAGGCCGGAATCCTCCATAATGTCGATGCCCCGTATCTTGAACGGTTCGATGGTTATCGGGGCGAGTTCCGGGTCGATGAGCAGTTCCTGCCCGATTCTCTTGATGATCTTCCGCGCCTTGTTGCGTCGGTGTCATAGCCAACAGCACCGTCAGCTTCTCGATAAACCTCGTAGACCTTCGTTTGTAGACAGGCCGTGTATCAAACTATCTAAAGAGATATTAGACCGCACGGGGTTTGTCTGAGCTCTAAAGTCCGCACCAGTTCGAGGAGGCGAAGGCCGTGCCGGTGGACGATTTTGATCCTTCGCTACTCTCCGGAACAAGATTCCCAGTTCCACCAGTACCTCGGCAAATTGGCCAAGCATAAAAGTGAGACGCGTGCGGAACCCATGACTGACGTTCGAAAAATGTCCTTTGGCCCGATCGATTTCTGCCAGGGTCGCTTGCCTACCTGACTGATCGTCAACGGCACATACTGAGCCAAATCGACGAACTCTTGCCGTGACACTGTTCGCTCGCCTCGGGTCCGAACGGCGGCAACGGGTAGAGCTGGCCCAAGACTGGACCAGAGCACGTCTTGCGTATCCCCCTGGACATTTCTGCACTCCGGGCGAGCTCCCCTTGACGACCACCATGCGGTATCGCAAGTTCGAGCAGTATTTCAAAGGGGGGCGACATGGCTGATAAAATCCACGGCTTTTTACCGGCTACGGCCGAAATGCCAACGAACCGTCAGCGACTTATTATCCGCTATCTCTTCGGAGTTCTGATCGACCTCGTGGTTCTTGGCCTGTTCGCTGAATTTTCGGATAGCGTAACAGTAGCATCTTTCAGTTGGTCACTGCTAGCAGCCATCCTTTTGCAGGCCCTTTTAAAAGCGACGATTGCCATCGAACATCATGTCGCCATGTTCTTCAACGCAAGGCAAGGTGCGTTCATGAAGATCATGCGGTTCGTCGGCGCATGGCTGGTGCTGTTCCTATCCAAATTCGTGATTCTGGAGGCAATCGCCTTTGTGTTCGGGGATAGGGTTCGCTTCGATGGCGTGCTGCACGGCGTGGTGACACTTATCATCGTCGTAACCGTTATGGTCGTCGCCGAAGAAGTAATCGTGCGACTGGTCAGATGGGTCCGTTGAAACGGACCTTGGTTGAGCCAAAAGCAAAGCCGGAATGGTGCATCGTTGCCATTTTGCTTCACGGCCGGCGGCGTTGATACCGAACGCCGCAATAAAAAACGTTGAGCCGAGGCTTGCGCTGAGACGAGGCGGCTGATCTCATAAACTGCAGGGGTCTCAACAAAGACTTCGCCTCTCAGCAGCTGCGGAAGAACCGATGGAAGGCTCGTTGGCCGCAGAGTTGAGATAATTCTGCATGTAGCAATGACAACGGCGTCTATTTTCACGAAGAGATTGCGCGGTATCTCCCTCAAAAGCGTCGTATTCCATGGCATCGAAGCAGTTCACCTGCCAGCGAAGGCGATCATGGAACACAGACTTCCTGAGCTTGGAAATACCACTTGGGTCATGCGAACGGATACGATGTGACGACTTGGTGTGAACTGAAATATTCACTTTTTGTCCTCCCAATTTAGTCACTCGTAATTTGTGAGGTAGGATCTGATCGCGCGACACCTGTGAGAACAGACAGGTATCGTGCGTTGAGACAATGCATTCAAAGCGACGGCGCCCTGTAGCCGGCGCTAGGACGTGTAAAGCTCCGCCCGGTCCATTGTTGACATGAGGAGATTGGCGGGTTCTTGGATAAATGAAACACGGGTTTGGAGGCCTGCCTCGCCGATCGGGCCTAACTGATCCATCCTGCATTGGTGCGATCACCGAGGAACATCGGCCCGTGTTACGTCGCCTCCGATCTGGGCGAACGACTGGAGAAATACGAGATCAACCAAGTGTACGGTGCTCACGGCCATCCGCAGACGCAGGGCAAGATCGAACGCTGCCACCAGATGCTCAAGAACCATAGGCTCAGTTCAACAATCGATTTTCCCGCAAGCGAACGGTTGCCATGTCGACAAATGCCCGGGCCTTTGCAGGCGCGTGTCTGCCTTCAGGATGAAGGATATGGATGGGCATTGCCGGCTCCTCATAGTCGCTGAGAACGATCTGCAACTCCCCTGTCACAAGCGCGGGGCCTATCTGGTAGTGCAGAACCCTGGTCAACCCCCAACCTGCCTTGGCCGCCGTGATTACAGCTTCATTGGTGTTGCACTGAAGTATGGGATCTATCGTCACCCGGTCATCGTTTCTAAAGCGCCATTCCGGCGAGGCCCAGGCACTTGTTGAAGCCGCAATCCGATGGTTCTTGAGTTCAGCTGGCGTTGTTGGAATGCCAAAGCGCTCAAAATATCCTGGAGATCCACAGACGACGTGCCGAACCGCGCCCACCTTGATAGCCGCGATGCCCGAATCCCGCAGATGGCCGATGCGCACCGCGACGTCTACCCCCTCTTCAACGATGTTGACCGGGCGATCGATAAACAGGGTCCTGGCACGCATGCTCGGATACGAATTCAGGAATTCGGTGACAACAGGAAGCACATACATCTGCCCGAACAAAGCTGATGCCGTGATGGCTAGCGTACCTGTCGGCGTGGCATAGGAGCCCGCAGCCGCTGCTTCTGCCTCAGCGATATCGGCCAGTATGCGGCGGCAATCCTCGTAGTATCGTATCCCCGCCTCGGTCAACTTTACGGATCGCGTCGTGCGGACGAACAGGCGGCCGCCGATGACGTCTTCGAGCGCTGCCACGCTCCGCGTAACGGCCGGTGCGCTCATATACATGTGACGCGCGGTCTCAGCAAAGCTCCCTGTTTCGGCAACCTTTGCGAAAATTCTCATCGCCTGCCATCGATCCATTGCATCCCCCATTCGCTCGTGCTGAATGAATCCGCCATTGCGCATGGTGTTGTACCAATCTCGATGGACGTCCTGCAACACTGTTTGAGCTGGAACGCAACGATCCGATCCCTGGGAGATCTAAGCGGACGTCAATCCAACTTTGCGGCCGAGAATGTGGTAGCATATGCCGGAAAAAACTCGCCTTTCCCATTTTTGTTCAATCACTTAAGACATAACGTGCCCGCGCATTGAGCTTGAATCCGGTCATGCTATTTCGCCTCAACGGAGCTCTCGGCCTCAAAAGCCGAAGTCGCTAAGCCCCGGATGGTCGGCCGGCCGGCGGCCCAGCGGCCAATGGAACTTGCGCTCCGATTCCTTGATAGGCTGTTCATTGATGCTGGCGTGGCGGGCGCGCATCAATCCATCCTCGGCGAATTCCCAGTTCTCGTTGCCATAGGCGCGAAACCATTGGCCACTGTCGTCATGGTATTCATACGCATATCGTACGGCGATACGGTTGCCCTGGAAGGCCCAGATCTCCTTGACAAGCCGGTAGTCGAGTTCCCTGTTCCATTTGCGTGTCAGGAAGGCTTCGGCTTCGGCGCGGCTGGTGACGAATTCGGCGCGATTGCGCCAGCGTGTGTCGAGCGTATAGGCCTGCGCCACCTTGGCGGCATCGCGGCTGTTCCAGCCATCTTCGGCAAGGCGGACCTTTTCGATGGCACTCTGTTGATCGAAGGGCGGAAGCGGTGGACGGGACATCTGCATTTCCTTCTTGTGTAGGCAAAAGGTGGGAAGGCGGCCGCGGGTTGGCCGCCACCCGTGATGAGCTCATGCTGCAAGGCGGCCGACACGTGGAAAATCGATCTCGGTGCCAAGCGCTTCATTGACATAGTTGGTGAAGGTGTTCAGCGCGACATGTGCGATGATTTCCAGAATTTCCGCATCGCTGTAACCGGCAGCGCGAACCTTTTCGATCTCGCCGGCCGGAACCGAGCCGCGAACATCGACAAGCGCACGGGCGAATTCGACGGCGACAGCAGCCTTCGGATCGTTCGACGTTCCTCGGCGGTTGGCGTCAATCTCGTTAACCTCCAGCTTGGCAAATTTCGTGCCGGTATAGGTGTGGGCAGACAAACAATAGTCGCAGCCATTGGCTTCGGCCATAGTGAGCGCGATCCGCTCGCGAGTGGCAGGGGGAAGCTCGCCCTTGCCGAGAGCGTGCTGCAGGGCCGTCAGCCCGTTCAAAGCAGCGGGGCTGTTTGATACCAGGCGAAAGATGTTCGGAACGGAGCCGATCTGCTTCTGGATCGCTTCAAGCACGGGTCTGGATGATTCCGGTGCATCCCCGATCGTAGCAGGCGTTGCAATGCGTGACATGTCTATCTCCTTGAGGTGATTGCGAAAGGCTGTGCCTTTCGTCCCGATGAAGATGCGCCGGTTTGGCTTGGTGGTGAATGTCGAAAACGAGGAAGATACTCTTGCACCAGACGCATCAATGAGGCGCCTCAGAGTTCCAGCTGGATCCGGTTCCCCTGACCATTGTCCTGCTCGGCAGGAACGGCGCAGCAAAGCAGGACCTCACCTTCGGCGATCGCCGCTGTTGGTTCCTTTATGTAGGTCACCGCACCCTTGGTGAGCTTGGTCCGGCAGGTGCCGCATGTACCTTCACGACAACTGAACTCGGGCTCCAGGCCGCGCGCTTCCGCCAGGTCCAGCAGCGTGCCGGTTTCCGGGGTCCACCGCGCCTCCTTCAGCGATCCCATGAAGGCGACCGGCACCGGCTTTGTCGATGGCGGCAGGCGCTCTGGCGCGGTCACGCCAGCGTCGAGGGTTCGAGTCAGGGATGAAGGACCGAAGGCTTCCGCGTGGATGCGGCTGTTTGAAATGTTGTAGCTCCGCAGTCCGTTATAGAGCGATTGGGTAAACTCCGGCGGCCCACAGACGTAGAAATCATAGTCACCGAACGGAAGATGACGGGAGAGCAGTTCCAAATTGATACGGCCGATCGCATCGTAGTCGATACCTTCGCTGGCCCCGTCGGCGTTACTGAGGACCCGGATCAGCCTGATGGCACCCTGGCCTGCATTGACAAGCTCGGCAACTTCCCGGTCGAACGGCCGCTCTGTCTTTGAGCGTGCGGCATGGAACAGGATGATCGGCCGGATGCGCTGTTTGCGCAGGCCTTCGTAAACGACATGGCGAAGCATGGCGAGCAGCGGCGTGATCCCGACGCCGCCGGCAAGCAGCACAGCCGGGCGGAGGGCGCTGGCGTCGATGGTGAAATCTCCGGCCGGTGCCCGCGTCTCGATCATGTCGCCGACGTGGATGTGGTCATGGAGATACTGCGACACGGCGCCGTCGCGTTTGACGCTGATGCGGTAGATGCCATCAGAGGGAGCCGTCGACAGTGTGTAGGTCCGAATGACGGGCTTATCGGCACCGGGAATCTTGACCCGAATGGGCAGATGCTGACCGGCACGATGCGGCAACAGGCCTGCGCTATCGCCGGGCTGAAGATGAAATGAGCGGATCGAGGCACTCTCTTCCACGATCTGCGTCACCGTCAAGCCGCGCCACTGGGTTGCGAGCGTTTTAGCATGCAGCCTATCGGCGGCTTGCGTCCAGTCCCCGGTCATCAAGGAGTTCTGTGACCAGCCGCCTTCCCGGAAGGCCCAGCGCAATGCCAGCACATTGCGCCGTCGCACGATCCGGCGAGCCTTGAAGGTCCACAACCGTTCAGCACCCTGGAAGGCGGCAATCTCTGGCGAATCCAGAATGACCTCGGCATCGCCGCTCATCTGCAACATGTCCCCGTTTGCATAGTCAATGAAAAGCAAGCCGGCTCTGCCGTTCAGCACGATATTGCCGAGCGTGTTGAAGAAAAGATTGCCGTCAAAGTCGGGAATGGTCAGCGTCCCATCTTCGGCGACGCGAACGAAACCCGCTTTGCCTCCACGATGCGACACATCGACCTGACGCCGGTCTTCGCGATCGGCATAGGACGCCACAAAGAAAGCATCTGCAGCAGCGATCGCAAACCGTGCCGCCTCATCAATCGTGGTCAGGTCCTCGACGGTGCCGGCAAAGGGCCGGCCTGGTTCGCGACTGAACTCAAAGTCACGCAGCTGGATATAACGCGGGCAGTTTCCAAAGCTCTGGTCGACATCGACGCGAAAGCCGCCCGGGGCGTGGGAGAAAAACCCGTTCATGCGATTGCGGCGCCTCGTGTGCATCTCCATGCCAAGAAGGCCGATCGGCTGACCATCTGCCAAGCCCTCACTTGCGGGGTCGCTCGCGTCCTCATGCGCTGCAATGTTCAAGACTTTCGATGAAGGAGAGGAGATGAAGCCGGAGCGCCCTTCGAGAAGGGTCGACCAGGCATCGCCGCGGCTGTCCACGCTGCCAACGACAATATATGGCAGCTGCGCGTAGAAATCGCGATGTTGATCCGGCATGAAATCGCGGACAAAGCGCTGACCGACAGTTGCCATGCGTTCTACCACGCCAACCTTCTCTTGTAGGTAGGTTTCACCCTCGTGCCAGGCCGGCAGCGCCTTCAGGGTCTCGCTCATGTCTAATCTCCTTCTGGAAGATAGGGCGCACACAACCGCGCGCCCCGATCACGACATCAGGCGGCAAGGCCTGCGGGCGTTTGAACGAAGGGAACAAAGCCCGGCAAGGCCTCGACACGACGGAGAAATGCATCAACCGCCGGATAGGTGGAAAGATCGACATTGCCCTCCGGTGCCCGCGCCACGTAGCTGTAGACCGCCACATCTGCGATCGTCGGACCACTGCCGACAAGCCAGTTGCGATCAGCAAGGTGGCTTTCGAGCCTGCCGAGCAATGTATGGGCGCGGTCGATGACTTCTTCAGGATTGAATTTGGCACCAAAAACAGTGACCAGCCGCGCGGCAGCTGGACCATAGGCAACTTCACCTGCGGCAACCGACAGCCAGCGCTGGACGGCGGAAGCACCCGCGGCATCCTCGGGAAGCCAATCGGTGCGGGCGGCTTTCTTCGCGAGATAGACGAGGATAGCGTTGCTATCGGCGACAACGATGCCATGGTCGTCCAACACCGGCACCTGGCCGAACGGGTTCAGTTTCAAAAAGTCCGGTTGCTTGTGCGCGCCGGATTTCAGATCGACTTCGATCAATTCGTGAGGCAGGCCAAGCAGTGAGACCATCAGGCAAGCCCGATGCGCGTGACCCGAAAGCGGGTGATGATAGAGTTTCATGGTGCGCTCCTGCGAAACAGTTGGATGGGTTCATTCCCAATCCACATCCCGAAGGTGCAACAAGCGGCCGTCCATGAGAACGGTCGAGTTTCGCAGTTCATAATTACCGCTGACGCAATAGTCCTCGCTAACGAACGGTCCTGAAGCCAAAGGCCCGAGCATGCATTGCGACGCTATGTATTACCTGCAACCCATGGATAGGGCACCATTTCACCAGATGGAATGATGTCTTGTCCATATTTTGACTTCAACATGGGGAGATAAGTAGGATTCTTCCTGTTCAGGTCTTTGATGCGTGCGGGAAAGAAATGCAAGATAACCTTATCATTGCCGAATGGCTCGAAGCCGCGCTCGCCGTGAGCAGGAAGTATCCCCGCGACCTTTGCATGATCCCAAAGATCAATGGCGCGCTACGCTGCCTCTGGTGCTGATTTTCGGTTTTGGACGATGCTGGTGACTTCGGAAGAGTGAAGTGTACCCCATTCGCACAGTGGGGCGAGGACTTTGGACAAGCTTCGGCCAAAGTCGGTCAGTTCGTACTCGACATGAGGCGGGACGGTCTTGAAGTCGATACGGCGAATGACGCCATCATCGACCAACTCCTTGAGATGCTGGATCAACATCTTCTCACTCACATTGGTTACGAGCCTGCGCAGTTGACCGGTGCGCTTGGCGCCACTGGCGAGGTGGAAGAGGATCAGCGGCTTCCATTTGCCCCCAAGGATTTCAAGAACCGCCTCCAGCCCGCATCGAAAATTCGTCTCGGTCATGATGATCTCCAATTTCTGACACTTACCAAATAGTAGGTACTGGATTGCAGGTATGCTTGGGCATACTTGAATTGGACGGCGGTGTCGACGGGCATCTCCTTTATCCCTTCAGGCGCAAACACGCGGATAGCGCTGCCAAAAACATAGAGAGCAGACATGAGCACTCCAAAGTATCCCTTGCTGGATCCCATTCGCCTGGGCGACATTGATCTCCCCAACCGTATCATCATGGCATCCATGACCCGCGCCCGAACGGACAATCCCGACTTTATTCCCAATGTCCTTCAGGCCCAATATTACGCGCAGCGCGCATCGGCCGGCCTTATCCTGACTGAGGGCACATGGCCGAACCGTGACGGCGTTGGCTTCGTCAACGTGCCGGGCCTGTACACGCAGGCGCAGGCCGATGGGTGGCGCCGGGTCACGGACGCCGTCCACCAGGCCGGAGGGCGCATTTTCGTCCAACTCGGCCACATAGGATCATCCTCGCACCCAGACCTGCTTGATGGAGCCTTGCCGTATGCCCCCTCGCCCGTAAACCCGGGGTTGAAGGCATATACGACCGCCGGCTTCAAAGACACAGTAACACCCCAAGCGATGGACCTGAGCGATATCGCGCGGACGGTAGATGACTATGCCAGAGCCGCGCACCTCGCACAGTCTGCCGGTTTTGATGGTGTTGAGCTCCATGGCATCAGCACCTATCTGATCCCGACCTTCCTTTACGAAGGCCTCAACCAGAGAACCGATGACTATGGCGGCACACCTGACAACCGCGCCCGCTTTGCACTTGAGATAATCGACGCCCTTGTCAATTCGTGGGCGCCAGGACGTGTCGGGATCAAACTCAGCCCCGGTTTGACCGGTGTCGGCAAATTCATCGCGACAGCCGAAACCTTGGCGACCTTCGAACACCTGATCGGTCAGTTGTCGAAGCGTCATCTCGCCTATCTGCAGCTGATGAACCCGATAAACGATCTCACGGGGACAGGCGTGGAAATTCTCGGCCAGGACGTCGCCAGGCATTTCCGACCGCTTTATTCCGGCACTCTGATTGCCAATGGCGGCTACACGTTCGAGACCGGCAATGCCTTGGTGCGAGATGGTTTCGCAGATGCTGTCGCCTTTGGAGCGCCATTCATCTCGAACCCGGACCTGGTCGAGCGCTACGGCAACGGCCTAACCATCAGCCCCAGCAATCGCGACACATATTATGGTGGCGGAGCCGAGGGCTATGTGGACTATCCGAGCGCGACCGAATTGGACGGCATCCGATAGACTCTCAGAGAGCTTTTCTAGACGGGCAGCGCAGCGTGTCCCCGCTGCCCGATGGGATTGAAATTAAGTGTTAGGGCGGGGCAATGGCCCGTTGTAGGCGTCAGTTCCGGACGAGCGTCCGAGTGCTTTGAACGGCGGATCGGATGGCGCAAAGCCGTCGTTAACTGCGAACACCTGTTGGCCTCTTGCTTCGGCAGCGACCACCAGAGTTCATTCACGCGCTCGACGGTCTCAACAACGGCTTTCAGTACCGCCGCTGACGAGCGTACCGATCTTCACGTCGTTCAGCAGGACATCCAGCGACGTTGTGGATCTCGGATTGGATGTTGAAAACTGTTTCGGCGACGGGGATTCCCATGATTTCAATCCCTTTGAAGGGTTGGGCGGCTTTTCGAGAGGCCGCCCGTTGGGTGTCGCAAAAGGGATGGTCAGAGCTTGCCCTCTGCGAGCAGCTCGCGGATCCGCTTCAGCGTCGACAACAGCGCTGCTTTGTAGCCTTGGTCGCTGTCGAACTGCCTCTGCTCCACCTGCTCCTCGGGGCCGTCAGACTGTTTGCCGCGAAGGCCAAGATAGCAGTAGAAACGAAGCTGCAGGGCGCCCGTCTCATCCTCGAACAACTCGTTGATAATGGCGCCTTCGCGTGGGCCGGCCGCCTGGAAGAAGGTGACCTTGCTGTGCGGCTCAAGGGTGATGATTTCCCGGATGCCGAGGCCGGCGATGGTCGCTTCGCGTACGAAATGCGTCGCGCTTTCCTCAACGACATCGCAGCGGGTGCAAAGACCGGGCGGCAGAAACAGCCGCGCATCGCGCGCCTTCATTTCCAGGCCCTTCCAGGCCTGCTCAAGGGTGAGCCTTGTTTCGCCTTCGGGGTTAACAGGGACTGTAGCGGTCGAATATATCATGGTCGTGGTCCTTGATTTGGGGTGCGAGTGCTTCGCCTTACGCCGAAGCAGCGGTTTCCGAGGCAAAGCTGCGATAGGAGCGAAGCGGTCGCCCGAGGAGTGTTTCCAGGCGCTTGACATCGCCGCCTTCGGGCAGCATGCCGTCGGTCAGGAAACGCTCCCCCATCAAGCGCATGTCGTAGGCCATCCACGCTGGCATGAACTGCCTGAGGTTCTGTTCGAAAGCTTGCGTGTCGCTGCCGCCGTAGTGGATTGGGCGACCAAGCACATCGGTCCAGATGGCGGCGATCTCAGGTCCGGTGAGTGTTTCGGGACCGACGAGGTTGATGCGGTTGAGGGGAAGCGGCTGTTCGGACTGTTCGCGACGCAGCAGTTCAAGCGCGGCGATCTCCGCGATATCGCGCACGTCGATCATCGCGAGGCCCTTGGTCCCTACGGGCATCGGATAGACACCGTAGTCGGTGATGGCGTCCTTGATCGTCAGATCGTTCTGGATGAAGTAGGCCGGGCGAAGGATCGTCGCGGGAAAAGCCATCCGCTCGATCATACGCTCGACGCCGAACTTTCCGGCGAAGTGCGGCACGTTCACGTAAATGTCCGGATGGATGACCGAGAGGTAGACGATCCGGTCGATGCCGGCCGAGCGGGCAACATTGAGCGCGATCAAAGCCTGGGTGAATTCATCCGGCACGACGGCATTCAGCAGGAACAGCGTCGACACACCCTCAAAGGCGCTGCGCAGGGAATCGACGTCCAGAAATTCACCCGTCGCGACAGCAACGCCTGCGGGGATTTTGGCTGTGGCGGGATCGCGAACGAGCGCACGGACATCTGCGCCGCTGTCAACGAGGTGCTGAATGACTTGCGCGCCGATATTGCCTGTGGCGCCGGTAACGAGAATGGTCATGGAATTACCTCCGGGTTGCTTTGCTTGACACCCCAAATATGGACGGATCATAATCGATCCAATAGACCATCAAACTAGACACTCCGTCTCACCAGTGGAACAGAAAATGGATCTCGTCGCTCTTGCCGATTTCAATCTCGTCGCTCGCCACGGGGGCTTCGGCAAAGCGGCGCGCGCCACCGGCCGGCCGAAGGCGACCCTGTCTCGACGCGTCACGGAACTTGAGGCCGCCCTTGATCTCCGGCTGTTCGAACGAGGCGCGCGCGACCTGAAACTAACCGAGGAAGGACGCGCCCTTTTTGAGCGGACAGCCGTCCTCTTGACGGAACTCGACGAAACCGCCACCTCTATTGCATCTCGTGCCGAGACGCCACGTGGTCGATTGCGGATAAGCGCCCCACTTCTCCTGTCACAAACTGCCATGGGCAAGATCGCGGCAGGCTTCGCGCTCCGCTATCCTGAGGTGCGGCTGGAGATCACGACCGAAGACCGGTCCGTTGACATGATCGAGGAAGGCTACGATCTGGTGATCAGGGTCAATCCCGATCCGGACGAAAGTCTCGTCGGCCGCGCCTTTCTCCATGACCGCCTGGTTGTGGTTGCAAGCCCCGATCTTCCGCGCCCGAGTGAACATCTCCACAGTCCGGGTGTGGTGCGCGGCACCAGCAATCTGCAGACCTGGACCGTCACGACACCGGAGGGATCTGCAACGCTCAGGATCGAACCGGTCCTCATCTTGTCGTCACTCATCATGGTCCGGGATGCCGTGCGGGCCGGCGTTGGCGCCGCGCGCCTGCCGATCTCATTAGTAAGCCACGATCTTGCTGACGGCACGTTGCTGCATTGGGGCGATATCGAGAAATCCGAGATCGCGCTATGGGCGCTCTATCCATCGCGAAGGCTGCTCAGTGCCCGCGTCTCGGCCTTTTTGGATTTCCTCAAGCAGGCCTTCCCGAATGGTACACCTGACGAATTGGCTGCCTACACTGGCCACTAACATTCCGGACTGGAAGGCGGCACCCTGACCATCCATAGGGAAACGTTCGTCGAAACGTCAAGTTTTCGGATATCGCGCCGCCTACAGGCCCCGCCATCGTCGAGAGAACGCCAGGGTATCTGCTGCATCAAGTTGGGCGCTGACCGCATCCTGGGCCGTTCATCGTGCAGATATCGGCAACCGCCCAGCTTTGGGATCGATCACTGCGGCATCATAAGCAAAATTGCCAGCGCGCTTTTATTTAACGAAGCGTATCTGCTAGATGCCGTGCTTCCAATTCAGCCATATGGATGAGATAGGCAAGTGTTTCGTGACCATCATCTTCGGCCATGCGGCAGAGGTGCATTAGTTGTTTCTCTGCTTGGTCCAGTCTGCCGGCAGCTGCGGGTCGGTCCTCCGATGCCGCTTGTTGCTCAGGCAAAGACCGTCCATCTCGATCAGACAACATAGAAAGAACCACCTGTGTTCGATTGAGGTTAACAAAAAAGACCCTAGCATTTATCCACTGGGCACCGCCACCACGAAAGACCGGTTAGCCGCACTGGCTAGACCTTTCGCACCTCGTCACGGCTACAATCAAACCGCACTCTGCCGCATCCAGCACACCGAAACCGTCCTTCACGGCATCCCAGTCTTTCACAAAAACGGAGCCGTTTTTGTCCGGCTGCTGCAGGCATGCAGAACGCTATCAGCGGATGCTGAAGGGAAAATACTTGGCATTGATGGTGTCGTAGGTGTCGTCAGATTGGATCGTATCGAGGGCGGCATTGAACTGAGCGAGCAACTGGCGGTCCGATGGACGCAAGGCGATACCCGCTCCATCACCAAAAAACTCCGTGTTCTTGATGTCGCCACCGAGGAACTCGCAGCAGCTTCCCGCCTTGGTGTTTGCCAACCAGTCATAAACTGCGAGTTTGTCTTCCATGATGATGTCGACATTTCCCTCGGCGAGCCCCTTGTACAGGTCCGGCGAAGCCTGAAACACCGTGGTTGAGACAACCGGGTAAAACTTCTTTGCATAGGCTTCCTGGGAGGTGCCGGAAGTAACGCCTAACCTCGACTTCCTCAGGCTATCCGGCGTGGTTCCGGCGATGACGGAGCCTTTGCGGACGATGAAGACCGACGGGCTGTCATAATATTTCTGGGTGAAGGACACTTTCTCGCGCCGTTCGGCGCTCATCGACATCGACGAAATGATTACGTCGTACTGTTTATCTAGCAGGCCGGGGATCATTGTCGTCCATTCCTGGATGACGAACTCACATTTGAGCTTGGCGGTCTCACAAAGCGCCTTAGCAATATCGACGTCAAAGCCCTGGAGCTTGTTTGCCGAGTCCAGGTAGTTGAAAGGCGGGAATGCGCCCTCGACGGCAATCCGGACAGTGTCATCCCCGGATGCCAAAATCGCCTCGGGTTGGCCAAATGAGGAAATGGATACGACAAAAGCCAGCGCAAAAATTTTCCGCATGAGTAGAGATTTCAATCGCAACATGTCGGCACCTTGATGTGGAAGACGCTCCAGCAAGGAGGCGTCCGGCGGTTCTTGCCCCCTAAAGCCAAACACGAAATGATTAACGAGCTGGTTGTATCGAAGCGTTAATGTTGCAACCGCTTTGAAAGCGTTTGGTAAACAATTGGGAGCAGGATCGGCACAATATCGGAGACGACTGCGTGCTCGACCAACCCCAATCCAAAACAACGACTCATAAACGACCCTGGACCACGTCAGGATCGATATTGCTGCTCCTCGCCATTAGTGGACTTGCAATTCTCGGGTTGGTTTTTCTCGCGGCTATCTGGGCAGGCTCCGAAAGTGATGCCGCTGCCCTTGATCGGCAACGGCAACTTGTCAATGACCGCCTTAATGATCAAGTGAAGCGCGTGTCGCAGGAGATCCAGCTGATTGGCGCTGGCTATGCGTCGTTTCTTGCGGTAGATCCTTTTGCTCACGGCGAGAAAACTCTCGATCAGAACAGCGGTGACGGCGCTTCATCCGCGCAGACCTTCGGCAAAATCGCAACAACGGTGTTCGGCTACAACGCTGCCTTTCTAGTCAAACCGTCTGGGGAGCTTGCGCTGAGGGCCGACACAGAAACCGCACGGCGGTTCAAGTGGGTGCGCCCTCTGCTACAGCCATTGATCCGCGACTTGGAAACCACGCACGCGCAGCGTTCATCGTCGGGTGCCGAACCAACCCGGGTAGAGTTGATGCGGCTTGAAGGCCGTCCCTCCGTGGCAGGGGTCGTTTCGATATCGGCTGCTTCGCGAGCCGATGCCAATGCGCAAGATCACGGCGCTCAGTTTTATCTCGTCGTGTTCCGCTTCCTAGACGGCGCCACTCTAGACATGATCAGCCGGGAACAGGGGCTCGCTGGCGCGCGCTATGCCCGCACCTCGGACCAGGAGCACAGCGAGGTTGCCTTCCAGATCGCGGCGACAGGAAGCGGTGAACCGCTCGGCTTCATTATCTGGGAGCCGGATCTGCCCGGCTCCCGGGTGATAGGTCGTCTCGTACCCGTGCTTTCGATAGCTGGACTTGTTATTGCAGGACTGTTCTTTGCGCTGGTGGGAAGATTGCGCAAAAGCTTGAGGGAACTGAGCGCCAGCGAGCACCACGCTCGGCATCTCTCAGCGCATGATGTTCTGACAGGACTTCCAAACCGCGCGCTGTTCCCACACCGCCTAGAGCAATCTCTTTTGGATCTCGCACCACGGCGCAAGCGAGCAGTCGTTGCGCTCATCGATCTCGACAGGTTCAAGGAGGTAAACGACACGTATGGACATGCCGCAGGAGACGAGTTGCTGCGTGCCGCGGCGGATCGCATGAATGCACTAATCAAGCCGGTGGATACCCTCGCCAGGGTCGGCGGCGACGAGTTTGCTCTTCTTCTTTCGGAGCTTGATCGCGAGGATGATGTTTACCTGACGATCTGCAACGACATCATAGAAGCGTTGAGCAAGCCGTTTCAGCTCGACACAATAGATGCCACCATTCGTATCGGATGTTCCATCGGCGTCGCGCTCTTCGAGGACACGACCTACCCGATCAAGGAGATTTTGCGACGCGCTGACGTCGCACTTTATGAAGCCAAGAACAGCGGGCGCGGGCGACTCGTCGAGTATGATCCATCTCTGGACGATCGGGTTGAGGCCCGGGAAAACCTGAAAAACGATCTTCGCCTCTTGCTTGAGGGGGCCGCGGAAGATACCGGCCAAAACGGCTGTTTGCTTGCGGCCAATGTGGGACGGCTGGAGGTCTACTATCAGGGCGTCTATCGCGCTGATGGCAGTGGACTACTTTCCGGCGCCGAGGCGCTGGTGCGATGGCACCATCCGACGCTGGGGCTATTGTCACCGGACAAGTTCATCCCGATTGCCGAAGAGACTGGCATGATCCTGCGATTGGGCGAACGGGTCCTTCGCAATGCAGCACAGGCAGCGGTCAGTTGGCCGGTCGACTTGTCGCTTGCTGTAAATGTCTCGCCATCACAGATCCGCCATCGTGGATTCGGCAGCGACGTCCTGTCGATCCTTTCGGAGACCGGTCTGCCGCCTTCCCGACTTGAGATCGAACTGACGGAGGCCGCCCTGTTCAACATTGATGAAGAAGGACAGGCGACGCTGGGCCTGCTTCGATCTCATGGCATTGGCATCGCACTAGACGACTTCGGAACAGGATTCTCGTCACTCAGCCATCTCATTCAGTTCAACATCGACCGCATTAAGATCGATCGGTCTTTCGTCAGCCTGCTCGGAGCGAAAGCCGAGGGTGCCGCCATCGTATCTGCCATTCTCGGACTGAGCCGTACGCTTGGCAAAGCGACCACGGCCGAGGGCGTGGAGACTGAAGGCCAGAGAGACTTCTTGGTCGCGGCAGGGTGCAGTGATCTCCAAGGCTATCTGCTTTCCCGCCCCCTTCCCCTGAGCGACTTTATGGAAAAAATCGGCGCCGCCTTCCAAATTGAACCCTCCGACGCTCCGAACGCCGTGCCGAGAGAACCGTCGGCGCTTGGGCGCCTTGCCGGGGACTGAGTTCGCAAGTTGACCAGCGTTGATACCGAAAATAATATCCCCGATCTATTGTGGTCGCTGTAGATATCTTTGATCGACGCAAATGCGTCTATGGCTTCTAGAGGAAAGACAGCCGTTTCTTCGTCACGGGTAAGCAAGGTCCAGTTTAGAACTGATTCCTGTCATTGACTTGTTTGGCCCCCGGTCGCGCTTTGGCTCGGGCCTCCAGTTCCGGTTTGGGGCGTTGGATCTTGATCGATATCTTCAGCAGGCCTCGCGACGTCATCATAGGTCCCTTGATCTGTTCGTTCCGAGGCTTCGTCACCGCAGCCGGCCAGCAAAAAAAGCGACCCTGTCAAAGCGATAAACGACAAACGCTTTCGCATTCTCGTTCTCCGTTACCCACCGTTGGACATACAAAGACACTCGATCTTTGCTAAATCCTGCTATTCCTGTCCGGTAACCGGTGTCGGAATTGTTCCAAGATGATGAACCGGGTTTGTCTTGTCAGCGGCCTCGACCAGCGGCCCGGTTTCGCTGGAACGGCCGCTACGTGCTGGCGGAATGAACGCGCCCACCAATCCTGCCTGGGGTGCTTCGGGAGCAAGACCCGAGGCTTCTCCAGCGTCATCTGCTCGAACACCATCCTGTTGAAGATGTGGCGCGTTGTCGCCAAGTTCCAATTCTGCTCTTCGCCAATGCTCCTCATGAAGCCCGTCGGGTGATCCATCAGCCCGCCAAAATTCGTACGCTCGGTCCTGCAACCGTTGCTGCCGGCTTTTTGCATCCGTATCGTCACTTGCCATTTGGCACTCTCCTTCATTTCTAGCTAAACGAATTTCGACGACCATTCCAAAGTAGAGCCGCTTTCGCGCCCGATGCACGTCGATCTAACAAGTTCTGGGCGATAAGGTTCCTGCCATTGATGCGGTCCAAACGCTCAGTCTTTAAGTTCAAGGGCGTGCTGACCAGCGAGGGCTTTGACCGTCGCTAAACCTCCGCTGGGTGGGAAGAAAAGCCAAACGTCTCACATGGAGCGATGAACACCACCTCGCCAAGGAGCCGCACCAACCACCCTAGTGAGGGCTGCCGCCTGGTCACCGCTTCACCTCGTGGGTTCCCATGCTGGGTACCGGTTGATTTGCAAGAAAAGGAGTGGCGCCGAGAAACGCTAACAGAAGTTTGGAACTCTGGCTGATAGCCCGGATATGGAAAACTGAACGAATTCGTGATAGATAAACAACGCCTGAGTTCGTCGTGATAAGGAGGGGAGGCGCGCGTGCGAAAGCGACTTTTTGCCGTGGCTTTAACCGCCCTTTCCCCCACTATTGGTATGCTCGCCTACAACGAATTCGCGGCTCGTTCCGAACGCAATGTAGAAGTCCATCGTCATGCTGCCCAGATGGCCAGGCAGAGCGCTTCGGACGTTGAGAGCGTTCTTGACGGGATCAAAGGTGTTCTGATCGCAACATCTGCAATACCCGCAGTTTCCGAAAAAAGTCCCGCAGCCTGCAACCTTCTGCTCAAATCGGTCGCAAGCAAGCTTGCGCCAATCCGCAATATTATCGTGATGGATATCCACGGAAAGCTTGTGTGTGACAGCATGGGATGGCAACCCGGCATGAGTTTCATTGACAGGGACTACGTTCAGCAAGCTCTAAAGACGGATGACTTGGTTGTCGGCGAATACACGGTAGCACGCGTCTCGAACGCACCTATTCTGCCGATGGCGATCGCTCTCATACAAGGGGGAGAGACAGTCGGTGTTCTGGCGACGGGCGTGAGACTGGAGTGGCTTCAAGATCAGATACAGGCGCGTGGTTTGGCGCCGGGCGGTGCCATGACGATCGCCGATCGGAAAGGTGTCATTTTAGCCCGTGACCCCAATCCGGCTAGATTTGTCGGCACAACGATACCGAATGACTATCGGCATTTGATCACGGCTAAAGCGCCAGGTACGACGGAGGTGCTCAGCCAGGACGGAACGAAACGCGTCATGGGATACATCCCGGTTTCGGCCAAGAACCCACTCTATGTCAGCGCCGGATTGTCCCTAGATGTCGCCTTCGCTCCTATCAATCGTGCCACGCTCACCGGACTATTGCTGACCGCAATCGGAACCGTCCTCGCACTTGCAGCGGCTATCTTCGTAGGTGATCGCTTCATCCTTGATCCGATCAATCAAATCGTGAATGTCCTTGATCGTTGGCGAAACGGAGACAGACTGGCACGAACGCAGATGCGAGGGCAGTACGGTGAGTTGGGACAAGTGGGTGCGTCTGTCGACGGCCTGCTTGATGAACTTGAGATACGACGCTGCGAAAGCGCCCGCGCGGAGGAAAAAAGAAAGCTCATGGCGAAGGAGCTCTCCCATCGGGTCAAAAACACACTCGCGATAGTCCAAGCGATCGCTCGACAAACCTATAAGAACCTTCCAGAGCAAAACGCCGTGTTTGCAAACCGGGTGCGCGCGCTTGGTGCTGCCTACGACATGCTCATGTCAGACGACGCGAGCGCCGCAGAACTCGCAAAAGTGGTGGAACGCGCTCTCCTGCCCGTGTGCGGGAGCATCGGTACCGGGATCTCGATTTACGGGCCGACGTGCCTGCTTGAAGCCGAGGCCGTAAATGCACTTTCCATGATCGTTCACGAGTTAGCGACGAATGCCGTAAAATATGGCGCACTCAGCGATCCCATAGGGCGCGTAAAGATCGAATGGGAAGAGCGCGAAGGACGAGTTTACTTTAGCTGGCGTGAGTTTGACGGACCCTATGTTGTTTCGCCCAACGGCGAAGGCTTTGGATCCAAGCTGATCTCGAGCGCTTTCCCAATGAGCATGGAGCCCGAAACGAAAAGCGACTTCGCGCCGGATGGCTTAAAGTTCCGTCTCTCTTTCCGCGTAGGCGCAGTTGGAAGTACAAAAGCGATAGCTTGAACTTGAGAAGGAATGAGCCTCGTTTCAGATCGTTGCTCCCTTTCTACATGGGCTGAGAAACGAACATCTCGGCCGGCTGTCAGTGCAGCCTACGGCGTCGCGTCGGGATGGATCATCCCCCCACCTTGACGCCACGGATCGCGCAATCACATTGCGCGGTCATACTTCTCATCTTCGCAAGTGCTCTTGTCGCTGGGATCCGTGCTTCGAGGATTAGAAGGGAGGCCTGAGCAACCTGGTCACAGTCTCCAGATCATAGGGCTTTGGAATAAAGGCCACCCCACCGGCAAGATCAAATCCGCCCAAACTTACGTGTCCCGACGTGACTAGGATGCGGACATTGGGGTAATTCGCACGCACAAGCTTCACCAGCCCTAAACCATCCATCGGCCCGGGCATGTTGATGTCTGTAAAAACAGCGTCGATTGAATGTGATCTGAACTGCAACAGCGCTTCGCCAGCATTTCCCGCTTCATATACCGTAAACCCAGCATCCTCCAGCGCGTCCATCGTCGCAAAACGAATTAGCGGCTCGTCGTCCACGACAAGCACAGAGCTAACCTGCGACCCGCTTTGAAAGCGCGATTGCTCCGTGCGATGTTGAGCATCGTACTCGGTTACAGCTTGATACCAATGATCGCGATCATTGCCGCCGGGTTGCCCTTGCTCCAGCCAGATTTTATGAGCACGGGTACTTATCCAGTTGTATTTTTCGATATCCATTGACTAAGCCTCTCTGCGTTCAAGGCAATGACAGTGACAGGCTATGGAAGGGGGTATCTCGGACCCGCTAAGATCAACGGTCTCATTTCGAGGAGGTTCCGAAGGTTGAATGGCAACAACCACTCTTTTTCCGAATCGTAGGCGCCACCGCTTTACGCCGGGCAGCTATTCGTCCAGGAAAGCAGCCTCGGCATCGGAAAGCCAACTGAGTGTTGCTTAGACTTTGCCCCCGATTTTTTGGGCTTGAAATCTAGGTAGTTTCGTTAAAACTTGGCGGGCGGGCGGCTGCGGACCTCCCCCTTGGCGACATCCCCTGCTGAGGAGAGCTGCCCGTGACCTTTTTGCAGAGCAAAGCTAGGCATGTCACAATCCAGACCCGGTGGATCTGTGCATCTAATCGGTGCCGCCTGCGCTCAGCGTAAAAGCACTGATAGCTCGGAGAGATCATTCCTGATTGTCGTTGCCGCGACCCCGGCCTGCCCCATCGCATGGCTAATCTGATCCAAGCCAATCACGACGTCTCCAGCGGCATATAGTCCCTGCACATTAGTGCGCTGGTGACTGTCGATGCGGATGCATCCTTCGTCCGTCGCAACCGCTCCGACGCTTAGGGCCAGCTCAGATCGCACGTCCGATCCCAACGCCGGATAGATGCAGTCAAAGTGATGGTCGCCCGCGCCTGCGCGGATCACAATCGCGTCTCGTTCTACATTGATTTCGATTGGACCGCGCTGGACCGCGATCCCCAGTTGCTGCAGACGAGCGACTTCGCGGGGCGCGAGTCGATGCTCGCCTGTAGGCGACAGCAACGTTATGCTCCGGCTGTAGCTCCTCAGAAACACAGCTTCCCTGAACGCATTCGAACCCTGCCCGACGATCGCCAAGCGTTTATCGGTGACTTCGAAGCCATCGCAGACCGGACAGTAGCGGATCAGCCCTCGCCTTACTCCCTCGTCGTGCTTGTCCCTTGGCATCGACGGTCTTCGATTGACCACGCCTGTAGCGATGAGAACGGTCCGTGCTGACAGTGCGCCTCCGTCGAACGAAATAACGAACTCCGCTCCCCGTCTGCTCATCGCCGCCACACGGAGATTCCTAATCTCTGCACCGTACTTCCTGGCCTGAGCGCGCATCCGGGAGAGCAGCACAGCGCCGTTGATGCCTTCGGGAAAACCCGCGTGGTTATGCGAAACCGGGATGCTGGCTGCCCTGCTGGTTCCGTCGTCGAAAACCGTCACAGAGAGATGATAGCGGGCCATATAGATGGCAGCCGTTAATCCGGCAGGCCCACCTCCCACGATAATGCAGTCTCGTTTTTCACAGTCCATGCCCTTACCCAATGCCTAACCGCATCCATCCGCGCAGGCGGTGGGAACAATGAACACGTACCTTTGGTTCCCGAGCGCCCTCAGATGAAAGAAAATCGAATTTCACGCCCGTCACAGCTTACGCTGCAGGCAGACACCTGAGGCCCGGATGCATATCCGGTCCGAGGACACATTGGATATCTTCGAAAGATATCGCATCACCTTCGCGAGCTTCGCCCAGACCGCGCTCCGCATAATGCTTCTGACAAAGCTGCGTTCAGGGTACCCCGCACCCAAGACAAGGAGACCATTGGAAGATCACAAAATCTTGGCGAGCAACATGGCATCACGGCAAGGCGAATCATCACGCGATGATGATGTTCGACCATCGACCGGCGATTTGGAGACGGGGTCGCGGAAAGCGCAGTCATGGAGAGTGTGCAATCGATGCTGACCGGTCACATTCAGCTCATTTTCGATATGCGACTTCCCCGTTGAGCCAGGACATTCGGGCATTTTTACAGACCGATCGAAGGGCTGGTCACTCTGAATGAAATTGACCTGGCCACCCGCGACCGGAACGGAGGCTGCAATGCGTTTCACAGGCACGCCACCAACCGGCCAAAGCAGATCCAGCGGGTGATGCGCGTCCACCGCGTTCCGTTCGAGCCGATCATGTGATCTAGGAGGCAGACAACCCATTGGCGGAGTATAGCAATAGTACCGACGAAATCCTCAAATGCATGTCTGACGAGGAAATAGTTTGCCACGTTGATACGGCCGGTTGCGGAACCGTGGAGCAGTCGCGTGAGACAGCAGCTCCGGCTCGCGATAGAGGATCGCCACCATGGCGGCTTTTGCGGACACTTCAACTTAAAGGATGATCTGGTGGCGCATACGCTGGCGCACGCGCTTGCAGCAGATAGTACCGGAAACGGCGATTTCAGCGATTTCGTTCGTTCCCATCTGGCGCCTCGTCACCGGGATAATCCCGGCAATGGATGCCCGACGGCGGGTCTGGCTGCTGCAATACGTCACCAGACGCCGGCCGCGAAAGCTGCCATGACCGAAGGTCTGCACGCCCAAATCGCCCGTATTCAGCAGGCGCTGCCGGATCGGGGTTCAGCCGACAACCGCCGCGCAGCGATCGGGAGCTGGGTTGCTATGGTAGGGGCAGTCATCCTAGCCTGAGCGGTCAACGATCCTGAACTGTCAGAGGAGGTTCTTGAGCAGACGCGCGCATGGATCGATACCCGAGGCGGATAGGTCGCGGGGATTGGAAAGTGCGCGTTCAGAGTACCCTAAGAATCAACCGGTCCGGAGCGCAGCCAGTCGGCCCTAGCCATCCTAGAGGAGCTGGTAGCGCCGTAGGATGTCCGCGATCTTCGCATCCTGCGCCGCATCGGGAAGGAGGGCCGGCTGTCGGCTGGCACCGACCGACGCGTCTTGCAGATAAAGCGCGCGCTTGACCAGAGCCGGTGGAAATCCCAGCGCATAGAGATCGGTGCGGAAAGCAGCAAAAATGGCCTGCTGGCGCTCCGCCTCTGAGATATCGCCGGTATTGACGTAGTTGAGGATGCGCGCCAGCACCTGCGGCATAGCGTTGCCGAGACCGGAAATGCAGCCTGCCGCCCCGTTTTGCAAGGCCCACAGGACCAGATGGTCAGGGCCTGAATAGACCTCGAAACCATCCATATCCTTGGCGACGGCGAGATATTCCTCCAGCGTTTTCTGGGAGCCGCCAGAATCCTTGATGCCAGCGATGTTGCCGTGACTGGCAAGCGTGCGCGCCGTATCGGGCTCGATATGGTTTTGCGTGCGCGCCGGAATGTCATAGAGATAGACGGGTGTCGAAACCGCATCGGCGACGGTCGAGAAATGGCGGATAAGGCCGTCCTGTGTGCAGGCGATGAAGAAGGGCGTAATGACCGCGATGCCATCGACGCCGATCCGGTCGAATTCACGTGCAAGCTTCACTGTTTCGAAGGTTGCCGGCATGCCGGCATTGACGATCAACTTGACGCGGCCAGCTATTTCTTCGGCTACTTCTTCGGTCAGGCGCACCTTTTCCTCGAAGGTGAGCGCGGTAAAATCGCCGTTGGTGCCGGCGCACATGATGTTGTTGCCGGCCCCGACCTGACGGCGAACCTGCGCACGGGTCGCCTGGTAGTTGACGGTTTCGTCCTCGTTGAAGCAGGTCACGAGGGCCACGAAGGCTTGTTTTGACATTAAGATATTCCTTTGGATGTGGCGGCATCGGACGCCTGCTGAAGGCGGGCGGCCCGGTGGGCGGCCTGCACGTCGGGGTCGGGATTGAGCCCTGCAGCGAGAAGGGCCTGGGTGTAATTCTGCTGCGGCGCGTCAAACACCTGACGGACAGTGCCAGCTTCCACGACATTGCCGTTCTGCATGACCATGACATGGTCAGCAAAATCGCGCACCACCGGCAGGTCGTGGGCGATGAAGATGAAGGCAATCCCCATCTCCTTGCGCAGCTTGTCGAGAAGCGCGATGACCTGTGCCTGGACCGAGACGTCCAGCGCCGAAACAGCTTCATCGCAGATGATCAGCTGCGGCTCGAGCGCGAGCGCTCGGGCAATTGCGATGCGCTGGCGCTGTCCACCGGAAAACTGGTGCGGATAGCGCGCCATGTGTTCCGGCCCGAGGCCCACCTGGGCGAGCAGTTCGGCCACATGCGCGCGCCACCTTGCCTTGGGCAGGATGTCGGGGTGGATGATCCAGGCCTCTGAGATGAGCTGGTAGACGGTCATGCGCGGATTGAGCGACTGCGTCGGGTCCTGAAAGACCATCTGAAGATCGCGGCGCAGCTTGTAGAGTTCCGCCGGAGACAGGGTGAAGAGATCCCTGCCCTTCCACAGGGCCGAGCCGGAATCCGGCTCGTCGAGGCGCAACAGGATACGGGCGAGTGTCGATTTTCCAGAGCCGCTCTCTCCCACCACCGCGAGCGTCTCACCGGCCAGAAGGTCGAAGGATACGCCCTTGAGGGCCGCGAACGCGCCGTAGCTCTTGCGCACGTCGCGCACGCTCAGGACGGGCTCGGCACCCTTCCGCGGTTCGTGCATCTCACCCTTGCCGGGCGCAGCCGCAATCAGCTTCCTCGTGTATGGATGCTGCGGGTTCTTGTAGACCTCCCGCACCGTACCTGTCTCTACCAGAACGCCCTTTTCCATCACCACGACACGATCCGCAATCTCGGCGACGACGCCGAGATCGTGCGTGATGATAAGAACCGCCATGCCAGTCTCGCGTTGCAATTCCTTGAGCAAAGCTAGAACCTCGGCCTGAACGGTGACATCGAGCGCGGTCGTCGGCTCGTCCGCAATCAGGAGATCGGGACGCAGTGCCAAGGCCATCGCGATCATCACCCGCTGGCGCTGGCCACCGGAGAACTCATGCGGATACTTGTTCAGGGCATGGACGGGGTCAGGAATACCGACCCGACCGAGAAGCCTGAGCGCTTCGGCCTGGGCCTTGGCAGCATCCGTGCCATGCGTGGTCAGTGCCTCGCGGATCTGCCAGCCCACGGTATAGACCGGATTGAGGTGGCTGAGTGGATCCTGAAAAATCATCGCAATTCGGCGACCATTGATTTCGCGCCGTTTGGACAGCGGCATCCTAAGGAGGTCGACGCCGTCAAGCAGGATCTCTCCGGAACTGATGCGCCCCGGTGGCATGTCGATGAGATTCATGATCGCCGACGACGAGACCGACTTCCCCGATCCGCTTTCGCCGAGGATGGCGAGCGTTTCGCCACGGTCGAGATGATAGGATATGTCGCAAACGGCCTTCACGATGCCGCCCACCGTATGGAATTCGACCGAGAGGTTCCGGACCTCGAGCAGATGGTCAGCCATTCTTGGCCCCTTTCATTTCCAGGCGCCAGCGCTGCACCGGATCGAGCGCGATCCGCATCCAGTTCGACAGGAGGTTCAGCGACATCGTTGTCAGGATGATCGCCAGCCCCGGCCAAAAGGACAGCCACCAGGCATTGGTCAGATACTGCCGCCCCTGGCTGATCATCAGGCCCCAGGTGATTTCTGGCGGCTGGATACCGATGCCGAGGAATGAGAGTGCGCTTTCCGCGAGCATCACATAGGCGAAATCGAGGGTGGCGAGAGTAGTGAGGGTCGGGAAAACCACCGGCAGGATATGCCGGAACAGGATACGCTTGCTGGAAGCACCCATGACGCGAGCCGCCTGGACAAACATACGCTCTCGAATTTCGAGTACTTCGGCCCGTGTCGTGCGCAGATAGACCGGAATGCGGGTGATGGCGAGCACCATCATCAGGTTGAGGATGGAGGAACCCAGGATATAGAGCACGATGACGGCAATCAGCAGCGACGGGAAGGACATGATCACGTCGGCCAGCCGCATGATCACCTGGTTCACGCGCGGTGACGAGAAGCCGGCGATCAGGCCGAGAATCGTTCCGGCCACGGACGAGATCAGCACGGCGCCGGCCGCGACCACAATGGTGTTCTGCGTGGCGACGATAATGCGGGCAAGCAGCGGCCGGCCGAGCGCATCGGCCCCCATCCACCATACCCAGGCCTTCTCGAAGTCGAAGGGAGCCGTGTTGCGGCCGCGCAGGTTCTGCTTGGTGGCAAGATCCCCGAGCCAGCTCGGACCGATCACGGCCATCACGAGAACGAACAGAAGAAAGATCGCCGCACAGAGCGCGAACTTGTCGGCGAGCAGCATGCGGAACATGCGCTTATAGAAGGGCGGCTCGCCGCTGATGGCATTGGCTTCCATGGACATCACGCTCTCCTCAATGCCGGATTCGGGGATCAAGCAGCGCATAGGCGAGATCGATCAGCAGGTTCATCAGGAAGATCGCCAGAGCTGTCACGAGGATCGCGGCCAGCACCACGTTGAAGTCTCGCTGCAGGATGGAATCGATCATCAGCTTGCCCACCCCCGGAAAGCCGAAGATCGTCTCGATAATGACGGCGCCGTTCAGGAGGCTGGCCGCCTGGTCGCCGATAACGGTGATGACTGGCAGCATGGCGTTGCGCAGAGCATGCACAAAGATGATGGGGGTCGATTTGACGCCCTTGGCCCGTGCCGTCTTCACATAGGCAGAGGAGAGCGCTGTGATCATCGAGCCGCGCACCACCTGCACGATGATGCCGAACGGCCGGACGAAGAGCACCCCAATCGGCAGGATCCAGTGCCAGATCGTGCCTGTACCCGATGTCGGCAGCCAGGCGAGGTTCACGGCGAAGACAACGATGGCGACGATCGCCAGCCAGAAGTCGGGAACCGACGCCCCGATCAAGGACACGATTGAGGAAAAACGGTCGAAGAAACCTCCGGCACGGAAAGCGCCGAGGGAGCCGACGACAATCGCTGCAACCGTCACGAGGCTCATAGTGATGACCGCGAGCCAGAGCGTCCAGACGAAGGCTTCAAGGACTACATTCAGCGCCGGCCGCGCCTTGCGCAGGGATTCCCCAAGATCCCCGGTCACGATATCGCCGACATACCGCCCGAACTGCACCAACAGGGGATCGTTCAGGCCATGCAGTTCCCGGAACTGGTTCTTCATCTCCTCGGACGCTTCGACCGGCAGGAACAAGGCCGCCGGGTCACCGGTCAGGCGAGAGAGGAAGAAGACCATGACCACTAGTCCGATCAGCGAGATCAAACTGGCCACGGCGCGTTTTCGGATGAAACTTAGCATGGCGTCCTCGGAGAAAACTGTGCGGCGGGATGATCCCGCCGCATCACTTGCCTTGGAACAGGCGGGTATACCGCCCGACGATTACTTGATCTTGATCTCGGAGAGCTGGAGCATAGAGTTTGTCGCCATCGTCGGCTTGAAGTCCAAACGCTCGGAAACACGCGAGAAACCAACCATGTGGAAGAGAAGCACATCGGCAACCACATCATCATGCACATAGGCGATCAGTTCCGACCAGAGCTTTGCACGCTCGTCGCCGACGGCTGCGGACGCACGCTTGATCAGGTCGTCGACCTTCGGGTCTGAGAATCCGGACTGCGTACCCTCGGTCGCATACTTGAAGAACATCGAGAACGACGGATCGCCTTTCGAGTTGTCGTGCATGGCGGCGACAATCTGGGGACCGCGACCTTCGGCGAAGGGCTTCGAATAATATTGCTCGTGTTCGGCGACTTCAACGAACTTCAGTTCGACCTTGAGGCCGACTTCCTGCAGTTGTTGCTGGATCGCTTCCATGATTTCGGTCACGTTCGGGAAATTGGCCGAACGAGCAATGATGGTGATTGGCGTATCGGTTTTGACGCCATCCGCCTTGGCCTCCTCGATCAGCTTCTTGGCGGCTTCGGGATCATATGCCGGCACCTTGACGTCTGGGTTCCAGCCAAGCGTCGGAGGCGGTACGATAGCTGTGGCGAGCAGTGCGCTGTCTGGCAGCAGCGTACCAAGGAAGGCCTGCCGATCAACAGCAAGGTTCAATGCTCGACGGATGCGGACGTCGTTCAGAGGCTCGATGTTGTGATCGATGCGCAGATAGACGGTTTCGCTGTCGAGATATGAGAAATCAGTTGCCGCATTGGTGGCCTCATTCTGTGAAATCGACGGTGAAAGGTCGGCTTCCCCGGCCTGGACCATGGCGGCGCGGACAGCGGGATCGGCGCGGAACAGATAGGTAGCTTCCGTTACGTCAGGCTTCTGACCCCAGTAATCGTCGCGGCTCGTAAGGACGATCTGCTGGCCAGGCGTCCAGTTGGTGAGCTTGTACGGCCCGGTACCAACCGGCTCTCGGATGAACTCCAGCGGCGTCTCTTCGGGCACGATGGTGACCAGCGAAAGAAGCAGCGGCAGGATCGGCTGGACCGGATCAGCCTTGAAATCGATGGTGTTGTCATCGATGACCGTCGGCGTGACAGTCATGCCGCCGAAATAGCGACGGGACTCGCAGGTGATCTTGTCGCTCATGATGCGGTCGAAGCTGTGCTTGACATCCTTCGCGTCAAAACCAGTTCCGTCGGAGAACTTTACGCCCTGACGCAGGTGGAAGCGCCAGCTGCCGTCTGCATTCTGCTCCCACTTTTCGGCGAGGCGCGGCTGTACGCCAGTACCGCCACGCACATCGAGCTCCGTCAGCGTTTCACTGACATTTTGCATGATGACGCGGCCGATGTTGGAGCGCGTTGCCATGCAAGGCTCGAGCAGGTCGGCCTCTTCTGGAAGGACAATCTTAATCGGTCCCGATCCGGCATAGGCCGGCGATAAGGCGGAGCCCAGCATGAGGGCACCCAAAACAAACATTCTCTTCACGGTCTTTCCTCCCTAGTGAAATCGTGTTCAGGCTGATGTTACTTTTCCAGATCGCGCGGAGATCACCGCCGCGCAACAGATGGGCCGGCCACCGCCACGCGTGGCGAAGGCGACCGGCCGCCGGCATGCAATTTCTCCTCTCCGGCGTCCTCCGTCCGGGTTGTCCTGACCATCGTATTTTCGTTAGAGTTTGTCAAATTAATTTGCCCTGTAAAGTCAATTCCTATTTCAATCAAACAAAGTAACCTGTTTTTTCATATACTTACCACTACGACACTGCTAAACTTTTTAAAAAAAAGACATTCTAAAACTTGACAACTTTGTAAATTCAGCGATGTTTGCGGCATGCAGGAGGAGCACATGGATCCCAAAGAAATCGCGCGCCACATGAATGGCGGGCTTGAAAGCACACTGCCAGGGCGCATGGAAGCAATGCTGCCGTCACCGATGATTCAGAATCATGCAGCTTTCCTGCACGCCCTGTCCGACGGCGCGCTCGTCTGCGCATGGTTCGGCGGCACACTTGAAGGCAAATCGGATATCTCGATCTACGCCTGCGTGCTGCCAATGGGAGCAACACGTTGGGGCGATCCGCAGCGCCTGAGCTTCGACCCCGCACATTCCGAGCAGAACCCGGTATTCTTCACCGCGCCGGATGGCGGGCTGTGGCTCTTCCATACATCCCAGCCCTCGGGCAATCAGGACGAATGCCGTATCCGCATGACGCAGGTTTCCCGCAGCCCGTCCGATCCGACTGCGCTAACATCAGCGGAAGGCCGTTATCTGAACCTGCCGCCCGGCTGCTTCGTTCGGGCGCCGCTTGTGGTGCGAGACGACGGAGCATGGCTCCTGCCGATCTTCCGCTGCACCCAGCGGCCCGGACAGAAATGGAACGGCAGTCACGACACTGCCGCTGTCGGCGTTTCACGCGATGGCGGCGAGACCTGGCAGCTCGACGACCTCGCCCACTCCCTCGGTTGCGTGCATATGTCGCCGGTCGCATTGGAGGGACAGCAGATCGCCGCCTTCTTCCGCCGCCGCCAGGCCGATTTCGTCTACCGCACGGAAAGCTGCGACGGTGGCCGTTCGTGGTCGGCGCCGGAAGCGACGGACGTGCCGAACAACAACTCGTCGATTGCCGCAATCAGGCTTGGGGACGGCCGCGTGGCGATGATCTGCAATCCGGTGAACGCTGCCCAGTCGAGCGAGCGCCGTGCGTCGCTCTATGACGAACTGGGCGAGAACGACGATCGTCCCGACGCCGATCCCGCCGGCGGCTGCGTTCCCGTCTGGGGCGTGCCGCGCGCGCCACTCGCCGTCTGCTTATCCGACGATGGCGGAAAGACCTTTGCAACCCGTCTTCTGATCGAGGACGGGCCCGGTACCTGCCTTTCCAACGATTCGACCGATGGGCGAAACAAGGAGATGTCTTATCCCTGGCTGCTGGCCGAGGCAGACGGCACCTTGCACCTCGCCTACACCTATCACCGGCGCGCAATCAAATATGTCCGTCTGGCTCCCGGCTGGGACAGCACAGACGCACGGAGGCTTTCATGAGCAAAATCATTGGCATAACCATGGGCGACCCTTGCGGCGTCGGCCCCGAGATTTCGGTGCGCGCGCTTTGCGGCATGACGCCGGAAGAGCAATCGGCAATCCGCATCTATGGGAACCTTGTCACGCTGGAAGCGGCACGCGCCACCCTCGGCATCGATATCGACCTCGCCCCCTTCGTGGTAGACCTGCCGATTGAGGGTGCGCCCCTGCCCTTCGGCACACTCAGCTCCGTCGCCGGCGATGCCGCGTTCCGCTTCATCGAGAAAGCGGTGCGCGATGCCGAGGCTGGCGTGATCGGCTGCATCGTCACCGCACCGATCAACAAGGAAGCTCTGAACCTTGCCGGACATCATTATGACGGCCACACTGGCATGCTGCGCAGCCTCACCGGCTCGAACGCCGCCTATATGCTGCTCGCCTCCGAGCGCCTCAAGGTCATTCACGTTTCGACCCATGTCTCGCTGCAGGAGGCAATCCGGCGGGCGACGACCGAACGGGTTCTGGCAACGATCCGCGCCGGTAACGACCATTTAAAGCGCACCGGCTATGCCGCCCCGAAGATCGCGGTCGCCGGGATCAATCCCCATTGCGGCGAAAACGGCCTTTTCGGGACCGAGGATGACGACCAGATCGCACCCGCCGTCGCCGCCGCCCGCGCCGAAGGCATCGACGCCTATGGCCCTATCTCGGCCGATACCGTGTTTTACCGCGCCTATTCCGGCGTCTTTGATCTCGTCGTGGCGCAATATCACGATCAGGGACACATCCCGATCAAGCTCGTAGCCTTTGACACCGCCGTCAACGTCTCTGTGGACCTGCCGATCGACCGCACCTCGGTCGACCATGGCACCGCCTTCGACATCGCCGGCAAGGGTATCGCCGATCACGGCAACATGAATTCCGCCATCGCCTACGCCCGCAAGCTGGTGTCGGGCGCCGCCAAGCGAGGATGACGCCATGACCATCGCTTCCATCACGCTCCACCAGCCCCGCCGGCTCGCCGTCGGCGCCGGTACGATCGCCGAGGTCGGCCTCTGGGCGGCCAATACCGCTTCTGTGCTGGTCATCGCCACGCCGATCACCGCGGGTTTTGCCGACCGGCTGAAGCTTTCCGGTCGCATCACGCTGTTCGACGCGATCCCCGGAGAGCCGGATACCGCAACTCTGGATGCGGCCCTTGCCGCTGCCCGTCAGTGCAGGCCAGATCTCATCGTCGGCCTCGGCGGTGGCTCGGTGCTCGATGTCGCAAAGCTCGTCGCCGCGCTCTGGGACGGCGAACAGACCCTTTCCGACGTCGCCGGCCCGAACCGGGTCGCCGGCCGCCGTTCGCGCCTCGTTCAGGTCGCCACGACTGCGGGCACCGGCTCCGAAGCCGGCATCCGCGCCCTCATTACCGATCCAGTCAAGGGCAACAAGGTCGCGGTCGAAAGCCCTCATATGATCGCCGATTTCGCGGTTCTTGATCCCGAACTGACCTATTCCGTGCCGTCGGCGGTGACGGCCGCGACCGGCGTCGATGCCATGGCGCACTGCGTCGAGGCCTTCACCAATCGCCGTGCCCATCCGATGATCGACGACTTTGCCCGCATGGGCTTCCGGCTGGTCGGAAAATATCTCGCCCGCGCGGTGCGAGATGGCGCTGATACCGAAGCCCGCGAAGGACTGATGCTCGCCTCCTATTATGGCGGTATCTGCCTCGGTCCGGTCAACACCGCCGCCGGCCATGCCATCGCCTATCCGCTCGGCACGCGGCTCCACCTGCCGCACGGGCTTGCCAACGCCATCATCTTCCCTCACGTCCTGGCCTTCAACCAGCCGGTGGCGGCAGCCAAGACGGCCGAGGTCGCCAGCGCACTTGGCCTCGGCGAAGGCCTTTCCGCTGAAAACCTCTTCAATTCCGCGCACGGCTTCTGCCGTGATCTCGGCATCGAAATGTCGCTACGCGCCCATGGTGCCAAGCCCGACGACTTGCCGCTTTACGCAAGCGAGGCCCATGCCAACCGTCGCCTGATGGACAACAATCCCATCGACATGAGTGTCGAGGATGTACTGGCGATCTACCGGGCCGCCGCCTGAAACTTATCGCCTTTCCCAAACCTTCCGGCAAACATCGCCACGAACCAAAAATCCCGGCTCTGCCGGGATTTTGCGTTTATTTGGTTGCCTGGAAGAGGCGTTCGCGTGACCCCGTAAGATGGTCGAGCATCAGTTGCCTTGCCTTGTACCCGTCACGAATGGCGATGGCTTCAGCGATTGCCTCATGCTCGCCGAAGACCCGCGTCAGGCCGGCAGTCTCCCGTTTGACGGAGGCGCCGTGGAAGCGCATGCCTACGGCGATGTGGTCCTTCAGCGCTTCCATGGCGGTGAAGAAATAGCTGTTTTGCGCCGCCCGCGCGATGGCGAGATGGAACTGGAAGTCCGCATCCTCACGGTGAGATTGCCGGTTGGTGGCGTCGCGCATGAGTTCAAGTGCCTGGCGAATGGCCGAAAGCGTACCCGCGTCGTGACGCTCCGCCGCTGCGGCTGCCGCCGCGGGCTCGACCGTCAGGCGGAATTCGTAGCAGTTGAGAAGATCGGCGACATTTTCCAGCTGGCCGAAGCCCAGCGGCTGGCGCATTCCGACGGCGCGCACGAAACTGCCCGCCCCGCGGCGCGAATAGATGAATCCCTGTTCGCGAAGACGTCTAAGGGCTTCTCGGATGATGGGGCGGGACACCTCGAACTCAATTGCGAGATCGTGTTCTGTCGGCAGACGTTCGTCGGGCTGGTACGCGCCGGACTTGATTGCCCGGTGCATGCGTTCGAATACAAGATCGCCGAGGCTCCTGCGTGTTGCTCCGCTCTCCAATCCCATCTGTCATCCCATATTGCGAAGCAGTATGCTCGCGATCTCTTTCAATGTATTCGGATGCCCAAATCCCCCGGATTTTGCAATAATGCAATGTCCATGGGCGTGAGCCAAACCCAGACCGGGCATACATTCCCCCAGCAAACGAAAGCGCGTAATACCCATCCTTTCAAGCACGCCCTCCGCCGTCGCCCCGCCCGAAAGAAGTATTGTCGAGGCGTTGGCGGTTAAATCTGGATACACACTTTCGGCGAGATTACGCGAAACATCATGAGCGTTTACGGCGTCCTCTCCCGGCACGGCCTGCACAAGGGTGATCACACTGCCATCGGACCGATCACTTCTCCCGGTAAGGCGACCGTTGGACGCGGGCAGGTAGTGAAGCTCAACAGTCTCGCAAAGCGCCTCGATCTGGGCAAGGGTAATTGGATCGCGGGATCCAATGACAAAAAGCGCCCTACCTCTGGGTATCTCGGCAGTCTGCGCTGCCGCCTTGCCGCTGAGTCTTTCCGCAAGCGCTTCGGCCAAGCCCCGCGCTCCGATCAGAAGATCGTCACCAGAGCTCTCCGAATGATCAAGCCACGTATGCATCTCGCTCTGATTGGACATATCGGGAATGTTAGTAAAAGCAGCGTGGTGTCCGAGCTTTTCTGCAATGGAAATCGGCGTGTCCACCCCAAAACCCGTCACACAGCTATCTTTCACGACGCGCCCAAATGCAGGAATCGCTGGCGCCGCCAGAGCTGATCGAAAGGACATTGCATCGAGCTCGGCCGCAATATGCCCCTTGAGACGCGAGTCGACCTTTTTGAAGAGCCGTACTCCTGCTGGCAGTGCAGCAAGTGCCCTCTCGACTTGCCGCTGCGCGGCCAGAGCGCCAATCTCGCGTGAGCCTAGATTGATCGAAAGTACGTCCGGAGCCTCGCGAAGTGCACTGCTAATGGCCCCCGTTGCCAGAGCCACTTCCACATGCATCCCCCGCCCCGCGAACGGGGCGCCACTATCCAACGCACCCGTCAGATCGTCGGCAAGAATCGCCAGCATCGCTAGTCCCAAATTGTTGTAATCTTAATTTCCGCCTTCTCCATTGAAAAGTCAATGAAGTTTGACATGGCATTACAAATATCAGGGCAAACGATGGTCGGCAATTGGAGTCCGGAGCTTATCGGCGTGTGCGCGTTCGGCGCTGCGTATTATCCAGCGTCTTACGCTCTGCAAGCACGTCGCATAGAACAAGATATTCGGCCTTGCGTTGCAGGGCCACCATTTCCGCTGTAGCTCATGGCTCGGACGGTTTTGGCGTTCCCCGATCTGCGACACCCACGACTGTTCTGGGAGATGCTGCGGGTCTGCAACCTTTAGCTTTTTTTCTCCACGGAGGGCCTCCGTCGTAGTGGCGCTCCTACGGAGTAATGGGTCGACAATAATTCGTTTATTTCCGAAACACGGTACACAATCAAAGTCTGGATCAGGCGTTTGCCGGCCAAGCCAAGGGTTCGGCCTTGAGAGAAGCGCACCCTTGACCTTGTGATCACATTCCGGTCGGTATTTGTCTTCCTAGGTCGTGCCCTTGGCTTCACTGATACAGTAGACCGAGCTAATTCGTCAGATCGCTTGAGAAAAACCGGCAATCAAGGGGTCGGCCGGGTGTAGCGCTTCGGCGTTTGCCGGATCGCTCGAAATCAGTGCTCAAGGCCAGGAGCCCGAAGGCCTCCAAAATCGGCTCTTTGCTATCGGCGCAGCAAAAAATGGAAGCGGAGCGACTGTCTGCTGAAACATGCCACCATAGTAAAGGCAGCCTCCCATAGCTTACGGGGGGCTGCACGACTTCGTCCTACGCGGACAATGCACGCATCTCGCGAATAAGGTCGGATTTACCCTCGAAGCCAATGCCAGCAATGTCAGGCATCACGATGTGGCCGTCCTCCACCGCAACCCCGTCGGGAAAGCCGCCATAGGGCTGGAACAGGTCTGGATAGCTTTCGTTGCCACCGAGCCCGAGGCCGGCTGCGATGTTGAGCGACATTTGATGGCCCCCATGAGGAATGCAGCGCGAGGGCTGCCAACCGTGGTCATTGAGCATTTGGAGCGTGCGAAGATATTCGACAAGTCCGTAGGAGAGAGCGCAGTCGAACTGCAGCCAATCGCGATCAGGCCGCATGCCGCCGTGGCGGATGAGATTGCGCGCGTCCGGCATGCTGAAGAGGTTTTCGCCCGTCGCCATGGCACCCGGATAAAACTCGGCAAGTGCCGCCTGGAGCTGATAATCGAGTGGATCGCCGGCCTCCTCGTACCAGAACAGCGGGAACTGGCGCAGCATCTTGGCATATGCGATCGCCGTCTCCAGATCGAAACGGCCATTGGCATCCACGGCGAGCTGCGCTTCGGAGCCGATCTCTTCCAGCACAGCTTCGATGCGTCGGGCGTCGTCGTCCACAGAGGCCCCGCCAATCTTCATCTTCACCACGTTGTAGCCGCGGTTGAGATAGCAACGCATTTCCTGTTGTAGGGCCGAATTTTCCTTTCCGGGATAATAGTAGCCCCCGGCTGCATAGACGAACACTTTGGGATTGGCCTCGCGGCCCGCACGCTCCGCCAGCAGGCGGAAAAGCGGTTTTCCGGCGATCTTTGCGACTGCGTCCCACACCGCCATGTCTATGGTCCCAACCGCGACCGAGCGCTCGCCGTGACCACCCGGCTTCTCATTGGTCATCATCGCCGCCCAGACCTTCTCGGGCGAGATGTTATCGCCGGTCTCGTCGAGCAGCGTCTGCGGATCGGCAGTTGTAATACGATCGGCAAATCGCTCGCGGATCAGGCCTCCCTGACCATAGCGGCCGTTGGAGTTGAACCCGTAACCGACAATCGGTTTTCCGTCGCGGATCACATCCGTGATCACTGCAACCAGGCTCGATGTCATTTTGGAGAAGTCTATATAAGCGTTGCGGATCGGCGACGAAATTGGCTTCGTCACCTCCCGGATTTCCACGATACGGGGCATTGAAAAACTCCAGAGTGTCAGAATGTGGTGTGGGCTATTCGCCAACATCGCGGCTGTCCTTGTGCCAAAATACCAGTTTTCGCTGGATGAGGCTCACGGTGCCGAACATGGCGAGGCCGAGAAGGCTAAGGTAGAGGATGAGCGCGAAGACACGCGGCGTGTGGAGCTGCGAAGCCGCCACACGGATCATCTCGCCGAAACCCTTGCCGCCGCCGAGAAATTCGCCGGTGATGGCCCCCGCCATCACGCTCAGCGAAGCAATCTTTAGTCCGGTGAAGATATGCGGCAAACCCGCCGGCATCTTCATATGCAAAAGCGTCTGCCAGCGCGAGGCGCCCATGGTGCGGAAGAGGTTCAAAGCATTGCGATCGGCACTGTTGAGGCCAGCCGCCGTGCCCACAAGGATAGGGAATACGGAAACGAACGTCGCGAGTGCGACTTTCGAGGATATATTGAAACCGAGCCAGGCGACGAAGAGCGGCGCGAATGCAATCTTGGGCATGGTGTCGATAGCGATCAGATAGGGCATCACGGCCCGTTCTCCGAAACGGGTCTCGCCAACCAGAACGCCAAGGCCAATACCGATCAGCGTTGCCAAAACGAAACCGATCAGGACCTCCTGCATAGTGATCCACAAGGCCGCCAGCATGTACCCACCGGTTACGAGATTGGTGCCGACGAAGACAATCTCGTGCCAGGTTTCCAGCGGTGACGGCAGGATGATGTTGGAAACGACACCGGTGGCGGTCGCGAAGTGCCAGATCAACACGACCATGAAGCCCAGCCCGAAGATGGCAAGAGGCCGCGGAATGCTATCGATCAGGGAAACCTCTTCCTTCCAGACCGTACTTTCCACGGGAGCGCCAGACCCGTGCGTATCAATCGTGCTCATGAGCGTGATCCTTGACTTAGCAGATTGCGGATATGAGCCACATAGCGCCCGAAGGCAGGGCTTGTGACCATGTCGAGCGTGCGGGGACGTGGCAGATCAACATGGACCGCCTCGATTATCCTGCCCGGCCTTGTGCCCATGACGAATACGGTGTCGGACAGGATAATTGCCTCCGCGATCGAGTGCGTCACAAGGAATGCCGTTGCATCGCGTTCCATGCAGATACGCTGGAGTTCCATATTCATGAAATCGCGTACCAGTTCGTCCAGCGCGCTGAACGGCTCGTCGAGCAACAACACGGCGGGTTCGGTGATCAACATACGGCAGATTGCCGCGCGCTGCGCCATGCCACCTGAGAGTTCCAAGGGAAAGGACTTCTCGAAGCCTTTCAGTCCGACCAGATCTAGCAACGCCTGGGCGTCACCCGCCTTGGCGCGGGCCGCCGTCTTGCCGTCGCGGATACGGATCGGCAGCAAGATGTTGTCTATGGTCGTCAGCCATGGAAAGAGCGTGGCTTGCTGGAACATCATGCCGATATCCCGGCGCGGCCCGACAACTGGTTTGCCGGCCAGGACCACACTGCCCGCCGTCGGCGAGGTCAGTCCCGCCATGATCTTGAGCAAAGTGGACTTGCCGCAACCGGACGAGCCGATAACCGAGTAAAAGCTGCCCTTGCGCAAATCGAGATTGATATTTTCGAGGGCGACGAGACTGCGGCGCGCATAGACCTTGTCGACGCCGCGGAGACTGTAGATGGAGGGCGCCAACAGCGCGCCCTTTTCCTTTGCGAGTTGAGCCGTCATCATTTCGCATTCCAGGCTTCAACGAAACGGTTGGTGTAGATGGCGTTGAGGTCCGGCAGCGGCTCCTTGAGCTCACCCGACGAAACAAGGCTCTCCTGCCAGGCCTGCCAGGCTTCGAGATCCTGATAGCCATAGCCTTTGGCCGGATCAAACGGGGTCTGGCGAACGACGATTTGCTCGATCAGCGCCTTGGAGAAATCACGGTCTTCGCCTTCCTGCGGATTCACGGCTGCGGCATGATCGATGACCTTCTCGATATTGGCGGCATCAGCGGCGAAGAGAGCACCTTTGACAACAGCTTTGCCGAAGCCTTCGATCACATCCGGATTCTTGTCGATATAGTCAGCCATGGCTGCAAAACCGTTACCGAAGAACACCCGGAACTTCTCTGGCGTGATGTTACGAAGCTTGAGGCCCCGGCTGTTGAGAATGGCAGCATCGCTGGTGGCGGCGACGTAGGCATCGATATCGCCACGCATGAAACCGGCCGTCGCGAGGCCACCGTCACCGACGACGAGGAAAGAATAGTCCTTGCCTTCCTCCATTCCCAGATCTCCGAGGATCGAGCGGGCAAAGGATGCCTCTGCGCCGTCGGCCGTGCCAATGCCGATAACCTTGCCCTTCAGTTCCTCAGGCTTCTGCACGGTCGTTTCCTCCTTAACGACCATGCTCAGCGAACTATTCGGATTGAGGCGATAGATGAAGGTGATGTCGATGCCGCGTGCACGTGCACCGAGGAACGGACCGGCAGCCGGGTTGCCGATCTGGCCCTGACCTGCGGTCAGCGCCTGAAGTACCGCACCCGAGCCGTTGAGAGCCTCGACCTTCACGTTCAGACCCTGTTCGGCGAAATAGCCCTCTCCCATGGCAACTGCGACCGGAATGATGTTGATGGCCGAGGGATTGGCAATAACGAAGGTCACATCCTTGGCCGCCTGAGCGCTGGCCGACGCCGTGCTGGACAAACCGATGATGGATGCAGCCAATAGGCATTTTACAAATTTCAAAGCGTGCATATTATATCCTCCTCCTGTAAGTTCAAAAATAATGTATTATACGACTCAAATAATGTCAAAATGCATTTTCGTCTAATTTCGCGCGTTTACCTAGGGTGACCATGTCCAGAACAAGCCAAGTCAAAACCGCCACTCGTCCCGCCAGCGGCAAGACCACCGCAGCGTCCGCCGTATTTGCGGCCATCAGGCTCGACATCCTCTCCGGCGCCCTCCCCCCAGGATCGCGGTTGCGTATCGACTCGCTCTGCCAGACATATGAAGCAACCATCAATCCGGTGCGCGAAGCCCTCAATCGCCTCACGTCCGAGGGACTGGTCGTCTTGGAAGACCAACGCGGGTTTTCGGTAGCGCCGGTTTCGATCGAGGAATGGCGGGAAATCGTACATGGCCGCTGCCTGATGGAGGCCTGTGCGCTACGCGAAGCCATGCGCAACCGAACAGAGGCCTGGGAAGAGGGGATTGTAATCAACCTCTACAGGCTTTCGCGCACGCCACGCTTTCTCGAGGAGGAGAGTCAGAAGCCAAACCCCGAATGGGAACCGCGCCACCACGCTTTCCACAACGCGCTGCTTATAACCTGCAATTCGCGTATCATATTGGAATTCTGCGAGGAATTGCGCGAGCGCTCGGATCGCTATCGCCACATCGCCTCAATCTCCCCGCAGGCACGACAGACCTACAGCGCCGAGCACAGCGAGATTGCGGATGCTGTACTGGATGGGGATGCGGACAAAGCTGTGAAGCTTTTGACAGCGCATTACCAGCGCACGCTGGCAGTCGTTGAGGCCTATTTCGAAAAGGCCGGTTAAGCCGGCCCTTTCGGGCCGGCTTAAGACTTGGCTCCGGACTAGGTCGCCGTGACGATCCGGTTCGAAAGCGTCGGAATGCCCTCGATTTCAATCTCGATGAGATCGCCTGCCTTCATGAAGACCGGCGGATTGCGCGCAAAGCCAACACCAGACGGGGTGCCGGTCGCGATGACGTCGCCCGGTTCAAGCGTCATAACTTCGGACGCATAGGAAATTATGCGTGCGACACTAAACATCAGATCGCTGGTATTGCCGTCCTGCATGATCTCGCCGTTCAGGCGGGAACGGATAGAAAGACCAACGGCACCTGCGGGAAGCTCGTCCGCCGTGACAATCACGGGACCATAAGGACCGGTCGCATCGAAGTTCTTACCGGCCGTCCACTGGGTGGTGCGGCGCTGGTAATCGCGCAACGAGCCGTCGTTGAATGCTGTGTAGCCGTAGACGTAATCTAATGCTTCGGCCTGTGAAACATTGTGAGCTTCCTTACCGATAATCACCAGCAATTCCGCTTCGAAATCAAGCTTCTCCGAAACCTTTGGAAGAATGATATCGCCATCCGGCGGTAGCAAACTCGTTTGAACGCGCAGGAACAGAGTCGGATAATCGGGGACGTCGCGACCACCTTCTTTCACGTGTTCGAGATAGTTCAGACCCATGCAAATGAACTTGCCCGGGCGCTCGATCGGCGACAGGATCTTCACATTTTCTAGGGATACGCCCTCCGCGCCCGGCAGCGCATCCCGCGCCTGCTCCATCAGTGCAGGTCCAGCTCTAAGGACAGAAATCATATCTCCCGATGTCCCCGGCACCAGAGTGGCCAAATCATACACTTTACCGTTATCCAATACACCTACGCGCTCTTGACCCGCTGCCTTGAACCTTAAAACTTGCATACTTTCTCTCCAAAAAAGACCTCGGCAATCCGTAAAACATTATATAGATCATTTCAACAAATAATGTATTATTTTTCCACTACGCAATGAGCGGTGACTTTCTAGGCGCGCCGAGATTGCTCAGTCACGAGATCCTGTCTCATTGGAGAGTTTATCAAACGGATCCCCGAGAGTTACGGGGCGTGGACCAAATTCGCAGGGACAATCCGAACGACCCCACAAAGCCGTCGTTCACAAGTGGACCTTAATTGAATCGCATACGGTGCTCAGATGGCCGACCTGATATAGGGGACGACTTCTTTCGCCTTGGTGGAGTATGAACTGCTGTCTTCCATTTTTCTGGGCTCGACTGAAATCCCTCGGAATGCTTCATTGCCGCCAGGAGGACTGGGTATGGCATACGAGTGGAACGAAGACCGTGCACGAAAAATGCGCCTGATCAAGTTGGCAGCTGTGTGGGCATTGACTGCGTCGGCGCTCACCGTCCCTGTCGCCTTGCTTTTGACCGCATCTCCTCTGTAGCTGTGCACCGGACTCATTGAAAATTCCGGCTTTTCACCTTCAGCGTGGAAAATTCCGGCTTTTCACCTTCAGCGTGTCGATGTGCAGGTCAGGTACATAAATTTCCCGCACATTGACGCCCATTGGCGGTCTCTCGCGGCTGTCGGGGCTGCCAGGTGAACCATGCGCGAACTCGTCGCCCCGTCCTGACGGCAACCGGAAACCATCCCGCTCGCCCAGGCTTGCCAGATCGGGGGTCAGATCGAACATACGTTGCGCCACCAGATGCACGACGCCGCCTTCGCGCTGGATCTTGCCGTTGATCGCCATCATCGAGGATCCGAGCACGACGCGGCGCTGCTTTTCAAAGAGGCTTGGCCAGACGACGATATTGGAGACCCCTGTTTCATCCTCAATCGTCATGAACATGACGCCCTTGGCACTGCCCGGCTTTTGGCGGACCAGAACCAGCCCCGCTGTCATCAACCAGCGACCGTCGCGCGCCGAGGTTGCCTCGGCGCAGGTGACGATGTTTCGGCGGGTGAGATCCTCTCGCAGGAAGCTGACCGGATGGGCACGCAGCGTCACACTGGTATGGCCATAGTCTTCGACAACATTGGCGCCCTCGGTCATTTGCCGAAGTGCCACATCCGGTTCCTGCTGTTCAGCGATCACCGCCCGCTCGCGATCGGCGGCCGCAGCAAACAAAGGGAGGGGTTCGTCACGCAAGGCTTTGATCGCCCAGAGCGCATCGCGTCTTTCAAGTTTCAAGTCCGGTCGAAAGGCGTCGGCCTCGGCGAGCTTGACCAGGGTAGCCGACGGCACGCCGGCGCGCCGCCACATATCATCGATGGAGACAAAGGGCTCGTTGCCACGTGCCACTGCAATCTTTGCCGCATCCTGTTCGGGCAGCCCCTTCACCAGACGCATCCCGAGGCGCACGGCATGGCTGTCGGTTTCCTCGATCTCTTCGAGCGTGCAATCCCACCGCGAGTGATTGATGCAGATTGGCCGGATCGCTACCCCGTGGGCCCGGGCGTCGGTTACGATCTGCGCTGGCGCATAGAAACCCATCGGTTGCGCATTGATGAGGGCGGCACAGAACACGTCCGGATAATGGCACTTCAGATAGGATGAGGCGTAGGCGATCAGAGCAAAGGACGCGGCATGGCTCTCGGGAAAGCCATATGAGCCAAAACCCTCGAGCTGCGAGAAGGTCTTCTCGGCAAACTCTTCTGTGTAACCGTTCTTCACCATCCCCTGGACAAGCTTGTCCTTGAACTTGCTGACCCCGCCGGTGAACTTGAATGTCGCCATTGAGCGCCTGAGCGCATCGGCCTCGCCGGCGGTAAAGCCGGCACAGACGATCGCCACCTTCATCGCACTCTCCTGAAACAGCGGCACGCCCAGCGTCTTGCCGAGAACAGCCTCGAGTTCCGGCTTGGGATAGACGACCGCTTCCTTGCCTTCGCGCCGTCTCAGATAAGGATGCACCATGTCGCCCTGGATCGGCCCGGGGCGAACGATCGCCACCTGGATCACCAGGTCATAATAGGTCTGGGGTTTCAGCCGCGGCAGCATCGACATCTGCGCACGCGATTCGATCTGGAACGTGCCGAGCGTGTCGGCTTTGCGGATCATCGCGTAAGTGGCCGGATCCTCCTGCTCGATGGTCGCGAAATCAAGCTTCACTCCCTTGTGCTCTTCCAGCAATGCAAAGCCCTTGGCCATGCAGGTCAACATGCCTAAGGCCAGCACGTCAACCTTCATGAACTTGAGCGCCTCGATATCGTCCTTGTCCCATTCAATGGTCTGGCGGTCCTCCATCCGGGCCTGCTCGATTGGCACCAGTTCGTCGAGCCGGTCATTGGTCAGGACAAAGCCGCCCGGATGCTGGCCGAGATGACGGGGTGCGCCCATCAGTTGTTGCGCCAGTTCCAATGTCAGCCGCAGGCGGCGGTCAGACATGTTCATGTTCAGCTCGTTGACCTGCTTTTCGCCGGCGCCCTCCTTGCTCCAGCCCCAGACGCCGGCCGACAGAGCTGTGATCATGTCTTCAGGCAGGCCGAGCACCTTTCCGACATCGCGAAGCGCACCCTTGGCACGGTAGCGGGTGACGGTCGCGCAAAGGGCGGCCTTCTGCCGACCATAGGTCTTGTAGATCCACTGGATCACCTCTTCGCGTCTGGCATGTTCGAAATCGACGTCAATGTCGGGCGGCTCGTTGCGCTCTTCCGAGATAAAGCGCTCGAACAAGAGATCGTTTGCGGCCGGATCGATCGCAGTAATCCCCAGCACGTAACAGACGGCGGAATTGGCGGCACTTCCGCGACCCTGGCAAAGAATATCCTGAGATCGCGCAAAGCGGACAATGCTGTATACCGTCAGGAAATACGGCGCGTAATCGAGTTTGCGGATCAGGTCGAGTTCGTGATTGAGGGTCTTGACCACATCATTGGGCACTCCTTCGGGAAAGCGGTCGCGCGCACCCTCCCAGGTGAATTGTTCCAACGTCTGCTGCGCCGTCAGCCCGGGGATGATTGCTTCCTCCGGATATTGGTAGGTGAGCTCGTTCATGTCGAAACGACAGCGGTCGACAATCTCGCGGGTGCGGGCGAGAGCTTCTGGATAGCGGCTGAACAGCCGGTGCATTTCCTCCGGCGGCTTGAGAAAACGATCGGCATGCCGTTCGCGCAGGAAGCCGGCCCGGTCGATGGTGGTACGATGGCGAATGCAGGTGACGACATCTTGTAATTGCCGCCTGCCCGGCTCGTGAAACAGCACGTCATTGGTGACAACAGGTCGGACCTTGTGCCGGATCGCCAACGTGTTGAGCTCGTGCAGTCGCAGCTGATCATTGGGCCGCCGGCGCAGCGTCAGCGCCATATAGGCGCGGTTGCCGAAAATCTCCTTTATCTTACGCAGCTGGACGGCACATGCGTCATCGGCCTCGTCAGGGATCAGGATAGCGAGCAGGCCTTCAGCATAGAGGGCGACATCCGACAGATCGAGGATGCATTTGCCCTTGCCGCCCCGCCCCTTGCCGAGCGACAGAAGCCGGCAAAGCCTTGAATAGGCCGCCCGGTCCGTTGGATAAACCAGCATCGACATTCCGTCTGTCAGATCGAGCCTGCAGCCGACGACGAGCCGGACGCCGGTTTCCTTGGCCGCCTCCCAGGCACGCACGATCCCAGCCAGACTGTTGCGATCGACGATGCCAAGCGCCTCGATACCCAGTGCCTTGGCAGTCGTGAACAGTTCATCGCAGCCTGACGCGCCGCGAAGGAAGGAGAAATGACTGGTGACCTGGAGTTCGGCGTAGCGCATCAGCCATAGATCCCGTGCAGGAACCATTTTGCCGTTCCAGTCGCGGGATCCACACCGTCGCCGGAGCGATAGACCCAGAAGCGATTGCCGTCCTCGTCCTCGAACGCATAGTAGTCCCTGACTGCCTCCATCTCGGAGGAACGGACCCACCACTCGCCGAATACCCGTTCCGGCCCGTCACCACGCTTGATGCGCCGGCGTTTTCCCCGCCAGGTCATGGATGCCGGCGGATGGTCGGGCGTGAGCGCAATGACCTCGATCCGTTCCGGGTGCGCCAGCATCCGGCTCGGCCGGGGCCAGCGGGTCGGCCAGGCCTGACCGAGTTTTTCGGAAACGGGGGAGACGCGCCCGACATTGCGCTCGGGAACGTCGCTTTCGACCGGCGCCAGCCGATACATGCGCTGACCGCGATTTCCAAGACTGTCGAGCAACGGCGTGACGTCGACGATCATCTCTTCGACCAACGAGGAGATCGACTGCTTTTCTTCGAACGGCTCGATCATGGTAGCAGTGAGGGACAGTTTTTCGATACCGAAACCGGGATCGATCTTCTCGATGCTGGAACAGAGAAGCTTCGTCAGATGCTGGATATCGCGCACCGGCTTGGCCGTTCCGGCACGCAGGGACTGTAAGGTGTTGTCGACGCGGTAGATAATCAGATCTGCGCGGCGAACGCCCTGCCCGCGCGCCTCCAAGGCGGCGCAGAGTTCGACCACCAGCTTGCCGATATATTTGGCGATGGTCTCAGCGGCCCCGATAGGCTCGGAGAACGACCGGGACACCTCGACGAGCTCAGCGGTACGAATGGGATCGATCGGTTCGGCAAGCCGTCCGAAAATCTGATCGAGCCGGCGGCCCACCTCCGGCCCAAAACGCAATGTCAAAGGCGCTCGCGGCGTTGCGGAAAGCTCGCCGACGGTTCGGAACCCCAGTTCGGTCAGGCCGCTGACGATGTCGGAAGGCAGGCGAAGGCTGGAAACCGGCAGATTGACGACAGCCTGGGCCGTTTCTCCAACCGGCACAATGATCGCCTCACGCCGGCCAGCGCGGGCGATGGCGTGGGCGGTGCCCCAAGTATCGGCGATGGCGCCACGGGCGTGAAGGCCGCGACCTCTCAGAGCGTTGACAAGGCCAGTGAGCATCGCCAACTCGCCGCCGCGCAGATGGTCCGCGCCCTCAGTATCCATCACGATGCTGTCGGGACTATCCATTGCTACAACAGGCGTATATTGGCGCAGCATCCACAGCGCCAGTCGCTCGATCGCCAAGGCATCACCGAATGGGTCGGCATCGACCAGATGCAGGCCGGATATCATCGCCTGGGCTTTGGCGGCGGGCATGCCGATCCGGACGCCGGCCTTGAAGGCCGCAGTGTCGATTGCGGCGACGGTGCGTTTCGATCCACTGCGGGAGACGACCACCACAGGTGTTTCAGGCAAAATTCCGGGATCCGCGCGCCTGATCCTGTCCGTCGCGAGCGTGGGGAGAAAGACTGATACGACCCGTGGCATCGCAGGCACCTATTTCAAATTCCGCGGCTTCTCCCGCTCTTGCTCTTATCAATTCCGCCAGCCACCGTGCCCGCCCGATGCCCGGCACGGGAAGCGGCTCGGAGGGCAGGACACTGATGCGCCACCGTGTCGTGGCGGCCGTGGGTTGACCGAAGTCGGCGGCCTCCGTCGGGCGCCGCCATCGTCGAAGCGCAATGCCAATCGTTCCTGAAGCTTCGGCGGCCAGTTGCAGGCGCCGCGAGGCGGTCATCGGCAGGCGCACCAGCTCGGCAACGACAGCGCCAAGTCCACCAAAACGAAGGCCTTCTTCAAAATTGGTCAGCACATCCTCCTCCCGATCGGCTTCAGCATAGATCACCCGATCATGATGGAGACCTGCCTGCGCCAAGGCCGGCGCAAACAGATCGGGCCGCGTCAGGCACCACAGCACGTCGCCCTTGGTGCGCGCGACGATTCCGGCGACAAACAGAGCGGCCGCTGCTCCATGCACCGCATCGGCCCCACCGCCGGCCACCTCATGCAGGGCACCGAAAGCAAGCCCACCGCCGGGCAGCCTGGCATCGATATCGGCAAGGCCGAATGACAGAACCTCGCCCTTACGCACAGCTCTGCCTTCGAGGCGCTGGATGCGCTCGCGAAGATCTGCAATGGTCGGATTGACGGCGGCATTAAGCATAGGCTGCGGATATCTCGTCGATGCTGTTCAGGGCTTTCCAGCGGTGATCGCGGCTGATATGTTCATTATTTGTTCTTCTCTTCCCAATGAGTCAATGCTGATTCAGCGGTGGGCAGGGCGGTGAATAGGGAACACGTCGCACAAGCGACTGGCATCCAAACCAAAACGGCCAGAACAGACAAGCACTTATCGGGGATCACGGCATGACGATTGCCTATCTGGAAAAACTGAACGAACAGCAGCGTCAGGCTGTGGAACACGGCGTTGGACTGGAAGGCGGACAGGAGGCGGGACCTCTGCTGATCATCGCTGGCGCCGGATCCGGCAAGACCAATACGCTTGCCCATCGCGTGGCTCACCTGATCGTCAACGGGGCCGATCCGCGGCGCATGCTGCTGATGACCTTTTCAAGGCGGGCAGCATCCGAAATGGCGCGCCGTGTCGAGCGGATCTGCAAGCAGGTGCTTGGTTCCAATTCGGGGATCCTTACCGACGCGCTTTCCTGGTCTGGAACGTTTCACGGGATCGGCGCGCGGTTGCTGCGGATCTATGCCGAGCAGATCGGGCTGAATGTGGATTTCACCATCCATGATCGCGAAGACAGCGCCGACCTGATGAACCTTGCCCGTCACGAGCTTGGTTTTTCCAAGACGGAAAACCGCTTTCCGACCAAGGGCACGTGTCTCTCGATCTATTCGCGTGCGGTCAATTCGCAGGCACCGCTGAACGAGATCCTGCGTCAGCACTATCCCTGGGTGGCGACTTGGGAAGAGCAACTGAAGCAATTGTTTGCGGCTTATGTCGAGGCCAAGCAGGCCCAGAACGTCCTCGATTACGATGATCTGCTGCTCTACTGGGCGCAGATGGTCAGCGATCCGGACCTGGCCGACGATATCGGCAATCGCTTCGATTATGTGATGGTCGATGAATACCAGGATACCAACAGGCTGCAGGCGTCGGTGTTGATGGCACTCAAACCTGGGGGACGTGGTCTGACGGTCGTTGGCGACGATGCGCAGTCGATCTATTCATTTCGGGCGGCAACCGTTCGCAACATCCTCGATTTCCCCTCCTCCTTCAGTCCGGCCGCCGATATTATCACGCTTGATCGCAATTACCGCTCGACACAGCCTATCCTCGCCGCAGCAAATGGGGTCATCGATCTGGCGCGCGAGCGCTTCACCAAGAACCTGTGGACCGACCGGCAATCGCTGGAGCGACCGAAACTGGTCACCGTCAAGGACGAGACCGAACAGGCGAACTTTATCGTCGACCAGGTGCTTGCCAATCGCGAGACCGGCATGACACTGAAGAACCAGGCGGTCCTGTTTCGCACATCCAGTCATAGCGGTCCGCTGGAGGTCGAATTGACCCGCCGCAACATTCCCTTCGTCAAGTTCGGTGGCCTGAAATTTCTCGACAGCGCCCATGTGAAGGACATGCTTGCCGTTCTGCGGTTTGCCCAGAACCCGCGAGACCGTGTTGCCGGCTTCCGGCTGCTGCAGATGCTGCCGGGCGTCGGTCCAAAGACGGCCGGCAACATTCTCGAGACGATCGCAACCGATCCTGAACCGCTGCTTGCCCTTGCCGAAATCTCAGCCCCGCCCAAGACCGGCGAGGCTTGGACAGGTTTCGTCCAGTTGCTGGCCAGCCTTGGAAAGAACAAAGATGGCTGGCCGTCCGATATCGGGCAGGCGCGCCACTGGTACGAGCCGCATCTCGACCGCATCCACGAGGATGCCGAGACCCGCAAGGCCGACCTGTTGCAACTCGAACAGATCGCGAGCGGATATCCCTCGCGCGAGCGTTTCCTCACCGAACTGACACTCGATCCCCCGGATGCCACCAGCGACCAGGCAGGGGTGCCGCTGCTCGACGAGGACTATCTGATCCTGTCGACCATTCATTCTGCCAAGGGCCAGGAATGGCGTGCGGTCTTTATGCTCAATGTGGTCGACGGCTGCATACCCTCAGATCTTGGCACCGGCACCACCCAGGAACTGGAGGAAGAGCGCCGTCTGCTTTATGTCGCGATGACCCGTGCCAGGGATCACCTGGCACTGATCACGCCACAACGATTCTTTACTCATGGGCAGAACACGCAGGGCGATCGGCACGTCTATGCCGCAAGAACCAGATTCATCCCGGCAATGCTGCTGCAATTCTTTGAAGTGACGACATGGCCACAGGTTTCAACCGCCAGGTCAGAGCGAAGCGCCCAGCAGATCCGCATCGATGTCGCGGAGCGCATGCGCGCCATGTGGAAGTAGGAGGATGGAATGTGCAATCTCTACAATGTGACCACCACCCGTGAGGCGGTGCTTCAATTCACAAAGGCGGTCAGGGATCACGCAGGCTGGAACGACGCAAGCTTCGACGTCTATCCAGGTTATCAGGCGCCGGTTGTGCGCGTAGGCGAGGACGGGAGCCGCGAAATTGCTCGCGCCACCTGGGGCATGCCCTCACCACCGGCCTATGTGAAGAACTACGATCCAGGCGTCACCAATATCCGCAATGTAACTTCGCCTCACTGGCGCCGCTGGCTTGCGGCGACAAGCCGCTGTGTCGTGCCGTTCACCTCCTTTGCAGAGCCTGATCCGGCCAGCAAAGTCGAAGGCGGACGGGTGCCGAATGCCTGGTTTGCCGGCAATGAAGACCGCCCGCTGATGTTCTTCGCAGGCTTCTGGACACCATGGAAGGGCGTTCGCAAAGTCAGAGACGGCGAGCAGGAGTATGATCTGTTCGGGTTTTTAACGACGTCGCCGAACGAGATCGTCTCTCCCATACATCAGAAAGCCATGCCTGCAATTCTCACCACGCCGGCGGAAGTCGATACCTGGCTGACAGCATCCTGGGAGGAGGCCCGCCATTTGCAACGTCCCCTCCCCGCCAATATGCTGGTGATCGTGCCGCCCCAGCCTAATCCCAATCTGGACGATGAAGGTCAGTTGCTTTGAGCATCGTCCATCGTCACAACCGGGGCAGCGAACATCCCGAACGCGAGGCACCGCCGGACACTTTGCGACGCGAAGCGATGGTTAGCGCCTCTGCGCGCAAGATCATCCATGTCGACATGGATGCCTTCTATGCCTCGGTCGAGCAGCGCGACAACCCGGAACTGCGCGGGCGACCATTGGCTGTAGGCGGATCCGCGGCCCGCGGCGTCGTTGCCGCTGCCAGTTATGAGGCAAGGACCTATGGCGTGCATTCCGCCATGCCATCGGTCACCGCCAAGCGGAAATGCCCTGATCTGATCTTCGTGCCGCCGCGCTTTGACGTCTATCGGCAAGTCTCACAGCAAATCCGGGAGATTTTTGCGCAATACACACCAGTGATCGAGCCGCTGTCGCTGGACGAAGCCTATCTCGATGTCACCGAGAACCTGAAAGGCATGGAGATTGCCACTGAGATTGCGCTGGAGATCCGTGCGAAGATCAAGGCGGTCACAGGCCTCAATGCCTCTGCTGGCATTTCCTACAACAAGTTTCTTGCCAAGATGGCGAGCGATCTGAACAAGCCGAATGGCCAGGCGGTCATCACACCGAAGAACGGCCCCGGCTTTGTCGAGGCGCTCCCCGTCAAGAAATTCCATGGTGTGGGACCCGCGACGGCTGAACGAATGAAACGGCACGGCATCGAGACCGGGCTTGATCTCAAGTCAAAATCCCTGGACTTCCTTCAGCAGCATTTCGGCAAGTCCGGCCCGTATTTCTATGGCATTGCCCGTGGGATCGACCAGCGGCAGGTCAGGCCCGATCGGATCCGCAAGTCCGTCGGCGCCGAAGACACGTTCGTTGAGGACATCGATGATCTCGATGTGGCCAAGGCCGCGCTGCGGCCCCTGGTCGAGAAGGTATGGCGCTATTGCGAGGCGCACGACATCACGGGAAAGACGGTAACCGTCAAAATCAAATACTCGGATTTCAGTCAGACGACACGCAGCAGGACCGTGGCTGGATCCATGTCGGACACCGACATGATCCTGCAGATAGCTCAGCCTTTGCTCGGCTCGGTATTCCCGTTCAAACGTCCGGTGCGGCTGCTTGGGATCACCCTGTCATCGCTAAACACCGACGAGAGCGGGCAGGAACCACAGCTCACTCTCAAACTGTAATCACTCTGCACAATCGCGATCTTCTTTCAGACAGTTGCGATGAGGGACGCGATATGACCGAAGGTATCAGTGTGTCGACCGTCGCCTTTCACCTGGAAAATCCCCGGCAGATGCTCGGCGCCGTCAGCATCGCCCAGGCGATCGCCGTTGCGACCCGGCTCCAGCTGATCTGAATGCACAGCACACGAACGACAAAAAAGAACAATCCTCTACACCGATCTATGAAATGTGCGAGTAGACGGAGCACAAATCGAGCCTTCAGCACCTCCCGGAGAATAAACAGCGTGAGCTTGCACGCATCCTCGAGGTCATCCTTTTGAGTCCTACGCACGGACACCTGGGGTCGACGAGCCGCATACGATGAAGGGCTACCGGTCCGACCACGACATCCTCGTCATCGTCAACACGGGCAAGCTGGCCGATCGGCAATACGGGGACAATGCGGAAGATCTGATCTTGTAGGGTCCGGGCGTGAAAACACCGGTTGGCCTGATCTTGCATGGGCTACACGAGGTCAACAAGGCGCTTAAGGATGGCCAGTACTTCTTCGCAGACATCCGCCGCGAAGGCATTGTCCTGCATGAAATTGACGATGAACCGCTGGCTGAGCCGCAATACCTATCGGCCGGAGCCATGTTAAAAGCTGCAATAGAGCATTTTGAGAATCGATTTTCAGAAGCTACTTTGATGCTGAAGACTGCGATCTGGCAGGCTTCTCAAACTGCTTAATCAACCAACTGGAAGCGGCTGACAGCATTCAGTCTTCATCAGGCTGTGGAACATGCATACTCCACTGTCCTATTGACCCTGACGAACTACAGTACAGCATCGCATAACCTAAAGTTCCTGCGCGGGTTGGCCGAGGGCATAGATCGTGAACTCGTGGATGTTTGGCCGCGAGATCAAACCCGGTTTTCCGCATGGTACAATGTCATGAACGAAGCGTACGTGAAGGCGCGATACTCCGAACACTTCGAGATCAGCGACGAGGCGCTACCGTGGTTGATCGGCCAGACACAGATCCTCCACAGAAGAAGCAATATGTCGAAATTATCTCGTCATCCTCGAAGCGAAAATCCGCTGAGCGCGCGCAAGCCGTCCGCTACCCGGATCAAAACCGCACGCGTGCGTGATCCGGGACCGGCATTGAAGAATATCGGAGGCATCAGCAGCGCAACGGCTGCAAGCCGGGATGCCGGGAATTCTCGACACGCCAAGGACCGGTTAAAAGGGTAGCCGCAGGAGCCTCAGCATAGCGACCCGAAGGGAGAGGCGCGACCGACTGCCCCCGGACCTGGCGTTCCGCTTGATACGATCCACGAGGAATTAGCCGCACTTCAATCGGCTACACGGTCCGAGAGCACTTCTTGCTCTTTGCCAAGATCGTAAAATGCGTCTACCGGAAACATCCGCCATCGCTGTCGTGCATCCGGTTGAGGAGCGGCGACGAATCCACCTCAGGCGCACGCCACCAGTCGATGGAACCGTCCGCTCCGATAAGGGCGACCGAGCGCCAATCTTGTTCGCTGACGAGATGATGAAGCATTGAAGACCAATTCAAACTCTCCCTGCAAAAACGAGGGGTAAAGATGACATGGATTTGTCGGGGAAATGCGTGGGCCGCACGCTGTTGTTCCTAACCGAGCTAGAAAACGTCCATGCGGAACCCGGAGAGCTCTTCAGGCTTTATCGCCCTGACCTCAGAAAAGGAGAGAAGTGATGGACAACACTCGACACCCTATTCCACCCTATCCGGAACAGCAGCAAGAGCCACCGGGCAAGACAGCCGAGATGGAACCTGTCCCGGATCATGGTGAAAAGTCCTACAAGGGTGACGGCAAGCTGACAGGCAAAGTTGCCCTCATCACCGGGGCCGACTCCGGGATTGGCAAGGCTGTCGCCATTGCTTTTGCTCGCGAAGGCGCCGACATCGTCATTTCCTATCTCAACGAGGACGACGACGCACGCGATACCGCAAAGTGGATCGCGGAAGCGGGACGCAAGGCTCTTGTCGTTCCGGGCGACATCAAGAACGAAGCACACTGTGTGGATCTTGTCCGGCGTGCAGTAGACGAGCTCGGTGGAATCGACATTCTCGTGAACAATGCCGCATTCCAGCGAACTTACGGTGACATCGCCGATATAACCGCCGAGGAATGGGACGAAACCTTCCGCACCAATATCTACGCGCCCTTCTTCCTGTCCAAGGCGGCCGCTCCTCACATGAAGCCCGGCAGCTCGATCATCAATACGACCTCGATCCAGTCGCGGCAGCCGTCGCCGCAGCTGCTCGCCTACGCTTCTACCAAGGGTGCGATATCGAACTTCACGGCGGGTCTCGCCGAGATGTTGGCTGAAAAAGGCATCCGCGTGAATGCGGTCGCACCGGGTCCGATCTGGACGCCTCTCATCCCTTCTACCATGCCGGCTGAAAAAGCTGCGAAGTTTGGTGAAAATACCCTTGTCGGCCGAGCCGGGCAGCCAGCAGAATTGGCGGGTGCCTACGTCCTGCTCGCTTCTGATCTGGGAAGCTATATGACGGGAGCCGTCATTCCGGTGACCGGCGGCGAGATCATGATCTGACGCACAAGTGGCCGGCGGCCAATCGGGTCGGCGGCCACTGTCAGCGCCCAAATTGTGCGGCATAATGGATCTATCTCCTAAGCTTGCAGTAAGTTCCGACCAAGCCAAGGCCAATGGTGTTGTGATGGCGAGCACTCCGGCTTGAGCCAGGCATGGCTGCGTCGGCCACCGGGTTCAGTCGTCATACTCATGGTTCTCAACCAATCGTCGGAGCAGTATATCCGTTCTCGGCCGCCTCGGACGCATCGTCGAATGGAGGGTGGCGGTGTCCTCGGCAAAATCGTCCTCGGCTTCAATTCTACGCAACAACTCGCGCCCCGGAATAGCCGGAACGGGGCCGGGAGGAGAACGTCCGCTCTAAACTCAGCGTCCATAAGAGCAGGCATTGATGAAAGGCTGACGAAGTCCGGGATAGGCCGTTGCAAATAGGAAATCAGTGCGCAGCGTCTGCCGGCAGCTTGTGCGCGTCGTTCACCAAGTCGCCGATGCCCGTGTTGCTGCCCTTAACGGCATTAAAAGTATTTTGCGCTATCCAAAACCTATGACATCGGGCGGTTTTTTAAAAGATCTAACGGTATATCTGCTTCTGGTGATGCTCGCGCAATTGGGTGCCAACGTCGCCAGCGCAAGCGATTCCACCAGCATTCGAACGTCATGCTGGGCCGCCGCCACGCTTTCTGAAAACATCGTTGCAGTGGCTCGCGATCAACCCCGATGGAACTGCTCTGGCGCAGACCACCAATTCTCCATCGATGCCGAACGAGTGCTCCTCCGCTTCGACATCACACCCAGTCAAAAACCTCCTCGGTATCTGCTTTCAAGGCGAAGCGCGCTTGAAGCGGTGCATCTGCTGGCCTTCGACCAGAACGGCGCAGTTCAGCAGACCTCCTTTCCTGCCGCCGCCTTGCGCAGTTCAATGGCGGGTGGATACTTCAAGGCAGACCTACCGGACGTGACTCGAATGACTCGGCAGATCGTCGCTGTCTTTGATCTGCCGAGCCACCGGATGACGTTGGAGAAAGCATATCTTTCACCTGTTGACGCAGGCGTTAGCGCTGACGATCTGCGGCTTCTGCTGATCATAGCCGGGCTTGCCGGCATGCTCGTCATGCCGCTCATATTCAATGCGGCATTCTACCGAGCCCTGCGTGAAGCGTTCGTTCTCTGGCACTCGGTCCTCACCTTTTCGCTGCTGATGACGATCTTCGTTACATCTGGTCTGTCGGTCGTGTTTTTCGATCCTCCGGCTATGACGCTGAGTTGGATGACGACACTGATTTTCGGGGTTACGATCGGCTCAGGCGCGATGTTCACCTACAGCTTCATCGAGCCGGGTAAGATGCATACCCTCCTGCGGCGCATGTTACCCTATTGTGCGGCCTGGGCGCTCTTTCTGAGCGTCTTTCATGCGACATTTCCCTTCGTTGCACGCCCGATCCAGTCGACAGTTTACACGGCAGCGTTTGCACCGGTTCTTGTTGTCTTCGTTTTCTCGGTGATCGATTCATTGCGTAGGGGAAGCCGAGCGGCGAGGTTCCAGGCCATCGGATACACACCATTGGCTCTGGTCGGATTGATACGACTGGTGACCGGCGTGGCTCCCTGGCTGAACAGCGCAGACGCCATGCTCCTGTTCTATTTCGGCTGCATGTTTGAGGTGCTCTTCACAACGCTTGGGGTGGCGGAACGCTTCATGTCCATCAAGCGAGAACGAGACGGCGCTCGCAATGAGGCCGACCTGCTCGAACGCCTGTCTGAAACCGATCCACTGACCGGGTTGCTCAACAGGCGGGCGATAGAGCGCCAGTTCGAACGGCTTCTCGAGGAGAGTTTTACCGCACTTGCAGTCATCGACCTCGATCATTTCAAGGCGATCAATGATGGATACGGGCATAGCGTCGGCGACGAGGTGCTCAAGGCTGTAGCCGTTGCACTGAAGGCAGGACCGAACGTGCGCGCCTACCGCCTTGGTGGCGAGGAGTTCCTGCTTCTCCTGCGAGGTCACGACGTGGATGCACAGGCCGAGTTTCGCCGCCAAGCAATCCCTGCGACCGTCGCCAATGCAGTTCCGGGTCTCGCTGGGCTCGTGACTGCGAGTATGGGTCTCACACTGATCTCTGGCGATGAAAGCTTTACGTCGTTGTATGAACGAGCGGACAAGCTTCTTTACGAAGCTAAGAGTGCGGGACGAAACACAACCCGCAGCACGATCCAAGCGGCGCAGTCATCAAACTCCATCCCGATAGATCAGGCGATAGTCGCTCGACCCACAGCAGCGCTGGCAGGCACCGGCTGATGGCCACAAGAAGGTTTCAATGCAGATAGAGGCCTTGGTCGGCTGCTGGAGACCTACGAACCCGCCCTAAATCCGAAATCTTGACCAAGTGAACGGGAGCTTTGAGGAAATTCAACGGAAGGCTGAATGACCGACTGGAAGGCGCAAAGCTCTCATCGAGTTCTAGCAGGAATTGGCATCGAGCAAGATGCTTGCTCGGCGTCTTCGCCTTGAGCGGAATCGAACCTGCGGCCTGTCATTTCAACATTCGTCAAACCGATACCGTAGTGACCTTGCAGCTGGACCACTGCACCAAGCGGGCCTGAGCAGCGATGTTGCCCCTCTAAGCTTTTGGTGGTAAAAATTGCTACCAGTTACCTTTGGAGGTCACCTATGCCGAATGTTGAAAAGGTCAGTGTTTCGATGACACCTCAACACGCTGAGTTATTGCGTGATGCTGTGAACAGTGGGGCATATGCTAGCGGAAGCGAAGTTGTTCGTGAAGCCCTGCGGGACTGGTCGGCCAAATGGATGCAGAAGCGCGAAGATATCGCCAAGCTACGTGCGATGTGGGAAGAAGGCAAAGCTAGTGGCCCTGCGGTCGAGGTGGATTTTGATGCGGTGCTGGATGAAGCACGCCAGGAAATAGCGTCTGCCGCTCCTCATGCCCGTTAAGCTTCTTTGGACACCGAAGGCGCGCGCCGACGTTAAGAGCATCTACACCGAAATGGGTAAAGAGCAGCCGCGGAGCGCGGAGCGATACTTCGCCAATTTTCGCCGCAAGGCAGAATTGCTGATCGAGCACCCGCGTATAGGCGAGCGCCACCCTGAAGTGTTCCGAACCGCTCGGATGTTGGTCGAAGCACCCTATGTCATCCTTTATGAGACAAGGCCCGACGCAGATGACGGCCCTATTCATACCGTCGAGATTGTCCGAGTGGTAGACGGATGGCGTGACCTCTCCGCGCTGTTTAAGATCTGATGGGTTGAAGGCAAAGTATCAAACGCCTTGAACGGCATCGAACCGGCGACCCCGGCGTTCAGCAACTGTGAAGCGTTTTTTTCTTTTAGATTAGGCAAGCTATCGCCTCCTGAACGGCCAGTATGGGCCGCCGGAAGAGGACTGGGCTGCTACCAAACTTCTGGGAAAGCGGACATGTGGGGAACAACGACAGCAGGTTCTGGCTCCGAGCCGTCACCGCTTGAATGCAGGGATAACGAAGGACTCAGTACCTCATATCGCCTCTTCCGCGCATTGCTCCTGACGTGACTTGGGACCCACGTTGCGAGAATTATCTTGATGAGAGTCAAACCTGTGGCGGCTTCAAGCAAGCCGCCACAGACGCTCTTGGAATGGAAGCTCAACCCTTGATGAATGCCAGCAGGTCCGGATTGATCACGTCGGCATGCGTGGTCAGCATGCCGTGTGGGAAGCCCTTGTAGATCTTGATCGTGCTGTTCTTCAACAGCTTTGCCTGGAGTTCCGCGGCGTCCTTGTAGGGCACGACCTGGTCGTCGTCACCTTGGGTGACCAGAGTGGGCACGGTGATCGCCTTGAGATCTTCGGTCTGGTCGGTTTCGGAGAAGGCCTTGATGCCCTCATAGTGGGCCTTGGCGCTGCCCATCATGCCCTGGCGCCACCAATTGTTGATCACTCCCTGCGAGATCTTGGCGCCCTCGCGGTTGAAGCCGTAGAACGGGCCGGTAGCCACGTCGATGTAGAACTGCGCGCGATTGGCGGCGAGCGCTGCGCGAAAACCGTCGAAAACCTCGATCGGCGTGCCATCAGGATTTGCTGCTGTCTTGACCATCAGTGGCGGGACAGCACTGACCAGCACCGCCTTAGCAACACGGCCCTGAGGCTGACCGTATTTGGCAACATAGCGGGCGACTTCGCCACCGCCGGTCGAGTGGCCGATATGCACGGCGTTGCGCAGGTCGAGATGTTCGAAGACAGCAGCCGCATCGGCGGCGTAGTGGTCCATGTCGTGACCCTCGCTGACCTGAGCCGAACGGCCGTGGCCGCGGCGATCATGCGCGACAACCCGGTAGCCCTGATTGACGAAGAACAGCAACTGCGTGTCCCAGTCGTCGGAGGACAACGGCCAGCCATGGTGGAAGACGATCGGCTGCGCGTCCTTCGGACCCCAGTCCTTGTAGAAGATTTCAACGCCATCCTTGGTGGTCACAAAATTATGGGCCATCGGTTCAATTCCTTTTTGGTTGAGTGAGGTAAGTGTTTCCGAAGCCAGGGTCGGCATGGCCAAAGCCAGAGAAATGGTGGTTCCGGTCAGCAGAACTGCCGGCGAGAAAGAGAAAACTCGGTGGTCATCGGTCTCTCCGATTTGTTTGTCCAGCTCAAAGCCGAACCGGCACGACCTCTTAAAGGCTCAAATGGCTCACTTTGCGCCGCGGGTTGTCTCGAACAGGAACCAGGCGCGGCGCTCTGCCTCGTCCACCCAGTTTTCGATCAGACTGGCGGTCGCGATGTCGCCGTGTTCGTCGCACAGTGCGTGAGTCTCCTTCATCAGGGAGACCAGTGTGAGATTGTCCTCGCGAAGTTCGGCCAGCATATCGTCCGGGGTGACAAAGTCCGCGTCATTGTCGAGCAGACGCTGCACCCTCGAAATGTGTCCGATCGAACGGACCGTCGTGCCGCCGATCTTGCGGGCCCGCTCGGCGATGTCGTCGGTCATCGCAAAGATCTGCTCACTCTGCTCGTCGAGCATCAGGTGGTAATCGCGAAAATGCGGTCCGCTCATATGCCAGTGAAAATTTTTCGTCTTCAGATAGAGTGCAAAGACATCGGCCAGAAGTGCCGTCAGAGCACCGGCGATATCGGTTGTTGCATTGGAGCTCAGGGAGGTCGGCGTTGCGAGCGGCGACTTGCGGTGTTTCTCGGTAATCTTGCGGTCCATGACTGTCTCCATTGGGATTGTTGCGGTTGCTGGAGACTTTTTAGACGAGAGCCACGAGCCGCAGTATCGAATGCTTGGTTAGTCCGACCCACACCTTGGTATAGTTTCGCAAGGCCGCCGCTCAGGTTACAAATCGGGTGTCTTCTGTCCCCTCCCGAGAAGACAGGCTGGGCTGCAAGGCCCTGACGGTTCAGGCATCCCCTCCCCTGAACCTTCGGATGTCGCGATCCGATTGAGGCCATCCCAGCCGCCCTGGGATGGCCTCTTCTTTTTCAGCTTATGAGATTGAGCTCGCACGGAATTAGCCAGTAATGCGATTGCTTTTTGTCAACCGGAGTGGCTTGATCATCCAATCCAAACCGAAATGGGGTAAAGCATTGCAGCCGCTTGTTCTTGTGAACCCAAAACGGCGTCTGCCGGCACGCCACGAGATCGGAATACTTACATTCGCCGTTGTCCTTGCAGCGACGGTTTTCTATCTCGACACTTTCACAGACATCCACAGCGCGCTCGCCACGCTCTATGTGATCACCCTTCTGCTCTCGGCCGAAACGCTGACGGAAAAGGGTACGCTGCTTCTGACGGGCAGCTGCGTCAGCCTTTCGATGTTTTCGTATGTGACAGCGCATGGGCTACAGGGCGACATGGCGGCGGCACTCCGCCTGATCGTCGCTGTTGCTGCAATGGCAATCACCTGCGCCTTGATCATTCGCAACCAGCGCGCGCGCCTCGATCTGCTGCGCTTCAACGCCGCGCTTCGCAGCAGCGAGGAGCGCTACCGCACAATTTTCGAGCAAGGTCGTGTCGCCCTTTGGGAGCGCGATTACTCCGAGGTGCGTGCCATGTTGATGGCATTGCGGGCACAGGGGATTTTCGATCTGCGTGCGCATGCACGAGACAATCCGGACCTTGTCGAAAACTGCATTGCACGTGTGCCCACAATCGCGGCCAATGCGGCCGCACTTGAACTTCTCGGCATCGTCGATGCGCAGGATGTGCGATCAATGCGCCGTTACATTGCACCTGATGACACGACCTTCCTTGAGCTGATGGTCGCGATCTTCGAAAACAAGAGACACTTCGAGGGTCGAGGGACGATCATTGCGGCCGACGGCACCAACAAAATGGTGTTGCTGACGGTGGGCTTTCCGGAAGATGCCGCCAATTTCAATCGCGTCATTGTTGGAATGTTTGATGTTACAGAACGTGAAATGACCCAGAAGGCACTCTTCGAAGCTCAGGCCGAGCTCGCACTCGCGTCGCGCGCAGCAACTGTCGGCGCCCTTTCGGCTTCGCTTGCGCACGAACTCAACCAGCCGCTCGGCGCACTCGTCGTCAATGCCCAGACCCTGCAGCGCTGGCTTGATCGCGACCCGCCCGATCTGGCGGCCGTTTCTCGCTCGGCCGAGCGCATTGTCCGCGACAGCCAGCGCGCCAGTGACATTATCCAAAGCACAAGGTCGATGCTCGGCAACCATGCACCCGTTATCGAGCCGGTGTCGCTGATACAGCTTGTCGCAGAAACACGCGCCCTGATGGAAAGCGAACTGCTCAGAAATGCGGTCCGGTTTGACATCATCGCTGAAAGCGAACTGCCCACTGTCAATGCCGTCAGGATAGAACTGCAGCAAGTGTTGATCAATCTGATCACCAATGCCCTTCAGGCCATGGCTGATATACCGGAAACCAAGCGTTGGATAGAGGTGACAATTGAAGCAGCCGACGCCCAAAAAGTAGCGATCAGGGTTCGCGACAGCGGCCCCGGCCTTGGCTCAGATATCCTTCGAAACCTGTTCAAGCCGTTCTGTACCACCAAGGAAACCGGCCTCGGCATGGGCCTTGCCATCTGCCGCAGCATGCTGGAAGCCCGTGGCAGCACGCTGGCCGCCAGAAACCATAGTGATGGCGGCGCCGAGTTCGAAATGATCGTACCGATCGAGGCCACCCATGAATGATGCCCGAAAGTCTGCCAAAACGCCGAGCGGCGATATACCCATTGTTTATGTCGTTGACGATGACCCTTCGATCTGCGAAGCGCTGGTCGATCTGTTCCTGTCGACGAGAACGGAGGCAAAATCCTTCGAGAGCCCTCAGGATCTGCTCGACAATGCCGATCTTGGCCGACCGGGCTGCATCCTGCTTGACGTGCGCCTGCCGGGCGCAAATGGCCTGGACTTCCAGCTTCATCTGGAAAAACTCGGCAACCGCATGCCGATCATCTTCATGACCGGTCATGGAGACATTCCGATGACCGTGCGGGCCATGAAAGCCGGTGCCATCGACTTCCTGGCCAAACCGTTTCGGGATCAGGACATCCTCGACGCGGTCGCGGTGGCGTTCCAGAAAGACCGTGAAGTCCGTCAGCAATCCGCTGCCAACGGCGCCGTCTCTGAACTGGCCAAGACACTAACACGCCGCGAACACGAGGTGATGGCAGCCGTGGTCCAAGGTCTGATGAACAAGCAGATCGCCTTCAATCTCGGGATCAGTGAAATCACGGTCAAACTGCATCGCGGCAATGTCATGCGCAAGATGGAGGCGCGCTCCGTCGCCGAACTGGTGCGCAAGGCCGAACTGCTGGGGCTTTGAAGCCAAAACCTAGACCCTTGTATGGTGCAAGGCACCTTTTCGGCGGCGTATATCAAGGCCAGTTGACTTCATCAGGCAAGGCTTGAGTACATTGTCCAAAACACCCGTCGTAGCCATCGTTGACGACGATCGGTCGATCCGCGAAGCCCTTGACGATCTCGTTTCGTCTTGCGGCTACGAGAGCCGACTGTATTCGTCTGCGGAAGACTTTCTCGCCGATGGCGATCGCGCCGGGATCGACTGTATGCTGGTCGACGTCAAAATGCCGGGCCTGAGCGGCATCGAACTGCAGACCGTATTGAATGCACAGGCTGACCATAAGCCGCCGATGATCTTCATGACGTCCTATCAAGACGAACGAACGAGGGCGGCAGCCATGGACGGCGGTGCGTTCGCGTTTCTTGGCAAGCCGGTCGATTTCAACCAGCTTGTCCAGTGTCTCGAAAAAGCGCTGACGCATTGAATACCTCAACACGTTGAAGGAGAGAAAGTCATGTCTCACCGATGCTCCCACACAGCGACGATCAGATCCGTCAAGCCACACACTCTTGGTTGCGAGGAATGCCTCAAGACCGGGCAAGTCTGGCTCCACTTGAGGCTCTGCCGCGAATGTGGTCATGTCGGCTGCTGTGATCAGTCCCCCGGCCGCCATGCCACAGCACACTACAATACGACCCGGCATCCAATCATCGAAGGCTATGACCCACCGGAAGGCTGGGGCTGGTGCTATGTAGACGAGACGATGGTGGACCTGCCGGATCAGACACCGCAGCGAGGGCCGATACCACGATTTTACTGAATCCGCGTCTTAAAACGCTTGGACAATTGACCTAACGAACCGGAGGCAAGTGATGGCAGATCTCAGTGCACGTCAGCACCAGATGTTTCCGGTGCTCACACCCCATCAGATCGAGACGGCCAAACGCTTTTCAAGCGGTGAGCCGAAGCGCTTCGCGCCCGGTGAATACGTCTACAAGGTGGGTGACCATGCGGCACCCGCCTGGCTGGTGCTCGAAGGATCCATGGACGTTTTTCGCCACGAAGGTCTGTCCCATGAGGCGCCAATCACCACCCATGGTGTCGGCCAGCTGTCAGGCGAAGTCAACCAGCTGTCGGGTCGCCCGACGCTTGCAGGCGCACGCGCCGGATCGTCAGGTTGCACGGCCATCGCTTTCGATGCCGCGCATTTGCGCGCGCTGGTCATTGGCTCCGCAGATGTCGGCGAGACCATCATGCGCGCATTCATTTTACGCCGCGTTGGCCTCATCGATGCCGGTGCAGGTTCCGTTCTGATCGGAACGGTGGGAAATGCTGCACTTTCACGGTTGCAGGGCTTTCTAGCCCGCAGTGCCTTCCCATACATCGTGCTCGATGCGACCGCCGAGGGAGAAGGTCGGGCGCTGATCGAACGCCTGGGCATTCTTGTGTCGGAACTTCCCCTGATGGTCTGTCCCAACGGCACGGTTTTGAAGAACCCGACCGATGCTGAAGCCGCAGCATGCCTGGGGATGACACCGCAGCTCACCCCTGGCAAACTTTACGATCTTGCCGTCGTTGGCGCCGGGCCTGCGGGACTGGCCACCGCAGTCTATGCGGCATCCGAAGGTCTTGACGTGATCGTCATCGACGAACGGTCCGTGGGTGGCCAGGCGGGCGCCTCGTCACGCATCGAAAACTATCTCGGGTTCCCGACGGGCATATCCGGCCAGGCCCTGGCCGGCCGCGCCCATACTCAGGCACTTAAATTCGGCGCGGAGATGGTGCTGCCGGTTGAAGTCAACAGCCTGGTCCCGCCAAAGGAAGAGGGCGCGCCCCTCAGGCTTGGCCTCGCAGGCGGCAAGACGGTGGAGGCGCGCAGCGTCGTGATCGCATCCGGCGCACGCTACCGGCGGCCAGACGTCGCCAACATCTCGACCTTCGAAGGGAAAGGCATCTCCTACTGGGCCTCGCCGATCGAAGCAAAGCTCTGTGCTGGCGAGGAGGTGGCTCTGGTCGGCGGCGGCAATTCAGCAGGCCAGGCTATCGTCTTTTTGGCGCCACATGTCAGGAAACTGAACTTGGTCATCCGGCGAGCGCTGGACCAGACCATGTCGCAATATCTGATTGACCGCATCAAAGCTCTACCCAATGTAGAGTTCCATATGAACTGCGAAGTTGATGCCATCGACGGCGAGGCCACAATCGGTCTTTCATCTGCAACTGTGCGCAATCGGGTTTCCGGCAGCGAACTGCAGTTACCCCTGCACCACCTGTTTCTCTTCATCGGAGCCGATCCCAATACCGGCTGGATCAGCGACCGCGTCCAACTCGACGCCAAAGGCTTCATCGTGACAGGGCAATCCTTCGACACGCGTTGCAGCGTTGCTCGCAATCCCCTGCCCCTCGAAACCAGCCTGCCGAACGTATTTGCCATAGGCGATGTCCGTGCGGGATCGACCAAGAGGGTCGCGGCGGCCGTGGGCGAAGGCGCTACAGTGGTCTCTCAAATTCACCAGGCGCTGAGCTTCGCAAGCACCCCTCGTTAATTGCATCTTCCTCCCCAAACGCGAGCGACCCGTCGGCAAGGCAGACGGGTCGTTTTTCATTCTACGCAAGGCATCCGCCTCGTATTCAGAGCGCCGATGCCCCCAGTTGCAGACCATAGGCGACGATGTCTCGATCGACGACCATGCGTTCAGCTTCATAGCGTTGCAAGGCAATGGTGAGATCGCCCTCCTGCGCGAGACAGTTGCTCAAGGCCATGACATCGCCTGCTGCCTTCGACACACCCATGGCCGTGTGCGGCCGTGCGACGAAGGCAGCATCGCCGATCAGCGCGATCGACCGGCCGATCATGCGCGGTGCTTCATAGTCGAAAATACCCTGGATCGATGGGCTCGGCTCGGCTTCGACCGCCAGCGCAAACTGGTGCGGCAGAATCTGCCGGGCATCGTCGCGCAAGGCCTCCAGACGATCGTCGGACAGGCCACCACGCGGCAGAGAAAATGCGTGCCCGCGGTTGTCCATATCCGTGAATGTCCCGGCAAGTTCACTCCGCAGCACCTTGCGGTACCAGACCCAGTTGTAGCGACGGCTGCCGCTTTGCCTTTCCCCCTTCGAGCCCGGCACCAGGTAGCCCAGCACATGCACGCCGGGCTGGACACAGAAGGCGAAGCGATCCAGCAGCAACCCCGCATCCAGGGGAAGGCTCGGCTCCGGGATCAATCCGCGCCAGGCGACATAGCCGCTATAGTGATTCTGATGATCTGCCGGATTGACTGCCCGGCGCACGACGGAGCCGAGACCGTCCGCGCCGATGACGAGATCCGCAGTCTCTCGCGTGCCATCGGCGAAGATCAACTCGGCGCCAGCCGTTCCATCTACGACGTCCACGGCCTTCCGACCGAGGACATAGCTGCCAGGGGCGATACGCCAGGCGAGGGTATCAAACAGGATATCCCAGGAGATCTGGGTTTGCGGCATGTGGACAGTCTGGGCAATGCTGCCATCACGGTTGAGATAGATGCGTTCCTTGGCGACCACGCCGACATGGGCAACATACTCGCATCCTATCAGTCGAAGAATGCGCAGCAGATCGCTCTGACCGACCAGGCCTGCGCCGCGGCCGGCAAGGCCGCTCACCGAGCGCTCGTAGACGCGGACATCATGGCCGGCATTTTGTAGAAGGATGCCGGCAAAGAGACCAGCGAGCGACCCGCCGACGATCCTGATACGGAGTTTTTCCATCTTAGCGCCTCACTGCCCAGCCACAGCGGGCTTGTGCCGCCGATGATGCGCGAACTTGACTGCGAAGGCTGCGATGCCAAGGGCTGCCCCCAGCGCACTGACCATCAGCCAGCCGCCCTCGCCCCATGCAAATGTCGCCATCGCCGAGCCTGCCGCACCGCCGAGAAACATACCCGCCATGAAAATCGTATTGAGGCGGCTGCGCGCATCGGCGTCGAGCGCATACATGATGTGCTGGTTGGAGATCAGCGCACTCTGGATGCCGAAATCCAGCACGATGACGCCGACGACCAGAGTGACGATGGATGCCCATGCGCTGAAGATCAGCCAGGCGACGATGGTCAGCGCGGCCCCGAACCAGACGACGAAATGCGGCCCTCTTCTATCCGCGACCCGACCGGCGAGCGGTGCTGCGAATATACCGACCGCACCGACAATCCCGAACAGGCCGGCGACATCCGCCCCCAGCTGGAAGTTCGGTCCTGCGAGATAGAGCGCCAGGATTGTCCAGAAGGCCGTGAAGGAAGCGAACAAGAATGCCTGAATGACGGTCGCCGCCCTGAGTGGCGGATGCCGTTTCCAGAGCTGACCGAGGGAACGGAGAGCCTGATGATAGCGCAGCGTTGATGTCGGCCGGTGATGCGGCAGGACCGCGAACATCAGACCCGCGGCCAGAAGGGCAAGCGGGACGCCGATCCAGAACATCTCCCGCCAGCCGGCATGTTCGCCGACGAAACCCGAGAGGGTGCGGCTGAACAGAATGCCGGAGAGAACACCTGCCATCACCGTTCCAATGGTGGCGCCGCGTTTTTCCGGCGGTGCCAGCGACGCGGCGAAGGGAACGATCTGCTGAGCAACAGTCGAACAGGCTCCGACAATGACAGAGGCTGCAAGCAGCATCCAGGCAGTCGGTGCCAGTGCAGCCAAACCCAAGGCTGCGGCCAGAACAACGAACTGGCCGATGATCATACGCCGTCGATTGACAAGGTCACCCAGCGGCAAGAGCAGGAAGAGCCCCAGCGCGTAACCCAGTTGTGTCGCCGTTGGCACCATGCCGGTGATCGGCTGATGCTGGAACTCGGCCTCGATAATGCCGAGCATTGGCTGGTTGTAGTAAATATTGGCAACGGCAATGCCGCTGGCAATGGCCATGGCCAGCAATGCACCCTGTCCGATATCGCCGCCACTTGTGTCGGGCGCCCCAGCCGTCTGCCTCGGTCCTGTCATGTCCATAACCTTGCTCCGTTGCCTGATGTAATCGTGGCACAATCTAGGCTCGGAGACGTTTGCCTGACATTCAATGGACGTCTAGCCGAACCTATACATCGGTCTAGGTTCGCCCTCGCGCAGCAGGTGCTAGGTTTTCCTGACATTTGAGATGGAGACAGTGATGAGCAAGAAGCGGCCGGATGGTATCGAGACATATACGGCACCCGCCGGCGGCTGGGGGGCGCTCAAGGCCGTCGCACAGACGCTGGCGCGCCAGCAGATTATCGCCGAGGGTGCGCGGACACTGTTGAAGGCCAACCAGCCTTCCGGGTTCGATTGCCCCGGCTGCGCCTGGCCGGACCCGAAACATACGAGCTCGTTCGAGTTCTGCGAGAACGGCGCCAAGGCAATCACTTGGGAATCGACATCCAAGCGCGCCGGCTCGGAATTCTTCGCCGAGCATCCGGTGGCGGAGCTTTGGCAATGGAGCGACCACAAGCTCGAAGACCAGGGGCGGCTCACCCATCCGCTGATCTACGATCATGCCAGTGACCGATATCTTCCGATTGAATGGGATGCGGCATTTGCGCGGATCGCTTCGGGACTCAATAGCCTGCCGAGCCCGCACATGGCCGAATTCTATACGTCTGGCCGCGCTTCCAACGAAGCGGCGTTCCTCTTCCAGCTGTTCGTCCGCGCCTACGGCACCAACAATTTCCCCGATTGTTCCAACATGTGCCACGAGGCTACCAGCGTCGGCCTGCCGATGTCTATCGGCGTCGGCAAGGGCACCGTGACCCTGGAGGACTTCGACCATACCGACGCGATCTTTTCGTTCGGACACAATCCCGGCACCAACCATCCGCGGATGATGACGACACTGCACGAGGCTTCCCGCCGCGGCGTGCCAATTGTCGTGTTCAACCCGCTGAAGGAGCGCGCACTGGAACGGTTTGCCGCCCCGCAGGACCCGATCGAGATGACGACCCTATCCTCGACGCCGATCGCGTCTGCCTATCATCAGGTTCGCACCGGTGGCGATCTCGCTGCGCTCAAGGGCATGATGAAGCGCATCTTTGAACGGGATGCGGCCGATATCGCAGCTGGCGGACCGGGCGTGCTCGACCGCGATTTCATCGAGGCTCACACAATCGGACTCGACGCACTGAAAGCGGATATCGAGCGCACCGATTGGCACCAAATCTTGGAAAAATCCGGCCTAGCGCTTGAGGCGCTCGACAGCGCCGTCGATGTCTATCTCAAGGCAAAGAACGTTATCCTTTGTTATGGCATGGGCATTACCCAGCACACCAATGGCACGGCCAATGTCCAGCAGCTCGCCAATTTCCTGATGCTGCGCGGTAATATCGGGCGCCAGGGCGCAGGAATATGTCCCCTGCGTGGCCATTCCAACGTCCAGGGCGACCGCACGGTCGGCATCACAGAAATCCCGAATGATGCCCTGATCGACGGCATGGAAAGGGCTTTCGGTTTCCGACCGCCTGCGGAGAAGGGCCACAATGCCGTCGAGGCGATCGAAGCCATTATCGAGGGCAGGTCGAAAGCGCTGGTATGCCTCGGCGGCAACCTCGCCGTTGCCATGTCCGATCCCGAGGCAACCTTCCAAGGCTTGCGACAGCTAGACCTCGCCGTCCATATGGCGACCAAGCTCAACCGCTCGCATCTGCTGATCGCCAAGACCTCGATTATCCTGCCCGTCTTGGGCCGCACAGATCAGGACCTACAGACGACAGGTCCACAGTGGGTGACCGTCGAGGATTCGATGTCGATGGTGCATTCCTCGCGGGGATTCCTCAAGCCCCCTGGTGATGAGCTGAAGTCGGAGCCCGCTATCATAGCCGGCATCGCCGCAGCGACGCTCGGCGACAAATACACAATCGACTGGCAGGCGATGACTGCCGACTACCGACTGATCCGCGACAAAATCGAGATCGTGTTCCCCGACTTCCGGGATTTCAACACGCGCATCAAGACACCCGGCGGCTTTCGTCTCAGCGTTCCGGCCTCCGAGCGCATTTGGAAGACACCATCCGGCAAAGCCGAATTCCTGGTCGGGCCCGGCCTCGATGAGGATCCGCGCCTGCGCGCAAACGACGCGCTGGTCTTGACCACGCTGCGCAGCCACGACCAGTACAACACCACCATCTACGGGCTGGACGACCGCTACCGTGGCGTTTTCGGTCGCCGAGACGTCATCTTCATGAACCGCCTGGACCTTGAAGCGCGGGGCCTGGTCGACGGCGACCTTATCGACATCGAGTCGATTTCGGCACGCAATGCCCGGACCGTGAGCGGTTTCATGGCCGTCGCCTATGACATCCCACCCGGCTCGGTGGCCGGCTACTATCCGGAAATGAATAAGGTCATCGCGCTGGCCGACTACGACAGGAAATCCGGGACCCCCGCCTACAAGGGTGTTCCAGTCACGATACGCGGACGCGCGTGAGGGGCCCCGCTCCAAGGTCGGGGTCACAAGTTGTCGTGGCGACCACAACGGCGGGCCATCTCCGCTTCATTCACATTGCTGATAGCTGTCATCCTCGTTCATCTTCTCTCGTCTCGCTGCAAACTGGATCCGCTCGAGTGAAGTATGGCCAGTCATCTCGCTGACGACCGACAGATCTGGCGAACCCTCTCGTGGAAATTGGATGGAATTGGATGGATAAATAGTGCATGAGAGCGTCTCAGGGAATTGGATGAGAATGGATGCAAAAATGGAATTCCTAGATACGGCGACCGTTCGGATTACGCCCGAAATCCTTTCGCTGATCGCCGAAATCGACGAATTCAAGGGTGCTTGGCGTGCGATCGGCCGGATCGCGCCTGAGCGTCTGTCCGGCCTCCGGCGTGTCGCCACGATCGAAAGCGTCGGTTCCTCCACCCGCATCGAAGGGGCACGCCTCACCGACCGCGAGGTCGAAAAGCTACTGGCAAACATTAGCCTGGGGTCGTTTACGACACGTGACGAGCAAGAGGTTGCCGGCTACGCGGAGGTGATGGAAACCATCTTCAGTGCTTACGAAGCTATTTCGTTCACCGAGAACCACATCCGCCAGCTCCACCGCGACCTTCTTGCACATTCGACAAAGGACGAGCGGCATCGCGGCGCTTACAAAACCCTCTCCAACAACGTGGAAGCGTTTAACGAACAGGGCGAGAGCCTTGGCATAGTTTTCGAAACGGCATCGCCGTTCGATACGCCGCGCCGAATGGAAGAACTGATCGCCTGGCTGGATGAGCAAGGGCGAGAAAAGCGGCTCCATCCACTTTTGGTCGTTGCGATCTTCGTTGTCGTTTTCCTCGAAATCCATCCATTCCAGGATGGCAATGGCCGCCTATCGCGTATTTTGACAACCTTGTTGCTCCTGCGGGCCGGCTACGCTTACGTCCCCTACAGCTCGCTCGAAAGCATCATCGAGCAAAGCAAGGAGAGCTACTACGTCTCGCTTCGGCGCACGCAGGGAACGATCCGCAGTGCCGAGCCCGACTGGAATCCCTGGATCGAGTTCTTTTTGAGGGCCCTGCATCGGCAGAAGACGCGGCTTGAGAAGAAAATGGAGCGCGAGAGAATAATCCTCGCCGACATGCCGGAACTATCCGTAACATTGCTCGAGTTGGCGCGCGAGCACGGCCGGATCACTGTCGCGGAGGCTACACGGATCACCGATGCAAGCCGTCACACCATTAAGGACCATCTCAAGGCACTCGTGGATCAAGGGCACCTCGTCCTGCACGGTGCCGGCCGCGGCGCCTGGTATGGTCTTTCCTAATAAAGGGGTTTCAGGCCCGTCGGAAAGAGGGCGCCTTGAACGGATCTGAACCCACGACCCTGTCGCGAACTGTATCTCCACATCAAAATCTCTCATCCAGGCGGCTTCTGGGCTCTCCGGAATGACCGATTTGGTGAGGTGTCCGGACTGTCCGATTTCGGGGATTGAGAACAACAAGGGGCCGTCGTGCGCTCGCTGACCCAGCGTCAGCTTCCCCTCTTTGATGCAAGTTCGAAGCATAAGTCTGCAGGCTTGTAACTGACTGTCGCCAAGAAGCGCGGCACGACGTCATTCCCCATATCGCATGCACCCGGTTCGCTCATCGCTATAGGCCTACGCCGAAACGATGTCGGCTTCCGGATAGGAACAAACGGCGTGGTCTGGCCCCCGGATAGCGCAACTTGGATTGGCCTATTGCCTCGTGCCGACACCAGATTTGCGCAAGAAGCTCACCGTCGACTATGAAAGAATGTCAGCGATGATCTGTTCGACCCCACCTGGCTTCGAAACGGTGATGAAGCGTATTGAAGCACCCGAGGAGGCGATCAACTCGGCCAAATAGCAGATCCGAAGCCCCACCAAGAAACTCTATACCACCATCGTGGGGTTGGCGGCCGAATCTGCGCAACCCGTCGATCCGTGCAAGGCCTGGTGCCTCTGCCTTGTGTGGCCTGATCGAGCCCGGTGTTATCAACGTAGCATGTTCACTAGAACGCATCCGCTGTACTGACGTCGGGCCCCGTCAGGGAGACGGAGCCCGATCCGAACTCAGTAGTTGGCGCTGTAGGCCAGTGGTACCCAGTCGTAGTTCGTCTCGTCCCGCCTGACATGGCCGATGCCCGGAAAGGTGTGATGGGCGCCTGCGACCAGATATTTCTGATCGGCTGCCTCGGCGAAAGCAACGGAGCGTGAGGCTGCAGCCATCGTCTGGTTCACGTCGAAATCGACCGTGACTTCTGGACGATCGTACTGGAGCACGTCGCCATGCGCAATGTCACCCCAGAACACGATCTTCTTCCCCTGGCTTTCCATGATGATGCCGCTGTGGCCAGGCGTATGACCCGCCCGCAGCACCGAGGCAAAACCGGGCAAAGGGGCGGCATCGTCTGCAAAAGTCTCGAACTTCTTCGCGTCGACGTAAGGGCCGACGCACTGCTCGGCTTGCGCGATCTGCGGACCGAAAACCTTATCAGCCTTGGCCCTGGCATCGGCTTTCAGCCAGAATTCGGCTTCGCGGTGGTTGACGTGCAGGATCGCGTTTTCGAACACGCGCTTGCCATTGGAAACAAGACCGCCGGAGTGGTCGGCATGGATGTGCGTGAGGATGACGTCGTCGATCTGGTCCGCCCTATAACCCGCAGCTTCGATGTTGGACACGAGCTTGCCGAGCGCCGGCCCCATCAGGTCCCCGGTCCCGGCATCGATGAGAACGAGCCTTTCGCCGGTGTTCACCACGAAGGCATTGACCGAAGTTTCCGAATCCGCCTGGAAATGACCGGCGAGATAGGTTTCTGCGTCGCGCTCGGTGATGCCCTTGTATATTTTCGACATTGGCAGTTTGACCGTGCCGTCGGAGACCGCGGTGATCTCGTAGTCACCGAGTTTCAGCCGATAGAAGCTGGCTACTTGCCTGCCGACAATCGGCGCCTTCGCGAACGCGGCCGCAGGCAAGGTGGTCATGGCACTGGCAGCAAGGGCTGCGCCGGCTGTGCTGATGAGAAGGGAACGGCGGGTCTGCATGGGAAACTCCTGGTGCTGGCGTGAAGTTGACGTGAGGGTCTTGGAACTGACCTGCAGAGCACGTATGTATCGCGCCATCAGTAATCAAATCGATGTGGCTCATGACGACTATCGATCATTTCAATTTGCGCTCTTTCGACCTCAACCTGCTTGTTGCCTTCGACGCCCTGATCGCGGAGGGTAACGTCACCAGGGCGGCTCGACGACTGAAGATCCAGCAGCCTGCGATGAGCCATTCCCTTTCTACGCTTCGGGTCCTGCTGCAGGACGAATTGTTCATTCGCGTAGGCCAAGTCATGCAGCCGACAGCGCGGGCGCGCAGTTTGGCCATTCCGGTGCGTCATGCCCTGCGCCAGGCACAGTTGGCGCTAACCGGTAACGAGGCTTTTGATCCCGCAACGGAAGAACGGACTTTCCGCATCGCCATGTCGCCGGAAATCGAGCTGCTGCTGATCCCCGAACTGACGATGCGCTTGCGACGCGATGCCCCCGGCCTCAAAGTTCTAGCGAGGGTGTTTCCCTACGAGGCGATGGAGCCTTCGCTGGAGGATGGCAGTATCGACATCGCAGTCGGATGCACTTATTCGAAGACGAGCCGCCGGTCTTTCGAGACACTTTACGAACCGGAGATGGTATGCTGCTACAATCCCGCGCTGCTGGCACTGTCGAACCCGGTGGAACTCCCGGACTATCTTTCCGCCGAGCATGCGACCATCTCCCAGAACGAGACATTGCAGGGTTGTATTAAGGATGCTCTGGAAATGGCCGGCGTTGAACTGAACGTCATCACGGCCGCACCCGGCTATATGTCGGTGCTCTCGGCGGCACAGGTTGCACCGGTGATTGCCACGGTGCCGAGCCGGATTGCCGCTCGTTACGCGGCAATTCTCGGCCTTGAGGTCAGCCCGTTGCCCGTGAGCCTGAGCTTTCCGCCGGTGAAAATGGTCTGGGCGAACCACGCCGACAGCGACCCTGCTAACGGCTGGCTGCGGCATCAAATCCGCGATAGCCTTGCGTGCACCGCAGCCGGCGGCCAGGAGTCGCAAGTTTCTGTTAAGATCAACGATGACATCTTCGTTTCCCGGCATTCATGAAACTGCTGGGGTAGTTAGCCCAGCAACCCGACCGATTGAAGACAAGGGTTGCTCTGCCAAGGAGGTACAGGAGCGCCGTCCTCCGATCTCGTTGGCGCAGCAAACTATCATGCCCTCGCCAATCACTGCCGGTATGTTCGACATCGCGCGAAGGACCGCGACCAGCCACCCGATCGCTTTGGCAATTGATTGAACGGAAACGCCAGTAGCAATGGAAGCCCCCGACGGCCATTGGCTGATCCCTCCCCGCCTGTCCCGAAAGAACTAAGCCGTAGTTGCCGGCGGGCACGTGGAATTCAGCAAACAGGCCGACTGTAATAATGCTCTAACGTCTCTACAGTAGATTTGCATCGAACTGGGAGCAACCCGCGTGCACTTCGAAGCGTACAGCCATTGTCCGGATGTTCTCGCCTCTCAACACGGATGCAACAACCCGCTCACGAAGGTCGGTCATTCGACAAAGGTGCGGTCATGTGATGCTGGCCTCTCCAGCCAGCATCACTGAATTGCAACAAGAGTGTTGTGGGAAGCCGCTCCGAATGGACAACCTCCTGAAAGCTCACACCTAGGCTGCAAGCCTTGCAGCGTTGAGCGGGATCTCGACATCGATCTCGAGGATGGAAACATCGTCATCGCGGTCCATCTTGATCCGGACCTTGTCGCGATCGAACTCCACATGCTTGGCGATCACGGCCAGGATCTCCTCGCGCAGGATTGCGACCAGATCGGATTCGAGTGACGCGCGCTCATGCGCCAGCAGGACCTGCAGCCGCTCGCGCGCCATCGGCGCAGACCGTTGTTGTTTACGAAACAGCGAAAAAATGCTCATGCGGCCCTCCGCGCGAAGATCTTGTCGAGAAGGCTACGTTTCTCGCCCGGGATAGTGATTGGAATGCTTTCGCCGGCAAGACGACGGGCCGCATCGAAATAGGCTTGCGCTGGAATGCTACGCGCATCGGCCAGTGTGACCGGTGCACCGATATTGGATGCACGCAGCACATCCATGCTCTCCGGAATGATGCCCAGCAACGGGATCGACAGGATTTCGAGTACGTCATCGACCTTCAGCATGTCGCCCCGCTGAGCGCGATTGGCATCGTAGCGGGTCAGGAGAAGATGCTTTTCGATGCGTTCGCCGCGTTCGGCCTTCAAGGTCTTCGAATCCAGCAGTCCGATGATCCGGTCGGAATCGCGCACGGAGGAGACCTCCGGATTGGTCACGACCACAGCCATGTCGGCATGGCGCATGGCAAGCGTCGCACCACGCTCGATACCGGCGGGGCTGTCGCAGATGATCCAGTCGAAATACTTCTTCAGCTCGGTGATGACACGCTCAACGCCTTCGGCGGTCAAGTTGTCCTTGTCGCGGGTCTGAGACGCCGGCAGCAGGAACAGTGTTTCGAGACGCTTGTCACGGATCAGCGCCTGCGGCAGCTTGGCATCACCCTGGATGACATTGACCAGATCGTAGACAACCCGACGCTCTGCGCCCATGACCAGATCGAGATTGCGCAAGCCGACGTCGAAATCGACGACAACGACTTTTTCGTTTCGTTGCGCAAGAGCCGCTCCCAGTGCGGCAGTCGACGTGGTTTTACCCACCCCACCCTTGCCTGACGTTACAACAACAACCTTGCCCATATATCTCTCCTCTATAGCCCCGCTCGAATTCATCATCACATCATCTTCTCAACTTGGATCGCATCACCCTCAAGCCAAAGCTGGACCGGCTTGCCACGCAGGTCCGGGTCCATGTCTTCGGTCATCGCGTAGACACCGTCGATCGCGATCAGTTCGGATTCGAATTTACGGCAAAAGATCCGCGCCTCGCCATTGCCCAGGCATCCGGCGAGGGCCCGCCCCCGCAAGGCACCGTAGATATGCACGGAACCACCGGCGATCACCTCGGCACCGGACGCGACAGATCCGAGTACGGTGATGTCACCCTGTGCAAATACGATCGACTGGCCGGATCGCACCGGTTCACGCACCATCAACGATGGCGCCGAAGCATATTGCTCTACAACGGCCACGGGTTCGGCCGCCTGCTCCTCGACCTGTCTTGTCGGTTTGGCCGGCTCATCCGTCTGTGGCACCTCGTAGTCGGCTGCCGCCCGTCCACCTTTCAGCGCCGGCGGCATGCCCGGCTCTATCAAGGACGGACGCCCGCCCTCGATGCCCATGATGCTGACATTGCGCGCCGAAAGCGCGGCAATCAGTGCCTTCAACTGTGGACGGTCGATTTCGATGTCCGATACATCCAGAACAACCGGACGCCCCAGGAAAAAGCCGGCGGAGCGCGCCGCCAGATCGTCCAGGCGGATCAACCAGTCGTCAAGTGGGAGATCCGGCGCCAGAACGACTGCCAGGAAGGACCGGCCTTTGATGCGGATGGAACGGGAATCGCTTAGCACTTTGGTCATCTACGTAAACAAATCGTTTACGATGACTAGCGCGTATATGGTTAACAAATCGTTAACAGGCGCCGCTTGCCTAGAGGGAAATTAACCGAAACCCCGATGGCCAACCCGCGTTTTTTTGCCATACCGGTTTTATGGAGTGAACGGGAATAGTGCGCGCTCCAAGCTTGAGCCGCGCCTGCTGATCTCTATTGTTCCCGGATCTTGTGATCGAATGCTGCGGCAAGCGGAAGAATTTCCCCACTCCGTTGACCATTTGGTGTTCCCGCTTGGACAGTCATCCCATAAGATATCGCACGACGCTTGAGGTGATCTGCGAGACGTAAAGCCAAGGTCACGATCATCAGGGTCGGATTGGCATGACCGGCCGTCGGGAAAACCGAACTTCCGGCAACAAACAAGCCATCCACACCATGGACCATGCTGTCGGCATCAACGACGCTCGTCGCTGGATCAGTCCCCATCCGCGTTGTGCCGGACGGATGCGCCATATCCATGAATGCGCTCGCCTGATCATCATCCGCCAATATCCAGTCTGCCAAACGCGGTTCTGGCAAGCCAGCGACCTTAAATTCGGACTGCATCAGACGCGCGAGACGTTTTACGCTTTGCCGCTCAAGCGCGCCGATCCGCCAGTCGACCCGTGCCAGAGGTGTTCCCAAACGATCGGTGGAAGACGAAAGCGTGATCCGGCTTTCCGGATTCGGCGGCTGCTCGACCATCACGTCAAAGCGCAGTTCGTCAGACTTTCGCGGCAAGCCACGATACAGGACCTGCCGCTCGTAAAGACCGCGCACCACCAAGTCAGGCGAGCGCAGAACGGTCAATAGATCACGCCCTGGCGTTCTTGATCCGCGGACCATGCGCTTCAAGGCGGCCCAGGGATCATTGGACGACAAGGTCTGGACAGGATATGCGGCGCAATTGAGCAACCCTTCCCGCGCCTGGATGGCGGGACTCAGGGCCAGCCCGTGAAGATAGAAATGCCGCTGGCCCCGGTGGGTCAGCCCAAAGAAGCCGAATTGCCTTGCGACTGGCTCTAGAGCAGGGCTGGGAAAACTGGCAATCACGGTGCGAGGATGATCGGCCAAGTAGCGGCCGACGACATCGCTGCCGTTTCCGACGCCCTGTGGCATGACAGAGTTCGACGCCAGAAGAAGCCTTGCATTTTCGACACCGCCCGAACAAAGGACGATGGTGCGCGCCTGCACGAGAGCGCGATGGTCGGAAAGGCTTCGAACTTCGAGCGAAGTCACAGCTCTTCCGGACGGCTCGACATTAATCCGCGTCACGGTCGCATGGGTCAGGATCTCGATATTCGCCGCGTTCAGGCCACGTGCAATCTCAACAAAACGAAATGGCTCACGCTTGCTGGCACTCTGTTGGCTAAACTGCCAGAAGAAAGATCGTAGTTTGCTCTGATCGAAACCCAGCTCCACTGGAGGAGAGCGGAGATGTTCCTGTAGGCGGGCGTCGTAGAGGTTGGGACCGAGGTTAAGTAGACTGCCGGCCCGATCGAGAAACGGTTCAAGGCTTTCGCGCGTGACCGGCCAGCCGGAACCCGGGAGCCATGTACGGTGCTCGAAATCGATTTCATCAAACGCCGCACATTTGCCCACCCAGGTGTGGGTACTTCCCCCCACGCCACGGTTGCGCAGCTCAAAGGCTGGGATATCGTTGAGCGAGGCGAGGCTGTCACTATAACCCCGCCCCGGCAAGCCCACCGCGTCGCGCGGCTTGGGTTCACCGATATTGTCGACGCGATTGAGCCCTTGGGCCACCTCGTCAAATTCAAAGCCGCCACTTTCGACGATCAGTACACGGAGCTTCGTGTGGGCCAGTTCCCGAGCAATCGCAAGACCGGCCGGACCAGCGCCGACGATGGCGATATCGGCGTGATAGAGGGTATCCTTTGCAGCTGTCCGCAGGTCACGCGCGCCCATGCCATCATCCCTCACACTCGTTGTATGCAGCCTTTCCGAGTGCTAACAAAACGGCTGAAGCGTTGAAATTGTCCAATATGCTTAGACCAAACAACCATTCTACACATTCAGGACAGCCTGTCGGCCGTAGGCGGAACAAGCCTACTCCCGATAACCATTTTGATTTGCGCTACAACAAATCCTAGACTTGCTGCATGGACAGATTGCCCGTGACAAGGGCTATTGGGTTGGAGATGTGAATGGCAAAAGTTGGCTTGCGAGAATGGTTGGCGATCGCTCCCGTCATCGCATCGGGGCGGCTGTCGCGTTATGGCGGAAGCGCCGGAAGCCCGCTCAACCGTTTCGAAAAAGAATTCTCTGCCACCTTCGGCGTTCAGCACACGTTGGTTGTCAGCAGTGGCACGGGCGCCTTGATTGCGGCCCTTGCCGCCGCCGGCATCGGCCCGGGAGACGAGGTACTGGTTCCCGCCTATACCTGGATCGCCACAGCTGCGGCCCCCCTCGCCGTCGGGGCGGTGCCGGTACTAGTTGAAATTGATCAAAGCCTGACGATCGATCCGGCAGATATCCTGCGCAAGATCACGCCCAACACACGCGCGATCATTCCGGTGCACATGGCCAATGTGGTTTGCGACATGGACGCTATCATGCAGATCGCCAAGGATCACAATCTGCTGGTCATCGAGGATGCCTGCCAGGCGGTCGGCCTGACTCACAAGGGCAGGAAGGTCGGCACGATCGGTGATGCTGGCGCTTACAGCTTCAACCAGTTCAAGAATATCAATGTGGGTGAAGGCGGCGCCATCGTTACCAATGACGACCAGCTGTTTGCCCGCGCGCGCATGTATCACGACATCGGCGCAGTCTTTCGCGGGCATCTAGACAATGCCAATGCTCCGCTGATCCCCGGCGTCAATCTGAAGGCCAGCCAGATCCAGGGCGCCATGCTCAATGTGCAACTCAAGAAGCTCGACCCCATGCTACGCCGCATGCGGCGACGCTACGAGGCGATGGCAGAGATCCTGACCCGCCGCGGAGGTCTGCGCCTCATTCCACAGCACGAGGCTGCAAACGCAGCAGGGCTGCATGTGGTGTTCGACACTGAAGAGGAGGCACGCGATTTTGCCGCCCGCAACAAGCGTGGCGTGCACCGGGTCTACGATTCCAGTCGTCATGTTTACACATTCTGGCAACCGATCCTGGAGCAGCGGACCGTTCATCCGAAACTCGACCCCTTTGCGTGGGCGGCGCGGCCCATGGATTACTCTCCCAAGGCATGTCCGCGCTCCCTGGATATCCTCAAACGGACATGTCGGATCACGGTTGGTGAGAATTATCCACTGGCGTTCATGCGCTACATGGCTCACCGCATGATCAAGAATCGCAACCTCTCTCTCGGTCCCCTTGTGACAAACGCCGGACTATCCTGAACCATGCTTGGCGACGCCCCGCAGACGACCGCCTCGTGCCCCATCGATATCTGGTCGTGGTCTCTCGACATGCCGTCCGGTGAAGACACCAAATTTGGCACATGCCTGTCGCATGATGAGCTTGAGCGAGCATCACGCTTTGTCAGATCGGACGATACACGGCGCTACATCGCTGGCCGAACAGGGCTCAGATCCATTCTCGGCCGCTATCTCGACACTGCGCCGAGCGATATCAGCTTTTCCTATAGCGAATCCGGCAAGCCGGGCATCCAATCAACCGGGGCACGCCCGCTTGAGTTCAATCTGAGCCATAGCGGCGACCAGGCACTGCTTGCGGTATCCAGACAGTTCGTCCTCGGGGTCGATATCGAACAGATCAAACCGATCGCCGAAGATGTGGCAGGGCATTTTTTCTCCGCAGCGGAATGCAGCGAACTCAAGGCCTATCCAGACCAGGGGCGAATGTCGGCCTTCTATCGTTGCTGGACCCGCAAGGAAGCCTTCGTCAAGGCGCAAGGCGCCGGACTGTCGCTTGCGCTAGATTGTTTTGATGTTTCGCTTTCGCCACAACGGCAACACACGCTCCTGCGGCTCGATCCGTCCGTCGGAAGTTCACAGGACTGGGTGTTCCTGACAATCAGCGTGGCAAACGGCTTTTGCGCCGTCGCGGCCATCCTCACCTTTGGTCAAGATGTTCAGCTCCGCTATTGCGGTGATTGGCGCGAACGTCCGAGCATGCCATCCATGACATAGCGCCCGCCCGCTGCATCAAGGTGGTGACAGGCAACGAGACCTGGGCTGAAATCGGGCGTGATGGTTCGAATGCAACGCTCCCGGAAGGTATCGAGATCGATCTTTTCAATCTCCATGATGTTCAAGGCGTAGCCATAGACACCGAATTCATTGCGCTGTGACGGGCGGAAGAGCTTGCCATTCTGGACAAAGGGCCGTCCGCCATTTCGGGCAACCGTGCTGTCGATGACCACCGGGTTGTTCCTGTGGGTAACGACGGTCTTCAGATCCGGTCCATCGACTTCAAATATGTGCAGCTCGCTGCAGTGATCCTCATAGGCATGGAAGTCGGACAGATTGGTCATTAGCCACCATCTGCCGTCGAACAAGGTCAATGAGCTATCGGCAGACGACAGACCTTCAAGGGCTGTGGAATGAAGTTCCCAGCGCAGCGGAAACTCCAAACAGCGCCAGATTTCGAGACGCCGCGCCTGATTTGTTTCCGGCATCATAAACAGTTGGCCGTCATGGCGAAAAATGAATGGGTAAGACAGGTGATGCGCGCAATTCAGGGCGATCCCCAGCCTCTCAAGCCGGTTGCCGACGAGGCGGCTGACAGCAATATGAGCCTTCCCGTCGCCCGGCGCATAGGCTTCGTAGAACAGATAGGTTTCACCTTCATGCTCGAGCATGAAAGGGTCCGCCCGGATCTCGTCCTTGTCCGGCGGAATCTCCACCGCCTTGTGCGGATCGAAGTCGTGCGGACTCCCTTCGCCGACAAACAGCGTCCAGACCGCCACCCCACCGCCGAGCTTGACTCGCATCGCCTGAACGATGCGCGCCACCAGCTTGATCGAAAGCCGCCGGGCATATTGCAGCAGCTGCCAATCAGATGGCGGGTCTGAGCGAAGCACTTGGGGCAATCGATGATAGGAAGGCTCGATCCGGCCTGTTTCTGCAAGGCGCCGAAGTTCGCGCATGACTAAGGTCACGGCGCGCTCCTTGATAAAATCAGCGTTGCGAGCTGCACTGAACTTTGTGTTGAACGCTGCAGCAACGAGATTGGTAACCTGCGCTGGACCGCCACGTCGGATATCGATCCGCATCTCTGTTGCCGGCCTATCCTCGATCACCCCAGCATAGCCCGACCAGTCGGTACCCTCGAAGGTCGCATTGGCAAAAGAAAATCGCCACTCTCCAAAACGAAGGCTGGCGACAATCTGATCCGGGAGAACCGAGGAAACGAGGGTCAAAACCAGGTCGAGCTTCAGATCGGCGATTTCCGTAGACGCCGTTTTTGCATCACGACCCTCAACCCAGGAGACCTGTTGAAACGGCAGTGCTGCCGGATCGAAATTCTGTGGTCGATAGGCGGGTTGACGTGCAAGCATGATGCGTTCGAGAGCTGCAGCAAACCGCAAAAGTCTTGACGGCCTGGCTGTTTTTGTTGAGGGCTGACACACCAGAACCGATGCCAGGCAAAAGCGGCTGTCGCCCAAGATCCGATCTATGATCCGCAATTGCCAGTTCTCAAAGCCTTCTCGCCGGTCCGTCAGAATCCCGATCCGCATTGCGGAGCTTTCCGAGCTCAAGATCAGGCCCGCGGCCTTCGCAAGTCCGTCCATATCAGAGACGCTCCAGCATAATTGCGTCTTCGATCGATCTGGCAAGTGTACACATACCTTTGTCCGTCAGCGAGTCTTCATGCCAGCCCTCGAGATCAACCACGCCAGCATTTCCAGCAATCGCCCGCTCCCATCCGAACAGCAGCCTCTTTGCGCGACGCGGATTAGCCTGGCTCCTGAAAAGCAGAAGTTCCCCGCTGGGGCGGCTCGCATAATCGCGGGCTGCACGCATAAGATAATCGGTGACCCGCGCATTGGCTGATTCATCGGCTGTTAGTTTGGCGGCACCGACGCCGAATATCCCCATCAGCCAAAGAGTGACATTGAATTCCCTTAGGAAGGCAACCAGCTTCATCCTTCCCGACAAAAGTTTACCGACGAAGTAATTTACCCGCCTAACGCGCCGTTCGATACTCCAGAGTCGCCGACCTAGCTGCGGCACGCCCCGGGAATACGCTGGTGCCCAAGAATCGATGATGGCAATGCAGGTGACATCCACATTCGCTTCACGCAGTTGCCGAGCAATCTCCACGGCCAGCACACCATTCACGCACAATCCGACTAGTGCAATTGGTCCGTTGCGAGCATCGATCTGCATAGCCTCAACCGCCTCGGCAGCTATGTCCTCAAACGATACCGCCGATGATGTCTCTTCGACGGTCGCACCAAACATATTGACGTTATAGACCGACACCTTGTCATCGAGGACATTGGCCAGCGGATAGTAAAGAAAGGGGTGGTTCAAAGTGTAGACCGATCCGGAAGCGGTCCCAGTTTTATAGGTGTTTGTCTTCCATGAATTGGATGGGCTTGCTGCCGGAGCCGACAAAGCAGCCGCCTGGCCACCGAACAGCGACTGGGTAAACTCTTTCAGGGTTGGTTCTCTGAGCAGCAAAGCAAGATCGGGCTTGATGCCAAAACTGTCCCTGGCGATCGACAACATGCGCAGGGCCGCAAGCGAATGGCCTCCAAGAGCAAAAAAATTTCCATCGGGTTCGACCTGCGGCTGATCAAGCACATCGGCCCATATCTCGCCCATTCGTGCAATCCTTTCGGCCGCGGACAAGGCCGCAGGTGTCGCGGCAGGCGCGTGAAGAGCAGATATAGGAATTGCTGGAAAACCTGTGGCCTCCGAATTCATTGATGTGAGTGAAGACGTATCCGGCACAAGGGGCGCAGACGAACTGCCCAAAGCCTGCTCGTAAACGTCTTGCCAAAGCTGCAGCATCCGATCGACCGTGCTCTTGTCGAACAGATCCGTGTTGTATTCGATCGACATCCGCCAGCCGGAGGGACGCCAGACCATGCTGAAACTAATGTCGTAAATTGCTCCTGACGTTTGCGATGGTGCACTGATCAACTCAAAACCACCATAGTTATGATCTTCGAGGAAAGCCTTGGAGAGATTGAAATTCACGGAGATGAGCGGATTGCGGGAAGGATCACGCACAGGGTTTACCAACTCCACCACCTTGTTGAACGGCATGCGTTGATGATTAAGCGCCGCGGTCACCGCCTCGGTTGCCACGCGGATATGTTCATCGAAAGAACTTCCCGGCCTGACCGCCAAACGTATCACAAGATTATTGATGAAAACGCCGATCATCGGTTCAAGGTCAGTCTGCTCACGCCCAGCGATTTGCGTGTCGAACATAATGTCAGTTTCGCCGGTAAATCTATGCAACGCAGTGCTAATCACAGCGACGCCATATGCATAAAGCGAGACACGGTGATCACGCGCCGCCCTCTCGATGCGCTCGCCGAACTCAAGCGCTTTAACGACCGAAATAACGTCGCTGCTGGCGCTTCTGGTCAATGGTCTCTGATGATCGGACGGAACTTCAAAATAGGGCGCACCAAGCAGGAGTCGCTTCCAGAAGGCAGTTTCGGTCTCAAAGCTGTAGCGAGATAAGAACTCCTCTTGCCAGAGCGCATAATCGCCATATTGCAGCGGCAACTCCGGCAGGTCGACTGTTCGGCCAGCGTCGATCGCCGAAGCAATTTCACCAAGTTCCCGCCCTAAAATGCGGATCGACCAGCCGTCGAAGCAGGTATGGTGGGCGGTAACAAGGATGAAAGCGCGGTTGTTCTCGACGATCATCAACGTGACCCGAAAGAGGTCGCCCTGCGCTAGATCGAAGCGCGCGCAAGCCGTTTCCTCGCCAATCGACAATATGCGCTCCTCACGCTGATCGATTGGCACATTGCGCAGGTCGATCACAGACATTTTGAAGTCGATGGTATCGAGGACCTGCTGGTAGGGAATGCCACGCCGCTCGACAAAGCGCGTTCTGAGTATTTCGTGACGCTGGATGATCCTGCGGAAAGCTGCTTCAAGCGTCGAGGCCTTGAAGGAACCCCGAATTTCCCACCTTTCGGCAACATTCAACGCGGGATTGCCCGCCTCCAGTTGGTCGAGGACCCAGAACCGTAATTGGGCCTGACTGCAAGGGAACTCACCGATGACCTGGGCTTTCGTCCCGATTAAGTTTGTTATATTTTCGGTCTGGTTCACGACAGGCTCTCCATCCGGCGACGGGCACCATTGCGGAAATCCGAAAGGGACGGCATCTGGTAGACGATACCGACGGACGGCGTTTCTTCCTGCTGCTCGGCATAGGCTGCCAGCTCGGCGATGGAGGGATGGCGAAGGAGGTGTTTTGCCTCCAGCGGCAGTCCGGCATCCAACATGCGCGCGGCGATGCGGAAAATCGTCAGCGAGTCCGCACCAAGCTGGTACAGATTGTCTTCCACCCCGATGGTGTCGACATCTAGAACCCCCTTCCAGATCCCCCAGAGCTTTTCTTCCATGGCAGTGCGCGGCTTGATTTTGACGACCGCTTGATCCAGATCACCACGGCGGATATCGCGCGCTGTCAGCGTCTTGCGGTCAAGCTTGCCATTCGCCGTCTGTGGCAGATCGGTCTCCAAAGACCAGATGCTCGGCACCATATAGGCCGGCAATTGGGCCTTTACGCTGGACGCCAGCTGCAGGCTGTCCGACGCCGGCGAGCCGGGCTCGGCAACGAAATAGCAGACCAAAACGAGATCACCCTTGCCATTGCGCGCGCCGACCACAGCGCATTGGCGAATGCCGGGGACCTGCGAAATCACCGTTTCGATATCACCAAGCTCGATGCGGAAACCGCGCAGCTTGATCTGATTATCTTGCCGCCCCAGGAGCTGCAGGGAGCCGTCAGCCAGCCGCTTGCCAAGATCACCGGTCTTGTAGAGGCGCGCAGCACCACCGGTCCCGATATCGGCTGCGACAAAGGCAGCATCGGTCAGGTCCGGCCGCTCGAAATAGCCCTGAGCCAGACCGTCGCCCCCGATGCACAGTTCGCCAGTGACACCAACCGGGGCAAGGTGGCCATCGGCACCCAGGATATGCAGCTGGGTATTGGCAATCGGATGCCCGATCGTGATCGGTGTATCTTCATCGGCTATTTTGGCGACTGAAGACCAGATGGTGGTCTCAGTTGGACCATACATATTCCACAAATCGCCCTGCATGCCGGCCAGCGTACGGGCCAGCGCCTTCGGCAGCGCCTCGCCGCCGCAAAGCTTCTTCAGCGGCACGGAACCGTCCAGGCCTGCCTCGACAAGCATTTGCCATAGGGTCGGCGTCGCCTGCAGGACCGTTGCTCCACTTTCCTTCACCAGGTGAACCAGGCCGAAGCCATCCTCCACTTGAGACCGATCAGCAATCACGACCTGTCCGCCAGCAATCAGCGGCAGATAGAGCTCCAGCCCGGCGATGTCGAAGGAGATGGTTGTGACGGCAACCAGAACATCATTGGAGGTGAAGCCCGGCTCGCGGGCCATCGACTGGAGAAAATTCGTCAGGGCACGATGGGAAATCGCAACGCCCTTTGGCGTACCCGTCGAACCCGAGGTGAAGATCACATAGGCTGTGGTTTCGGTATCGGAAGGAAGTTCTTCCAGTTCCGATCCAGACAAGGTCGCAATGGTGTCCGCGTCCCTGTCGAGATGGATCAGCGTAACGTTGTCGCCAGCGAGATCCGCACCAAGCTCGCTGTCGCAGACCAGGGCGATCGGATGTGCCGTGGCAAGCGTCTGGCGCAGGCGTGTCTCCGGGTGGCCGGGATCCAGCGGAACATAGGTATGTCCCGCCTTCATGATGCCAATGAGTGCGACAAGCATGTCGAGCGAACGATCGGCCAAAAGCGCGATGCGCTCCCCCTGCCCCGGAACGACGGAGCGCAGATGGCGGGCGAACTGGTTGGAGCGTTTTTCCAGGTCGTCGTAGGTCATGACTTGGCTGCCATGACGGGCGGCCACCGCGAGGGGAGCCTTTTTCGCATTGTCAGAAAAGAGCGAGAAGGCGAACCGGTCACGATCATAGTCAACCACCGTCTGGTTGAGCTCCTCTGCCAGCCATGTCGTCTCTTTTGAAGACAGGAGCGGCAGCGATGAGACCGGTCGTTGCATGTCTTCGGCCAGTTCGGTCACGAGCGTGGCCAGATGACCGATCCAGCGATCCACGGTGACGCGATCTAGGACATCGGCGTTGTAGTTGATGTCAATCCGGATGCCGTCCGCTCCCTCGATCATATTGAGGAACAGGTCGAAGTTTGAGAACGACTTTGGATTGGGCACAATCTTCGTATCAAGACCGGGGAACTCTGCGTTCGCCGCAATCCGGTCAATGTTGAACTGAATGCCGGTCAGCGGCAAACGGCGTGGATCGCGCTTGACGCAGAGTGATTTGACAAGCGTCCCGTAGGTGTAGTCCTGGTACTCAAAGGCATTCAGGACTAGCTGTTGCGTCGCCTTCAGATGGTCCTCAAACGAGGCGGACGCATCAACCGTCTGGCGCAGCGGCAGGAGGTTAACGCAGTGGCCAACAAGGATCTTGTCTTCGAGCCGGCTCTGGCCGGCCGATGGAACTGCGATTACAACGTCGGCTTCTCCCGACAAGCGAGTTATCATCACCTGGAGCGCCGCTAGCATGGTGGAAAACAGTGTCGCGCCGGAGCGGGCACCCCGTATCTTAATCTTTTTGTAGACGTCTGCAGAGATCATCGCCGTGCAAGTGCCACCGGCATAACTTTTCTGGTCCGGATAGTGTCTGTCGAACGGCATATCGGCAGGCTCGGGCAGAACTTTATACTGGTCCTGCCAGAAGCGTGCGGTCTCCCGGCCGACATCATCCTTCGGAACAAATTTCATCGCATAGTCAGCAAAAGACAGAGCGGGTCCGAATTCAGCCTGTTCACCACGCAGCGCTGCCGAATAGGCTGCGGATAGTTCATTGATGATCACGTTCAACGACCAGCCATCGCAGATGATGTGATGAGCAGTGAAGACAAAGACATGTCTGCTATCACCAAGGCGGACCAGATAGGCTCTAGCCAGAGGGCCTTGTATCAGATCAAACGGTGTGGACCCGTCCCTTTTAATCAAGGCCTCAAGTTGAACGTTAGCGCCGACCTCCGCTGACAGGTCAACAAACTCGACAGGCAAGGCGAAATCCGGCGTGAAGCGGAACCGCTCGCCATTGCGGTAAAAGCGGATGTGCAGGGCGTCGTGGCGCTCGACCACAGCCTTTACAGCCGCCTCGAAGGCTCTGCGATCGAGAGCTCCGTCCAATGTCAGCGAAAGCGATTCATTGAAAGAGCACGACGCCTCTTCGCCTGCCTGGGCCGCCAGCCAGATTTCCGACTGTGCCTCTGTCAGTGCTATGCTTTCCGGCCTTTCAACCTTTTCAGAATCCGCCACGGTGAGCGCCGCAGGCGGATCGGCAAGCCCGCTCTGTCCCTTCGACGCAAAGATGCCGACGCATTGCAGGGCATCAATCGCATCACGGAATGCGCGTGCGATCGTCTTGAAGTCTTCCTCGGTATGGGCCGTCGTCAAGAAACAAGGATAGCCGTCCTGAATGTGGATGCCGTTCATCCGGAGATAGGGGTAAAACAGGCCGCCAAGCGGATCTTGGCTGCTGAAATCCGTGACGAACCAGCTCTTGTAACCACGCAGGCTTGGCGCAATACCGCGCTTCAGCAGCTCGGCATTGATTTCTTCGACAAGCGCTTCTGTACGCGATGCGACGCGACTGTAAAGCGCCGACCCCTCGCCCTTGATGTGATGGAGCACAGCCTTTGCCGCGGCCAGGACCACCGGATGACGCACAAATGTGCCGGCAAAGAAGGTGGGCACGACATTTGGCCTGGAATCATCGCCATAGCTCCAGTAGCCGCCGTCGAGCGCGTCCATGAAGCGACTGGTCCCGGTGAGCGCGCTGATTGGCATTCCGCCTCCGACTACCTTGCCGAAAGTTGCCATGTCGCCTTGGATGCCCCAGAGCGCCTGCATACCGCCTGGATCGACGCGGAAGCCGGTCACGACTTCATCGAACACGAGCGCAAATCCTGCGTCGGTTGCAATCCGGCGCAAACTGCGCACAAATTCCTGCGGTCGTAGTTCCGGATGCCTGCTCTGGATCGGCTCGATGATCACCGCGGCCAGATCCTGCGCATTAGAGCGGATCCAGTCGAGGCTTTCATCGCTGCCGTAGTGTAGGACAATCATATTGCCGACCGAGCCGGTGGGGATGCCGGCTGCAATCGGAAGTGCCACCGGCTCTTTCGTGCCGGCTCGTCCCTTAACGAGAACCTCGTCAAAATGGCCGTGATAGTCATTGGCGAAAACTACGATGCGGTCACGACCCGTAACGGCGCGGGCAAGCCGCATAGCCGCCATCACTGCCTCCGAGCCCGTATTGCAAAAGGTCACGCGTTCATGGCCGGTCATTTCGCTGATCAGCGCGGCAACCTCGCCGGCAAGCGGCGTCTGCGGCCCGATGGCGAAGCCTGCGTCAATCTGGTCTTTCATCGCATCGACCACAAAGTCCGGCGCATGACCGAACGCCGTCTGGCCATAGCCATTGACGAGATCGATATATTCATGCCCATCGATATCCCAGATCCGCGCACCCTTGGAACGATCGCAAACGACCGGGAAGATCATTTCCTTCCACTCGGCGCGGAAGCCGGACGCCGTGCGTGGGTCTGCGAGACGCTTGCGGTGTTCCTGCGTGTAAGCCTTCGATCCCTTGTTCCTGTTCGAATAGGCGAGGATCAGATCGTTGAGAAACGTCTCCTTCTCCGGTGACAATTCGGAGCTAGCTTTTGTGCCAGGCTCCTGGCAACGTAAATCGCGCTCACTAACGATTTCGGATTCTCTCTCACGGACGGAAACCGCACCGGTGGATAAAAGGCTGGCAGACGGCGCAACCGGCGTCTGCCTTAATGGTGCGGCCGTGGGAGCAGCCGGTGCAAGTAGCGCTGGTGCAGCAGTCGGCGGCAAAGGCTGACGGTAGGCCTGAAGAAGCTGTAGCTGCTGGGCAAACAGGGTCTGCGCGAGGGCAAGCTGCGACTGCAAGACTGCTTCGAGGCCGCCATCGACAGCGCCGCCGTACGCAATGGTTGGCAGGGTCCCGGTCTGCAGAACCGTCGGTGTCTCAGGCATAGTCTGTGTGTTGAGCGCCGTCGACATAGAAACAGAAGATACGATCGGTATCGCCATTTCCACCTCGGTTTTTTCAGGCGGCAGTGCCTTGTCGAGGTGTTTAGCGACTGCTGCAATCGATGGGATATTGCTCAGCAGCTCTCTGAAAGAGATCTTGACACCATACTTCTTGTCAATCTTCTGAGCGAACTGACCTATGAAAAGAGAATCAAAGCCGAGCTCCAAGAAACTGTCGTTTCGATTGCCCGCTTCGAGCACTTCGCCAGACATGTCGCTCAACAGCGTCAGGAGCGATGTCTCTAGTTCGGGAATGCGATCTGCGTTGGCCATTATGCTGACAGCATTCATGGTCTCCACCTCACTATTTGAAGATAGCTCACGTGTAGCGGTCTGGGATGCTGCCGTAATCTTGGCTGGCTGAACCGCACGGGCTCGGCGAACCGGGGGGGGGGCATCGATCCAGTGTCGCTGACGTTGGAAAGGGTAGGTTGGCAAAGGCAGGATACGCTCGCCGCCGAGCGGAAGGCTCGGCCAGGGATGATCGCTTCCAGCCATCCACATCCGGCCATGGGCCAATGCCATCACCCGAGGTGCAGCATGAGCATTGTCGTGTTCAGGCAGCGACTGCACTATGGCGCTCAATTCGCTACGACCAATCGTCTGGGCAGCAAAGGCCGACAGGGTGCGACCCGGTCCGACCTCAAGCAGGATCGGGCTCTGATCCTGGCAGAGCGTGATCAGACCGTCGGAAAAGAGAACCGGTTCCCGGCAATGTCTCGACCAGTAGTCCGCTGATGATCCCAACTCATCGTTCTGCCAACCACCCGTGACGCACGAAATATAGGGTATGGTTGCGCGGCCATAGGTTACCTTCGAGGCAACGTCCCGCAGTTCGTCGATGCAGGGCTCCATCATCGCCGAATGGAAAGCGTGCGACGTGTGCAGCCGGCTGAATGCAATGCCGGCTTTTTCGAGCGCAAAACACAACGCTTCGATGTCGTCCATCGGACCGGACGCGACGCAGAGCTTCGGTGCATTAATCGCAGCGATCTCGGCACCTCCCCGCAGATAGACCTGCAGGGTCTCCGGCGATGCGCGAACTGACAGCATGGCGCCGGGGGCCTGGTGTTGCATCAGTTGACCGCGAGACGCTACCAGCGTCAGCGCGTCTTCGAACGAGATGACATTGGCAAGGGTTGCAGCAACGAATTCCCCAACGCTGTGCCCGATCATCGCATCGGGTTTCAGTCCCCGGCTTATCCAAAGCTGCGCGAGAGCATATTCGACGAGATAGAGGCAGGGCTGCGCAATATGGGTTTCACGCTGTTCTGCGGCCATAGCCGCACTGACAGGTCCGGTGTGACATATGTAGTCGCGTACATCCACGCTGAAGCGCATCTTCAGCAGCTCGGTACCACGGTCTATCCAGCGCGCGAATTCGGGTTCGCTGCTGTAGAGGGCAGCTCCCATGCCGACATATTGTGACCCCTGCCCCGGAAACATGAAGACGACCGGTGGTGGCCTGTCTTCGGCAATGCCAGTCACTATCGTTTCTGCCCGGAGTTGCTCCACGGCGGCGGCCACCGAAGTCGCGGCGACGGCGGTTCGGATCTTGAAATCATGCCGACCCTGCTGCAACGTTCTAGCGACTTGCGACAAAGGAACCGTGCTGTTCGTTTCGAGATAACTGGCGAGGTTCTTGCACATTTCCGACAAGGCTGCGTCCGACCGAGCGGACAGTGGAAGTATGAACTGCCCCGCACTGTGTGCGGCATCAGTACGATGCGAGGCCGGTGCTTCTTCCAGCACGACGTGAATATTGGTGCCTCCTACGCCAAAAGCACTGACGCCAGCCCGTCTCGGCGTCGCACCATCGGGCCAATCCCGGGTTTCGGTCGGAATGTAAAAAGGTGAGCTCTGCAGATCGATGCGCGGATTGGGCGATTTGAAATTGGGCATCGCCGGTATCTTGCGGCGATAAAGTGCCATGGTGGCCTTGATCAGACCCGCCACGCCAGCTGCGGCATCCAAATGACCAATGCTGCCCTTCAGAGAGCCCAGCGCACAGTGTTTATGTCCACCGTTGACTGCCGCAAAAGCCCCTCTCAAACCGGAAAACTCGATCGGGTCACCGAGAGGGGTCGCTGTGCCGTGGCATTCAACATAGCCTATTGTCGACGGATCGATACCCGCATGGGCGATCGCTGCTTTAATCGCCTCCGCCTGCCCTTCTGCGCTCGGCGCCACAAAACCAATCTTGTCTGAGCCGTCGTTGTTGACACCATATCCGCGGATTACCGAATAGATCCGGTCACCATCATCGATCGCGTCTTGAAGACGCTTGAGCAATACGACCCCCGCACCGCTTCCAAACACAGTACCTGACGCATCGGCATCAAATGGCCGGCACACGCCATCGCGCGAAACCAAGCCGCCCTCTTGATAGATGTAGCCGCGTTGTTGCGGCATCGTAATAGAGACTCCACCCGCCAACGCCATGTCACAGCTGTAAGTAAGCAGGTTTTGGCACGCCTGGGAAACAGCAAGCAAAGAGCTCGAACATGCCGACTGAAGTGAGAAAGCGGGGCCGCGCAAGTTGAATTTGTACGCAACACGGGTGGCGAGCGTGTCCACAAGGGAGCCAACAAGCTCACTGTAGCAGCCAATCTGATAGTTTGACGTCAGCTCCTCAACGGCCTCACGATCCGGCATAACGTTGTTGAGCAAGTAGGTAGGCAACGAACAGCCGGCGAAGACGCCGACAACGGCTGGATTATGATAGGGGTCATATCCCGCGACTTCAAATGCCTCCCAGCACAGCTCCAAGAATAGACGATGCTGTGGGTCCGTCAGCGCGGCTTCACGGGCAAACATCCCGAAGAACTCCGCGTCGAACTGATCGGCATCGACAAGGTACGGCCGGGACGCGACGTAGTCCGGCGAGGCCCGCTCTTCGTCGGTGAAGCTGTCCTCGATTTCATCTGCGGCAAAAATCCTGAACGAATTTTCACCGCGCTCCACAAGCTGCCAAAGTTCATCGACAGTCGAAGCGCCAGGAAAGCGACCAGACAGTCCAACGATCGCAACGCCGTCGCCCTGAGAAGTGGAGTCACTTCCGTCGCTACCCGAGATGAGGCCCGTGGACGTCTCTTCCTCTTTCATGGAGTGCTCCGCCGGAACTGCGACATCGTCTTGCGTTGGAGGGCCGCGCGCTGGTCTGGCGTCATGGAACGAGTTTGACTGGGGGTGCGGCCATCCAAAAAGCTTGCCATTTCCCGAATGGTTGGATGCTTAAAGAGGTTAATGACCTCGCAACGCAGCGCTAGTTCAGACTCAAGCCCTGCGTGCACATGCATTAGCTGAAGCGACGTACCTCCTAGATCAAAGAAGTTGCGATCAACCGGGATCAATTCCGTGCCCAAGGCTTCGCGCCAAAGCCGGACTAGAACCTCTTCGCTGCGGCTTTGTGGTACAGCGGGTTTGACGTCCACAATTGGGGGCATCGGCAGTTTCGAACGATCGATTTTCCCGGCCTGCGTCAGCGGAAACACGGCAAGAACAATCGCTGCATTCGGAATCATGTAGGCTGGCAAAGTGTTTCGGAGCCGTTCCATCACCGCTGGAACTAGGTTGGAATTGCCCAAATCTTGCGGGTCGCGAGGTCGCAGATAGGCGATTATGCGCTTGATGCCTGCCGGATCGCGGCACTCGACAACTGCATCTAAGAGGCGCGAATGAGAACGCAAAGCCGCTTCAATCTCCTCCAGCTCGATCCGCTTGCCATTGATTTTGATTTGGCGGTCCGTTCTTCCCCGAAAATGGAACAGGCCGTCCTCGTCGACCATCCCAAGATCGCCAGTCAGATAACAACGCAATGGGACATTTTCCTTCTCGATGGTGACAAATCGCTCATTTGTCAGATCGGGACGATTGAAGTAGCCGAGCGCCACCCCATCGCCAGCTATGACGATCTGCCCCTCCATTCCTGCTGGCAGGACTTTCAAGCTGTCATCGACTAGGAAGACATCTGTGTGTGCAATCGGCTTTCCTATCGGCAATTCAGTAGCTGTAAAATCCCTTGGTACCGTATAGGTGGTGGCGATGCACGTCGCTTCGGTGGGCCCATAGACGTTGGTCAGGGTACAATTGGGGTAGGCCTCAAGGAACCGCCGAACATGCCCGACGGAGGCTACTTCACCGCCGAAATTCACCTGACGCAGGCTCGGCAATCCGCCATCAGTGTGGTCGACGAACAGATTGAACACACCAGTCGTCAACAAAATAATGGAGATCTCTCGGGCACGGATCAGTTCGCGGATATCCGTTAGCGAAAAGTTCGCCTTCGGCATGATGACGAGAGTGCTTCCGTTGAGCAGCCCCCCCCAGACCTCAAAGGTAGAGGCATCGAAGGAGATCGTACTCGAATGGAGGATCTTGTCATCGTGACGAAGCTCAATGAAATTCTGCTCCATGACCAGACGCGTGATGCCGCAATGCCGTACAGCCACCCCTTTCGGACGGCCAGTCGAGCCGGATGTGTACATCACATAGGCGAGATCATTGCCATGAACCGAGGGTAGCGCGTTAGCTTTGTCCAGCTCAAGTGTCGGAAGAAGCCTCGGTAAATCGACGACACGGCCACCCGTAAAAACAAGTTCGACGTCCAGATTTGATGCCGCATCCGTAAAGACAACTTTTGGGCAGCATTCCCCCAACACATACCGCAAATGATCGATGGGGTACGACGGATCGACAGGCAGGTAGGCGCCACCAGCCTTAAGGATTGCAAGTTTTGCCACAACAGTCGTCAAGGCACGCGGCACAAGCAGGCATACAACATCACCCTTCTGAACACCGCAGTCGACAAGATAGCTGGCAAGCGCCTCGGACAGACGATCCAACTCGCGATAGGTCATTTGAGTATCGTCGGATATGATCGCAATGGCTTCAGGTTTGCCAAACGCATGCTGCTTTACGATGTCGGAAACACTACGTGTTTTGTCGTATTGGATGCCGTCGGGTCTGCTATCTCTCGGCGCCTGACCCGCACCGATAATATCATGGAGCCCATTCATCGGCTTCCCCCTGCTTTATCGCGCTCATGCGAGCGAAATCGCGGAACCCCTTGCCCGCACTTGTCAGAAAGGCTTCAAATTCCGCCATCTCTAAGCAGCCAGAATTTCATGAGGCGATAAAATAGAAAGCTGCCAATTGGGTGGACACAACCAGCCGATCAGCTCATTAATCTAATTAATTCGGCTAAGAACCCCAATCGAATGCCTTTTGATCAACCATTATCTGGTGTTTTGGTCATTTAAAACTAGACGGATTTCTAAGTGCGCCGCTGTTTTTAAGACGAGGGGTTCATTGACAGTGAGCAGCGCCTACAATGTACTCGGTGCAAAGGCTATCGTCCTACCAGTAAACGAGAGTAAGCGATCCACGCAAGTTCGAACCATTCGAAGCGGGAGCCCTACTCCTCACTGCACAGTAATTATGACCGGATGATTGCTAATTTTCACTATAATTTCATCTGCGTCGACATATTCCGTTTGCGGTAAAGTATCTATAGTCGGATCAAAAACAGCAGCCTTGGCAGCAGTCCTATTGAATTTTACGGTCACCGTATTCTCGCCCTTCAAGGCCTCTCCCCACAGAACAAGCTGAAACGCGCCGTCGCTACGCTGAAGCAACAGGTCATGGACTGTCTCGTATTCCGGCTCGATGGAGTATTCTAATAGGCCCGTAGGTATCATAGTCGAATCGTCGGCCAGGATCAGAGTTAAGTTGTGCAGGTAATGTGCCGCCATTCTAGGTGAGTAGTCCGGGCGAAAAAAGCCGTAGGTCTGTACCCCTTCTTCGTCAGTACGATCGCGCAGAAGGTAAACGGCTGTGTAGGAATAGCCGCGCGCGAACTGCGACAAATAGATGTTGATCAGATTCGACGCCTGTAACGCCTCATCGACCTCACCGGATACGGCGACGCCAGTTTCCGTCGTTACTTTTGGCAACTGCGCCAAATCCTCTTCCAGGTAACCCTGGTGGCCACGACCCCATGTTTTGCCGAAATTGCCGTAAAGGCCATCGACCCGGGACGACCTACCTGGATCCGACGCGTCCCAGCTTTTGTTATCAGATGGTAACGGTACGTTTGGATGATAGGGATAATTATGAACGTTGGCATAGTCTGCATAACGTGTGCCAGGTGGCATGAGTGTGTCGGCACCTTCAGGAATCTGTAGAAACTGCAATCCGACATTATCAGTTTGAGCGCCCGATTCCGAGATTGACCAAACTGGGTAAGTCGCAAGCAAAGGATCGCTCTTGACTGAGCGATAGAGATCCGCTTGCAAACCCGCAACGGGAAGCCATGATTTTGTCCCTCCTCCTTCTTTTCCGTGATAAACGACAGGCCAGTTGTTGGGTTCGTTGTTTCCCTCGAATGCGAGTAGCGCGCCTGCATTTGCAAGAACTCGACCGGTCGCCAAAAGCTTGTCCAGGTCGTTACCCCCGCTGCCCAAACCCCAACTTATCTTCACACCGGTCTCCTTGTGGATCGCGAGGAACGTATCAATAGTTACCGGACCATCACCGGTAACCCCCTCGATACCACCCCGTAGCCATCGAAATCCGCCATACCGAAGCATCTCGACTGTCTTGGAATGGGCTTGCCCACGATCTTCAAATGTCGACGCAACGCCGATGCTGTTCAGAAACTCCTCTGCTGGTCTCGCGGGCAACCCTGATGCATTTGCTTGTGTGTGCGAATAGGTTGCCAAAACCACGGCAAGCCGCAGCAAAGAGGCGAGGCACAATCGCTTACAGGTGACATCTGGTTTCATATGCATCATCAACCTACCCTCCTCAGTTCCAGTTTGCGCATAAAAATTCGCTAAAGTTCCGCGATCACTGCATGGTAGAAACGGGGCTGGGCACAAGCGAAGAAAATGCGTCCGAAGGGGCAAACAGAGCGTCATCGCACTGCCAGTCCAGAACGACGCGTCGCAGTTCACTCTGATACGCAGCCAGCTCAAAGAACGGTATGCGGCACGCAATTCGATCGCCCAAAGAACGAACCTTGTAGGCACAACGCCTGGCGGTCGAGATTTTTCTCACGAACGGCTCCAAACTCTGGTTTTCTCGCAGAGCCTGCCTATAGGTCGCGGTTTCGGCCTGTGACCAAGGAAAAAAGACTCCGTCCCATGGCTTTGGATGAGAGGCGAAGTGAATGATTGAGGGGCGCGTCCCAGCTAGGTGCAGAAACTGCCTGGGGAAATTCCACCGATTTGACATCAAAATCAGCCCATCCCCAGCCACCGCGTTCAGCGCGCCTTGATCATGCAACTCGCCGCCGTGTGTCACGAAGTAATCAAAAGCATCTTGCCCAATCCAATCTGACCGGTCGAACTTGAGAACGCCAGAGTTGAAGTACCGATGGGAAGCGTTGCCGCGCGCGCGCTGAACTATTGATATATAGTCAAGCGCAGCCAATATCTTCCCTGCGGGTACATGAATCTGCTCCAATGGAGAAATTTTGCCGATGATTTGGGTATCACCGTCGATGTATATCACCTGCTGATAGTGGCTTGGCAACACATCCGACAAAAGCAAACGCCCCATCGCAGCGACACTCACCCGGCCAGAAAAATCTCTTTGATCGATCTTGGCAAATTTTTCGGCCAGAAATTGGGCCCCATCTACAAGAACAATTTTTGCATCGCGACAAAATTCTTCTGCGTTCGATTTGTTCCGAAACACCTCGGTAGCAACGATTACGATATCTGTGGAAGACAAAGCCTCCTTTCTCGCCTGCAACGCCGAAACCGCTGTCGGAAAGAAATAGCCTTCATCCGTGACATACACTACGCACTGCACATTCACGGGTAAATCTCCCATCTCAGACAATTGAAAAACACAGTAGCTTCAGTTTCCGCCCAACGCCAACCTCGCATCTTTCCCAGCCAGATCTTACGTGATATCTAATGACTGTACATCCTTCGGAACCTGCAGAAATTCGGGAATTGATGCAGAGCGTGAAATGTCCGCAGATTACTTTCAGTTTCTGCGACGGACACATGGGTTGGTTTCTTTGTGTGCTTTGAATGTCATCAAACAACACCGCTAGCTCCCCGAATGAAAGCGTTGTGCTCGAGTTTGCTCATTTGGCAGAGAACAAGGACTATGTTCGCTGGAGGGAGAGTTGAATGGCTGGCACTCTAGTAAGTATCAACGACGGTAGAGCACATGGCTTCGGACGAGCAACTGACCTTGGGAGCAAATCATTGTTTTCCCGATCACGCCGAGAAGGGAAATTCTCAAAATTCGCAAGATACATCGTACCCGGCTTACTCGGCTTTGATATTCCATATGCTTCGCGCCAAAGAAAGGAATTGGCTGAAGATCACATTATATGGACGTGCGATGAGACAGAATGTGTCGCCATTGTGCCAGCGTGCAGGTTGACATGGATCACGCGAAAAATACTTGAACAAACGGTATGTTTGCTTGATCGTTGGGCCAAAATAATAGAGACGGCAACTCTCATCATACCTAGTTCGGTGCATCGATGCGATCACTTTCCTCTCACAACCGAATATGGAAGTCACTCGCACCTTGTTTGCCGCCGAGTATTTACGTTTGGTTCCATTCGGAATGCCAATCAACAAAAAGATCCCGCCTGGATTGCGACGACATCAGCCGATGAAGGTTTGACAATGGGCAATGAAAGGCGCCGGGACTGGCAGCCGCTCGTCACTGCGTTGCGAAATCGGTCAAATGTTACCCTCGTAATTCTTTCGAGCACCATTACAAATTCACTCGCGCCCGGCGCGCAAAACAAAGATGCACGCCTTGCGAAGTCCGATGCAGAGTTGACACGCGGAACGGAAGGAGATGCCTGTTCGGGTTCGGGGTAGGTGTTTACATTAGCAGTCGTTTGTTGATCAGCTGAGAAATATTGCTGTGCAAGGGTATCCAAAGGCACCCTGTACAATGAAAGTTTCAGAGGAAAGAATTACAGAAAGCGATTTGCGGCAGAGGGTCTGAACCGATTGGATTCTCAGATAGGGTGAGTGAGACATGGGGGTAGAACCCATCGGAATTTTGACCTTGCTGATAGGCCTAATCTGCATGTGGCGAGGGAGCGGGGCAACGGTTATTGCCTTCTCGATACTTCCAGTTTTGGGGGGAGCCGCCGCTGTGATGTTCGGCTCGACGGGTATCCAGCCGGGGCATCTCTTTATAGCGTTCCTTGCATTCTCGATATTATGGGGTCGCGGGGAGCCATCATCCACGATAGATATCGCCCTCCGCTCTTCCCCAGTAATGTGGCTAGGTTTGCTGGTGGCTTACGGCATACTGTCAGGTTACTTTTCACCACGTATGCTATCAAACGCGATCGAAATCGTACCGATCGGAGCTCAAGCAACTCCGAACAGCGACGGAACCGTCCCTCTCGGGCCAGTCGGTGGCAATTTCACCCAAGCGATTTATCTCATTGCCGATCTGATCACATTTTCCTTGATATTGTCGATTGCATCGACCCCCAATGGATTTCGCAACGTAACAATAGGACTGATGGGATTTGCTGCCGCAAACCTCTCCTTCGGGATCGCGGATATGGTCAGCCCAGGCACACCGCTGGTCACCATGTTTACTTATATTCGCAATGCGCAGTACGCTTTTCATGCCGACGAAATCGTGTCGGGAATGCGGAGGATAATCGGGTCATGGCCCGAAGCTGCTTCTTTTGCTGGAATAAGCCTAGGTGTCGTGGGGTTCTGTGGCACCTTGTGGATATGCGGGCGCCACAGCGCGACAAACGGAATTCTGTTCCTGTTGTCCTGCCTAATGATCGTTCGTTCGACTTCGTCAGGGGGGCTGGCGGGACTTCCAGTTTGTCTAGGAATATTGTACGTGACCAGTGTATTCCGCGCTGGCGGCATGTCTGGAACACGCGCCAGCGTAATTGTCCTTCTAGGCTTCCCGCTCGTCACTTTAATGGTTGCTTTTTTCCTGATATTGAATCAGGGCTTTTATGATTTAGTCTACGACTATATCGAGGTGACTATTCTCAGCAAACCCACCTCACCGTCAGCGATAGAGCGCGGCACCTGGAACGCGTATGGTCTGTCGAATTTCTTCGACTCCTATGGATTTGGTGTAGGTCTTGGCACCTCAAGGACGTCGTCTTTCGCCGTCGCGCTGTTGTCAAACGTTGGGGTGCCTGGAACTATATTCTTTTTAATGTTTCTGTTCACGTCAGTCCTTCGTCCGAGGGGCATTCCGAGGAGCTACCCGGCCGACGTCGGCCTAGCGGCCAGAAACGGCTGCCTATGCCTTATTGTCGGCGCCCTAATATCGGGAACGACGCTAGATCTGGGTTTGTATTTCTTCATAATGGCCGGATTAAAGAGTGCGATACCCACCAATCCAAGCAATTTTGGTTTGATCGAAGCAAGAGAGCTGATTAGAAAGCAAGAGGCTTAAACGGCTGCAACCATTATTGAGTGCAGACGGTGGTGTTCTTTACAGATTGGACTTCAGTCCTGCCAATTAATTTGTCCGACTGCGGACTGCCGAATATTTCTTAATGTGAGCGTTGTATTTTAGAGCCCACGATTTTCCTCAGCACGTTCAGCGCTATCGCTTCCCAACCATCCGGACAGCCTAAAATTCTCCACAGTGCTAGATTCGTCACCATGAATATAGCAAGCGAAAGGCTACACACCCAGGAGAGATTCAGGAATATGTACAGTTCACTGTCATGGGGACCGAAGAGCTTCGACGCCACCTCTAGGAAGCCTGCCATAGAAGCCAAGGCTACGGAGGGCCGGAGGAGACTAAGCAATTGAGTCAGTATGCCGAGGCGTGTCAGCCTTCTGACCAGAAGTAACGTCGTGAAGAGAACTAAGGCCGATGAAATCGCATGTCCGATCAACATTCCCTGCAATTTCATTGCCATAGTCAAAACGATGATCAGGGGAATTTTTATGCAAAACTCAATTGCGAACTTTACGAAAGCCAAGTTCGCTCGATTGAGTGCTACCGCAAGTGCAGGCAGGAGGACCGTTGGCAAATAGCCGAAAGCGGCGGCTAGGGCTAACCAAGTTAGTATGGGGCTGACCCCTTCCCACTTTGAGCCCAGGACAAGGTGAATGATGGGCTGAGACAGCATCGCCATCATAAGAAGAATTGAGCCCACAAAAGAATATACAGCGGTCGAAGCCTTTAGATAAACCCTACCAATATCGCCATTGTGACGAACCGCGATGAAAGCCGAGAATACCGGTGGTGTTATTGGTTGAATAATTGCCTGAATTGGGATGGCGACGAGAGCATCCGCTGTGGTAAAGCGACCAAAGGTAGCAATATCTACAAACCGTGGCAGGACAATTTTATCAGTTTGCCAGTTGATAGCAGACAAGGTCTGCCCCCCCGCAATCCACCCGACCATATCGGCAAATAAATGCCATTCGGAGAGGCTAAAACGAATGCGTTGCGGAGCAAGAATATACGATGCGATCATTATGATTGCAGAAGTTGAAATTGTGGCAAATGCAATCGCCCAATAGCTTCCGGTTGTTACAGCCAACACAACTGCAATGGCGAGGGAACCCGCCTTTCCTAGAACATCAAGAGCAACATTCCGGCGGAAATCCATTGCGCGCGTATATTCAACCAACCGCTGACTGATAAGACCGCGCATGGCGGGAGCAAAAGATAGTGCGCACTGGAGCGCGATCAACCGCGGTTCGTTATACAAAAGTGACAGTGGCCACGATAGCGCGCACAGAACCAAGACAACCAAAAAAGCGCGCAGGAGTGCAATTGAAAAGGCGGTATCATACATCGCGTCAGTCGGCGTTTGCTGATTTAGAAGCGCCGCTGACAAAGGCATCTCGGAGACGGCCTCAACGATTAAAACAGCCGTCATTGCCATGGCAACGACGCCGAACTCTCCTGGGCCGAGAAAACGAGCCAGCGTGAGAAGGGAGATGAAGTCCAAACACTTAGTAAACAGCTTCCCCCCAACGGTCCATAGCCCGGCCTTTGCAGTCCTCTCTGATAATGACGGTACGTGGTTACTACTCACAAGAGGATACCTCAGGTGCCAGAAAGGTGGTTGCTGTCCGCTAGGAATTTCGGTCGATCAGCAAGACATTTCGAAATCCGTTGTCTGCATGATGGCCTTGGTGACCAAAAGATGCCCGATGTAACTGCAGATGGCGGCGTCGATGAACCCCAACGTTGCCACCATTCTTTGCAGCGCCGCTGCCAGTTGGCGATCGAGGATTTCAAGCATCTCTTACGTCTTCAGAACGGATTTGTTGGAAAACGTTTGCACTAGCTCTCAATCGGGTGTCGGAAGAAACAAGCGCTATGTTCTGCCTGATCTTTTTCAGCTTTTGCGATATCCTGTGCAAATAGGTAGCAGCAACTTCTATCGCGTCGAGCTGAGCTGGAGGGTATATGGGGATGGAGCTCGCAGAAAAACGTTCGATAACAGGAAAGGGGAATAGGGAATAAATTGGCAATCCAGTCTTCCAAAACTGATCCATAGCAAGGTCAATTGGAGAGTTAATCGTCTTCAGCGATGATATCATCCTTGCCGCCCCTTCTTTTGATAGCAAGTAGGCCTGCGTGCCACTAGGACTAGATTTGTACCGCAAGATTGATCTATCATACCATGCAGTGATCCGAACTGCGGGAGCATTATACATGCCGAACAACCGCATGTAGTGAATGTCGCTTTTCGCCATGTAGTCAATTAGCCGGTCTACCGGCAGAGCAACGTCGAATATGACGTCATCCTCGAATACCAACAAGTAATCGTGGGCGCTATGATCGAGAAAGGTCTTAATGGCAAAATAGTGGCTAGACCACACACCTTGTTGGGGCGGGGAAAGGGTGCGACCAAAGGTCTTCAAAATCTCAGTTGAACTATATGAGATTTCGGCTGTGTCCAGCGAAGTATGCGCAGTGAAAATGGACCAGTCAAAAGATGATCGATCAAATATCTGGCGTATCATTTCTCGGCGATGAGTAGCGCTTTCCATGTTTATGATCTTAACTTCTAGATTGTTGATCATGTTCAACCCTCCGACATATGGTTTCAAACATTGATGAAATCTTGGCATTGGAGAGATCGAAATCATACGCTGCGTTGCGATTGTGAATAACATCTCAGAGAATGAAGAGTTCTCGAATGATTGGTGGTGCTAAAGACGAGCATATTGACGGCGCACCTCCCTCGCGATCGTAATCCGATATTCGATGTTCTTGGCAGGTTCGGCAGCAGTTGGACCGAAATGCTGCCACGACATAAGCGGTGATTTGGCGCAAGTGTGCATGGACCCAATTCTCTCTACTGAGCCGGCTCCGGCGGTTACCGAAAAACTTGAGGCCCGTCGCCCCTCGTGCAGTACCTGCAGCACAATCGCCAGCATATCCGCGCCGACAGCCCGCTCAACGCACCACGCTTGTCCCGACACAGCTCCCACTAACTTGGAGGACTGGTTCGCATTCGCATTCAAGGTCGGCGATAAAAAGTGGACGAAAACAACAAAAGCCAGCACCCTCGCGATGACATGGGGAACTGCACCGAGCGTGATTGACCAGCACAACATGGCCGGCATTTCTACTGGGTCTGGCAGATTGTTAAGCATCCCTATGCTCCCTGCCCGCCCGCACCGTAGTCTTGAGAGTTCCGAAGGCGGCAATGTTGTCAGGAGCCAACTCCCCACGTGCAGCATCTATCAATGCGCGAATATTTCCTTTCATCTTCCCCTTTTCGCGACCATTGTGCGCTGGCGTGAGCTCACGTCGAAGGTTACTGATTACGTTGCGCAAAACGCAAATTGCGACCTGGCGACGCGTCATAGTACCTTTTTTGAAAAGGTGAATGGGATTCGCGATCTGGGAGTAGCCTAGACATTCGCCATTTGTCCAATCAGTCTTTATACCCAAGTGAAGCCCTGCGGATCCAGACGACTTAACAAGTCGATGACCACGCAAGGCCAACTGTTCCCCAAAGTCATAGGCCTCAAGCCAGCTTTGAAGGACCAATCGTTCGTCAAAACAAAGATCGCCAATCGCTCCGACGCGGAATGCCATACTACTGCGGTGAGGACTGCAGGGCTCTGTCCATCTTTCTCGTGCACCGATCGACTTGAGGTCTTTCAAGGCATTCTGAAATCCAACCCCCACACCGTCGAACCTATAGTCGACAACGTCTCCGGTAAGGCTGGCGACGTTGCATTCGTCCCGGAAGATCTGTGCAGCATTGGAGATCCATTCCCCATCTGCAAAGAAATCGTCATCGAAAAAGGCGACTATCTCTGTCCCATCTTTGAGACTGGTAAGTGCCGTATTGCGCTGCGCCGACGAACCGATTGGCCCCAGGACAACTCTTACGCCATCGAGCGCAACCAAATCTCCGGCGTCCTCAGGTACTACACATGAAATGATAACCGAGGATGGGCGCAGGGTTTGCGTTGCGACGAAGTGTCGAACTGTCGTCGACACAACATCTGGCCTCCCATGAGTGACGAAGACAGCCTCAACATCTGGCTGAGGAGGTGGTTTGGGGGCGGATTTAATGGGTATGCGGCTCGGGTTATCCAGTATTTCAAGATATCCCTCAGCGGTACTTTTCCACGAAAAATGCCGGCACTGCTCGCGCCCGTAGCCTATGAGATCGTCGCGCAATCCGCTCGACTGCGTCAGCGCCCGGATATGATGGATCCATTGCTGGGGATCAAAGGGGGAAGCCAACAAAGCCGCATCACCGCAAACTTCTGGCATACTTGCACAATCGGAGGAAACTACTGGGCAACCACGTGCCATTGCTTCGACAATTGGCAGCCCGAACCCCTCGGTAAATGACGGAAACGCAAGACATAGCGCATTGTCCAAAAGATAAGCAAGATCGTCATCCGATACTCTCCCGCAGAAATAGACGTTTCGCCGATCCGTAAGAAGTTCCTGTCTGTAAATATCACCTCCGCCGCCAGCGATGACGATGTTGACGCCCATCTCCTCTAGACTAGTCGCAATCTCCAAAAGCAGAGCCATATTCTTGTGCATCGCTCTGGAGCCTATAGCCAGTAAGTATGGCGGAGCAAATGCCTGAACGGGCAACTCGCTCGGCAGAGAAGCGAGTTTTGGGTCCCAGCTTAGCGCATGCTCATGTCCGTTTGGCAAAATCGCTATATTCGCCAGTGATATCGGCAAGTATCGGGCAAGTTGACGGGCGGCGGCGTGGGAAACCGTGGTTATCTTTAGCGCCCCGCGAACCATCATCGGCTGGAGGCTGCGATACGCCGCGCGAAACGCGAGACTGTAACTGTCTGGCGCCGAAAATACGTTTGCGTCATGGATACAAATGATCTGGTCCCTCTTAACGACGGGAGCGAAATTGCAAAGATTGAGCAGCATCTTTCCCTTCGCTGCACGGGGCAAATCTATCTGCTCCCAGATGTGCCCATGGAACGCACCTGTGGTAACCGTAGTCAAGCTTTGAAAGCCCGGGTCGAAAACCGATTTCGGAGTCATCACAACCGAGCCAAACACGCCATCCAGTCGGTCAATCGCGCTTACGACATTACGGGCATACCGTTGAACACCGGTCATTCTTTGTGTTAGGTAGCGCCCGTTCACCACAAAAGAAGCGGTCATATTATAAACCTGCTTCCTGTACCGATGAGCTTGTATTCAACGCTGTCACGCACCACTCCTCTCCGACGGAGCCCGCGTCCGATTTCTCTCAAGGCTTTGAAATTTGGGACGCAGACGTCGGCTGACCGAAGACATTTCCTAATTGATACACAATATTCAACAGTCTAGAGGTTTCATAGCTGGAGTTTTTGTTGTGCTTTACTCATAAAGGAGTACCTGTGAAGCAGACAGCAGCCGCTCAAGAGCGATGGCCGCTACCTTGCTGGACGGTCAATGCGTGACAAGGATCAGCAGTACAATGCCTATTTCCGAGTCCGCCTCGGCAGTTCCCAGCATGCAACGATAAGTGGATTTGGCACTACATAAGTTGGAGCCATCTGAGCTGACATCGTTTCAATCGAAAGTTCACTGAAGACTTAGTCAACGATACTTGGTTTGGTTTACTCAGCCTTCTTGAAGTCGATCTGCAGCTCTTGAACTTGGACACCAAATGCGATGTTGTTTTGCGTTGCCGGACACCAGCGGTTACGTTTTAAGCGCCGGGCAATATGAGTTTCCGGCGCTACTGCTAAACTAACCAAATATTGCTGTCCCCATACCGAATTAGGTTTAATGCACCAGCAATTGCAGCGTGCTAACTTCGTCGCGAGGCAATCTGCTCGGTTGCTTTGAAGACTCAGCCAGGTCTGGACGATTGGTGATCGGATAGTATTCCAATTATCAAAAAATCCCGCAGTAAACCGATCTCGGATTGACAACCTGCGGGCAGTGCCGGTGGTAGTTGCACTAGCAACTCTCATTCAAACCTTGAGGGAATGGGACAATGGTTCCTTTGATATGAATTTTAGTGCCGCAACCTGTAGTAGACTTGGCTGGGAACATTGTGTTCCGCGTGCCATGCCCTTACAATCGATAGTCAATACCTTTGGAAATGGAATTCCCATGATCAGCCCGAGTGTACCGGGTTTAAGCGTACAGCGGTCAAAACTCCGCGCCCTAAGCACCGCTTTCTGCGTTGCGATCCAAAACAAGGTGCTCGACGCGCACGGAACCGGCACACGAACTACAGTAATTGTAGCGACCAGTTGCGGATGGATTTCTTTGCTCCTCGGCATCTGCACTGCCGATGAGGCTTATCACCACTTCTTGCGGTGTCGTATTGCGGCCCTGCCTATTGGGATTGGGCGGTCAGGAAAGAATATTATTGAGGCCTACTTTCGTAAGATGAGGGTACCCATCGAAATCGCGGCGTCATCATGAAGGTACTAATATTTAACGTGAAGTACAGCGAGAATCTCGGAGATGGGCTTTTGGCCCAGTGCCTAGAAACTGCATTGTCAAACCAATGCGCTATGCAAGTGGAAACAGTTGATCTAGCGGGGCGCACCGCCTTCGGCACCACCCATCCGCGGCGGCAATTTGCTATCCGCGCGCTACGCAGGCTTCCTGCATTCGCTCGACGCCTAGCAGTCAAGGCAATGCTCGGTTCAAAATTGGACGACCTTGCGAAGGACTGGTCAATCAAAATTGAAAATGCCGATGCCATCGTCGTGGGCGGAGGAAACCTGTTTCAGGATGATGACCTCAACTTCCCGCTCAAAATTGGCAAACTGTTCGACTGTGTTCGCAAGAGTGGCAAGCCATTGGCAATCTACTCCGTTGGCGTTAGTAACAACTGGTCACCGGAAGCCCGTGAACTCTTTGGCAAGATCTGCCATATCCAATTGCTCCATGTTTCGGTTCGGGACAATCTTGCGCTCAAAAACTGGAGAAGACACTTTCCGTCGGGACCCTCACCACTTGTATTGGTTGATCCCGGACTTTTAGCGTACAATTCCGCGGATAGTTCGAGTGCCGTGCTGAAAAAAATTCCTCGATCTCTGGTCGGTATCTGTGTCACGGATCCTGTAATACTACAGCGGCATGCGGGCGGATCATCGACTGATATAGCGCTAAAGTCCGCACGAGAATACAGTGCGGTTATAAAGCATCTGATTGAAGAGGGATACCGCATCCGGCTCTTCTGCAATGGTGCCCGCGAAGATCAGGCTTTCGCCAAACGATTGCTGAGTGAAAAATTATTGCAGAATTATAAAGCCGAGAACTGGATCACTCTAGCGGTACGACCCCAAAGACCAGAAGACCTCGTCGATATTATTCAATCTGTATCTGTCGTGCTCGCACACCGGCTGCATGCCTGCATCGCCGCCTACGCCCTGGCAATCCCCCATGTCGGGCTGGGATGGGATCCCAAAGTAGAAAGTTTCTTTCAAATAGTAGGGCGCGATAGCTTTTTCGCAGGCGGGCTTGAGGCGACACCCGTGCGACTGGCATGCCTTGTGAAAAAGGCCGAAGATGACGGTATAGGCCATGCAAGCCGTTTGGCGATGGTAGCGGCGGCGGCGGCGGGCATCCAGACGCTTTACGAACACCTCTATCATCTGCCGCCAAGACACGATGGCACATAACAGGTTATTGCCTCCAGCATGCTGTTGAAAAAGCTCTGGGGCATTGCTCCGGCCCTACGTAAGCATCCGGCGAAGGCCGCAGGCTAGGCCGCCTAAGCATTCAGCGTCTCGGGTGTCCAGTTCCACGGCAGCGGTTGCTCCAGCTTGCTGATCGGCGTGTCCGCAATTTTGGCGATGACGTCTGCAAGCCAGGACTGCGGGTCGATGTCATTGAGCTTGGCGTTCATGATCAGTGTCGCCATGAACGCCGCACGTTCAGCACCACGATCCGATCCGGCAAAGAGCCATGACTTCCGTCCGAGCGCAATGCCCCGTTCATTCTGCCCATGTCGGCGATGATGTCGAGGTCCATTATCGGTGGCATCCGTATTTCGGCAAAAAGGTTTCCATACGCCGCGTTGAAGAACGAGCGACAGGTCGGTTTCTGAAGGTTTTAGGGCCGACAGGTGTCGTGGTCTCGATTTCGTGAACGCCGATCAACTGTCAGGCCATCTCCATTCCACTCGCAAACATCGTAGGCTGCGCTCCCGGCAGCCAGTGACTCAGATTGCCGCTACACCATAGGCCCGTTCATAGGGCTGCCCCTTGCGCAACACCGCCCAGGCGATACGCGCGAGCTTGTTTGCCAGGGCCACGATCACGACATTGCGGTGGACGCCTCGGGACAACATCGTCTGGAGCCATTGCCCGATTGGCGTGTCACTTTGACTGAGCGTGTGCATTGCCGCTCGAGCGCCGTCATCTACCCCAACAACGCTGCAGCTGTTCTTCCCGATGTCGATGCCCAAGATAGAAATCTGCATGACTCTGCTCCTTTCCCTTCAAGAAAAGGACATCATACTCGATGTCCTCGGAAGGGCGGGCCATCCCATAACCAACAAATTCGGTCACCGCGCGGGTTCTTAAACCGTCAAACAGAAATCTGATCCTGTCCGGTTTTTATGGGGCATACACCACGACACGTTTTTATTCAGAGCATACAGCACCAACCTCTCCGCTCGGAGCGGGACACCACCTGAGAGTGAAATTGTGAATGGATTGAACCGCGGTTGAAACACCTCCCGATTAACCAAGATGGGTAACCAAGATGACAGTTCACTACCGAAAGTGATTATGATGCCCAAGTATTTTGTGGTAAATATTCTGTTAGTCCTCGGGGGTCTTGGACAGGTGGGCTAATAAATGGGGCTAGGACATCATTTAGACAGCAGACCAGAACTCAGCTTCGACTATCAAAAAGGTAGCGCGAAGTTGACAGGCGCGGTGTTGCGCAATTACGCGGCAGGAACAATTATCTTCGATCCGGAATGCGAAGGCTCTCGCATTTTGTTCATAAACGGTGGTTGGGTTGTCTCTAGCAAGACCATGGCAAACGGAACGCGCATCGTCACCGATTTTTCTTTGCATGGCGATGTCCTGTCTTCGGCGTCGGCGTCGATCGCCCAGGAAACCGTCCAGGCTATCTCGAACGTAAAATGTTATGAATTTGTCGGCCATTTGTCAGCCAAGGCAGGTGAGACTCCATCTCAGTTGCCCCTAATCATGACGATCGAGATGATGAAGCGCCACGCCCGCATCGTCGAGCGCCTCGCCAGCATCGGACGCCGGGATGCCTTCGGTAGGACGGGCCATTTGCTTCTAGAACTGGCGGTTCGCGCAGGTGCGGCGTCTAGGCCCGATTTAGACGGGTTTGAATGTCCGTTGAAACAATCGGAAATTGGCGATGCGCTTGGGCTGTCGACGGTGCATGTCAATCGCGTTCTCAAGGAAATGAGACTGGCTGGACTTGTTTCCTTTCGCAACGGGATTGTTGAATTTCTCAATCGTCGTAAGCTCATAGAGCTCGTAGAGTTCGACTCCAGCTATCTGGTGGGTCACTCCTCTGAAAATGTTCCATACGCCGTATAATGGAACAATACAAACAAGAACAGAGCAGTACGAAAGCCCAACTTAAAATCCTAAATGGTTGATTTAACCAAGGCCTTCACAATATTGCGGCCTTTTTTGGTCAAAGTACGACTTTTGGCGTACCAACTTAACTTGGGTTAATGCAGCCTTAACAGATGTGTGAAAAAATCACCCATACAAAATGATAGTGATCATGCCTCCCTGAGGGCTGCGCGAACCCGGGAACGAAGAAGACTTTTACAGCCGAACGCAAATCTGAACAAATTGAGGGGTTTAAAATGAGTGCATATGCGTCGACCTCGCACAATATCGAAACGGTATCGAAGGCCGATATTGATTACTTCAGTTCACTCGCAACAAGCCAGATAGGTGATGCGAGATGCGATGAATACGTTCTTATTCTTGACAGCCGAGTGCTGGATCGCGAGTGCCTTTCCCGCAGTCTCGCGACTTACGATCCTGGAATGCGGATTGTAACCGCTGGGTCAGTTGATGACTGGCGCAAGCGGCAGATGGCGATTGATCCTGCCGCTGTCCTTCTTGTAGTTGCCGGAGGAAAACCGAACGAACCCAGCGTAGGCGATAAAATCGAACACGCAGCGTCCGCATTCAAGCTCAGCCCGGTCATCGTCATTGCAGAATCCGATGACCTCGGCGACATAGTTAAAGCGATTGATTGCGGAGCCCGCGGTTATATTCCGACGAGCGTCAATATCAGCATCGCTGCCGAAGCCATTTCACTGGCGCGCGCTGGTGGCGTGTTTATTCCCGCCAGTAGCCTTCTTGCCAATCGTGAAGCACTAAACTCGATGGTGAAGGGATCAAGTTATCTAGACGAGGGCTTCACGCCTCGTGAAATCGAAGTTGCCGAGGCCCTGCGTCGGGGGAAAGCCAATAAGATCATTGCCTTCGAGATGAACCTCTGCGAGAGCACCGTGAAGGTGCACATTCGAAATATTATGAAAAAGCTGAATGTAACCAATCGCACCCAGGTGGCCTTCAAGCTAAGATAACTGAATAGGCTTACGGGAGACGGGGCTAGCTTCGAACTGCTGGGATAAAGCAGAACGCCCTTTTGACGGTTTATCGGACAAGAGTTTGAACTTTCTTTGTTACTCACGTTGCCGACGCGACAAACCTTTTTTGTCGTTCTCCATTTGCAATAATCGTCGCGGCGTTATCGCAGACGCGTCAGCGCACCATCTGTGCCATAGCCGCTTCTGAGGCACTGGATCAGCCTACAACAATTTGGGCGGATTCGACCGGTCACATCAATCATGATAGGACGAAACACCTAAGAATCATGCCCAAGAAAGGCGAGAGAAAGAGCCGATGACGAGTTCTGGCACTCGACGCCACCGATTGGCAATGCAGTATTCACCATCCATATGACCGAATGTGCTCTAGGCTCCGTCTTAATCAAAATCACGCCGTAACAATACCAGCGATGTAGCATGTGGCCGCGAAATTGAGCATCGCGCACGGCCGCGTTCAGCGCTTGGCCCAGCCGCGCGTGATCTCGTTCTTTTGCCCGATCCGGGCCTCGTCTTGGAACCAAATCTCTATTCACTTTCCTCTGGCCGCTCCGGCGGCAATCTCTGCCACTGCGGCGGGGAAACTTTTTTAATATCTTCAAATAGCCTGAGAGCCTTGCGCGTGATGTTTGTGCCGGGTAGCAGGCTTGCGATAGCCCATGGCCCGCACTGCGCGGCCCAACGTTTGCTCGCTCACAGGAAGGCGAAACTCTTCTCAAAACCCCTGAGACAGATCGCATAAACGCCAGCGAGCGACGCTATCGAGATTGGGTGTCGGTCAACGCTCGATGGCCTGCGCCAAAGCCGCCCTCGGCTGACTCTTCAACCGTAACGGCTGACCAGGAGCCTTGCCGTCAAAAGCCCTTAGGGACAGAGTTCGTTGAAGCGCAGTCAGAACGATCTGGAGCGTGACATTGCCGAGCCGGCGGTATCGGAACGCGTGCCGCCGTCATAGATCGACGCCAGCGCCAACAAGTGCCGTGCCTGCGCCCCGTCTTTTGTCTGCCGCTCGAGCCGCCGCAGATCTTCTCCGTCAAAATCCTTACGAAATGAAATTCCTGATCGCATCCCGGTCCTCGGGCTTGCATCAGAGATTCAGAAGCACCGAATTTTGGGAAGGCTAAAGAGTCGAGTTCACCAAGACGCCGTATAAGCCGTGTCTGCGGCACAGGGTCGGCTGGGAGGCCGAGGCGCAAGCATCAGAATAGCAGCGGGCGCGCCGCCGTTCTGTCCAGGTGATGTTCGCAACGCGACTGGGCGGCAACCATCGATCAAAGCGTGTCGTTTTGCGGCCTGGCGAGCGGCCGTTTGGGTCTGCATCCGCCCTCCCTTTTAGCCGCAGGCTGATCAGTGTACTTGTGCGGCAATGCACTCGATCACGTGGATGCCTCGAGCAGCCATTTGCGTCGGGGCCTAGAAAACTCGCCATGTGCCATTGGCAGACCGGGGATGAAATCGCTTTTAAACGGCTATTGACGACCCGTAGCAGACCGGACAATCTTGCCTCGGAGCCCACAGATCGCAAAACATGGATGATCGCACTGATGGCATGGCGATTGTGGGTACGATGCGCGCCGGGTTGGTTGGTTGGTCGGGGAAGCAGAGGAGCAATCTCCGCCCTTCGCCGATCATCAAGCCAGAATCCTCCTGCCGAGATCAAAACTCTCGCTGCTACAAATCGCCAATCGTGCAGAACATACTTGATCAATAGCTTAATTGGTTTGACCACTAGTGCAGCGGCACATGTCCTGCATCGTCTAGGAGGGCTGCCAGTGATGTGCCGAGAACAGTCGGTTCAACATGTGTACTGCGCTTGGCGAGCTCATTGTCGATTATTTTCTTCATACCTGCCCTAAAATTCGCGACGCTGAACTGCGAAGCGTGCATCTGTATGGCTTCCGGCTGGAACCGATGTTCCATGGCTTCGAAAATCTCGACCGCATCGATTAACGATTCAACCGACTGCTCCTTGAACAGGACACCTGTATAACCAGGCACCACGGTATCCATTGCGCCGCCTCGCCCATAGGCAATCACCGGTCTGCCGCTTGCCATCGCTTCGACCGGTACGATACCGAAGTCTTCTTCACCCGGAAAGATAAGGGCACGACAACGGGCGAGATGCGACTTGAGATCCGAGAAGGAGGCCTGCCCGACAAAGCGGATAGTGGGGCCGGCATCACGCTTCAACGCATCGATATCGCGAGCATCGCCACCGCCTAGAACCACAAGTTTGCGGTTCATCTTCGTAAAAGCGCGCACAGCAAGATCGATCCGCTTGTAGGGAACGATCTGCCCAGCGCAGAGGTAAAAATCATCCAGGTCTACACTTGGTGCAAAATCATCGACGGTGACGGGTGGATAAACAACAACGGAGGAACGACGGTAGTATTTACCGATGCGGTTTGCGACATGATGTGAATTGGCAACGAAACGATCAACCCGAAGGCTGGAATTTGCGTCCCACGTTCGTAGGATCGGCGCTAGCAGCGGCATCATGATTCGCGCGGCAAGGCCGGCATTCCCACGATAAAAATGATAGTGATCCCACAGATAGCGCATCGGCGAATGGCAATAACACACGTGCACGGCGTGAGGCGGAGGAATTATGCCTTTGGCCGGCCCGGATTCGCTCGAGATGATCAGGTCGTATTCCCGCAGATCAAAGCTCTCGAGCGCAAAGGGCATCAATGGCAGAAGCGATTGATAGTATTTTGTTGCACCCGGTAGGCGCTGTAGAAATGAGGTGACGATGCGATGGCGCTTTATTTTCTCGGACAGCTTTTCGCGATCGCATACCAAGGTGAATATGTCCGCGTCCGGGTACATATCACACAAGGCCTCGATCACCTTTTCGCCTCCACGCATTGACACCAGCCAATAGTGAATAATGGCCACTCGCATGGGCTTTTCCTCTCTCGAAACTAGCCACGACGCTACGCGCTTGCCATGTCGTCCGCCCAGAACCCTCTTAGGCCTGCCTACCTGGTCAAAGGGACGGATTTTTAGGCCGAAAATGACAATCTACAGCCAAACGAAGGACGCAGGGCCCAGTTGAGGGAGCTGAGTTCATCCAATCGGCTTGTAGGATTAGTTTTCCTTAGCAATAGGGACTAGTCGTGAGCCGATTCAGGAGAGTTTACTCCGCGCGCTTCAACGCGATGATGGAGTGACACACGTTTCCACAAGGGTCAGCATCAACTGGCTAAATACAAGCCTGCTTCATGAGGTCAAGGCCATGCCACACCAGCACCAACGCCCATGCAGTGCAACTTCATCGCAACGATCGGGCGGCCTATACCGATCCACGCTGTTGCGCTACGCACTCGCGTTTGTACTGCTTTTGCCCACCACCGCCGTCGCAGAAGAACCGTTGCGGCCTCAGACCCGGATCAAGCTCACAATCGTTGAATGGGTCGCCTCCACAGGCGAATATAAGGAATGGACGGCACTCAACGGTGAATATGCTGTGTCGTCCGGGGGGACAATCGCAGTACCGCTTCTGGGTGAGTTTCCGGTCGGAGACGACACGCCAAGCACCGTGGCGCTCAAAATCGGCCAGCTTTTGAAGAACAAGACAGGGCTCTCTGCTCCACCCGTGGCCACGGTCGAGATAGTTCGTTATCCAATGTTTTATGTTTCGGGCGTTGTCGCCAAACCGGGTGAGCAAGAATACCGCCCAGGCCTAACAATCACTCAAGCAGTTGCTATGGCCGGCGGGCGCGAGCGCCGCGCCAATCCGAACGGCTCGTGGGAACTAGAACAGGTGAGATATGCTGGTGAACTGAACAGATTCGATCTGGCGCTGAAGCAGTTGATGGCAAAACGTGCCAGACTTGAAGCCGAGCTCAAAGACAGCCCAAGAGTCGAGTTCCCAGATGAACTCGTCAACACGGCAGACAGCAGCGCGAGCAAACTTACTATCGACAGCGAAAGCGCCTTGTTCGTCGCGAGGGCGGAAGCGTTGAAACGCCAGCTCGCCTCACTAACGGAGTTGCAAGTTCTCCTGCAAAATGAAATCAGCGTGCTCGATGAGAAGACAGCAGTGCAGGATCGCCAGATCAAAATTGCCCAAGACGAACTCAAAAGCATCGCTTCGCTCGTCGATTCCGGGACATTGGCCAAATCGCGGGAGACCGCCCTCGAACGGGTTGTCGCTGACCTAAGCAGTGACAAGCTTGATTTGGTGATTGCTGCGATGCGCGCAAAACAGAAGTTGAGCGAGACGCAAAGGGACGCGATCACCTTACGGGGGCAACGGCGGACCGAAGCCGGCCGCGATCTGCAAGAGGTACTGGCGGAACTCGAAGATACCAAGCTGAAGCGCAAAACCACGATAGATCTGCTCCAGGCGACTGGCGCCTCGGTATCACGCGACGCAGCGCTGGAGGCCGGAGATCTTCAACCATTGGAATATTGGGTCACCCGCGTTGACGGCTCGGGAGTCGCGCAAAAGCTACCTCCAACAGCCGACCTTGAACCGGGCGACGTACTTGACGTTCGCTACGACATCTCATCAAGCATGACAGTGGCGCATCAAACGGCCCCCACGACGGGACCATCACAGTAGCTATGAACCCATCAGCTGACGAAAAACAGGGAGAAACCCATGGGGCTCCATGAGTTCGCGACGATCGAGACCTACCCACCGATCGAAGGACGCGGAGAAAAACGGGAGGAGTACACTTCTATCCGAGACGTTTTCAACTTCCTCGTGAAAAACATCCGCGTCATCGTGTTCGCCATGCTGGCTGGGCTCTGCCTTGGCATTCTGTACATCCTGAATACAACGTCCAGCTACGAAGCGACTACGCGTCTCGTGATCGACCCAGAACAGGGCCGCATCGTTTCCCAGGACGTGTCGACAGGAACTGTTATTATCGAAGCAGCGGAAATTGCCAGTCAGGTTGAAATCGTGAAATCGGAAGCAATTGCCGAGGACGTCATCCGAAACCTTAGTTTGATTGGGGATCCGGAAATCGTCGACGATCGTTCATGGAAGTCGACTTTGCGCGGCCTTTTAACGTCGGCGCTCGAGGTCGCTACCGGCTCCAGAGATGTAGATCAAGGACCACCCTCCGACGAGGAACGGATGAGACGGACCATGGACGGCTTTCTGTCACGTGTCTCCGTCCGGCGTGTCGGCCAATCCTACGTGCTGGAAATCGGCTACCGCTCCGGAGATGCAGAAAAAGCGGCTAGAACTGCCAATGCCTTGGCCGAGGCCTATATACGCAATGGCATGAATGATCGAGCCGCGGCGGCTAAGCAGGGCGCTCAATGGCTAGAGGGACAGTTGATCGATGTCGGCCGCAAAGCTCGTGAGGCAGCGCTTGCTGCGGAAGAATATCGCAATGACCATGACATCACAGCCATGTCAGATGCGACTTCGCTTGATCAGCAACAGCTGGCGGAAGTCAGCAGCCAGATGCTTGCAGCCAGAGCTGCCACGGCTGACGCCTCTGCCAAGCTGACGACTTTGAGTGAACTGATCGCGAAAAATTCCACTGATGCGAGCTTACCCGAAGTTGCCGACAATCCTCAAATTCAAAAGCTGCGTGACGACATTCGCCTCGCACAGACGCGCCTAGAAAGTCTCAAAGATCGCTATAGTATCGGCAATCCAGCGATTACCACCGCCGAAGCAGATATAGCGCGCATACAGGCAGCCATTGCCGTCGAACTTCGCCAAGTCGAAGGGCTTTATCGATCCAATCTGGAAATCGCGAAAACACGCGAAGCCCTAGCTGAACAGCAGTTTTCTGCCGCCAATAGTCAAGGTGCCGACAAGAACATAGCCCGCGTCGAACTTGCTGAAATCGAAAGTCGGGCCAACACTTATAGGCGTATCTACGAAAGCATCTTGCAGCAATTTGTAGGCACCTTCCAGACACAGTCTTTCCCGATAGGAAAAGCTCGTATTGTTGCTGCTGCCACTGAGCCTTTCAGCAGGAATTGGCCAAAGCCTGCCGTGATAGTACCGTTCTCCCTGGTCATTGGCCTCGCATTTGGATTACTCGTCGCCGTGTTGCGGAGTGCTTTAGACCGGAGAGCGGGAACGAGCGAGCGCCTACAGCGCGAACTTGGCATCACGTCCCTCGGACATGTGCCCGTTTACAAGCCCCAGCGGTCGGGTAAAGATCACGGGAGTGGACTTCCTGCATCGCTCTCCCCGTTGAGATCCATTTTGGACATGCCATATTGTCCATTCTCTGAGGCGCTCCGTGGCGTAAAGCATTCGCTGGATTCCATGGTTCAGACAAATGGCTCCATGGTCATCGGCATAACGTCAGTCGGCTCGGGTGAGGGTAAGACAACAATTGCCACTAACCTGGCGCAACTTTATCAGAACGAGGGACAGTCTGTACTGCTGGTGGATGCAGATTTTGTCGCAGCGCGTTTGACTCGGCTGGCCGTGAATGCAGCCTCCAAATTGGCCCTCAAGCCGATTCACCCGGCAGCACTTGGCGATCCCGTTGTTGGCCCTAATGGTTCGCGCCTGCGTTCCTCCCAATTTGGCCCGCCCCCCTATCTCGAACAGAACGAGGATGACGAAACAGCGGATACCGCCATTCCCGTGCCGCTTTTGACTGTCGAGCAGACAAGAAGGTCGGCCGCTACGCCCTACAGATATGGGCATCTATCTGCGCTAAAAGATGCCTTGGCAAAGCTTCGACGGCAATACAAAGTTATTATTGTCGATATGTCAGGTTTCGAAGATTCAGCCGATACCCGCGCAATATGTTCCTATGTGGACGGAATTATCCTCGTCATCGGCAACACCAAAAAGCTGACGATAGAGCGTCTTTCAGATGCTTTGAAGGCATTTGGACGTTCCCGCATTGCATTGCTGGGCGTGATTTCAAACCGAAGTGGCACCAAGCCACACCGAAACACCACGCTCTTTGGTGGGCTGTCCCAATGACAGTTGAAACGGCGCAAGCCCTGGCACGAGCGAATAACTCCATGCGCAGATCCGAAATGAAGATTATAGTCGGCATCCCGAGCGCCGGACGGCGTGATATCGTTGCGGCCGTCCTGCCCCATCTGTCACAGCAGATACGGCAACCCGATGAAATCATCATCTGCGTTCCGACGGCGGACGATGTCGATGCAACAGCTCTACCGCGCCTCCCCTGTCCCGTCAGGGTTCTGGTCTCGCAACGCGGCAGTTGCAGGCAGCGCAACGCAATCCTCGATGCAGCTCCCGACGCTGACATAGTTCTCTTTCTTGACGATGATTTTCTGCTGTCGCCCAACTACTTGTCTGAAATGGAGCATCTTTTCCTGAAAAACCCCGACGTCGACATTTCGACAGGCACTGTAATTGCTGACGGTATCACCGGGCCAGGCATTGCCGTCACCAAAGGGCTGGAATTGTTGCGCAGCACCCCAGAACCGAACGATGAGACACCAATCAGCACAACCTATAACGGTTATGGATGCAATCTGGCCGTCCGAATGTCAGCCGTGCATATCGGTGGCCTGCGCTTCGATGAGAACCTGCCTCTTTATGGCTGGCTCGAGGACGTCGATTTCAGCCGAGTTGCTGCGCGTTATGGGCGCGTGGTCACCTCTCCGAGATTGATCGGGGTGCACCTGGGTACCAAGGTGGGGCGGACATCGAGCCTACGGTTCGGCTACTCCCAGATCGCCAACCCCATCTACCTGATGCGCAAGGAGACAATGAGCCTGCGCCACGCCACTACCCAGATGGGACGGAACCTTCTTGCCAATCTGTTCAAAGTCTGGCGACCCGAGCCCTGGATTGATCGGAAAGGCAGGCTTAGCGGCAATCTCCTTGGGTTGCGTCATCTTGTTACCGGGCAGCTCGCACCTCGAAACATAGAGAACATGGACTAGTCATGGCACAGCGGCAACCCGACCGTGTCGTCATCATCAACGACCGATCGGCTATGGTGGGAGGCGCGTCCAATCTTGCCATCCTTTCGGCGAAAATGTTCAGGCAGCGGGGTCTTAATGTTACCTACTTCTGTGGTGATCATCCAGGTGTCGACAAACCTGCGCCAGACACAATCGGACTTGCCGGCAAGCCTCTTGTGAACCAGGGAAAGCTCTCCGCCTTTTCGAGTGGGTTATACAATGCAAAGGCCTACACAACCCTAAACGATCTCATTCGAGAACAGGATACGCCTTCCACGATCTATCACGTCCATGGCTGGTCGAAGATCCTCTCCCCTTCCATATTCCGAGCCCTGTCGCGAGTTCGGCAAAGGACAGTGCTCCACGCCCATGACTACTTCCTCGCCTGCCCCAATGGCGGCTTCACTAATTACCGGACCGACCGCCTCTGTAAGCTGCGCCCCATGTCTGCGCAATGTTTGATGAATCAATGTGACAAGCGCGGATACCAACAGAAGTTGTGGCGCGCTGCCCGGCACCTTTTAAGAGAGGATTTCTTTTCCATCCGCGACATGCCGGCAAATATTGTGATGGTGCACGAGCGCATGCGGTCAAGTTTCGAACGTTCGGGCATTAATACCGAGGAGATTACGACCATCCGGAATCCGGCGGAACCGTTCTTCACGGTGCCCCACGACCCCGCCGAACACCGTTCGTTCTTTTTCATCGGACGGCTTGAGCCAGAGAAGGGTTTTGAAGAGGCAGCGCGCGCTGCGCGCTTGGCGAATGTGACGCTTGAGGTGATCGGCGAGGGTCCAGGAAGGGCCGTGCTAGAGCGCGATTATCCCGAAGTAATGATCCACGGCTGGCAATCGCGCGAGGGTTTGCGTCTCCTCATGCAGAATGCACGAGCCATAGTGATCTCATCACGGGTCCCAGAACCTTTTAGCCTTGCAGCCATGGAGGCCGTGTCGAGTGGGATTCCAGTGATCATGCCGGATTCCGCTCTGTTGAGCACAGAGATTGCGGAACTCGGATGTGGTTTTGCATTTTCACATGGCCAACCGGAAGCGCTTGCCGAGCGCATGCGCACGATGGCTGTCGATGACCGACTCGTCCGCACGCTTGCTGAAAATTGTCGCGAACAAGCGCCAGCATTGGCGTCAAGCAACGAGTTGTGGATCGACGCATTGCTGGCACTGTACCGCAGGGTTCTTGACCGAGCTGACAACAGGGCAGAGCGAGGTATCTTGCCGAATTCCTCAGCCAGCGCCGGCTACTTCGCCACGCGCAGACTTTAGGCCTCATTTGCTAGATTTAAGTACAACTGGTTTGCTATCATTTGTGTTCTATTCCTTGGAGCCGAAAGCCAGCATTGTAATATGCGTGAAGAGGGCGGGCCATCTCACAAAGCTTTCCCGCCGCAGTGGCAGAGATCGTAAGCCGGGCCGCGCAAAGGCCCGGATCGGTCAGAAGAATAGGATCACCCGCCGTTGGACAAAGCGCGGAACGCCGCCCTCGGCGCCAGAGGACTAGCGCGCGCCCTCGGCCTACATCTTCGGTGCGATCTGCCCCAAGTACGGCCATGCGGCGGCTCTCGTTCCACTTGGTGCGATACCCCACGCCATGAGCCAGAATCATGCCGAAATCTCCCGCCATTGTCAGTACCGGAGCAATACTCCCCAATAGTGCCGTTTGAATCTTCCCCCAGGTGCTGCGGCCGCCGGTCTTCCTGCACCGATCGTTTGCCTTCTAAGATGCCGTCGACAACGTCCTGGCACAGAAGAGCCGTCTATGAGCGCCACCCTTGACCCCATTTCGTCGATTATCGACCGTAGATGCCGCGCGCACTCGAAGCCCTCGACCATGTCGTGCGCCGTCTCGAGTATTGTGAGCTGCCGGCATATCCTCCTGTCGGAAGAATTCATCCTTCGCGAGAACAGTCGCATCAAAACGCTCGCTGGCTTACTTTACCTTCCAGCCCTCACTGGATCGGGATCGCATTTCGTCATCCCTTTTCAACATCACGATCCTGCCACTGCCGCCTTTCCAACTTGCCGGCCGATGTGGTGGCGGCGGCCACTAGGCTTGATGGGTTTGCGAGCAAGCGCATCATCAAATGAAAGAGCAAATTGGCCTCGAGCACTTCAAAGCAGATCACAGAAAGGGCTAAATCGGGATGCCCTGATGACGATGATTGCCTATGCCCTCTTCCAGCATCAGAGATTGCAGACTGAAGAGTGGAAAACAGAAGCGACAGGCGTGCAAGGGACCACCTGCGTCAGCCCTGCTTGCCATCCGTCCAGCCGTCATCAGCGCGCTCGCCATACCAAAGATGCAAATGCAATGTCCCCACTGCCAAGATAAAATTCGAAGCGAAAGATCCAACCAGAGCGGTACTTGGACACCACGTGGCCGGGCGATGGCAATGTAGCGTTCACTACATCCCATCTGGCTGTCACAAATTGCCCACAGAACCTTCAGAGCGCCTGCTGGCTCTGCCATAGACCTCCCTGTAGCTACGATACAGGTTGGTTATGAAAAAGCGCCCCAATCCAGATGACGCGCGTCTTTTCATCTCAGATAACAACTCTGGGTCTCTCAGAAGTATTTCCAGTTTGTCTGCAAGATCTTTTGGATCGCCCGGTCGCACCAACAACCCGGCGCGCCCATCGTCCAGAGCTTCGGGAATCCCTCCGACCTCTGATGCAATAATTGCGCAACCGGCATTACGGGCTTCAATATTTACTAGTCCCAAAGGCTCAGCAAGAGACGCCAACACGAATATATCCGTCTTATCTAGAACTATAGATGGATTGTTAAGCTGTCCCAAAAAAACAACACGACCGTTTAGACCAAGGCTATCAGCTTGCATTTTCAGCTGACGTTTGTCTGGACCATCGCCAACGACACAGAGTGTTATGTCATACTTTGTCGCCAACATAGAAAAAGCGCTAATTAAGAATTTTACGCCCTTACGCGCATGAAGCCCACATACCGTGGTTATAAGAATTCCCGGCGGCTTACTGAATACCACCTCCTCCGAAAGAAATTTTGTCCTGAAGCCGCCCAGAGTTGCGTTAAATACCACGTCAATTTTACTTTTCTCAAATCCCATTTCACGGAGTTGGGACCTATCTGAATCGCTGACCGCAACGACCCTATCGCCGAGTTTCATGATAGACGAATGTTTGTCGAACGAATTGTGAACGGTCGTGACCAAACTAGCGTTTGAAAATCGAGTCGCGATATAGCCAAAAACTGCGCCGGCCATCATATGCGCGTGCACAATGTCATACTCATTTCGCCTTACCAGAAATGCGAGGGAGATGAGTGAAGCCGCTAATTTAAATGGATTTTTTCCGCGCTGAGTAAGCTTAATATGCTGCACCCCCATCGCACCTAGACACTGCTCGTACTCTCCCCCATCGCTTGCGTAGCCAACAAAGTCCCCACTCGACGCCTGAATACATGCGAGATCAACTGCAAGATGAACGTTTCCGTGTCCATGATGGCAATGATTAGCCAAATGAAGAATGCGCATATTTCCAATGTTCCCTGCTAAAATGAACCAAAGTGCAACTGGACGATCACCAAGCTAATCTGGGTCTAGAACGAAGCGACTAGCAGGCCGACATGCAGCAATTCAATGCGGACGCCAAGCACGGGGCAGAGCAAAAGTCGGTTAGCATCTCCGCTACGCTGGACAGGATGGATGGCAGTGGTTGCGATCTGGCCCAATCGGTCGCATCACGATAGCGAGTTCGTTCCATCCTCCTCTGTGAGGGTGATGATTAGCATCACAGGAGGAGCAACTTAGGCAACAACGCCGAATGCATTAGATCCCCAAGCTGGGGCGGCAATGATGAATGTTGCCAAGTTTGTTAACTGCACCACGACCATTGCCAAAGGGACCATGGCATGGCTAAGCAGGAACCGCATGATGGAACCCAGGTGCGGGGTGGTACTGCGGCGAGCAAGCCTCATGCAAGTTTTCGAATGTAATCTTGGCGTCAGCAATCCTGCCTTATTCCATGTCTATGATCATTGGTGAACTGCACAAGTTTCCACACGCTGTTGCGGATAGTCCGGAACAGGAAACGACTTTAACCTTTGTTGACCTTTCATCGGTAGATTCATGGCACCCAAATTGAACCGCAAAGAGATCCGCCCGTTTTCAACGTCGCCGACAGCGGTTTTTGAGGCGGCGCGGCCGATGAAAGGCCTATCCATGAGCGAGATAGCTTTGAAGTTCCACATTCGATGGCTCGTCATCCTGTTCTGCTTGAGCGTCTGGGCTGCCGTAGTCTGCTGGTTATTGTGAACTGTTTCAGCGTTCGTTCTGGGCAAACAGCACGACACCAACTGTCTTGATGATGATGACGAGGTCGGTGCGTAGAGACCAATTGTTGTAGTATTCGACGTCGAATTGCACCCTTTGCTCGTAGGAAGTGTCCGTACGGCGTGAGACCTGCCACAACCCCGTCAGTCCAGGCGTCATCGTCAAATAGCAATGCACATGCTGGCCATAATGCTCGAGCTCCTCGGCCAGGATCGGTCGCGGGCCGACGATGCTCATCTCACCCTTCAAAATGTTCACAAGCTGCGGAAGCTCGTCGAGACTTGTGATGCGCAGGTATTTACCCAGCCAGTGAACGCGTGGGTCGCTTTTCAGCTTCTGTGTTTCCCGCCATTCCTGCAGACGCGCCGGATCGCTGGCGAGCAACTGGTTCAGCACCTTGTCGGCGTCTCTGCGCATGGTGCGAAACTTTAGGCAGTAGAAAGGCCGACCGTCGCGCCCGATCCGCTTGTGGCGGAAAATGATGCCCCGTCCGTCGACGACCAACAGAGCGACCGCGATCAACAGCAATGCGGGAGACAGGAAGAGCAGCGCCACGAGCGAAAGGATAATGTCGAAGGCGCGCTTAAGACCACGCCGGCCAGCATGTCTTGCCGACAAGTCCCTTGCATTACGCTGCGCAAAATTATCCGAATACAAAGACATCACCCGCCCCTTCCAGCCAACTTAAAGCTGCCTGTCAAAGCGGGATGAAGCAATTGATCCTGAAAGCCAGCGGCTCCACTGATAGAGGTAGGTGCCCGCCCATTTTTCGACCTAAAAGCCGATAAATGCCTTTCGGAACCTTCCGTTCTCTCGGTAAACGACGCTGATCTGCGTAATAAACTGGTATCGGGCGCCCGCCTAGGACCGGCATCGCCGGCTCTGGGCTTAATCAGAGGTTTTCAGGCCAGGCTTTGTCTATTGGGTGATGGCAAGCGCCGCTTCCATGCGCTCGTGTGCTTTTTTTGGCAGTTTCGCCGCCTGGAAGGCTTCGAGATTGGCGGCCGGATCGTCAACGACGATGGCAGCAACCATGCCCATGCCGACATGTGGCGCGCATTTGATCCCATAAACGCCTGGCACGTCGAAGGTGATCTTGATGGTTTCGTTGACCTTGCCTTTGAATTCGGTCGCGCCATCCGGGCTCATGCCCTTGATGCTCTCGGCGTTGTGACCCTTGTCCGTCGGGATGAATGTCACGGTATCACCCGCGGCCACCTTCAGGCCTGCGGGTTCAAAGACCATGGTCTGGCCATCGGCGCCCTTGTTCAGCATATGGATCTCAAAATCCGCAGCACCTGCGGAAGCCGTCAGGGCCGCGATAAAAAGGCTAGAGGCGGCAAAATGCTTCAGCATTGTCAACATGTCCATTCCATCTCCGTCGACCAGATCCCATTTGATCCGTTGGTGATGGGATTACGCGCCTTCGCGATGCACTTCTTTGACATAGCGCAAACCGGGACATTGGGCTTGCATGGCCGCTGGCGCAAAGATGTCAGCTTCCCTCGCCGGGCAAACTCTCCTAGTTTCACGATCGGGACTACGACCATAACTCCTTTCGACAGTTCGCCAACGCAGAAGGACAGCAGCACCCATGATGGAACGAGGGCACGATACAAGCCAGCTTGAAATGGTGGTGCTGATGACGCCGGACATGGCCAATTTTTCCGGTAAGGTGCATGGCGGCGCCTTGCTCAATCTGCTCGACCGGGTCGCCTATTCCTGCGCTTCGCGTTACTCGCAGCAATATGCAGTCACCCTTTCCGTCGATCAGGTGGTGTTTCGACAGCCAATCCATGTCGGCGAACTCGTCACCTTCCGGGCCTCAATCAACCATGCCGGTCGGACATCCATGGAAATCGGCATCCGGGTCGAGGCAGAGGATATTCGCAGCGGCGAACGGCGCCATACAAATTCCTGCTATTTTACCATGGTCGCCGTCGATGCCAATGGCCGGCCCATCGCCGTGCCCCCCTATGAACCGACGACCCCTGCCCGCAAGCGACGCCAGAGGGCAGCTGAGATCCGTCGCAGCCTACGGTTGGAATTCGAGGCCCGGTTCAAGCAAGCCAGCGCACTCGCTGATGAGAAAAATGAAGATGTGTGGGCATGATATGCCATTCGCTCCTCCTACCCTTTGTTCGACAAACGCAGACCTCTGCAAGCCTTGACTTGACTCAATCCATGCCCATTTGTCGTCCGCAAACGCCAGCAGTGGGAGAACGACATGGGGCACGTACTTTTTGACCTGGCCGGGCGCCGAGCGCTGATCACGGGCTCATCGCAAGGCATCGGTCTGGCGCTGGCCAAGGGATTGGCGGAAGCGGGCGCCGAGATCGTGCTCAATGGCCGTGACATCGGCAAACTGGAGATTGCAGCCCAAGAGATCGGTGGCAGCACCCGTATTCTCGCCTTCGATGTCACCGATCATGCGGGCGCCCGAGCCGCCGTCGACCGTTTTGAAGCCGAAATCGGTGCCATCGATATCCTGGTCAACAATGCCGGCATGCAGCATCGCGCACCGTTGGAGGATTTTCCGGCCGAGGCGTTCGAAAAGCTGCTGGCAACCAATATCTCCAGCGTTTTCAATGTCGGCCAGGCCGTTGGTCGCCACATGATCGCACGCAAAAGGGGCAAGATCATCAATATCGCCAGCGTCCAGACACGCGCCGCACGCCCGACGATCGCGCCCTATACCGCGACCAAAGGCGCCGTCGGCAACCTGACCATGGGCATGGCGACGGACTGGGCCAGGCATGGCTTGCAATGCAATGCGATTGCGCCCGGCTATTTCGAAACGCCGCTGAATGCAGCTCTGGTCGCCGATCCGGCCTTTACCGGCTGGCTGGAGAAACGAACACCGGCCGGTCGCTGGGGCAAGGTCGAGGAACTGGTCGGTGCCTGTATATTCCTTGCGTCGGATGCATCGTCGTTCGTTAACGGCCATATCCTCTATGTCGACGGAGGAATGACCATTTCGCTTTAGGATTGGCTCCGCGCAAAGCCGTTTTCAGCTGTTCGTGTCGATCCGCGAGAAGGCAGCGAGAACCGTGCGTTCGGACTGTAGAAGATAGGTCTCGAGTGCCGTGGCTGCCTCTTGCGTCTGTCCTGTTTCAAGCTTTTCCAGGATTGCAGCGTTGAGATCGACATAGGGCGCGTGCAGGAGTTCGGGATCATCGAGAAGCCCGAAGCTGAGACGCAGCTCGGCGGCGATCTGGGCATAAAAGACATTGAGCCTCTGGCTATCGGCGAGATCGACGATCGCGGCATGGAATACCATGTTCTGGCTGCCGACCGTCAGCCAGTCCTTCGCATCGCGCGCCGCCCTGGCATGCTGGACGGCTGTCTTCATCCGAGCAACGGCCGGATGATTGGGATAGGCATTGGCAATCGCCCGGCATTCGATCGTGCGGCGAACCCTGTAGATATCGATGATCGAAGACATGCTCGGGGTCGCGACAAAAACGCCGCGATTGGGCTCGTGGCGCAACAAGCCTTCCTTTGTCAGTAGTCGGAATGCCTCGCGCAATGAGTTGCGCGACACATCGAGACCGGCGCTAAGGGCTGCCTCCGACAGGCGCTGGCCAGGCCTCAATTCACCGGCAATCAGCTTGTCACGAATCTGTTCCGCAAGCCTTGGCGCAAGCGCCGATGTCGTATCCTGCTCAGCCATGATGTCCCTTGTGCACCTAACCTTCGATGCGCCATCCCTTGGGCCGCATCGTTACCGTGCTTCGGGCAGAAACAAAACCAGCCGTCTCCGGTGAAAACAGGTTTATCTTATCAAGGAGCCGCTTTGAAGTTTGGGCTCTCGGGCCTGAAAGAGGCGTAGATCTGCGAGCGATGTGGAATGAGTGACCAAATTTTGACCGAAACCGGCATGGAACATGCCCGGAAGAGAAACAAATCGCTCACCATTTGCACAACTTAGTAGAACGATAGAATAAAATCGTTGAACAATCTTGACAGAATTGTGAAACACGACGACGCTATCCTTATCGATAGTCAATTCACAAGACATTTTGAATGACGTGCGATCAACGGAGAGGGTAACATGGATCAGAATTCGACATCCCAAGGCAGCGCGAGCCCCGGCAGCGCATCGGGCGGCATGTCCGTCAAATCACGCCGCGCCGCACTCACGGCCGCCATCTTTCTTATGGCGACATCGGCCATCGGTCCGGGTTTCATCACCCAGACAGCAACATTCACCACCAAGCTCGGCGCGGCTTTCGCCTTTGCCATTCTCGCCTCGATCCTGATCGACTTCGTCGTCCAGCTGAATATCTGGCGGATCGTCACGCTGACCAAGATGCGCGCCTCCGACATCGCCAATGCCGCCATCCCCGGCACCGGCTATGTTCTGGCCATTCTCGTCATTGTCGGCGGCCTATTCTTCAACATCGGCAATATCGGCGGCGCAGGCCTCGGCCTCAACGCCATGCTCGGCCTTGACCCGAAATGGGGCGGCGCGATCAGCGCCTTGATCGCCATCGCCATCTTCATGTCGAAGCGCGCAGGGGTCGCGATCGACCGGCTGATCGTGGTTGCCGGCGTCCTGATGATCGTCCTGACGCTCTATGTCGCCATCGTCTCGGCTCCTCCTGTCGGTGATGCGCTTTTCCAGACCTTCCTGCCGAGCACGATCGATTTCGCCACGATCACCACCATCGTCGGCGGTACGGTCGGCGGTTACATTACCTATTCCGGCGCGCACCGCCTGCTCGACAAGGGCACCGTTGGCATTGAGAACCTCGGCGCCGTCAACCGCGCGGCCCTGACCGGCATCGCGGTGACCGGCCTGATGCGCTATGTGCTGTTTCTTGCCATCCTCGGTGTTGTCGCCAGCGGCGTCGTCATCGACGTATCCGGCAAGGGCGCAAACCCTGCGGCCCAGGCCTTCCAGGCAGCCGCCGGTGATGTCGGCTTCCGCATCTTCGGTGCTGTCCTCTGGTTTGCCGCAATCACCTCGGTCATCGGCGCTGCCTACACGTCGGTGTCCTTCATCACCGTATTCAAGCAGGACATAACTGAACGTGCCCGCAACATTGCGACAGTGATCTTCATCGCCGTCTCGCTGTTCTTCTACGTCGTCATCACGACGCCGCCAGCCCAGATGCTTGTCTTCGTTGGTGGTCTGAATGGCCTCATTCTGCCGATCGGCTTGTCGATCTTCATCTACGCCGCCTGGGCGCGCTCCGACCTGATGGGCGGCTACCGTTATCCGCGCTGGCTGCTGGTGCTTGGCGTGCTGACCTGCGCCTTGACCTGGTACATGGGTTACAAGTCGATCGGGCCGATCTTCGCCCTGTTGACTGCCGGCTGAAGTACGGTTCCGCGTTTCCCCGAGACGCGGAACCTCTCATGCCTTTTGTTCCAAGCAAATCGCGGGACAAACTTGCTGGACTTTTTCTGAGGAGACCTGACATGACTGCCATCGATCTGAACAGTGATCTCGGCGAAAGCTACGGCGCCTGGGCCATGGGTGATGATGCGGCGATGCTCGCCATCGTCTCCAGCGCCAATGTCGCCTGCGGTTTCCATGCCGGCGATCCCGTCGGCATCCTGAAGACTGTGCGGGCGGCGGCTAAAAACGATGTTTCGATCGGGGCTCACGTCTCCTATCCGGATCGCGTCGGCTTCGGCCGGCGCGATATGGATGTCACGCGCGATGAACTGATTGCTGACGTGATCTACCAGATCGGCGCGCTGAAGGGCGTCGCCGCATCTGCTGGCGTCACCGTCTCTTATGTCAAGCCGCATGGTGCGCTCTATAACCGGATCGCCCAAGATACCAAGCAGGGACAGGCTGTGATCGACGGCATCCTGGCTATCGATCCAAGCCTCGTGCTGATGGGCCTTGCCGGTGCGCCGATCCTCGATCTCGCCCACAAATCCGGCCTCAAGGTCGTCGCCGAAGCCTTTGCCGACCGCGCCTATACGCCAGACGGCCAGCTTGTTTCGCGCCGCGAGCCGGGTGCCGTCCTGCACGACACGGCCGAGATCGCAGGCCGCATGCTTCAGCTTGCACAAAGCGGTACACTGGAAGCGATCGATGGCTCAACGATCAAGGTCGATGCCCAGTCGATCTGCGTGCACGGCGACAGCCCCGGCGCTGTTGCCATCGCCCGCGAAATCCGCCGCACATTCGAGGAAAACGGCATCATCGTCCGCTCGTTCTTGTCGGCCTGAACTCAGATCCTGGGAGGGATTTCAATGATTGCCCTAGACTACCTTCGCCATGTCGATGTCGAGCCAGCCCGTAGCGCCAGGCAACGTTATCGTGCCGGTCTTATCGAACCGACGTCAGGGGTCGCACCCGGCTTCACCCAGGCCAACATGATCGTCCTACCACGAGATTGGGCTTTCGACTTTCTCCTCTACGCCCAGCGCAATCCGAAAGCCTGCCCGGTTCTCGACGTATCCGATCCCGGCTCGCATGCGACGCTTCTAGCACCAGGTGCCGACCTGCGCCGTGATCTGCCGCTCTACCGGATCTGGCGCGACGGTAAGCTTGCCGAGGAAACGGCAGACGCGACGACCGCCTGGGCCGAGCATCCTGATCTCGTCAGCTTCCTGATAGGCTGCAGCTTCACCTTCGAGACGCCGATGGTCGAGGCCGGCATCGAGATCCGCCACATGACCGACAAGTCCAACGTGCCGATGTATCTGACCAACAAGGCCTGCCGTCCGGCCGGTCGCCTGCATGGCAATATGGTCGTCTCGATGCGGCCGATCCCGGCATCGCGGGTGGCCGACGCTGCGACCATTTCCGGCCGTTTTCCTGCCGTGCATGGTGCACCCGTTCATGTCGGCGCGCCCGAAGAAATCGGCATCAGAGATCTGGACAAGCCGGAATTCGGCGATCCGGTGCGCATCGAGCCCGGCGAAGTGCCAGTGTTCTGGGCCTGTGGCGTGACCCCGCAGGCAGCCGTAATGGCATCCGGCGTGCCGTTTGCCATTACCCACGCGCCGGGGCACATGTTCATCACCGACATTCCCGATTCCGCCTATCACGCCTGAGGTCCCAATGCGTTTCCTGCCCGTCAGCCTGACAGTTCTTCTGATCGAACTCGCCGATCTCGACGAGACGCTGGCGCTGTTTGCCTCGCTCGAAGCCGATCCGGTGGACGGCATCGTCGATATGGTGCCGGCCGCCCGCACCCTGATGATCCGGTTTCGTCCTGAGAAACTGACCGCCGAGCAGCTTGCCGCCGCTATCGCGACGCGCGATCTCTCGGCCCGTGTTGCGCCGTCGGACATGCTGGTGGAAATCCCGGTGAACTACGATGGCGAGGACCTCGCTGACGTAGCACAACTGACCGGCCTTTCCGTCGAGGACGTGATCCGCCACCACACGGACAGCACGTTCACCGTCGCTTTCTGCGGCTTTGCCCCAGGCTTCGGTTATCTCGTTGGTGGCGACCCTGCCCTGCAGGTGCCGCGCCGCCAGAGCCCGCGGACAAAAATTCCGGCTGGCTCGGTTGCCTTGGCCGGTGCCTTTTCCGGTGTCTACCCGCAAAACAGCCCCGGCGGCTGGCAGATCATCGGCACGACGCCGGAAAAGATGTGGGATCTGTCACGCGATCCGCCGGCGCTGTTTCAGCCAGGCTACCGGGTTCGTTTCGTCGATCTGGCGAAATCGTCTCGCGCTTTTGCAACATCCACCAAGCTTGCGACGGCTGCATCGGTGGTACCTTCGGCAGCCGACCTGACGTTCAAGGTCCTTGCAGCCCCCATGCCAGCCCTGTTCCAGGATCTCGGCCGCTTCGGCCAGACCGGCCAGGGTGTGTCGTCATCCGGCGCGCTCGACCAGGGCGCGTTAAAGGCTGCCAATCGCGTGGTCGGCAATCCTGCCGGAACGCCTGTGCTGGAGATCATCCTCGGCGGCTTTTCCTTCGAAGTCTCCGGCCGCACCGTGCTTGGTATAGCAGGTGCTCCCTGCCCGATCACCATCCGCGATGCATCGGGACGCAGCATCGAAGCCTCGACCTATCAGCCGATCGCACTCGAATCCGGCGATGTCGTCACGCTCGGTCAGGCCGCAAAGGGCATGCGCAGCTATCTCTCGGTGCGTGGCGGCTTTGCCGTCAAGCCGGTGCTCGGCAGCGCCTCGACCGACACGCTTGCCGTTGTTGGCCCCGATCCCGTGACTGCCGGCACCGTGCTGACGATCAACACCGAGACAGGCGGTCTCAGCAGCGTTTCACTGACCGAAGCACCCGCCTTCGATCATCCGGCCTCCGGCGACGTTGTCACGCTTGACGTAGTCATGGGGCCGCGCAGCGACTGGTTCACGGAAACCGGCATCGCCACGCTGTCATCGCAGCTCTGGCAGGTCACACCACAGTCGAACCGCGTCGGCATCCGCATCAGCGGCGACGTTGCGCTTGAGCGCAAGGACAAGGCGGAGCTTCCGAGCGAGGGCACAGCCACCGGCGCCATCCAGGTGCCACATAGCGGGCAGCCTGTTCTCTTCCTCGCCGACCATCCCCTGACCGGCGGTTATCCCGTAATCGGTACGGTTGCCGAATACCATCTCGATCTCGCCGGGCAGATCCCGGTCAATGCCCAGATCCGCTTCCGGCCCGTGACCAGCTTTGCCGATATCAAGCCTGCAAAAGCCTGAAACGAGCAAAATCGCACGAAGAATACTGTGAGGAGACATCCATGAAAAAAGTGCTGATCGCCAACCGTGGCGAAATCGCCGTCCGCATCATCCGCGCCTGTCGTGACCATGGCATCCGGTCGGTTGCGGTTTATGCCGATCCCGATTTGGATGCGCTCTTCGTCCAGCTCGCTGACGAGGCCTATGGGCTGGACGGCAGCCGCCCGGCGGAAACCTATCTCGACATCGACAAGCTGATCGGCATTGCCAGGCGCTCGGGTGCCGACGCGGTGCATCCCGGCTATGGCTTCCTATCGGAACGGGCGGAATTCGCCCGTGCCGTGCAAGAGGCAGGCCTGATCTGGATCGGTCCCGATCCGCATGTGATTGAAGCGCTGGGCGACAAGGTCGAAGCGCGGCGCATCGCAACCAGCGTCGGCGCCCCTCTGGTCGCCGGCAGCGACGGCCCGGTCGAGACGGCAGCCGAAGTGATCGCCTTTGCCGAACAGCACGGCATGCCCGTTGCCATCAAGGCCGCCCATGGCGGCGGTGGCCGCGGCCTCAAGGTCGCCTGGACCATGGAAGAAATTCCAGAGCTCTACGAATCTGCCGTGCGCGAGGCGAAGGCCGCCTTCGGACGCGGTGAATGTTTCCTCGAGCGTTTTCTTGACCGCCCGCGCCATATCGAAGCACAGGTTCTGGCCGACAAACATGGCAATGTGCTTGTTCTCGGCACCCGCGACTGCTCTTTGCAGCGGCGCAACCAGAAACTGGTCGAGGAGGCTCCTGCCCCCTTCCTCACCGAGGCGCAGCGCCATGAGATCCACGATGCTGCAAGGCGCATCTGCGCTGCTGCCGGTTATTCTGGTGCCGGCACGGTGGAATTCCTGCTCGGCGTCGACGGCACGATCTCCTTCCTTGAGGTCAATACCCGCCTGCAGGTGGAACATCCCGTGACCGAGGAGACGACCGGCATCGACCTCGTCATCGAACAGTTCCGCATCGCAGACGGCTTACCGTTGATGGTCACGGAAACACCTGCCCCGCGCGGTCATTCGATCGAATTTCGCATCAATGCCGAGGATCCCGGTCGCGGCTTCCTGCCGACCCCTGGTACGATCACGAAATTCGACGCTCCGTCCGGCCCCGGCATCCGCCTCGATACCGGCGTCGTCTCCGGCTCGACCGTGCCTGGAACGTTCGATTCCCTCATGGCCAAGCTGATCGTCACCGGTGCCACGCGCGAACAGGCTCTGTCCCGCGCCCGCCGTGCCTTGAAAGAGTTCCGGATCGAAGGCATTGCGACTGTCCTCCCCTTCCACCGCGCGGCCATGGAGAGCCGGGACTTCACCGGCGAAGACGGCTTCAAGGTGCATACGCGCTGGATCGAGACCGATTTTGCCGCAACGCTGGAAGCAGCAGCCCGGCCCGAGACCCCTGGTGACAGCACCATGATCCGCACCCATGTCGAAATCGACGGCAAGCGCCATGCACTCGGCATTCCAGCCGCCCTGCTGGCTGGTCTCAGCGGACTTTCCGGTCACAATACCGGCGCGGCTTCATCCGCGAAAGCCGAAGATGCACTCAGTATCGCGGCGCCCATTTCCGGCACGCTGCAGGCATTCAAGGTAGACGACGGAGCGGAGGTCGCGGCCGGCGAATTGCTTGCCGTCATGGAAGCGATGAAGATGGAAACCCAGGTGACGGCGTTGCGTGCCGGCAAGATCCGCCTCGTCGCGGAAGCTGGAGCCTATCTTCAGGCCGGCGCAGAGATCGCGCGGTTCGAGGCCTAGGTGATGGGCCTCGGCATTTTTTGGATCAGATCGAAGATGAAACTTTCCGGTTCTGCGTCCGAAGTTCAAACCGGCTATGAAACTCTCGAGACGGTGCCAGCCCGCCTTCGGCACCAGAGCCGACATCATCGCCGGTCGACCCGTAAATTTCCGGAGCCGTCGAGCGGCCCGGATATCGGTCAATTCAGAACTTCGGCGCGACCAAAGCGAATGAAGCAAAAGTGTTTCGATACCTATGCTTCCTTGTAGACTGAGGTGCGAATGAGGTAGAATGGTAGAATATTGGCTGGCTAGGTAGAATGGTGTTTCTCCGCATGAGCCTCAACGTGAAAGACCCCGAAGCGCATCGCCTTGCTCAGGCGATCGCCCAAGCAACCGGGCAGAGCATGAGCCGTGTCGTGACTGACGCTCTGCGTGAACGGTATACAAAAATTCAAAAACAGAGAGGCAGGGCTTCTGTCAAAGAGCTTCTGGCAATCGCTAACAGGGCCGCAGCCCATCTGAAGCAACCTTATGCCGATCACGCAACGCTTCTCTATGACGAGGACGGCCTGCCGAAATGATTGTCGACACATCAGCCATGGTGGCTATTCTTTATGGAGAGCCAGAAGCCGTTGCCTACACGCGGCTGATCCATGATTCTGCAGCCTGCCGGATCAGCGTGGCGAACTATTTGGAACTGTCCATGGTGATTGAAAAGCAGCACGGCGCAAGAAGGCATGAGGCAGGCTGATGCCTTCTTGCGCCGTGCTGCGATCGATATAGAGCCCTTGACTGTTGAGCAGGGCCATCTGGCCCGACAAGCCTTTCTAGATTTCGGGAAGGGAAAGCATAAAGCTGGACTGAATTTCGGCGACTGTTTTGCCTTCGCTCTGGCCAGGGATTTCGACGAGCCATTATTATTCAAAGGCAACGACTTCACAGAGACAGACATCCTTTCCGCAGCGTGACGCACGAGCGGGTATGATGGGTTGGGACTGACGTGCTGATTGGCGCTTTGGCGCGCCGGATGGGGGGCCGCCTTCCGCTCGTTCGAGTCATCGACAACAAAATTTGTATTGCAGGAGATAGTCGTACACTCGAACGCACTACCCGCATCTCGCCGAGATCGGCCACCGGCTGACGCTTTCTCACACGGACATCGTCGGCCCGCTTGGCAATACTAGGATTGCGCTGTGATGAGGTTCGTACGACACACTAGCGATCAAATCCACGATGAAACATGATCGCTCACTCAAATCAAAGTCGCGAAGAAAACACCTGACCCCATTGAGGCAACCGGCCAGAAATCCTGGCCGGTTGGCATTTCCCAGCTTCAACGCTTGTAGGTGCCAAGGCCCGGACGATAGGTCTTGTCGTCGAGGAACTGCTTGAGGCCCTCGGCGCGGCCATTGCTCTTGTCGAGAAACAGCATCTGCTCGAGCTTGGCATAGATGTAGTCGTCGGCCAGCTCCCAGGGCATGTTGCGCACGCGCTTGAACGTGTCCTTGGCCGCCTTCAGCACCACAGGGTTCTTTTCCAGCAGGGTCGCGCAGATGGCGCGAACGCGCGTTTCAAGCTCGGCAAGCGGCACGGATTCGTTGACCAGTCCCATGTCGCGCGCTTTCTGGCCGCCGAAATTTTCGCCGGTCATGATGTAGTAAAGCGAGTCGCGATGGTTCATTACCTCGGCAACTGCACGCGTGACATTGCCGCCCGGCAGAATGCCCCAGTTGATTTCCGACAGGCCGAAGGTTGCCTCATCGGCAGCAACCGCCAGGTCGCATGCCACCAGCGGCGTAAACGCGCCACCGAAGCACCAGCCATTGACCATGGCGATGGTCGGCTTTTCGAAATACATCAACCGGTTCCACCAGCCACCGGACTGGCGGCGGCTCTTCAGGACCGCGGCCCGGCCCTTGCCGTCATTTTCGCGGAAATATTCCTTGAGGTCCATACCGGCCGACCAGGACTGGCCGGCGCCGCGCAGCACCAGAACGCCGCAACGCTCATCAGCTTCAAGATCCTCAAGCACTTCCATCATCCGCTTGTTCAACGCCGGGTTCATCGCATTGCGCTTTTCCGGACGGTTAAGCGTGACGAAGGCAATGCCGTTGTCGAATTCCACGAGGACCGGATCGGCCACGGTTTTGTCTGTTTCGGTCATGATGTGCTCCCTTGAAATTCTGTTTTTTTCCGATCTGCGCAGATCGGCTCGTCATGTTCAGGATGGAAAATGGGTCTGCCGCAGAACGTGTTTTTGCGCCTTGCCTGATGCTGTCCGCGGAATCGTGTCGAGGAAAACCACGCGGGTCGGCCGCTTGTACGGGGAAAGTCGCTCTGCGCAGTGGACAAGGATCTCTTCTGCAGTAGCACCAGCCTCCGCAGCCACAACGAAGGCGAGCCCGCACTCGCCCCATCGGGGGTCATCGACCCCGATCACGGCGACGTCTCGCACTTTCGGATGGGCGCCGATCACAGCCTCGACCTCGGCCGGAAAGACGTTTTCGCCGCCGGAAATATACATGTCCTTCAACCGGTCGGGCACGTGGATCACGCCACCCGGATCGCGCCTGCCAAGATCGCCGGATCGATACCAGTCGCCGACAAAGGCCTTGGCCGTCTCCTCGGGCTTGTTCCAGTAACCGGGCGTGACCGACGGACCACGAAGCCAGATCTCTCCGACCTCGCCATCTGCCACGTCCACGCCGTCGTCGCCGACCAGCCGAACCTCGATCAAAGGCGCCGGGAAACCGACACTGCCGGGATAGGCTGCCACCATGTCACGGTCGAGCGCCATATGGATTGCCGTACCGGCCTCGCTCATGCCATAGCCGTTGACCAGCGGAATGCCGTCATCGAGAAAAGTTCTGATCAGGCCGGGCGACAAGGGTGCTCCGCCGATGAAGATCGCCCGCAAGGCCTTTAGCGCTGAAGGATCCCAGATTTCGGCCGATCGCAAGGCAGCGGCCATCTGGGGCACTGCGAAATAATGCGTCACGCCCAGCGCAGGATCACCGAGCGTCGTCAATGTACGTTCAGTCAGGAACCTGTCTGAGATGACAAGACGGCCGCCCATCAGCAAGGTGGTCCGGCCAATGGCGACAAGGCCGATCGTGTGGAAAAACGGCAGATCACAGAGGGATACCGACGCTGCCGTTACCGCGCCAACCAGGGCAAAGTTGATCGCGGCGGCAAAGGCATTCCGCCTTGTGATGATCACGCCCTTTGGCACGCCGGTCGTCCCGGATGTGTAAAGCATGATGCACGGCGCATCCCCTTCGACAGATGCCGGTTCGGCACGCGACACGGCGCCAGTCATGGACAAAAGACCGCCCTCGCCGTCAACCGACAACTGCCTTGGCGCAAGATCGCGGATCAGGCCGAGCACGTCGGCAAATTCCGTGTCATGCAAGAGAATCGCCGGCTTGCAGTCATCGATGATCGGAGCAAGTTCGATTGCGCCAAGCCGCCAGTTGAGTGGCACAAAGACATAGCCGGCCCTTTGGCAAGCAAGGCAGACGGCGATCTGGGCAATCGAGTTACGGCCGAGATAGGCAATACGCGCGAAGGCTTCGCCAGACCCGATACGGGACCCGATGCCTGATGCGATCTCGTGCGCCAGGACCGTGGCGATCCGAGCAACGTGATCGTCGAGTTCGGCATAGGTCAAGCTCTGCCCCGTCGCGACTTCGAACACGGCCGACCGATTAGGGCCAATTTTGGCCCGGTAGATCAACGGGTCATCCGTCTCGATACCGACGGCGCCGGGATGCATTGTCGCGGTCAGGACGCGCTGTTGCATATGTTTCTCCTCCACATTGCCTCTCCCTGGCAATTTTGTAAGTTACACATACTATATAAAAGCAGGGACAGACAAGTAGATTTTTGGCTGCTAATGTCCATTGTCATCAGCAAGGCGCAAACAAGATGGCGCACAAGCGAAAGACAGGCCATGACGCGAGCGGGCGATCTCAGACCGGACAATGACGATGAAGCTCCTGAGACAGGCCTCGGCCTGCGCACCGGGCGGCTTGACGATATCCTCGGCTTTCATCTTCGCATGGCCAATGTTGCAATCTACCAGGACTATAGCGCCGCCATGTGCGATATCGGCCTGACGCAGAAGCAATTCGCCGTCCTGGAACTGATTGCCGCCAATCCCCGCGTCAGCCAGATCGATATTGCCAATCATCTGAGCATGGATCGCGCCACGATGATGGCATTGGTCAACCGGCTGGAGGCACGCAAACTGATCGAACGCAAGCCATCAGCCGTCGACAGGCGACGCCAGGAGCTGTTGATGACCGCAGACGGCCAAGTGCTCATCCGCCAGGCCAGGGCGATCCAGGAGCAGCATGAACTGCGCTTTACCGGACGTTTCTCCCCGGAAGAACTTCAGGTTTTTGTCGAGGCACTGAAGCGCATCTATGCAGACATTATCCCGGGCCGCGGCGACGTCGAGTAGCAATGCCCGCCATGCAAAACGGCCGCCTTTCGGGCGGCCGTTTGTATCAAAGCCCTATCCTCAAAAAGGATAATGCTGGTTCGGATCCTCGATGGTGATCCAGCGCAGTTCGGTAAACTCTGCGATCGCCGCCTTGCCACCGAAACGGCCATAGCCGCTGCCCTTGACACCACCGAACGGCATCTGAGGTTCATCAAAGACCGTCGGTCCATTGATATGGCAGATGCCGGATTCAATGCGTCCGGCAACCGAAAGTGCCCGCTGGATATCGCGACTGAAGACGGCCGCGGACAGCCCGTATTCGGTGTCATTGGCAATGCGGATCGCTTCGTCCTCGCCGTCGACGCGAATGATCGGCTTCACCGGACCAAAGCTCTCTTCCGAATACATGCGCATATCCGAGGTCACATGATCGAGCAGCGTTGCTTCCACCACACTGCCGTCACGCTTGCCACCGGCCACCAGCTTTGCGCCCTTGGACACGGCATCGCTGATCAATTCCTCCATCTTCTTCGCTGATTCCAGGCTGATCAGGGAGCCCAGAACGACATGGCCGCGTGGATCACCAGCCGGCAGTTTCGAAGCCTTGGCCGCAAGCTTTTCGACAAATTCATCGGCAATCTTGGCGTCGACGATGATGCGCTCGGTCGACATGCAGATCTGGCCCATATTGGCGAAGGCACCGAAGGCAGCCGCATTGACCGCAGCGTCGATGTCGGCGTCATCCAGAATGACGAGTGGCGCCTTGCCGCCGAGCTCCAGCAAAGCAGGTTTCAGATGGCGACCGCAAAGTTCGCCGATGATCTTGCCGACCTTCGTGGAGCCGGTGAAATTCACCCGCTTGACAGCCGGATTGGTGATCAAGGCCTCGACAACACCGGCCGCATCTTCCGGCGCATTGGTGATCACGCTGATCACACCGGTCGGCAAACCAGCCTCGACAAGGCACTGGGCAATCAGGCGATGCGTTCCCGGGCACTGTTCCGATGCCTTCAGGATGACGGTATTGCCGCAGGCAATCGGCATGGCGACGGCGCGGGTGCCGAGGATGATCGGCGCATTCCAGGGTGCGATGCCAAGGCAGACGCCAACCGCCTGGCGCATGCCCATCGACAGCGAACCCGGCTTGTTCGACGGAATGACCTCGCCGGAAATCTGGGTGGTCATCGAAGCTGCTTCGCGCAGCATGCTGGCCGCCACCATGACATTGAAGCCGCCCCAGTGACCGGTGGCGCCCGTTTCGGAAATCACCAGTTCGCTGAACTCGCCGGCCTTGGTCTCCATGATATCAGCGGCCTTGAGCAGGATCTTGCGCCGCTCGCCCGGACCTGTCTTCGACCAGGCCGGAAACGCCGCCGAAGCGGCATCAACCGCTGCCTGCACGTCCTTCAGGCTCGCAGCAGACGCTGTCGTTGCAACCGTCTGGGTAAAGGGATTGATCCGGTCAAAGGTCCGGCCGCCTTCGGCCGCCTGCTCCGCACCATTGATCAGCAGTGAAATATGCAAATTCATGAATGTCTCCTCCTTTGTCGTATTGATCTATCCGCCAGCTTGCACAGGGCGCACCCTGTTGCTGGGCTCCAAAACCCCGCCGCATCTCCCAATGCGTCCAATCGATCCTGCAAGGCGTCTCGCAGGGCACTCCTCGTGCGAGACCACCCGGATCCGCCAGCGTGTCCCTGTTCAGGATGCACCATCGCGCTTTAGTAAGCTTAACATACTATTTTACGACGGCAATACTGCCCGGCCATCAATAGGGCAAACCGACATAGTTCTCAGCCATGGCTGTCGCGGCCGCTCGGGAATGGGTGAGGTAATCCAGCTCCGCCTCCTGGATCTTCTGGCCGAAATCACCATTGTCGGGAAAACGATGCAGCAGCGTCGTCATCGACCAGGAAAAACGCACGGCATTCCACACCCGTTTCAGCGCCTTGGCGGAATAGGCATCTATCCCGGCATTCGACTTGTCCTCGTAGTGCTCGAGCAGACCCTCGATGAGATAATAGACGTCGGATGCCGCCAGATTGAGCCCCTTGGCGCCGGTCGGCGGCACGATATGCGCCGCATCGCCGACCAGGAACAAACGTCCGAAACGCATCGGCTCAGCGACAAACGAGCGCAAGGGCGCAATCGATTTCTCGAAACTCGGGCCTGTCACCAGGGCATCGGCATGATGGGCCGGCAGACGGCGGCGTAGTTCATCCCAGAAGCGATCGTCCGACCACATGTCGACCGTGTCGTCGAGCGAGCACTGAACATAATAACGGCTGCGGGTATTTGAGCGCATCGAACAGAGCGCAAAGCCACGGGGGTGGTTCGCATAGATCAACTCGTGATTGACCGGCGGCACATCGGCCAGAATACCGAGCCAACCGAAGGGATAGACCTTTTCGAAGGTCTTGATCGCAGCTTCCGGGACCGCTTTGCGGCTGGCCCCATGAAAACCATCACAACCGGCGATGAAATCGCAGTCGATGCGATGGGAGATACCGTCCTTGTCATAGGTCAGATAGGGACTGTCGCCATCAAAACCTGCCGGCGTAACATTGGCCGCATCATGGATCGTGATGCCACCTTCCCGCTCCCGCCTTTCAATCAGATCCAGGGTGAGTTCGGTCTGACCATAGACCATCACCCGCTTACCGCCTGTCAGATCAAAAAGATCGATACGGTGGTCGCGGCCATCAAACGCCAATGAAAAGCCGTCATGCGGCAGGCCTTCACGATGCATGCGCGCACCGACACCGGCACGGTCGAGCATGCCGACCATGCCTTCTTCCAGAACGCCGGCCCGCACTCGGGCGAGGATATGTTCCTTGCCTACCCGGTCGATGATGATGTTATCGATACCGGCATTGTTCAAAAGCTGACCGAGCAAAAGGCCTGACGGGCCTGAGCCAATGATGGCAACCCTGGTGCGCATGATTCCTCCCGAATGCGTCTGCAAACTTGTCTATACGCAAACTTTGGCCCTGGATCGGCGCCACAACAATGGACTAAGGACGTCTTTTATTGCACATTTCGAACATGACGAACCACAAAGCTCTTGCTGACAGAATCATCCCGACCTATGAGCTCTACGGCGAAGATGAGCCCGCCTCGGCGGGCTTTTGGGTGCACTGCGAAACGATCCCGGCGCGAAGCAGCCAATACCATTGGGAAATCGGCCTGCATCGCCACGACCATTTCTTTCAGGTCCTGCTGGTCACCGGCGGCTCCGGCGATGCCCTCTTTGGAAAAGACATTGTGCGTTTCGAACCCTGCGCAGTGTTGACCGTCCCGCCCGGCATCAATCATGGGTTCCGCTTCTCGCCAGACATCGACGGCCACGTCCTGACCTTCCTCGCATCGCGTCTGCCTGTCCGCCCCGGCGAACCCAATCAGCTGGGCGCCTTTCTGTCGCGCGCGCGCGTCACGCAGATCGACGACAAACATGCCGATTCCAGTTTGATCAGGGAAAGCATCCTACGACTTTGTGACGAGTGGCAGGAGCGACGCAGCGGTCGTGCGATTATGATGGAGGCCTGCCTTGCCACTGCACTGACGCTGACAGCGCGCTTGGCCGGGCAGGATGTCGCAGATGCCGAAAGCACGGATCCGAACGACCGTCGCATGGAGGCTCTGACGGCCATGATGCACCGTGAGGTGAGAAACCATCGCACAGCAAGCTTCTATGCCAAGGCCCTCGGTATATCGGCGACCCATCTCAACCGTATCGTGAAGGACAAAGCCGGTATCAGCACCCAGGACCTGCTGATACGCCGCCTGCTGGAGGAAGCCCAGCGCGAACTGCTTTTTAGCCCCGGCAGCGTCCAGGAAGTGGCTTTCCGCCTCGGCTTTGCCGATCCAACCTATTTTTCCCGTTTCTTCACGCGCCAGACGGGTTCAACGCCCCGTGTCTGGAAGATGCGCGAACAACAGCGCCTCGGTGAGCGCGACAGCAATGATCCCGTCAACGAAACATCGTGAACAGATCCATCAGCACTCCACGCATCTCGTCCATCGGCCATTCGCGGGTGGCAGGTTTCGGTGTCATGCCGGCGACAAACCCCGCCGCCTGGAACCGATCGATCAGCCCGCGATCCGCGCTGACGATATGCATGGGTACACTGCGCGGCGCATCCGAACCAGTCACGATTGACGCTGGCTGGTGATCGCCGAGAATGACGAAGATCGTCTGCTTGCCGAAGCGAGCCATGTAGCTTCCCAATGTCTCCAGTGAATAGTCTATGGTCTGGATGTAGTGTCGGCGCACGCGTTCAGGATCAGCCCAGACAACCGAAGGAGGATCTCCGCTCGATGCCTGCGCATCGAAGATCGATCCATCTCCAACCGACGGCCACTCCACAAGACTTGCCACCGGCGTCCAGGGCGCATGGCTGGAAATCAGCGCGATTTCGGCCATGACTGGCTCGCGTTCATTGACCGGACGATCGCGCACCAGCTGCTCGAAGGCCGAGAGCGTATACTGGTCAGGCATTGTCACCCAGTTGAACGGCTGTCCCCGATAACCCAGATCGGCGGCCGCCAGTATCTGGTCATAGCCAAAATAGGCGGCCTCAGGCCAGGCCATGGTTATGGCCGGCATCACAGCCACACTCTTCCAGCCGGCCTGCGCGAACAATCTGTTCAGGCTTGGTTTTTCACTGCGTATCAAGCGGTCGTAACGCGCTTGGCTGTCGACCCAGAGACCAGACAACAAGGTTCCGTGGGCAAGCCAGCTCAAGCCTCCGACTGTCGGAGAGCCGACCCAGGCGCTGGCGGAGGCGAGGCCCGCTGATGCCAATTGTGTCTCAATGGCCTCCAGACGAGGCGCCGTTACCGATCTGTAGCGCGGATCCTCGATCGCGCTGCGGCCATAGGATTCAACGAAGATCAGCACGACATCCTGGCCAGTGATGGCCGAAAACAAAGACCGGCTTGAAGCCGGCTCATCTGTCTGGGTCAATTCGGTCTCGAACGCCTTCAGATCCTCTACCGAGTGCGCAACCAATGCCAAACGCTCGACGAGATAACCCGGCATCCGGACGTCGATGCGGGATTGCCCCAGGGCGAAACCGAAAGCGCCAACGAGCAATGGGGAAGCAAATGCAATGAGCAGAATGTGACGCGCCCTGCCCTCGGCCGACGTCATCCAGGCGATGGCGCGCCGAAACAGAAACACGGAGCAAATTAGAGCAGAAAGAACCACCAGGATAGCTGCAAGGGCTGCCCCTGTGCCAATCGAACCCGAGAGCAGGTTCCAACCATCCGTCAGCATCCTGACATCGAGATAAGGATTGAAGGGACGCTGAAATGCGGCCTGTGTGCCGATATCGGCAAGCTTGAGAAACAGGACGACAAAGACGAGCAAGGTTGCCAATCCGGCAAGAAAGCGTGCCGATCTGCCGCGGACGATCAACAGCGCCAAGCCGATAAGCGGCATCTCCGGCGGCAACGTCAAAAAGGCGTCGAAGCTGAAAGCACCGGGATGATCCGGCACAGTGAAGGCGAACCAGGCGGTGGCTGCAAACAAGAGCCCGCCAAAGTACCAGAACTGCTGCGATGCCGGCTTGCGATCAGGGATTTTGCGGCTCATGACAGTCCAATCCGATTGCCCGCTCGTAACAGGCTGAGAGAAGAACCCAATACCTGATCAGAAAGTCCAGCCGCTTGTTTCTGTTTCGCCTTGCCGCCCCGATTGTCACCATCGCCCTGATTGCTGTGATAGCGATGTGGGTCGACAGGGCAGCCCTTGCCCGAGCGTTTTCCAATGTCTCGGTGGCCAATCTTGTGCTTGGCCTGGCACTTGTTCAATTGCAGATCATGTTTTCGGCGCTGCGTTGGCGTTTCACCGCCGGTCGGCTTGGCCAGACGATACAATTGCGCCATGCGATCGGCGAATACTATGTTGCCAGTCTTTTGAACCAGAGCCTGCCGGGTGGCATGGCCGGTGATGCGATCCGCGCATGGCGTATGCGGACCACGGAGCAAGGCGGCTGGAAGCTTCCGGCCAAGGCCGTCGTCTTCGAGCGCCTGTCCGGTCAGGCGGCCTTTTTCGTCCTGGCTGCCTGTGGGCTTGCAAGCTGGCCTCTGCTGCTCAGTACGCGTGAACTCGACAGCGTACCTGCGATAATGCCCGTCACGCTCATCCTGGCCGTGATTGTCGTATGTGTCCTGATTGCCGCCATCCGCACCGGCATCTTCGTGCGCTTTGAAGCCCTGATCCCCGAACTGAACCGTGCCTTTGTCGAAGACCGTGCCTGGATGGTGCAGACAGGCCTCAGCCTTGTCGTTCTCGCCAGCTATGTCGCGGTCTTCCTGCTGGCATCGCAGGCCGTCGGCGCGCCTCTGCCCTGGGCAGCCGCGCTGACTGCCATTCCGCTCACCCTGCTTGCCATGTTGATCCCGTCCGGCTTCGGGGGCTGGGGCACACGCGAAGCGGCCGCGATGGCGCTTTGGCCGCTTCTGGGTGCAACGTCCGCCGATGGGCTGGCGGCCAGCCTGCTGTACGGTGCAATCTCTCTTGCCGGTGCGGCTCCCGGGCTGCTCGTGCTCCTGCTGACCGGTCCTGCCCGTGGCCGATCGATCAGATAGACCCGCGTCCTCAGCCCTGCCGCTGTCGATCATCGAGATTCCAGACGGGCATAGATATCGCCGGATTTTGCGTCGGCTGGAAGATCGCCTAGCTCCTTGAGCATTTCCTCGCCAGTTATCCAGACGTCACCGACAAAGCGATGGCTTTCGCCGATCACCCGGTTGAAACGGTAATTGCCGAGCGTCATAAGCCGATTGATGGACTGAGAAAGGATCGACGGCATCGCCGGGAGATATTCGAACGCAATCAGCGCAATCGGCGTGGTCAAGCCCTCAAGTATCTCCGCCTCGGCGCCTTCCACGTCGATCTTGCAAAAGACCGGCAGACCATGGCGGGCAATCAGTTGGTCAAGCGTGACCATTGGCACGATTACCTTCTGGTCCCACACGACCTGCGCAAAACCGGGGGCGTGCATCACCGTCTCGACAAATCGCGGTGAAATACTGGTCACGGTCGGATGCCGACTTGAAATCAACAGGTCGATTTCACCCTCCGCATTGCCAACCGCAACCCGCTCGAAGGCCCGAAGACGCCCCTTGAAGCGGCTTTCGATAAAATCGGCGAAAGCAGGTTGCGGTTCAACCGCGACCACGTGTGCCCCAAGTGACAGCAGCGTCTTGGTGCGGCTTCCAACATGAGCACCGATATCAAAGACAAGATCGCCTGGCCGGATCAGATTACCGTAGAACCGCTTGAGGGCGAGCCTGCGCCAGGGCTGCGCATAGTAGACGACGAGCGAGCGGGCCAGACCAAGAGACGTACCAAGACACGCGATGACAGTCATCGGAGCGTGTCCGGCCGGGTCATGAGATACAGCGTATCGACGGTGAAGGAATAGATCAGCATCGCGAGTGCAATAAGTGAGAGGGCAGTCGAATAGGCTGGTTCGACAACGGGCATCAACACCAGGCAAAGTGCAACAATCTGTATCACGCAGACAAGTTTTCGACGGAAGGAAGCAAAGAGCTCTCGGCGCAATTTTGGCAGAAACCACTGGGCGGCAACAAAACCATACCGCATGATCCCTATCAGGATCACCCAGGCCCCTGCCTTGTCGGCAAGGGCCGCAGCGACAGACAGGATCAGAATCAACAGCGCGTCGACCTCCATGTCGAAGCGCGCGCCCAGTTCCGACTCCTGGGCATAGCGACGGGCGAGATAGCCATCGAAGCCGTCCAGTGCCAAAGCCACCAGCACAACGACAATCAATGTCCAGAGAGCCGCGTCCGAATGTTCCAGCCGATCGCGAAACAGTACCGCCGCACCCGTCAGGCTGACGAGCGATGCGCGAAACGCGGTCACAAGATTGGCGAAGCCGAAGCGTGGATGCGGATGGCTCGGAAGCGAGTGCAGCACGAACGCGAAGATCAGCCCGATCATGATCATCGTCGCGGCGACAAAATGCCAGCCAAGCGGAAAATGCCAGGTGACGACCAGCGCCAAACCCAGCGTGAATGCCGAAATGCCCGCCAGATGCAGCAGACTATCGCGCAGCAGGCTATCTGACGGAAGGACAGGACGTTGCCCGCCCTGCCAATTGCCGACCCTGTCTGGCTCGCTGACCATGATCCCCTCCTCGACTGGCCGCAGCTTACTCTGCGGCCACCAAAGTTTCGAGATCCATCATATGACCCGCACGCAGCGTCTTGGTTCGCAGGTAGTTCTCGTTTTCAGCTGTCACAAGCCCGGTCACCGGCGCACGCGCCTCGACCGTTATGCCACCTGCACGAAGGGCCGCAATCTTCGTTGGATTGTTGGTGTAGACGGCGACCCGCTTGATATCGAGGAGTTGCAACATGGCGATAGCGGCCTCATATCGGCGATGATCCGTACCCAGGCCGAGTTCGGCATCCGCGTCGATCGTGTCCAGGCCGAGATGTTGATATCCATAGGCTCGCATCTTGGCGCCAATGCCCGTGCCGCGACCCTCCTGGTCAAGATAAAGCAAAACGCCGCCGCCAGCCTGCTTCAGCAGGGCAAGACCGTTACGCAACTGATCGCCGCAATCGCATTTCAGCGAGCCGCAAAGATCGCCGGTCAAGCAGGAGGAATGAACGCGAACAGGGACTGCCTTGGTGACATCAGGCTGACCAACGACGATTGCGACCTGATCCTTCTGCGCCAGGCCTCCGCGGAAAACGACAAACTCTGCCTGGCCGAGACCCGCCAATGGCACGCGCGTTCTCACCACCTTGTCGAAGCGCTGTCTAGCGACATCGGCACCGCGCAGCTGGCTCGCCGCTATTGCACAGCAGCCGGCAAAACGATCGGCGCTGTAGGAAATGTCAGCGACCACCATGGCCGGAAGCAGAAGCGCGATGCGTGCAAGTTCGGCCGACACCGATGCAAGGCCATCGGCTGGCTGGAACGATTGTGGCTGAACGGCACCCAAAGCATAGGCCAGTCGCGATGCCCGGTCGAAACTGACGCCTGCGAGCGGTGCCAGCATGTCCTGCGTTTCACCAAGCCCAAGACGGCCGGCCCGTGGTGCGGTCAGGAGAAGCGCATGGCTCTGGTCTGTGGCCTCAGCGAACTGGTCGTAAAGCGATGGCGCCATGCAATCAAGCGAAAGCGCTGCCAGCTGGCGTTTTCCTTCCTTCAGGATCACCGGCCGACCGTAGCGCAGTTCCGAAACGGCGCGCTCAACTTCGATTGCTGGCGTTGTAAACTGGAAGACGGAACTGCTCGTCGAGGACATCTGGGCACTCCTTTGATCATTGTCGATCATTACGCCTAGGCAACGCGTCCGGATTGCGCCGGCTCAGTAAATATATTTTGATCAGAACGGTAAGCAATTGCGCTCTACCGCACTAGGTATCGGCAGATATATGGTCTCAATACGCGAAAGAGGAAGACCGCGTGAAGCCTGAGAGTGATGAACAGTCTGTGTTCGATGCCATGACAGCTACCGCGCTGTGGTTCGAGGCGCCTGGCCTCTGTCGAATGCGACAGGAAAGGCTGCCGCAACCTGAGGAAGGCGAAGTTCGCGTGCGTACGCTGTTCAGTGGCATCAGCCGAGGGACGGAAGCGCTTGTCCTTGCTGGCAAGGTTCCGGTCAGCGAACATGCACGCATGCGCGGGCCCAACATGGGCGGCGATTTCCCTTTCCCGGTCAAATACGGTTACGCAGCCGTCGGCCGAATCGAAACCGGCCCGGACACGCTGATGCATCGAACCGTCTTCTGTCTTCATCCGCATCAGGATACCTTCGTGGTCACCGCCGATCAGGTGACTGTCTTGCCGGAGACATTGGCACCCGGCCGGGCCATCCTGGCAGCCAATATGGAAACCGCCCTGAACGTCGTCTGGGATGCCGGCATTCTGCCCGGTGACAAGGTGGCCGTGTTCGGCGCAGGCGTCGTTGGCAGCTTGATCGGTTTTATTGCAACCGGCATTACCGGTACCGAGACCTCACTTGTTGATCGCGATCCGGGCCGGGCACACCTGGCAGCAAGCCTTGGACTTCGTTTTGCCGAGGCGTCAGCCCTCGTAGGCGAGTATGACGTGCTGATCAATGCGTCCGGCTCATCCGAAGCCTTGGCAACCGCCATTGATCATGCCGGCATGGAGGCACGCATTGTCGAAGCAAGCTGGTATGGTGACCGCCCGGCAAACATACCGCTCGGTGGCGCTTTCCATTCCCGTCGGCTGCAGATTGTCAGTTCTCAGGTCGGCGCGATTTCCGCCACCCGCCGCCCTCGCTGGAGCTTTGCCCGCCGTATGGCAAAAGCGCTTGAGCTTTTGGAAGATCCAAGGCTCGATGCTCTGATTTCCGGCGAAACAGAATTCCACAACCTCGATGCCACTTATCCGCAGATTCTGTCTTCGCCAAATACCCTCTGTCACCGCATCCGCTACTGTTGAAAGATAACGCCATGTTCGCCGTTGAAGTCCGTGACCACATCATGATCGCCCACAGCCTGCCGCGCCCCGTGTTCGGCCCGGCCCAGGGCATGCATGGCGCAACATTTGTCGTTGATGCAGCGTTTTTCACCCGCGATGTCGACGAAGACGGCCTGGCGGTCGATATAGGGGCCGCCAGCACCGTGCTGGCCGAGACCCTGAAACCGCTCAACTACCAGAACCTCGATGAAGTCGCCGTCTTCAAAGGCAAGGTGACGACAACCGAAGTCATCGCCAAGCACATTTTCGACCAACTCGCGCAAGCCGTCGCCGACAAGCGGCTCGGCCCGGGAAGCCATCGCATCTGCAAGCTGAAGATCACGCTGCACGAATCCCACGCTGCCCGCGGATGGTATGAGGCCGACCTTTGAGGCGCAGCCTGACGTTTGCCTATCCCGGTGCGCTCGATCTCAAAACCGGCGGCTACGCCTATGACCGACACGTCATCGGGGCGCTACGCGAAAGCGGCTGGACAGTCGATCTGCTTGGACTGGGAGACGGCTTTCCCTTTCCTTGCGCAGAGACATTGGCCACCGCGCAAGAGCGGCTTTCAGCGCTCAAGAATGGACAATTGTTGCTGATCGACGGACTGGCCTATGGCGTGATGGACAGTTGGGCGACAGGTGAAGCGCAGAGGCTGGATATCGTGGCGTTGGTCCACCATCCCCTGGCGCTCGAGACCGGCCTGGACGACGATCAGCAACAAGCCTTTCGGACATCAGAAACTACGGCTCTGTCGGCAGCGCGCCACGTCATCGTCACATCGCAGATGACCTTGCGCGAACTTGTTGCCAACTACGGCGTGGCAGAGCACAATATCACGGTCGCCCTGCCCGGCACCGACAAGGCTCCGCGCTCCAAAGTCAATGGCGATCCGCCGGTGATTGTCTCAATCGGCAGCCTTACGCCGCGCAAGGGGCATGACGTGCTGATTTCCGCCCTCAAGTCGAACGAGGATCTGGCTTGGCATGCCCGCATCGTTGGCAGCCGCGATCTCAATCCGCAGACTACAGCGGCACTGGAGGAACAGATCAATGCCCTTGGTCTGTCCGACCGGATCACGCTGGCCGGCGAATGCAAGGACAGCCGTCTGGAGCTTGAACGGGCCGACATCTTTGCGCTTGCCAGCCGTTACGAAGGGTATGGCATGGTGTTTGCCGAAGCCCTGTCGCAAGGCCTGCCGATCGTCGCCTGTCATGCCGGCGCCGTGCCCGATGTGGTACCGCAAGACGCAGGCATCCTGGTGCCAATCGATGATGTACAAGCCTTTGCAACGGCACTTCGCCGGCTTCTTGCAAACCGGGACGAACGACTTTTACGCGCAAAAGCTGCAGAAAAGGCCGGTAAACTGCTGCCGCGCTGGAGCGACACGGCAGCAGCAGTCGTCCAAGCACTGGACAGAAACACATGAGCGGCTTCGACAAGGACTGGCTTGCACTTCGAGAACCCGCGGATCGCAAGGCACGTGCAGGAAACCTCATCGACCGCCTCTGCCTGTACATGGTTGCGACGAAGCCACACCGTGCATTGCTGGATATAGGCTGTGGCACAGGTTCGACCTTCCGCACTCTGTCGCCGCTTGTACCCGTGGACACCGACTGGCATTTGCTGGATTACGATCGGCTCTTGCTCGAGGAAGCCAAGCGACGGACCGGCGAGCGGTCTAACATCCGTTTCCGGCGGCACGATCTGAATGATCTCGATAGCCTGCCACTCGACGGCGTGACAGTTGTCACCGCCTCGGCACTTTTTGATCTCTGTTCGGCAGACTTCTGCAACCGCTTCATCGATGCGATCAGCCCACACGGCGCGGGGCTCTACGCAGCATTGAACTACGACGGCGTGATGCAGTGGACGAAGCCTCACCCACTAGACGAGCAAGTGGTCGCCGACTTCAATCGACACCAGCACTTCGACAAAGGCTTTGGTCCAGCTCTCGGACCGGATGCGACGCAGCATCTGCGGCTCGGGTTGGAATGGAACGGTTACCACGTGTGCACCGCGCCTAGTCCCTGGGTGCTGGGACCCGATCAGGCCCGACTTCAGGCCGAACTCCTGCACGGGATAGTTCGTCCCCTCACCGAAGTCGGCAACCTGTCATCGGCAGAGATCAGCGACTGGCTGGGTTTCCGCCGCGCAAGCCTTCCTGCACCAGATAGCTCATGCGTGGTCGGCCACACGGACCTGATCGCGCTTCGCAAACGCTGAGGTGTCTTCACCCTCAGATCGCAGGTTACAGTCGAACAGGATGTCACTGCCGAGGTTATAGACGCTGGCGGCCGGTCGCGTCGCCCCGGACAATTGGTCAATCGGCGGCAGGCAGATACCGGTCGGCCCAGATCCTATGATCAACGGCGCAATCGCCACGTGGAGGCGATCGACAAGCCCGCCTGCGATAAACCGCGCGATGGTGCGGGCACCCCCTTCGACCAGGATACGGCCAAGGCCACGTTGGCCCAGAACATCGACAATCTCGCGTGGATCGAGCCCATTTGCGTGGCGACGTATGCGGATGACCTCGGCCGGGTAGCGCTTGTACTCCGCATCATGCGCCTGCAGCAGAATGACAGGTGCTCCACCATCGTCGAACAATCGTTCCTCGCCGGACAATTCGGCGCGACAATCAACGATCACGCGCACTGGGTCTGGACCCTCGACGACACGGACGGAAAGCCTTGGATCATCGCATTTGACCGTACCGACACCAACGATGACGGCGTCGACGAGTGCCCGACATCGATGCAGATGGGCAATCCCGTCGGGTCCGGAGATATCGCGGGCATCGCCGGTGGGCGTTGCCACACGGCCGTCAAGGGATTGGCCGACCTGCGCCAGCACGAAAGGTTCGCCAGCGGTTGCAATCGGGCCATAGAGTGCAAGAGCGGGATCACACCCTGGGCCGACCGCAAGATCGCACCTCCCGCGCATGGCCAGAAGCCTTGCCCACAGCGCGTTATTCATTTCGATCATTCGCATACGGGCCAGTCCTGCGATCTTCTAGAGGATGCGATACAAGGTTTCGTCACGCCGGATGACGTGATGGAAGATGACCGCTGCAAAATGCAACGCGAACAGGGCCAAAAGGATCCAGGCGCTCCATTGATGAATGGTCGATAGCGTTGCTGCAACATCGGGGCTTTTGCCGATCGGGCTCCAGATCGGGACTAGGCCGAACCATTTGAGCGGAAATCCATGGGCATTGGTGGCGAGGAAACCACTCACAGGCATGACGACCAGGAAAACATAAAGCAGGCCATGAACGAGCCCGGCCACAAGGCGCTCCAATGCCGGCCCATTAACGGCCGGAATGGTGCCGGTCAACCGCGATCCGATACGAACAAGCATCAACCAGAGGACCAGAAAGCCCAGGCTTTCGTGCACGGTGTAAAAATCGAGCTTCACTGCATCCTTGACAAAACCAATCATCAGACCGAGCGGCCAAGTTGCCAGGACCAATCCGGCGATGATCCAATGCAGCAGTCGGAGCCGCGCCGGATATCTGCGCACCGATCCGAGACTTCCTCCGAGCTCTCGCTGAAGCTCTGCCATCCTGATCTCTCATTTCCCCAGATGGATTGGTCGAAAGCTCCTCCGCCCGACCCTATCCATTGATTTCACAGTAAATTAGGATGATCCGCTTCCACCGCAATGTAAACACCGTTGGAATTCCGCAGCGAATGGTCACACTCTGGTGATCGGACTGCCAAGATGCGAGTGAGGGATGATCAAACAAGGCTGAGGGATTGGGCTAACCAAGGCGCAATGCTTAGAGCGTCGCCGGTGCCCTCTGGAAAAACACGTAGGACCCCTTGGCAACTTTGAAGATGTCGCAGTTCCGTCGCACTTTGCCGTTTTCTTCGAGGCGAAAGACACCAAGCGAACCGGAAAAGCCTTCAGGCGCCTTCATTCGTTGGGGTGAAAATGCAAGATCGCCATAGCTGTTCACCAAACCAATTGTCATGGCCATGGCATCAAAGCCATAGCCTGCCTGGGGCGATACTGGCATGCCGTAGCTATCAATGTAGCGCTTGCCGATTCTGGCCTGGATGTTCTGATCATATCGGCAGACAATCGCACCAGTCAGTTTTGGGTCGGATAGGTCAGCGGACGTCAAGACGGTGCTCGCGACGAGGCGACGCCCAGGCTTTGGCGGCTTTGTCGCGTCGGCCTTCTTGATGAATTCACCTGGTTTTTTAAGGCCCGGCATCAAGACGACCATGTCTGCGGCGCTCCAGGAGGCCTGGTGTTTTACACCGAGCCCGCCAGTACTGGCGTCAATCAGTGGCGCAACTTTACCACCGAATGCAGTAATCTGGCGTGCGACGCGCCCTGCTTCGATCTTCTCTGCGGCTGAAGAGACGACAATGACAGCTTGCCGTGCGCCTTCCGCCATAGCGAAAGATGCGCCTTCGATCATGCTGTCGACGGGACTAGACACAAAGGGATACACCCCCTCGGGGAGAGCCGCCTCGTTCGTCTGGAATGCAAGGATCGGCACCTGGCGTTGACCCAGAGCCTTTTTTATCGCGTCGAACTCCGAGCCCCGCGCGGTGGTGATCAGCATCGCCATGTTTTGACTGCTCAACGATTTCACGGCAGCTTCTATAGCTTCAGGCTTTTCAAGCGTTTCCAGCATAGTCAACTTGACCGTCTCGCTGCCCAGTGTGTTGACGGCGAGAGCGGCTCCATCGCGATACTCGCTGTCAGCCTGACGACTCGGTTGATCAATTCTCCGCACACCGAGAAAGCCGACGCGCACAGACCCGGCTCCAAGAGTTTGATTGTAAAGGCCGCTGTCGCCAGTCGGGGGCGGGTTGTTCTGACCCGCAGCCGCGGCCTTGTCGGCGTCTGTCGGCTTTAGCGCGTCAGTCTGACACCCTGCCAGCGCAAAAAGAATGATAGCGAGAACGGGAAGACGGACCGAGCCCTCTCCTGCCTTGCGGCTTTTGCCCGATTTCATGCTTCCCCCAACCCATTTGGCGTTCTGATGATCGTTGTTTAATCATCAGCTGAGATCAGAAGCAAGGATCCGGCTCGACCGAAAGCACTGTCCAAGATGAAGATGGGGTCACACCCAAAATTGGGCCGGTTTATACAGCCACCCCATGGAATTTGAGCGGTTTTCATTTAGCGGAAACGCGCGCACACGCTTTTAACAGGCACTGTCACGCGGGAAAGGTGGCAGTCCGATCACCAACGGCGGGGACCCACCCAGGGAACGACCCTGGCAAAGTCAATATACCTTTCGGTAAAATCGATCTATCTCCGTAAAGACAAACTATATATTTTCCATAAAATTTTACACAAAAGCACTGATTTTGATTTGCGCAGTATTAACACTGCCTTTGAACGTCGTATTCATGACTATTTTGTAGTGTCTCCCAATCAAGGGAGACAAAGATGCTCACAATAAAAACAAAAAAAACAGCTGGAATCGCGAGTTTTCTAATTTCCATTACACTTACGCAGCCATCCATTGCTGCACCAAGCGCACTCTTGATGTCACAATCCATCCAGACGGCGCCATCGTCGCAGCTTTTTGGGACAGGCGTGGGCCTCATGCCTTTGGCACTTAGCGCCACGGGCTACATTCAAAGTTCAATTTCTTCTCTGCTCAATCAGTTTTCGAAAGTCGAATATTCGAAGACCAATACCGCTTCATCCGTCGCAAGGACAAACCCTGTTTCTATTGTATTTGTCGCCCCAAAGACAGCGGAGTCGGTCGGACTATCAAAACCAGCCCAGACGGATACTGCCGTATTTGACACAGTTGCGATCCCCTTCAAGCGCCTTGGTGCTTTGAAGAAAATTGGGCCCTCGCTCGCCGAGATGAAGTCGTCCGGCGATTTTGACTGCAAGTCGGCCCGGTGCGGCCCAGCGGCCGAGCGCATTTCCACCTCATTGGGCCGTGCGGGCTCATCGATCAGAGACAAACTTGACGCAGTGAATGCTAGTGTCAACCAGGCCATTCGTTATCGCAAAGATTCAGACATCCACAACGTCTTGGACAAGTGGTCAACGCCAAGCGAAACACTGGCCCGCCAACAGGGCGATTGCGAGGATTTTGCGATTCTGAAAATGGCGATGTTACACAAGCTCGGCATCGATCTGAACGACATGTCGGTTGTTGTCCTGTTTGACCAGAAGCGCCATTTCTATCACGCCATTTTGTCGGTGAAGGCCGGAGGTCGCCACTACATACTCGACAACATGCGCGCCCAAGTTCTGGTCGATACGCAATTGCCCAACTATATGCCGCTGTATTCGATCACGGCCGGCAAGGGCTATCTGCACGGGTCCCGCCGTAAGGGCGAAACCGCAAGCGCCGTCGTGTCGCTAGACCGCATCGCGCCTGGTGAAGGCGCAATCCAATGAAATCGAACGCAGGTCAATAGCGGCTGATGTAACCAATCAGCATTTGACGATCATGGGCGGGTGCGATCGCCAGGTTCATGGTACCCCGAATGGACTGTGATCCAAAAGCCACTGTGAAGCTCGTGCTCAGCGTCTTGCCCTTGTTGCCCTCCAAGGTCGAGATTGCCTCTTCGACTTGGACGTCAATGGAAAATCTGAGACTTGCAGCCAGCTGAACGGCTTCCGCGACGGGCAATTTCTGCCTGAGAACCGTCAGAAAGGCGTCATTGAACATCTGAATGCGCTTTGTCCTGGTCAATACCAATGCCGGCGAAGGACAAGCCTGGATTAAGGCATGCAGATTGTCGAGAGACGAGACCCTCTCCAACATATTCATGCGCACCATGGCCCACTTCAGACTTACGACCCGCATCAACGACGTCACATTGGTGCCATCGGGAAATTGCGCTGCCGTGATGTTGACCAACTCCGCGGTGGATAGCTTGCTGGCGGCCGACATCCTATGAAGCCCGTCCCAGTAGATGCGCTCCAGCCGGATCCCTCTGCGTTCGCCAGCTCGCCCCGTGACTGCGCGAAAATGCGGCTCGATATCTTCCTGCCCCAAGGCAGGAATCACCGAACTCTCCAGTCCAGAGGGACCTAAATTGGCGACAGCCTCGGGCTTTGCGATCAACATCTACCGCTCCGTTAACGCTACGGAGCGCGCTTTGTTGATCGGCTTCATCAGATAGCTGAGCACAGTTTTTCGGCCGGTCATGATTTCAACCGATGCCACCATTCCGGGAATGATTGGATAGGCCTTACCGTCTCTTTGGAGCTCGGAACTCTCCGTTTTCACCTGAACAAGATAGTAGGTTTCGCCTTTTTCCTTCTCAACGATGCTATCAGCAGAGACATTGGTGACTTCACCTTGCAGCCCTCCAAAGATCGAGAAGTCATAGGCGGTCACTTTGATGATCGCTGGCTGACCACGTCGAACGAAAGCCACATCACGCGGCGACAGGCGCGCCTCGATCAGTAGAACATCGGCTGTCGGTACGATACCTGCCACAACGGTCCCCGGGTCGACATAGGCGCCGATCGTGTTGACTTCCAGCGTATTGACGATGCCGTCGACGGGAGACCGGATATCGGTTCTTTCTACCCGGTCTGACGCACCGCGGATGGTCTCGCCGGTCACCGACAACTCGGAGAGCGATAGCGCCTTCTCCGTCAATGCCTGCTGCCTGAGTTCGAGTGCCAGTTCCCCGACCTGAAGTCGCGCCTCTTCAACAGCGCCCTCAAGCCGTTCGAGGCTTTCCTGATAGACATGCATCTGGCCTTGCTGATCGGTAAGATCACGCTCGATCGTCAGCAGCTCGGTCTGCGCCACCAACCCCTTTTTCGCCAAAGGCTTGATCAGCTCATACTGGCGGTTGGCTGCGGCGATGTTCTGTTCCAGCCGCGTAACATTGGCATGTGCCTCGCTGAGTTCCGTCTGCCGCTGCTTCACACGCTCCTGCAAAACGCCAAGTTTATTGTCATAGCTCGCCTTGTTGGCAGCAAACAGCTGTTCCTCATTGTCGCAAACAGCCTTGGCGACCTCAAGGACATCCTGCGGACAGACAAATTTCGTGTCGTATTTGCCCGCCTCTTCGAGCTCCAGGCGGGCCACCTTCGCGCCCAATGCACGGGCCTTGGCAACGGATTCGCCAAGCGACGATTCTGTCGTGCGGTTGTTCAGCTGCACGATCAATTCGCCCTTGCGGACAACCTGTCCCACCTGGACCGCAATCTGCTGGACAATGCCGGCCTCGGAGGACTGAATGATCTGGGTCTTTGAAACAGGAATGACCTTGCCTTCACCCCGGGCTATTTCGTCGATTTCCGCGAATGCCGCCCAGGCGACAAAACATATGACGCAGAGACCGACAAAGCCCAGCAGCATACGGGCGAAGAACGGTGGAGTGTCATGCACGCTGCGGCTCATGATTTTGCCACTCCCTTGCGCTGCATGGCTTCAATGACCACCTGTTTCGGACCATCGGCGACAATGCGTCCCTTTTCAATCACGACCAGGCGATCAACCAGTTCCAGCATGCTATGACGGTGGGTGGCGATCACCAATGTGGTGTCTCGACCAAATGCCGTTGAGAGCCGATTTATCAGGTTCCGTTCGCTGGCCAGGTCCATCGCGCCGGAAGGTTCGTCGAGAAAGACGATCTTTGGCTTGGTCAAAAGCAGGCGCGCAATTGTCAGCGCCTGCTTTTGACCGCTTGACAGATTACTACCGCGTTCTCCGACGGGCATGTCAAAACCGCGAGGATGATTGGCGACAAAATCGTCCACACCGGCGATGCGCGCGACTTCAACCAGCTCTTCGTCGGTTGCGTCAGCACGCCCGATCAGAAGATTTTCCTTGACCGTTCCAGAGAACAGATCGGAAGACTGCCCGGCAATTCCAACTGCCTCGCGGACTTCTGCCATATGATATTGACGGATATCCACCCCATCGATCAGAAGTCTTCCGTCGGTTGGCAGATAGAGACCGTCCAAAAGCCGGCCAAGCGTGGTCTTGCCCGACCCAATGCGTCCAATCAAGCCAACACGCTCACCCGGAGCAACCGTCAGGGACAATTGGTTCAACACGGGATAGTCAGACCCGGGATAACTGAAGCTCACATTCTGAAAGCTGAATCCTCCGTGACGGATAGAGCGATTGACGAAACCCACCGTAGAGGGTCGGTCATCCGGCAGTTCCATGATCTTGTCGAGAATGCGCAATGACATCGTTGCCTGGCGGAAACGGGCGAGCGTCATTGCGACCTGGCCAAGCGGCGCGCCGGCACGACCCGCCAGCATTACAGTCGCGACAATCGCGCCCATCGCCAGATTGCCCTCGGAGAACTGATAGGTGCCTGCGATCACGATCAGAACGCCGACCATCTGTTGAACGAAGGTCGTCATATTGATTGCATTCGACGAGATGTTCTTGATCTCCTCGCTGGTACGGCTGGAGTATTTCATCAACTCCTGCCAGCGCCGCAACATGCCGGCCTCGGCTCGCAGGCTCTTCAACGTTTCGATTGTCGAAATAGTCTCGACCAGAAGCGACTGCCGCCGCGACGCCTCGTTGGCGGCAGCCGCCATACGATGACCGATCTGCGCCTGCGCCCAAAAGCCGATTGCGATCGACAGTAGAAACGCCACCGATGGAATGACGACCAGCCAGCCCGCGATCAGGTAGATCACAATCAGGAAAATGAAGACAAAAGCGCTGTCTATCAGAAGACCAATCGTATTCGATGTAAAGAATTCGCGAACGAACTCATATTGCATGACCCGGTTCGCATATTCACCGGTCGACATCGGGCGCGATGCGAGGGACGTATTGAGAACCTTGTCGAAGATCATTTGTGACAGCCGCATGTCGGCGCTACGTCCCGCGTGATCAATCAATGAGGAGCGGGCAGTCTTCAGCAAAAAATCGAATAGATAGGCGATCGTGATCCCGACCGCGAGGACCCAAAGCGTCGGTATCGCCTTGTTAGGAAGAACCCTATCATAGACATTCATAGTGAACAGTGGCGAAGCGAGCGCGATCAGATTTATGAACAGCGCAGCAAACACGACACGAAGATAGGTGCGCCAATAAGGCACAAGCGCGCGGGTCAGCCAGTGACGCTGCTCAATTTCTCCGGCATCGCCGACGGTCGCCTCATCCGAGGCATTGCGATAGAACAGCGTGAAGGCAAAACCGAATGTCGGCTTGAGCGCCACCAGATCACGCTGAGTAAGCCGAATAGCCTTGCCATCCTGCGACAAGACGTCTGTCACATAGAGACCGTCTGCATCGACTTCCAGAAGTGCCAGCACACCGCTGTCAAAGACAAGGATAGCGGGGCAATCAAAATTGCCCTCACGACAATCCCGCTCTTCGTGTTTGACTGCTTGAAGTCCGATGCGCTCAGCCAAATGCTCGACATCATCGAGTTCAAGCGATTCCGAAACTTCGTCAGGCACGCCCGAGAACAGGACCGTGTCTGAACTGGGGCGCCCGTAAAAGTTTGCAACCGATTTGAACGCGGCCTTGAAGTTCTGAAACGTACCGGCGGTCGTCGTTTCGACCTTTACATTCAGCATGGCGTCCCTGATCTGTGGCGATTAACGGATCGGCGCCAGAAGATCCATCGGAACGCCCGAGCTCTGACGAGATTCAACTTCCACGTAAGTCGGATTGGCATCACTCTTCACCGAGAACTCGCTGCGAGCATAGGCTTCCGCCTGCTGGACCGGCTTCAGGTTCATCGACTTGAGAAGAGAGCCGGATGCAGCGAGGATCTTGTATTCCGCGAACAACGAAGCGACCTTCGCCGTCTCGGCGATAATGCTGGTGTTGAAACGCGTGTTCTGCGCGTCCAAAACATCAAGCAGCGAGCGCTGACCAACGCTGAACTGTTCGCGGTAGGACGAAACCAGCTTTGCGTTCTGCGAGGACTGCGATGCCAGAATCTGCGACAATTGGGTCCGGCTGCTGCGCTCGTTCCACGCAGAACGGATCGATTCCTCGACCTCGCGATAAACTTCCGCAGACACGTAGCGCTGCTCGCTGGCGCGCCGCACCTGCTCCTGCTCGCGAGCCTGGTCGATTCCGCCGCGATAAAGGTTCCAGCGGGCAACGACACGAACCTGAAGGTCTTCGGTCCGGCCTTCGTCGCCATCGATATCATTTCCGACGCGTGCTGAACCTTCTAGGTTGACGGTTGGCGCATAGTTTGAGCGGGCCGCATCAACGGCCGCGTCAGCTGCATTGATATCGGCGCGCGCCGAATGAATGCGCGGGTTGTTCTGCTGGGCGATCGCGATCGCCTCTTCCATCTTGCGCGGAATGAACCGTGCCAGGGAAGGCGGGGTGTTGGCTTTACCAATGGGCTCGCCAACCGTCTTCAGGAAACGGATCTTCGTGACTTCCAGCTCTTCCTGAGCCTCACGCAATCGGGCACGTGCCGCATCGAGGCGTTCGCGTCCCTGTGTATTGTCAACGTCGGTCAGGGCTCCACCCTTGATGCCCTCGCCGATATCGCCAAGAATCTGATTGTGGAAGGAAACGTTTTGCTGCGCCACACCGACGATCTGGCTCTGCAGCAGGTATTCGAGATAATCCTGCACCACTTGCAGGGCAAGCGTCTCCGAGCGCTCGACAACGCGGAAGGAAGCACCGTCGACACGCGACGCCTGCTGCGACAACTGGGCGCGACGGCCACCGCCATCGAGCAATGTCTGCGTGATGGTCAGGCCAACATCAGCTGGAGAATAATCCTCTGAGTCATCCGTCAGGTTTCCCGTGCTGGAATTGCTCAGACGCCGTGCGCCAACGCCGGCTTCTAGGTCAATGGAGGGGAGGTAGAGGCCCCGCGCCTGGCGAAGCTCGAACTCAACCGCTTCGCGGTTCTTCACCGCCTGCATGACCTGCGGATTTGTTCTGAGCGTCTTTTCGACTGCCTCCTGCAAGGACATTGCATTGGCCTCGGCGCACATGCCGCAACCCAGCGCGACGGATGCATACAGTAGCGCAATGATTTTATTGTTCTTTAACAAGACAGTCGCCCCTCAAAAACCCCGGTCAATTGTGAGGAGTTATATACTGGGGTTGGTATCAGTGTGAAGTCGTATCAACGGCTTTACACGATACACCCAAATTTGAGCCGAGGGTCATTCAAACGGTGTATTTAAACCAAGAACTAGATTCTTCGTTCTCGAAACGAATGATTCGTGGAAAATTCTCGCTAAATTAACGCTCTTCTGGCGGTTCCATTGGTTATTGATTGGAACAACTTTGGCCGCAGACGTTGGATTTGGTCGCCAAACACGCAAAACTTGCAAGCAAGTGTATCTGAATAGCAACATTATTCTCTACCGACACGATTGAATATATCGGTGTAAAGCGTTTTGCAGCGCAATAGATTTCTCAGTTCATCAGCCAAATCCCCATTAACCACAATGTGTTAATGGCGATATCTGTCAATGCCAGACAAACAAAAAGGGAGGGCGCCTGCGCGCCCTCCCCGATTTTACTTTGACTACAATCAATCAGCCATGGGCGACATCGATGGCATTGTGCTTGTCGTCGAACAGGATCTTCACGGCGGTGGTGTGATCCTGCAGAACGGCGACATCCTGCCAGCTATCGGCGCCGGTCTGAACGCTGACCGTCGTGTCATTACCGGTCACAGTCGCCCGGACACTGGAGGTAGCAGCGTCCGCCGTCGCATCCGGTCCAAGCAGCGAGTCGAGCAGCGCCGAGACGTCGAGTGCATCCCCCTCTTCCGAGCTGAAGTCGGTGATCACATCGGCGACATCGAACTGGTCGAGAGCCGAGGCATCGAGGACGAAGGTATCCGCACCCAAGCCACCGGAAAGGGCGTAGGAACCCAGACCACCCGCCAGGATGTCGTCGCCGTCGGTACCAACAAAGGTCAGGGCGTCGGATACGTCCGAACCGAAGATCGTGTCGAAGCCGACTTCGAGGAAGATCCCCTCGGACCCGTCTTCGAAGGTGAACGCGCCCTCCCCGAAGACAGTCTGGCCGTCTTCCACACCGCCGGTCGTGTCGACGGTGAGCGAGATTCTGGCCACATCGTGATCGGCAAGTCCGGAGAGCTCGCCATCGTCGCTGACACCGTCATTGTCGGCATCGATCCAGACCTGCAGCTTCGAGAAGGCCTCGTCGCTGGCATCGATCTTGCCGTCGCCATTCGTGTCAAGCGAAGCCAGAGCCGCCACGCCGCTGGCAAACTTGCCCCCGTTGAAGTCAGGCGTGAAGATTTCCGAGCCGTTGTCGATCAGGCCGTTGCCGTCAACGTCATAGGCGAGAATGCCGTCGTCGCTGGTCCAGGCGATTTGGTCCGCCTTGCCATCGGCATTGATGTCGAAGGTGACACCGTCGCCGATCGACGAGAGGGCGAAGCCGTTCTTGTCGAGGTCGAGGATGATGGGGTCGTTAGCGCTGTGGACCAGAACGTCATTGAAGTTGCTGATCGTGGTACCCTGAAGAGCGACGAACGTATGATTTGTGCCCGCGGTGGCACCACCCTGCTGATATACAAAGGTGTAGGTCACACTGGAAATCACAGCCTGGAATGCGACCGTCGCGCCTGCGACACCCAGATTGTTACTCTTTAAGTAGTCCAGCGCCATCCCGACCTCCGCAAAGGAGTCAATGTTCCTGGCTTGAGAGAACGTGTTCTGGTCGTCGAACCGGACAATCCCGTTCGAAATCGAGTGCGACTGGAACCTCGTTCCATCAGTGCTGTAGTCAGAGTCAGAACCGTTCGTGCCCGCAGTATTTGCTGCCGCAACTCCAGAAACAGGCAGCTTGAGTTTATCGACGCCGACCACAAAGTCGGTAATGACGTCATAGCCTGCCACGCCGCTGATCAGATCACTCCACGTCGAAACTGACCCCAGAGAGTCGGAGTTTGCGAAGCAGAATGTATCAGCATCTGAGCCACCGGTAAGGGTATCAGATCCGCTGCCCCCATAAAGCACATCCCGCCCAGTTCCGCCAACGAGTGTGTCGTTGCCATCCTGACCAAACAACGTGTCATCTCCGGCACCGCCGTAGATCGTATCGCCGCCATTCTGGCCATACAGGATGTCATCTCCGGCGAGGACAGGGTTGGCAGCACCCGAAGCTGGCAGAGTGTTGCCGCTGCCTGTCCCGCCGATGATGTTGAACGTCTCGGTATACGATCCACCGAGAGCATCCGTCACCTTCACTTCAATCGCGTAGGCCGCATTGTTGGCGATCGCACTGGTCGTGAACACCTCGCCCGACGCGGTTACGGTTACACCCGTACCCGTAACCAACTCATAGGTGTAGCCGCCGGTATTGTCAGGATCCGTGACAGAGAGCGAAGCGATCTTGGTGTTCGCCGAGGGGAAGCTTGATCCCGGATCTACGGCGTTCCAGGTGATATCCGTGGGCGTCAAGTTTGGTGGACGGGTGTCGACGGTATAGTTGCCGCTCACCAGACCCGTGCCGGCATTGCCTGCCGTGTCCGTGTAGCTTGCCGCAACTGTAACGACATTCGTCGCGTCTTCAATATTGGCCGTGGGCGTGAACGTACCCGTCCAGGTCTTGCCACCATCAGAGCTGCTCAGCGCGCCGAGCGTGCCCTTCTCGACAGTCACGTCCGTGTTGTCGAAATTGGCGACCTTCTCCGAGAAGGTGATCGTCACCGTCGACGTCTCACCGATCTTCAGAGCCATGTCGTTCATCACGATCGAGCTGACAACCGGTGCGATCGTATCGACCGTATAGTTGCCGCTCGCCAGACCCGTGCCAGCATTGCCGGCAACGTCCGTGTAGGTCGCGGCGACCGTCACCACGTTGGTGGTGTCTTCGATCGGAGCCGAAGGCGTGAACGTGCCCGTCCAGGTCTTGCCGTCATCCGAGGTCGTCAGGGTGCTGAGCGTGCCGTTCTGGACCGTCACGTCGCTGTTGGTGAAGCTGGCGACCTTCTCCGAGAAGGTGATCGTCACCGTCGACGTCTCACCGATCTTCAGAGCCATGTCGTTCATCACGATCGAGCTGACAACCGGTGCGATCGTATCGACCGTATAGTTGCCGCTCGCCAGACCCGTGCCAGCATTGCCGGCAACGTCCGTGTAGGTCGCGGCGACCGTCACCACGTTGGTGGTGTCTTCGATCGGAGCCGAAGGCGTGAACGTGCCCGTCCAGGTCTTGCCACCATCAGAGCTGCTCAGCGCGCCGAGCGTGCCCTTCTCGACAGTCACGTCCGTGTTGTCGAAATTGGCGACCTTCTCCGAGAAGGTGATCGTCACCGTCGACGTCTCACCGATCTTCAGAGCCGTGTCGCTCATCACGATCGAGCTGACAACCGGTGTGACCGTATCGACCGTATAGTTGCCGCTCGCCAGACCCGTGCCAGCATTGCCGGCAACGTCCGTGTAGGTCGCGGCGACCGTCACCACGTTGGTGGTGTCTTCGATCGGAGCCGAAGGCGTGAACGTGCCCGTCCAGGTCTTGCCGTCATCCGAGGTCGTCAGGGTGCTGAGCGTGCCGTTCTGGACCGTCACGTCGCTGTTGGTGAAGCTGGCGACCTTCTCCGAGAAGGTGATCGTCACCGTCGACGTCTCACCGATCTTCAGAGCCATGTCGTTCATCACGATCGAGCTGACAACCGGTGCGATCGTATCGACCGTATAGTTGCCGCTCGCCAGACCCGTGCCAGCATTGCCGGCAACGTCCGTGTAGGTCGCGGCGACCGTCACCACGTTGGTGGTGTCTTCGATCGGAGCCGAAGGCGTGAACGTGCCCGTCCAGGTCTTGCCGTCATCCGAGGTCGTCAGGGTGCTGAGCGTGCCGTTCTGGACCGTCACGTCGCTGTTGGTGAAGCTGGCGACCTTCTCCGAGAAGGTGATCGTCACCGTCGACGTCTCACCGATCTTCAGAGCCGTGTCGTTCATCACGATCGAGCTGACAACCGGTGCGATCGTATCGACCGTATAGTTGCCGCTGACCAGACCCGTACCAGCATTGCCGGCAACGTCCGTGTAGGTCGCGGCGACCGTCACCACGTTGGTGGTGTCTTCGATCGGAGCCGAAGGCGTGAACGTGCCCGTCCAGGTCTTGCCGTCATCCGAGGTCGTCAGGGTGCTGAGCGTGCCGTTCTGGACCGTCACGTCGCTGTTGGTGAAGCTGGCGACCTTCTCCGAGAAGGTAATCGTCACCGTCGACGTCTCACCGATCTTCAGAGCCGTGTCGTTCATCACGATCGAGCTGACAACCGGTGCGATCGTATCGACCGTATAGTTGCCGCTGACCAGACCCGTACCAGCATTGCCGGCAACGTCCGTGTAGGTCGCGGCGACCGTCACCACGTTGGTGGTGTCTTCGATCGGAGCCGAAGGCGTGAACGTGCCCGTCCAGGTCTTGCCGTCATCCGAGGTCGTCAGGGTGCTGAGCGTGCCGTTCTGGACCGTCACGTCGCTGTTGGTGAAGCTGGCGACCTTCTCCGAGAAGGTAATCGTCACCGTCGACGTCTCACCGATCTTCAGAGCCGTGTCGTTCATCACGATCGAGCTGACAACCGGTGCGATCGTATCGACCGTATAGTTGCCGCTGACCAGACCCGTACCAGCATTGCCGGCAACGTCCGTGTAGGTCGCGGCGACCGTCACCACGTTGGTGGTGTCTTCGATCGGAGCCGAAGGCGTGAACGTGCCCGTCCAGGTCTTGCCGTCATCCGAGGTCGTCAGGGTGCTGAGCGTGCCGTTCTGGACCGTCACGTCGCTGTTGGTGAAGCTGGCGACCTTCTCCGAGAAGGTAATCGTCACCGTCGACGTCTCACCGATCTTCAGAGCTGCATCTCCCATCACGATCGATTCAACTGTCGGCGGTGTTGTATCCGGCACCTCGACCGTCACCACGAACTTCCCGGTGGTCAGAGACACCGCGTCGCCGTCGAAATCCTTTGCTTGGATGATCGAGGAGAAGTCGATCGCCACGTCGCCAGCGCCACCGAGCGGCTTGAAGATCGTGAAGGTGCCCTTGCCGTCGGCTGCGAGCGACAGGGTAAACACGACAATCGCACCGGCCTTCGCCGTCAGAACGTTGTTCACGACGGTATAGTCGAGGTTGGTGCCGCCGGAAGACAAGGCAGGCAGACCGGAGGTGACGGACTTCAGGCTGTAGGTCAGGCCTTCGTCGGCGCCGACCTTGACCAGGCTGGCGACATCGAACTGTGCGATGGAAGGCGCGGTTCCCTGGGCCGGCGTGCCGGCCAGACCGGCGATGACCGTCTGGAGCGCCGTGCTGAGCCCGGTCGGACCGGTGATGTTCGAGGAGCTGCCGCCCGGTCCTTCAACCTGGCCGAGACCCGTGAGGCCCGACGAGCTTGCACCCACGCCGTAGGCTTCGATGGTGAAGGCCTGGTCGCCGGTGACGCCGTTGGTCAGACCTTCGATCCGCGTGACTTCGTCGGTAATCGCCGCCAAAGCAGTCCCTGCACTCACGGATCCGAGATTGACCGTCATATTCGGCTGGCCATCTGAGAGGACGATGAGCTGATTGACATCGGCATTCGGCAGCGTGCCCGGAAGCACACCGGTGGTCGTCACCGACTCCAGATCGACATCGCCGTAGCCATAGCCGACGGTGAATTCCACATAGGCGATCGTCTTGCCGGCATTCGCACCAGTTCCGGTGATCGTCACATTGGTCCCGTTGTTGTCGACAACATTGACCCCGTCCTGGAACGACGCGTCGGTAAAGACAACACGGTAGCGGAACTGAGTGTCATCGGGACCGCTTCGCTCATAATTGTCATCAAGCTTGAAGACAGCGCTGGTGACCGGAATGCCGTTGAAGCTGCCGGCATTCGCATAGGCCTGATTGCCGTCGAAGTCGTTGAATGCTCCGAAATCGAACCGCAGCATCTGGCCGGCATCGATATCGGTATCGCTGGTGCCCGAGCTTGCACCCATGCCGTCGGTCACATCGCCGTTTGCATTGATGAGGTCAGGCGATGTGGTGCCGGGAACGTCCCAGCCGGATACCAGGGCAATCTGGGTGCTGCCGTTTCCAATGATGCGCGCCGTGTCCTCGCCATTGCCGCTGTTGGCATCGAAGGAGGAAATGTTGGTGGTCACATTGATCGAACCCGCCGGAATGCCCTCGATCCACTGTAGTGCCTGCTGCAGGCCACCCTCGTAATTGGTGCCGCCGTTTCCGCTAACCGTGGCGACATCTGCCAGAGCCTCGGCCAGAACACCGGCATTGATTGTGCCGTTGGAGATCAGGTCATAGGTGCCGACAGGCGAGGCCTTCTCGCCGAATTCGACGATATGGACGCGCACGTCGTCTGCGCCGGAGGCGTTGAGCGTCTGCAGGAAGTCGACGACCTGCTGCTTGATCAGCGTAACGTTCGTGCTGCCCGAAGCATCGAGAACCAACACGAAGTTGGCCACCTTGCCGGGCACCGCTTCGATGGGCTGCGGCGCCTCGACAGCGATCGCTACCGATGCTGTGGTCACCGTCGGGATGTCGTCGCGGACGTCCACGACGAATTTGCCGGTGCTGAGTGCGATCGTGTCACCATCGCCGTCCTTGCCGATGATGTAACTCGAGAGGTCGAGACCGCTGGCGATCAGATTCTCGGCATCGTCGAAAGCACCATTGGCCTGCGGCGCGACGCCATTAAGCGTCGGGTGGTCGATCTGATCCTTCAGGGTGAAGGTGTAGGAGCCATTGGCGTTGACGGTGAGTTCGAACACGACGCGGCCATCGGCCGTGCCGGTCAGCGTGCCGCCGTCAACCGTGACCAAGATCGGCTGGCCTTGCGAGGTCAGTCCGGTCGCTGCGTCGGTTGCGGGCTTCAGCGAGATCGCCTGGCTGGCATGAGCGCCATCGGCGCCGAAGTTGAACAGAGCCGTCAAGGCACCGGCTGCGCCCGAATAAGTCGCAGAGCCACCGGCATTGATTTCCGTCGATTTCAGCGGATTGGCGTCGGCATTTGCCGTCGACAGACCGTCTTCATCGACTGTGAAGCTGATCGAACCCTGGTTGATGCTCGGACCATGGTCCTGGAACTTGATGTTGCCACCAAGGTCGATCGTCGCGCTGTCGGTTGCCTTGTCACCCTCATCGTCTGTGATCGTGGCGGTAGCAGTCAGCTTGACCAGGCCATCCATGAGGAACTGCACATCAGTGGTGTAAGGCGCGCTGGTGTTCGACGTCGTGTGATCGATTTCGCGGAACTGGCTGAGCGTCACGACGCCAGAGCCGTTGACCGAGATCGAGAAGACGAGGTCGCCAGAGGTGGTGAAGCCCCGAACCTCGCCTCCGTTTTGGAAGAGCTTGATGTCTTGACCGTCACTGTTCAGGCCGGAGTCGACACCGTTCTGGCCGTAAAGACCCAGCTGATAGCTGAGGGCCGAGACATTGCCGGCACCATCGGCACCGTAGGACTGCGAACCGATCGAGAAGACGCCGCTGAAGTTCGCGGTGCTCGAGGCATAGTCGGTGATGCCGGAGCCGATCGTCTCGCCGTCCTGCGTCTGCAGAACGATGGAGGCGTCAGGAGCTGCAACGACGTCGATGCTCGGACCGTGGTCCTGGAACTTGATGTTGCCACCAAGGTCGATCGTCGCGCTGTCGGTTGCCTTGTCGCCGTCACCATCCGTGATCGTTGCGGTGGCTGTCAGCTTGACCAGACCGTCCATCAGGGTCCGCACGTCGCCGGTGTAAGGGCCGCTCGTGTTCGTCGTCGCGTGGTCGATTTCCCGGAATTGGCTGAGCGTCACGACGCCGGCACCATTGACCGAGATGCTGAACACAACGGTGTTGTAGCCAGTGATCCCGTAGACCGTGCCATTGTCCAAAACGATGCGGATGTCCTGGCCGTCGCTGTTCAGGCCCGAATCTGAACCGTTGGGCTTGTAGATGCCGAGCTCATAGCTCAGAGCCGAGACATTGCCGGCACCATCGGCACCGTAGGACTGCGAACCGATCGAGAAGACGCCGCTGAAGTTCGCGGTGCTCGAGGCATAGTCGGTGATGCCGGAGCCGATCGTCTCGCCGTCCTGCGTCTGCAGAACGATGGAGGCGTCAGGAGCTGCAACGACGTCGATGCTCGGACCGTGGTCCTGGAACTTGATGTTGCCACCGAGGTCGATCGTCGCGCTGTCGGTTGCCTTGTCGCCGTCACCATCCGTGATCGTTGCGGTGGCTGTCAGCTTGACCAGACCGTCCATCAGGGTCCGCACGTCGCCGGTGTAAGGGCCGCTCGTGTTCGTCGTCGCGTGGTCGATTTCCCGGAATTGGCTGAGCGTCACGACGCCGGCACCATTGACCGAGATGCTGAACACAACGGTGTTGTAGCCAGTGATCCCGTAGACCGTGCCATTGTCCAAAACGATGCGGATGTCCTGGCCGTCGCTGTTCAGGCCCGAATCTGAACCGTTGGGCTTGTAGATGCCGAGCTCATAGCTCAGAGCCGAGACATTGCCGGCACCATCGGCACCGTAGGACTGCGAACCGATCGAGAAGACGCCGCTGAAGTTCGCGGTGCTCGAGGCATAGTCGGTGATGCCGGAGCCGATCGTCTCGCCGTCCTGCGTCTGCAGAACGATGGAGGCGTCAGGAGCTGCAACGACGTCGATGCTCGGACCGTGGTCCTGGAACTTGATGTTGCCACCGAGGTCGATCGTCGCGCTGTCGGTTGCCTTGTCGCCGTCACCATCCGTGATCGTTGCGGTGGCTGTCAGCTTGACCAGACCGTCCATCAGGGTCCGCACGTCGCCGGTGTAAGGGCCGCTCGTGTTCGTCGTCGCGTGGTCGATTTCCCGGAATTGGCTGAGCGTCACGACGCCGGCACCATTGACCGAGATGCTGAACACAACGGTGTTGTAGCCAGTGATCCCGTAGACCGTGCCATTGTCCAAAACGATGCGGATGTCCTGGCCGTCGCTGTTCAGGCCCGAATCTGAACCGTTGGGCTTGTAGATGCCGAGCTCATAGCTCAGAGCCGAGACATTGCCGGCACCATCGGCACCGTAGGACTGCGAACCGATCGAGAAGACGCCGCTGAAGTTCGCGGTGCTCGAGGCATAGTCGGTGATGCCGGAGCCGATCGTCTCGCCGTCCTGCGTCTGCAGAACGATGGAGGCGTCAGGAGCTGCAACGACGTCGATGCTCGGACCGTCGTCTTCGAAGACAATGCGGCCACCGATTTCGACCGAGTCTAAAGCTTTATCGCCGTCGAAGTCGGTGACGGTCACAACCGCCAGGACCTTTCCGGCCAGGGTCTGCTGGATCGGATTGGGTGTGTCGTTCGGCGAGGCGTCGTTCGAGCCCGTGCCATTATCGTTGTTCTCGTCGTGGTCACCACGATCATCATGTTGGATGGAGACATACTGCACGAGTGACAGTGTGCCGTTGTCGGCGATGTGCAGTGCGAAGGCTGCTGGATCAGAGGACGATACCGTTGTGTTGCCGTCCGTCGGGCTATCGTAGCGGCCGACGATCAAGCCGCCCTCGAGGAAGAGATAGATCGTACGGCCATCGGTTGTCAGAAGACCAGAGTTCAAGCCCTGCTGTCCGTTCAGCTTCAGCGTCCAAGTAACAGTGGCATTTTCATCCGCACCGGTTGCGACATTGGCCGCCACGAAACCAGCCTGCTGCGCATATTGCGGTGCCATGTTGGGGTCAAAGCCTGGGACGCCCAGATTGCCGAACACGCCGAGGGCACTGACTTCGTCGCCGCCCGACTGGCTGCCGGCCGTTTCGTCGACGACGAGCTTTGCGGAGGTGTTGAGGGCGTCGACTTCCGGAATATCGTCGCGGATTTTGATGGAGAATGCGTCGTTCAGGGAGATGCTGTCGCCGTCATTGTCGGTCGCCTTGATGAGCGCGCCGAAGTCAATGGCCGTGACGTCGCGGATGAACGAACCGTCCTGGAGATCGAAGTTTTCATCAGCGCCCATGTTCGGACGGTCATGATCGAGCTGATCGAACAGCTGGAACTCATACTTGCCGTCGCTGTCGAGCGTGAGCGAGAAGACGAGCCTGTCCTGGCCGGCGTCATAGCTGCTGCCGATCGAGGAACCGGCATTGTCGAACGCATAGAGCGTGCCATTGCGGAGTTCGTAGCTCAGGGTCTGGCCCTGGGACTTCAAGCCCAGCTGCAACATGGCGTTGACGGCTGCAGACCCGCCGAGGAAGGAGAAAGTCATGTTGTCGTCTGCGCCGACCTTCACCAGATTGGCGAGCATGCCCCTCACGGTTGCCGGACCCGGCTGACCGCTGCCAGCAACGCCCGTGAAGGAACCATCCGAATTGGCGTCGTTCGGGCTCGTGCCGAGCGATTCGCCCGGGTTCGCGTTGCCGATCGTCGAAATGTCGTCTTCGTCGACAATGCGGTCTTCCGATGCACCGCGGACCAGTTCCGGAACGTCGTCACGGATCGTGACCGAGAAAGCGCCGCCTAGCGAGACGCTGTCGCCGTCATTGTCGGTCGCTTCCAAAACGGCGCCGAAATTGATGGCGCTCACATCACCTGGGATGCCGTCCTGCAGATCGGTGTTCTGGTTTGCGCCGAAGAGAGGTGTGTCATGGTCGAGCTGGTCCAGAAGACGGAACGAATACGACCCGTCCTCCTGGATTTCGAGCGTAAACACCACCCGATCCTGGTCGCTATTGTACTCGACGCCAATTCCACTGGCGTTGACGAAGGCGTAGAGCATGTTGCCCTGTACGTCGAAGCTCAGCTCTCCGCCCTTCGATGACAGGCCGAGCTGTGCCAGCGTGCTGCGGACATTGGCCTCGTCGATGAAGGAGAAGGTCAAGCCTGCGTCTGCGCCACCCTTGACCAGATTGGCGAGCGAGCCAGAGATGAAGGCGGGGCCGGTCTGGTTGTTGGAGGGGTCCTGCGTGAACGAACCGTCGGCATCGCCGTCATTCGGGCTGGTGCCGAGCGAGCCACCTATCAGGCCATCGTCCAGTGTGGAGATGTCGTCTTCGTCGACCAGGCGGTTCTCGGTGGTGCCGCTCAACTCCGGAGCGTCATCGAGAACAACGACCGTGAACGAACCGTCGACGGTGTCGCCGTCGGAATCCTTGCCGGTGAAGCGGATGTCCAGATCAAGGCTGTCGAGTTCGATTCTGCCGGTCTCGGTGCCAACGACGTGGTCGAGATTGCCCTGCAGGTCGAATTGGTAGCTGCCGTTGACGGTCGTGGCGTCGAGCGTGATGGTGAAGATCACTTCTTCGGACGAACCTTCCACCAGCGCCGACACTTCGTCAGAGAGCGCTTCCGGCGGAAGGTCGAAGGAGCCGGCCTTGAATGCGACGAGAACATAGCCGCCGGTCCAGTTGCCGGCCCCGTCCTTGAGATATTCGATGCGGTAGCTGAGCGTCGTGCCATCAGAGGAAAGACCGGCAAGCGATGGCATGGCGTCGATGATCGCATCGGAATCCGACGCCGTCGTCAGGCCCGTGAAGCTGACAGTGCGACCGACCGGGTCGTCGTCGTTCTCGTTGTTGTCGGAGGTGTCCTCCGACTTCAGATCGTCATCGGAGCCCCAAACGATCCCCAGGGTGCCGGAGGTCGACACGGAAATCCCTTGTGGATTTCCTGTCGCAGCATTGCCACCCTCGAGATAATCCTCCGAGACGACGCCACCGGCGGTGGCAGCATCGCCGTCATTGACATCGATCAGGGTCGGCGCATCGTCCTGCACATCGATGTTGAAGGAGCCGGTGACGCTGTCCCCGTCCAGATCAGTGACGGTATAGTTGAAGCCGAGGCGCAGCAGATCGTCCAAATCATCCTGCGATCCGTTGGCGCCAGCATCCGGATGTTCCAGCTTGCCAAAGAGTTCAAAGGTAAAATCGCCAGTGATGCGGTTGTCGACGGTGATCGAGAACACGACCGTTTCAACACCATTGATAATGGTCACGCCCTGCAGCGCGACGAAGCCGAGGACGGTGCCATCGATCGGAGCCGTGAAGGTCCGAATGAAGATCTGCGCACCGCCGGAGGTCAGCGGGAAGGCTGCCGAGGTATTGCCAGGTTCCGCGATGTTGCGCGCACCGGTAAAGCCGATGGCCGAGATCGTGCCGAAGTCTGGACCTGCCTCGAAAGGCAGCCTGCCGGTTATGATTTGATTTCCGGAGATTCCATCGGCGATCACCGCTTCGTCAAATATGAACGCAGTTGTGAGCGGTGTAGATATGCTTGGCTCACCGCTGTCGCCCAAGATCTGACCTGAGCGCAGCCCATCACCAAAGGTCGTATCTCCAAGCAGATCAGCAAGGGCGAACTCTTCTGGACCTGCGTTCAACTGGTCGTCATTGAAGTCTGCGCCATTGCTTACCGCCTGCTGGTTGGCCGAGAAAGTGCCGTCCGGACCTGCCGCTACATTGATGCCGCTACCTTCAAGTGCTGCAAAGAGAACCTGCTGCGGCAGCTCGACATCACCGAGCATCAATGTCGGAATGTTGATGGCACCATTGACGATAGTGATCTCCGACCCATCGGCCTGAACCAAAACCAGGTTCGCGCCTTCAACCCTGACGTCATCAAACGTGACGCCGATAGGGAGGCTTACGATATTGTTCTGATCAGCGGTGACTTCGGAGGGAACTGTCGCCGGTGCGACTTCCGTGGCAACACGATCAACCTTGACCGCCGGGTCGGTGGCCGCCTGGGCGACTTCAATCGCGCCTTCTTCGCCAGCGCTCAAAGCAAGACCTTCCGCAATATCGGAAGTGTATTCCTGCGCTGCAGTTTCGTTTTGAATGCCAGATGAACGGAGATCTTCGATGGACATGGTTACTCACCCCTTAAGAACAGAATTGCACTTAAGTGTTTGTGGGGAATGAGCGCAATACTTTCTTAACTACCGCAGCATAACCAGTTATGCTTCAACCGACCATTATTGAAAAGCGGTTAATTTGTAGGAGCTTGAGGAGGATAAACGGCCGCCAACTGTACTCGCCTTCAAAATAGAACTGACCCAAAGCGGCGCGCAGCAAAACAAAAAAAGGGGCCGTGTGAAACAGCCCCTTTTTTAACTTCGGATCTCGTGCACAGTGCACGCGGGAAACTTTACATCAATCCTCTTCAAAGATCGGATCGTTGACGAAGGGGCCACCCTGATAGATGGCGATATCGTCCTGCGGACCAGGTCTGGGTACTGTCGCCTCGATCTCCGCGCGAAACTGCTCAGCATTGTCCTTTGGGTGCCAACCAAGATAGGCAACCGGTGTGTTGTCCCACCAGCGACTGTCATTGTTCGAGCATCCCCATATGATCGGGCAACCAAGGCGGGGCACGCGAAAGATGCATTCGATCATGGCGAGGAAATCGTCATGGCTCATCCAGGTTGACAGCATCCGATGGTTCTTCGGCTTCTCCATGCAACTGCCGATCCGCACCAGTGCCGTCTCCTGGCCGAACTTTTCGAAGTACATTCTGGCCAATGCTTCGCCGAAGCATTTCGATACGCCGTAAAGCCCGTCAGGCCGCATTGGCGCGCTGGCATCGAGATAGTCGTCCTGGGCGTAGAAACCGATCGTATGGTTCGAGCTGGCAAAGAGAATGCGCGGCATGCCGTTCGCCCGCGCGGCCTCGTAAAGATTGTAGAGTCCGAGCAGATTGGCGTTCATAATCTTGGAGAACTTGTCCTCTACGGAAACGCCGCCAAGATGAATGATACCGTCGCAGCCTTCGACAAGCCTGTCGACGGCATCCCGGTCACCCAGGTCACACATGACCAGCTCCTCGTGCGCCGCCGCTTCGCCCATATCAACAATGTCGGACAGACGCAGGACGTCCGCCATGCCTTTCAGGCGGCCACGCATCGCCTTGCCCAATCCGCCCGCAGCCCCGGTTACCAATAGTCGCTTCACACAAACCTCCCTCGTCCAGTCTCGGACCATGCAACTCATCATACAGGTCATGTCAATACCGTCAATATTGCGCTAATTTCCCGTGGACGCTTGGCTAACTTGACAGACGAGTTTATGCATAAGTGCAATAACGGACGAATGGACACGGAGACGAGCATGGCGCTGCAGGCAAAAATGGAGGCCGGATCGGGAACGCTGACGCAACGGCTGAGCGACAATCTCCGCCGCGCCATTCATGGCGGTCAGTTTCTGCCAGGCAGCAAACTCCCGAGCGAAGCGCAGTTGTCAGAGGCCCATGGCGTGTCACGCACCGTCGTGCGCGAGGCGATTGCTGCACTTCGCGCAGACCGCCTCGTCGAGGCCCGCCAGGGTGCCGGCGTCTTTGTGCTGGAGCCGCGCGAACCTCTGCCCGCTCCTCTCTCTCTCGCGCACATCGATCCGGCGCGCGTCTCATCCATGATAGAATTGCTGGAGCTTCGCACGGCTGTGGAGGTCGAGGCTGCAGGGCTTGCAGCACTTCGCCGCTCTCCCGCCCAAGAAGAGGCAATTCTCGATCAGCACTATGCCGTACGCGCCTGTCTCGATGCCGGAAAATCCAGTAGCGACGCGGATTTCGCCCTGCATCTGGCCATCGCCGAGGCGACCAACAACCCGCGCTTTCGCGAATTCCTGGCGATGATCGGTAAAAATGTAATTCCGCGCGCCGCCCTGCGCGGGGAAGAAAGCGACGAGGATCAGGCAGCCTATATCCGGCTGATCGATGCAGAACATGCCGATATCGTCGAGGCGATTTCAGCTGGCGATGAAGAGGCGGCACGAGAAGCCATGCGCCGGCACCTGCGCGGCAGCCAGGCCCGTTATCGCACGCTTTTGCGCGAGCAACGCCAACCTGTACGATAACTATTGACGAACTGCCACATAATACGTATGACAACTTTGCCGGAGGAGGCAAAGAGAGGATATACGCATATGACGCCGCAAGAAATCAAGGTCGCGCTTGGCGCCGGCCTGTTGTCTTTCCCTGTCACGCATTTTGATAGCGAAGGCCAGTTTCAGCCAGACAGCTATGGCAAACATGTCGAATGGTTGTCCGGTTATGATGCGCCAGTCCTCTTTGCCGCAGGCGGCACCGGTGAGTTCTTCTCCCTGTCCCCCAGTGAGATTCCGCGCATCGTCGCAACCGCCAAGGAAGCGGCCGGCAAGACAGCGATCGTATCCGGCTGCGGCTATGGCACGGAAATGGCCATCGAGATCGCCCGCGCCGCTGAACAGGCCGGGGCCGACGGGATCCTGCTTCTACCGCACTATCTGATCGATGCCCCACAGGAAGGCATCTACAACCACGTCAAGCGCGTGTGCCAGTCGGTCGGTATCGGCGTCATGGTCTATAACCGCGACAACTCGGTCATCGGTGTCGACGTGCTTCAGCGCCTGTGCGATGCCTGCCCGAACCTTGTCGGCTTCAAGGACGGGACCGGCGAAATCGGATTGATCCGTCAGATCACCGCAACACTTGGTGACCGCCTCACCTATCTCGGCGGCATGCCGACGGCGGAACTGTTTGCCGAGGCCTATCTCGGCGCCGGGTTCACCACCTATTCGTCGGCAGTGTTCAACTTCGTTCCGGGATTGGCCGTCGATTTCTACAAGGCATTGCGCGCCGGCGAACGCGAACGCTGCGAAACCATCCTGAAGGACTTCTTCTACCCCTTCATGGAACTGCGTGGCCGCCGCAAGGGCTATGCCGTGTCGGCCGTCAAGGCCGGTGTGCGTCTGCAGGGCTTCAATGCCGGCAAGGTTCGCCCGCCGCTCGATGACCTTACGCCGGCGGAAGAAGAGATCCTCGCCAAGCTGATCGAACCCTGGAAGCGTTGATATGAAGATCGTCGACGTCCGCACCCATCTACTCGAGCACCGCCTCACTGTCCCGTTCCAGAGCGCTTCCATGCGCTTTGACCGGCGGGCTCATGTGCTCGTCGAGATTGTGTGCGACGATGGCACCACGGGCTGGGGTGAATGCCTCGGTCCTGCGCGGCCGAATGCGGCTGTGGTTGCCGCCTACAAGCCATGGCTGATCGGTGCCAATCCTCTGGAAACCGAGAAAATATGGGCAACACTCTACAATGCGCTGCGTGATCAGGGCCAACGTGGCCTGACCCTCACCGCCCTGTCCGGCATCGATATCGCGCTGTGGGATATCAAGGGTAAACATTTCAACGCCCCGATCTCGATCCTGCTCGGCGGCCGCTTCCGCGAAACCGTCAAGGCCTATGCCACCGGTAGTTTCAAGCGCGATGGCGTCGATCGTGTCGAAGACAATGCCACAGATATCGCGGCCTACCGGTCGCAAGGTTTCCATGCCTCGAAGATCAAGGTCGGCTTCGGTATCGAAGAGGACCTGCGGGTGATCAAGGCGGCGCGCGAAGCCGCCGGCTCCGATATGCGCCTGATGGCCGACGGCAATCATGGTTACGGCGTGCTGGAAGCGGTTGAGTTCGGCCATCGTGCTGCCGAATACGGTCTCGACTGGTTCGAGGAACCGGTCGTCCCGGAACAGCTCGCATCCTACCGCGAAGTGCGCGCAAAACAGCCGATTCCGGTTGCCGGCGGCGAGACCTGGCACAGTCGCTGGGGCATGAAAGAGCCGATCGAAACGCGTTGCATCGATATTGTCCAACCGGACCTGGCAGGCGTCGGCGGCTTCACCGAAGCCAAGCGGGTAGCCGACCTCGCAGCCCTGCACGGCGTGCGTGTGGTTCCGCATGTCTGGGGCACGGCTGTCCACATCGCAGCTGCGCTGCAATTTATTGCCGCCATGGTGCCCGATCCGGTCCGTGTCAATCCGATCGAACCGATCCTCGAATTCGACCGCACCGACAATCCGTTCCGTCAGGCGGTGATCAAAACCCCGATCGAACATCAGAACGGCGTTGTCGCCATCCCGAATGGTCCAGGCCTTGGCATCGAGATCAACCGCGATGCCCTCGCCGACTTCAAGATGAAGGACGACTGATGACACTCGTTCGCCCCCTTTCCGGTCGCAAACCAAACGTCGCGCTCCCGAAGGGGGCGATCGACACCCAGATGCATGCCTATCTGCCGGGCTTTCCCGCGATCGAAGGTGGCCCACCATTGCCGGCTGGCGAATTGCCAAGCCCATCGCAATACCGCGAATTCATGAAATGGATCGGCATCGACCGGGTGATCGTCACCCAGGGCAATGCCCACCAGCGCGACAACAACAATCTGATCGCCTGCCTGAAGGACTTCGGGGACCTCGCCTGGGGTGTGGCTGCCGTCAATGGCCAAGCGACCGAAGCCGAACTTGATGACCTGGCTGCTGCCCGCGTCATCGGCCTTCGCATCATGGATCTGCCGGGCGGCGGCGTCGACCTGACCCATCTGGAAGCCGTCGACGCAATTGCCGCGAGCCGCAACTGGATGCTTGCCGTGCAATTCGACGGCAGCAACATCGTCGATCACGAAGCCCGTCTGTCCAGGCTGAAATCACGCTGGGTGCTCGATCACCACGGCAAGTTTTTCTGCGGCGTGACACCGGACAGCCCGCAGGTGGCCGCGGCAAAACGTTTGATCGACCGCGGCAATTGCTGGTTCAAATTTGCCGGCGCTTACGAATCGTCGAAGACCGGGGCGCCTGATTTCGCCGATGTGGCTGAGGTTGGCCGCACGATTGCGGCGCACGCGCCCGAACGCATCGTCTGGGGATCGAACTGGCCGCACAATCTGGCGAAGACACATGCCGATTATCCCGATGACGCTGCCCTTACCGACACAATTCTTGGCTGGCTGGCTGATGATGCCGACCGCCATCTCGCACTCGTGGACAACCCCGAGCAGCTCTTCGGCCTTGAACCAATGGGGAGCAAGGGGACCTGAGAGTTTACCGTCAAACCTGGGAGGTTTTGGCGGATCATTTAAAAGAGGAGGAAGACATGAAAACTGCCGCAATGCTGAGCCTCGCGATGGGGCTGACACTGGGTGCTGGCGCGCTGAATGCGCAAGAGATCACGCTGCGCTCCGCCGATATCCATCCGGATGGCTATCCGACCGTGGATGCGGTCAAATATATGGGCGAACTGGTTTCCCAGAAAACCAATGGCCGCATCAAGATCCAGGTCATGAACAATGCCACGCTCGGCACTGAAAAAGACACGATCGAACAGACCCGCTTCGGCGTCATCGACATGAACCGGGTCAACAGCGCACCATTCAACAACCTCGTTCCGGAAACCGTCGTCTTCGGCCTGCCCTTCCTGTTTCGCGATACCGAACACATGCACAAGGTCGTCGATGGCCCGATCGGCGACGAAGTGCTGGCCGCATTCGAGCCGCACGGCCTGATCGGGCTTGCCTTCTACGATTCCGGCGCGCGCTCGTTCTATTCGACCAAGAAGCCGATCGAGAAACTCGCCGACCTCAAGGGCATGAAGGTGCGTGTCCAGCAGTCGGATCTGTGGATCGCGATGATGGAAGCCTTCGGTGCCAACCCGACCCCGATGCCTTTTGGCGAAGTCTATTCCTCGCTTGAAACCGGCGTCGTTGATGCTGCCGAAAACAACTGGCCTTCCTACGAATCCTCGCGTCACTTCGAAGTGGCGAAGAACTACACGTTGACAGACCATTCGCTGACCCCGGAAATCCTGGCGATCTCGAAGATCACCTGGGACAAGCTGACCCCGGAAGATCAAACGGTGTTGCGCGAGGCTGCAAAGGAATCCGTCGGCAAAATGCGTGAGCTGTGGCAGGCCCGCGAAAAGGCCTCGGAAGAGAAAATCCGTGCGTCGGGTGCGAACATCATCACGGTCGACAAGGCGGAATTCTCCGCAGCGATGCAGCCTGTCTATGACAAATTCATCACCGATCAGAAGATGAAGGACCTCGTCAAGCGCGTCCAGGACGTGAAGTAATATAAGGGCCCGGCCGGATCACACGATCCGGCCGGTTTTCATTCGCGGACTTGCATTGTGGCCGTCGATCCGCCGCGGCTGTGGAGGAGACTATGTTGCGCTTTATGAGGGCCATTCGCCCGGGGCTTGGCCGCCTGAGCCAGCTATGCCTGTATATTTCAGGTATCGGCCTGGTTGCGATGACCGTGATCATCGGATGGCAGATCTTTGCCCGATACATATTGAACGATACGCCGAGTTGGTCGGAACCGCTTTCGCTCTTGCTGATGTCGTGGTTCATTCTGCTTGGATCCGCCGTCGGCGTGCGCGAAAGCGTGCATCTCGGCCTCGATTTCGTCCGCCACGGTGCATCGAAACCCATTCAAAAAACCATGGATCTGGTCAGCCTCGGATTGATTGTCCTGTTCGGCATCGCCATGAGCTATTACGGCGCGCTGCTTGCCATCGGCACCTGGACTGCAACCATTCCCGTTCTTGGCCTGCCCGGCGGCGTCGATTTCTTCCCGCTGATCGCGGGCGGAGCCATCATCGCCATCTTTGCCGCAGAGCGCTTCGTTGACGTTGCCATCGGCGAGGAAATCGCCGCAACCGTTGTTGTCCAGGAGGCTGCGTGATGGCCTATACCGTTTTATTCGGCGTCTTTACCTTCTTGATGATGATCGGCATGCCGATCGCCTTCTGCCTGGGCATCGCCTCGCTGGCCACCGTCCTCTACATGGGCCTGCCGCCGATCGTCGTCTTCCAGCAGATGAATTCAGGCATGAACGTCTTTGCCATGATGGCCATACCGTTCTTCATCTTCGCTGGCGACCTAATGGTGCGTGGTGGCATAGCAACCCGCCTGATCCGATTTGCGGCCGGCATTGTCGGCCATCTCCGTGGTGGGCTGGGACAGGTCAATATCGTTGCATCCACCTTGTTTGGCGGCATTTCCGGCTCGGCCGTCGCCGATGCCTCGGCCGTAGGTGGCCTGATGATCCCGCAAATGGCAGCACGCGGTTATGACCGCGGTTATGCCGTCAACGTCACGGTCAATGCCGCGATCATCGCACTGATGATCCCGCCGTCGCACAACATGATCCTGTATTCGATTGCCGCGGGAGGTAATGTCTCTGTCGCCGATCTGTTTACGGCCGGCATCATTCCCGGACTGCTGCTGGCGGCAGCGCTGATGGTGACGGCCTATATCGTGGCGCGTCGCCGTGGTTATCCGTCTGAGCCCTTCCCCGGCTTCTACAAGCTCGGCTACTACTTCCTCTCGTCGCTGCCCGGCATTCTTCTCATTGGCATCATCTTCGGCGGTGTGCGCTCGGGCATCTTCACCGCGACGGAGAGCTCCTGCATTGCCGTTCTCTATGCCTTTCTCGTCGCTATGCTCGTTTACCGCGAACTGAACTGGGACGGCTTCATCGAGGCCGTCCTGGGAGCTGTGCGGACCACAGCGATGGTTCTGCTGGTAATCGGCACAGCTGCGTCCTTCGGCTGGCTCATGGCCTTCCTGCAGGTCCAGACACTGCTGGTTCAGGCGATCGGCGCAATCTCCGACAACCCGATCATCGTACTGTTGATGATCAACATCATCCTGCTCTTGCTCGGCACGTTCATGGATATGGCACCGATGGTAATCATCGCAACACCGGTGCTGCTGCCAGTGGTGAAAGCCTTTGGCATCGACCCAGTGCATTTCGGTGTAGTGATGATCCTCAACGCTGGCATCGGTCTGAACACGCCACCGGTCGGAACTGTGCTGTTTGTCGGTTGCGCGGTGGGCGGCATCACCATCCGCGAAGCGATGAAGACAATCTGGCCATTCTTCGGCGCCAGCATCGCGGTGCTGATGGCCGTCACCTATATCCCGGCGCTATCGCTTTGGCTGCCCAGCCTGTTCAAGTAGGTCTACCTTGAATCCTAGCCGACATCTCGCGGGGGCTTCGGCCCCCGCCTTTTTTTCCCACCGCCGGCTAGGATCTTGCACTTTGCGCAACACCGCTAAGCAAAACGTTAGTTTCACCAATCAAACCGATAGATTATCGCCATTTCGCATACCCCGTCCGTCGGATTAGACTGCTTGCAGATTAGCTCCAGCACCGGTGGACCATGACAGCACCCAGCCCTTCGGAAAAAGCCTTCGTTCCCTTCGTCAGCGTCGAAAACATGATGCGCCTTGTGCATCACATCGGGATCGAAACCGTCCTGACCGAGCTCACGGATGTCATCGAAGCCGATTTCCGCCGCTGGCCGCTTTTCGACAAGACGCCGCGCGTGGCGTCACACTCCCGCGAGGGCGTGATCGAGTTGATGCCGACTTCCGACGGTGAAATCTACGCGTTCAAATACGTCAACGGCCATCCGAAAAACATGGCCCAGGGACTACAGACCGTTACGGCATTCGGGCTGCTGGCTGAGGTCTCCACCGGCTATCCGGTTCTGCTCACCGAAATGACGCTATTGACCGCCCTGCGCACGGCGGCGACCTCAGCCATGGCCGCCCGCCATCTGGCACCCAAGGGTGCGAAGACCATGGCAATGATCGGCAATGGCGCACAGGCGGAATTCCAGGCTTTGGCAATGAAGGCCCTGCTCGGCATCGACAAGATCCGGCTCTATGACATCGACCATCATGCCAGCGACAAGGTCGCCCGCAATCTGGCGGGCTCAGGTCTGGCCGTCACCGTATGCACATCGGCCCAATCAGCGATCGAGGGCGCCGAGATCATCACCACCTGCACTGCCGACAAGCAGAATGCAACGATCCTGACCGACAACATGGTTGGGTCAGGGGTTCATATCAATGCAATCGGCGGCGACTGCCCCGGCAAGACGGAACTGCACAAGGACATCCTAAAGCGTGCAGATACCTTTGTCGAATACCCGCCGCAGACGCGCATCGAAGGCGAGATCCAGCAGATGGATCCCGACTATCCGGTGACAGAGTTGTGGAAGGTGGTGACCGGCGAAGTTATCGGGCGTCGCGAGCCGGGCCAGATCACCCTGTTCGACAGCGTTGGTTTTGCCGTCGAGGATTTTTCCGCCCTGCGCTATGTGCGAACCAAACTTGAAGGCACCGGCTTCTACCAGGATATCGACATCATTGCTGATCCGGACGATCCGCGCGACCTGTTCGGCATGCTCCAGCGGGCAAAGGACTGAGATCTACCCTTTGAATGGCCAATTTTTTGGGCGCGGCTCCAGCCAACACGGCAGGGTACCAAGAATTCACATATTCGGTGCTGAACAACCCGTTCTCGCCCCGATGCGGGTAGAGGACCGCCGTGGCGATGCGAGCCATCTGGCCGAGCAGCAGGAATGTTTGTGACTTGCCTCGATGGTCGCCAGTATACGCGCAGTCTTTGCCCCTTCGATTGGCCCTTCAGCGAGACACGGTCGATACATGGATGGTGTTCAACGGTTCGGACGCGAGCAGCATGGACAAACCATCTCAAGCCGGTCAGATGGGTGAGCACTTCGGTGTGGCCATCGCTATGATGGCTGGTGAGATTCATCTGCTCCTTGTTGATAGGCGCGATTACAATGACACCGGCCCGGCCGCTCACGGCAAGATGGGCGGCGCGGCGTGTCGGCGTGTCGTAAGTGACGGGCTTGTGCGCCTGCGCATACAGGGCATCGTCTACGTACGCTTCGGCGCCGGCTCATTTGTAAGCGCCCAAGGCTCGTCTTCCGCCCCGCTGTCTTACTTGCCGGTCAAGACGATCGCCGATATCCAGCGGTGTTGCGAATTCCGTCTAACCATTGAACCTGCCGTCGCCTATTTCGCCGCCAAGCGCCGGGATGAAGCCGCAATCCAGAAGATTGCAGCGGCTCTGGACGAATTGCGGGAAGCGACCAGTCACCAGCATCTTCTCACCGATGCCGACTACGTTTTCCATCGTGCGGTCACGGAAGCTGCAAACCATCACTATTACACAGCCTCACTTGATGCCTTGAAGGCCCAATCGCCGTCGTCGTGCATCTGCCCGACCTGTCCCTGCTCGGTCCTAAACTCGGCCTCGAGAAGGTTCTATAAAAAACACAACTCGATGTACCGAGCGATTGCCGAGGGACGGGCAGATGATGCCAAGAGCGCCATGCTCAAAGATCTGGAAGGCTCTCGTGATCGTCTGTTCCAAGGCCGCGCGCTCGATCTCTCTATCTAGGCTGACCGCTACGTGAGCAACCCCGTGGATTTTCGGGGTAACACTCCCGCCTTACCTTAAGGGATCACGGCGCCCACGCTCGAGGATTTGCGTAGAGGATTTCCTCGGCTTCCTCGAGTTCCATCTGCATGACCCGCCGGCCCAGTTCGAAACCGAAACCATTGCGGGCGAACGACGAGAATTCCTTTGCGCGCTGCTTTTCATCCGCGTCGGCTTTGCGAAACGGACCGAAGGCGCGCTTGCGGGCAAGAACGACGGCTGCGCGCAGATCGTCAGCCTCATCGAGCACCGACGCGACTATCTCCCGATCGACCCCTTTTTCACTGAGCTTGCGGGCGATTGCCCGTTTCGACTTGCCGCTGCGCGCTGCCGAGTTGGAGCGGATCTCCGCATAGGCATGATCGTCGAGCACCTTCATGTCACGACCGAACCCGACCGCGAAATTCCCGAGCGCCTTAAGTTGCGCCTCGGAAATCCCTTCAAACTTCTGTTTTGCCTTGCGCATGATCGCGTCGGCCAATTCGCGCTCTGTCATCATCCGCTTTGCCAGCCGGTAGGCGGCGGAATTGCGAGCCCAGGACAGCATCCTGGCTGTGGGCATCTCAATTTCATCCGCCGGGCTCGTCATCACATCCATCAAATCATCCTACCGAAACGCTTCACTGGCGAAAAGGCCGCCACACATGCCCGTCAACTTTCGTTGACAGCTGTCAACGTTTACATGTCATCGGGCGCCACTTTCACTGTCCGACCGCCGTTCATTCCGTTTGTCGCTCAAGCGCCTGCAGCATCGGATAGACGCTGAATGCCGATTTCTCAGCCTTGCGGGTCAGATCGCGCAGATAGCCGCCCGGCGAGCGGATCTCATCGGCACGCTCCAGCATGATCGCCACAACGATAGATGCAGCCTGTTCGCCCATCGCCGCCTTGGCTTTCTGCCAGGCGTCGGGTGAAACCCCGAGCATAGAGCGAACGAGATCGGCCGCGCGGATCAAATCCTGCCAACCACTCATGCCGCCGCGGGCATAGTCGCCGATTTGCGGGCAGATCCGCTTCATTCGTTCGAGGCTTATCGCCATCTTGCGGTTTGGAGCCAATGCCGTATCGCCTGGCTTCGCGTTTTCTATGACTCTTTGGCCTTCTAATTCAAATGGTAGGTCTGTATTTGAATTCTGTATATGATGCTCACTAAGGGAGTCATTGCCGCTCATTTCTTCTTCTGAGAGCGATGAAAGATAAGCGTTTTCGACCTTAATCCGGAATGCAATCAGGCGCTCGCGAAGAGCGTTCAAAAGTGCCGGATCGTAGCCTCGCGGCAGGCTGCCAAAAGACATTTCCTGAAACTCAGTCGCAATCTCCGCCCAGCCACCGTCACGGCCCTCTTCCAGGGCGGTGGTGATGATCTTGGAGATGTCGCGCAAGTGCAGGGTCACCTCCGAGCGCTGTGCACGGATCATACGCGCCTGAGCGCGGGCCTGCTCTGCCAGAGACAGGATCTCCGACGACTTCAACGCCAGCGGAGCGAGGTCAAAGCCGAAAGCATCCTCGACAACACCATTGTCGTCCCGGCGGCAGAAGCGCTTGCCGTTGGCGCTGTCGCGGCGAAACAAAAGGCCAGCCTCGACCAATGCCGTCAGATGTCGGCGGATCGTGGCCGGAGCCATGCCCCGTGCCCTCAGTGACAGTTCTCGATTGGAGGGGAAAACGATGATCGGGTTGGCGCCATCCAGCACACGGTCGGTGGTGAAGCTGACCAGCGCCTCGAGCAGCCCGATTGCCCTGTCGCTCAGGCCAAAATGGTCTCGAGCTTCGGTCAAAGCCCGAATGAGCTGCCACTTGTCGCTGGCGCCCTTGTCATTGCCGCCGTCGCCGGCGCGTAGTTTTTCTTGCCTCTCAGCAACCGACGCCTGGCGGGCAAAAAGCCGCGCAGTCATCCGGCCGCCGCCAAAAGGCGTCGTTGCCAGTCTCTCCACCATGTTCAGGTCCTCTGTGAGGAGGCAAGAAGGACCCGAATAACGTGAAATTCAGCAATAGTTTCAATATCCGGACTCGACATCACTGTCGCCGACTCTTGACTTTGCCTGCTGGAAGTGATTCTCTCGGATTGCTACATAGGAGAGGGGCTTCCGGAACGTCAGGTTTTGGGGGCCTTTTTCTTGTCTCCGCGCTTCCTTTCTTGGGTTTCGCGATGTTTCAATCAGTGTCAGTTCGGCAATTCAGGTCCGGGATCCGATGCTCACACTTAGCAAAGCGAAGGGCTAGCAATGTAGCCCCGCGTCATTTGCCTGTTTCCTTAGCCCTCAGATGTGTCGCATAGGCCTCGTTCACATGCGCCGATAGCGCATCGATGAAGGCCTGGTCCACGTCCTTGGCAAAATCAATCTTGACCGCCCTGCCCTGCCGTTTGTAAGCCGCAAAAACACGACCTCCTGGCGCAAGCAACTGATCCGGTTCCGGCTTGTGCGCACCAGTATTGCGCGCCAGCCGGGCAAACAGCTGCTCGAAACGGCGATCGGTCTCGGCTTCCTTGAAAGCCGCGACCTTGATCTCGTCCTGGGCCTTCTCGTTGCCGGCCGGGCGGGCATAGAGTTCGACGAGTTTCATCCAGCGATCCCGGCCAGCTTTTGGCGCCGGACCAATAGCGCGAACGATATGCTCCGGAATGCCTTCGGCGACCTGAATGAGGCGCGAGAGTTCGGATTTCTGCACCGAAAGTGCGTCACCGATCAGCTTGCGATCAAACCCTCTTGTGACAAGAGTCTGGGCAAAAACAGCGCGCTCGATAAACGATAGATTTCGCCGCTCGGCATTTTCCTTGCCCTGGGCGAGCACCAGCTCGTCATCGGACAGTGCGCGAACCAGCGCCTTGACCTCGATGCCCAGGGTTTGGGCCGCGCGCATGCGCCGATGGCCATAGGCAACCTGATAACGACCTTCATCGTCGGGATGCGGTCGCACCAGAATGGGAACCTGCTGGCCGCTTTCGCGCATGCTCTCGACCAGCTCGATAAATTGCGGGTCATTGACTTCGCCCTGGCTCAGGCGGTCTGAGATGAAGGAGGCATCCACACGCGCAGTATCGAGCGAAATTACACGCTCGCCCTCTTCGAGGGCCTGGCGAAGTTGACGCGCCTCTTCAGCCTCACGCGCAATCGAGGATAGAGAGAGCCCCATGGCCTTGACCGCGCCCGATGCACTGCGCGCGGGCGCCGCATTGGTTTCGGTCTGGCCAGACGGCACATGAGGGCCCTGGCTGGTTTCAGGCGGCTCGCTGGCTTCGGCAACGGACTTTGTTTCGGGTGCGGGGGTCAGCGCCTCACCAAACAGGGCCTTGATCGAATTCTTGCGGTCGCGTCCCGTTGTCATGCCGGTCGCCCCCAAGCTGCGTGGATCAAGGCTTCCACTTCAGAATTCACCGCGTCCAACGATTCCATCGCACGATCGTAGGTCCCGCGCGTGAAGTTCTCCCGCCCGACTTCATAGAGGGTCTGTTTGGTCAGACCAGCATCTGACACCGCGGTCGACTTCAGCATGGGGGCCGTCAGGACACGTTCGCCAAATAGCGACCGCAGGAAGCCGACAATCTGTGTCTGTGGTCCGTCATGCGGTTCGACGCGGGTGACGAGATAGCGCAGGAAGTCGAAATTCAGCTGACCACCTGCCTCGCGCACCACGGCCAGAAGATCCGACGTCATGAACAGGAACTGGCTCATCGAGGCCACGTCGAGCATCTGCGGATGCACCGTGACCAGGACCGAGGTTGAGGCACAAAGCGCCGACAGAGTAAGATAGCCAAGCTGCGGTGGGCAATCGATGATCACAACATCATAGTCGTCGGCGACTGTGGCCAATGCCGCCTGGACGCGGGTAAAGAACAGCGAATGCGTATCACCTGCGCGACGCTCGGCAAGAGCTCGCGGAGTTGCGTGCTCAAATTCCTGCAACTCAAGATTACCTGGAAGCAGGTCTAGATTGTGGAAATAAGTCTTGCGGATAATGTCTTTCAACGGCCGCACTTCGCCGTCATATCGGATCGCACCATAAATCGTGTCATTGCCGACAAGATCCAATTCCGGCTGGTAGCCGAAAAGAGCCGAAAGAGATGCTTGCGGATCGAGGTCAACAGCAAGTACGCGATGACCCGTCATGGCGAGATACTGGGCCAGATGCACGGAAGACGTCGTCTTGCCGGAACCGCCCTTAAAATTGGTGACGGAAATGATCTGCAAGTGCTCTCCACGCGCAGGATCGCGCCATTTTACATACGAGCGCGCCTTGGCGTCATTGCCCTTGGCGCGGGCCTGATCTGCCAGGAAATGGCGTAGGGCGTCGATATCGGCAAGCGAATAATACCGCCGTCCCCCCGTACCGACCTTCGGCTGCGGTCCTTCGCCGGCAAGCGAGAGCTGGCGCAGGTATCCATCCGATACGCCAATCAGGCGCGCCGCCTCACCCGAAGTGAACGAGCGCAGTGTCTTTTGCGATGTCGGCGGAAACAACCTCTCGCGCATCGCTTTCAATTGGGCCGAAAGCGCCTGCGCGTCTTCGGCGATGGTCTCGTCGGCAGGGCGCAATTTAATTGCCTCTTCCTGTGTTGCCGTGATCGATGGACTGCCCATCAGACCTTCTCCATTCTTTTCGCCGTACCGAACAACCTCGCAGCCGTGGCGCGCTTTCGTCGAAACAGGCACACTGATTCTACATCTGCGATTCTTCCCGCCATGGAAATACGTGATTGCGGGAAACAACAGGCTTTTTAGTAATTTACGGCAAAGCCTCGCTGTTGCGGCTTTTATCCGTAACAGCGTGTGACATCGACCGAGTCGCGTCAAGAGAATTCTGTCTCCGGCTCACTGAGGTGGCAGGCCATTCTCGGCATGAGGCTCACGTGACATAATATTGTCGGCGTTTTCGGACCACGACAAAACGATCGCTATCTCGGACATGGTGGTCCACAACCTACTACGGCCATCTCCAAGCTGCGAACAAAAGAGCCCCAATTTCACGGTCATTGCTACCTAAGACCAGTTTTTTCTGTTAGGCACAGTGCCAATGAAGACAGCATACCAGACACAGCCATCTGAAAAAGACTGCCGTCTGATGCCACCCCTTGGCACAGGCGATCGGCGTGCGCTGGCAATTTTCGTCTCAGCCTTGCAATCCCTGGTGTTTCTACTGCTGCTTCTGCAAGGCGACTGGGGCCAGGCGCGACAAAACCATCTGGGCCGTGGTCAGGCACTCGCCGACGCACAGGATACGAGAGATCTTCTTACCACGGGATCCGAAACACCAAGAGCATTGGCTGCCAGCGCCGACCGCCAGCGCGGCAAGGCACGCCCCGGCGATGCGCCTGAGGCCACACCTCCTTGCCAAGTAAGCCAGATATCTCGTCCCGACGGAAATTCTCGGCATGCCGACGCACATCAGGTCCAGCCAAACCGGTTCGAAAGCTCTGCCTACCGGGCGCGGGCGCCGCCTAGGCGCGTGATCTGACGCTTTCACGCCCATAACAAAAAAGGCCGCGTCGCGCCGTGCACTCCCTTCGTAGCTGAAGCTTGCGAGAGGAATCCCAATGGCGGCCGGACCACATTAGGATTTATTCCGTTGAAGAACTCTCCCTGGAAGGTGCTGACCTACGCGGTCATCATCATCATCGGCGTGCTAATTGCATTGCCCAACATCCTCTCCGAAAAAACGCTTGCCTCCTGGCCATCCTGGCTACCGTCGAGCAAGATTTCGCTTGGCCTCGATCTCCGCGGCGGATCGCATCTGGTGCTGGAGGTCGACAGACCGTCGCTGGAAGCCGAATGGCTGCAGAACCTGACGCAGGACGCGCGTAACAATCTGGACGCTGCAAAGATCGCCACAACGTCCATCCGTCGTGAACAAAACGACGTCGTGGTCACGGTCCGGGACCCGGCCCAGCGCCCGGCAGCACAGACGGAACTTGCCAAACTGGTCAATCAGGTCACCTGGGGCACCTCCATCGGCGTGTCGGATCTCGACATTGCTGCCCGCGGCGACAGCGCCATTGCAGTGCGGCCATCCGAGATTGGCCTCTCCCATCGCATCAGCGGTGCCGTCGACCAGAGTCTCGAAATCATCCGCCAACGCGTCGACCAGGTCGGTGTTGCCGAACCGACAATCCAGCGTGTTGGTGCGGACCGCGTTTTGGTCCAGCTCCCGGGCGAACAGGATCCCTCGCATCTCAAACAGCTCCTCGGCTCCACCGCGAAGATGAGCTTCCATCTGCTCGGACGCGCAGGCGAACGCGGCGTATCGGAGCTCAAGGACGAAGAGGGACAGATTTATCCTGTCGAGGACCGCGTGCTGCTTTCGGGAGATCGACTGACCGATGCCCGCGTCGCTTTCGATCCCAACAACAATCAACCTGTTGTCAGTTTCCGCTTCGACCAGACGGGCGCCACCCGCTTTGCCGATATTACAAGCCAGAATGTCGGAAATCCCTTTGCCATCGTCCTTGACGGGACAGTCCTCAGTGCGCCAGTCATTCGCGAACCCATTACCGGCGGCGCTGGCCAGATTTCCGGGTCGTTTACCGTTGAAGGCGCCAATACGCTTGCGGCTCTTCTCAGAGCCGGCGCGCTTCCTGCGAAGTTGAACGTGATCGAAGAGCGCACGGTCGGCGCAGATCTTGGCGGCGATGCGATCGAACGTGGCATTCTGTCCGGCCTCGCTGGCTTCGCCCTTGTCATGGGCTTCATCCTGCTGCTCTACGGCACCTGGGGCCTGCTCGCGGTCCTTGCCCTTGCCCTCAATGTCATCCTCACTTTTGCAGGCCTCAGCATTATCGGCTCGACGCTGACCCTGCCGGGTATCGCCGGCATTGTTCTGGGCATCGGCCTTGCCGTGGATGCCAATGTTCTCATCAATGAACGTATCCGCGAAGAAAGCCGCAAGGGCCGCGGCGTGCATGCGGCAATCGACCAGGGCTTCCAGAAAGCATATTCCACAATCGTCGACAGCAATGTAACGGCGCTGATTGCAACCATCCTGCTGTTCTGGTTCGGGTCCGGTCCTGTCCGCGGTTTTGCCGTCACGATGGGTCTCGGCATCGCCATCTCCATGTTCACGGCAGTGTCGGTCGTCCGTGTGGCGATGATTTCCATCACGACACGCTTCAAACTGAAGAAGATCAACATCAATGCGCTGCTGCCGATCCGACTGATCCCGGACGGGACGAAGATCGACTTCATGAAGGCGCGTCTGTTCGGCCTCGGCATATCAGCCTTTCTATCGATCTCCTCCATCATCCTTTTCTTCACGCCCGGACTGAACTATGGCGTGGATTTCAAGGGCGGCATACAGATCGAGGTGTCGACGGCAAAGGCTGCCGATCTTGGCGCCTTCCGCGCCGGACTGGAAGGTCTCGGTCTCGGCGAGGTTGCCCTCCAGGAATTCGGCGACAGCAACCACATCCTGTTGCGCGTCGAACGCCAGCCCGGCCCTGAATCGGCACAGAACGAAGCGGTCGAGAAACTCAAGGCGGAGATTCAGACCATAGACCCGACGTCGCAGATCCAGCGGACCGAAGTCGTTGGCCCCAAGGTCAGTGGTGAACTTGCAACCGCCGGCTTTCTCTCCGTGATCCTCGCCAGCATCGCGATGCTGATCTACATCTGGAGCCGGTTCGAATGGCCATTTGCCGTGGGGGCGATTGCGACCCTCATCCTCGATGTGACCAAGACGATCGGCTTCTTTGCCCTGACCGGTCTCGACTTCAATCTTACGGCCATCGCGGCGCTGCTGACGCTGGTCGGCTATTCGGTCAACGACAAGGTGGTCGTCTATGACCGCATGCGTGAAAACATGCGTCTCTACAAGGCGATGCCGTTTCGCGACCTTATCAACCTGTCGATCAATGAAACCCTGGCCCGGAGCATCTTCACTTCGGCCACGGCCTTTCTTGCCATGCTGCCAATGGCGATCTGGGGTGGAAGTGCCGTCGAGAGCTTTGCAATCCCGATGGTCTTCGGGATATTCATTGCCGCGTCGTCATCGGTGTTCATCGCGGCTCCGATCCTGCTTTTCCTGGGCGACTGGCGCACCAGACGCCGCGCGGCAGCCGATGTCGCAGCTCAGGCTGAAGCGGCCTGACCCGATCAGAGACAAACAGAAAAGGCACCCGGTTCGTCCGGGTGCCTTTTTAGGTTCGTAAAGAGCTCGCGAATGTCACGTACCCAACAAGATTGGGCGATCAAGGCTCTTCCTGTTTAGCCGGCACCTTGCCATTCTTGGCCGCCCGGTCCCGATGCAGTGCTGCGCGGGCGAGAAGCATGAAGGTCACCGGTGTGGTGACCGTGACGAAGATACCGATCAGGACTTCGTGGATCACCAGGCGCTGCGAGGTGACCGTGAAGAAGATCATCGATGCCAACATCACGCCGCCAATGCCCCAGCTTGTGCCAAGCGTGGGTGCGTGGAGACGCTCATAAAAGGTTGGCAGACGCAGGAATCCAATGGCCCCGATCAGTGCCAGCGATGCGCCGATCAAAAGAAAGGCGGATACGACGATGGCTGCCCACAGCGGGAGATCAGCGGCTGGCTGCATCATTCGATCACCTCCCCGCGCATCAGGAATTTGGCCAGTGCGACCGTTGCGACGAAGCCGATCATGCCAATCACCAGTGCCGCTTCGAAATACACCACCCGACCGGTGCCGATGCCGAATGTCACCAGCAACAACATCGCATTGATGTAGAGCGTATCCAGGCCAATGATGCGATCCTGCGCGCGCGGACCGCGAAACATTCGGATAGACGCGATCGCCATGGCGCAGGCAAGCAGCAATTGCGAGAGAGACACCGCCGTGAAGAGGATAACCGCGCTCATGCAAAGATCTCCATCAGCAGTTTCTCATAACGGTTCTTAATGGTGCTCACCCAGGCGTCTTCATCAACAAGATCAAGGACATGCAGCAGCACGGTCCGCTCGCGGGAATCATATTCGAGCCAGGCTGATCCCGGCGTGCTGGTCAAAATGACTGCCAACAAGGCCAGCGCCGTGCGATCCTCCAACTCGAGCGGCAGGAGCAGGAACCCGGAATGACGTTCGCTCGATTGACCGCTGAGGATCACTCGTGCCACCGCGAAGTTCGAACGGACGATATCCGAAAATGCCAACAGGAACAGCTTGGGCAACAGGTACCATTTGCGCAGGCGCGGCTTTTCCGGGCGCAAGGCGGCAAAGGCCCAACTGGCAAAAACAGCAACGAATGCCCCGAGAAGCAGATGGCCCAGACTGAAGCCATTGAGCAACAGCCACATGACCACAAGCGAAAGTGTCAGGATCGGATAGGGAAGCATCAATTTCCTCCCGTCTCTTGCGATTGCTGACCGGTGCGCGTTTCAATCGCCGCCGCATTCTTAACAGCATCGATGTAGATAGCCGGATTGCTCAGCGTGCGAATTGTGGTGTCCATGTAGCGCATGGCAGCACCAGCCTGAAGAGTAAGCGCAAGGGTGAGGAACAGGAGGAACATGACCGGCACGAGTTCGATCACCAATACACGCGGAACGGTTCCCTCGATCGATGTCCAGAAGGTTCTGATGCCGGCGCGCGTCATGGCGATCAATGCTGCGACACCTGAAAGGATGACGAGAACGACAAGCGTCCACACACCGGCAGTCGGCGGCACACCCGTTGCACCGGCACCCATCATCGCCGACAACATCGCGAACTTGGCGACGAAGCCGGAAAGCGGCGGCAAACCGGACAAGAGGATGCCAACAGCTGCAAAACACGTGCCGAGGATTGCCATGGTTCCCGGCATGGCAAGTCCGCCACCTTCCTCGACCTCGTCCTCACCCTCGCCATAGGCCTCCATGGTTACCACCAGCACATTCGCTCCGGCATCCTGGCCTCGCTCGACAAGCTCGATCAGCATGAAAAACGCCCCGATCGTGAGGGTCGAACTTACAAGGTAAAGCAAGGCACCGGATGAGACTGCGCCGTCATTGATGCCGAGCACCATCAGCATCGTGCCTGACGAGACAAGCACCGAGTAACCGGCAAGCCGCCCGAGCGCCTGGGAAGCCAGAACGCCGATCGTACCGAACACAACGGTTGCAATTCCACCGAAAAGCAGAAGTTCCGCACCAAATCCGGCAGACGGTCCATCGCCGAATAGGAGCATGGTCAGGCGCAGGATGACATATATCGCCAGCTTGCTGAGAATGGCAAACATGCCGGCAACCGGTGCAGATGCGGCGCTGTACGCGGTCGGCAACCAGAAGCACAAGGGCCACATACCGGCCTTGATCAGAAACGCGATGCCCAGCACACCCGCACCCGCTTCCATCAGCATACGCCGATCAGCCTCCATCTCCGGGATGCGCGCAGCAAGGTCGGCCATGTTGAGCGTACCGGTCGTGCCATAGATCAGACTGACGCCGATCAGGAAGAACAGCGCAGCAACCAGGTTGACGGCGATATAGTGCAGGCCTGCCTTCACCCGCAATGCACCCGAGCCGTGCAGAAGCAGGCCATAGGACGCAGCCAGCATGACTTCAAAAAAGACAAACAGATTGAACAGGTCACCGGTCAGGAAGGCACCATTGACGCCCATCAGCAAGACCTGAAACATCGAATGAAAATGCGCACCCACCGCGTGCCAGCGGGCAAAGGAAAACACCAGGGTTGCCACAGCCAGGAGCGAGGTCAGGGTCAGCATCAGCGCTGACAGCCCGTCGAGCACCAGAACGATGCCGAAAGGTGCCACCCAATTGCCGACAAGATAGACACTGTTGAATGTTTCCGATGCGTTTTGCATCTGTAGCAACAGGATCGAAACGCCTGCAATCGCAAGCGTCGACGCCAGGCTGATCATCGCCTTTGCTACGCGACTGCGTTCATCGACGAACAGCAATGCGGCCGCCGCAATCATCGGCAGCAGGATCGGCAGGATGATCAGATGGTGTTGCCAGCCGCTCATGCGCCTCAGTTCCTCCCATCGACATGGTCGTTGCCGGTCAAACCGCGCGATGCGAGCAGCACAACCAGAAACAATGCCGTAGTGGCAAAGCCGATGACGATTGCCGTCAGCACAAGCGCTTGAGGCACCGGATCGGTCAAGGTGGAGGGCAGGACGTCATCGCCCAGAATCGGCGGCACATTGCTTTTGACGCCGCCGACGCCAAAGATGAACAGGTTGACGGCATAGGACAGAAGAGAGAGGCCAACGATTACCTGGTAGGTGCGCGGCCGCAAGATCAGCCAGACACCGCAACTGGTCATCACACCGATGGCGATCGATAAAACGAGTTCCATTACGCCTCCTCCGTTCGATTGGTCTCGATCGTGCGCAACCGGTTGATGCGGATGGATTGATGCGCCAAGGCGACAAGGATCAACACGGTCGATCCGACCACAAGCATGAAGACCCCAAGATCAAACAGCAGTGCGGACGCTGCCGGCACCTTGCCGATCAGTGGAACATCGACATAGCGAAAATGCGAGGTCAGGAACGGATAGCCGAGAAGCCATGCACCTATGCCTGTCGTGACTGCCGTCAGCAGTCCTGCTCCCATCCAGCGCAAGGGCAGAATACGGATCCGGTCCTCTGCCCATCGCGTGCCCCCTGCCAGATACTGCAGGAGAAATGCAATCGATAGCGTCAAGCCCGCAGAGAATCCCCCACCCGGCAGATCATGACCGCGCATGAACAGATAGACGGAAAAGGTAATGATGACCGGGAACAGCCATTGCATGATCACCGATGGCACCAACAGATAGTCGCGCACCGTGTCTCCGGCCGATCGCTCAGGGCGTTCCTCATCAAACCGGTTCTGGATTTTTTGCTGTTCCGGCATTTCGAAGCTGTCTTCCGCCGGTCGGAAACGGCGCAACAAAGCGTAGACCGTCAGCGCGACGACGCCGAGTACCGCAATTTCCCCCATCGTGTCAAAGCCGCGGAAATCGACCAGGATGACATTGACGACATTGCGCCCTCCACCCTGCGAATAGGCGTTTTCCAGGAAATAGTTGGCGATCGCGTCGGGCACCGGCATCGTCATCACGGCATAGGCGACAAAAGTCATGCCGACACCGCAGGCGACCGCCAGCATCAGATCGCGGAAACGTCTGAAACGGCCACGCAGGGTGATTTGATCATCAGTGTTCACGTTCCGCTTCGGCAGCCACCGCAGTCCTAGGAGAATGAGGACTGTGGTGACGATCTCGACTAGCAACTGCGTGATGGCAAGATCTGGGGCCGACAGCCACACAAATGTAATGCAGACAATCAGCCCGACACCGCCGAGCATAATCAGGGCCGCCAGACGGTGGTACTTCGCAAGCATTGCGGTTCCGATCGCCAGGCAGATGCCGAGGGACCAGATTGCGGCAAAGGCCGGATCGATACCGGTAAAGGCAATCTCCCGCATCTCGAAGCCCGCCAGATAGAGCGGCAACAGCGCCGACAGGAATCCGACAGCAACCAGCCAACGCAATTGTGGCTGCAGATTGCGCGTACCCAGCCGCCGTTCGGCCAGACGGGCCCAACGCCATGAGACATCGACCAGCACGCGCTCGAAAATACGCTGTCCTTTCAGATTGCGCAGGATCGGCGGGCCATCATCGCAAGAAGCGAGATATTTGCGCAACACGACGTAGAGGATAACCCCACCGACAATAGCAATGATGCTCATCAGCAGGGGCAGGTTGAAACCGTGCCAAACCGATAGACTGTATTCCGGCATCTCGCTTCCCAGCACGCTGGTCGCGGCAACGTGGAGATATGGCCCGATCGATATCGCCGGTATGATGCCAACAACCAGGCACGCAATCACAAGGATTTCGATTGGCAACCGCATGGAATGTGGCGGTTCATGTGGCTTGGGCTTCGGCAGGTCGGTCGGCGCCGGCCCAAAAAACACCGTGTGGATCAGGCGCAGCGCATAGACGACGCTAAACGCACCGGCCAAGGTGGCCACATAGGGGAGCGCCCGATCAAGGATCGAATCCGCGTGGGTCTCGACCGCTTCGGCAAAGAACATTTCCTTTGACAGAAAGCCATTGAGCAGGGGAACGCCTGCCATGGCGGCACTTGCGACCATGGCGAGCGTTGCGGTGATCGGCAGGAAGCGAAACAGCCCGGTTAATCGCCTGAGGTCACGCGTGCCTGTCTCATGATCGATAATGCCGGCCGCCATGAACAGCGACGCCTTAAAGGTCGCGTGGTTGAGCATGTGAAAGATCGCGGCGACCGTAGCAAGTGGGCTGCCGAGGCTCAGTAAGGTCGTTATCAGACCGAGATGGCTGATGGTCGAATAGGCCAGAAGTCCCTTCAGGTCCTGCTGAAACATGGCGAAATAAGCGCCAAGCAAGAGAGTCAGGATGCCGGCCAACCCGACAAGCCAGAACCATTCATAGGTCCCCGACAACACCGGCCAGAGGCGCACGAGCAGGAAAACGCCGGCCTTGACCATGGTTGCGGAGTGCAGGAGTGCCGAGACAGGCGTCGGCGCCGACATCGCATTGGGCAGCCAGAAGTGGAATGGAAACTGCGCGCTCTTGGTGAAAGCCCCCAAAAGAATAAAGACCAGCGTCGGCAGATAAAGGGGATGGTTGCGGATCAGATCACCGGAGGCCAGGATCTTGTCGAGATCGTAGCTGCCAACGATATTGCCAAGAAGAAGCAGGCCGATCAGCAGGCTGAATCCACCAATACCGGTTACGGTGAGCGCCATTCGAGCGCCATCACGGGCCGCAGCATTGTGATGCCAGAAACTGATCAGCATGAACGAGAAAATGCTGGTCAATTCCCAGAACACGGACAGCAGAATGACATTGCCCGACAGGACGATGCCGAGCATCGCCCCCATGAAGGCCATCAGAAACGAAAAAAAACGTGCGACGGAATCATCTTTGCCCATGTAGTAGCGGGCATAGAGCACCACGAGAAATCCGATAACCGTGATCAGCATGGTAAAAATCCATGCAAAGCCGTCCATCCGCAAGCTGAAGTTCAAACCTAACTGCGGGATCCAGTCGACAGAAAAACGTACAGCCTGCCCGTCAGACACAGACGGATAAAAACCTGCGGTCAGAAGAATCGCCAAAAGCGTGACGGCACCACCAACGGCGACAGGCAAGTCCCGTGATCTGTTGTTTAGAAGAGCCACACAAATCACGCTGCCGAGGAACGGCAGGGCGAGCAGAACCGCAATAAAATATGGCGCCAGCGTTATCCCAAGACCTTAAGACCTTCCCGATGAACCACCGCACGAGATCGGAGAAACGAGCTCGTGGCATTGCCGCACGCATCTGGATATTTGCGCCGAACCACTATATTATGGTGTATAGTGACCAATATGGGTAACTTATCGCATTGGGTCAACCCGAAATGACGAAAACATTGACACCAGCATTGTGTCGAGCGGCGCGCGGCTTTCTCGATTGGACACAGTCTGATCTTGCCGAGCGATCGGGCGTGTCCCGCAGCACCGTAAGAGATTTTGAAGGCAACCGCCATGACGTACACCGATCCACCGAAGCGCAACTCTGTCTTGCATTTGAAAAGAGCGGTATCCGTTTTATTCCCTGCGAGGGCGACCATGTCGGCCTGTCCGGCCTGGATCGCCAAGGCGAGGACCCCGGCGTCACGAAGGGCGAATGATCGTCTCTCACCTGTAGGTTAACGGTCGCCACAGCTTCACACAATCGAATCGTGCAAACATGCAGATGAAGCGTGTTATTGACACGGCGCTTATCGCGCCTCCGGCATCGAAGGATTAAGAGTATGGCCCAGACACCACGCAGACCTGTCAATCCGAAAGACGCAGCCGAAGCGCTGTTCAGGCCGGTCAAAAAAGCAGCGCCGCCTGCAATCGAACGGACTGCCCTTCCCAATACAAAGGAACTGGTGTCGATCAAGATCGACAGCGATGTTATCGCCCATTTTCAGGCCGATGGCCCGGGCTGGCAGGATCGCATCAACGCAACGCTTCGCGCCGCCGTCGATCGGGCCTCTTGATGGCACTGCGCGCCATCGGAGGCTACATTTCTCTGGCGCGGCGGTTGCTGTCACCAATAAATCACGGGTGGTGTAACTCCGCCGCTCCCAAGGGAGCATCAACCATTCAACAGTGCGTTCATTGTTGCAGCGCGAAATAACGCGCCGCTTGCGCGAGCGCCTCTTGCATTTTCACATCGCTTACCCCAATCTTTCTGGTGTTCTCAGGGCGGGGTGCAATTCCCCACCGGCGGTATCGGGAGAAATCCCGGAGCCCGCAAGCGCTTCCGGGCATGCTCGGAAGGTCAGCAGATCCGGTGCGATGCCGGGGCCGACGGTATAGTCCGGATGGAAGAGAGCAAGGCCAAGGCTGTCGTCCGCAAGGACGGCTCGGCGGTGTTTGTTCGCCCAAGGGAAGTTTCGCCGGTGCGTGAAAACGCGTTCGGCACAACACAGGCCGGAAATCCGGCTCAACCCTTGAAAGACTGATTGATGACTATCTCGAAAATTGAAGACGCAGTTGCAGCCATCGCCCGCGGGGAAATGGTTGTCGTGGTCGACGACCAGAATCGCGAGAACGAAGGAGACATCGTCTTTGCATCGGAAGATGCGACGGCCGAGAAAATCGCCTTCATGATGAACAACGCGCGCGGGCTGATCTGTGTGGCAATGCAAGGCGAACGGCTTGATGCACTCGACATTCCATTGATGGTGCCCAACAACACCGAGTCGCTGAAGACCGCCTTTACCGTTTCGGTGGACTACCTCCCGAATACGACAACAGGCATATCCGCAGGCGACCGCGCCGCGACCATCCGGGCTCTGATCGACCCATTGGCCAAGCCTGAGGAATTTGCGCGACCGGGCCATATCTTTCCACTGCGCGCCAATCCTGACGGCGTCCTTGCCCGACCAGGCCACACAGAAGCAGCGATCGATCTTTGCCGTCTGGCGGGCAAGGTTGCCTCCGGTGTAATTTGCGAGGTAGCCAAAGATGATGGAACCATGGCGCGCCTGCCGGACCTCGAACTGTTCGCCGAGCAACACAATCTTCATCTTGTGACGATCGAAGACCTGATCAGCTATCTGCAGGCATCCATCCCGGCGGCAACAGATCTGATCGAAGTGGCTGCATAAAGGGCTAGCAACAAGGGTTTGGCTATTTGTCCCTGGCACCGCGCGCGCTCGTCGAGTGCGGTGCCAGGGACAGGCCGTCTGTCTGCGCCAGACCTGCTTTTGCTCGCATGATATGCCAGCCTACCTCAGACCGTGTTGCAGTTTTGCACGCCCTCGACTCCGATGAGAAATTCTGAGTGTAGTTCCGTCAAGCAGAATGGCGCCCCTCCGGCCCCCACATAAAATGCGCCATCGGAGTGGCAACAATTGCAGGCTTATCAGAAAGCGCCTTGCCGGGCATAAATATCAAGGCAGGGCGATCACAGGCGGGTATCTGAAACGTGGATTGTCATTTTACTAGCGAATCGATCTTCCGCATCTGTTGTCCACTACCAGATCCATTGCGATCTCATTCGGCCTAACCACGCCCAGTAGAGCCATGTTGCGGCTGAGCTCGTCCTTCAAGATTTCCGCGGCTCTCGAAACACCCGCCGCTCCACCAATGGCAGCTGCATAAAGAAATGGACGACCGACGAAAACGAACTCCGCACCAAGCGCCATTGCTTTCATAACATCGGTTCCCCGTCTTATACCACCGTCAAGCATGACCACCGCCTTTCCCGCGACACGATCGGCGACGGCCGGCAACGCGCACAAGGGAGAGATCGTCCCATCGAGCTGGCGACCACCATGATTGGAAACGATGATGCCGTCTGCTCCGCAACGTACTGCAATTTCCGCATCGTCCTCATGCATGACACCCTTGATCACCAGCCTACCTTTCCAACGTTGTCTGATACGCATGAAATGGCTCCAGTCGAGGTGATCCCGCTTTCCGAAATCCCGCGTCACGGTCGAGGACATGATGGGCGCGCCACGGGTGGCGTAGGAATTCTCGAAATGGGGTATGCCGTGTTTCAAAAGCGTTCTGGCGAACGTATTGATACTCCATGCGGGATGAGACAGACCTTGCCACAAGAGGGCCGGACTGGGCCGCAGCGGCGTCGAAAAACCTGCCCTGACATTGTTCTCGCGATTGGCAAGTGTCGCAGTATCAACCGTTAGCAACAGCGTTTTGAACCCTGCCGCAGCCACGCGGTCCACGAGAGCGTCGATACGTTCGTTTTCACCGGGCAGATAGGCTTGAAACCAGCTCCGCGGCGCAATGTCGGCGAGCTCCTCGAGGCGGATCAGAGAGGAGCCGGACATGATCATCGGAATTCGGGCCTCGTCGGCTGCCTTCGCCAGCACCAGATCGCCGCGGTAAGCCATCAGGGCGCTTATTCCCATCGGCGCGATCCCGAAGGGCGCGGCATAGGTTTCGCCAAAGAGCGCCGTCTCGGTGCTGCGTTGTGACACATTGGTCAAAACCCGCGGCTTGAAACCATAGCCTTGGAAGGCCTCCCGGTTGCCCCGTAGAGAGGCATTGGTCTCGGTGGCGCCCGCGATATAGCCAAACAGCGGCTTTGGCAGGTAGCGTCGCGCCCGCGCTTCGAAATCATCGAGAGATAGGATGCCACGAAGTCTGCGGCTCGGTCTCCCGCCATTGCCTTTGCCCGCAGTCACCATCAATCCCTCCCCGAGCTCGAGGGGACGCCGTTGCCGGCGCCCCAAGGTGTTAATCTTCGCTGGCTTCGAAAGCCTCTTTGCGTCCCTTGCGGATCGACGGCAGGATCAGGGTTATCAGCATCAGGGCGGTAATGGCCAGCAGGACTGCGCTGATCGGATGGGTGACGAATACCGACCAGTCCCCCTGCGACAGAAGCATGGCCCGGCGCAGGTTGGTTTCCAGCAATGGCCCAAGAACGAAGCCGAGCAGAAGCGGCCCCGGCTCACACTTCGCCTTGCGCAAAATGTAACCAAGTATGCCGAAAATGATGACCAGCGCGACATCGAAGCCACGATTGCTGACGCTGTAGACGCCGACACAGCAGAACAACAGGATTGCCGGATACATCAGCCGGTAGGGAATGCTCAGCAACTTCACCCACAAGCCGATCAACGGCAGGTTGATGATCAGGAGCATGGCATTGCCGAGCCACATGGATGCGACCAGTCCCCAGAACAGTTCAGGCTGGTTCTGGATAACCGACGGTCCAGGCGTGATGCCGTGGATGGTCATTGCGCCCAGCATCATCGCCATGATCGAATTCGAAGGAATGCCAAGTGTCAGGAGCGGGATGAAGGATGACTGGGCGCCTGCATTGTTGGCAGCTTCAGGCCCGGCGACGCCGGCAATCGCGCCATGTCCGAACTTCTCAGGCGTCTTGGAGATTTTCTTTTCCACCGAGTAGGCGCTGAACGCACTCAACGTCGCCCCACCACCGGGAAGGACACCGAGAATTGTCCCAACACCGGTTCCGCGGAGGATGGGAGCCCAACTCTGCTTGAACTCGTCGCGCGTCGGCCAAAGCCGCCCAATCTTACTCTGCAGCACGCCGCGCTTCTCGGTCGTTTCAAGGTTTGTGGCAATCTCCGCCACGCCAAAGAGGCCAACAGCGATCACGACGAACTCGATACCATCGTAAAGATCTGTCGACCCAAATGTGAGGCGGGCGGAACCGCTGTTGACGTCGATCCCCACCATGCCGAGAACGAGGCCGAGGCAGACCATGCCGATTGCCTTGATCACGGATCCATGCGCGAGAATGGTCGCCGCCAGCAGACCAAAGATACACAGCGACACATATTCCGCCGGTCCAAAGGACAAGGCGAAGGACGAAAGGGTTGGACCGGCAATTGCCAAGGCAATCGTTGCAACCGTGCCCGCGAAGAATGAGCCTAGCGCGGCGATTGCGAGTGCAGCACCCGCGCGCCCTTGCCGCGCCATTTGATACCCGTCAATCGCAGTGACAACTGCAGAAGCCTCACCTGGCAAATTGACGAGAATAGCCGTTGTCGACCCGCCATATTGGGCACCGTAGAAGATGCCCGCCAACATGATCAGCGCACCGAGCGGTGGCAAGAAGAAAGTCACGGGAAGTAGTATTGCGACCGTTGCCGTCGGTCCGATACCCGGCAGCACACCGATCAAAGTTCCCAGCAGTGCGCCGATGAAACAGAAGAGAAGATTTGTCGGCGTCAACGCTTCGGAAAAGCCGAGCACAAGTACATCAAGAAAAGCCATGATTTTGTCCGATCAAAACGGAAAGTGGTCAGAACGGCAAGATGGGCATCTGAACGCCGAGGCCATAGACGAAGAGAAGCGCGCCGAAGGATGCAAGCACCGCGGTCAAAATCAAAACTTCGCGCCATCTCGATTCGGAATCGGCAAGACTGCCGATGACCAGCAGCCAAACCGACGCGACGATGAAGCCAAAGCTCTCGGCGGCAAATGCAAAGCCCGAAATTGCAAGCACAAGGATTGCGAGCGGACGGACGTTGACCGTCTCGAAATCTTGGCGGGGTTTTGACAAGCCCTTGACCAGCACGAAACTACCAATCGCCATCATGATGACGCAGAGGGAGTTGGGAAGAAATCCCGCTCCCATCATCGCAGGCGAACCGAAGGTCAAGTCACGCCCGGCCCAAAGGCCGAGCGCTCCCAATGCGATCAACAGGCCACCCGCCAAAATGTCTGGCAAGTCCCGCTGTTTTTCGCCGCCGGATATCATTGCTGCACCCAAGGCGTTTCGTTCCAAATCTTCTGGAAGCGGTCCAGGCGCGCCGGCATCGCCTTTTCCCAGTCCGGGCCGCTCAGATAGGCCAGCGGGAGTGCGAGCTTCTTCGCTTGTTCCTGGAATTCAGGATTATCGAGTGTCGCTTTGATCGCCGCTGACATCTTGTCGGAAATCTGGACCGGCACCTCGAGCGGCGCAGCAATTCCACGTTCGGATGTCATTTCGACATTGAAGCCGGATTCGATTGCGGTCGGCACATCGGGAAGCTGGGGCGAACGCTCGGCGCCGAAGCTCACAATCATCCGCAGACCCGATGTATCGTTGCCGGCGAATTCGCTGATGTTCAGACCACCGCCGGTGACCTGGGATCCGAGAATGGCGGTGCGGGTTTCGCCCGCACCGTTGAACGGGATATGGGTGATCTTGGTGCCTGTCTCGGAGCCCAGAATGATCATTGCGAGGTGATCGTCAGTGCCGACGCCGGAGGAACCGAAGGAGACGGCACCCGGATTGGCTTTGGCCGCTGCGACGAAGTCGGCGATTGTCTTGATTTCCGAAGCCTGCGGCACAACGATCGCCGCCGGATCATCGACGATACGGGCGATCGGCTTGATCGTCTTCGGATCATAGCCCAGCTTGCGCTGAACCTGCATCGACAGGAAGCCCGGCGTGTTGATGTAGGAGAAGGTATAGCCGTCCGGCTTGGATTTTGCCAATGCCGTGTAGGCGATCTCGCCGGACGCGCCAGGACGGTTTTCGATTACGATGTCCGCGCCCAGTTCCTTTTCGAGAAAGGGCTCCATCGCACGGGCCATTACATCCGTGCTGCCACCGGGTGCAAAGGCAACAATCATCTGGATCGGACGGTCATTTGGCCATTCCGCGTGCGCAGAGCCAAATGCCGCAAGGATCGTGCCGGCCGACAGTGCGGCAATTTTCAGAGTTCGCATGCGTAGGTTCCTCCCTGGAACAATGTGCGGGCCCGGACCCCGCCAAAGACTAAACCGGGTCTCCTCCCATGGCCGCACTCAACTTCCGCGCGGCCACCTGAAGTATCTGAAGATTTTTTGAGATCGCTTCGTCGGTGAAGCGCGGCGTCGGCCCGGTTAAGGCCATTGAGCCGAACAGCTTGTGTCCATCACGAAAGACCGGCACCGCAATGCTTGCGACCTGCGGGTCCCGTTCGCCATGTGTCGCATAGAAACCGCGCTCGCGTATCTGGTCGTAAATCTCACCGGATGCGCCCGAAAACGCCAGGATGACCCGGCCCGGGGCGCCACGATCAAGCGGCAAGGTGTCGCCGATACGGGCGGTGTGCCGGATGGATTGGGTTGAGTCGTGTCTGTGCAGGCAGACACGCGCGTCGCCTTCCCTGACGTAGATGGCGGCACTTTCGCCGCTGGCATCGCTGATCTCGGCCAGCAACGGCTCGACGACAGCGGATGTCTTGAAGGTCGACTGGTAGAGAGCCCCCAACCGGACAAGCTTCGGGCCAAGGCGCCAGCTGCCGTCATCGTTGCGAATGAGCATCGAGGATTTGGCCAGCGATCGCGCGATGCGGAGCGCCGTCGACTTGTCGAGCTCCGTCCGACGCGCAAGCTCTCCGAGCGTCAGCGAATAATCGAGCTCACTGAATGCTTCGAGCAGTGACACGGCTCTTTCGACCGCCACAACACCTGATGAATTTCCTGGCACTTAGCATCCTCCGGTAAAAAGAACTGTTGTACTAGGTACAACGTCTTTTCATTTAGTACAATACCCGATAATAGACATTCGTCAACACTGGCGGAGGCACTCCCCAGAGAACGATTGAAGCGGGAGGTTTTGATGAGTGGTATCAGCGAGTTGCCGAAGGCGACTCAGCACAGCGTGTCTAAGGGCGCGTCGGCTTCGGTGCTGGTTACAGGTGCGGAACTTGCCGCAGAAGCCGGAGAATTGTTCGAGCGATTCTCGATCAAGGCAGTTTATGCCGACGGCTACAGCGGTTCGGAAAAACTCGCTCAACTGGCTGCCGATCACCAGGTCGACGCCATCCTTGTGCGCCAGGGCCAGATCACCGACACCGTAATTTCTGCCTCTCCCCGGCTACGCGTGATCGCCAAACACGGCAGCGGCGTCGACAATATCGATCTGCTGTCGGCGACAACCCACCGCATACCTGTCTTGCGGGCACTGGCCGCCAATGCGCAGTCGGTTGCCGAACTCGCCCTGACGCTGTCGCTGACGGCGATGAAGGACATCAACCTCCTCAACACGGCAGTGAAGGGCGGCAATTGGCCGAAAACCAAGTATGTCGGTCGCGATATTGCAGGTGCCCGTTTCGGCATTGTCGGCTTCGGGGAAATCGGGCGGCGCGCGGCCAAGTTGGCGCAGGGTATAGGCATGGAAACGCTTGCCTACGACCCCTTTGCCATGGATAGCGACGGTACGCGGGTAACCCGAGAACTAAACGAGGTCTTGTCCTCCAGCGACATCATCAGCCTGCATTGCCCGCTGACCCCTGAAACCCACCACCTTGTCAACGCAGAGCGGCTCGCCCTGATGAAACCTGGTGCATTCGTGGTGAACACATCGCGAGGCGCAGTGATCGACGAGACTGCCCTTTTCGACGCTCTCACCCAAAACATCATCGCAGGTGCTGCCCTCGACAGTTTCGAAGAAGAACCGCCGCGGGCAGACCACCCGCTGTGGGGCCTGCCGAACCTTATCGCCACCCCGCATGTCGGCGGCGCCAGCAGATCAGCCTTAAGAAACATGGCGGTTCAAAGCGCCCAGCACATTGTCGATGTGCTGACGGGCCAGGCATTCGATCGCCGCGCGCTGGCCAACACGGACCTAACCTGACGAGATCTAACACAATTCAACGGAGGAAACGCAATGCTTGGCTTCAAGGTCTGCAAACGCAAGGAAACGGTCGCAAATGATTGGATCACAAAGTTCTTAGAGCTGCCAGTTGCCAATCTGAGTGACGTGATGGCACGCATGATGGCAGGCGGCGCATCGCTACGTCCATACTACACAGGTGGGCGCATGGTGGGGCCTGCGATTACCGTCAAAGCCCGTCCGGGCGACAATCTTATGGTTCACAAGGCCCTCGATATCGCAGAACCGGGCGACATCGTGGTTGTCGATGCGGGCGGCGATCTGAGCAATGCGATTATCGGCGAACTAATGGTTGCTCATGCGGAACAGCGCGGACTTGGCGGCATCGTGATTTTTGGCGCGATCCGCGACAGTGCAGAAATTTTGGCCGGATCGTTTCCCGTCTTTGCGGCCGGCGTGACGCATCGCGGCCCCTATAAGGATGGGCCGGGCGAGGTAAACGTGCCGATCGCCATCAACGGCATGGTCATCAATCCCGGCGATCTGATCTGCGGCGACCCCGACGGCCTCCTATCCGTACCGATCGAATTCATCGCAGAGGTCTACGACGCTGCATCAAAGAAGCACGCCGCAGAGACGAAGCAGATGGAAAACATCAAACTCGGAAAGAACGACCGCGCCTGGGTCGACGCCGCGCTTGCTCGCCTAGGCTGCACCATCGAGCTCTGATCGACGGCGACGAACGATGCGGTGCGCGGATCAAAAAGCCGCGCCTTGCATTTTGGATCATAGATGACACTCCGTCGGTTATCACACACCACGTGGCTGCTATGACAGGCCTTGCGTGCAAATCGAACCGACGTCGTTTGCAAGGTGCTTCCGTGAGGAAACCGATTGAGCCGCGAAGCCAGATCGTTGCGCTGAAGATGGACGCATGCATGGAACCAATTTGCTCAAGCTGTGATCCTGGCCTAATCCTTGCTCTTGCTGAGACTTCGCGGAATCTTGATGCGCGCTATAAGTCCGGTGGGTTGGCGGGCCAGCAGTTGCAAGCGTCCATGATGCGCCTCAACGATTTCTGAAACGATTGAGAGGCCGAGACCGAAACCCGCATTGGCACCTCGGCGTGCTGCGTCGATCTTGTAAAATGGCTCGAGCACTCGCGCGCGATGTTGCTCTGAAATACCCGGTCCGTCATCAGCGACATCGACCACCGCCTCGCCCATTGCCTCGGTGAGTGTGACATCGACCTTGGTTCCAAATTTCACCGCGTTTTCACAAAGATTCGTCACGGCGCGCGTCAGGGCGCGCGGCTTGAACTCTGCGATCAAATGCGACGGGCCGTAATAGGTCACGTCATGGCCCATATCGGCAAACTCGTCAGACACTGTCTGCAGCACGGAGGCCAGATCGGCGCGTTGCGACGCCTCGCGCTGATGATTGTCGCGCAGATAGCCAAGGCTCTCCTTAAGGAGATGATCGATCCGCTTGATATCGACCAGCAACGCCTCGCGAACCTCTTCTTCGCCGACACGTTCGGCACGCAGCCGCAACCGCGTCAATGGAGTACGCAAGTCATGGCTGATGCCGCGCAGCATGCGGGTGCGCGCCTCGACCATAGTCGAGATTCGGCGTTGCATGGCATTGAGTGCACGCGCAAGGGCAACGATCTCAACGCTACCCCGCTCCTCGAATGGCGCTGATCCGAGCGAGATGTCCGCCTCCATTGCCGCCGCCGCGATCCGCCGCAAGGGGCTGGTAATCGCCCACACAGCGAACATCGAAAACAGGATGATCAGCGTCACCAGCGCGACGAGATAGTTGGAACCAAAACTCACAGCATCGCTGCGTAAAAAACTGCCAGGCATCTGTTCCATCACAAGAATTAAATCGTCATCGACCTTGGCGGCCATGACGCGCTGGGTCCCGACGAAAGTGCGCCAGCCACCGAACGGCGTCGTGTTGTTGTCCGGCGGAAAAAGCCAGTCGATCGCCGACTGAATGAACGGCTCGTCCGGTGAAGACGTCGTGAACTGCGCCGCGTAGGACAGCGGCTTCAGCGACAGGTGCCAGTCGCCGCGATTTGCAGTCGCGACAATCGTGTCTCTTTCCGATGGGGTGGCGGCAGCAAGGACAGAGGCAACGGCCGAGAGCCGGTCCGAAAGGCCTTCCAGATCAGGAATGTTGTAGTCCGCCTTGACCCAGCGCTCCAACATAGAGCCGGTAATGATCACGATCACCAGACAAACGAGAATGATGGCCGTGATCTGCCCGTGAATAGTTGAATTCGGCAGCCGGAAGCGAAGTCCCAAAATCCCTCCCAGGGCGATCTTGCCCGACACACGAAACGAACCGGCACGTGCTGGCACCGGAGCGCCGAGAATAGATTGTTGCGCTGAATTTCCATATTAAGTTTTGTTTCTTTGCGACAGCGAACAGAAGCAAGAAACCCGGAATGTCTGCGGTCTTCAATTGTCCTTCATACGCCATACGCCCGACTGCAACAAAGTTTAACACAAAGACACGCCCGGCGAGGTCTATCCGTGACAGGAGACAGGTGTTGCACACACGGTCCGAGGGCGAATGCCGGCGGCCCCGTGTCAAATCACTGGAGCACCCATGTCATTTATCCAACGGACCAACCGGCGACATCATTCGAGCGCCCTCCTCTCAGGCGCCTTCGGCGTCACTCTCGCCCTGACAGGGACAGGCTCGGTCGCCTATTCCGCCGACGCCATCCTTGCAGAACAATCGCCGGAACCCCCCTTCGATCAGGCGCGCCTCAACCCCAAAACCGATCGCAACTGGAGCCTGATCGTCGGCGCCGGCGGTAGCTACGAGCCGGAATATGAAGGAAGCGAAAACTTCACCGTCAGCCCGATACCCGTCATCGTCTTCACCTATGGCGAATGGCTGGAAATTGATCCCACCGGCGTGACGATTACCGCGATTGAACATAACGGTTTTGCACTGGCCGGCAGGGTCGGCTACGAAAGCGGTCGTGATGAAGACGACGGCGACCGGCTCAAGGGGCTCGGCGAGATCGACTTCGCTGCAACTGTGGGCGCAAAGGCCTCTTACACCTGGAACAGCCTTGAACTCTATGCCACGATTGACCAGACCATCGATGGCAGCGAAAGCCTGATCGGTACGATCGGCGCCGAATACCAGGCGCCGGTCACTGAAAGGCTGATCCTGGGCGTAGGCGTCGAGGCGTTGATTGCCAACGACAAGCACATGGAATCCTATTTCGGCGTCAACGCTGTGCAGTCTGGAAACTCCGGCCTTCCGGAATACCAGACTGAAGCCGGCTTCAAACGTGTCGAAGTGTCGGCGTCTGCCACCTACATGCTCACCGAGAATTGGCTGGTGCGCGGCGAGGCGAGCCTCGGCGTATTGACAGGCGATGCCGCCGACAGCCCGATTGTAGACGAAAAGCTGCAGCCATCGACGTCCGTGTTCGTCGGCTACAAGTTCTGATCCAGAACCAAGACGCGCGCGAAGAAAGCCGGCCGCGACGCGCCGGCTTTTTTCGGCTCTCGACTTGGATATTGCCCCAAGGCGTCTCATCGCCGGCCGAAGGCATTCTGTTGGCATCAAGGAAAGCGGCAGAGCGTGACAGGCTTGCACGCCCAACGGCCAGTCCGGCTGGACAATCAGGCGGTCTGTTTGATCCAGCCGAGCGGTAGCTTTCCGCCAAACTCTAAGCTTGATCGACGCTGGCAGTGAACATGTAGCCGCCGAGCCTGACAGTCTGCAGCAGGACGGGATTCCTCGGATCCGCCTCGATCTTCTGTCGCAACCGACTGATATGCACGTCGACACTACGCTCAATGGGGCCTGCGAGACCGGTATGGGTGAGCGACAGGAGCTCTTCCCGGGTGATCACGCGGCCAGGATTGCGGCAGAAGGCCAGCAGCAGGTCGAATTCAGTCGTGGTCACTGCGACACGGGCGTTGCTCGGGTCGTGCACTTGTCGGCGTAGCGGATCGATCTGCCAGCCTTCAAAGCGCAGTGTCCGCGGGACAGCATTGTTGACTAGGCCGTATGAAGCGCGCCGCAGCAGGCTGCGGATGCGCGCGACAACTTCTCTGGGGCTGAATGGCTTTGTCACGTAATCGTCAGCACCGACTTCGAGCCCGACGATGCGATCGACCTCTTCGCCGAGTGCTGTCAGAAGGATGATCGGAGTCGTCTTTACGGAACGGATGCGCCGGCAGGTGCTCAACCCGTCTTCGCCCGGCAGCATGACATCCAGGATGATGAGATCGAATTCGTTACTACGCAGCAGCGCATTCATCACGTGCCCGTCTTCTGCAACGGTCGCGACCATTCCGTTTTCCTGCACGGCAAGCGCAAGCAGCTTGCCGATCTCCGGGTCATCCTCGACGATCAGAATTTTAGCATTCGTGGTGTTGCCCTGCACTGCCGTATCCCCTGCAAGTCCGAAAGCATGCACACTACCCCGCGCGCAAACCAAAAATGTTGCGCTTTATTACATTTTGTGACGACGATTGACAGGCAGCGATGTCAGGCCGGCAAGACCCATATGACCGGCAGGAGACCCGCGAGCTGGGCCACTTTGACGAGTTCGATTACAATCCAGGCACCAAGAAAGACGATTCCATCCCTCAGGCTGCCGATAGCGCCGGCCGACCTTAGCGGTACGTCGGCGCATTCCCGCCACAGCGAAAAATCGGGCCAAAGACGGGGTACCATCCGCTTGTAATCGTCAAAATCTCGACCAAAGCGGCCGGCCAGATAAGCCTCCTCACCACGCACGGCCATATCGAAGGCAAAATAGGCTGCCGTGAGGAACAAACCCGTCAACAGCAGGCTTCCGGTCTGCGCGCCGATACCGGCAATGCCGATCAGGCTAAAGACATAAAGTGGGTTCCTAGAAATCGAATAGGGACCCATAGTCACCAACTCGGAGTTCTTGCGTCCACCAATATAGAACAGCGTCCATGCCCGGCCGGCAATCGCGACAAAGATAGCCAGCAGTCCGGCCCCCGCGAACATGACATTCGACACTGGAGAGGCCGGCGGTGCGGCAGTAAAAGCGATCAGGCAGAATCCTAGACCGCCGAGGGCCCGCAGGGCGTTGATACGATAATGCTGGAAGAACGGATGCCGGGCGTAATTCATGTTCGTTCAGAACCTCGTTGGGATGAAACCTTTTCGTTTTGTCCCATGTACGCTCCGGCTTTCGCTTAACGATATGTTACGCGCTGTTAAATGCTACGCAGAAAGATGACGAGACCGGCATGTAAAATGCCAATCCCGTCATCGAGTGTCCGACCATCAAGCGTCGCGACATCAAGGGCAACTGCATCTGACACACAATCGTCAGCGGTTTCCGTCGCTTGCTTCGGCCGACGGGAGGTATGGCCTGAAGACCAGGGCAAGGTGATCGCTGAAACCCGATAGGATGAGATGCAGCGACGGGATGACGATCAGTGACAGCAGCGTGGACACAAGCAGCCCACCGATGACCGCGATCGCCATCGGGGCCCGAAACTCTCCGCCATCACCGACACCGAAGGCAGACGGCAGCATGCCACCAGCCATTGCAAGCGTCGTCATCACGATGGGGCGGATGCGCTCCAGGCACGCCTCGACCATCGCCTCGACCCGGGAAAGACCATGCGCCTCGCGCTCGATTGCAAAATCGACCAACATGATGGCGTTCTTGGTCACGATGCCCATGAGCATCAGAATTCCGATCACCACAGGCAGTGATATCGCATGGCCGCTCAAAAGCAGCGCTGCAGTCACGCCACCAATTGAAAGCGGCAGAGATGCAAGAATGGTGAAGGGCGACAAGACGCTCTTGAACAGCAGTATCAGCACGATCAGCACCAGCAGGATGCCGGCACCCATGGCGACCGCGAAACTCTCAAAAACCTCACCTTCCGTATCGGAATCGCCAGTCGCCTGAACGCGCACGCCATCGGGCACGTTCTTCACGCTCGGCAACTGCAACAGGCGTTCAAGCCCCTGGCCAGACGTCAGCCCCCCGGCCATATCCGCGCCGATCTCGATGCGCCGTTGGCGGTCGAAACGGTCTATTGCGGCGACTGTTTCCTCCAAACTGATTTCAGCCACCGCAGACAAAGGCACCTGACCGCCGTCGGCACGGGGCAGGCTGAGTGTTTCAAAAATCGGCAGCCGACTGCGCGCTGCGGGGTCAAGCAACACCCGGATCGGTAACTGCCTGGAACCATCCGTAAAATTTGCCATCCGTGAATCAACGTCGCCGACCGTCGATATGCGCATCGTGCTGGCAATCGCAGCCGCAGTGACCCCCATTGTCGCCGCCTTATCGGTGTCCACGGTCATTCTCAGTTCTGGACGCATGGCAACATTGTCGCTGGCCGGGCCGACAAAATGCCCGTCTTGCTCCATATCACGCAGTATCGCATCAGAGACCCTCTGCACTGCGGCGCCATCGCTACCCAACACGGCAAACGAGACGTCACGGCCGCCGCGATTATTGAGGAAGCGAAGCCGCACATCGGGCATTGTGACCAATGCTTCCTCAATTTCCGCCTCGATGACGAAAGACGTGCGGGATCGCTGCGACTTGTGCTTCAAATCGATCGACACGACCGCATAACGCACGTCTTGCTGGCCGCCCATGCTCGCTCCAGCACGTATGAGCACGCCCTCCACCTCTTCCATTTGACTGACCTTGGCCGCAATCCCATCCGTCACGGCACGGGTTTCAGCAAGTGTCGCGCCCGGTGGCAATTCGACAGTCAGCATCAGGCGCCCGGTATCTTCCGCCGGAAGGAAGGTCGTCGGCAATGATATCAACGACATAACAGCGAGGCCGAACAAGCCGAAGGCGGATACGACGGTTATGCACTTCGACCTCAAACTCAACCGCAAGAGCCTTTCATATGCCGAAATCGCCTGTCCCCTGTGCTCCACAGTTGTCGGTGCGCGGGTCATGATATACGCCGCCATGATCGGCGTGATCAGGCGCGCCACCGCCAAGGAAAAGAACACCGCGATTGCAACCGTCAGGCCGAACTCGCGAAAATAGAGGCCGACTTCGCCACTCATCATGCCGACCGGCGCAAACACCGCAATAATGGTCGCGGAGATTGCGATCACCGCAAGTCCGATCTCATCTGACGCATCGAGTGCCGCTCGATAGGCGGATTTTCCCATGTTGCGGTGGCGCACAACATTCTCGATCTCGACGATGGCATCATCCACGAGAATGCCGGTGACAAGCGTGATGGCCAGAAGACTGAGGATGTTGAGTGAGAACCCCAGCAGATCGAGTGCGAAGAAGGTTGGAATAATCGACAGCGGCAAAGCAGCAGCCGCGACCAGGGTCGCTCGCCAATCTCGTAGAAACAGGAAAACGACAACAATCGAGAGGACAGCACCCTCGATCAGCGTGTCCATGGCGGAGTGATAGTTGCCGGCAGTGTAGGACACATTGTCATCGACGGCCGTAAAGCGCAGGTCGGGACGAGACCCGCGCAGTTTTTCGACGGAAGCGGCCACCTTCTCCGCGACAGCCACGTCGCTTGCGCCTTGAGAACGGTAGATGGCAAAGCCGACGATGTCCGCACCATTCAACGTCGCAAAGCTGCGGGCTTCGGCAACTGTATCGCGCACATTGGCCACATCTGCGAGGCGTACGGAATTTTCGCCTGAAAGCGAGATGCGGTGGTTCGCCAGTTCGGCCACTGTCTTTGCCGCCGCCAGGGTCGTCAACAATTGCTCCCTGCCCTCCAACTCGCTGCGCCCGCCGGAACGGTCGAGTTGGGTCTGCATGATCGTCTCGTTGACAGTGCTGACCGAAAGTGAAAGCGCCTGCAGTCGATCGGCATCCAGCTCGACATGGATTTCCCGGTCGGCCCCGCCGATCCGCTCCACCCGCCCAACGCCGGCAAGCCCCTGCAGTTCACGCGTTACGGTATCATCGACGAACCACGACAGGTCGGCCTGCGTCATATCATGGCTGGAGACCGCATAAGTGACAACGGATTGCGCCTCTTCCTCGATGCGTTCGATCACCGGCTCGTCAATTGTGCCTGGCAGATCTCCCCTGATGCGGGCGACCGCATCGCGCACGTCTTCCATTGCCCGGTCCGGTGAAACGAGGCCGAGTTCAAATTCCACGGTCGTGACCGAGCGGCCCTCACCTATTGTCGATGACAGTTCCTTGATGGCCGGCAGCGAGGCGATGGCATTTTCAACCAGGCGCGTGACCTCTGTTTCCAGTTCGACCGGCGTTGCACCAGACTGTTCCACAGTCACCTTGACTTCCGGGGTGACGATCGTCGGGAAATAGGTGATGGGCAGCCGGGCAAAGCTGTAGAGCCCGACAATGGTGAGAACGACGAACAAAAGAATGGAGGGAAGCGGATTGCGGATCGCCCAGGCCGAAATATTGCCGTTCATCGCTGGACTGCTCCCGTTGGCTGCGGTGCGCGCAGAGAGGCTGCCAGCTCGTTTTCCGCGGGCCTATCCATTCTAACGATGACCGGTTGCACCTTTTCCTCAGCTTTGAGGAACCCTGCCGATTTCAGCACGACCATTTCACCATCAATCACGCCGTTGACAATCTCCACCGACCCGTCCTGGCGCGCGCCGACGGAGACCTGGCGAATGCCCACGACACTACCTTTCACCACGAAGACGCTGTTGAAACCGCCGATGGTTTTGACGGCGCTTCCGGGTAGCAGGATGTTATGACGCGTCGATGCGTTGATGCTGCCGCGCGCAAAAACACCAGGCTTCAGGCCTTCGACCGCGTCCAGTTCGATCCGCACTTCGCCACTGCGTGTCGCTGGGTCGAGTTCGGCCGCATTGAGCCTCAGCCTACCTCCGACAGATGCCGCATCGCCCGCTAAGACGATACTGGCGCGCATCCCTTCGTGAAGCCGTACAAAGCTCGTTTCCGTCACCTGCGCCACAAACTCGATGAGCCCATCCTTGGCGATCACGAAAAGCGGCGCGGCCGAACTGGACGTCACAGCGCCAATCCGGGCCGCTCGCCTCAGAACCAGACCCGCCTGGGGCGCGCGCACCATGCTGCGCGCAATCGTCAGCTCGATCTCCTCGCGTTCACGTGCAATGATCTGCCCATCGGCTTCGGCAAGGGCCAGCGATTGACGGGCCAACCCCAATTCCGCGAGCGCGCGGGAATGGGCGTTCTGATGCTCGTCCAGCAATTGCCGCGAAACGGCGCCCTTTGGTTGCAAGGCACGGCTGCGCTCCAACGTCTTGCGGGTTTCCGCCTCGGTCACACTGGCAACGTCGAGTTTACTTGCCTCTACGGCCACCGCTGCCTTGGCTCGCAGGATACTGACCGAATTCTTGTCGAGCAGCATCCGCGCTTCGGTCGTATCGAGCCCGGCCAGTGCCTGGCCCTTCTCGACATATTGTCCCGTCTCCACCAGGATTGTTTCAATCATCTGACCCTGAATGAAGGGACGAACTTCGATCTCTTCTCTCGCAGCCAGCGAGCCGACAACCGGGATCTGTTCTGTGACCGCGCTCTGTCGGGCAACGACCACCGTGACCGGCATCTGCTCCTGCGCCAGTGCAGCGGGCACACAGGCAAACCACATCAACACGGCGCCCATCAACGGGCGCCCTTTCAACAATTTTGAACGGGATATCCCACTCATGGCAATGACCTTCCGTTTGATCTGCAGGCAGTTGCACCTGCGGATGATCCGGAATGGACCCTAACGATCACCGTCTCCGGCGGGATGTCATTGCGTTAAGAAACGTTGCACTTGGCCAATTGGCAGTTCTATCAGGCCATATCCGCGCGAGACGGCACTCGAATATTTCCGGACCTGCAAACATTCGCAGCCTAGTCGTCGCGATTCCCCGATCGACGGGTTTCACACTGAGCCTTTAGGTAGCATCCAGCTCAACCACATGTGAGAACTTCTCACCGGGAATTTCGGCCGCGCTGCCCATCAAGCCTTACAACAGGTCGTTAGAATTCCTTCAACGCGACCTGACAGATTCAGGATGGGAGAGTGAAGCTACCTGCATCTCGTCAACCAACACCACCTTGTTCCTGCCGAGGCCCTTTGCAGCATACAGCGCCTTATCGGTTGCCTTAAAAAGGTCTTCGGGGCGTTGCGGCTCCTTGCAGACCCCAACACCCGCGCTGATACTCAGTGAAATGGGTGTCGAATATTCGACGTTAAGCACCCGAATAGCCATGCGAATACGTTCCGCCAGCATTCTAGCGCCTGCTTCATCGTGATCGCGGACAAAGATTCCGAACTCCTCCCCGCCGAGCCGAGCAAATGCATCTCCCGGTCTCAACTGCCGCGCCACCTCCAGGGCCACCGCCTTCAGCGCCACATCGCCACCTTCATGACCAAGCTGATCGTTCACACGCTTGAAGTGATCGATATCCAGGATGATGAAGCAATCACCAGGGCTGAGGGATGCGGGAAGTTTGGAATAGAACCAGCGACGGTTTTTCACACCGGTTAACACATCGGTCTCGAGAAGCTTTCGAAGCTCGGCTTCCGCGCGTTCGTTTACGAAAATCAAGGCAAAGAGGGAAACCGCAAAATGACAGATTATGAGGAGAAAAAAGTAAAACCGGACATCGTCAGCTATGTGTTGCCACCCTGCTATACCCGAGAGCACCAAACCCGTCAGAGCTGTCGCTCCTGCAAGTGTCGCACCAAGCAAGAAGCGCGCCGACAAGGGCTCACGCTGGTTATCCCACAAAATCTTGACTGCTGACGCTCCCAGGAAAATGGAAGCGTTCGCGTTGAACATCGTCCCACGGCTCTGATTGTCCAGATGAAATCCTGTCGCCAGTGCAACAGCTACGACCAAGGCGGGCAGGAACAGTGAAATCCAGTCCTTCACGTCGACATTGCCGCTACTCAGTCGCTTGATACCGACCCATATCGCGGCGTATCCCAATACCCCAACCGAGAAACTTCCAATCGTCCAGACTCGGAAAGGAAGGGCTTCTTTCTCGCCCCAGCCAGCAACGGTTGATGCAAAGGCGAGAAGCAGGAACCCTACGGCTAGAGACCCAAGTCCTTTGGACGCCTGTGGTGATTGCCATTTTACATACGCAAAGCAGAACGCACCAACCAGGAACGAGGATTTGTGAAGTAGTAGTACAGTTGCGAGATCCAACGTTCCAGCTATCCCAAGCAGTTACGAACATTCAGCGCGTATGTAGCTGCTCAAGCTTATTTTTTAGTGAACCATGACTGATACTTCGGCTCAGGGTTCGATGGTCACGGAAACAGGAACGGTGCCTAAGAGCGCCTCCAATAAAACGGCCAGTTGGCCTGAACGATGAAGAGCCAGCGTTCCTCCTGTACAAGAATGACTTCAATTTGCGATAACGGCAAACTTCACGCCTCAATACATGGTGCGCGACAGACGCCCCCCCAAAGACAGAATCCTCGTCGGACATCGCTTTCAAGTTGGAATACCTGGCAGCAGCGGCGCCGCCGTCATTGCGCCTCCAGCACCGCCTCAGCCTCGATCTCCACCTCATAATCGCCAATCAGGTTTCCTGCTTCAATCAGTGTATTGGCGGGAAGGATTTCTGAGAAAAAGCGACCATGGGCACGCGACACCGGCTCCCATTGCGAAGCATCCCGGAGATAGATGCGCGTGCGCACGACATCCTCCATGCGTCCGCCAAGTGCGGTAATCGACGCCGCGATCTTGTCGAGGATATAGGTGGCCTGGGCACCGGCATCGTTGGGTGCAACACAGCGGTTGCTGCCATGCGTCGCAGTCGTACCCGACACCAAGATGCGGTCGCCTGTCCTAACGGCCCGGCTATAACCCGCCAGAGGCTCCCAAATACTGCCGGACGAGACACGCCAGCGATCCTTGCGGCCCGGCACGGGTGCAGCGTTGTAAACGGACGGGATCGCGTCCAGGTGATGGCTGAGATCGCCGGAGGCAGTGAGAAAGGGCGGCTTGCGGTATTCGTCGCCGCAATCGCCCGGGATCGGCGTGCTGGCGGCAAAGGCCGTCCCGAGAAGAGCTCTATCGTCATCGTCGAGCGTGAAGGTAAAGACCCTCAAATTGTCGTCGCGATGCTCGTTTTCGCCAAGCCTTGCGCCAATGATCGTGGCGGCGACCGCCGGATGTTCGAGGATAAAGCGGCTGGCCACGTTCGAAATGGACACGCCGTGTTTGCGCGCGATATCAGATGCTGCTTTCAGAATTCCCTGATAAACGGCCCAGCCGCCCGCGGTATCGATAAAACGTTTGTATTTCGAACGACTCCAGTCTGGGATCGATGCCGGTTCGGGCTGCCCGAGCCATTTTTCGGAAAGAAAGCCCCCGCAAAGGGTGCCGTAGGCGAGAAGCTTTACACCCGTCTTCTGACACAGCACTGACAAGTCACCCGCCGCCCGCCGGTCGATCAGGGAGAAGGACACCTGGTTGCTGGCAATCTCGATACCGTCGGCAAGGGCGAGACCCAGATGGGCTGCGTCAAAATTTGTCAGGCCGAGCGCACCGATCAGCCCTTCCTCCTTCATCGCCTGCATCTCGTGCAGGGCATCCAGCCAGGCAGGATGTTCAAAGGTCCACCAATGGAACTGCAGCAGATCGACCTTTTGCGTGCCAAGCCTTTCCAGTCTCTCCTCAACACCGCGTCGCACAACATCGCGGGTCATCGGACCAGGCTCGGGGCACCATTTGGTGAAGGCGACGGGCCGCCCGGATCCGACAGGCATGCGCTTGAGTAGATGGCCGGTAATGATCTCTGCCGAACCATAGTGGTCTGCCATGTCGAATGTGTCGAAGCCAGCCTCGGCATAGGCCTGGAGCGCGTTGGCACCGTGCTCCGGGTCAATTGTGCTGCCGTCTTTCTCGATGTCTGCGACCTGCCAGAGGCCACAGACAAGCCGACTGATCGAAAGCCCCGGTGCAAGGTTTGTGCGGTCTGGATGCATGGTGATTATTCCTTGGCGGATAAAGGCAATTTGTTGCGCAGGCGGGAGAGCGGGCTGACTTCGCCGAACAGACCGCGCGGACGCAGCAACAGCATGAGGCAGAGGCCGACGCCGATCGCAACGATTTGCAGTGCGGCGGCGCGCGCCTGATCTTCGGGCGGAACGAATGCGGAGACGGCAGCTGCGGTTAACGCCCACAGACCCCAGACGAGGATCGCGCCGGCAATGGCGCCACGATTATTGCCGGAACCGCCAACGATCAGCATGGCCCAAACCTGGAAGGTGAGGATCGGCATATAGTTGTCAGGAGCGATGAAGCCGATGAAATGCGCCTGGGCAGCGCCGGCAAGCCCCATGATGGCACCACCGACGGTGAAGGCCTGCAGCCGAAAGCTGGTCGGTCTCTTGCCGAGCGCCTGCGCCGCAACCTCATCCTCGCGAATTGCGCGCAAGACGCGCCCCCATGGGCTATGGGCCAGATGCTGAAGTCCGGCATAAAGCGCGAGCACGACGAGCGCCAACAGGCCGCAATTGGCAAGAGCGAACAACAGGGCGTCGCCTTGCAGGCCGGCAAAGGGCCGAGGGATGAAGCCGATCCCAAAGGCACCGCCGGTCAACGGCTGCAAATTCAGCATGCAAAGCTGGACCGTGACCGCAACGCCGAAGGTTGCAATCGCTAGGTAATCGGCCCTCAGCCGAATGGTGAGTGCGCCGACACCCCACGAGAGCAATCCCGAGACGATAGCAGCCCCCAGCCAACCGATGGCGATCGGCATATCGAATCCACCGAAACGTTCGGCGGTTTGCGGAGTGGTGAGGATTGCCGAGGTATATGCGCCGACGGCGACGAAGGCAGCAATGCCGACATTGAACAGACCTGTCATACCCCATTGTACGTTGAGCCCAAGGCAGATGATCGCATAGGTCAGAGCCATAGTGAGAAAGAATGCGCCATAGGCGACAAGGTCCAGGATCATGACGCTTTTCCAAACAGACCGCGAGGTCGAACAAGAAGGACGGCAATGAGGATCGCAAACGACACTGCCGAGCGCCATTCCGCCCCGATGATCTGGACCGTAAAGGCCTCGCAGAGACCGATGAAGAGGCCGGCAATCATTGCTCCCGGAACGGAGCCAATGCCGCCGAGAATGGCGGCGGCAAACAGCGGCAGCAGGAGGTCGTGGCCGAGATAGGGGCGGATCTGGATGATAAGTCCGCTCATCATGCCGGCAATGCAGGCAAGAGCTGCACCTAAGAACCAGGCGGTTCGGATCACCCGGCGCACATCGATCCCGGCAATCCCGGCAAGGCCGGGATTTTCGCTGACTGCGCGCATGGCGCGACCGATGTCGGTCCGTGTCATCACAAGGTGCACGGCCACGACTGCGATCAACGCCACGGCTAGCATGGCCAATTGGTCCGGTGTGGCGCGCAGACCGCCACCAAGCTTCATGGCAATCTGCAGTGCCTGGGTGAAATAGGCGGGCTTGGAGGTGAACAGGAATTCGAGCAGGCTGCGCAACGCCAGCGATGCGCCAAAGCTTGCCATGACCATGATGATGATCGCACTACCCCGTCGCCGGAAGCTGGAAAATAGCGCCGCATCGACGGCAAGCGCCAGAAGGCCGGTCACGATGACAGCCAGGACGGCTGCTATCGGTAGCGACCAGCCGAACGAGAACGGACCTATAGGCGTGGTCCACCCTGCCCCCAACACACCGATCGCACTACTGATGCCAAGCGCCAGATAGGCGCCCCAGGACAGAAGCTCACCATGGGCGAAGTTGGAAAAGCGCAGGATCGAATAGGTGAGCGTCACACCGATCGCGCCAAGTCCGATGATCGCGCCGGCAATCAGTCCATCCATGAGAAATTGCGGGTTCATCGGGCAGCCTCGCTGGAGACATGCGTAGCGGTGCCGAGATAGATTTTGCCGATCAGCGGATCATCGGCAAGCGCCGCCGGCGTCCCTTCGTGGCGAATGCACCCCTCTGCCAGGATGACGGCGCGATCGGCAATCGCCATCGCCGCCTTGACGTTCTGCTCGACCAGGACAATCGTGACGCCATCGCCGTTGATGCGCTTGAGCATGGCAAACACCTCGCCGACAATTTTTGGCGACAGGCCGGCGGAAGGTTCATCGAGGATCAGAACCGGCGGATTCAGTGCCAGTGCCCGCGCGACCGCCAGCATCTGTCGCTGGCCGCCGGAAAGTGCGCCTGCCAGTCGTCTGGGCTTGATGGCAAGATCGGGAAAGCGGGCAAACAAAGCCTCGATCATGGGCTGGCGGTTGGCCTTGGGAAGGAGCGCCACAGCGATCTGCAGGTTCTCCAGGATGCTCATGCTGGCAAAAACGTTTTCCGTCTGCGGCACGAAGGCCAGACCTTCCGCCAGTTTGCGATGCGGTGGGACCTTGGTGATGTCCCTGCCCGCCAGATGGATCGAACCGGAATGGACCGGCACCATCCCCGCAATCGCCTTTACGAAGGTGGATTTGCCGGCGCCATTCGGGCCCAGAAGAACAACAAGCTCGCCTTTCGCCACGGCGAAATCAACGCCGCGAACGATCGGCAGATCCGGTTCATAGCCCGCAACCAGTGCGGACGTCGCAAGAATGCTGGCGGTCATGCGCCACCGCCCAGATAGGCGTCGATAACGGCCGGATTGGCCGCAACCTCGACCGGCGCTCCTTGAGCCAGCACCTTGCCGAGCGCCATGGCGACTACGCGGGAACACAGTCTCGACACCATTTCCATATTGTGCTCGATCAGTAGGATAGACCGGCCCTGCGCATTCAACTCCACAATGCGTTCGATGATTACTTCGAGCAGGGCCGGATTTACCCCGGCGGCCGGTTCGTCGAGCAGGATGACCTGGGGATCGGCCATGAGCACGCGGGCCAGTTCGAGCAGCTTGCGCTGGCCGCCCGAAAGCACACGCGCCGGTTCATGCGCAAGCCTCGACAACGTGACGAAATCCAGCAAATCATGGGCTTTCTTCAGCGCCGCCTTTTCCTCGCGACGGACCAGACCTGGCGTCATGAAATTGGCAAAAAGCCGCTCGCCAACCTGCTTTTGCGCCCCGACCAGCAGGTTTTCAAGCACGCTCATCTCGAGGAACGGCCGTGGAATTTGGAAGGTACGGGCAACCCCATGGGCGATGCGTCGCTCGGGAGGCTCGCCGGACACTTCGCGGCCGCCAATCCAGATTTCGCCCGCACTTGGCTTCAAACTGCCGGCGAGGAGGTTGAACATCGTCGTCTTACCCGCCCCGTTCGGGCCGATCAGGCCCAACATTTCACCGTGCGCGAGCTCAAGCGACATATCGGAAACAACCGTCAACCCATCGAAACGCTTCGTCAGTCGCCGCGCCTCGATAGACGGCGGCGCTGCCCCGGAAGGCAAAGCAGGTGCATGGACGGTATCGGCGATCATCGTGAAAAAGAGGCCTTGATTTGATTGGTGATGTTTGATCAAACTTTACACGTGAACGAAAATCAACCGATATTTCCTTGAAGGCACGCGATGGCAGGAATTACGGAAACGGTCGGCCCTGTAGATGCCCCCCTTACCCCCGGCCTGATACCCGTAGAGCGTGAGACGGTTCAGGACCGCGTTTATGGACAGCTACGCCGCACATTGATCAATGGCGGCTTTGCTGCCGGAGACATGCTGCGTATCGTCGATTTGGCGGATCGGCTGAAGACAAGCACCATGCCGGTGCGTGAGGCGCTCGGTCGGCTTGTCTCTGAACAGGCTCTGGAAGCTCTCCCGAACCGCTCCGTTCGCGTGCCTCTGATCACACGGGAAAGACTTGACGATCTTGAGCGGGCTCGCATCCTGATCGAAGGACGCCTTGCGGCATTGGCCTGCAAGCAGTTAACGGCAGCCGATCTCGAAGGCTTGAAGCAGACCAACAGGGACTGCGAGGCCGCCTTTGAACGACACGGCCAGGACGTCGGTCCGGTCACCTCAGAAATCAACCAGCGGTTCCATTTCCAGATTTACCGGGCTGCCTGTTCGCGGGTACTGATCCCCATGGTGGAAAGCCTCTGGCTCCAGTCGGGCCCGGTTGTGCGCGCAGCCGCCCATATCCACGACGAGCAAGGTGGACTGGCCGCAACCAATCACCACTGGTCGATCGTCGAGGCGCTCGAAGCGCGCGACGAGCAGGCAGCGGTCATCGCACTGGCCAACGACATCGGCCGTTCCTTTGACCTTGTGCGCGGGCGTCTCGATGCCGGCGAAGAGGCGGCGTAAGGAACCTGTCATGGGCGAAGTTGACGATATTTTCGAGCTTTTCGATCTCAGGGTCGACGTCGTGGTGCCGGACGGCGGCACCGTTTACTGCGGCGCAAAGCCGGGCGACTATTTCGAACTCCACGGCGAGATGCTGTATCTGCCGCCCGGACAGGGGATATCCATCTATTCGCTGGCTTCGGTCATGCCGCTTCTGGCGGCAAAGCAACGCCCGACCCATGCCCATGACTGGATGACCACGGACAGCGATATCGCCTGCCCCGATCCTAACTGCTCGACACGACTGAGGATCCGGCGCACCGGGCTCCGCCGCTTCAGCCATGCCGCAACCACGGCTGTACCCCTGGAAAAAGGAGAACCGTGACCATGCAACGCATCACCGTCGCCCCTGGCTATGAAATTTCGCGCGTCATTCGCGGCGGCTGGCAGCTGGCTGGCGGCCATGGTGCAGTGGATGAGGAGGTGGCGATCGACGACATGGTGGCCTTTGCCGATGCCGGCATCACCACCTTCGACTGCGCCGATATCTATACCGGCGTCGAAGACCTGATCGGCCGCTTTCGACTGCGCTACCGAGACCTACGTGGGCAGGCGGCCCTTGATCGCGTGCGCGTGCACACCAAGTTCGTGCCGGACCTCGGCGTGCTGCCGACCATCACCAAGGCCTATGTCGAAAGTGTCGTCGACACCTCGCGCAAGCGCCTCAATCTTGACCGGCTGGATCTCGTGCAATTCCACTGGTGGGACTACGAGATGCCGGCCTGGCTCGACACGCTCGGCTGGTTGAAGGAACTGCAGGCCGAGGGCCGGATCGACAAGATCAGCGGCACCAATTTCGACAGCGACCATGTCGACGCCATCATCGATGCCGGCATTCCCTTCACCTCGCTGCAGCTGCAATATTCGCTGCTCGACCGACGCCCGGAAAAACAGATGGTAACGCTGGCGAAACGACACGACTTTTCGCTGTTCTGCTATGGCACCGTCGCGGGAGGTTTTCTCTCCGATCGCTGGCTCGGCAAGCCTGAGCCCGAGCATCCGCTGGAAAACCGCTCGCTGACAAAATACAAGCTGATCATCGATGATCTCGGCGGCTGGGAGCTTTTCCAGACACTACTCTCGGCATTACGCAAGATCGCAGACCGCCATTCAGCCGATATTGCCACGATTGCCAGTGCCGCGATGCTGCGCAAGCCTGGTGTGTCGGCGGTCATCGTCGGCGCACGCAATCGCGAACATCTCGGCGCCAACCTGGCCATTGCCAGCGTCGAGCTGTCGGCCGCCGATCTTGCCGAGATCGATGCCGCGCTCGTCGGATCTGCGGAACTGGAAGGCGATGTCTACACGCTCGAGCGCGACCGGGCGGGGCGTCACGGCAGCATCATGAAATACAATCTCAACAAAGGGGAATGACATGAACAAGGGGAAAAACATGAAAAATCTTGTACTCGCATCGACAATGCTGACGGGCCTAGCGCTCAGCACATCGTCCGCACTGTCGCAGGACTGCGACATCACCGTCGGCGTCGTGATGGAATTGACAGGACCGGCCGGCGAATACGGCAAGGCAGGCGCAAAATCCGTCGAAATGGCCTTCCGCGATTTCAATGAAGCAGGTGGTGTCGGCGGCTGTAAACTCGTGATGGATACGCGCGACAGCCAGAGCCAGGGCAATGTCGCGGTCGACCAGGCGACCCAGCTCGTCAACATCAAGAAGGTGCCGGTGATCATCGGCGGCATCATTTCGTCAGTCTCGATCCCAATCCTCACCTCCGTTACCGCACCGGCGGGCGTGGTACAGGTTTCGCCCGCCTCTTCCTCACCGACCCTGACCGCACTCGGTCGCGACGGCAAGACCAATGGAGTCTTCTTCCGCACCATTACTTCGGACGCGTTGCAGGGCACTGCGGCCGCCAAATATGCGCTCGACCAGGGCATGAAGAAGATCGCGATCGTTCACGTCAACAACGACTTCGGCAACAATCTGATGGGCGAGTTCACCGCCGCCTTCACCAAGCTCGGCGGCACGATCACCTCGACCACGCCTTACAACGAAAAGCAGGCAAGCTATTCGTCCGAGGCCTCCGCTGCCATGACCGGCGAACCGGACGCGCTCTATCTCGTCTCCACCCCCGTCGACGGCGCGACGATTGCACGCGCCTGGATTTCCGGCGGCGGCGTGCAGAAATTCCTGTTCAATGACGGCATGAACTCCAAGGACTTCATCGCAAGTGTCGGCGCCCAGTATCTCAACGAAGCCTATGGCACGTCGTCCGGCACGACACCGACGGCCTCCACCGAATACTTCAACACCAATTACGAGCAGTTCTCCGGCGGCATTGCTCCTTCAGCACCCGCGGCCGACCGGTCCTATGACGCCGGCGCAATCGTGGCACTGGCGATTGCCAAAGCCGGAAAGCCGGACAAGGTCGCCATCAAGGCCGCCATCGCCGAGGTCACCGCGCCAGGCGGCACGCCGATCCATGCCGGCAAGGCGGAATTTGAAAAGGCGCTCGCTCTCCTCAAGGACGGCAAGCCGATCAAGTATGAAGGTGTCATCGGCCCGGTGAGCTTCGACCAGTATGGAGATATCACCGGTCCGTTCCGCCTGTGGAAGATCACCGATGGAGAAGTGACAACGGTCGGTGAAATGCCGTCCGACGACGTCTCCAAAATCAAGGCCGAGCTCGGCAAATAAGCCGTCACAGCCAATCCTTCCAGCGGGCAGCAGAAAGCTGCCCGCCTCCGATGGCGCTAAACAGACAGCAAACACTTGCAATCGAATATGTCCGGCCAAGGCTCACGCATTTCCCCGTGCATCGCAAATGGCCAGGTTTCAAAATACGCTAGCCAAAAGGAAGTATTCGCCTTACCTTTGGGGGCAGCATTACGTGAAACCCAATTATCAATGCCACTGAATCCAAAGCGTCCCGGCAGACGCGAAAAGGAGGCGTAGTATGATGATGCAATTCGAGTCCGAGCGCCCATTGGTCGACATTGGCCAGAAGGCAATATTCTTCGCGGAACACTTCCAAAAAATACCGACATTGTTCCAGCTTGACTACATTCCCACCCAAGTCACGCTGGCGAAATGGAGCAACATGCCGGAGATCGAGGCGGAGGTGTCCCGTTGCGGCTATACTTGGGGCATTGAAGCCACTGGGTTGCCGAAGAAAGGCATGAAGCCGCGCGGGTGTTACCTCAAAATCATGAGCGATCACGACTGAGCAGCCTCCACGGTTGCCGCATGATGCCTCGCACGCAAGGGCTTTGCGGACAGAGATCGTTGCACGATATCGCATGAGTCACCTGGCAGATTGGAACATTCTCTTGTTGATCGGCATTGCCCATCTCAAGGAGATCAGCCATGTCCAAAAAACCCAGCAAGTCGCCGTCGCCTCCAACTCCGAGCGCAAGCGATCCGCATCCAGGTAGCGTTTCCGACGGCACCCGCCGCGATGCGGGCGAAACCAACGGCACCAATGCCGGAGGAGGTGCCGAGAAGTCAGGAAAACGCGCACCGCCCTCAGCGTAAGTCACGTTCCTGGGCTTGAGCGGTACATTAATGGAGCAATTGAACATGGACGATGATCGTTCGGCGCGCGGCGAAGGATGGTGGGAAGCCATGGTGGGCGACAGCGGGACCAATATTGGCCTCGTGCGCATGCTGGTCTTAATTTTCGCATTCATCGTCATGCTTGGCATTACACTATGGGCGATCTGGCCAACATAGCGGACCCAGCGTGCGGGCTTAAGGTTGGCGATCCGTCTCACTATCTACTTTGAGACCATGGACAGTCACCGTTCCGCCAGGGACACCGTTTACGGTATCAAAGCACACCCCACGCACGAAACCTGCCTCGTCCGGTGAGCTCACGCAGATTGAGTTCAGCCGCAATCTTGAGCGCACCCTGTGGCGTAACGCGCAGTTCTTCTGCAATCATGCCCGCCGATACCATCGGCTTCGCAAGAACAAGCTCAATCAGTTGCGGCAATTTTGAAGAGGCGCGCCGACCGGCAAGCCGATGCTGCATCTGCTGACGCGCCAACAGCAGTCGGTCGTGATCCTTCATCCCCAGTTCGGCTGAAGCCTTCAAGGCATCGACGAATGCGGACAGCCTTGTATCGCGATCACGGCTGGCACGCCGTTCCCGCTGAACCTGCTTCATGCCAAGATTGACGGCAACCAAATGCGACGAGCTCACGCCTGTTTCGCGCAGCACCGCGCCAGCCAACAATCTGCCAAGCCAGGGTGCGTGCTGCAGCACCTGCAACTGGTGCCAGGCATCAAGCAGAAGCACAGCTCGCAAAACAGGCGGCAGTGCTTCGGTTTCCGTCAATACCGCACGCCATTCCTGCAACCGACTGTCTTCATCCCAGTCAGGCTCATAGACAAACGGATTGCGATCACGGCTTGCCGTGCGGGCCGGTTGGCTCGCGCCCGAAATCAAGGCTTCGCTGCGTGCAAGCACCGCATCCATCTCGGCCAGTTGCTTTGCAAGGGGATCATCGGCGTCATCCTCATCATTGTCCGGATCGACCACTCTCTGATATTCGGGCACCGTTGGGCCAGTATCGGCCGAACAATCCCCTGTGCTACGTCCACGAAGCACTCCGTCAGCACTGAGCGCCCACGCCGGTTCATGAAGAAGGATACGCCGTCGCGTCCGCAATACGTCGTGCGCAATGGTCAGTTCATGCGTCGGCGCACGCACGCCCATGCTGGCATCATGAAGGACAAGGTCTTCGAGATGGACCAGCTCGCCATCCACCCATAACGAGGCGACCGCATCGCTGAAATGCGACCGCGCGATCCAGCCTTCACGCAATGGGGAACGGGCAACGCGCTCATCAAGCCGCGTCAGCGCCGCCGTTGCCGCCGTGACGGGCGCAAACATTGTCGAGACGGGGAGCTTGGAAAGATCGTATCGCATGGAGCCGACCGTAAGTGACTCGCGCAACGAAAGCGAGAAGCCAGTTTTGTTTCGCTCGCACGAGGACGACATCACCGGGCCAATGGACTTCCCTCAGGACCGGCCGAACGGAATTCGCCGGCGCAGTGTATTTCTGTAGCTCAGAATGCCCTCATGTGATCAGAAACGCCCTGAAATCGTTGACATTGGTGCCCGTCGGGCCGGTTACAAACAAATCGCCAATGAGATCGAAGGCAGACCAGGCGTCATGACCGGCAAGAAAACTGCGCCCGTCACCACCTGCAGCGCGGATCCTGTCGGCGGTCGTCCCATCGCAGAAAGCGCCGGCGTTGTTTTCTGAACCATCGATGCCATCAGTATCGGCAGCAAGGCCCGTGACCTGCGCCAGGCCCTGCAAGTCGAGCGCGGCAGACAAAAGAAACTCGGAGTTGCGTCCACCCTTGCCAGGTCCCGAATTGCCGATCGTGACAGTGGTCTCGCCACCGGACAAAAGGACAAGGGGCTTGGCGAATGGCTTAGAACTGAGGGCGAACTCCCGCGCCAGTGCAGCATGCATGCGCCCGATATCCTTCGCCTCGCCTTCAATGGAGTCCGACAGGATCAAAATGTCGGCGCCGGATAGGCGGGCCTTGTCAGCCGCAGCAAGCAAGGAGACCCGGGCCGAGGCGATCACATGCACCTCGTTTCGCTCGAAAACCGGATCCGATGGATCAGGCGCCCTTTCACGCCCGATTGCATCAATGACCCGTTGCGGCAGGTCTATGCGATAGTCACGGATCAGTCCCATTGCCTCCTCCGCATCAGAGGCGTCCGGCACAGTCGGCCCCGAAGCAACCAACGCCGGGTGATCGCCTGGCACATCAGAGACAATGAGCGTGACGACCTTGGCCGGATGTGCGAGCGCGGCAAGCCGCCCCCCTTTGATGCGAGAAAAATGCTTGCGAAGCACATTCATGGCTGAAATCGGCGCACCGGACGCAAGCAACGCTTCGTTCAACCTGATTTCGTCCGACAGTTGAAACCCTTGTGGCGGGGCCGGCAAGAGAGCGGAACCGCCGCCGGAAATCAAGGCGACGACAAGATCGTCCTCGCACAAACCATGGACGTGATCCATCAGCGCTTGTGCCGCCTGCAAACCGGCAAGATCAGGCACTGGATGAGCCGCTTGCAGGATCCTTGTGTGCCGGCAGACCTCAATCGGGCCGTGGCGATCAACCACCAGCCCTTCGAACGGACCGTCCCAGGCTTTTTCGAAAGCCGCCGCCATCTTGGCCGCCGCCTTACCAGTACCGATGACGACGGTCCGGCCCTTCGGCTTTGGCGGCAGATGTCGGACGATGGCATCATAGGGATCGGCGGCCAATACGGCGGCCTGAAAGAGGGAGGCCAGAAAAGGCCTTTTGTCGGCTATCAACTCATTCTCCGTCTATCGCGCGATCATGGCGGCAATCCCGTTGCTCATTCGAAAACCGTAGAGAACGCCTATGCTCCAATCCAGTTCCACAGCCGCAAGCAAGGCAAATATTAAGCGCAGATGCACCGGTCGGCAGGTCTATCTGAATAAATATGAGGGTAACACATCGCGGTCCTATGTCCTGTTCACCTAATCTCTGTCCGCGCCCGCGGACGCGTGTCGTTGCGCTCATGGGAAAAGATCGTGCGGGACAAGGCAGGCAGATCACGGATCATGTCCGCCGCCTTTTCGCCGACCATGATTGTCGGGGCATTGGTATTGCAGGAAGGCACGCGCGGCATGACCGAACTGTCGCAAACCCTCAGGCCCTCCAGCCCGTGGACCTTCAGGTCAAGGCCGACGACCGCATCCGCCCCCCTGCCCATCTTGCAGGTTCCGACAGGATGATGGTCGGTCTTGGCGTTCGCGCAGCCGTATTCGAACAGTTCCGCCTCGGTCTGAACCTTTGCTCCGGGCAGACGCTCGGCGAGAATATAGGGTTTTAGGGCAGCCTGCTGGAAGATCTCGCGGGCAATCCGCAATCCCTCCAGCGACATCGTGCGATCATGCGGATCAGACCAGTAATTCGGGTCGATCAAGGGAGCTGAAGTCGGATCGGCAGATGAAAGCCTGACCGTGCCGCGCGATCGCGGATGCAGATACGCCGAATTCAACGTCACGCCGGCATTCCTCAACTTCTCGACGCCCGCCTCGATACCTGACCCCAGCCCCAGATGAAACTGGATATCCGGCGAACGCGCTTGCGGGTCGGCGTACCAGAAGCCGCCGGTCTCGAAGAGTGACGATGCAACCGGGCCCGATCTGAACAGCAAGTATTCCAAACCCGCCCAGAGCGTGCGATGCAATTTTGCCACGCCATCATAGGTATGATCGCCGGTGCATTCGGCAATGACAAAGAGATCAAGATGATCCTGCAGATTACCGCCCACGCCGGCGAGATCATGTTTGACATCGACACCCACCGCACGCAGATGATCGGCAGGACCGATGCCGGATTGCAGCAGCAGCTTCGGCGAACCAATTGCTCCGGAGGTGACCAGCACTTCGCGCTCGGCTCGGACGAGCTCAACACCCTTTGGGGTGACGATCTCAACGCCGACGGCGCGGCTACCCTCAAGAATGATCCGGGCCACCCTCGCACCGGTTCGGATCACCAGGTTCTGGCGGTCGCTGATCGGAGAGAGATAGGCAAGCGATGCCGACGAGCGACGGCGGTTGCGCTGCGTCAACTGATAGAAGCCGACACCGGCCTGTTGGCGACCGTTGAAGTCATGATTGTAGGGAATACCAAGCTCCTGGCCCGCCCGAATATAGGCATCGCAGATCGGCAGGGCCGACACCGGCATTGAAACGCCAAGCGGGCCGCCATAGGCATGGTAATCGTCGGCAAAACGCTGGTTGTCCTCAGCGCGCTTGAAATAAGGCAGGATCGAGCGATAGTCCCAGCCTTCGCAGCCGTCTTCGCTCGCCCATAGATCGTAATCTGCGGCATTGCCGCGCGTGTAGAGCTGGGCATTGATCGAAGAACCGCCACCAATGACCTTTGCCTGGGTATATCGCAGTACCCGGCCGTTCATGTGCTTCTGCGGCACCGTTTGCCACCCCCAACTCGCCACGCCCTTGGTCATCTTGGCAAAGCCCGCCGGCATGTGGAACAAAGGGTTCCAATCACCGCCGCCAGCCTCCAGCAACAGGATATTGACATCGGGATCCTCGCTCAGGCGGTTGGCTAGCACGCAGCCAGCCGGCCCGGCGCCTGTGATGATGTAGTCGAAACGCATCTTGGTCTGTCCTGTTACAAACGCGGGATCGAAAGGCCGCCATCGGCGTCGATCACGCTGCCCGTTGCAAATGCGAAACTGCCGGAGGCCAAAGCCGCGCAGATGTCGCCAATATCTTCCGCCTGGCCCCAGCGCCGCATCGGAACCAGGCCATTGTCAATCAAGGCATCGTATTTTGAGGTAACGGCGGCGGTCATATCGGTGCGAATAATCCCGGGGCGGACTTCGAAGACGGCGATACCTGATTGAGCAAGCCGCAAGGCAAGTCCCTGCGAGAAGGCGGCAAGCCCTGCCTTGCTGATGCAATAATCAAGGCGTTCGGGGGAGCTCGCCTGGGCCGATACCGACGTGATGTTGATGATCGACCTTGCGTGCTGCGGCTCGGCCACTGTCAGCATCGCTTTCACGACAGACTGGGTGAAGAATACGGTGCCTCTCAGATTTGTATCCATGATCGTGTCGAAATTCGCAGGCTCAAGCGCGAGAAAATCGCCTCGCACCACCGAAGCCATACCGGCATTGTTGACCAGACAGTCAATTCTGCCGAACCGCTCGATGACCGTCTTTACCGTTGCCTGATGGCCATCGACATCGGCCACGTCACCATGGACATAGATGGCGTCCCCGCCGAGCGAAGCCAGGAAAGACAGAGCCTCCTGTGCCGTCGAGGCATCGCCTATCCCGGTGATTGCCACGTCGTAACCGGCTTTGGCCAACGCGGTTGCGATCCCAAGGCCGATACCCCGGCGACCACCGGTCACCACAGCCACCGGTCTTTTCGTTTGATCGGTCATGATGCCAAATCCTTCGATGCAATATGATCCGCCACACGCAGTGCCTGGGCGGCGACGGTGAGCGCTGGATTGACAGCAGCTGACGTCGGCAAGAGGCTCGCATCTACGACAAACAGGTTTGCATGGTCGAACGCGCGGCAATACACATCAAGCGGTGACGTTGCAGGATCCTTGCCAATCCGGACCGTGCCGCATTGATGCGAGGGCGTTCGCTTGTCAAAGGGCCGCGACAGCACGATCGGGAAGCCCGCTTTCTTCAGCACAGACTTCAGCTTCTTGACGAGATCGAGATGCGCGTCCCAATTGGTCCGGTGCCACTTCAGGATGATCCGCTCGCCGTCCACCATGACGCGGCTTTCCGGATGCGGCACGTCCTCGCTCATCGCGTAGAAATCAACGGCATGGGCTGAGATCTGGTTGAGGAGCCACTCGGGCACCTGCGGCAGATTTGCCTTCAGGATTGCACCGGAAATTCGACCAAGCAGCTGGATATTGCCAAGCGGCGGCCCGCCATTGCCGTCGGACAGATAGAAGTCGTTAAAGCCGAGCGTCTTCTGATAGATGGAATCGTTGCGAAACGACGGCGAGATTGCCAGCACGGCGCTGGAATTGTGGTTCATGAAATTGCGACCGACCTGATCCGAACTGTTGGCCAGGCCTTTCGGAAAACGCGCATCGGTCGAACGCAAAAGCAGGACTGCGGATTGCACAGCGCCTGCTGCCAGGATCACGAGTTTTGGCGAGACCGATCGTACCTCTCCGTTTTGCCTGTAGTGGACGGTGTGGATGGTCTTGCCATCCGCTGCGGCCTCAAGGCGAACCACAGGCGAATTCGTCTGAAGCCTGACATTTGCATGCTGCAGGGCCTTCGCCAATGGCGCTGTCTCCGCATCCAACTTTCCATCGTCGGCGTTGGGATGCGCGTCCCATGGCGTGCGAGCCTTTCTCAACCATCTGTCGATGTCGATTGCGAGTGGCAGGGAAAAGGGGTGCATCCCGGCCGCCTCAAGGCGGGCGCGAACCTTGGCGATTGCCGGTTCGTCGGGAACCGGAGCAAATGCGTAGGGCTCCGAATGTCTGGGCTCCGTTGGGTCCTGGCTATCGTCACCGCGCACCTGGAAAAGCTTTTCGGCGCGGCTATACCAGGGTTCGAGTTCCTCATAAGCAAAAGGCCATGCTGGCGAAACGCCTTCACGATGCTGCATCTCGGCGAAGTCTTCCCGACGATAGCGCACCAGCACAGCGCCATAGAACTTCGAATTGCCGCCGACATAATAATAGTTGCCCGGATTAAATGCGGAGCCGCCATGCTCGTACCACATCTCCTTCGGTCGAAAGTGACCACGTTGGAAGATGGCTCGCGGGTCGCGGTTTTCCGGGCGGTCCGGCAGATGTTCGCCGGCCTCCAGGATCAGGATTCCCGCCCCGGTTGCTGCCAATCCGGCCGCTATCGTCGCACCACCAATACCAGAGCCGATGATCACGATGTCAGGTGACTTTGTCATTTCAATACACCTGCCCTCGATTACGCGATCCGCAATTGTGTCTTCGGATCGAAGAACACAGCCTTGTCGAGGTTGAACGCAAGCCTTGCCATCTGCCCGGCATGAATGCTGGCATCGGCGCGGAGGCGGGCAACCACTTCCTTGCCGCCAAGTTTGGTGACAGCAAATGTGTCCGAACCCGCCGGCTCCACCACTTCGATCAGGCATTCCCCTTCGGCCAACGACTTGGCATTGCGGTCGGCGCCATCTGGATCGGTCAGTGCTTCGGGCCGGATTCCGAAGATGATCTGTTGCCCGGCATGTGCCTCGAGCTGTCCCCTACCGCCGGCGACCGGGAGGCGGATGGGATTGCCATTTGGCCGCGACAGCGACACGGAGAGGCCAGAAGCATCCTTTTCGAGCGTGCAGGACAGGAGGTTCATCGCCGGCGAGCCCATGAAATCGGCGACGAACATATTGGCAGGATTGTTATAGATCTCCGCCGGCGAACCGAACTGCTGCAGCACGCCGTCCTTGAGAACCGCGATCTTCGACGCCAGCGTCATCGCTTCGATTTGGTCATGCGTCACATAGACGATCGTCGTCTTCAAGCGTTGGTGCAGACGCTTGATTTCGGTTCGCATGTCGACCCGCAGCTTGGCATCGAGGTTGGACAGCGGCTCGTCGAAAAGGAAGACTTGCGGGTTGCGCACCAGAGCACGGCCCATGGCGACACGCTGACGCTGGCCGCCGGACAGCTGGCTTGGCTTGCGATCGAGAAGATGACCGATCTGGAGAATGTCCGAGACTTCCTTGATCGCCTTATCGCGCTCGTCCTTCGTCACTTTGCGGATTTCCATGCCAAACGCGATGTTGCCGGCCACCGTCATGTTCGGATAGAGCGCGTAGGACTGGAAGACCATCGCGATGTCTCGCTGAGAAGGAGGAAGATCTGCAACATTGCGGCCATTGATAGCGATCTCGCCGGAGCTGATCGGCTCCAACCCGGCAATGGTATTCAGAAGCGTAGACTTGCCGCACCCGGACGGGCCGACCAGCACCAGGAAGCCACCTTCCTCAATCTCGATATTGATGTCCTTCAGAATCTCCAGCGCGCCATAGGATTTGCGCAGATGGGATATTTTCAGGAATGACATGATCTTATCCTTTCACAGCACCGGACATCAGGCCGCGCACGAAGTAGCGACCAGAGACGATGTAGACGATCAGGGTTGGCAGGGCAGCGAGGATCGCGCCCGCGAAATGCACGTTGTATTCTTTGACACCGGTGGAGGAGGAAACGAGATTGTTGAGTGCCACCGTCATCGGCGTCGAGCCTGCACCGGAAAACGAAGCACCGAACAGGAAGTCGTTCCAGATATTGGTGAATTGCCAGATGACCGACACAACGATGATCGGTGCCGAAGACGGCAGCAGGATGCGCCGGAAGATCTGGAAAAAGCTCGCCCCATCGATTTGTGCGGCACGCACCAACTCGGTCGGGAACGCCTCATAGTAATTGCGAAAATAGAGTGTCGTGAAACCGAGACCGTAGATCACATGGACGAGGATCAGGCCCCAGATGGAACCCGCCAGTCCGAGCATGCCGAGAATACGGGCCATCGGTATCAGCACGATCTGAAACGGGATGAAGCAGGACAGAAGCAACATTCCGAAGAAGATGTTTGATCCGCGGAACTGCCACTTGGTCAGCACGTAGCCATTCAGCGCGCCGACGATGGTCGAAATGGCAACCGCCGGGATGACCATCAGGATTGAATTGATGAAGTAGGGCTTCAGACCAGTGGGCGAGACGCCTATCTGCGCCGCAGACCAAGCTTGGGTCCAGGGTTCCGTCGTCCACACTTCAGGCAGGTTTAGCATGCCGCCTTGGCGGATTTCTTCGAGCGGCTTCAGTGAATTGACCACCATGATATAGAGGGGAAGCAGATAGTAGATCGCAAAAATGATCAGGGCCGTGTAGATCAGCACTCTGGTGAGCAGACCATGCGAGATTGCATTTTGGGGATTTGCTGCGCCGCTCATCAGCGGTTACCTCCGCGAACTTCCGAATAAAGATAAGGGATGATGATCGAGAAAATCATGATCATCATGATGATCGCCGACGACGCGCCGATGCCCATCTGGTTGCGGGTGAAGGTGTAGGAATACATGAAGGTCGCCGGCAGCTGTGTCGCCTGTCCTGGGCCGCCGCCCGTCAGGGCAATGACAAGGTCATAGGCCTTGATGGCCAGATGGGCGAGCACGACAAATGCCGACAGGAAGACCGGACGCATCAGGGGAATGATGATGCGCCGATAGATGGTGAAGGTCGAGGCCCCATCCATCTGTGCGGCCTTGATCATCTCGTTGTCGACGCCACGCAGGCCGGCCAGAAACATGGCCATGACAAACCCCGACGATTGCCAGACAGCGGCGATGACGACGCAGTAGATCGCCATCGTATTGTCCTTGATCCAGGTGAACGAAAAGCTCTCCCAGCCCCAGAGATGCATGGTATTTTGCAGCCCGATGCCCGGATCGAGGAACCATTTCCACGCCGTGCCCGTGACGATGAAGGACAGCGCCATCGGATAGAGGTAGATCGGCCGCAAAAACCCCTCGCCCCTAATCTTCTGGTCCAGCAGGATCGCCAGAAACAGTCCAAGCACCGAGCAGATCAGAATGTAGAGCGAGGCGAAGATTGCCAGATTGGAAATCGACCGCCACCAGTGGGGCAACGCCCAGAGCTTGGAATAATTGCTCAAGCCGACGAAATTGTAGGACGGCAGCATCTTGCTGTCCGTCAGCGACAGGAAACCCGTATAGGCGATGAACCCATATACGAAGATAACGATGACAACGAAGCTCGGCGCCAGGACAAGCTTGGGCAAAAACTCCTGAAGTCTGTCACGACCTTGCATCGATCTATCCACCCTTATTAATTCAATCAGTGAGACGGCGGATCCCGGATCCGCGCATTGTCGATCCGCAGATAGACAGGATCCATGCGTCGGCAAATGTGCCGACCGTCACCATTCCGTTGAGATTTTGTTGCTTGAAACTGCCGTGGGAGAATTTGCCTCCCACGGCGTTTGTCTGCATGCTTACTTCGCAGCCTCGACTGCAGAGACAAGTTCCTTGACGGCATCCTCTGAGGATAGCTCGCCGTTGAACTGACGGGTCACCACGTCATAGATCGCGTTCTTAACCGATGCCGGGTTCGCATGACCGTGTGCCATGGAGCCATACAGCGTACCGGCCGTGTTTGCCTCGGCAAGATCCTTGATTGCTTTCTTGCCGCAATCATCAAAGGCCTCGTCAGACACATCGGTGCGCGCCGGCGCAGATCCCTTGACCACGTTGAACGCAGACTGGAAAGCCGGGCTTTCGATGGCGGTTGCCATTTCGAGCTGCGACGGGATCTTGGCTTCAGCAACCTTGAACATCGCGAACTGGTCGGAGTTGAAGGTCACCATGCCCTGGGTGCCGGGGAAACGCATGCAGACGAAATCGGTACCCGGCTTCTTGTTCGCTTTGATGAATTCGCCCTTGGCCCAGTCGCCCATGAACTGCAGCCCGGCCTTGTTCTCGATGACCATGGCGGAAGCGAGGTTCCAGTCACGGCCCGAGAAATTGTCATCCACGTAGGAACGCAATTTCGTCATGCGATCGAAGGCTTCCTTCATCTTGTCTCCACCGAGCGCTGCCGGGTCGAGATCGATGAAGGCCTGCTTGTAGAAATCGTTACCAAGCGAGAGCACGACAGCATCGAAGATCGTCGCATCCTGCCAGGGCTGGCCACCATGGGCGACCGGGGTAATGCCCTGTTCCTTGAACTTGTCGAGAAGCGCGACAAGCTCGTCCCAGTTGGCAGGCTCCTTGCCGCCAGCCTTGTCGAGCGCTGCCTTGTTGATCCAGACCCAGTTGGTCGAGTGTACGTTGACCGGTGCAGCGATCCAATGGCCATCATATTTCGAGAACTGCTGGAGTGCCGTCGGGATGACCTTGTCCCAGCCTTCCTTGGCGGCAATGTCGTCGAGATTGCCGAGTGCGCCTTCCTTGGCCCAGTCGAGAATATCGAATCCAAGCATCTGCACGGCGGTCGGTGCATTGCCGGCCGTCACACGGGCACGCAATACGGTCATCGCTTCGGTACCGCCTCCGCCGGCGACCGGCATATCGGTCCAGCCGATCCCCTTGCCTTCCAGATCCTTTTTCAGAACGTCGAGTGCCGCAGCCTCGCCGCCCGATGTCCACCAATGCAGCACCTCGACGCCTTCGGCAGCGCGAGCCACCCCTTGCGTCACTCCCAGTGCCAATGCCATCGCTGCCGTCGTCATCAAAAACTTGCGCATCGTATCCTCCCGTTTGCAAGTCAACATTGCGGGGCAACTACCCCGCGTTCCCAAGCCGCCTGCCCAAGCGGACAGTTGGCAACTCCTCCCACGGCATACTGCCGATACCCAATTTAAAACGTTACAAATCCAGTTGAGTCAAGATACCGAGCCGGCTCAAAATTCACTGTATAAACGAACTAAAATTGCGGCAACGCAGCAATTTTGCGCCCTATTCCATCAGCGCCCTGAATTGGAAACGTTTTAAATTTTCTGTGCGAGCATTGTCCGCACACTTCCGTCGCGCTATCTTCGCGTCAGATTTCACACCAAAAGCAGTAACCGCGTGCCGAAAGAACAAATCCCCTCGCCGAGCAAGCAAACCACGACTCGAAAACGGTCGGGAAAGCCGACGCTTCGAACGATTGCCGAGCTCACCGGCCTTGCGGTGACCACGATTTCGCGGGCGCTGGCCGACGACCCTTTGATCAACCACGAGACCCGCAAGCGTGTGCGCGAAACGGCGATCAGCATCGGCTATTCGCCGGACCGGGCCGCCCAACGCCTGAAGACGGGACGTACCAATGTGATCGGCGTCCTGCTCGACCCGCATGAAGAAATCCTCGGCTTCGGCACCTCGCTGCTCTACGGCCTGACCAAGGCCTTGCAAGGCACTGCCTATCACCTGATCGTCATGCCCAATTTCGTCGACACCTCGAACATCGAGGCTGTAGAATATATTGTCCGCAACAACCTCGCCGATGGGTTGATCTTTACCCGCACAGAACCACTCGACGCACGCGTCCGCCTGCTGATTGAAGCCAACTATCCGTTTGTCAGCCATGGACGCACAGAGTTTTCCACGCCGCATCCTTATGTCGACTACGACAACTATGCCTTCGCCTACGAGGCGGCGCGTCGATTGATCGCCAAGGGTCGGCAAAAGCTCACGATCATCCTGCCCTCGCGCCGGCTCACCTTCAGCCAGCATATGTTGCATGGTTTCATGACCGCCGTTCGCGAAGCGGGCATTGCGCATGAACTTCCGGAAACCGTCACGCTCGATTCTGCCGCAGGAGAAGTGCGCGACTTCTTCCGCCTTCGCGCGCGTCAGCCAGCACCGCCTGACGGGCTGATCTGTCCTGGCGAAGTGTCTGCCATGGCGTCCATCACCGGGCTCGGCGAATCCGGTTGGGCACTTGGCAATCAGTATGACATTGTCGCCAAGCAGACCTCGCGCCTGCTTTCCGACATCCAGCCCGGCGTGGAAACCATCTACGAGGATCTTACGGCAGCCGGCGAACAGCTGGGGCGCCTTTTGATCCGTCGCATCGCCGATGAACAGGCGAGCGGCATGCAATTGCTCATGCCGCCTCAGATCGGTTTTGCCACCCCCAGTCATTGATCGGCTCCTTTCCCGACGATTTCGCATAGATGCTCCAGCCATGGCCAAACCTATATAAGGCGCCTCAGGCGCGCGGCATCCACCAATTGGTGCGGCCTCCAATATGCATGTTCAACGTCTTGGTCTCGGTATAGTCCTCGACGGCATGTCGGCCGAGTTCCCGACCGAGGCCCGACTGTTTGTACCCGCCAAAGGGCAGTTCCGAGGCGCCGTCCATGAAGGTGTTCATCCAGACCGTTCCAGCACGCACCTTCCGGCCGACCATCAGGCATGTGTCGAAATCCCGGCTCCACACCCCAGCCGAAAGGCCATAGTCGATGGAGTTGGCGATTTCGATCGCCTCCGCCGTCGTCTCAAATGTCAGAACCGACAGGACAGGCCCGAAGACTTCTTCGCGCGCGACCGCCATGCCGGATGTCACGCCAGTCAGGATCGTCGGCGCCATGTACTGGCCCATGCCAAGGTCAAGCACGTCGCCGCCATGAGCGATCGATGCCCCGCTACCAGTGGCGCCGGTGACATAGCCGGAGATCTTATCAAGATGCTGCGGCGTGATGATCGCGCCGACTTGGGTGGTTGGATCGAGAGGGTCGCCCACCCGCACCCGCTTAGACAATTCCGCAACGCGGCTGATCACGTCGCCGGCAATGCTCTTGTGCAGGATAAGCCTAGAGCCGGCGTTGCAGCATTCACCGGCATTGAAATAAGCGCCGAACACGGCGGCATCCACAAAAGCTTCAAGATCCGCATCCGGGAAGACAATCTGAGGGTTCTTTCCGCCGAGCTCCAGCGAAACCTTCTTCAGCGTCTGGGCCGCGTTTTTCATCGTCAGCTTGCCTACCCCGGTCGATCCCGTAAACGAGATCATGTCGACATCGGGATGTGATGTCAGAACCGCGCCCACCTCTGGCCCGGTTCCCGTCACGATATTGACGACGCCTGCCGGCACACCCGCCTCCTGAAGGATTTCTCCCAAGACGAGCGTCGATCCGGACGTCAGCTCCGACGGCTTGACCACCGTCGTGCAACCGGCGGCCAATGCGAAAGGGAGCTTCTGGCCCACGATTAGGAAAGGGAAATTCCAGGGTGTGATAATGGAAACGACACCGATCGCCTCGCGAAGCACGACGCCGAGCGTGCCGTCACCCAACGTATTATAGCTCTCGCCATGAAGGTCGCGGGCAAGGGCTGCCGCATAGCGCCATATATCGATGGAGCCAGCAATTTCACCGCGAACCTGGCTGATAGGCTTGCCGGCCTCAATCGCATCGAGATAGGCGAGTTCTTCCGCACGTGCAGCAATCAGGTCGGCCGCCTTTAGCAGGATTCCTGAGCGTTCGGATGCGGTCATGCGCGGCCAAGGGCCATTGTCGAATGCCTTGCGAGCCGCAGAAATGGCGCGCTCCGCATCGACCTTGGTTCCTGCCTGGAAGCGGCTGACCACGATGCCATGGCTCGGTGCCACGCGCTCGATCAGCGGAGCTGTGCCCTCAAGCCATTGTCCATCGACCAACATCTTGAAGTCGCGCGCAGTCGTATCATTCAGCGCTTTCGGGCTTACCAGAACCGTCATTACCACTCTCCCTTGAATTGCGCCGGGCGCTTCTCGCTAAACGCGGACACGCCTTCTTTTAGGTCACCAGTCTTTGCCGCAAGGATCGAACCAAGCGCCTCGACCGCCGCGCCGTTGTCTTCGCCGCTCGCAGCCGCGATCATCAGCTTGACGATTTCGACCGCGGAGGGTCCGCGCGCGACAACCCGCTGCGCATATTCCCTGGCCACGGCAAGCGCGGCTCCGGTTGACGTCACGACATCGACAATACCGAGCGCACGGGCCTCCTGCGCCGTGAAGATTTCACCGCCGAGCGCCATGCGCCGCACGACCTGCGAGCCGAAACGTTTGACCAGCCGCTGCGTACCCGACCAGCCCGGCACCATGCCAAGGCCAGTCTCGGGCAGACCAACCCGGATCTGCTCATCTGCGATGCGGATATCGGCGATACCGGCAAGTTCCAGCCCACCACCCAGCGCATCGCCGTTGATGGCAGCGATCAGCGGCATGCGCAGTGTTGCCAGACGTTCGAACACGCGGTGCCCGTAACGCACCCAGGCATGGCCGAACTCATCCGGCCGCATGCCGCCCCAAGCCTTGATGTCGCCGCCGGCGCAAAAGCCGCGGCCATCGCCGGTCAGGATGGCCGCACGCACTTGGCCATTTGCCTCCACTTCGTCGGAAGCATCGATAAGCGCCCTAAGCATGCCGAGGTCGAGCGCATTGCGCTTTTCCGGCCGCGAAACCGTCAGGATTGCAACATGGTTCTCGATATCGATCCGGACAGTGCCACTAGTCATGGAAACGCCCCTCCAGAACACGAGGGGACTTGCCCGGTAGATCGAGGCCGATAAGGCCCTCACCAAAGAGGATTGCGTCCATGACCTGCAGGTCTGGCGAAACGATCAGCGGGAATTCCGACTGGTCGAGAATATGCGTTTGCAGGTCTATACCTGGTGCGATCTCGGTGAGCACGATACCGGCGGACGTCAACTTCATCACGCAACGCTCGGTGACATAGGTGATATCCTGGCCTTGCTCGACTGCACGTTTTCCGGAGAAAGTGACGTGCTCGACCTCATTGACAAGCTTTTTCAGCTTGCCTTCCTTCTCGATCACCAGCTTGCCGGCTTCAATGGCTAGCTTTGCACCGGCGTTGAACATGCCGGAAAAAACAATCTTCTTGGCCCTGGCGGTGATGTCTACGAAACCGCCTGCGCCGGCCGTCACATGCGGGCGAAACGAGAGCTTCGAGACGTTAACCGAACCGTCCTTGCCGATCTCCAGAAAAGAAAGCAGCGACGCATCGAATCCGCCACCTTGAAAATAGGTGAACTGATAAGGCGACGGCATATAGGCATCGGCATTCGACGCGCAGCCGAATGCGAAATCAAGAAGCGGCACGCCGCCGACGGCGCCCTGTTCGATTACCCAGGTTACCGCGCCGTGCAAGCCTTCTTCCATCAGGATGCGCGGCACATTGGCGGAAATGCCAAACCCGAGATTGACGCAACTGTTGGCTTGCAGGTCCTGCGCTACGCGCCGGGCAATCACCTTCTGGATGTTGAATTCTGGCACGCTGAACGTTTCCAGCGGTCGGAAGATCTCGCCCGAGATCGCCGGATCATAGGGGGTCTGCGTCGTCTGCTTCTGGTCGGGATCCACGATGATGTAGTCGACCAGCATGCCGGGCACGCGCACATCATGCGGCTTCAGTGAGCCCTGCTTGGTGATGCGCTTCACCTGGGCGATGATGATGCCGCCGTTGTTGCGGGCGGCGAGAGCCTGATCGAGACCGCCGAGATAGGCGCCTTCATGTTCATAGGTCAGGTTCCCGTGCTCGTCGGCAGTCGTTGCCCGGATAATCGTCACCTGTGGGACCACAGACGGGAAAAACAGCCATTCCTCGCCCTCGAAAGCAACGCGCTTCACGACCGGCTCACTTTCGGCGGCCGCATTCATGGCGCAACCTTGACGCCTTGGGTCGACAAAGGTGTCCAACCCGATCTTTGTCAGAACGCCGGGGCGCTTGGCAGCAGCCTCACGATGCATGTCGAAAAGTATGCCCGAGGGAATATTGTAGGCCGGGATCTCATTGCCGGTGATCATCTGCCAGATCAGCGGTGGCTCGGCGGTCGACGGGCCCGACGGATAGGAGCCCCCCAGAATGCACTTCAGCAGACCTTTCTTGGCAATGTGATCGACACCCTTGATGCCGCTCATGTCTCCGGCTGCGATCGGGTGCAGGGTCGTGATATCGCGCGGGTGACCGGTCGCGTCAAAGCGTTCGCCGATCGCCTTTAACATCAGGTCCGGACAACCAAGACCGCTGGATGATGATACAGAGACGACAGCCCCGTCAGGGATCAGAGCGGCAGCTTCTGCAGGGGTGATGTGCTTGTGCATGGCAGTTATACTCAAAGCCCGGTTTCAATGTTAATGGCACGGCCCGTTCTTGCCGCTTCGATGACGGCCAAGCCCGTGGCCAGTGACCAGACGCCGTCCTCACCCGATGCCGAAGGCCTCCCTTTGCCCGCGATTGCCGCATGAAAGCTTTCGAGGCCCGCTTCATAGAGATTGCGCGTGCCAAGCTTCAGAGCCTGTTCGCCATCGGCATTGTGAAGCATGACCGTTCCGACGGAACGTTGCGTCATGACATTGCGCGCCACAAGAGAACCTTCCGTGCCGTGGACCTCGAAACCGGTCTCGGCGAATCTGGTGGTGAAACCGTCGTGGAACTGCGCGAGGATATCGTCTTCGAAGCGCATCACACCCATGACCGCGTCCTCGAGGCCATGCTTGCCCATGCCCCCGGATTGCGCAAACGCCACAACCTCGACAGGGTTGCGACCAAGCACGAAGCGCAGCGTATCGGCATCGTGAACGGTAATATCGAGAATGACGCCGCCGCCAGCCGAGGGCTTATCCAGACGCCAACCCTGTAGATGCGAGGGGAGATAAACCGCGTGAAAGACCCGTGCGGAAAGCGGCTTGCCGATTTTGCCAGCGGCGATCGCATCGCGCATGACGACATGGCTGGAAGCATTGCGCAGGTGATGATTGGTCGCGAGCACAGTCCCCGCTTTGCGGGCAGCTGCCACCATCGCATGGGCATCCTCGAGCGAGAGCGCCAAGGGCTTTTCACACAGCACATGTTTTCCGGCTTTTGCAGCCGCAACACACTGGTCGCGATGCAGTTCGTTGGTGGTCGAGATGTAGACTGCGTCGATGTCTGCGCTATCGAGGAGCTCTGCCATATCAGTCGACGAACTGCCAATGTCGTTCTCTAGCGCATAGTCTTTCGCACGCCGTTCGTCCGAGCTCAGGACCGTAACGACCTCTCCTCCCGTTGCACGGATTGCGCCGATCACCCATTCCCGCGCGATCGTGCTTGCGCCGATCAGACCCCAACGTACCGTCATGACGCCCTCCTCCCGGACAATGTCTTGGTGGCTCCGCAGCTTTCACGGACGACGAGCCGGACCGCACCAACAAGCGATTCTGGCTCCGCCTTGCCGGCATTGATCTGCTTCAGGAGAAGCTGCGCGGCGCGGCGCCCCATCCCCTGGGGATCGACGGATATCGTGGTCAGCGCAGGCACCGTCGACTTCGCCTCGATGACGTCGTCGAAGCCGACAACTGCAAAATCGGCACCCGGCTCCAGACGGTGTGACCTAAGACCGTCACAGACGCCAAAGGCGACCGCATCGTTGAACGACACGCCGGCTGTCGGGCGATCGGCAATGGAAAGCGCCCTGCCCACGGCCTCAACGCCGCCGGCCCGAGATGGAGCAGAGGAAAACACCAGCCCTTCATCAAAACCAAGGCCTGTGGCGACCATCGCATCCCGATAGCCAGAGATGCGCTCATCGAAGATGAACATGTCGGGAAACCCCCCAAAGAACGCGATGCGCTTGTGGCCGAGCGAGACCAGGTGCTCAACGGCCGCATAGATGCCGGCATGATTGTCTGACGTCACCGACGAAACCTTGGCGCCGGGGATATTGCGCACCATCAACACCACAGGAATGCCAGCACTGACCACAGACTTGAAATCTGCAGCCGTCGAGCCGCGCGCCGGTGACACGATCAGACCGGAAATGCCGTGCTCGCGCATGGAGGCGACAACCTCAAGCTGGCGATCGACGTTTTCATTGGTATTGGCAAGGAATTGGACATAACCCGCAGACTGCACGACCATGTCGACACCCACCGCGACCTCGGCAAAAAAGCCGTTGGTTAGGTCATTGACGACAACACCCACGATCTTCGACTTGGCGCTTGACTGGCGCAGGTTCGCAGCGCCGCGATTGTAGACATACCCCAGCTCGCGCATCACCGCCGTCACCTTGGCGCGCGTGACCTCATTGACCAGCGGCGACGCCTGCAAGACGAGGGAAACCGTCGACTTCGAAACACCCGCAGCCCTGGCAATGTCAATGACGGTGACCCGCGCCTTATTCATCGAATTCTCCCGAATTCCCCCAGACAAACCTTCAATAATTGGATCGTTCCAAATCGTCAAGCGTAAATATCGGCCACATCAGAGCTGACGTAAACTCATCCAGAATCGAGAACTTCTCTCCAGTAGGGCCCATATACCGCGTCATCTCGGGCTTTTCACTTAACAAACACAATTCCAGTTAAGCAAACTCTGGAACATCCGCCTTGAAATTTGGAACGATCTAATTTATTGGCGATTTGAATGGACAAGGAGGACGTGATGACCCTGAGCTTGAAACTGCCCGCTGCAGACGGAACGACAAGTTCATACGCACTAGTCGGAACACCGATCGCAAAAGCCACCGGCACACCCGCCTTCAACCGGATTGCCTATGCCGCAGCCCATGTCGTCTCTGCACCGCATATCGATTTCGACCCCTGGAACCGGCCGGCTATCGATTGGGACGCGACCATGGCGTTCCGACATCATCTCTGGAGTCACGGCTTCAAGATAGCCGAAGCCATGGACACGTCGCAGCGGGGCATGGGGCTTGATTGGCCAGGGGCGCAGGAGCTCATCCGCCGCTCCCTTGCCGAGGCAAAGGCCGTCGAAGGCGCTGATCTCGCTTGCGGCGCCGGAACGGATCATTTGGCGCCCACAGACGCCCGCACAGTTGACGACATCATCCGCGCCTATGAAACGCAGCTTGAATATGTAGAAAAGTTTGGCGGCCGCGCGATCCTGATGGCCAGCCGCGCGCTGGCCCGTATCGCAACATCAGCTGACGACTATGCCAAGGTCTATGGCCGCATACTTTCGCAGGCCAAGGACAAAGTCGTGCTTCACTGGCTGGGTGAAATGTTTGACCCACAGCTTGCCGGCTACTGGGGAAGCACCGACTTTGAAAAAGCACTCGACTGTGTGCTGAATATCATCTCCCAAAACAAAGACAAAGTTGAAGGCATCAAAATTTCGCTTCTGGAAAACAGCAAGGAAGTGCAGCTGCGCAACCGACTACCGGAAGGCATATTGTGCTTCACCGGCGATGACTTCAACTATGCCGAACTAATCGAGGGTGACGGGCAGCACCATAGCCACGCACTGCTCGGCATATTTGACGCCGTAGCACCCTCCGCCTCCAAAGCGCTCGCAGCCCTTGCCCACGGCGACACTAAAACCTTCCGTGCCGTCATCGAGCCAACCGTGTCTTTGTCGCGAAAGATCTTCGAGGCACCAACGCAGTATTACAAGGCGGGTGTCGTGCTTCTCGCCTGGCTGAACGGCCATCAGAACCATTTCAGCATGCCAGCAGGCATGCAATCCGCACGCAGCATCCTACACTACGCCGACATTTTTCGCCTCGCCGACCAGGCAAACGTGCTCGACAGGCCTGAACTGGCAACCAGAAGGATGAAAAACCTCGTAGGCGTATACGGCATAGAATAGCCAGGCCCGCCTGAAGACAATCGAGCCCGTTCAGCACTGGGCAGCATACCGGACACGCACAGAGGCGAACGGCCTTTCAAAGCATCTAAAAAAGCCCAAACGAAAAAGCCTGCCGCGGGAGGAGGTGCGGCAGGCTTTTCGAATTGATGAACAGCGACTGGGAGGAGGAGTGCCGCTGTTCCTACAGGCGCCCCTGGGAGGAGGAGTGGGTCGCCTGAAACACGAAGCTTTGCGGGAGGAGGTGCATCGCTTCGTTGAAAACCAACATACAGCATCGCCGTGCTTATAAAATACGCTTTGTTGCACTGCAGCCATGCAAAAATGATGGCACTGAAAACGAGAGGATCGCCGGGCGGAAATGCCTGCAACAAGCCAGCAGCGGTCAGCCAGAGCAGACGCACACCCAATGCGAGAAAAGAGAAATCGCCAACGCAAAGACGCCCGCGTCTAAAGCGGGCGTCGTGGACATCACATCAGAAAAGCGGCAGCCATCAGCGAGCGGCAGTTCCGCGGGCAATATTGTGGATGTCGGCACGATTGATGCCGAGGTCAGCCAGTTCGCGGCTCGACATGCGGCCAAGTTCGGCAACTGTCTGACGATACTTGCGCCAGTTGTTAAAGGAGCGGGCGACGTTCATGATGATCCCCTTTCGTGAGGTCTCTTAGACGCCAGCAACCTTTGCTTCAGTTCCAACGTCGTTTCGATAGCCAAGATATGGAGATCGCCCTGCCCTTTTAAAAGTGACGCGCTCGCAAGGCAGCCATGCAAATGGCGCACGGACTACCCGTCTGCAGCACAATTACATCCTTCGGACAAACGGATACAAAAGACTGAGCCAAGAGCCCCTGCGACGTAGCCTTTCCAGGTCATTGTGGGATGCAATCCGGACAGCATCGCCATTTTTTATCGGAAGGTCAAATTTTCCGCCCGACGCTCGGACCGAGACAAAACCTTTGCCATTTGTCGAAAACATTGGTGATCTGTCCGCCGCAATCATTGGCATGTCGTGCGAGATTTGCCCCAACGTCGGACATTGAGGCCGACCGATCAAGGAAATGGATCATCATCATGAAATGGTTGAACACAATCGTCGCCGCTGCAGCTTTAACCCAGCTTGTTTCCGCCGGCATTGCCCATGCGGGCGCCAACCTGGACGAAATCAAGTCCGCAGGTGTTTTGAAAATCGGCACCGAAGGAACCTATGCGCCTTTTACGTTTCATGACACGTCTGGCGCGCTGGTCGGATTCGATGTCGAGATCGGCAGAGCCGTCGCCGCAAAACTTGGCGTGACCGCAGAATTTCTAGAAGGCAAATGGGACGGCCTGATCGCCGGTCTTGACGCGAAGCGCTACGACGTGGTCATCAACCAGGTCGGCATTACCGAAGAGCGGCAGAAGAAGTATGACTTCTCCGAACCTTACATCGCCTCCAAGGCGGTGCTGATCGTCAAGGCTGACAATAACGACATCAAGTCATTCGCCGATCTGAACGGCAAGACGGCAGCACAGTCGCTTTCCAGCAATTTCGGCAAGCTCGCGCAACAGTCCGGCGCAGAACTCGTCGGCACTGACGGCTTTGACCAATCGATTCAACTGGTGCTCACCGGGCGCGCCGATGCGACGATCAATGACAGTCTGTCCTTCCTCGACTTCAAAAAGCATAAGCCTGAAGCCCCGGTGAAAATTGCGGCAGAACAGGCTGATGCTGACCATTCCGGGATCATTTTGCGCAAGGGAGAAACGGAGCTTCAGGCCGCGATCAACAAAGCGCTGAGCGACATCAAGGCGGACGGTACCTACGACGCGATTTCCCAGAAATATTTCGGAGCGGATGTCTCCAAGTAAGAGACATTCTCACGGTTTCGAACCGAACCACGCTCCGCTATAGTCTGATCCGCTCCAAGCACATAAGAGGCTTGGAGCGGATTGTTTCATTTGAGGGATTCTATCTTGCCCGCCTGGCTTCAACTCATGCTGGATTCGCTCCAGCCACTTCTCTGGGCGGGTCTGGTCTTCACCATACCGCTGACCCTTTTATCCTTCGGCCTCGGTCTCGCTCTTGGCCTGGCTGTTGCAGTCACCCGCCTCTTCGGGCCAAAACCACTGGTCGCGGCCGCCCGGTTTTATGTCTGGGTGATCCGCGGCACTCCGCTTCTGGTCCAGCTGTTTGTCATCTTCTACGGTCTTCCGAGCCTCGGCATTCTTCTCGATGCATTTCCCGCCGCCCTGATCGGCTTCACGCTGAATGTTGGCGCCTATACGTCGGAAATAATCCGAGCCGTCATTGCCTCGGTGCCGCGCGGGCAATGGGAGGCAGCGTACTCCATCGGCATGAGCTGGGGCCAGGCCATGCGGAGGACGATCCTGCCGCAGGCAACACGCGTCGCCGTGCCGCCGCTTTCCAACACATTCATCTCCCTCGTGAAGGACACATCCCTGGCTGCCGCCATCACCGTGCCCGAACTCTTCCAGACAGCGCAGCGCATCGTTGCAACGACCTACGAACCCTTGATCCTCTACATCGAGGCAGCGCTCATCTATCTGGCCATGAGCTCCGTGCTATCCGCCCTGCAAGTGCGACTTGAAAAGCGCTTCGCGCGATATGGCGGCTTTCTGGAGGCCAGAACATGATCGAACTATCCCATATCGAGAAACGCTTCGGCGACAATGTCGTCCTGAAAGACATCAGCGTCACGATCGCCGAAGGCACTGTGACGGCACTGGTCGGCCCATCAGGGGGCGGCAAGAGCACGCTTTTGCGCTGCATCAATCTCCTGGAAATCCCGACCTCCGGAACGATCCGCCTCGCTGCGGAGACCATCCAGTTCCTGCCTGGCAAGAAGCCAAGCTGGGATGCGACCCAACGCCTGCGGCGCCAGACCGGCATGGTGTTTCAGAACTTCCAACTCTTTCCGCACCAGACGGCGATCGAAAATGTCATGGAGGGACTGGTCACGGTGCTCAAATGGCCGAAGGCAAAGGCGCACCAGCACGCTCTGGAGCTGTTGCAAAAAGTCGGCATGGCGCACAAGGCCGACGCCTGGCCGGCAACATTGTCGGGTGGCCAGCAGCAGCGCGTGGCAATCGCCCGTGCACTGGCCCCGTCGCCGCGGGTGCTCCTCTGCGACGAACCGACCTCGGCCCTCGATCCGGAATTAGCCGAAGAGGTCGTCGAAGTATTGAGCCGGCTCGCGCGCGAAGGCACGACCATGATCATGGCCACCCATGACCTACGGCTTGCGTCGCGCGTCGCCGATCAGGTTCTATTCCTCGACGGCGGCCTGATCGTCGAAAGCGGCGCTCCGAAAAACATCTTCCAGACGCCAGAACGTGAGCGCACGAAGCGATTCATCTCGTCACTCAGCGCTGGACACAGCTACGACATCTGAAAGGATTAACGGTGCTCCTTCTCCGGTAACGGAAAATGTCGCTACATCCCAGCAACCCAGGCCGGGATGTAGAAGACTAACGAGCGACATACTCAAACAGCCGGGCCACCGCTTCCGCACCCGGATCGACATTTCCGTGCAGCTGTTTGGCATTGATGTAAGCGGCGCGTCCGGCCTTGGCACGTTCCAGCGTCGCGGTCAGATCCGCGCCTTCTCGTGCTGCCTTTGCAGCAGCCAGAATACCGTCGGCGAGGGCGTCAAGTGCTGGCGCCAGGGCGTCAACCATGGTGCGATCGCCAACCTGAGCGCCACCAATCTCCTGCATGCGCGACAGCCCCGCCTTCAGCGCATCGCGCATCGACAGACCACTTGCGGCACCGTCGCCAGCCGCCGTAAAGAAAATCGCCAAGAGTACCCCGGAGGAGCCACCCATCGTCTGACTGAGTTCCTGGCCAATGGCGCGGTAAAGCTGGGTATGATCCGAGAGAGGCAGGCGATCCATCGCCCTGATCAAGGCCCTTGCCGCCCCCGCCAAAGTCGACCCGGTATCGCCGTCACCCGATTTGGCATCCAGCATGTTCAAGTCCTGCTCCGCCGCGATCATCACGTTGCAGCAATTGGTGATGAACTGCCTGGTTTCCGGATGATCCGAGGCCAAAGGCGTGATCGGGGTCAGGCCATCCGGAAGCGAGGCAACATTGATGGGCATGATCGCGGCAAGCCCAGGCCATGCGGGAAGCACGACTGGACGAGAAAGGGCATCAAGCTCCTGCGCCTCGACCGGCAGCAGCGAGATCGAAAATCCGCGCATGTCGAGTGAGGTCATCATCGGGGCTGGCCCAACGACATGCGAGATCTTCGGGCCAAGCACCGAATTCAGCAGTTCATGGGTGAGCACCGACATCTCCAGAACCGATGTTCCACCTAGATTGTTGATCAGTGCCACATGCGACTTGTCTTCAACATGCGGTGCCAGTTTCGCGGCGACGGCGGCAATTGCAGTTCGGGCATCGGAAAAATCAATCTGCTCGACGCCCGCTTCCCCATGAATACCAAGTCCAAGCTCGACCATGCCCGGGGGAATTCGATCCTCTTTTGGGGAACCAGGCACGGTGCAGGTGTCAAGTGACATACCGATGCTCATTGTCGAGGCGACAACACGTCTGGCGGCGGCTGTCACGGTATCGAGATCAGCGCCGGTCTCAGCCAGCGCGCCGGCAATCTTGTGAACGAACAGGGTGCCGGCAAGCCCACGCGCTTGGGGCAGATCCGGCAGTGCAATGTCATCATCGACAATAACCATGCTGACATTCAGCCCGAAGGCGCGGGCGCGTTCCGCAGCCAGTCCAAAATTCAACCGGTCACCGGTATAATTCTTGACAATCAACAGGCAGCCCGCGGGGCCGGTCACTGCTAGAATGCCGGCCAAGACGCCATCGACGCTGGGCGAGGCAAACACGTCTCCACAGACGGCAGCCGTCAGCATACCCGCGCCGACAAACCCAGCATGAGCAGGTTCGTGGCCAGAACCGCCACCGGAGACGAGAGCCACCCGCGACTTGTCCCAATCATTGCGGATGACAACGCGGATATGCGGATAACCGTCCAGCCGTGCGAGCATGCCACGCGACGTTGCCAGCAAACCATCGATCGCCTCGGTGACGACATCTTCTCGTCTATTGATGAACTGGGCCATTTTGTTCCTCCCTTAAATACGCATGCCGTCCGCATCAAAATAGAGCGGGCTGTCTGGCTGGATTTTGACGATATCGCCATGGCGCAACACGCTATGGGGCTCGGTGACGGTGACGAGTTGATGATTGCGAAACGACAGATGCAAGCGGGTCTGGTCTCCCAGATGCTCGACACGCGTGACCAGACTGTCTTCACCGCGCCCTTGGAGGATTTGCTCGGGCCGCAACCCGATTGTGACGGCTCGTGGCGGCGCGCCAGCGAAAACGTCTGCAGGAAGAAGATTGATGCGTGGCTGTCCCAGGCGCGTCGCCGCATAGGTGCTGACAGGCTTCTCGTAGAGGTCACGCGGGGACCCGAACTGAATGAGTTTGCCATTCTGAAGGACACCAACATGCGTCGCCATGGTCATCGCTTCAATCTGGTCATGTGTCACGTAGAGCAGTGTTGCCCCGGAATTCGCCTGAATGCTCTTCAGTTCAATACGCAAGTCGGACCGCAGTTTTGCGTCGAGCGAACTCAGTGGCTCATCCATCAGATAGACTTGCGGATTTCGGACCAGCGCACGGCCGATCGAAACGCGCTGCATTTCGCCACCGGACAGGGCTGTCGCCTTGTTTTCCAGTTTATGGGATATCTGAAGCATCTCCGCTATCGCACTGACCTTGCGCTCGATTTCGGCCTGCGCCGTAGTAAGCAGTGGCGACTTCAACGGAAATTCGAGGTTCTGCCGCACCGTAAGGTGCGGATAGAGCGAGTACTGCTGGAACACCATCGCCACATTGCGCTGGGCGGGAGTCAGACCTCGCATCGACTGGCCAGCAATCAGGATTTCGCCACTATCGGGCTGATCCAGCCCTGAGACCAATCGCAACGTTGTTGTCTTTCCAGCACCGGTCGGGCCGAGAAGAACAACAAAGGAGCCATTGGGAATGGTCATCGACACATTCTCGAGTGCATTGTGATCGCCGAAGGTTTTGGTAACGCCCCTCAAAATGACTTCAGCCATGACGCAGCACTCCCGCATTGGCTTCCGACAAGAGCGCCAAGCCCCTTTCCTCTGTAAAGATGGTCAGAGTTCGCGCATCGAATTCGAGGCCGATGAGGTCGCCTGGATTGACCCCCTTGTTGGAGGATATCCGGGCCTTCACCATTCCGTTGGCTGTCGACATGGTGACGATCTGCGTTGTCCCGAGATATTCGGTGGCGATGACCCGACCGCGAAATTCGGACGCATCGGAAAAATGGATGTGCTCGGGGCGAACGCCGAGTGTCAACCTGCCCTTGGCGCCTTGCCTGCTCACAGGGACTTGGACTTTCTGTCCGGACAAATCGATGCTGTCGGCGCCGTTGCCAATCATGCCGTCGAACTCGAGAAAGTTCATCGCCGGCGAGCCGATGAATTTGGCTACGAATTTGGTTGCGGGCCAATCATAGATATCCTGGGGACGGCCGAACTGCTCGACCACACCATGGTTCATCACCACGATCTTATCCCCCATCTGCATGGCTTCGAGCTGGTCATGCGTGACATAGACCGTCGTGGCGCCCATGCGATCATGCAGTGCGCGAAGCTCTTCGGCCATGTGTTCGCGAAACTCGGCGTCCAGCGCGCCCAGCGGTTCATCCATGAAGAAGGCCTTGGGTCGGCGTACGATTGCTCGACCGAGCGCCACGCGCTGACGGTCACCGCCTGAAAGCCCGCCAACGGGCCTTTCCAGAATGTTTTCGATCTTCAGGATATTGGCGACCTCGGCAACCCGCCGCCTGACTTCTGCCTTCGCAACACCTTGGCTGAGCAGTGGATAGGAAATGTTGCGCCGCACGTTCATGTGCGGATAGAGCGCAAACATCTGGAAAACGAAGGCGATGTCGCGCTGGCTGGCCCGTTTCATCCCGACCTCTTCGCCGTCGATATAAATCTCGCCGCTGGTCGGAAGCTCAAGGCCCGCCATCATGCGCAGGGTGGTCGTTTTGCCACAGCCGGAAGGACCAAGGAGCATGAAAAACTCGCCATCCTCGACGGTGAAGCTGGAGGATTGCACGGCCGTGAAGCTTCCAAATTCCTTGCGCACATTTTCAATTCGAATCTGGGCCATGCTTCACTCCGGAAAATGGCTGACGATGATGAACATCACCGTGCCAATCAGGGTGACAACAAAGGAATAGGAAAACATCCAGAGCGCGAAAGGTTGCATCAGCATGATGACGCCGGCCGCGATCAGGACGGAAGCGACCAGCTCCCAGGCGCCGCGTCGCATATGCAGTAGTCCGTTCAGGAATTCAGTCATTTACGGACAGCTCCGAAAGTGATGCCGCGCAGCAGATGCTTGCGCAGGAGAATGGTGAAGACCATCACGGGAACTAGGAAAAGCGTGGCGCCCGCGGCAACCGCCGGCCAGTCCTGTCCGCCAACGCCGATGATGGTCGGAATGAAGGGTGGTGCCGTCTGTGCCGTGCCGGACGTCAGGAGGACGGCAAAGGCATATTCGTTCCAGGCAAAAATCAGGCAGAAGATGGCAGTCGATGCGATGCCTGTCGCCGCCTGTGGCAGCACCACCTTGTAGAAGGCCTGAAAGCGTGTGTAGCCGTCGATCAGCGCAGCCTCTTCATATTCAATGGGTATCTCGTCGATGAAGCCCTTCAACAACCAGACCGACAGAGACAGGTTGACCGCGGTATAGAGCAGGATCATGCCGGCATGGGTGTCGCTGAGCCCGAGCGAGCGGAACATCAAAAAGATGGGGATGGCCACGGCGATTGGCGGCATCATCCGGGTTGAGAGAATGAAGAACAGGAGATCGTCCTTCAATGGCACCCGGAATCGCGAAAATGCATAGGCGGCGGCGGTTCCAAGTACGATGCAGAGCACAGTCGAGCCGAAGCCGATGATCACCGAATTGGTGAAACGCTCGCCGAAGCGTGACGGACCGGCAATGACCAATCCATCCTTGCGAACGATCCGCTCGTACCAGGTCTGCGGCTCGCCCAGTTGCTGCAGCGTTTCTTCAGACACGCGCGTGCGAGTGGTGAAAAGGTTCACATATCCTTCCAGGGTCGGTTGGAAAACGACCTTGGGAGGATAGGCGATGGCATCGGACGGAGACTTGAAGCCGGTGGTGATGATCCAGATCAGCGGCAGGATCGTCACAACCGCATAAAAGACCACGAGGATGCCGGCGAACCATTTCTGGCGCAACGAAGGCTCTGTGACGGAGTAGCTGGTCATCTCTGCTTCACCTTGTTCAGGGCCTTGACGTAGATCGATGCCAGTCCAAACACGGTCACGAAAAGAATGACGGCATAGGCAGACGCATAGCCGGTCCGCCATTTCTCGAAGGCTTCTCGCTTCAGGTTGATCGAGGTCAACTCGGTCACGGAGCCAGGACCGCCGCCGGTCAGTTGCACAACCAGATCGAACATCTTGAAGTTCTCGATGCCGCGAAATAGGACTGCCAACATGAGGAAGGGCAGAACCAGGGGTATCGTGATCGTCCAGAACTGCCGCCATTTGCTGGCGCGGTCACATTCTGCCGCTTCATAGATACTGTCTGGAATGGAGCGCAGACCGGCCAGGCAGATCAGCATGACAAATGGCGTCCACATCCAGGTATCGACGATAATGATCGCCCAAGGTGCGAGATTGACACTGCCGATCATCGAAAAGCTGGAAGGATCAATGCCGGTAAAGAAGCTGACGGCATAATTGAAGAGACCGATCTGCGGCTGATAGAGGAACGTCCAGAAATTGCCGACTACAGCGGGGCTCAGCATCATCGGCAGGACGATCAGCGTTGTCCAAAGGTCATTGCCGCGAAACTTCTTGTTGATCAGGTAGGCGAGCGAGAAACCCAGCAACACCTGCAGGACGATGGTCCAGATCAGAAAATGCGCCGTCGCCTGCATCGTCAACCAGATATCGGGATCCGTCAAAATCCGGCGATAGTTCTGCAACCCGACGAACTCGATGTCTGCATTGGGGCGGTTGACGCGGAAGTTGGTGAAACTCAGTCGGATCGTCCAGATGAGCGGGAAGATATTGACCGCGAGCAGAAGAACAATCGACGGCGCCACGAACAGCCAGGCTATAGAGCGGTCAGACAGGCCGGAGATCCGTCGCGCCATTGCCGGCGGGGTCGCCTGCGCAATTCGGTCTATCGGTGTATCGGACATGATACCCCCTCAATAAATTTCTGATGAATGGCAGGGCCGGATGTCAAAAACCGGCCCCGCCCTGCAAGTTCCCGACAAGCGGGGGAGCAGTTAGTATTTACCTTCGTCTTCGAAGACGTCGGTCCAGTCCTTCACGAGGCCATCCAGGGCTTCCTTTGCGGTGCCCTGCCCGGCCACGACATAGTCATGAAACCGTTTCTGCGAGGCCTGCAGCAGAGACGCATAGGAAGGCTCGGCCCAGAAATCCTTTACGATCGCCATGGAGTCGAGAAAGGTCTGAGCATAGGGCTGACTGGTGGCAAAGCCCGGATCTTCGACCACCGCGCGCAGGGCCGAGTAACCGCCGAGGCTCCACCATTTCGCCTGGATCTCGGGCTGCGCGAACCACTTAATGTATTCGAGTGCTGCTGCCTGCTTTTCCGATGCGGCAACGACGGATATGCCCTGGCCACCGAGCTGGGCGAACTGCTTTCCGCCAGGGCCGGCAGGATTGGCAAAATAGCCCGACTTGTCGCCGCCGACCTTGGCGTCGGCATGGATGCCTGGCCAGATGAAGGCGAAGTTCATCTGGAGCGCGACCTGTCCGGATTTATAGGCGTCGATGTTTTCAGACATATAGGCATCTGACGAGCCGGGCGGCGTGCAACAATCGTAGAGCGCCTTGTAGTATTCCAGACCGGCGACGGCATCCGGAGAATTGACGAAGCCTTCCAGTTCGTAGGGCTTATCGGGATTGTCGTAGCTGAAGCCATAGCTGTAGAGCACATCCATAGCCCCCATGGTGATGCCCTCGGAGCCACGCTCCGAATAGATGGCAGCCCCATAGACCTTGGTCCCGTCGATTTCGCGGCCCTGGAAGAATTCGGCTATATCCTTCAATTCGGCAAAGGTCTTCGGCACAGCCAGGTCACGGCCATACTTGCTCTTGAACTCACCCTGTAGCTCCGGCCTTGCAAACCAGTCCTTGCGGTAGGTCCAGCCGACAACATCGCCAAAGGCCGGCAACGCCCAATAATTCGGGGTGTTTTTCGGCCATTCGGAATAGCCAGTCACTGTGGCGGGAATGAAATCGCTCATCTTGATGCCTTCCTTGTCGAAGAAATCATTGAGCTTGATGTATTGGCCATTTTCGGCGGCACCGCCGATCCACTGGCTGTCTCCGATCATCAGATCGCAGAGCTTGCCACCCGAATTCAGCTCATTGAGCATGCGGTCGGCAAAGTTCGGCCAGGGCACAAATTCAAATTTCATCTTGTGGCCGGATTTGGCCTCAAAATCCTTGCTGAGCTCAACCAGCGCATTGGCCGGATCCCAAGCCGCCCAGCACAGGGTCAAGTCATCAGCCTTGGCCGACGTGGCAGTCGCCGCACCAAAGCCGACCAATAGGCCGAGGGTGGCAGCAGAATTCAATAGCTTGGATCTCATGATCGAAAACCTCCCTTGTGTTTCCCGACCTCCATCAGGAAACGAAAACGCCCCGTGCGGAGCTCTTGGCGCAGAATTCAAGATTGCGACAGGCCGCCATCCTCCCTGGCCCCAACAGCAAAGCGCTCCGCCGATCCCCATCGGCAAGGTCGCTTGATGCTGAATATAGTCGTAATTGAGGTGCGCACCTCAATGCAAGCGTTTTTTGAGGTGCGCACCTCAGTTTCTTGCATTTTGTCGAAATCTATCGCAAAAGCATCCATCGAACCGGTGACAATGTGCGCAATGGAGATGACATGCGGCCGACAGCGAAAGATCTTGCCGAAGCGGCCGGCGTCAGTCTGGCAACGGTTGATCGCGTGCTCAATGACAGGCCCTTCGTCAGCAAGACCTCCTCTAAGAAAGTCAACGAAGCGATTGAACGAATTGGCTTTATTCGCAATCCTGCTGCGGTGAACCTTGCCCGCAACAAAACATACCGCTTCCTCTTTATGCTGCCCTTGGCAGGAGACCAATATCTCCGGGAATTGCTCCAGAGGGTGGATGAAGCACGCGAAGCACTCAAATCCGACCTCACGCTTGTCGATGTTGAGCAAATCCCGGTCAACGATCCGCATCAGGTCGCCAGATACCTGTCTGCGATCGACAGCAGCCGAATCGATGGCGTTGCCATCATGGCACCGGAATCACCCCAGGTTCGCGACGCGATGGCAAGGTTGCTTGAACGCGGCACCAAGGTGGTGCAATTTCTCTCTGGCCAAGAGAAGCTCGAAAATACCGATTTCGTCGGCGTCGATAATTTTGCCGCCGGCGCCACGGCCGGAAAGATCATCGGACGATTTCTCAAACATGAGACTGGAAAGATCATGGTCATTGCCGAAACCATGATGGCTCAAGACAGCATCGAACGCAGGCTCGGTTTCGACAGCATCATCAACAGCCAGTTTGGCCACTTGAAAGCGCTTCCCTCGCTCGAAACCTACGGCGACGAGCGCCGCGCAGAGACGATCATCCAGAGGACCCTCGAAAACAATCGCGAGATCAAAGCAGCATATATCCTGAGCGCCGAGGCTCGCATTCCGGTCGCGTCGATCGAGCGCTGTAGCGACATCAGAGCGCTGACGGTTGTCGTGCATGAACGCACTCCGTTCACCGAAGAGGCACTCAGGGGTGAAAAGATCGACACGATTATCGCGCAAGACCCCGGACACGCCGTCAGGAGCGCCCTCAGGATCATGCGCGCCCGCACAGATCTTCGCACGCCTCTAGCGTCACAGGAAAAAATCCGCATTGAAATTCTGCTCAAGGAGAACCTGTGAGCCGCACGCAGAGGTGTCACTGAAAGTTCGATTGCTTGCAGCGATCGTTAAAGCCTCCCCATGACCGCCTGACTGCGGCGCGCACCGCCACCTTCTGCTGCGCGGACATCTCTGCTGATACCAAAGATAGACAGGCGCTCAACGTCAGCATCGGCGCAAAAAGGTGCACGCGGATAGTTCCCCGGCGCGATCAGGCCTTCACCGCAAACGGGCGACAGGGGTCATCGCCGGGGAATGCCGAAGGATATCCGGATTCTAAACGACAGGCTGTGATGTACAGATCGAAAACGCCACCGCGTCTTCAACTGCGTGATGCTGCCCTAACAGACAACACGCGTCCGCGCTCAAGGCAACCAGCAGCAACGCCGCAGACGTCGTGCCGGTGAGCCGACCGAGCCAGCTTTTCTTGCCTACTTCACCACTCGGCGGCGTCTCGACTGTCGTTGCGTCTGCAGGTGGCGCCGCAACGATTTCACCAAACTTCGCGAAAAAGTCGCCTGCCAGCTTCTTGGCGGTGCTGTCGATCAGACGGCTACCCATTTGCGCCAGCTTGCCACCGATCTCAGCCGCGACCGTATAGTGCAATATGGTTGCGTCACCGTCGGGTTCCAGCGTCACCTTGGCACTTCCCTTGGCAAATCCAGCCATGCCACCGGACCCCTCGCCGGAGATCGTATAACCATTCGGAGGATCGAGATCGGAAAGCAAGACTTTACCGGCAAAACTCGCCTTGACCGGACCGATGCGTAAAGTGACCTTGGCAACCATCTCTGTGTCGGATGTCTTTTCAATGCTGTCGCATCCCGGAATACACTGGCGAAGCACATCGACGTCGTTCAGTCCGGCAAAAACAGTCTCCCGCGAGGCCTCGATACGCTGTGACCCGTTCATATCCATCTTGTCTCTCCCACTCCCGATATCGTATCATATTTTCGTTTAACGTTTGGTCATTCTCTGTCCGCGTCGGCGAACTTCGATCATTTCCGCGACAATCGAAAAGGCAATCTCATCCGGCGTGATGCCCCCCAGATCGAGGCCCGCTGGTGAACGTATCTCATTCATCGGCTCTGTTGCGATCCCTGACGCCTCAAGATCATGACGCAGCGCGGCAAACTTTTTCCTCGAGCCTACAAACCCAGTATAGCGCGCTGGGGCGCCGAGAACAGCCTTTAACGCTGCGCTGTCGCCACGGCCCTGTGTGGCAATGACGATGAAGTCGCCAGAATTGTGATCGGCAGGAATATCGAATCCGTCAATCGAGCGGTCGACACCGCCAAAATCAGCTTGATCTGCCAGAGGCGCACATAGCGTGACGAAAAAACCCATGCGGCGGCCGATGTCGGCAAGTGCCACGGCCACCGGCGAAGCACCGAGAATGATGAGATTGGGCCGCGGCAAAACCGGCTCGACAAATACATCCATCGTACCCTGGCTCGGGCACATGTTGCGCGCATAGACAATACCGTCTTTAAACTCTCCCGGCTTCACATGGTTCACATCCAGCAGATCCTCCGGCTGGATGCTGACCAGCCGCGGCTGGCCATCGCGGATCGCGTCGCATGCAGCCCTCAGCACAGCCCCCTTGGCGCAGCCGCCACCGATCCAGCCCGCGGACATGCTGCCATCAGCCAGAACAATCGCTTTCGCACCGGCCTTTGCGGCAGTGACCGAGACCGTTCGCACTACGGTGGCGATTGCGAAAGGTTCACCGCGTGCCCTCGCTTCGCTGACCAGGTCAAGAATGTCGTGTGGAGCCTGCATGATCAGATCCTCGCGAGATAGGGTTCAAGTGCGACAAGGCTCTCGACATTATGAGCCGGTGCGAACAGATCGACATAAGACAGCGCCGCCTTCATGCCGGCCGCCTCCGGTGCGTAATCCTGCCAACCGATCATCGGATTGAGCCAGACGATCCGTCGGCAACGCTGACGCAGAACTTTCATTTCCCCAGCCAGAATAGAGGATGGGCCTGTGTCGTAACCATCGGAGACGATCATAACGCAGGTCCGCGAATGAATGCAGCGTTTGGCATGCCAGCGATTAAAGGTGGCAAGACTGTCACCGATCCGCGTACCGCCCCCAACACCCTCGGCGATCAGCGACATGCGTTGCATCGCCCGCTCGGGATCGCGCTCGCGCAGGGCCGGCGACACATGGATCAAGCGGGTGTGAAAAATAAAAGCCTCAGCTTGGCGAAATGCGTCCAGCACGCCATGCATGAAGCGCAAAAACACTGCTGAATAAAGGTTCATCGAACCCGATGCGTCCAGCAGCACTACCAGCCTGAGCGGCTTGTCCTTGCGCCGGCGATGGACCAGGTCGATCGGAGTACCGCCATGCGCAACGCTCTTGTGGATGGTGCGCCGCAGATCGAGGCGCTGGCCGGTGTGCCTTGCCCGCATCCGCCGCGTCAGCCGCGCCCGCATGCGACGCGCCAGCCGTGCGGCCAGATCATGGGCGGCCGCCAGATCGTCCGGATCGGTCAGGTGGCGAAAATCTGTCTTGGTCAGCAATTCGGTGCGCGAGGCGCCCTCGCGCTTGGACTGGCCGACCTCGGACTCCTCGCTGCCTTCGCCACGCTGCACATGGTCGGCATTCTGGTTGTCGCCCAGGCCGCGGTTGCCGGCCGCAACGGCCTGCAGCCCGTTGGGCGCCTTCTGCGGCGCGCCAGACATTCGGGTGGCCGACTTCATGCCGCGGCCCGTCCACCAGGCGTCGAAGATCTCGTCAAACTTCTGCCAGTCCGACTGACGGCTGCAGAACAGAGCCCTGAGGGCCGGCCGGAACTGTGACGGACGCGCAGCACTGGCGCCGCTCATCACACCAAGTGCGTCCCGCGTCTCGGCCAGGCCGATCACGAAGCCATTGTCGCGCAGGACCGCGACAAAGCCCGAGAGCTTGGCCCGCATCATCTCGCCGAGATCTGAATCCATCTTTCGCAATGCGTTCATCTCACGCCACCTTACCCAGCAGCCGGTCGGTGACTTGGCGTGTCATTCGCGCCTTGTCTTCGGCTGTCTTGATCAGGCACATCAACGTTTCGAACACCGCCTCCGGTTCGTCGCGGAGGTGGCGAATCTCAAGCCCCGAAAGCGTCGCGGCCCAATCCAGTGTCTCGGCAACGCCCGGCGCCTTGCGCAGCTCTTCTTTGCGGATCAGGCCGACCATGCCGGCGATCTGCAACGCCAACGCCGTATCGATCTCAGGCAGTCGCGATAGGATGATGCGCGCCTCCCGATCGACATCAGGGAAATCGACATAGTGATAGAGGCAGCGGCGGCGTAGCGCGTCGGAGAGCTCGCGCGTGCCGTTCGATGTCAGGATGACCATTGGGATCGTCCGCGCCGTGATTGTGCCGAGTTCCGGGATCGACACCTGGAAATCCGACAGCAGCTCCAGCAGGAAGGCCTCGAATTCCTCGTCGGCGCGGTCGACCTCGTCGATCAGCAGCACAGGCGATTTCGCCTGGCGGATCGCCGCCAGCAAAGGCCGCTCGAGCAGGTATTTCTCGGAAAAGATCGCTTCCTCGACCTCGTCGGCATTCAGCCCTTCGCGCGCCTTGATCGCCAGCAATTGCCGCTGGTAGTTCCATTCATAGAGCGCCGAACTCTGGTCCAGCCCCTCGTAGCATTGCAGCCGGATCAGCTTGGTTTCGCGCGCCAGCGAAAGCGCGCGTGCCACCTCGGTCTTGCCGACCCCCGCCTCGCCCTCCAGCAGCAGCGGCCGCTTGAGGCTGTCCATCAGCCATAGCGCGGTGGCCAGCTCGCGGTCGGGAACATACCCGACCGCGGCCATCTCCGTCGCAATCCGGTCCTGTGGAAGCGTGATCGCCATGCTCTGTCCAACCTTACGCGTGCAGGCCTAGCCGCTCGCCCACCTTCCAAAGACGCCACGCATCGTGCGGCATCTGGATGTGACCAGCGTCGAGGAAGGCATAGGCATCGTTGACCGCATTGGAGAAACACGGCACGCCGCCGACATGCGGGCTTTCGCCAACGCCCTTTGCACCGATCGGGTGATGCGGCGATGGTGTGACGGTGAAGTCGGTTTCCCATTTCGGCGTCTCGACCGCGGTCGGCAGGAAGAAGTCCATGAACGATGCGCCCATGACATTGCCCATCTCGTCGTAGCGGATCTCCTGCCCCATGGCGCAGGCAAAGGCCTCGGTCAGTCCACCATGCACCTGGCCCTCGATGATCATCGGATTGATGCGGGTGCCGCAATCGTCGAGCGCATAGAAGCGCCGTGTTTTGGCAACGCCGGTGTCGACATCGATGTCCATGACGCAGAAATAGGCGCCGAACGGATAGGTCATGTTGGGCGGCTCATAGTAGTTCACAGCTTCCAGGCCCGGCTCCATGTTCGGTGGGGGAGCATTATAGGCGGACCAGGCGATCTCCTTCATCGTCTTGAACTTTTCCGGCAGACCCTTGACCCGGAACCGGTCGACATCCCATTCCAGATCGCCCTCGTGCACTTCCAGCATATGTGCGGCGATCATCTGCGCCTTGGCCTTGATCTTGCGGGCCGCGACGGCTGTGGCAGCGCCTGCAACCGGGGTAGAGCGCGACCCATAGGTGCCGAGACCATAGGGCGCCGTGTCGGTATTGCCCTCTTCGATCATGATGTCATCGGCGGGAATGCCGAGTTCGGTAGCGATGATCTGGGCATAAGTCGTCTCATGCCCCTGCCCCTGGCTCTTGGTGCCCATGCGGGCAATGATCGAGCCGGTCGGGTGGATGCGGATCTCGGCAGAATCAAACATCGCGATGCCGAGGATGTCGCAGTTCTTGGCCGGGCCCGCTCCGACGATTTCGGTGAAGAATGAGATGCCGACGCCCATGATCTCGCGGGTCTCGCCACGCTTGAAGGCTTCGCGTTTGGCCGCCTGTTCCTCGCGCAACTGCTTGTAGCCGATAGCGTCCATCGCCTTCTGCATCGCGGTGTGGTAGTCGCCGCTGTCATATTCCCAGCCCAGCGCCGAGTGATACGGAAACTGTTCGGCCTTGATGAAGTTCTTCATCCGGAGTTCGGCCGCATCCATGCCCAGCTTCTGAGCCAGCACTTCCACAGCCCGCTCGATGGCAAACACCGCTTCGGTCACCCGGAACGAGCAGCGATAGGCAACGCCGCCGGATGCTTTGTTGGTATAGACGCCATCGACGGCCAAGTGCGCCACCGGGATATCGTAGGAACCGGTGCAGATATTCATGAAACCGGCCGGCCATTTCGATGGATCGGCGCAGGCATCGAAGGCGCCGTGGTCGGCGAGCACATGCACGCGCATGGCCAGGATCTTGCCTTCCTTGGTGGCGGCCAGTTCGGTGGTCATGTGATAGTCGCGGGCAAAAGAGGTGGTAGAGAGATTTTCCATCCGATCTTCGACCCATTTGACCGGCACGCCAAGCACGATCGAACCGACCACCGAACAGACATAACCGGCATAGGCGCCGACCTTGTTGCCGAAACCACCGCCGATATCCGGCGCGATCACATGGATCTTGTGTTCCGGCAGGCCGGAAATCAGCGAAACCACGGTGCGGATGACATGCGGCGCCTGGAACGTGCCCCAGAGCGTCAACTCGCCCTTGACTTTGTCGAAAGAGGCCAGTGACTGGCAGGTCTCGAGCGGCGACGGATGGGTGCGGTGATCGACCAGCATTTCCTTGATCGTGACATCGGCATTGGCAAACACATCATCGGTTGCCTGCTTGTCGCCGATCATCCATTCGAAGATGTGGTTGGGGTGTTTGCGCGGCCCATGCGCGCCGACCATCTTGTCCTTTATATCCTCGCGCAAGATGGGCGCGTCCGCATCCATGGATTTGAACGGATCGACGATGCACGGCAGCGCCTCATAGACCACGTCGACCAGTTCGGTGGCATCGGAGGCGATATAGCGATCCTCGGCGATGACAAAGGCAACTTCCTGGTTCTGGAACAGCACCTTGTGTTCGGCCAGCACCGCCTGGACGTCGCCGGCCAGCGTCGGCATGTAGTGCAGGCCAAGCGGCTTGAGGTCGGCGGCGGTCAGTACCGCGACCACGCCGGGCAAGGCCTTGGCCCTGGAGGTATCGATGCTGACGATACGAGCATGCGCATGCGGCGAACGGACGAAATCGCCGAACAGCATGCCCGGCAGCTTGATGTCGTCAACGTAATTGCCTTTACCCTGGGTGAAACGAATGTCTTCGACGCGCTTGCGCTTGCAGCCCATTCCCTGCAGCTTTTCTGTGCGCTCGGCGCGATCGATGTCGACCTTGACTTGCTCGTTCATTCTGCCGCCTCCAGATAGGGTGTTCCATTGATCTTGGCCGCCGCATACTGGATGGCCTTGACGATATTGACGTAACCCGTGCAACGACAGAGGTTGCCGGCGATGCCGTGACGGATCTCGTCCTCGCTAGGATTGGTATTCTCCTGCAGCAGGCGATGCGCGCGGAGAATCATGCCCGGCGTGCAGTAGCCGCATTGCAGGCCATGCATCATGCGGAATCCCTCCTGCAGAGCACTCAGCGTGCCATCGGGATTGGCGACGCCTTCGATTGTGGTAATGGAAGCGCCATCGGCCTGCACGGCGAACGTCATGCAGCTTTTGACCGACATGTCGTCCATATCGACCGTGCAGGCGCCACAATGGCCCGTATCGCAGCCGATGTGCGCACCGGTGAGGTTCTGCTGCTCACGCAGAAAATGGATCAGCAAGGTGCGCGGCTCGACCAGCGCTTCGACAGTCTTGCCGTTGATGGTGACTTTGATATGCGATTTGGTCATCGTTTCCCCCTCAAGCGGTGGCGCGGGCGCGAGCCCGCTCAAGCGCGCGGCGCATCATGACGCCGGCCATCTTGGTGCGATATTCAGACGGTCCACGCATGTCGGACGCCGGATTGGTGATCGCTTCGGCAGCAGTCACGGCCCGGTCAATCGTTTCAGCATCAAGCGTGCTGCCAGTCAGGATCAGGCCTGCTTCTGCCGCCCAAAGCGGCGTCTCCGACACATTGGTCAGACCGATCGAGGCACTTGTGCAGGTACCGGCTGCAACTGTGATCACCACGGCTGCGGCGGCCGTGGCGTAATCTCCGACTTTACGCTTCAGTTTTTCATAGGCGTAACCGTGGCCGGCCGGTGGGATGGGAATGCGCACGGCCGTGAGAATTTCGCCCGCAGCAAGTGCAGTCTCATAGGCACCAAGATAGAACTCGCGGGCTGGGACTTCCCGCGTACCAGTGACACCCGTCAACGCGTAACGGGCGTTCAGACACTGCATGAGCGCCGGCATATCATTGCCTGGATCACCATTGGCACAATTACCGCCGATCGTGCCTTTGTAGCGGATCTGCGGATCGGCAATCATCAGCGCCGTCTCGCGAACTATCGGCACAAGCTCGGCCAGCAACGGCGAGCCTATCAGGGCGTGCTGCGAGGTCATCGCGCCGATGACGATGTCGTCGCCCGCAAGCTCGATGCCGCTCAGGCCTTCGATACCGGCGAGGTCAATCAGGTGTTCGGGTGCCGCCAGCCGCGTCTTCATCAAGGGAATAAGGCTATGGCCACCCGCCAACGGCCGGGCGTCTTCGCCGAGTTCGGTGAGCAGAGCGACCGCAGCGACAATGGTTGTCGGCCGATGGTAATCAAAGCGTCCAGGTATCATGATTGCGCTCCTCCCAAAGCACGTCTCACCCACATCCACACCGCCAAATATTGGCGAAATGCCTCCAAGAAAATCACCGTAATTCCTCAGTCACGGCGTCCGGTTTACAAAGGAGGAAGCGATCGAAGCCCTGACACAAGCAGAAGCACACCAAATGCCTGCAAATGCACGAAATGCGGGATTGTTTGCACGAACTGCGACAGGTGCTCTGACCTAAGCGTTGGATAAATCCGTTGCCACTGACGACTGGTAACTCTGCAGTTCCTGTCGCAGCGTGGCCAGACGGGCGCGGCTGACGGGAACCGTCCTACGCACCGGTGTATCCAGCTCGGCGATACCGGCATCACCGACCTTCTTGATCCGAAGGACAAAGTCGAGATTGACGATGTAGCTGCGATGAGTACGGAAAAAGCGAGCCTTGTCGAGGCGCGATGCGATCTCGGTGATCGATAGAGGACAGAAAAGGTCGTCGCGCCCATTGAAGACATAGGTGTAATGCGCATTCGAGTGGATCGACGCAACATCATCCGGCGCTATATGGAAACGCGAACCATTCTTCTCGACGGGCAGCAGGACAATCGAAGTCTCGGTGGCAGGCGCGGCCCAATGCCCCGCGTGGCCGCCGTGCTCTTCCCCCATCGCCTTTTCAAGACGCATCGGCGCCAACGCATCCGGCGTATTCCATACGGCATCGCTGGACGCATCCCTTGGCTCTGATGGAATGAGTGCCAGCATGAAGACTGCAGAAATTGTGCAGGCGACAATGCTGACGATGATCGCGAGCATATCGCTTGAGATCACGGACTTGGCGACTGTCCCATGGCCGACGGTCGGATGAATGGTCATGCCAGCCATGGCCATGTAGTGCATGCCCGACACTGCGCAGCCGAGCACCGCAGCACAGAGAAACAGCGGCGGCCTTCTGTCAGCGGAAAACGCCAGCCACAAGGCAAGACCGGAGGCAGCAATTGCAATGGTGATACTGGCCAGGACATAACGCGGATCATGATTGACATGCACGACGGAATGGATCGCGATCATGCCGACATAGTGCATGGTGACGATGCCGAGACCCATTGCAAACGCGGCAAGGATCAAGAGACGCTGCGAGCGCAGGCTTGCCAAGTATATGGCAATGCCGGTGACAAGCCCACAGACGAAGAAGGACAGAAGCGTCGGCAGGACGGCATAGTCGATGTCAATGGAAGTGGTGACGGCCAGCATGCCGATGAAATGCATGCCCCATATGCCAACTGCGAGTGTTGTTGCCGAACCGGCGATCAGCAGACGACGCCGATTGGCAAAAGCGCCGGGTATCAGAAGTGCCAGACTGATCCCGACATAACTTGCCTGGATCGCCACAAGGACAGAAAGTGCGACCAGGATCGGACTGTAGCTGAAAGAGGCCACCATTTCTTTCATCGCTATCGCCACCAACCTCTTCACCCGAAACACCGCGCATGTTGGGACACGAGCGGACGAAGATTCACAGCCTGATATCTAGGACGACATGCCTCCTGGCCGCGCTCCCAACATGGCCGTCGCCAACCTATCGATCTCCCGCCCATCTTGTCGAGTGCAACTGGCGACGTTTCCAATGACCCCGGCCGATCCTTTGTTTGAATATCGGCAAGAAAAGCTCAGCGAGCTTGATCGTAAAAATAGCACCCAGCGAGATCACCCAATAATGGTACCACCAGCCCATCACTTCAGACAGATTGCAATTTCGTCAAAGCTGGCGATTTTGGCCTTCAGACGCCGTGGCTGTTTCTGCAATCCATGGGAATGCGTTTCCAAACATGGCGAAATCTTAAACGACAAAGCCACCAACACGTGACCAACTCCAGCCGGCAAGCCAGCACGCGAGCAGCAAACTAAAATGTATTTTTCATTTGATATCAGACGGATAGGATCCCAGCAATGCAGTCCATAGCTAAGCTTCCTGCCGATAAAATCGGTAGCTGTCCATTGACAGACCAAGCGCAGAATGGGTCATGACGAGCAAAGCTGGAACACACCATCGAAGGTTGATTTTTCCAAGCAGATCAGCACAACCACAATTAACCACTCTTTTACCATCCACTTTATCTAATACAATAATAACGCTACATATAAAAAAAATAGACAGGTTGCGTTATGAAAATACGTGTCGCTTTTGTTGACGATCACCATGTTTTGCTTGAGGGGCTTGTGAGCCTCTACAGCGAGAAGAGCGATCTTGAAGTTGTCGCGATGGGTCACTCAGCTTGTGACGCGGTTCGAATCGTCGAGGAATTTCAACCTGACGCGATTGTCATGGACTTGACGATGCCGGGCGACACTTTTGCTGCAATCGAACAGATCATGAGTGGATTTCCAACGACCAAGATCGTAGTTTTTACTGCGAGCAACATGATACAACCGGCAATAGAACTTTTGGAAGCCGGAATATCTGCCTATGTGCTCAAGGGAAGTTCTTCGTCTGAACTGCACGACGCCATCAAGATTGCCTGTAGGGGTGAAACCTATGTGACGCCGGGCTTTGCGACCAAGGTGATCGTCTCGATGAAGACCGACCAGCTGCGTCGAAAGAACCAGCCCTCGCCGGCACGGCTTCATCATCGCGAAGAGCAGATTGTCAGCGGACTGCTTAAAGGATTGACCAATCGCGAAATTGGCCAAGCGATCAATATCAGCGAAAAAACCGTCAAGCATTACATGACGTCACTCATGCAGAAACTGAATGTACGCAACCGGGTACAGCTTGTTATTGCCGTGAAGAACCGTACAGTCCCCCGGGATCGTTTGGCTGACTCCACACAGTCACACGCGGGTGAAACTAGGTACTGATCGGCAGCATCGCTACGGCGATCGAGCCGCTGGAACGTGGAAAATAACGCATCCTTCCGCCGAATGAACGAATACGCCTCTTCTGGCTTACCTTGCCCAACCTCGCCCTCTGCACTTCCTTAGCTGACGACAGAACCGGTCTAGCGCCGAAGTCGGCGACACTTACATAGAGCCGGCCACGGTTGAACCCGCACCGGACCATCTGCCGATTGCCCTGAGCATGGCGATAGCTGTTCATCAATCCCTCAAGCACGAAGCGGTAGAGGCAGATCGACAGATCATGCACCCGAAGCTCGATGCCATCATCGACCTCGAGCTTGACCTCGCAACCGGTAATTTCGAGGTAACGCTTAAGTGCGAGTTCGATCGCCTCGCGTACGGACACGTGTTCAAGTTCCGGCAGAATCAGGCCCGCAGAAACATTGCGCAGTTCCTCCAAGGTCATGGAGACAAGATCCAGAAGCTTGCCGAGCGAGCTCCTCTTGCAATCAGGCAGGTCATCCGAGGAAAGAAGGTCACTCAGCCTGAGTTTCACGAGAGTGAGAACCTGCAGTGAGCCGTCGTGCAGATCTGCACCGATCTGATCGAGGATGCGCTCGTTCAGCTTTCCGGCTTCGACGCGCGCATTGTCAGCCATGACGCGCAGCCGGTTGTTTTCGATCGAAAGATCGATCGCGTTGCGCAGGCTCTCGCGCAATGTCTGCCTCTGTTCATCGATTACCCGACCACTGCGACGGACGATGAGATAAAGCAGCGAAAGCATGGGGACGGACACAAGAAAGACAACGATCATCGAGATCGCGCGGGAGCGGGAGATCTGGGCTTCAAGCATGTTTGATTCCAGATAGATCTCACCCGCCAGGAGGACTTTGCCGCCAACGTCCGTCACAAGCGGCGCATAGATTTCCAGATGCGCGCCGTCCATCTCTTCTTGCGAATATTGGTGCTTATCCTCCCCTGTCCGCGACACTACGGTTTCGCCAGCCAATGCCGCTTCCAGTTCTCGAAACAACAATGTTTCACCGACGTGCTCGCCGCGAACCGCAAAAGCCGTCGTCCCATCGGCCAGCCATATCTTAACATTGGTTATGCGCTGGCCTTCCGGCCCCTGGCCGACAAGAAGATTGATGTCGCGACTGAACTGGGCATCGAACTGAAACGTCCCGTCGCCACTTCGACGCAGGAGTGGAGCAATTGAGATCTGCATCCGGGCTGCCCCAGCGGAACCTGCCGCACTCAATGCCGAATGCTCGATCTGGGCTGCAGTATAGAAACCGACAGCGGCCATGAGACCAAAGACAACAACAGAGGCGGCGATCAGAAACTGATTGGCAATCGAAAGGTTGGAAATCGCTGCCGTAGCATTCTCGAGCCACTTCCAAGACCGTCCCTGCTTTAAGGACAATGTCGCTGAGGTTTCCGCAGGCCCTGAAGTCTCACGCATGTTTCCCCCCACGCGAGCATCGAACAGAAGAGTAACTTTAGGCCAAGGTGTTTTAATCAATCATGAAAAGCAACGTCATCCTGTCATTCGTACCGCAATTTCCGGCATCGCGTCTTCCTACCATGGTCTGAAGAAATCTCAGACCATGCGCCGAATCTTCGTTGGACCATGCTCCCTTTGAAAAACATGAGGTTCTGGCATCGTCGTAGGTGGGATGCCAGCTCCAGATGTCCATGGGGGACCAGGCGGCGCATCGGGTTCGAAACTTGGGAGGCGGGGCAAGGCCCCGGATATCAGATGGTTCAGCTGAACACTCACGACCTGGAATTCATTCTCAAGCAGATCAAGATCGCCGAGGCACATACCTCCGCCATCAACAATGGCGCCGACCCTGCTGAAGCGATTGCAGCGCTTGTGAACGCAGCCGGCGGTTTGCCGACCGGCGCGACCGGCGCGCAAGCGGCACTTGTTCCCTACGGTCTTCGCACCGTTGACGGCAGCTACAACAATTTCACACCCGACCGTGAGCTCCTTGGCGCATCCAGCCAGATCATGGACCGACTGCTAGATCCGGTCTTCAACAGCGCCGAGACGAATTTACGCAACGGTCAGCCGACCAGTTACGCGCAAACTTCCGGCGACGTCTATGACAGCCAGCCACGCGTCATTTCAAACCTCGTCGCTGATCAGACGCTAAACAATCCAGCTGCGATTGCTGCCGCACTTGCAGTTGGCGGACTTACCGGACAGGAGCTCTACGATGCGGTCAACGAGATCCGATTGGCATTCACCAGCAGCGACCCCAACCTGAGCGCCATTCTTGATGCGCATGGCATTGTGATGGATGGCACTAATGTCTCCGTTCCCAATGTCTCGGCCGACCTTGGTGACACCGCACCTTACAACAGCTTCTTCACGATTTTCGGCCAGTTCTTCGACCACGGCCTTGATCTGACCACCAAGGGTGGCAGCGGGACCGTCATCATTCCCCTGCAACCCGGCGACCCGCTCTATGTCGCAGGCAGCCCAACCAATTTTATGGTACTTACCCGTGCCACGAACCAGCCCGGCGTGGACGGCGTGCGTGGCACGGCTGATGATGTCCGTGAAAATGCCAACGAAACGACACCCTGGATCGACCTGAACCAGGTCTACACCTCCAATGCTTCGCATCAGGTCTTCCTGCGCGAATACAGCGACCTCGACGGCAAGCCCGTTTCATCCGGCCAGATGCTTGCCGGCTCCACCGGCGGCCCGCCGACCTGGGCTGATGTCAAGAACCAGGCACTCGAACTGCTTGGCATCGAGTTGAAAGACATCGACGTTCACAGCGTTCCGCTGCTGGTCACCGATCTCTACGGCGAATTCGTCCGTGGCGCCAATGGCTATCCGCAGGCGATGATCGCCGTCACCTTTACCTCCAGCACGGGCACAGTCCTCGGACGCACTGCATTTGCCATGGAGGGCCGAGCGACCGGCCTTCACCCATCCGAACTGACGCTCGCTGACCTGCCCGCCGGTGTCACTGTGCCCGCAGGCGCAAGTGTTTCGTTTGCCTTCGCCTCGGCCGGACGTGCGTTCCTCAACGACATCGCACACAATGCCGTACCCAAAGGGTTTATCGACCAGGATCGCAACCCGGGGACACCAATGGTTGAGGTGACCGCCGATACCGACGACGTAACCGGCAATGCCATTCAGCCCAATATGATGGGCTTTAACCTGACCTACGACAACGAGCTGCTAGACCGCCACTTCGTTGTCGGAGATGGCCGCGGCAATGAAAACATTGCGCTGACCTCCATCCATACGGTCTTTCACGGCGAGCACAATCGCCACGTGGATGAGATCAAGAAGACATTGCTGGAAAACGGTGACGTCACCTTCCTGAATGAATGGCTGCTTCAGGACGTGACCGCTGTGCCGACCGATCCTGCGGTAATCTCCGGCCTTGTCTGGGATGGCGAACGCCTGTTCCAGGCCGGCCGTTTCTCGACTGAAATGGTGTATCAGCACCTGGTTTTCGAGGAATTTGCCCGCGCCATCGCCCCGCAGGTCGATGCCTTCCTGTTCTCCAATACCGTCGATATCGATCCGGCCATCAGCCAGGAATTCGCCCAGGTTGTCTATCGCTTCGGCCACTCGATGCTGAACGAACATGTCGATATCTTCGGCATCGAAGGCAACGCAGCAGATCGCGACCAGATCGGCCTTATCCAGGCCTTCCTCAACCCGGTGATGTTCGACAGCTTCGGCCCCACAGCAGAAGATGCGGCCGGTGCAATCCTGCGCGGCATGGGACGTCAACGCGGCAACGAGATCGACGAATTCCTCACCGACGCCCTGCGCAACAATCTCGTCGGACTGCCTCTCGATCTGGCAGCACTCAACATGGCGCGCGCGCGAGAAACCGGCATTCCTTCGCTCAATGAAGCGCGCCGCCAGTTCTATGTGCAAACCAATGACACCTATCTGAAGCCTTACGAGAGCTGGACGGACTTCGCCCAGAACATCAAGAACCCGCTTTCGATCGTCAACTTCATCGCAGCTTACGGCACCCATCCTGCCATCACCGGCGCTGTCGGTGCCGAGGCCAAGCGCGATGCAGCCTGGCTGCTTGTCCTGGGTGACGGCAGTGACGTCGATGGCGTCGACATCAACGGTGTGAACTACACCAACCGTCTGGACTTCCTCAACGCCCGGGGCACTTATGCTGGCGGCGATCTTGGCGGTCTTAACAAGGTCGACTTCTGGATCGGCGGTCTTGCCGAGGCGAAGATGGCGTTCGGCGGCATGCTCGGCTCCACATTTACCTTCGTCTTCGAAAATCAGATCGAACGTCTGCAGGATGGTGACCGTTTCTACTACCTGAGCCGCACGCAGGGCCTCAATCTGCTCAACCAGTTGGAAGCCGACAGCTTCGCCGAACTGGTTCGCCGCAATACCGATACCGAACACAGCGAACTGCATATCAATGGTGCGGCGTTCCAGACCGCGGATTTCATCCTGGAAATGAACCAGGCGAAGCAGTGGAATGATGGCATCGGCGCTGCGGATCCGACAGGCGGTGACCCGGTGCTCGGCAGCATGCTTGGCGGCAGCGCGCTGGTTCAGCGCTTTGACCGTGACAATGACGGCGATATCGATGAAATCCGCTTCCTGGGCGGCCAGCATGTGGTTATTGGCGGAACGGCCGAAAACGACATCATCATTGGCGGCTCCGGCGACGACACGCTCTGGGGCGAAGGCGGCAACGACGACATCGAAGGCGGATTCGGGGTCGATCACATCTTCGGCGGTGCCGGTGATGACGTCATCACCGACAAGGGCTCCGATATCGGTGAATTCGACGTTATCCACGGCGACGCCGGCAATGACGTTATCAATCCGGGCATGGGGCTTGACCTCGTCTTCGGCGGCGCAGGCCAGGACTTCATCTTCGGCGGAGCCGAGGACAAGGACATCACGGCAGGAGCAGGTAACGACTTCATCCGTGGTGGCTCGGGTTTCGGCTTCCTCAAGGGCAATGAAGGCGACGACTGGATCGAGGGAAGTGACAGCTTCGACACGCTGGCCGGGGAAAACTCCGAACTGTTCTTCAACTCGACAATTATCGGCCACGACGTATTGAACGGTCGCGGCAACGACAATGACTACGACGCCGAAAGCGGCGACGACATCATGTTCCAGGGACCCGGAATCCAGCGCAACAACGGCATGGCCGGTTTCGACTGGGCCATCCACAAGGGCGACACGGCGGCTGCCGATAGCGATATGAACGTCGCGATCTTCACCAACCAGCAGGCCAACATCCTGCGCGACCGGTTCGACCTCGTCGAAGGTCTTTCCGGCTGGGATCATAGCGACAAACTGACCGGTCGCGATGTTGTCGTTGGCGGCTACGACCCAAATGGCAATGCTGCCCAGGTTGATCCGACTGCGCCGCTCGACTCCTTTTCCAACGCGCTGCTCGAAAAGAACGTTTCTCTGATCGACGGACTGGATGCGCTCGTTGCGCACCGCGCCCGCACCACGGTGACGGTGGCCGGCAGGACGGAAACCATCGTGATGGAAACCGCCGATGCCTCCGACATCCTGCTTGGCGGCGGTGGTTCCGACACCATCCGCGGCATGGGCGGCGACGACATCATCGACGGCGACAACTGGGTCAATGTCCGTATCGGCTTTGTCCATCAGGGCATTGCCTACACAGTCGATGGTCTCGACGACTTTGTCTGGCGGCTTTCCGACTACGTCGATGGCAAACCCGTCACCGGCGCCCTGCCCGCCTTCAGCGGACAGACGCTCGATCAGTTGATGTTCAACCGCACCGTCAATCCCGGCTCGCTCAACATCGTGCGTGAAATCGTCAATGGCGGCCACGATGGAGACATCGACACTGCTGTCTATTGGGATGCTTTCGAAAACTATGAGATCACCGCAAACAGCGATGGCAGCTTCACCGTCGCCCATATCAATCCGACGGTGGGCGCAATCGATCCGGCCACGGGCAAGAACCTTGAGGCAGACGGCATCGACCGCCTGTGGAATATTGAAAAGCTGCAGTTCGCCAACCGCACGGTATCGCTGATCGCACCGGAACTCGAGCTTAACGGCTACGATATCGTCAACCGCAACTGGGCCGACACGTTCAGCACCCGCAGCTACGGGAACAACAACGGGACCAATAGCAGCTTTAATGGCGTCTGGAGCGAGACCGGCGACGGTACTGCCAGTGCGACAGCTGGCAGCGTGCAGGTAACCAATGCCGGTAACTTGACCTTCGCGGCCGGCAATGCCGACAATGCAGCGGTGACCCGCGCGCTCAACCTCGAGGGCGCATCCTCCGCTGTCGTCAACTTCACCATCAGCGATGTCGGTGTAACTGCCTTCCTCGGCCTTCTGGACGATGAAGAAATTCTCTTCGAATTCGCTGCCGACGGCATAAACTTCAGCACTCTGCGGACGTTCGATGGCAACAATGGCGGCGGTATATCGGTGACGTTGCCAACCACCGTGCCGTTCACCAATGCCGCCGCCATCCGCTTCCGCGCCAACAATACCCTCGATAACGGCGAATCCTTCTCAATCGACAACGTCTCCATCAACGCGGTCTTCGAACTCCCGGCCAATCCGGCTTCCATCGACATCGAGACCACGTTCGCCGAAAATGGTGCAGCGACGGCCATCGCCTCGCAGCCGCGAATTACCGATGATGGCGAAACCCTGACATCGGCCAGCATCGTGCTGACCAATGCATTTGCCGGTGACCAGTTTGTCATCCCGGCTGCATTGACCGCACAGAATGCGGTGATTACGGCCACCACGCAGGTTATCGGCTCGACGATCGTCGTGACCCTCGAAGGCGTAGCATCGCTGGCAGCTTATCAGAACGCCATCCAGTCGATCAGCTATCGCAATACATCAGAAAACCCAGACACGACGCAGCGCGTAATCGAAGTGACGGTCAACGACGGATTGCTCTCGTCGAACGTGGCTGAGACCAGGGTCAATGTCACGGCCATCAACGATCTGCCCAATGCCAGCAATGACATTGTCATCACCAATATCCAGGGCAATTTCAACGTACCGGACTGGGCATTGCTGGCCAACGACGTGGATCCGGACGGAACGCTCTCGATCAGCGGCATGACCGAAAACTCGACCTCGTTCACGGTCGGGCGCGCCGGCGGCGTAACAACATTCGGCTACACCACAACACAAGGCCGGTCGGCCACCTATACAGCAACGGATGGCATCGCCAACGACACCGCATCGGTCTCAGTGAATTATGATGGCAACGACATCAATGGCGGCGGCAATTCTGAAATCATCGTCGGCGGTGTGGCGGCAAGCGCGATCAGTGCGGGCGGCGGGAATGACATCATCTTCAGCGGTGGTGGCAACGATACCGTGACGGGCGGTACGGGTGACGACATCATGGTCTGGAATGTCGGCGATGGCCGCGACCGGTTCAACGGCGAGACCAACAACAACGCCGGCGATACCGTCCGTATCGAAGGCGATGGCACAAATGAAGCTTTCGTCGTCTACAGCCGGGCCGCCGCTCTGGCCAACGGCATTACCGGCCTTGCTGGAACTACGGAAATCGTCATCACACGGAATGGACAAGTTGCTGTCGAACTCGACAATGTCGAGGAAATCGTCATCAACACCGGTGCTGGCGATGACAATGTCACCACGCTTGGCAACTTCAATGGAACTAGCCTGAACTTCAATACGATAACCATCAATGGCTCGGAAGGCGACGACACGGTCAATCTGAGTGGCATGGCATCGGCGCATCGCATCCTGTTCCGCTCGAATGGCGGCAACGATACGCTGATTGGAACGCTGCGTTCTCAGGATCGTATCGAAATCCCCGAAGGCGCCGATCCGGCCGATTATATCGAGACAGTGAATGCCAATGGCACCAAGACCCTGTCTAATGGCACGCACTCCATCACGTTTACCGGTCAGACCCCGACACTTTTGCCGATCGGTGCAAACGGCGACGACGATGACGGCAACAGTGGCAGCGAGCCGAGCGGTCCGTTTGCGCTGACCGCCAGGGACGTGGCTGGCATCACCAACCTCGTGCGTGGTTTGCCAGCCTTTGCCGACGATGATGATACCGACGGTGCCGTCGGTGTCCGCAGTCTGTCTGGGCAAGGCAATAATGATGGCAATGCAGGATTTGGCGCCGCCGATCAGCCATTCATTCGTCTGACCGAGGCACGCTATGGCGAAGGTGTTATCACCGACAGTACGGGTGCGATCATCAACAGAGCGCTGAATCCGATTTTTGATGGCCTGGATCCACGGCAGATCTCCAATGTCCTGGGTGAACAGGAGCTTGATCTTCCGAGCAATGCCAACAAGGCCAATACCTTCTTCATGGCATTCGGCCAGTATTTCGACCACGGCCTCGACTTCTTGCCCAAGGGCGGCGCCGGGCAGGTCGTCATCGACGGAGTGGATATACCGGGGCCGGCCGCGTCCAACTTCATCGACCTCACCCGTGGTTCGCTGGCCGAACCGTTGACATCGGCTGACGACATCCCGCAGCACATCAACAAGACCTCGGCCTATGTCGACCAGAACCAGGTTTACGGCTCCAACATGATCGTCGGCCAACTGCTGCGCGAAAGTGACGGCAATCACGGATATGGGTCGCGGATCCTGATGGGAGAGGACGACCCGTCGGCACCCGGCTTTGAGCTGATGTCCACCCTAAGAGAACTTCTCGACCACCACCGCGAGGCAGGTACCCTGTTTACCGGTCCCGGCCTACCAGCCGGCGGCATCACCATCGATGGCTACTATCCCACCCTGTGGAACAGCGCCACAAACAGCTATGACGGCGCGACAGTGCGTGCCCTTGCCGGCAACTTCATGGGCTCGGACCATGCCTTGTTGCTCGACACCAACCCGGTCATCAACCTGCTCGACCACTATGTCGGCGGCGATGGTCGCGCCAACGAAAACATCACGCTGACCTCGATGCACACGATCTGGGCTCGCAACCACAATTTCCATATCGACACATTGGTTGATGCGGGGTTTGCCGGCACGACAGAGGAACTGTTCCAGGCCGCGAAGATGGTCAACGAGGCGGAATACCAACGCGTCGTGTTCACCGAATTTGCCGATGCGCTGATCGGCGGTATCCAGGGCGATGGCGATCATGGTTTCGAAGCATACAACCCCGAGGCCACGGCAAGCATCAGCCACGAGTTTGCTGCTGCGGTCTTCCGCATCGGCCATTCGCTGATCGGCGACACGATCACAGTCAAGGGCGATGACGGACAGAACTACTCGGTCAATCTGTTCGACGCCTTCCTCAACCCGAGCAATGACGGGTTCACGCCGGAGCAGCTCGTTCAGCTGCAGGCGATCGGCTACGATCCGCAGCCCGGCTATGAGCAGCTTGGCACCGGCGCGATCCTTGCCGGCATCGTCGAGCAGCCCGCGGAAGAAGTCGATTTCAACGTTGTCGATGCGATCCGCAATGACCTGGTGCGCATTCGTGCCGACCTCTTTGCCTTCAACGTGGCCCGCGGTCGCGATGTGGGCCTCGGCACGCTCAACCAGGTCAAGGCAAGCCTTCAAACGTCGACAGACCCCTACGTCAAGTTCGCCGTCGACTTCCTGATTGCGAACGGCGGTTCGGTGAACCCTTACTCCAGCTGGCAGGATTTCCAGACTCGCAACGGCCTGACCGATATCGTCATTGCGCAGTTCATGGCGGCCTATCCCGACCTCGTCCTGCGTGCCGACCAGATTGCGGCCTTCAAGGCAATCAACGGCGAAATCGTTGCCGTCCAAGCCGACGGCTCGGGGCTCGTCAAGGGTATCGACCGCGTCGACCTCTGGGTCGGCGGTCTGGCCGAAGCCCATTTCAATGGCGGCATGGCAGGTTCGACCTTCTGGGCCATCCTGCACGAACAGTTCGACCGCCTCCAGGAAGCCGACCGCTTCTACTACAAGGAGCGCTTCGACAATTTCGATCTCTATGAGGACTTCATCGACGGTCAGAACTTCGTCGACATCGTTGAGCGCAATACCGGGCTCACCGGGCTGCCCGAAGACGTCTTCTCATCCGACCTCGAAGATGGAGCGGACGATGAGGGAGATGATGACGACCAGGATGACGACGACAACAACGATGACGGCGAAGACGACGATGATGGCGTCGACATTGGCGACGATGATGATGACAACGACGACGACGGCAATGGTGATGGTGATGATGATGATGACGCAGATGGGGAGGACAGCGACGGAGATGAGGATAGTGATGGAGACGATGACGGCGGCATAGTGACGCCTCCGGCAGCCATCGCTGCCCAGACACTCATCGGCACAGGCGCAAACGACATTCTTCAGGGCGCTGCCGGAAACGACGTCGCACTCGGTGGGGACGGAACCGATGTACTCTCCGGCGATGGTGGTGCCGACATTCTGCGCGGCGAAACCGGCGATGATGTCATTCTCGGCGGCGACGGCGAGGACGTGATTACAGGCGGTGCAGGTGCTGACGAAATCCATGCCGGTTCTGGCAAGGATGTAATCTTCGGCAGCGACGGTGACGATTTGATCTTCGCAGATGCCGGCGACGACATCATCGAGGGTGGCGCCGGGGCCGAACGGGTCTGGGCAGGAGCCGGAAACGACACCGTTCTCTCGACGGCAAACGACGGAAACGATGTTTATCACGGCGAAGACGGCATCGACACGCTGGACTACGCCGTCAACAGCAGCGGTCTGACCGTCGATCTCGGCAATGGCTTCATGGGTCGTGGTTCGGTCAGCGGCGGCTCGACCGGAAGTGATACTTTCTACGGCTTCGAGAACTTCATCGGCGGGTCGGGTCATGACGTGATCACCGCATCCAGTGCCGTCAACATCATGGATGGCGGCCTTGGCGACGACGTGTTCAAGTTCAACTCGGCTGCTGCCGCCAATGGCGACACGATCTACGGCTTCCAGGCCGGCGACCGTATCGACTTTTCAGGCACAGGCACGAACCTGCACCTGACCGCAGGTACGACCATGACTGGCATCGGCGACGTCACCGTCACACACGAGCTGCGCGACGGTGAGGAATTCACCGTCATCCGCGGCAATACCCAGGGCGACGACGGAGCCGATTTCGAGCTGGCATTGCACGGGCGTCACAACCTGACATCCAACGACTTCCTGGGCGTTGCCTGACGAAGTCTTGCATGAGGCGGTGGCCCGGCCAGTGACATGGCCGGGCAGACAAGGGCGAAGGGGCAAGATCATGAGCAAACAAACAAGCTACACCATCCGCGGCATTGGCAGTCTTCTCTGGTTCGTCTTCGGACTTTCGGGGATTATCAACATTCTGGCCCTGACCGGTGCATTCTACATGATGCAGGTCTATGACCGGGCGCTGACAAGCGGCAGCGTGCCGACCCTGCTCTGGCTGTCGGCGATCGCCATCGGCCTCTATCTGTTCCAGGGGCTTTTCGATATCATTCGCTCGCAGATCCTTGTGCGTTTTGCCGCCAATATCGATGCCAAGATTGCGCCGCTGGTGCACAAGGTGGTCATCGAGATGCCGCGTTTCGGCTACGCACCGGCGGAAGCAGCAGAACGCGGCCGGGACGTCGACACCGTCCGCGGCTTTTTGAGCGGCGCCGGTCCGGTCGCGCTGTTCGACCTGCCATGGATCCCGATCTATCTGATTTTCGTCTGGTTGCTTCATCCGGTGCTCGGCATGCTGACACTCGGCGGCGCGCTCTTCCTGTCCTGCCTGACGCTCGCTGCCGAACTGCTGTCTCGCCGCCATGCGCGCGACCTGGCACGCACGGCCGTCCAGCGCAATGTCGTCGCCGACAACCACCTGCGTAACGGCGATGTGCTGTATTCGATGGGCATGACGGAACGAGCGCTCGACCGCTTCGAAGCAGCCAATGTTCGCCATATCGATGCACAGACTGCGACATCCGACATTTCCGGGACCTTTGCCGGCATCTCCAAGGTGCTGCGCATGATGCTGCAATCCGCCATTCTCGGCGTCGGCGCCTATCTGACCATCAAGGGTGACATGTCCGCCGGCTCGATCATTGCCTCGTCGATCATCACAGGAAAGGCATTGGCGCCGGTTGATCAGGCGATCGCCCAGTGGAAGGGTGTGATGGCCGCGCGGCGCAGCTGGAGCCGGATCAAGGACACACTTGGCGTCCTCAATCGTCCCGACACCCGGTTCGATCTTCCGGCACCATCCGAGACACTGACTGTCGAAAACATCACAACCGTCGCGCCGACATCCGGCACAGTGCTCTTGACCGATATCAGCTTCCAGCTGAAAGCTGGTCAAGCGCTCGCGCTGATCGGCCCCAGTGGCGGCGGCAAGACGACCCTGGTGCGTTCGATCCTCGGCATATGGCCCGCGCTTCGCGGCGCAATCCGCGTGGACGGCGCTGACCTCAAGCAGTGGCCAACAGAGTTCTTCACCAGCAATATCGGCTACCTCCCACAGGATGTTTCCCTGATGGACGGAACGATCGCCGACAACATCTCGCGTTTCGACGATGATGCCAATGCTCGCAAGATCTTCCGGGCCGCAAAGACTGCCGGCATACACGACCTGATTGTGCGCATGCCGAGCGGATACCAGACGGATATTGGCGCAGCAGGGCAAGTGCTGTCGGCGGGGCAACGTCAGCGCGTGGCGCTCGCCCGGGCCCTCTATGACGAGCCCTTCCTCGTCGTTCTTGACGAGCCGAATTCCAATCTGGACGCAGAAGGCGAACAAGCGCTCGGCGAAGCGATCCTCAAGGTTCGTGAGCGCGGCGGCATCGTCATCCTGGTCGCGCATAGACCGAGCATCCTGCAATATGTCGACATGGTCGGTGTTGTCCAAGGCGGCAGACTGGTTTCGTTCGGACCCAAGGATGATGTCGTGAAGACACCGGCCAATGTCTCGACCCCACCGCGCTATGCCATGCCCCAACCTATGTCGATCGCAGCCGAGTAGACCTAAAAGCGGAGGAGGACGAGCAATGCTGATGGATCCGTTAGACAGGCATGAAAACCCGCTCGTGCTGGAACGAGAGCAGCCAGGCGCCTCCAAAGCCCCCGCAAGACGGTTTGAAAGTCGCGAGACGGTGGACAAGCCTTTGTTCTCCCATGCGTTCTTTGCGCTCCTCGCGATCGGTGTCGGCACATATCTGGGGCGGATGCAGGAAACCATCAATCCTGCACCGAACACAGAGGAGGACACCGACAAAAGCCAAGTGGCCGCCGACCAGCAAAACGAGAAGCTGGCCATGCTGGCCGCACCGGATGCAGGAGCCCTGGCCGAAGAGCTTGCCGCATTCTGGAAGAAATTCATCGACGACTACAGACAGGCCGACGGCATGACGCCGCGACTGGTGCGACAACACTTTTTGTCCTCAGATCTCCGCCCCATCGATTACACGAGCGACGACGGATATCGTGGCCAGACCAGCCGACCATTTCGCATCGACGACAGGGCGAATAGCTTCAACTTCTCTCCGCAAGACTTTGGCAAGCTCAAATTCGGCTTCCAGATGGCCGCCCAAAACGGGGCATCACCCGCCAGCGCCGGCGTGCCCGCTGGGAGCACACCCGAGGCCCCCGGCGCCAGCAAAGGATTGGACGGGACAGGTTCTGGCAACGGCAACAGTGACGGTGGCGGTGGCGGTGGCGGTGGCGCCGACAAGCTCAATCGGGCGCCGGTTTCAACAGGGCCACTCTATCTCGGGACGGGCCTTGCCAATCTGTCGATCCTGCTCACCTGGGCCGACCTCGCACGGGCGGCAACGGACCCGGATGGTGATCGTCTTGCCCTGTCGAACATCGAGACAGCGTCCGGAACGATCCGCGCCTACGGCACAGACGCCTGGATCTTCACACCGACCCGCGACATGGTTGGCCTGGTGTCCTTCCGCTATTCGATCAGCGACGGGCTGGGTAGCGTCACTGGCAGTGCCTGGTTGACGATCAACCAGCAACCCGAGCGAGAGATCGTCGGCACCGCTGGCGATGATGTCCTGGTCGGCACGCCGTCAAAAGACATCATTCTGGCTGGCGCCGGCGACGACATCGTCTACGGCCGTGAGGCCGACGATACGATCTTCGGCGATGACGGTGACGATCTTCTGCTTGGTGGTGATGGCGCTGACGTGATCCACGGTGGACACGGTAATGACCGCATCTTCGGCGGCAGCGGCAACGATGTCATCTTGGCCGGATCGGGCAACGACATCGTCTTTGGCGAGGATGGCCAGGATTCTGTACAGGGCGGCACGGGAGATGACATCTTGTCGGGTGGCGAGGGCAACGATCGCCTCTTCGGCGATGACGACAATGATGTGCTGTCGGGAGATGCCGGCGACGATGTTCTCGATGGAGGCACCGGCCATGACACGCTCGCCGGTGGCTCGGGCCATGACGCACTTCTCGGCGCGGACGGCGACGACGTCTTCGTTGCCGGGACCGCACCGGTGCTCTCGCATGACATGGCGTCCGCGATCAACGGCAGTGACAGCGCAACATCTGCCGAAAGCGATGGCGATGACACGATCTATGGCGGGGCCGGGATCGACACCTATGATGCGTCTGCTGCCCGCGACAGCGTCACCATCAACCTTACACAACACGAGGCGACCGGCCCCGAGATTGGCATGGACCGTGTCTTCGAAGTGGAAAACGCCACCGCCGGATCCGGCGCTGACGTTCTGGTTGGCGATCGGTCCGCCAACGTTCTGGTCGGCCGTGCCGGTGACGATGACATCACCGGCGGCGGCGGCAACGACCAATTGTCTGGCGGAACAGGCGACGATCTGTTCAGGGCCGCGGGTATTGGGTCCGAGACCAATTCAGGGCATGACGGTGACGACCAGATTGACGGCGGGGACGGTTGCGACACTTATGATGCGTCTCAGGCATCCAGTTCGGTCGACATCGATCTTGGTGCCGGTGTCGCAGAAGGCGACGATATCGGAACCGATGTTCTGGTCAACGTCGAAAATGCCACAGGCGGGAGTGGCAACGACCGTTTGAGCGCAAGCAATGCCGTCAACATTTTGATCGGCAATGATGGCGATGATGTCTTCGTCTTCAGCGCCGCTTCGCATCTTTCGAACTCCGGTAGCGGTCGCGATGAGATCCATGACTTCGAGATCGGCGACAAGATTGATTTCTCCAAGCTTGGCCGAGAGCTGGAACGGCTGCATTTCGCCGACGGCGATACGCTGGTGACGGAACTCGACGACAAGGACCATAAAACCCTGATCAAGCTGTTTCGCGAAATGACCGAGGATGGCGAGGACGTCCAGGTCGTCCAGCTCATCACCGATCTCGATGACGACGATCACTACGAACTCATCGTAATCAGCCACAACCCACTGAACAGCTCAGATTTCATCCTGACCGCATCCGGCCTTCCAGACGGGCAAGTCGCTTGACGGTCACGCGCATCAACCAGAATTGAGGGGGACTATTCCATGAGCAAGTCGGACAAGAACAAACCCGAACAGATCGATGTACGCGGAAACGGGATCAGGGGCCGCCTCGTCTCAGCGACCATGCTGTCTGCTTTTCTTGTTTTCGGCATCGGCGGATGGGCGGCGCAGGCCAAGCTTGCGGGCGCAGTGATCTCTCAAGGTGAAATCGTCATCGCAGGAGAAATCAAGCAGGTTCAGCATATCGACGGCGGCACAGTCGTCGAGATCCCGGTCAAGTCGGGCGATTTCGTGAAGCGCGGCGATGTGGTCCTCAGGCTCGACGAGACCCAAGCAAAGATCGAACTCGGCATTCTCGAGACACAGATCCAGCAGCTGGGCGCCATGCGGGCGCGCCTCGTCGCAGAGCGCGACGGGTACGATACATTTGACTTCAAAGGCAAGGCACTGCCGGCTGACGTCGAGCGTGAGGAACGCAAGATGCTGCTTGAAAACCGCAAGATGCGCGAAAACCAGCGAGGACAGTTGCGCATGCAGTCAGCCCAGCTGAAAAATCAGATCAGCGGCTTGAACGAGCAACGCAAGGCCAGCGAGGCCGAACAGGAATTGTTGACGGACGAAATCGAAATTCAGAACAGTCTGATCGAAAAGGGCCTGACGAAGACATCTGAACTGCGCGACCTCAGACGGCAGATGGTCAGGGTAAAGGGTACCATCGGCGATATCGAAGCGAAGATTGCCGAAGCACTGGCTGAAACCAGTGAGTTGGAAATCAAGCTGATATCAATCGACCAGAACACCCGCTCGGAAGTCCAGAAGGAAATCCTGACAGTCGACGCCCGGCTTGCCGAGCTTGAGCAGCGGGCGATTGCCGTTGCCCATCGTCTGGAGCGATCCACCGTTCGCGCACCCGAGACCGGTTTTATCTATGATCTTCAAGCTCACACGATTGGTGGCGTGGTCGCGCCTGGGCAAGCCATCATGTCCCTGGTGCCGGAACAGGGCGAGTTGCGAGTAGACGTCAAAGTTGCGCCAACCGACATCGATCGGGTCACCACCGAACAGCAGGCCCGCATGCGTTTCATTGCCTTCAATCAACAGACAACGCCGGAAATCCGCGGAGAGGTCGAATTTGTTGCCGCCGGCACATCGGTCGACAAGGCAACAGGTCTTCCGTTCTACAAGACGACTGTTTCGTTCGCTCGCAGCGGCCTCGGCAAACTTGCCGGCAAGCTTCAGCCCGGCATGCCGGTCGAAGTCTATATTGAGACGGACGAGAGAACGGTGGTATCCTACCTGACAAAGCCAATGCAGGACCAGATCATGCGCGCTTTCCGCGAGGAATAAAACAACGCCGAGCCACAACGTCTGCCGCACATTTACAGGATCGGCCAATATGCTGGCTGATCCTGTAAAGACAAGCATCCGAGACCGTTGAAGGCCGTTCTGATCGGTCGGGCACCGCTTAATCCTGAAATTTGACAATCTCCGGCGGTCCGCGCCGGTCGCATCATTGGCATCCTATCCCACCCCGTCTCGCAACTTGATTAAATCAATTTTCTTGATACAAATCGGAAATCCAGGTGGGAGGCCCGATGAGTAGCCGTTTTTTGATGATCACGCCGGAAGACGGCAAGGACGTACTGAAGTGCCTGGCGGCACCTGCCAGACTGGCCATCCTGGAACTCCTGCATGCCCGCGGAGCGCTGAACGTCAACGACATTGCCGACATCCTGAACCTGCCCCAGTCTACGACATCGACCCATGTCAACCAGATGGAAGAAGCCGGGCTCCTCCGCACGGAAGTCCAGAAGGCGCGCAAGGGAAGTCAGAAGATCTGCCATGCGGTGCATGACGAGATCATCCTGACCTTTGCCGGGCCTGTGAAGACGGCGGACGAAGCGATCGAAGTTGCGATGCCTGTCGGCCTGTACAGCGGCTACGACGTATTTGCGCCCTGCGGCATGTGCTCGCATGAGGGCATTATCGGTTACCTCGACAGTCCGGACACATTCCTGGCGCCCGACCGGATGAAGGCCGGCTTGCTGTGGTTCACGCGGGGATATGTCGACTATCAGTTCCCCAATAATGCGAGAATCAAGGGAGCGGAGGTCAAGGAACTCGAACTGTTGCTTGAACTATCCTCTGAGGTGCCTGGCACGTCCGATAACTGGCCCTCCGACATTACGCTGTCGATCAACGGCAAAGCGATTGCGACCTGGACCTCCCCCGGCGACTTCGGCGATCATCGAGGCAAATACACTCCGGATTGGTGGAAGCTGCGCGGCAGCCAGTACGGAGTGCTGAAGAGCTTTCGCGTGACACCGGCCGGCACCTTCATCGATGGCATGCGCGTCTCCGATACCTGTCTCGGCGACCTCGGCCTGCTCGATCATCGCTCGATCAGACTTCGCATCGAAATCCCCGAGAAAGCCGAACATCCCGGCGGAATCAATATCTTCGGACGTGGCTTCGGCAACTATGACCAGGACATCTTCCTGCGCCTGAAGACCTGATCTTTGGCAAAAAGGCGTTTGGCGCACGGCTGGGTTGACGCCGATACGATCCCGTGTATCTTATCAGACATAATGATATGTATCTGATTTACGGATACACACGGGAGGAAAGAATGCGAGCAGTTGGAACCGTTCACAGCGGTTATGTCATCAGTGCAATCGACGCACGTCTTTATGGTTCGTTCGTCGAGCATCTCGGCCGTGCCGTCTATACCGGCATCTATGAGCCTGATCATCCAACTGCGGATGCCAACGGCATGCGTCAGGACGTCATCGATCTGGTGCGTGAGCTTGATGTGCCGATCGTTCGCTATCCGGGTGGAAATTTTGTTTCGGCCTATAATTGGGAGGACGGAATTGGGCCGCAGGAGAAGCGTCCGGTTCGCCTCGATCTTGCGTGGCACAGCTCTGAGTCCAACCAGGTCGGCATCCATGAGTTTGCCGACTGGGCGGAGGCTGCCGGCACCGACATGATGCTGGCTGTCAACCTTGGTTCCCGCGGCCTCGATCAGGCCCGCGCCTTTCTGGAGTATGTCAACCATCCAGGCGGCAGCTACTGGTCTGATCTACGTCGACAGAACGGTCGCGAAGAGCCTTGGGGCGTCAAGATGTGGTGCCTCGGCAACGAAATGGATGGCCCCTGGCAGATCGGACAGAAGACGGCTGACGAATACGGACGGCTGGCGTTCGAGACGGCCAAGGCCATGCGCGCCTTCGACAAGTCGATCGAGCTTGTCGTCTGCGGCTCGTCTTCGCCAAAAATGCCGACCTATCCGGAGTGGGAAGCAACGGTTCTCGATTACACCTATGACAGCGTCGACTACATCAGTCTGCATATGTATTTCGACAACCATCAGGGCGACACGGCGAACTACCTCGCCCAGAACGCCCGCCTGGACGACTACATCGCCACCATCGCCGGCGTGATCACCTATACCAAAGCCAAGAAGCGTTCGAAGAAGGATGTCTATATCAGCTTCGACGAGTGGAACGTCTGGTACCACTCGCGCGAAGACGACCGAAAGGTACTGGAGGGCAATGACGGCTGGCCGCATGCACCGGCCCTGCTGGAAGACATCTACAATTTCGAGGATGTGCTGCAGGTCGGCTGCATCCTCAACACATTTATCCGTCGGGCCGACGTGGTGAAAGTCGGTTGCCTTGCGCAGCTCGTCAATGTGATTGCGCCCATCATGACCGTTCCCGGTGGCCCTGCTTGGCGCCAGACAACCTATTACCCCTATATGTTCGCATCGCACTACGGCCGCGGCACGTCCTTGCAGCTGGCACTCGATTGCCCGGGCTATGCAACGGAATTCGCCGACACGGTCTCCTATCTCGACATCTCCGCCGTTGAGACCGAAAGCGATGGAGCGCTGACATTCTTCATCGTCAACCGCCACCTGACAGAGTTGATCGACCTCGATCTTGCGCTCGCAGGATTCGGTGAGCGACGGGTGGTCATGGACAAGGTGATTGTGGGCCACGGACTTCGTGACACCAATGGCCCCGAGAAGCAACCGGTCGAACCGAAGGATGGCTCCGGCGTCACCGTTGCGAACGACCGTGTCACGGCTTCCATCGCGCCGCTCAGCTACCGGATGATCCGGCTGGGCAGATAAGAAGCTTGCGACAGGGAGGAGGAACCATGTCCGCATCGATCGAGATCAACAATGTCACCAAGCGCTACGGCGCCCTGACCGTTCTGGACGCGATATCACTGACAATCGAGCCCGGTGAATTTGTCGTGTTTCTCGGGCCATCGGGCTGCGGGAAATCGACGCTTCTGCGCATGATCGCCGGCCTTGAAGATGTCACCGAGGGCACGATCTCGGCAGGGGGGACGCGGGTGGATACACTGCCGCCCGGCCAGCGGGGGGTGGCCATGGTGTTTCAATCCTATGCGCTCTATCCGCATATGACGGTGGCCCAAAACATGTCCTTCGGCCTTGAAAATATCAAGCTGCCTAGGGCCGAAATTGAACGCCGTGTTTCCCTTGCTGCGGAAACACTGGAGATCGGGCATCTCTTGGATCGCAAGCCGCAGAAACTCTCCGGTGGCCAACGCCAGCGCGTCGCCATCGGCCGGGCGATCGTCAAGGAGCCAAAGGCTTTCCTGTTCGACGAGCCGCTCTCCAACTTGGACGCGGCACTACGTGGGCGAACGCGCCTTGAGCTCGCCCAGTTGCACGCACGCCTTGGCTCCACGATGGTATTCGTTACCCATGACCAGGTCGAGGCGATGACGCTAGCTGACCGCATCGTCATTATGCATGACCGAAAGATCGAGCAGATTGGCACGCCGATGGAGGTTTATCAAAGACCTGCAACCCGTTTTGTCGCTGGCTTCATCGGCTCACCGACGATGAACTTCATTCCCGTGGCAAATGTCAGATACGACAATGGCGGCCTGTCGATCACGACCGCAGGCCTGGGAACATTGCAGACGAGCATCCAGGCCAATACGAGCTTTGCGGCCGATGGCGCCAGCCTTGGCATTCGCGCCGAAGACATCACCGTCCTGCCGGCCGGCGAGAGCGGCATCCCGATAACGGCCGAAGTCATTGAACGGCTCGGCGATCGTACCCTGATCTATGGCGTGCTCAACGACGGGACAAAATTGACCACCGAGGCAGACGGACGGAGCACGGCGCGCATCGGCGACGTTTTGCAGATCCGGCTGGATCAGTCCGCGCTTCACCTCTTCGACGCAAAGGGCATGGCCCATCGCTCGGATGCCGCTTCGCCCCCCCGCCCGGAGGGTGACTGACATGGCCGAAAGCTATCGCCGCAGCCAATGGGGCCATGGGCTTTTCATCCTGCCCTATCTGTCGATCTTCGCCGTGCTTCTGGTCTTCCCGCTGATCTGGGGCATGTGGCTCAGCCTGCACAAGGTCGATCTGTTCGGTCCCGGCCGTTTTGTCGGGCTTGCAAACTACGGCCGCGTCTTGGCCGATCCCGTCTTCCTGCAGGCGCTGCGCAATACACTGGTCTTTGTTCTGTTCAGTGTGCCGTCACTGGTCGCACTCGGACTGTTCCTGGCACTTGCGCTCAACCGCACCTCGCGCTCCACGTCGTTCCTGCGCGGGCTATTCTTCTCGTCGTCGGTTCTCTCGGTCACGATCGTGACCCTGATCTGGCGCTTCGTCTTCATTCCCGGCGACGGTCTGATGTCCGTGATCTTTGCACAGTTGGGGATGGAGCCGCTCAATTTCCTCTCGACCAGCGGCTGGTCACTGTTTGCCGTCGGCGTCGCAACCGTCTGGTGGTGCCTCGGTCTGCCAATGATGCTGTTCTTGGCAGCACTGCAGCAAATTCCCGTCGATCTCTACGAAGCATCGGCACTCGATAATGCCAGTCCCTGGCGCGTCTTCACGCGCATTACTCTGCCATCGATCGCCCGCACAATCATGCTGGTCACAATCATCCAAATCGTCATGCAGTTCCAGCTTTTCGGCCAAGCTCAGCTGATGACCAACGGCGGCCCGAACGGATCCTCTCGGCCGCTTGTCATGTATATTTACGAGGTCGGCTTCGTCCGTTGGGACCTTGGAAAGGGTGCCGCAGCATCGCAGTTCCTGTTTCTGATCATCCTCGTCGCCGCCATGGCACAGTATGTGGTCTCAACCCGCAAGACGGAGGCAGGCGAATGAGTGGTGACAATAAGACCTACCGACCCGATGCGCTGACCACCAACCGCATCATGCTCTGGCTTGCCGCAACCCTGTCGGTGGTGATGATGGCACCGGTCGCCTGGCTCATCGGCCTCTCGATCAAGAACAACCAGGAATTGATGCTGGGTACTGAATCCGTCTTCAGGATGCCTTACACCATCGGCAACTATCTCAACATCCTGCATACATCGCAGGTCTTTGGCTGGCTGTTGAACAGCTTCGTGGTTGCCTGCGGCCAGACGCTCGGCGTGCTTGTCCTGTCATCGCTCGCGGGCTACGCCTTCGCCAGGCTACAGTTTCCGTTCCGGCGCACGCTGTTCATCATCGTGCTCTTCGGGCTGGCCGTGCCCGAGCAGGCAGTCATTATCGCACGCCACCAGATGTTCAACTGGTTCGGCCTGCACAATTCCTATCTAGGGCTTATCCTGCCCGGCTTGTCATCGGCCTTCGGCGTCTTTCTGATGACGCAGTTCTTCCGGGCTATTCCCAAAGAAATTGACGAGGCCGCATTGTTGGACAATGCCTCGCAATTCCGAATCTTCTGGAAGGTCATGCTGCCGCTGACATTGCCTGCCCAGGCAACCCTTGGAATCTTCACCTTCCTGCACGGATGGAACGACTATTGGTGGCCGCTGATTTCCGCGACCAAGAAGGAAATGTTCACCCTCACCATCGGCATTGCATCCTCTCAGACCAATTTTGCCCAAAGCGAGGGCCTTGGATTCCTGGCCGCGCAAGCGGTGTTTGCAAGCCTTCCTGTCCTTATCGTCTACCTGCTTTTCCAGCGCCACATTGTCACCGCCGTCTCCGGCGGCGCGGTGAAATAATGCCTGATCCGACCGGGAGGAGCCGGTCGGATCAGGTTCAACCAACGGAGCCGTGCGCTCCGACACAAGGGAGAGAACCTATTATGAGACGCATTCTTTTAAGCACAGCTGCCGTGATTGCCCTGAGCTGCGGGGCGCAAGCCCAAGCCCAGACGAAAATTGAACTGCAGCGCTTCTTCGGCGCCTGCGACGCCGACTATGGTACGGTCACCGATGTGTCTGCAGCCGTTGGTGAATGCGGGATCATCACCGCCATGGTCAACAAGTTCGAGGCGGACAATCCGGATATCGACGTCAACATCACGACCGTGGAATGGCCGGGTTATGATCAGTTGAATGCACAGCTCGCATCAGGTGCTGCCCCTGATGTCGTCTCCATGCACTATTCTGCGATTTCCGACTATCAGTCCCGGGGGTTGATCGAACCAATCGACCCGGTTCTCGCAAGCCAGGGCATCACACCGGAAAGCTATACAGACGCCGCCCGCGATGGCGTTACCAAGGAAGGCCAGATGTACGGCCTGCCCTTCGACAACTGGACCATGCTCTTCCATGTTAATCTCAACCTGATGAAGGAAGCGGGCCTGGTGAATGCCGATGGTACGCCGATCCTGCCGAAATCCGCCGAAGAACTGATCGCACAGGGCAAACAGTTCAAGGAGAAGACCGGCAAGCCTTATCTCGTCCAGATCCTGGCCAACGAAACCGCCTCCTATGCGCGCGTGCTCTACACATTTCTGCAGCAGCAGAAGTCGGACTTCTTCGCCGACCCAACCGCGATCAAGCTGAACACACCCGAAGCAAAGGCAACAGTCGAACTGCTCAAGCGCATCAAGGATGAAGGTATCACCACGCTGGGCCTCGACTATGCAGCCGCAGTTTCGTCCTTTGCCAATGGGGACGGCGGCATTGCCATCAACGGTACATGGCTGATCGGTGACTATGTCGCCCAATCTGAAAAGGCCGGCACGGCACTTGCGAACGGTTACACGGTCTATCCGGTTCCGCAGCTCTTCCCGGGTCAAGACAGCACCTATGCAGACGGCCACAGCTGGGTCATGCCGAAGAAAGATCGGACACCCGAGCAAGTCGAGGCAATCGGCAAACTGTTCAAGTTCCTTTCGGACAACGACTTCCAATGGGCGCGTACCGGCCATCTACCGGCCGTCAAGGCCGTGTTTGACATGGCGGAATTCAAGGCCTTGCCACATCGCGCCAACATCGCGCGCATTGCAGAGACAGGCCGCTCGCTGCCGTCTGCCGTGCAGAGGCAGTTCCCCATCCAGGATATCATCGGCGAGGAAGTCGGCGCTGCTGTCAATGGTGACAAATCGGTCGACGAAGCGTTGGCGGGTGCAGAAAGCAGGATCAACGATCTGCTCTCCAATCTATAAGAAGCCGAATCCATATCATCGTGGGAAGCCTTCCCATGGATGGAACATCCTTGTCCGGCTCCACGCACCGAATATGGTGCGTGGAGTTTTTTTGTGCGCCATATGCCGACAACGGACGGCACACACAGAAAGCGATCTGCAAACGGGGAGCGTATGGTTGGCCGTGCCCCATTGGCTTACCGGCACACTATGTCGAGCTGCACCCAACAGAACATTTTCGCATGATGCAAAAATCGGTTAGATCAAGCAAGCGAAGGATCACATCCGCATTCAGCGTGACAGGAAAGACACCGATGGCGAAGCATTCACAGGACCCCGGCAACCCGGCAAAGCCCCGTCTCGCCCAGGATCCACACGCTGTTCGCGAACCACGCGCCAACAATCTGGAAATGGCGATCGGCCACGAGGTGCGCAGCTTTCGCAAGAAGCTCGGCATCACTGTCGCCGACATGGCCGCTGCAACCGGCATCTCAGTAGGCATGCTGTCGAAGATCGAGAATGGCAATATCTCACCATCCCTGACGACGCTCCAGGCGCTTTCAAAGGCCTTGGGCGTGCCGATGACGGCTTTCTTTCGCGGCTTCGAGGAGCCAAAGAGCGCAAGTTTCGTGAAGGCCGGCGAAGGCGTTAATCTGGAGCGGCGCGGCACCCGCGCGGGCCATCACTACAGCCTGCTCGGACATATCGAAAACAACAGTTCTGGTGTGACCGTCGAGCCCTATCTGATCACCCTCAATGCGGAATCCGACGTGTTCCCGACATTCCAGCACCCCGGGATGGAATTCCTCTATATGCTGGAGGGTGAGGTGATGTATCGCCATGGCGATAGTCTCTACCGGATGGAGCCGGGAGACAGCCTGTTTTTCGATGCAGACGCGCCGCACGGCCCCGAGGTTCTGGAAAAACTGCCAGCCTGCTATTTGTCTATCATCGCCTATCCACAACAACGATGATTGCCTGAAAGGAAGATATTATTCCTCTGGATTGATATCACTCACCGCTACTGCTACGTTTTCGCCCAAAGGATATGGGAGAAGACTATGTGCGGCATCGTTGGAATATTTTTGAAAGACAAGGCGCTTGAACCCCAACTCGGGACTCTGCTCTCGGACATGCTGATCACCATGACCGACAGAGGACCGGATTCGGCCGGTATTGCCATCTACGGCCGCGTTGCCGACGGCAAGGCCAAGGTTACGGTTCAGTCTGCAGATCCCGGTGCGGATTTTGCCGGTCTTGACCGCGATCTCATCAAGGCAGGCGTTCCTGCCGCCATTACGGTCAAGAACACCCATGCGGTGATCGAGATCGATGCTTCAGCGCTTGGCAACATTCGCACCGTTCTCGAGGATATCCGCCCCGCTGTTCGCATCATGGGATCAGGTGAAAGCATCGAGATCTTCAAGGAAACCGGCCTTCCGAAGGATGTCGTTGCCCGCTTCGAGGTGCGCGCGATGGGCGGCACGCATGGCATCGGCCACACCCGCATGGCGACCGAAAGCGCCGTCACCACGCTCGGCGCCCATCCCTTCTCGACGGGTGCGGACCAGTGCCTCGTGCATAACGGTTCGCTGTCAAACCACAACAACCTCCGCCGTGAACTGGTGCGTGAAGGTATGACCTTCGAGACACAGAACGACAGTGAAGTCGCCGCCGCCTATCTCACCGCCGAAATGGCCAAGGGCAAGGATCTCGGCCAGGCGCTAACAGGTGCGCTCGACGATCTGGACGGCTTCTTCACCTTCGTTGTCGGCACGAAGTCAGGCTTCGGCGTGCTCCGCGATCCCATCGCCTGCAAACCGGCCGTCATGGCCGAGACCGACCAGTATGTCGCCTTCGGCTCGGAATACCGCGCGCTGGTTAACCTGCCGGCCATCGAGACCGCCCGCGTCTGGGAGCCGGAACCGGCGACCGTCTACTTCTGGGATCACGACAAGGCCGCCTGATCCTTCCGCCGATGTCTCATCGAGCCGCTGTTCCCAATCGAGAAAGTCCACCCATGCCCGTCTTCGATCTGTCCCAAACGCCGTTGCGCGAACTCAACAGTGCCTTGCACAATCTCGGCACCGGCGCCAATGACACCGCTTTCGAAGTCGTCAATCCGCGCGGCAGCCATTCCGTCGCTGTCGGTATCGATGCGCTCGTCACCGTCGTGGTCAAGGGCTCCGTCGGTTACTACTGCGCAGGCATGAATGACGGCGGCACGGTCACTGTCCACGGCTCGGCCGGACCGGGTGTCGCCGAGAACATGATGTCCGGCACCGTTGTCATCGAGGGCGACGCCTCGCAATATGCCGGCGCCACCGGTCGCGGTGGGCTGCTTGTCATCAAGGGCAATGCGGCCTCGCGCTGCGGCATCTCCATGAAGGGCATCGACATCGTCGTCAAAGGCTCGATCGGCCACATGTCGGCCTTCATGGGGCAATCAGGCCACCTCGTCGTCTGCGGCGATGCCGGCGAAGCGCTCGGCGATAGTCTTTATGAGGCAAAACTCTTCGTGCGCGGCACGGTCAAAAGCCTCGGCGCCGACTGTATCGAAAAGCAGATGAAGCCGAAGCATCTCGCAAAGCTCGCCGAACTTCTCGAACAGGCCGGCATCACCGATGTGAAGCCGGAAGAGTTCAAGCGCTACGGCTCGGCCCGCAAGCTCTACAATTTCAATATCGACAACGCTGACGCGTACTGAGGCGAGGAAAAGCCATGAGCTATCACAACCCCTTCACCCCGCCGCGCAAGTCCGCCACCTTTGACGATTACACGCTGGCCGAAATCCGCCGCGCGGCCGCGACCGGCATCTATGACATCAGAGGCGCCGGCACCAAACGCAAGGTGCCGCATTTTGACGACCTGCTCTTCCTCGGTGCCTCGATCTCGCGTTATCCGCTCGAAGGCTATCGCGAGAAATGCGATACCTCGGTGGTCCTCGGCACGCGCTTTGCCAAGAAGCCGATCTACTTGAAGACCCCGATCACCATTGCCGGCATGTCCTTCGGCGCTCTCTCCGGCAATGCCAAGGAAGCGCTCGGCCGTGGCGCAACGATCGCCGGCACCTCCACCACCACCGGCGACGGCGGCATGACCGATGAGGAGCGCGGCCACAGCCAGACCCTCGTCTACCAGTACCTGCCCTCCCGCTACGGCATGAACCCGAAAGACCTGCGCCGCGCTGACGCGATCGAGGTCGTGGTCGGCCAGGGTGCCAAGCCCGGCGGCGGAGGCATGCTGCTCGGCCAGAAGATTTCCGATCGTGTGGCCAATATGCGCAACCTGCCCAAGGGCATCGACCAGCGCTCCGCCTGCCGCCACCCCGACTGGACCGGCCCGGATGATCTGGAGATCAAGATCCTCGAACTGCGCGAGATCACCGACTGGGAAAAACCAATCTATGTGAAGGTCGGCGGCGCCCGCCCCTATTATGACACGGCACTCGCCGTGAAGGCCGGCGCCGATGTCGTGGTGCTCGACGGCATGCAGGGCGGCACGGCCGCCACCCAGGACGTCTTCATCGAGAATGTCGGCATGCCGACGCTCGCCTGTATCAGGCCCGCCGTCCAGGCGCTGCAGGATCTCGGCATGCATCGCAAGGTGCAGCTGATCATCTCCGGCGGCATCCGCTCCGGCGCCGATGTGGCTAAGGCGCTGGCGCTCGGTGCCGATGCCGTTGCCATCGGCACGGCAGCACTGGTGGCAATTGGCGACAACGACCCGAAATGGGAAGAGGAATACAGACAACTCGGCACCACGGCCGGCGCCTATGACGACTGGCATGAGGGCAAGGACCCGGCCGGCATCACCACCCAGGATCCGGAACTCGCCGCGCGTCTCGATCCGGTCGCCGCCGGCCGCCGGCTTGCCAACTATCTCAAGGTCATGACGCTGGAAGCCCAGACGATCGCGCGCGCCTGCGGCAAGAACAAGCTCACCAATCTCGAGCCGGAAGATCTCTGCGCGCTCACTATGGAGGCAGCCGCCATGGCACAAGTGCCACTCGCCGGCACCAGCTGGTACCCCGGCAAGGGCGCCTTCTAAAACCAGAATGGCCGTATCCGACTCCCACGGATGCGGCCATTTCCTTTCAACCAATGTGTCTCAATCCATAAAAACAGGGGAACGACGTGACACAGGATCTTGCAAGCTTCGCCGCCGAGCGCGGCATCAAATATTTCATGATCAGCTATACCGACCTCTTTGGCGCCCAGCGCGCCAAGCTGGTGCCGGCAGAAGCGATCGCCGACATGCAGAAGGATGGCGCCGGCTTTGCCGGATTCGCCACCTGGCTCGACCTGACGCCGGCCCACCCCGACCTCTTCGCCATTCCGGACCCCTCCTCCGTCATCCAGCTGCCCTGGAAGAAGGACGTGGCCTGGGTCGCGGCCGACTGCATAATGGAAGGCAAGCCCGTCGAACAGGCGCCGCGCGTTATGCTGAAACGGTTGGTCTCGGAAGCTGCCGGGATGGGTCTGCGGGTCAAGACCGGCGTCGAGCCGGAGTTTTTCCTGATTTCGGCCGATGGCGGCAGGATCTCGGATGAATTCGATACGGCCGAAAAGCCCTGCTACGACCAGCAGGCGCTGATGCGCCGCTATGACGTGATCGCCGAAATCTGCGACTACATGCTCGAACTCGGCTGGAGGCCCTACCAGAACGACCATGAGGACGCGAACGGCCAGTTCGAGATGAACTGGGAATATGACGACGCTCTGAAGACGGCCGACAAACACTCCTTCTTCAAGTTCATGGTCAAATCCGTCGCCGAGAAACACGGGCTTCGTGCCACCTTCATGCCCAAGCCGTTCAAGGGACTGACAGGCAACGGTTGCCATGCCCATATTTCCGTCTGGGATCTCGACGGCAGGGTCAACAGCTTTGCCGATACGGGAATGCCGTTTGGCCTTTCCGCCAAAGGCAGGAACTTCCTCGGCGGCATCATGCAACATGCCTCAGCACTGGCCGCGATCACCAACCCGACGGTCAATTCCTACAAGCGCATCAACGCGCCACGCACCGTCTCGGGCGCCACATGGGCACCGAACACCGTCACCTGGACCGGCAATAACCGTACGCACATGGTGCGTGTACCCGGCCCCGGCCGCTTCGAACTTCGCCTGCCCGACGGTGCAGTCAATCCCTATCTGCTACAGGCAATCATCATAGCGGCCGGACTGGATGGCCTGAGAAACGATGCCGATCCAGGAAACCATCATGACATAGACATGTATCGCGACGGCCATACGATAAAGGACGCACCGAGGCTCCCTCTCAATCTGCTGGACGCGCTTCGTCAATATGAAGCCGACAAGGCGCTTCAGGAAGCACTCGGCAGGGAATTCTCCTCTGCCTATCTGAAACTGAAGCATGACGAGTGGGACAGCCACTGCGCACAATTCACATCTTGGGAACGCCAGACCACGCTCGATATCTAGACCACCGGTCTGTAATGAAATTTAAAGATCCCGGAAAAATCCGGGACCTCGTCTATAAAAGGCGGTAAAGGCGGCCTACGCCCCCCATGTGCGCTCGAGCAGCGACAGCCAGTTGCCATGGGCAATCTTGGCCAGCTCAACGTCATCATAACCGGCCGAACGCAAGGCCCCAAGTAAGCTTGGCAGTCCCGTGGCGTCGCCGATCTTGTTGGAGATCAGCGTACCGTCGAAATCCGAACCGAACCCGACGTGATCAATTCCGACACGCTCAACAAGGTAGTCGACATGACGCACCATTGTCGAGAGATCCATATCTGTATCGGGCTTGCCCTCCGGATGCAGAAACTTGACACCAAAATTCAAGCCGATCAGTCCGCCAGTGTCTCGGATTGCGTCGAGCTGACTATCCGTCGCGTTACGACTGTGCGGGCAGATGGCAAAGGCATTCGAATGCGAGGCGACCAGCGGTGCATCCGAGATTTTCGCAATGTCCCAGAAACCTGCATCATTCATATGAGAGAGGTCGACCATAATCTTCAGCCGGTTGCATAGTCGAATGAGATCGCGCCCAGCCTCAGACAAACCCGGCCCGATATCGGGGTCGTGACCGAAGCGAAATGGAACTCCATGGGCGAAGATGTTCGGGCGGCTCCAGACGGGACCGAGCGTGCGCAGTCCGGCCGCATGCAACACATGGATCAGATCCAGATCCGGCCCGGCAGCTTCGATCCCTTCGATGTGGAAGACGGCAGCAAAGCTTTGCTTGTCCATGGCCGAACGAATGTCCGCCACCGATGTGCAAACGCTGAAGGCACCGTCCGACTGCGCAGCAATCCGGCGGAGCAATGCCGCCTGGGTGATCGTCTGTTCCAGTGCCGACAGACGTTCGACGCGCGGCAGATCGCCATTCGCATCGGCGCCCCAACTCGGCGATGGCACGTACACGGCGCAGAGACCGCCCGCGAGACCGCCTTCGCGCGCCTTTGGCATATCAACCTGCATGCGGTCACTGCCCCTCAGCACGCGTGCCTCTGCGCCGTTACGTCCCTCATGCATCAGCCGTGAAAGGATATCGTTATGCCCATCAAATACCGGAATCTTGGCCAGTTCATTCATCCTGCCTGCCACCACCATAACTGCCTCCGCCACGCTGTGGCCTCGGAGATTTCTTCATCCGGCGCGACAGAATCCGCGTTCTTCTGTCATACCCGCGAGCGCGTGGTGTACGATGCCGGGCAAAGGGGTTGCAAGGCCGACACGCAATTTGGCTAAGCCCGCCGCGTTCTTGAGGTGGAAAGAAAACGCCCCAGACGCCAGAGAGCGCATGCAGTCGCCGTTCCAGCCAGTTCCTTGTTGCTAGGAAATGGGAATGATAGGCAACAGCTGTGATCGTGACCTATGTGTCATTCAATCATCGCCTTCTACCCCTGCAATCAGCGCAGGAGCACACCTAACCTGCCCACAGCCGGGCAGTCGTGGCGGCGCCTGTCTTGGGGGCACGGCAAGCTCCCTTTTCCTCCCCGACGGGCGTCGCTTGGACTGTAGCCAAAGGCCCGCTTGAACGCCCGGCTGAATTCAGCGCCGTCGGAAAAGCCGTGCTTCTCGGCGATTTCAAGGATCAGGCGCTGATCGTCCGGGTTCGTCAGGGATGAATGCGCCCCGAGCAGACGGCGATGCTGAATGTAGTGCATCACGCCACCGAAGGGTTCGAAGAGGTTATAGAGCCGCGTCCGCGATATACCGAGTTCGCGGCGTACAGCTTCGCTCGCCAGATCAGGATCAAACAGCCTTTTTTGAACAAATTGCCGCGCCTTTTCCAAAAGCACGGTCGAAATCGGTTCATCGGCAGCGGCGATGTTGTCAGCCGACGGGGAGACACAGGCAAGTACCATCGCATGCGTGGCGGTGATCAGCCCGGGTATCTCGGCTTTGGTCAGCATAGGAAGACGGTTCGCCAATCCGACGAGATAGTCTGAAAAAAGATGGCCCATCCCAGTGTCCAGCTTCGACAGTTCGGCGGCGCTGAGCGCAACGGCTGTTTCGTGAGAGAAATCGCGTGGCACAAACAGCATCAGCATCTCGCTTGTCGAGACATCCCCGGCATAGCTGCGGCCAAGTGCGTGAATTTGCACTTCACCGGGACCGGCGGAAAAGGTCCTTCGTGCACAGTCTGTCCTGATCCGGCCAGATTTCAGCAAGGTGATCGTCCAATGGTCAAGCGGTTCACGCCGAACGTGCCCCGGCAGGCTGGTGAAACCAAGTGCGTCGGTACTGATCTGGGCAAACAAAAGGTTCCCCAGATCCCAGAGCGTCTGCTGACCGCGGAAAGTCTCGCGAGCGTTGTCCGTTCCCGTCAGTTCGAGCATGGGGGCAAAACTGTCGCGCCACACCACGAATTGGGCAGACCGTTCGAAATCCAAGGTAGAGAGTTCGAACGCTTGCACCGGTGAAGACCTGTCCCGGAAAGCCTGCTCTTCACACCCGCCACCAAGCGGAGAAGGGGTCAACGACCCAGCCTGCTCCGCGAGCGGCACGTTGGCTTGGTGGAATCTCATGACGCCGCCTGCCTAGTCGAGACAAAAGACGCTATGCATTTGCGATGCCATGAGACAGCATCCACCGCCACGCCACCCGCAGACATCAGGAGAACGGTTTTCACTGCGGTCGAAAAGGACCAAAGTTTCATTCGACATCTCCCGGAACGACGAAATTTTGCAGAGGCAAACCAACTCGACAGTTATTGATGATCGGATGCGGCTGGCGGATATGGTTCAACCTCAAGCGATCAGGTTCGCTTTGACAGGATTGAGCGGCTCAAAAGCAGGTTACTCGGTTGCTGCGGCCGCTTTCAGGGCATCGCGCAAGACCTGTTCCTTGCTTTCATCCAGCGACGTCTTGAGCACCTCGCCGCCATAGTGCGACAGCTCCTTGACGACCTTATCGGCTGTCATTTCCCGCGCCAGAATGAATAGCGCCGCGTTCCCGGGTTGCAGTTTGTCCGCCAACGCTTTCATGAAGGCGTCATTGATGCCGACATCGCTCAAGGCTCCACCAAGGGCGCCGGAGGCTGCCCCGACGGCAATGCCCAACAGTGGATTGAGAAAGAGTACGCCGATCAACAAGCCCCAGAAGCTGCCCGAAACGGCACCCGCCGCGGTCGTGTTAACCAGTTGATTGAGCTTCACCTTGCCATTGTCCGCCTTGACCGCAATCACGGCATCGCTGAGCTGAATGAGATACTCTTTCTGCAGTTCAAATAGACGCAGCCGCACCTCTTCCGCCTTTGCTTCGGTCGGATACACAATTGCGATCAAATCAGCCATGAAAGCCCCCACTCAACACATCATTTATGCACGTGACAAACAACGCAAATACTACCGGCAAATGCACGGAAGGATTTAGCCAGGAATCCCGCAACTATGCATTGCGTCTACATTTGAGATTTCGGACTGGCTCAAATCGGTCCCCCCGTACTTTGGCAGCCATACAGCCGTAGACGCAGTCCGCTACAAAAACCGGGTTTTCTCGGCAGACCGAGTGTCGGGCAAATGACAACGTTCAATCAACCCTGGGCGCCGACTGCCGCAGTCAACGGATGGGGTTCCTCTGGCTTTTCCATGTTTGCTTCTGCAGGGATGCGGAACCACAGCACATAGAGCGCCGGCAGGAACACCAGTGTCAGTGCGGCCGCCACGACGAGCCCGCCTATGACCGTGAAGGCAAGCGGTGACCAGAACGGATCGCGGATGATCGGCAACATGCCGAGGATCGTCGAGCCCGCGGTCAGAAACACCGGTCTCAGGCGTTGCGCCGTGACGTCGATCACCCCCTGCCACGAAGGCCCTTGCTCCTCCATGCGGATATCGATCTGGTCAATCAACACCACGGAGTTGCGGGTGATCATGCCGATCAGTGCGATCATACCCAACACGGCAATGAAGCCGACAGGTGTATTGGTGATCAGCATGATCAAGACGACACCAATCAGCCCCAAGGGGACGACACTGACCACAAGCAGGAGGCGCTGGACACTTTGTAGCTGGAACATCAGCACAATCAGGATGATGATGCCCATCAAGGGCAACATTTCCAGAACAGACGAAAGCCCCTCCTCGGCGCCCTCGACCGCGCCCCCGACCTCTATGACATAGTTTGGATTGGCAATGCGCAGTTCGGCAATCTTGTCCGCAGCGGCTTCAACGACAGCAGCCGCCATGACGCCTTCGGCGACATCCGCCTGTACCGTAATCGTGGTCGAACTATCGCGCCGCCAGACGACCGGTTGCGTGGTCTGGTACTCGATCGTTGCAATGCTTGAAAGCGGTATCGTGTGGTTGGGGCCTACGGGTATTTGCAGTTGCCGAAGCGTGTTGACATCAACGCGCTCCTCCGCATTGGCCCTTGCGACGACATTGACCAAATAGATCGAGTCCCTGACCTGGGTAATCGGCACACCGGAGGCGGTGGCGAACAGTGTCTGAGCGATCACCGCTGAGTTCAGGCCCACAAGGCGTGCGCGGTCCTGATCGACATTGACAACGACCTTTCGAACCGGCTCATTCCAGTCAAGGTTTGGCTCCACCACGCCGGGCACCTGCGCGATTGCGTCGGCCACCTGCCAGGCAACATTGCGTACGCCGGGTATATCCGTTCCACTCACACGGTATTGGATCGGCCAACCGACCGGCGGGCCCATTTCCAATGGCGAAACGCGAACGATAATGTCGGGGAATTTTTCGTCCAGCTCGGTTTGCAGGCGTTTTTGCAGCGCGTCGCGCGCCTCAACGCTCTTAGCGATCACCACGGCCTGCGCGCGCGATGGTGCTGGCGCCTGTAGATCCATCGACAGATAGAAGCGCACCGGATCTGAACCGATATAGAAACTCCAGTCTGCGACATCCTCGTCGGCGGAGAGCACCTCCTCGACTTTGGCCACTTCCGCAGCAGTCGCAGCCTGCGATGCGTTCTGCGGCAGGGTCAGTTGAAGGATGAGCTCAGGTCGATCGGATGCAGGAAAGAACTGCCTGTTCATCGCCTGAGACCCGAGCAGAGCGAGCACGAACATCGCAACCGTCCCAACAATGACGAGGACACGCATGCGCATGCAGGTATGAAGGAAGTTCTTGAAGCCACGAATGACAGGACCATCCTCTTTCGCGCCCGTCGCGGCACCGGATTTGAGTACAGCGAGACCGACCACCGGGGTCAGCAAAACCGCGACAAGCCAGGAAACGATGAGCGAAAAGCCGATCACGAAAAACAGCGATCGCGCGTATTCGCCCGAAGAACTACTGGCAAACCCAACAGGAATGAAACCTGCAATCGTCACCAGCGTGCCGGCGAGCATCGGAAACGCAGTCGTCTTATAGGCGTGCGACGCGGCCTTGATCCGGTCATAGCCCTCTTCCAGCTTGGCCATCATGGTCTCGACAGTCACCATCGTGTCGTCGATCATCAAGGTCAGCGCTATGATCAGCGCTCCGAGAGACACGCGCTGCAGCGCGATCCCTGTTATGTCCATGAACAGGAACGTCAGAGCCAGCACAAGCGGAATGGAAACCGCAACGGCCAGACCGGCACGGACACCGAGGGCGAGGAAGCTGACCCCAAGCACGATGACGACAGCCTGACCCAACGAAGTTGTAAATCCGCGAATTGCGTTCTCGACAACCGCCGGCTGACTGGCGACATGCGACAGGGTGATTCCGATCGGCAAATCATTCTCGAACAGGCGCATTGTCGCATCAATATTCTCACCGAGCTGCAGGATGTCGCCACCTGATGCCATGGAGATCGCGATCCCGATCGCCGGTTTGCCCTTGACGCGGAAGCGCGGCTGCGGGGGATCAACAGTGCCACGGACGATGCTCGCAATATCACCCAGCCGCACAAACCCGGAGGCAGTTGGAATGTTCAGCTTTCGAATATCATTTTCGTCGACGAGGCTGCCGGACACCTGGAGAATGGTTCGATCCTGATCCGTGGTCATCAGGCCGGATGGCAGGACGGCATTCTGCGCCTGGATCGTGTTGATCACCGTTGAGGCGCTGAGTCCGAGGCTCGCCAGCCGCTCGGTCGAGAACTCGATGTAAATCGTCTCGTCTTGAGTACCGATCAGTTGGATCTTGCCGATATTTTCTAACTTGAGCAGTCGATTGCGCGCTTCATAGGCCCAGTCTCGTACCTCGCGATCACTGAAACCTTCAGACGTCAGACTGTAGATGATGCCAAACGTGTCTCCAAAATCATCATTGAAGAAAGGTCCGCGCACGCCTGCGGGAAGCGTGGCCTGCATGTCGCCAACCTTTTTGCGCGCCTGATACCAGCTTTCGCCCACCTGGTCCGGCGGCGTCGCATCGTCCAGCGTGACGTAGATCACCGACTGGCCAGCCGTTGTCAGACTGCGCAGGTTATCGAGATTAGGCACCTCTTCAAGCGTGCGCTCAAGACGGTCTGTAATCTGGTCGGCAGTCTGCTCGATCGTCCCGCCCGGCCAGGCGGCTGAAACGATCATCGTCTTGAAGGTAAATTCCGGATCCTCATCGCGGCCCAGATTGATGTAGGAAATGACCCCGGCTATGGCACTAAGGACCACGAGGAAGACGATAAGGCTCTGGCGCCGGATCGCCCATTCAGACAGATTGAAACCCTCGTTCATTTCACGCTTCCTTCCAACAGGCGAACCGCCATGCCAGGACGAAGCTGCTGGACACCGGCGATCACCACCTGATCTCCGCTGGCCAGGCCTTTGGTGACCAGAAAGTCTTGCGTATCGAAGCGATGGACCTCAACCGGCACCAGCTTGGTCGTGCTGGAGGCAGCATCGACAAGCCAGACCGCCGTCTCATTGTTTTGGTTGAACAGCGCGGTCATCGGCAGTCTTGCCGCCGGCGCGCCAGCGATACGGATCGTGCCACGGACGGCACTGCCAAAACGGAAGTCTTCCGGCGCGGCGTCCAGTCCAACGCGGACGGTGAAATTGCGGGTGATCGGATTGGCCGTCGGCGAAATCTCACGAACCGCTCCCGTTGCCGTGCTGGTCGGGTTGCTAAGCAGTTGCACATCCACGCGCGCCTGGCCTCCGGTGGTCTGGATCGTTGCCTCGGGCACTTCAAAAACGGCATCGCGTGTGCCAAGCTGAGCGACACGAACGACCATCTGGCCACCGCCGACAACCTGGCCGACCTCCGCACCTGTCGCTGTCACAACCCCGGCCGCATTGGCCTTCAAGACGCGATTGTCGAGATTTGTCTGGGCGATACGCAAACCGGCTTTTGCCGCGTCAACGCCAGCTTGGGCCATACTGGCCTGGGCGATTGCATTGTCGAGCGACTGTCGGGTCGCGGTTCTTGGATAGAGCTGTTGCTGGCGGGCACGGGCAATTTCGGCGTTCTGGGATTGCGCCTCGGCCGAGAACAAATTGGCCTCCGCCTTGCGCAACGCATCCTGCGCATCTTCAGCATCAAGCCTCGCCAGCACGGTTCCGGGCTCGACAAGGTCTCCGACTTCAACGTCACGTTCGCGAATTTCGCCCCCCTGCCGGAAACTGAAGCTGGTTTCGACAACCGGCCTGATTTCGCCCACCAGCGAACCGAATGTATCCTCGGGACTGAACGAGACAGCGATCGTCTTGACCGGGCGCGGAGGCAGTTCCGCTCCCTCGTCTTCCCCTTGGCAGCCAACCAGGAGCAAGGTTGTCGCAACCATCGCTACTGGACGGCAAAACACTCTGATGGTTGACGCTGCAAGACGCTTTTTCATGAAAGAATTCCCCATATGCTTTTATGCAACGGCATGGCCGTCACGTTTGGGTCGTTGGTTCAAGACGTTTGGATAGGTTTACGAACGTGTCTCCGGCAGCAGCCAAAATACGAGTGGGACCACCGTCGTGCGGCGTGCGGTCCAAAGATATGGAAAGGCGTGGTCCCTGCAGAACAAGATGATGTGCCGCCAAAAGGCTTCGGTGACGAACCGGGGCAAAAAACGGCATGGGCATCCATCTCGTCTCCACAGCATATTGAACAACGCAAGCGCCTGAACTTTGTATGGAAACCAAAGGCATGCCGCTCCCGTTCAACGCTCAACACATCCAGGCGGTTGTTTGCACAACAGAAAACAATGACCCAGTCCGGCCACTATAGTGCTGATCAAGACGTGAAGTGATCAGCATAGAATCCCGCAAACAGGCGTAGCGTACAGATTTAAGCACCCAGGAAATCGATGATTTTCCGCGGATGAATTGACGGTCCGCATATCCCCGTGACCGCCAAAGCACACCTGCGTGTGTGTCGATCGTCGAGTCGACAAAAAACATAGGGCAGCTGTTGTCTACTTGCGCCTTTGCTGTTTTTGATTTTTCAGCTTCTGCGAAATCACAAGACGGATGCTGTTGAATGCGTTTGTTTGCCTTGCTGATCATTCTGATTTCATTGACAGGCTGTGGCGGTCCGCGCGCGGTGCTGGGTCTCGATGCGCCGGCGGGACTAGGGGCGAGCTCGACCGAAACAATCTATTTGGCGACAACCCGCGCGCGCTCGGACGATGTTCGGCTACCCTATTCCGCTGGCAGGTCGATGGCGCTCAACTTTGCCAGGTTCGAGATCGGCATTCCCGAAAACCACGTCGCTGGTCAGGTTGAAAAGACCGGTCGCACGCCAGACCCAGCGCGCCACTTTACCGCTCGGGCCTATCAGCCGATCGATGGGCGCAAACAGTTCATTTCCCAACTCAATGCAGCGCTCGCGACACGCGCGCCAGAAGACCGGGAAATCTTCATCTTCGTGCACGGCTACAACAATAATTTTGCCGACAGCATCTTTCGCAATGCCCAAATCGTGCATGACTACAATATCAATGCAGTGGCTCTTCACTATGCCTGGCCATCCGGCGGCGCCCTGCCGCTTTATGTCTTCGACCGAGACAGTGCTCTTGTCGGCCGGGCTGGACTTGCCGAAACGATCGAAATTGCAGCCAAGACCAGAGCGAACAGGGTGATACTGGTCGGTCATTCCATGGGCGCTTATGTGGTGACGGAGGCCTTGCGCGATCTTGCCGTTACTGGCCGCCGCAGCAGCCTCGATCGACTGGGCGGCGTCGTACTCGCCGCTCCCGACATTGATGTCGATGTATTCCAAAGCCAGGTGCGCGATATAGGCACCCTGCCCAAACCCTTCACCATCGTCGTGTCTAGGCGGGATAGAGCCCTTGGCATCTCCCGGCGTCTCACCGGCGGCCATCCGCGTGTTGGCAGTGGCTCGGATATCGCCATGCTGCAAGACAAGGAAATCGGCGTGATCGATGCCTCGGACATCGATGGCGGTCGACACAATGTCTTTGCCAGTTCACAGACGCTGATGGACGTGGTGAACAATAGCGATCTGATGCGCAATCTGCTTCGCGACGACCAGATGGGGGCGCCGCCGACGGTGATCGCCGACAGCGCCACGGTGGTCGAAGGTGCGGCATCGCTGGTGATCTTCCTGCCGGCCCGGATCCTTGGCGGCATGGCAAATGCCGTTACCGCCCGCTAGGCGACGTGGCAGAACATGATTTCGCGTCAGCCAGGGCTTAGCCGAAACCAAAAGCACCAAGCAGGTACAAAGCAATGACATAGTAGAGCACATGCAGCGCGTATAGCTGGCCGTCGCCTGTGTAGATCTTGCGCGCGATACCTCCCGCCCCCAGAGCAAGCCCTGCAATGCCGTCCCAGAAGGCATTCGCTAGCGGGGTGACAAGAGGCGTAAATACCGCGCGGTAGAAGGCATAAAAACGAGACACGCCCGCCGCACCAGAACGGCCACGGGCGATCCAGTATAGCAACAAGAACACCAGGAAAAACACCACCGTGGCACTTACGGTCACGGTCATTACCGGCATCGGGTTCCAGTAGGCATAGATGCTCTCAATCGACATGCCATTCCAGACCAGGGTGGACGCAAACAGCGGATCCACTGCCTTCGACACCGGCTCCATGACCAGCTTGGGAAAGAACGACAGCACCAGAATTCCGGCAATCAGCAGGAATTGCGGTAGCAGCAATGCCAAGGGAGCCTCCCGAATGCTTCGGCCATCCCCAATGGATGGCGCCCAGAACAGCGTATGAAACAGACGAAACATATAGAGAAAACCCAGGAACGTCGCTACCGCAGCAGCGATGGCCAGCCCCGTCCAGCCCTTCTCCACCATAGCGCTGATCAGCAGCCATTTGCCACCGAAACCGGCAAGCGGCGGAAGCCCTGACATGGAGATCAGGGCGATGCTCATGGTGGCGAACGTGAAGGGCATTTCCCCTGCAAGCCCGCCGGTCTCAGCCAGTCGCCTCGTCCCGGTTCTGAGCACAATCCCAGCGACGGCCAGGAACAGGATGCCTTTGACCATCAAATGATTGGTCACGAGATAGAATGCCGTTACCCATCCAAGATGGCTCATCAGTGCAATTGCCGTGATGATATAGCCGATCTGGCTCATGCTGGAATATCCCAGCATACGCTTCATATCGTCCTGTTGAAGCGCCATGATCGCGCCGGCAATAGTGGTTGCCATTCCAATCCAGCCCATCACATGTGCCATCTCCAACCCGACTTCGGAACGGATGGCGAGATAGGTGGTCATGAAGAGGCCGAAAACAGCAACTTTGCTGATAACTGCCGACAGCATTGCCGACAGGTCGTCATCCGCCTCTGCATAGGCGCCGGGCAACCAGACGTGAACACCGACAGCACCGGCCTTGATCAGGAAACCGCCCGCCAGAAGGACGAAGGCCGGCGCGGCAGACGGACCTGCTGTGGCGAAAGCGGAAAGAGCGGTCGTTCCATTGGCACTCGTGGCAATTCCAAATCCGGCAAGTAGGCAGAAGGCCGAGACCAGCGAAAACAGCAGGAATTGCAATGCATAAGGATGAGCACCACGCCCGAGCGTGATGAGGAAATAGGATGATAGCGTGATGATTTCCCAATGGAAGAAGAATTCGAGACTCGTCGAAGATGTCAGCAGGCTGGCGATCGACAACAGCAGGATGGTCATCATCGGATAAAACCCGGGGCGTCTGTCTGGCCGGTAGGCGCTTGACGCCGCGATAATCAATCCACCACTGAGGAGCACCGCAGCGAACAAGGCGTTAATGTCGGCAAGATCATGGGCAGTCCAGAGCGCTCCGACGAACACCAACAACAGCATCGACAGGCACTTTAACCGGCCTGCAAGCCCATCGAGTGCATAGAGACAAGCCCCGAAACACAGTGGTAGCACGAGTGGCAGGGAAATAGCCCCGGAAAAGCTAGCTGCCGCATGACCACTTGCGGCGAGTAGCACCACGCAGCCAAGCACCGGAAGCAATTTTCCAAAGCCCGGCATGGCCAGAACGCTATCCGTCCGACCCGTCACGGGCCGCATGGCCTGCTTGAACCACTGGAACATATAAGCAGCCTCGAGCAGAGACCCGGCAAGGATAACTGCGATCCAGATGTAGCGCTCACCCTTGGCGACCTGCATGATAAGTTCCCATTTTGCCCAAAAACCGGGAAATGGCGGCAGGCCAGAAATCGCCACGAGAAGTGCTGCGAAAACAGTGAGGATCAAAGGTCGTCCAGCGATGTCGGACCAGTCACTGGTATCCTTTCGCGCGACGACACCCGCCAGCCAGAACAAGCCAGCCTTGGCGAAAAGATGGTTGATGAACAGACCTCCGACAACGAGTGGCAGTGTCTCCCGCGCCCCAAGCTGCTGCGTCAGCGAAAGGGCGAGGGTCAACAGACCCATCTGCGCAATCGAGGAATAGCCGAGCATTCTCTGAACATTGGTCTGCCTCAAGCCGACCAGATTGGAGAAGAGGAATGTGACCCCGCCGGACAGCGCAAGAATGCCGAGATGGTTTTCAAACAGCGGCAGCAGCTTGAACAGCGCAAAAAACACACCTGCGGACACGCCTCCCGACACAAGCGCGGCCACGCCACTGTGGGCGCTCTCGTAAACGTCGAGACCCCAGCCATTGGCCGGAAACGGTTTCAGCTCAACCACCAGACAGGCGAGCACCAAGACGAGCGCAGTTGCACCGATCGGACCTGCGATCAGCACACGGCTGGCGATCATGTCATCAATGTTGAGCGTGCCGGTGACATGGTACAGGAGGGCCGACCCCAACAGGAAGAATGAGGACGCGATCACGGTTGCCATGATGTATTTGAAGCTCGCGGCAAGAGCCACAGGCGTCCGATCAAACCCCATGAGGCCATAGGTGCCGATTGAAACGATCTCGAGAAAGACAAAGAGATTGAACAGGTCGCGGGTCATCACCATACCGTTGATGCCCATGGTCAGGATCAGATACAGCAAGAGGGCCGCGTAGCTCGCGCGCAGCCGGTCCCACATGTGCCAAGCTCCCAAAAGAGCCGCGACATTGACGCACAACGAGAAGAAGCCCTCGGCAAGGCCGAAACGCAGGTTGATCGACAAGGGAGGCAAACTTCCGGCTGTCAACACTTCGATCGTCGGTGCGCCGTTGTAGAGCCTCCAGAAGCAAGTCGCGGAAATCACTGTCATTGTCACGAGAGCCGCGACGAAAGCAATCGCTGGCAGAGGTCTCCCGATCTTGTGCAACAGCGGCATGAGAAAACCGCCGCCAAGACCGAGGAGAAAGATGTTCAGCGGTTGCAGGACACCGTCTACCATTTCTGCTCCGTCAGCGCGTCTATCGAAAGGGTATTCGTGGCCTGGTAGAGCGCGATGGCGAAAGACAGCATGATTGCCGTCACCGAAAATCCGATCACGATGGCCGTGACAACGAGAGCCGAAGGGATCGGGTCCACGGAACGGGCTGCTGCATCAGCAATGGAGAGAGCCTCATCGACAATCGGAGCTGTACCGCCCGTTATGTAGCCTGTCGCCACCATGACAATGTGCAGCCCCGTATCGACAAGGGAAAAGCCGATGATGATGCGCAGTATGTTTCGGTGCTTGAGAATGCCCCAGAAACCGATCAGCACCAGTGCAAATCCCGTTGCAAGAAGTATCTGTGATATCGGCAATCCCATCATGGCACCTTGTCTTGTGACGCTTAGCTACGGAAACGGTCGATGATGACACTGAGTTCAGCGCCGACCTTGACGCCGAGCAGCGCTGAGATGACCGGGATGGCACCGGCGCTGACGAATGCTCCGAACGCGCCGCGCGGAAGGATGCTGCTGTCTAGAAAACCTCCGGCAAGCACGATCCCGAGAATGCCGATCATCACGTAGACGACACCCGCCAGAGATTCCGTGATGCTGAGGATGGTGTGATTGATACGCGCGCGCGGATAAGCGAGCATGAACAGCATCGCGCCCGAGGCCACGACCGCACCACCCTGAAACCCACCACCAGCAGAAAGATGGCCGTTCATGATGACGTAGGCGCCGAACAGGAATATCAGTGGAAGCACAACCTCCGCCCCGTTGCGCACAAGTTCGCTCGGCGGACGCGGCTCACCTTGAGATATCCCCTTTGCAGCCGGCGTATCATCCTTGGCACCCAGAAGCACACCGACACTTGCCGCCACCATGAACAGCACGGCGACCTCGCCGAGCGTGTCAAAACCACGGAATGAAATCAGAATGCCAGTCACGACATTTGGTGCGCCGAGAACCTGTGGCACATCCGTCAGGTAGCGAATTGCAAGCGCGGAGGGAACCTGGCGCTCCTCATAGGCGCCGATCATTCCGGCGAAGACAAATCCGAAAGCCACGAGCACCAGCAGGCTGAAAAAGCGGCTCATGTCTCCTCGCTCCTGCCTGCAAGCACGTCCTGCTCGTTACGCAATGCGTCAACAATCGTGCCCGGGGCCATAGGCGTGCGGATCGCATAGGCCGCTCGCGACAATGCGTGCGATGACAGTGGATTGGTCATGAGAATGAAGTAGGCAACGATCAGAAGTTTCAGCGTCCAATCCGGATGATAAATGCCAAGACCGGCAAGGACCAGTATATTGCCGAGGGTCGATGCCTTGGTACCGGCCTGGATGCGTGTGAAGGTGTCGGGCATGCGCAGGAGACCGAGACCTGCAGAGAACAGGAAAAACGCACCGATGAGGATCAGGATGCTGCCGATCAACTCAGCCATGCGTCACTCCCTTCCGCCATTGGTCTTGCGAATGGCATAGAGAAAAATCAACGTCGCAAGACCGGACCCGATGGCGGCCTCCGCCATCGCTACATCGGGGGCAGCCAGAAGTAAGTAGGAAACCGCAGCAAACAGGCTGGCAAGCCCCGCACTGATCATCGCGGCCATCAGGCTCTCGAGCAGAACAGCCAGAACCCCACTGACGAGGATGCTACCGCAGACCAAGAGGATCAACAGTTCAAGCATTTTGCTCACGGCCCCTTTTCGAGGAAGCGGGCAATGGCGAGAACAGCCAGAAAGCTCAACAGCCCGTAGACCAGAGCAACATCAATGTAGACGAAACGCCCAGAAATATGCGCATAGAGCGCAATCATCGCGATCGACACAACCGTCAACATGTCGATGGCAACGACCCGGTCTACGGACGTTCTGCCGATAATCAGGCGCAGTACACCGAACACGATACTGAAGAAAATCAGGATGACTGCAATTTGCAGAATGATGTCAGCCAAACACCACCTCCAGATGTTTTTCAAAAGCCCCAGCTATCATTCCTGTCGCCGCCTCGGGATCTGTCGTCTTGACGTCGAGCCAGTGAATGAACATGGCGTCGTCGCTGATGTCCATGACCAGCGAGCCGGGGGTAAGGGCAATCGAATTGGCGAGTGCCAACCGCCCGATTGGTGACCTCAGCCGTATATTGATCTTCACGATGCCGGGACGGATATCGATGCGCGGCGCATAGACATAACGCATCATATTGATGTTCGCCTTGACCATCTCGACGAAGAAAGCCCCCGTATAGGCGAGAAAGTGGTAGAGCTTGCGAGGGGTAAACCCGATGCGCCAGACATCGCTTCGCCAGACGAAGATCGCAGACAGGGCAAATGAAAAGACCGCACCGACAAGAACGACGGAAAACTCCGACGTGGCATTGATCACGAGCCATACGGCAAACAGGAAGCCCCAGAGGAAAACAAACCCTTGCGCCCACGCCACGCCGCTCGAATGGTCTTTTTGCTGCAGTTTGGACATCGCGCAACCTTCAATAAGCGAACGGAGACGTGGTCAGAACCGTCGACAAGGGAACCGCTAGATCTTGCGCTTATGCCAACCCGGATGGATCCCATGCATTCGGCTGGAGCTTAACACCACGCGGCTCTGGCTGTGATCGGCATGGAATCCGAAAACTATGCGCTACGTCCGATATGTCATTGCTCCGTCACGCTTTTTCGCCCTACATCAGCCGCGAGCATCATTAGTTCTTGACCCTCGTTCAAAACGAAGAAATCTATCAATCATGCGGCGGCGCGACACAGAGCCTCAGGCTTCAAACCGTGTCAGCACATGGGAGTTTCTGATCGAGACACGCTGCAGGCAGAACTTGACGACAGGGCTTCGCCATGTCGCAGAAGGAGAGTTCGCTTGATCGATGCGGCCAAGGACATCAGACGGATACAGCTCTCATGAACGGCAATCCTCCATTCATCCCCCCTCACGTTGGTGTTCTATCCAGCCTCGACAGCTTTCGTCCATTCACTGGAGCCGAAGCAAAGGTCGTCGCCTATCTAAGCTCAGGCAACTTCGATCGATTGGGTGACGGGCTTTTGCCGGAGCTTGAAGATGACACACGCAACATGCGTGCAGAACTCTTGCGTTTCCTCATTCTGGGAGACAACAGCTACCGTTCGCACGAAAAGGGTGTGCGGGTCAGTGGAGCCTGGATAACCGGCATACTTGACTTGGAAGGCTGTCGTATCCCACGCGATATCGGCCTGAAGGATTGCCGCTTCGAGGCATCTCCGGTCCTGCAGTCAGCGATCATCGACAATCTCTTTCTTGACGGATCCCACCTCCCCGGCCTGCAGGCGGATCGGTTGGAAGCCCGCGGTTGTATTTCCGTGCGCGGCGCGATCGTGACCGGAGAGATCCGGATCTCCGGCGCGCGGATCGGCGGAAGTTTCGAGGCAGATGGCGTTTCGATCGCATCACCTGAGGGCATAGCGATCGAGGCCAGCGGCCTGGAGGCAAGAGGCGGGATACTCATGCGCGGCGCCGACATAAAGGGCGGTCTGAACCTTTCCGGGGTGCGGCTGGGCGGCGACGTCAACGCGGTCGGTGGCCAGATCACTCGGCCGGGCGAAATTGCGCTCAACGGTGACGGGATTGTCGCGGGCGGTGATCTTGCGCTGCGCGGGGCAAAGATTATGGGCGAAACGCGCCTGCTTGGCGCGCGCTTCGTCGGTGACATCGATTGTACGGGCGCAGCCCTGTCACAGCCTGGCGGCCATGCACTCAGGCTCAATCGCGCAACTGTCGAAGGTGCGTTTTTTCTGCGTCAGGGCGCCGCAATCAACGGCACGCTTGATCTGACAGCCACGACAATCGGCGCAATCGATGACGACCACGAAAGTTGGCCAAAGACCGGCGACTTGCTCCTCAACCGATGCCAATACGGCGCCTTCATCGGCGGACCGGTTGATGCTGTGAACCGGCTCGATTGGCTTTCGCGGCAATCGCCAGATCGCTGGAGGGCGGATTTCTGGCCACAGCCTTACGAGCAACTTGCCATGGTTCTGGGTGCGATGGGGCATGATGAGGACGCGCGCGCAGTCCTCATTGAAAAGGAGCGGCTGCAACGTCGGGCGCGGCGGGCACGTGCAAGAAATCCTGCCTTGCGTATCGCACTGGCAATCACCGACGGCATTTTGGCCATCACGGTACGGTACGGTCGCCAACCCCTGCTCGCGTTGATTTGGCTCGTGATGTTCTGGGCCATTGGTGCCGTGGTGTTTGATATCGCCGAAGGTCAGGGCGCGATTAAGCCAAACAGTCCCGTCGTGCTGCGTTCGACCGAGTGGACGATGTGTGGCCTTGATCAAAGTTCAAACCGCTATATGCCATCAAGTTCGCAAGTGCTTGCAGGGCGAGCGATGGCCGAGGAAAATCAGCTCACCTGTTTCCTTCGGCAGCCAGAGGCATCGAGCTATCCAGAGTTCAACGCGCCGATGTATTCTCTGGATGTGCTTTTGCCGGTTCTGTCAATCGAGCAGAAGGAATTCTGGCGGCCGGATCCCACCAAGCCCAAAGGGGCATTCACGCTGAACTATTTCTTTTTCCAGTCCATCGTCGGCTGGGCGCTCAGCCTCTTGGCTGTCGCCGGGTTTTCCGGGCTCGTCAAATCAAAATAGCCCTTCGGTTGGCATCGAACAAACAGAACAGCGAACTGCAGTCGACGTCCATTTGCACATTCTCGATATCGATTGGCAGCCTCAGTTCAAGCACCACGTCTGCTCACCCTGGCAAAATACAGCGCGCTGCCAAACAAGACGGGCCCTCGTCAACTCACGATGAAGGAAGCGCGGGATTCAAAATCGCCAGATCAGCGGCACGATGAACACGGAAACCACGAAGAACCAGATCAACAATGGCAGACCGAGCTTCCAGTAGTCACTGAAATTATATCCACCAGGTCCCATCACCATCAGATTTGTTGGCGTTGCGATCGGTGTCAAGAAAGATGCCGCCGCGGCAACGGCCGTGCTCATCAGCACGGGGCGTGGGGAAATGCCCATTGCTGTCGCAGCAGCGACACCAATCGGGATGACAATCAATGCCGTCGCCGTGTTGCTGATCAACTGGCCCATGATTGCGGTCAGCAGAAACAAGCCGGCGAGCAGCGCCATGGGTCCGGCATCGCCGACAAGGGTTACCAGATGTTCGGCCATCAGCTGGGCTGCGCCGGTTTCGACCATGGCCGTGGACAAGGGCATCATCGCACCGACAAGGATGACCGTCGTCCAGCCTATGGCGCGGTAGGATTGTTCGACGCTCATGATGCCAGTCAGAATGATGGCGCCGGCAGCCAGCAAGCCGGCGACAGCTGGCGGCACTATGCCTGTTGCCAGAAGCAGGACCATCGCGAACAGAATGACAACAGCCTGGCGTGCGCCGGGGCCCATCGGTACGGCCTGACGGCGCACCAGCTCAGGCGAGTTGACGACGAGAACGTCGGGATCATCCAGATGCACGTCGAGCGCTTTCCAAGTTCCTTGCAACAACATCGTATCGCCTGAGCGCAGCACCACGCCACCAGCATCGCGTGTCACGCTGCCGGCCTCCGCCTGATCACCGGCACGCTGCACCGCAAGGATGATCAGGTCGCCGCTGTCGGTCACCATTCCAGGAAACACAGTCTCGCCGATCAGGCCGGAGCGCGGTGGGATGACGACTTCTGCCAGACCCGAACTGCGATTGAACAAAGTCTCCTCGCCCTGACCTGTCGCCTTGTCATCTCGAAATGCCATATGCTTTTGGGCTGCAAAAGCGGCCGCAAGTTCTCCATCGCCTCGGACCACAATGTGATCCCCTTCGGCGATAAGCGCGCGCCGCAGCGGGCCGGATGTCTCTCCCTCCTGAAGAGCAACAAGTTGCAGCCCCGGATGCTCCGCCATGCTGAGTTCGGATGCGGCCATCCCGACAAAGGGTGAACTCGCCCGAACCCGCAATTGATAAATCCCGCTCGCAAGCCCGTATTGCTCAACCAGTGTCTTGGCATGCCGGCTGAAGTCAGCCGGCATGGTCGCGCCATTGCGCTCGGGAAGCAGCTTTGCGCCGAACACGATAATGATGGCCATCGTCCCGATCAGCAATGGCACGCCGACAAGCGCGAATTCGAAGAAACCGAACCCTCCCACACCCGCGTCGATCCCGGCTTCCGACACGAGCACGTTCACCGGCGTTCCGGTCAATGCCAGCAAAGATCCGGCATGCGCCGCGAAGACCAAAGGCATAAGCAGTTGAGATGAATTGCGCCGAAGGCGAACGGCAATGACGACGACGACCGGCAACAGGGCAGCAACCGCCCCATTAACGCTGATCAGGGCCGTCAGCAATGCAACAAGCGCCATTGTCAACAGCAGGAGCCGCGTCCTGCTTTCTTCCCCCGCCCCGCGGATCAACAGCTGTCCCGCCCATGCCGTGACACCGGTCACTTCAAGGCCGGAGCTGACCACGAACAGCGAGGCGATAAAGATGACGGCCGGATCACCAAATCCGCCCAGCGCCTGACCCAGCGTCAACACGCCGCTGGCCCACAGGGACAGGGCCGTCAACATGGCTATCACGACAACCGGCAGCTTGTTCCAGACAAACAGTACGACGGCTGAGGCTATGATTACGGCTATATAGGCTATCGGGCTCAATCGCTCTGCTCCTCACTTGGACCTGCTCAGGCCATTCAAGACGTCCAACAGCGGATAAATTTTGCTTACCAGATACCCGCCCCGTCCGGCTCCTGCCGCAGAACCGTCTCCTGACCCTCACCCCGGACCGCGGCAAGGTACGTTCCATTGAAGATATCGCGGAGACGGTACGCGACGTTTCGGCGCTAGAAAGGTGTCCGGGTCTCGCTTACACCTTTAGTCTTCAAGCGTTGCCAGAAGCACGCCGAGGCGGCAGCCTTTCTCGAACTCTGGGAGGTTGACATATTCTTTGATCGTATGGATTTCGGCCTGACCGGCACCAATCGTGATTGTCGGAACACCATGTTTGTCGAGCCAGTTGGCATCCAGGCCGCCATTGGAAAAGATATAGACCGGTTCTATCCCCAGTATCTGCATCGCCTTGGCCGCACGTTTGACAATCGGCGTATTTTTGCCGAGTTCGAAGGGCGGGTAGGACGCCTTGTGCGTAAAGTTCACCTTGGCGGTATCGCCCTCATGATCCGTCACTTCGCTCTGCGCTTTGGCAAATGCCTGCTTGTAGCCTTCAGCAATTTTCAGAGCAAAGCTGGATTCGGGGCTGCGCGCCTCGCCCTTGATGAATGCATAGTCGGTAACGACATTGGTCGCATCACCGGCAGAGGTATTGTCCTTGCCACCGAATATGCCGACATTGCTCGTGCCGCGGCCGTCTGATTTGACGATTTTGCCGAACCAGCCCTCCTTGCGGGCATCGGCCAGCGCAACAGCGCCGACCATCGTTGCCGAGATTCCCTTGTCCGGCGCCACCCCGGCATGCGAGGCGCGACCGATAATTTCCACTTCCCAGTTTTCCTGCCCCACAGCCCCGATGATCAGATCAGAGGCAGACTGGCCGTCGACATTGATACACATGACCGCACCGTTGAGATCGGCTGGGTTCAGTTCACGCGCGCCATGCAGGCCGCTCTCCTCGCGCACCGTAAACAGTAGCGTGATCGGCGGATGGGGCAGCTTGTTCTTCAGAAGCGTTTCAGCAACGACGACAAGAACTGCGACCCCAGTGCGGGCATCGCCCCCAAGGGCCGTCGTCCCGTCAGAGACGATGCGATCTCCCTCACGCCTCGGCTTGGCGCCAGCGCATAGCGGCACCGTGTCAAGATGCGTCGAGAACAACAGACGCGGGCCTGGCCGCGTTCCCGGCAGATCAACGATAAGATTGCCCGTTTCGGTGGGCAGCGGAATGCGACTGTTGGCATCGTCGAAGCGGATTGCCGATTCCGGGACGCCCACGGCTTTCAGTGCTTCGCAAACGGCAGCGGCAATATTCGCCTCCTGCCCGGTTACGCCCTCGACAGACAGAAAACGCATCAAATGGTCTTCTGCGGCAGCGACATTAAGCGGAATTTGGGTGCTACTCATGGTGTCCCTCCGGATTCTACGATTTTGATTGGTGTCTGATACCGGCCATCACAAGCCCCAGGGCAAACCGAGCGCTTGCCAGATCGCAAAGAGCGCCGTCCACAGAACGAACATCCACACGACATAGGGCAGCATGAGAGATACGAGCGTTCCGACGCCCGCAGACTTGTCGTATTTCTGGGCAAACCCGACGACGAGGGCGAAATAGGCGTTGAGAGGTGTGATCGCATTCATCGGTGAATCGCCGACGCGATAAGCCGCAAGCACGGCCTCCGGTTCAACGCCAAGCTTCATCAGAAGCGGCACGAAGACCGGTGCGAAGATTGCCCATTTTGCGATCGCCCCTGTCAGAAGCAGGTCGATGATCGCCACCACGACGATGAAGCCTAGCAACAATGGCAATGCACCGATATTGGCGGCTTGAAGCGTGCCCGCCAAGCTGAGCGCCATCACAGTGCCGATATTGGTATAGGTGAAATAGGCCACGAACTGGCTGAGCACGAAGAACAGGAAGATCGTACCGCCCATGTTCTTGATCGATTTTTCGATCGCGGCAATGACCTCGGTCAAAGTCCGCAAGGTTCCCGCCCCTACGCCGAAGGCCCAGCCTGTTGTCAGAAAGACCAGCATGATCAACGCGATCAGGCCGTTCATGAACGGCGAATTGCCAATCAGTTCGCCGGTATCGGGGTTCCGCAAAGGCGCACCGGATGGCAGCGTCAGCAGCAGAAAGACCACAACAAGGGCAATCAGCGCATAGAGTGCATATCGCAATCCGTGCGTTTCCTGTTCCGTCAGAACGGCGCCCTGACTGACCGCTGCCCCATCCGCAGGCTTGTATTCGCCCAGGCGGGGGGCAATCATCTTATCGGTGATGAAGGCTATCACCACCGTGAGAAAAGCGACGGAGGCGATGGAGAACCAGAGATTGGATGCCAACCCGATCGAAGCGTTTGGATCGACCAGCCTTGCTGCATCATTGGTAAACTCGACAAGAACCGCATCCAGCGGTTTGATCAGCATGTTAACGGTGAAGGCGCCCGCGACTGCGGCAAAGCCCAGTGCCAGTCCCGCAAGTGGATGTCGGCCAACGGCCAGGTAAGCTACACCTGCCAACGGGATCAACACCAGGTAACCAGCATCGGCAGCAATACTGGCAAGGATGCCAACGAAAGCGAGGATGTAAGTGAGCGCCCAGCGCGGTGCGACGATCACCAGCTTGCGGATCAGGGCCGTGACCAGACCGGATTCTTCAGCGACACCCGCCCCAATCATGGCCGCGATCATCAAGCCCACCGCGGTAAAACTCATGAAGTTGGGAACGAGAGAGGCATACATGAAGCGTATACCCTCGATGCTCAGCAAGCTACGGATGGCCGTGGAGGCCGTTTCCAATTCATGCGTTTCCGGATTAATCTGCTCATAGGTCACCGCCGTGCCAAACAACCCAAGAATGGCCGACAGAACGATTACGATGCCAATCAGGATGAGAAAGATGACCACGGGGTGGGGAACCATGTTCCCGACCTTTTCGACACCATCGAGGAATCTCTGCATCGTGGTCTTTGATGCGGCACTGGCGTTGGCCATGTCTTGTCTCCCGTTGAGCCCAAGGATATCGCCAGATCGATCGCCCGAAGGTCGAATTGGCGCATTTGATAAACGGTGGTCAGAATCGAAATATGTCGCTCGCCTTGCGCATCACCGGTGCTGATCAAGGCATTGGGAAAAGCCGTGGCTGGGATCAGCGGACACCCAAATCACAACCACCTTGTAGCGCTGGTGTCGACTAGCGCGCTTATCCCCTTGCAGGCGGCATCCTCAGTGTCTCTCTCGCCGAATGCATGCAGAATACCTCAGCCATAGATTACCGCAGGCATGCCGGACTTGCCTTGACGCCCACCATCCCGGGGCATCATGCTCGGCAAAACGAAACGGGTCAGCATCTACGTTTTACGGCAGACCTTTCAGCAATCAGCGTGGGCATGGGGCGGTGTAGCGGCGGCCGTTCCGGTCCCGGTAGTAACACTGCCCTGGCTGGCCGGCGACATTACCGATCAGGGCACCAGAAACACCACCGATGGCAGCACCGACAGCTGCACCGCGCACGTCGTTGGTGATTGCGCCACCAATGACAGCACCGGATGCCGCGCCAATGCCAGCGCCCCGTTCCGTTGCAGTGCAACCTGCGAGGGATAGGCAGATCAAGGAAAATACGAGCATTTTCTTCATTTTACTCTCCTTCGTCATGTTTCAGGCTCTGGCGCTAGCAAGTGAAGCCGCAACTGCGGCTAAATCGAATATAGTGCGACAAATTTGTCTGTGATCAGCTCAGAATCCCAAAACTAGGCTTCGGGTTCAAAACTTGTCGGCGAAACTAAACAATGATTTCAATGATCAGAACTGAGCTTCCGGCAGGAAGGACAACGCGATATTCGAGATGAAATCTCGCTTTAGGATGCGGAAATATTTAGAACTGCGAAGCCTGCACCGCAAGGTTTTGTATCCGCCGGGGGCTTGGTAGAAAGCCCACGATGCCCATCACAACCGATATCCGGCGCGCCCGCGCTTGATGATTTCCGCAAATTGTCACTTAAGACCGCCGGTTCCGTTCGTGCGCAACCTGTCGCAGCGGTTCCGTCAGTCGCCTGATCGATCGCCCACTCCATGAAATTACCGTGGCTGCGTCAAACGATTGTCACGCAAGTCCGCTAGCAGACATGCCACAATGCACCTGCCGAAGCCGATCGGGCTGCTCGATGCCATGATCAAGACGAGGCCACATGGCGACCCTTGAGGAAATTGCGCAGAAAGCCGGCTGCTCGACGGCAACCGTTTGTCGTGTGCTCAACCGAAGCGGCCACACCAGTGAGAACATGGTCCGGCGCGTGCGCAAGGCGGCGTCCGATCTCGGCTATCATCGCATCGAGGGGCCGATGCCAGCCGGCCGGAAGCGGCCAGTGATCGGCGTCCTGATCCCCAGCCTGACCAATCCTGTCTTCGCTGCATCCTTGTCGGGCATTCAGAACAGGATGCGGATCTCCGGACATGGTGTCCTGATCGCCCAATCCGACTACGATCCAGCCCGCGAGGCTGACGCAATCGCTTCGTTGCTCGCAGAAAAGCCAACCGGGCTGATTCTGACCGTCTGCGACATGATGAAGAGCCAAGACCAGATAACCCCTTTCTTGCCGCCGACCGTTCTCTTGAACAATTTGCCGACCTCGCGCTTTCAGGCTGCAGTCACAACCGACAACCGGGCGGCCTCGATCGAGATCACCCAATATCTGATCGACCATGGGCATCAGAGGATCCTGTTTGTATCGGGACGTTTTGAAAGTTCCGATCGTGCGCGGCTGCGTTATGAGGGCTACGGCGCTGCGATGACAAGCGCCTGCTTGCCGATACATGATGCCTTGCAGATCCCTTTTGTGACCGGAAACGACGAGCTGGACCTCAGCGAGACACTCCAAAGACACCGTCCGACTGCCATCATAGCCTCGAACGATCTTCTCGCCCTTGGTGTCATCCATGCTCTACGCCGCGAAGGCTTGGCGGTTCCCGCCGATGTTTCGGTCGCCGGTTTCGATGGCATCGCTATCGGCCGCCTGGTCGATCCACCGCTGACGACGATCGAAATGGCCGACGCCAGCATGGGCACCACCGCAGCCTCACTGCTGCTCGATATTGCCGAGAACGCCGCGGAACCTCGTCATCTCAGCATGGGTTACAAGTTGAAACCCGGCGGCACAGTCCGACGGATCGACCCTTCATTCTGAGACGGCAAAGCGCGCCGCTCGAAGAAGCGGCGCGTCGATGTTTTTGGTTACAAACAGAGGGGTCAGCTGCGCGGCAGCAGGCCTTCGACTTCGGCGGCTGCGTCGTCCAGCGCTTCCTTCGGCTCGGCCGACTGCTCGACCACGCGCGACAAGTTCTCAACGATGGTCTGGGTCACCTTCACACCGTTCGAACCCGGGAAAGCATACCAGGGCTGCATCAGCGGCATCTGCTCGAGGCCAGCGCGAAACAGCGAGTTTTCCTTGTAGAAATTACCGAGGTATTCCGCCGACGTTGCGGCCAATTCATTGTTCGGCACATAGCCAGTGCCCGGCACGACAACCGAGGCGCCGTATGGTCCCGAAGCGAACTTGATGAACTTCCAGGCAGCGTCCTGCTTTTCAGCATCGCGGGTCAACATGACGGCCGCGTTGCCACCGGTCGGCAGCTTACCATTGACCGGGTCGATCAGCGGAATATGAGCGGTGCGCAGGTCGAACTTGTCGCCGACATTCTTGATGGTGTTGCGAAGAGCGCCCGTGGTCTGGAAGGCAAAGCCGACCTTGCCGGCAACAAAGGCCTGTTCGCCAGCCTGCTTGGTGAAGACCGGAAGGCCGCCTTCCTTGACCATGCGATCGACCAGTTCAAACGCCTTCAGGCCTTCGGCACCGTTAAAGGCAACGGCAGTCTCTTCGTCGTTGAGCATCTTGCCACCGGCACCGAACAGCAGCGCGGAGAACATCCAGTCGTCACCCTGCCAGCGGAAGTCGATACCTTCATTGCCATCGCCGAGTGCCTTGATCTTGGAGGAGAGTGCAATCACCTCGTCCCAGGTCTTCGGAGCGACATCCGGATTGCCGCCGGCTTTGCGAACCAGATCGGCATTGTAATACATGATCGGATTGGAGGTCGCGAATGCGAGACCAACCTGCTTGCCCTTGACCTGGGCGAGCTTCAGGATGTTGTCGGAAAAGCCCTGCTCGGCCATGTTGCCGTCCTTGGCCATGAATGGACCGAGGTCGACCGGGATATCGCGCTCGTTGACCATGCGCAGACGGTTCAGACCGATGAAGGTGACATCCGGCATTTCTGCCGTGCCAGCCTGACGCATGATGGTCTGGATGCCTTCTTCATAGGTTGCCGACGGGTTGGCGAAGGTGATCTTGATATCGGGGTTTTCTTCCATGAACTTCTTCGAGATCGTGTCCATCACGTCCTTGAAGAAGCCGGGCATCGGATAGTGGATGTTGAGCACCGTTTCGGCATGCGCCGGAACGAAGGTCGCCATCGTGACCGCGACTGCGGTCATCGCTTTCTTGAAAAGAGTCATTGCAGATCTCCTGGGTTGGACCGATCAGCCTTTCAGACCGGTCATGGTGATACCCTCGACGAAGCGCTTCTGCGCGAGCAGGAAGGCAAGAACGAGAGGAAGGGTGATGATGAGCGTGGCCGCCATCAGCGCGCCGTAGTCGTCGCCGGCCTCAGCCGCACGGAAGTAGAGAAGGCCGAGCGGCGGGGTGGCATAGGACTGGTTGGTGACGACGATCAGCGGCCAGAACAGATCGTTCCAATGGGCGACGACCGAGAAGATCGAAAAGGCGGTGATTGCCGGCCAGGCATTCGGCACGATTATCCGCGCAACGATGCCTGTCTCCGACATGCCGTCGAGCCGTGCCGCATGGATCAGGTCGTCAGGAATGCCGCGGAAGAACTGCAGGAACAGGAAGATCGCAAACACCGAGATCGAGAATGGCGCGACCAGTGCGAAATAGCTGTTGAGCGCAGACATCCGGTCAAAGGCGACATAGAGCGGCAGGGCCGTTGCATGGATCGGGACGAGGAGGCCAAGCATTACCAGCGCCATCATCAAACGCGCGGCGGCAAAGGAGAGCTTGGCCATGGCATAGGCACAAGGGATTGCCACGACGACCTGGACAATCAGGATCAGTGCACAAACGACAAAGCCGTTCAGAAGCAGTCCCGCCATGGATACCCGGCCGAAGGCCTTGGCGAAGTTCTCCGCATAGGACCAGGTCTGGGGGATCAGCGAGAGCGAGGAGGAGAAGATCTCGCTCTGTGCCTTGCCGGCGGTCGAAATCATGAAAATGTAGGGCGCCAGAAACAGGATGGCGCCAAAGGACAGGGCCGCGAGGCGCAGGATGCGGCCGGCGGAGAGGGGAGCCTGTGTCATGCGTAGTGCACTTTCCGGTCCATGACGCGGTACTGGAGGAACATCAGCGATACGAGGATGGCGAGGAAGATTACGGTCATCGCCGAGGCATAGCCGACACGCAGGAAGACGAAGCCTTCCTGGTAGATGGTGAACAGCAGGACTTCGGATGCCTTGTTCGGGCCGCCTTCGGTCAGCGTCTTCACCGTCTCGAACACCTTTACCGCGTTGATGATGCTGATTGTCGTGACGAAGAGGGTCGTCGGGCCAAGCATCGGCCAAGTCACCAGCCAGAACCTCGAGAAAGCCGAGCGGGCGCCGTCGACTTCGGCCGCCTGATAGAGCTCACGCGGGATGGCGGAAAGGCCGGCAAGGAACAGGACCATGTTGAATCCGGTCGATTGCCAAATGCCGATGATCGACAGGCTGGTCATCACGGTTTTCGACGCGCCAAGCCAGTTCGGACCCTGGATGCCGATCATGTCGAGCATAGCGTTGATCGGCCCGATGGTCGGATGGAAGAGATATTGCCACACGGTGGCCATGGCGACGAGCAGCGACGCGACCGGCAGGAAATAGGCCGTGCGAAACAGGCTCTTACCCCAACCTTCGGATTCGATCAGCAACGCGATGCCAAGCCCGAGCGCCATCGAAGCCGGCGCAACGATCGCCGCATAGACCGTGGTGTTCCACAGCGACTTCCGGAAGGTGCGGTCGTTCAACAGCTCTGCATAGTTCTCGAAGCCGACGAAGTTGAAACTGCCATAGCCAAGCTCGAAATCGGTAAAACCGAGGACGATCACCGCAATGGTCGGCAAGATGATGAAGCAGAAGATCAACAGCAGTGCCGGTGCCGAAAGCGCCATGGCAATGCGGGCTTCCCGGCGCTGCGCCAGTCGAGCACCCGTCCGGGTAAGCGAGGGCGTGCCACCGTGATCCGAAACAAGACTAGCCATGAACGGCCTCCGATCGCAAAGCCGACACCATGGCGACGCTGGCCGGCAGGCGTTCACCCTGTTCGTCGAAGAGCAGGATTGCATCCGGGTCGAGCTTGAGATCGATTGGCTGGCCAGACTTGAGCCCGATCGCGTCCGCAGGCGCGATCTTCGCCACAACGACTGCATCCATCGCTGCCAGTTTGGTAAAGACCACCACTTCGGAGCCGAGGAATTCCAATCGCTCGACCCGCGCCGGCACCCCTCCCCCGCCGGCTTCGCCAAGCCTGACGAATTCGGGGCGAAACGCGATGGACAGTGCTGCTCCCGGCTTGAGATCCTTGCGTGTGGCAAGCCGGATGTGGCCGACATGGACGAGACCTTCGTCGTCAATGACGGTCGGCAGCACGTTGATGCGCGGCTGGCCGAGGAACTTCGCCACTTCGAGATGTGAGGGATCGTCGTAGATGGTGCGCGGGCTGTCGAGCTGCAGTAGCCGGCCACCGATCATGACGGCAACACGGTCGGCCATCGACAGGGCTTCCGACTGGTCATGCGTGACATACAATGTCGGCACGCCGGCCTTGCGATGCAGCTCAACGATCTCGCCGCGGGCATGGACGCGCAGGTTGGCATCAAGATTGGAGAGCGGCTCGTCCATCAGAAAGACATTCGGCTGTCTGACCATGGCGCGGGCAAGCGCCACGCGCTGGCGCTGGCCACCAGACATCTGGCCCGGCTTGCGGTCGAGCAGGTGGTCGATCTTGAGAGAACCCGCCATGGCGCGAACGTCGCGCTGGATATCGGCGCGGATCTGGCGCTGGTCAGACAGTAGGGCTCCGATCAGCGGCAACCGGCCCGCCGTCGACAATCGGCGCATCGCAAGCGGCACGGCAATGTTCTGGCCTGCGGTCAGATGTGGGTAGAGCGCGTAGGACTGGAAGACCATTGCAACGTTGCGATCACCCGCGGCCTTCGCCGAGACGTCTTCACCGCCGATGACGATCTCGCCATGGTCCGCATGATCGAGGCCGGCGACGATGCGCAGCAGCGTGCTCTTGCCGCAGCCGGACGGACCGACAAGGGCAATAAACTCGCCAGCATCAGCCTCAAGGCTGACGCCTTTCAGGATGCTGTTGCCACCGAAGGACTTGTTGATGTCGTGGAGGTTGAAGACGGTCATTGGGCTGCCTCCACGACAACCTTGGTCGCGTGGCGCGGATAAACCTCATCGATGACATGATCGAGGATGTGCGCCGTGGCGCCGTCGACCGCAACGATCTCGCTCGTTACGCCGTCAGCCAAGTGATGCACGACACCACCCACCAGCCTCTCGCCCGGCATTTCACGCTCAAGCGTGTCGATGATGAAAGATGTCGGCGGCGCCCAGACAAGTTTGGTGCCGGCGATCGCGCCATGCCAAGCCCAGTGCAGATGGCCGCTGGCATACAGCGCAACATCATGAGCCGCGAACAATTCGAGCAGCCTCTGGCGGTCGCCGGGACCCGCGCCCCAATAACCGGTATCGCCCTCTGCCGGATCATCGACGAACAATGGCTTGTGGCCGAAGATTGCCACCCGCCGTCCATCGCGATTTTCCAGCCTATCTACGAGCCAGTCGAACTGGACCACCTCTTCCGCATGGCCGGAGCCGATCAGCAGGCTGTTCAGGCCCATCAGGCGCCAGTTGCCAAGATCCTTGGCGAAACGGTCCGGCCCTGCCAGCCGGCGCCAGCGCTCGAGGCGCAAGTCATCGATCGGCTGCAGCGAACCAGGCATATGTCCGACGTCGTGATTGCCAGGAACCAGCAAAACCGGAACATCAAGCTCCTGAAGCAGCGCGATGGAGAAAACGATGTCTTCGTCCTGATCGGCACCATCTATTGTCAGGTCCCCGGTATGTACCACGAGATCGGGTTTCACAGTCTCGATCCAGCGACGGACAGGCTCCCAATTGCCGTTGAAATGCGGCTTGGACGGACTGAAATGCGTATCGCTGATCTGGACGATTTTCATAAGCTGCACCTTTTGAGATACGGGACCGAAGCACGGGGCCTTGTACGAAAGCCCATACCGAGGGCCAGGCTGTCGGCGATGTCTTTACGGGCTCTGCATGTCAGGCGCTTGACGGTGCTTTTCAGCGTTCTTCCATTTTCGTCATCAAATTGTCAGGAACGGATCTGCGGCCGGCCCGGGTCAACTTCCCGAGCGTTCCCCAAAGCTCGTGGACCGTATTCGTTTACCTCCGCCGGAATTCTCAAGGTGGCTCATCCCTGGCCTGGTCGTTATTCGCCGGTCAAATCGTTTTGCTTGATCGATGTTTTAGGCCACGACAAGGCTCGCCTTGCGCTCATATCGGCGCTATTGCTGAACTTTGTTTCGCCCGTGGAGACCACATGAAAGTCATCGTCCTCGGCGCCGGCATCATCGGCGTGACTTCTGCCTATCAGCTGGCGAAAGCCGGACATGACGTCACCGTCATCGATCGGCAGCCAGGCCCCGCCCTTGAGACCAGCTTTGCCAATGCCGGCGAGGTGTCATTCGGCTATTGTTCGCCATGGGCCGCACCCGGCATCCCGATGAAAGCGATGAAATGGCTTCTCATGGAACATGCACCGCTGATCCTTCGTCCGAAAATCGACGCCGCCATGTTGTCGTGGATGATCAAGATGTTGTCGAACTGCACGGCAAACCGATATGCGATCAACAAAAGCCGCATGTTGCGACTGGCCGACTACAGCCGCCTGTCACTTGCCGCACTGCGTGACGAAACGCGTATCAGCTATGACGAGCGCATGCAGGGCACGCTCCAGCTGTTTCGCACACAGCAACAGCTCGACGCCTCGGCCAAGGACGTCAAAGCCCTGGCTGCGGACGGCGTCCCGTATGAAGTGGTCGATCGCGATGGTTGCGTCCGCGTTGAACCGGCACTTGCACACGTACGCGACAGGATCGTCGGTGGGTTGATGACACCGAAGGACGAAACGGGTGATTGTTTCAAATTCACCAACGCACTGGCCGCAATCGCTGAAGCGCTGGGCGTCCGTTTTGCGTATGGCCACCACATCAAGGGTCTGGACGCCGATGGTGCGCAGATTCGAACCGTTGTCACCGACAAGGGGAATTTCACCGCTGATGCCGTCGTCGTGGCTCTGGGCAGCTACTCCCCTCTCATCCTGAAGCCGCTCGGTATTTCCCTACCCGTCTACCCGGTCAAGGGATATTCGCTGACCATTCCGATCACCGATGCATCACGCGCGCCGGAATCCACCGTCATGGACGAGACCTACAAGATCGCCATCACGCGCCTGGGCGAACGCATTCGTGTCGGCGGCATGGCCGAAATCTCCGGCTATACCAATGATCTCGGCCATGCGCGGAGGCGCACGCTGGAACACTCGGTCAGCGACCTGTTTCCCGGTGGCGATATGTCGAAGGCAACCTTCTGGTCCGGTCTGCGCCCGATGACACCGGACGGCACGCCAGTGATCGGCGCGACCAGGGTCAAGGGCCTGTTTCTCAATACCGGCCATGGCACACTCGGATGGACGATGAGCTCCGGCTCTGCACGGGTCATCGCCGACCTCGTCAGTGGTCGCTCGCCGGACATCGACGCTACGGATCTCGCGATCAGTCGCTACGGCTGAATTCAGAATGTGGGCCACTGTTTGCGTTGCAGACGCTAGGAGGGCGAAAGCGCTACCAGCTATTCGGTTGCATATTGCCAAACCCACGATGCCGTCCGGCGGAGCAGGCCGCCTCCTCGAAGTATGCCCAAACGAAAAAGCCTGCCGCGGGAGGAGGTGCGGCAGGCTTTTCGAATTGATGAACAGCGACTGGGAGGAGGAGTGCCGCTGTTCCTACAGGCGCCCCTGGGAGGAGGAGTGGGTCGCCTGAAACACGAAGCTTTGCGGGAGGAGGTGCATCGCTTCGTTGAAAACCAACATACAGCATCGCCGTGCTTATAAAATACGCTTTGTTGCACTGCAGCCATGCAAAAATGATGGCACTGAAAACGAGAGGATCGCTGGGCGGAAATGCCTGCAACAAGCCAGCAGCGGTCAGCCAGAGCAGACGCACACCCAATGCGAGAAAAGAGAAATCGCCAACGCAAAGACGCCCGCGTCTAAAGCGGGCGTCGTGGACATCACATCAGAAAAGCGGCAGCCATCAGCGAGCGGCAGTTCCGCGGGCAATATTGTGGATGTCGGCACGATTGATGCCGAGGTCAGCCAGTTCGCGGCTCGACATGCGGCCAAGTTCGGCAACTGTCTGACGATACTTGCGCCAGTTGTTAAAGGAGCGGGCGACGTTCATGATGATCCCCTTTCGTGAGGTCTCTTAGACGCCAGCAACCTTTGCTTCAGTTCCAACGTCGTTTCGATAGCCAAGATATGGAGATCGCCCTGCCCTTTTAAAAGTGACGCGCTCGCAAGGCAGCCATGCAAATGGCGCAGATATGCTCAACCTCGAAACCGATCGAATGCGGTCAAGCGCTTCATTGGAGGATCGGCATCTGGATAACGATAGATCTCGGTCCGGAGAAAATGAAGTTCGTCATCAAGAAACTCTTCCGCAACTTCGATCCACCAGGACTTAGGCCGCCCATCTGTCCCGTCGGACCAGCGATAGCCGCGTGCCTTGAGATGATCCTTCATGTCGAAGGGGCTACCTTCGGCATAGATCCGAATACGCGATCGTTGGCTGGTCTGGTAAAGCTCGGCAAAGGCCGGCGGCAAGATCTTCGTCTGACGAGACAAGACCTCCAGCAAGGCAAAGCAGTCATCGATTGCCCGATGGCCTTCATGAAAGTATCCAGACTGATTGATCAGATAGCCGAGCTTTGTTCCTTCATAGCCGCGTGCCGACCAGTCGACCTCTGCATTCGAACAGGCCCAGGCCTTGGCGGCGAACATCGGCGAAAACGCCTCACAGAAAGGACGGTCGAAACCTGCATTGTGGGCGATGACCAGATCGGCCGGATCGATCAGGGCCTGCAATGCCGCCATATCGATCGACTGCCCTGCCACCATGTCGTCATCGATACCGGTGAGCTTTGTGATCTCGGATGGAATGGGCGTCCTGGGTTGCCGCAGGCCACCATAGATGCCCGTGACATCCCCGATGCGGCCGCAGTCATCGAAGGTAAATGCAACAACGCCAATCTCGATGATTTCGTCCTTGCGCGCATTCAGACCAGTTGTCTCTGTATCGAGAATAACGCCGCTCAACGGATATTCGGGGCGGACAACCGATGCAACCGGCCGCGGTTCCAGCTTCTTCAGCAGGCGATAGCGGCCGGTTTCAGAGAGATGTCGAACCATTGCCTCTTCGCTCATCGGAAGAACCGACGGCTGATGCTTGTTGAGAACGGAGCGGCTGGCACCACTTTGCTTGGAGCGCTGGCCGACATCTGCCTGATGCGAAAACATATCGAATTGATTCGTCATTGCCTATTGTATGTGCCGAGGCCGTTCCGATGTCACGACGGCGATCATGCAGATCCACTGCAACGTGAGCAAGGAACCCGGCGATGGATCCGCGGTTGAAAGGCCTTCGTAGGCCGACGGCATACGTCCCTGGTGACCTAGTGACGACTTAGCGCAATTCTGCCCGCCCAAATCGAGGCCGCCTTCGCCAGCGTCTCCATATGACCCGCGGCTGAGAATCCGGAAACACTTTTACGCGGCCTCAAGTCATGATCGCCATCCTCAAGCCAGAGCATCTCGATGTTTGGCGACAGGTCGTAGCACGCCACCTCTTCACGCGTTCCGAAGAGATCCCGACTGCCTTGGGCAATCAGTGTCGGCGTTTTCAGCGACGCAAGATGAGCCGTACGCAATTGTTCAGCTTTGCCGATCGGGTGAAAGGGATATCCCAGACAAAGCAGACCGGTGGCGAGACCAGCGTCAAACACTTCGTCGGCCAGCATGCTCGCCACCCTGCCGCCCATGGATTTGCCGCCAATGATCAGCGACCCACTCGGCTCCAGCGTCTCGATTGCATGACGATATTCCGGAATGAGCTTTTCGGCGCGCGGAGGCGGCGGGCGAGCATTCGACGTTCTCCTTGCCGCCATATAGGCAAATTCGAAGCGCGCCACCCTCAAGCTGACCGCGGACAGCGCGTTTGCCATCGCATTCATCGATACGGAATCCATCGGTGCGCCTGCCCCATGGGCCAGCAAGATCGTGACTTCGGCTGAAACAGGGCCATCAAACAGAAAATTCGTCATTCACCACCCGTAAGGTTTGCATGCGCGTCGTTTCGGACCGGCGCCGCGACATTCAATTCATACCGCGAAGCCAGAACAAAAATGTACCTATAAGTACCGTATTTAAGGACTTGGTAACCATTGCACCTTAGAACGAGTTTATTCCATCAAAGAAAGCTATTCTCATGGTCAGTGCAATTTCAAGTTCTGCCACCAGCATAATGACCTCATCGTCTTCTTCATCGAGCTCGGCAGATGACCTTTCATCGCTCGAAGCGCAACTGGCGGAAAAACAGGCCTCCCTGTCAGAAACGACAGACGAAGAAGAAAAGGCCACTCTCGAGAAGGCAATTGCAACCTTGCAGTCCAAGATTGCAAAAATCAGCGCGACCGAAAGCAGCGCCACCCAGACGGCAAAGCCAACACAAACCGAAGACGCTCCAAAGGAGTTGTCCGGCGAGAACGAACGGATCGGCACCAACAATTTCGACGAGGCTGCAGAATTCGGTGATCGCACGGCTTATGTGTGACTGATTGCGGGTTCTGGAGCGATCGGACGAGGCGCTCCAGCTACTCGAGAGATTGGCATCCGCTACCAAAAAACACGGAAAACCAGACTTGGGTCCCGCGACAATTCCGGACCATTGAGTACTGTTAATTTTCCGGCTGGATGATCGTCACTCTGATGCTATGACAGGCGTATGAGCGACTCCGAAACAACCACAGGACAGCCCCTCACAAAGCGGAAACGGGGCAGACCGAAAACACATTCCGACATTGACCGACGCTCGATCATTATAGACACGGCGCGCAAGACATTTGTGGAACTCGGCTTTTCCGGAACGACGACGGATATAGTTGCGGCACGATGCAGGATCTCAAAGCAGACCCTCTATCGTCTCTTTCCTTCCAAATCGGATCTGTTTCTCGCCGTCGTCGCCGCGCACCGGCAGATGATGCTCGATCTTCCCCGCCCTTCTGAAGAAGATGCGCCGGTTGATGTCGTGCTGCAAAAAATCTTCATGATCGACATCGACGAAGAAGCAGACAATGAGCGTCATGCCTTCATCCATATCGTCATTCGCGAAGGTGCGCAGTTTCCGGAGATCGCCGAGGTGTTGCGGCGTGACGGCCTGGAACATTCCCGCCGGAATCTTGCCGATTGGCTGGCGGCGGAGGCCCGACGTGGAAAGCTGGTGATTGAGGACCCATTGGGTTGCGCCCGGATCCTGATGGATATGCTGTTTGGAGCAATGGGTCCCCAGCGTGGTGACTTCAAAACCAGATTGGACCGCAGGCGCCATCTCGTTCTATGTATTGATCTTTTTGTCCGCGGCACTAAGCCATCATAAGGGCTGTGTGCCAGACCAGACGCGGATGTTTCATTGGCGCTGCCGATAAAGCCATATACCGCTATCAGCTGCGGTCTTGAAACCTCTCACCCGCGGGCAAAATCGCTCGGAGCACAACGGCTCGGTGCCACGCAAGGACGGCCAGCGGCGCCTAGCCGATCCAAGGATCAAAGATCGCACCCCGTCCAGCCGCGTGTTGAAGCAGATCGGGATGGCGCGTATAGAGTGGCGCGGACAGTGACTTCAGGCAGGATTGATCGACGTGACTATAAAGCCCTCCGATACGAACGCGCCTGTCGACCGCTTGAAGATCGGCTTCGTCCTGGCCAAGTCCTTTACCCTTTCTGCTTTTTCGCTATTCGTCGACACGCTGAGGCTTGCGAGCGATGAATTCGACAGATCGGGCCGCGTCCTTGCAGACTGGGAGGTCCTCGGCAGCACCCGTCATCTGATCATGTCCAGTTGCGGCGTCAAAGTGGCGCCGACGTCTGACTTTGTCGAGCCGAGCCAGTTTCACTACATTGTCGTGGTCGGCGGCCTCTTGAACAGCGACACCCCGATCGACCAGGATACTGTGAATTTCCTCAAAGCTGCAGCCGCCAAGAATGTCCGGCTGATCGGCGTTTGCACCGGCTCGTTCATCCTCGCCGAGATCGGCCTGATGAAACAGCACCAGACTTGTGTCAGCTGGCTGCATTACCAGACATTTCGCGACCGTTTCCCCGACCATCAGGTTCGCTCCGACAGGATCTTCAATCTCGATCGGACGCGAGGTTCATGCGCCGGCGGCAGCAGTGCTGCCGACATGGCAGCCTCAATCGTCCAGCGTCATATCGGCCATGACGCTGCGCGCAATGCGCTTGAGGTTCTCCAGATCGAACGGGCGCGGACCGCGCTTGAGATCCAACCCCGCAGACCACTCTCGATCGAGTCGGAAGATCCGCGCATTCGGGCCGTGCTGATCATGATGGACCGTCACATCGAGGGGACGATTACGATACCCGAACTCGCACGGTCGGTCGGCCTGTCGAGAAGACAGCTCGAACGGCTGTTCCTCAGCGAAACCCGCAGTACACCGGCGCTGGTCTATCGCAGGGTCCGCCTGGAGCGCGCCAAGCAGGTGCTCCTTCAATCGAAAGCGCCGCTGATCGAAATCGCGCTGGACACTGGGTTTGAAAATGCATCTCATTTTTCGCGCGCCTTCAAACAGACATTTGGGCAGACGCCGACCCAACTGCGCGCTTCCATGGCGGACTAGCTGCCCCGTCAGGTTCGTCTGCCGGTGAGCCCATAGCCTCCCTCACGTGGGAAGCGTGCAACGCGGCGAAGAACCGTTTGGCACTCAGGTTCCTCGGCCGGACGGCTCAGCCTTGTTGATGTTCCCCTCGGACCCATATAACACCTCGATTATCTCTTTTCGGGACCGACGGTCTCATCAGATTGTGAAGAGTGGCGTAGCGGAAGAAGAACATGGCCAAACGAAAAAAGCCGTCGGTTGTCAGCACAGGTATTGCGGGCCTTGACGAAATTCTGCGCGGTGGCCTTCCCGCATCCAATCTCTATATGCTGCAGGGCGCGCCCGGCTCGGGTAAAACGACAGCCGCACTGCAATTTCTGCGCGCCGGCGTGGAGGCTGGTGAAAGCTGTATTTATGTAACGCTGTCGCAAACGGCCACAGAGCTGGAATCCATTGCTGCGTCTCACGGCTGGACGCTTGACGGGATCCGTGTAGAGGAACTCTCGACGTCCGGAACAGTCAACGAGGCCGACGACCAAACTATATTCCTGACTGCCGATCTTCGCCTCGACGAGACCCGCAAGGCGATCGAGGCCGCGATCGAAAAATACAAACCGCGTCGCCTGGTCTACGACTCTCTTCTCGAAATCCGGCTGATTACCGGCGACTCACCACGGTTTCGGCGGGAGTTGATCGGCTTCAAGTCGTTCCTGGCGAAGCAAGATGTCGTTGCCCTGCTCCTGGATACGCAGTCCGCAGGCTATGACAGCACCGGGGAAGAAGTCGAAGGTCTGGCCCACGGCGTTATCCGCTTCGATAAATCGCTGGAGGAATATGGTGGCGTCAGACGCCGTGTCGACGTCTCGAAGATGCGCGGCGTTCCAGTTGCCGATGGCTACCACGACATGGCTATTCGCGAGGGTGAAGGCGTTGTGGTGTTCCCGCGCATCATGCCAAGCACGGCTGCGGAAACCGCGAAACCGAAACTGATAAAGTCCGGCGTTGAAGCGCTCGATGATATGTTCGGAGGCGGCCAGGAAGCCGGGACCACTACTTTGGTGATCGGACAGTCCGGAACGGGCAAGTCGACCATGTCATCGCTCTACGCCGCGGCAGCACTTGCACGGGGAGAAAATGTAGCCCTTTTTCTGTTCGAGGAGCGGTTGGAAACCTTCTTCCGTCGTTCAGAGGGATTGGGAATGGAGCTCAGGCAGTACCACAAGGACGGCAAGCTGATCCTCCGAGATTTCAATCCCAACGAAATATCGCCGGGCGAATTCGGGCAAATCGTTCAAAATGCAGTTACGCAAGACAAGGCGCGGGTCGTCGTCATCGACAGTCTCACCGGCTACCTGAACTCGTTGCCGCATCGGGAAAAAGCGGTCCGGGATATCCAGTCACTGCTGAAATATCTTGCCCGATCCGGCGTGCTGACCATGCTGATCGTTGCGCAGCATGGTCTGATTGGTCAGAACGTCAGCATCGATGTCGATGTCAGCTTCCTCGGCGACACAGTGTTGCTGCTGCGCATTGTCGAGCATGAGGGTCGATTGAGGCGCAATATCACCGTCGTCAAGAAACGTCATGGCCCGCACGACCTCAATGTGCAAGAATTGCTGATTGAAAGCGGCAGTGTCAGCGTGGTCGCTTACAACCCGCTGCCGGATCAGAGATGAATGCCGGCACGATAGACAGCGAACTGGACTGGGTGCTCGTGCTGGCGCCCTTTCGCAAGGACGCCGATTATGTCGCTACTTTCCTGCGGGAGCAGAAGGTCGCGGTGAAGGCCGTCAGGATGGACGAGGATCTTGTTCCTTATCTTGCCCTGTCTCCCGGGCTGATCACAATCACCCATGAGGCTCTTAATCCGGACGTTGTCGCCCGGATTGCGGAACATCTCGCCGTTCAGGCAGACTGGTCGGAGGTGCCGATCATCATCCTGCTGGAGCGCAGCGCGCCAATTGCGAGAATTCGCAATGAACTGGAGCGTTCCTGGCCCGGGTCCCGGCTGCTGTTCCACACACGCCCCCTCAGCCCGCTGGAACTCGTGAATGCCATTCATTCGAACCTGCTGGTACGTTTGCGCCAACGCCAAGTGCGCGATTCAATCGAGCGGGAACGGGAGTTAAGGCTTGAACTTAATCACCGGGTCAAAAACATTCTCGCCAGTGTCACATCGATTTTCCAGATGACCCGACGCGGCGCCGACACTGTAGACAACCTGGCTAGCGACTTCACCGGCCGCCTGCAGGCGCTTTCCAACGTCCATTCTGCCGTATTCGAGGCTGGTGGCGAAGAAGTCTCACTGTCCGACGTCATTCAACTGACGATTTCCCCCTACAGCAAGGGCGGCGTCAGCCGCATCGAAGTCAATGGCCCGGAGCTGATCGTCAGCAGAGAGGCAGGAACCACAATTGCGTTGTGTTTGCATGAGCTCATCACAAATGCGATCAAATACGGATCCTTGTCAGAACCGGAGGGCACTGTGCGGATCAGCTGGTCGATCTTGCCAACGGACGGGCCGGATTTTTCCTTGAACTGGATCGAGGCTGACGGACCGCCCGTGCGAGAACCGTCGCGACAGGGCTACGGCACGCGATATATTCGTTCAGCCTTCATCTCCTTGTTCGGATCACCGCCTGAAATCGTCTTTGCTCCAGAGGGTTTCCGCTGTGGTGCCAACGGTCCGCTTTCCCGGATCACACCGGAGGCGTAGTGCGCCGTACAGCCGCTGTCACGTTAAGTAAGGCGTGATCATGCCGGCGGCAACATGTTATTGAAGCGACTTGATAATCCTCAACTTTCAATGGATCAATACAAGATCACGCGCGTTACCGTCTTATTCCAGGTGGCTAAAAAACACTGGCATAAAGCGCAGAAGGTAAATGTCGTGATGTTGACGCGTAAAGAACCGACGGTCCTGGTTGTAGAAGATGATGTTCTGCTGCGCATGGATATCGTGATGTCGCTAGAGGACCAGGGATTTACCGTTTTCCAGGCGTCAAACGCTGACCAGGCCATCGAAATTCTGGACGTCAACAAGGACATTGTCTTGATGTTCACCGACATCGACATGCCAGGCAGCATGGACGGCCTGAAGCTCGCGATTGCAGTCAGAGACCGTTGGCCGCCGATCAAAATTATCGTAACATCCGGCCACAGCAACCTGAGTGACACACTTTTACCGATCGAGGGCCGGTTTTTCAGCAAACCGTACGATCACGCTCGTGTGGCAAATACAATGCTTGAAATGTTGGCCGCATGACACGGTCGAAAGCGTGCCCAGCATCAAGGATGGTTTCACAGGACGAGATCTCGATCATCGTCTAAGCCAAGTGCACATTACTTGTTCACCCCACGAGTAGGCCCAGTCTCTCTCACGCTTCCGCTGCAGCACCGTTCGATACGACATTGCGACTGCCTAGAGGTTCGAGGGAACAGGCTTGCCCGCTGTCCTTGCAAAATACCTGCGGCCCATCCAGAGCGCCATCTGCACCAGCAAGATCAGGACCGGCACCTCGACCAGCGGACCGATCACGGCGGCGAACGCGACCGGTGAAGCCAGACCAAACGCCGCGATCGCGACCGCAATCGCCAGCTCGAAATTATTGCCGGCAGCGGTGAAGGCAACGGCTGTTGTGCGTGGGTAATCGGTGCCGACAGACTTTGCCATCCAGAAGCTGACGAGGAACATGACGAGAAAATAGATCGTCAGCGGTATGGCGATCATCACTACATCGCCCGGAAGCCGCACCACATCGCCCCCCTTGAGGCTGAACATGGCAACGATCGTGAAAAGCAAGGCCGCCAGTGTGATCGGGCTGATCTTCGGCAGGAAAACGTTCTCGTACCAGTCCCGACCTTTGGTCGCCGTCAGGATGCGGCGCGACAGATAGCCGGCCAGGAACGGAATGCCGAGATAGATCAGAACGGCTTCGGCAATGGTCCAGACCGATACGTCGATGACGCTGCCTTCGAGGCCCAACAGCGGCGGCAGGAAGGTCAGGAAGAACCAGGCGTAGACGCTGAAAAACAGGATCTGGAAAATGGAATTGAAGGCGACCAGCCCGGCGACATATTGGTTGTCGCCTCTGGCGAGCTGGTTCCACACAAGAACCATGGCGATACAGCGCGCAAGGCCGATCAGGATCAGGCCGGTCATGTATTCAGGATAGTCGCGCAGAAAAATGACGGCGAGGGCAAACATCAGCACCGGGCCGATGATCCAGTTCTGCAGCAGCGATATGGCCAGAACGCGCTTGTCGGCAAACACCTGTGGCAGTTCATCGAAGCGGACTTTGGCCAGAGGTGGATACATCATCAGGATCAGGCCGATGGCGATCGGGATATTGGTCGATCCGACCGAAAGGCTGTTCAGCGCTGCAGGCAGACCGGTGAATACGGTGCCCAGTAGTACGCCAATGGCCATGGCTGCAAATATCCACAGCGTCAGGTATCGATCGAGGAAGGACAGACGCAGGATTGGTTCTTCGGGACGCATGGCGCTCTCCTTGGCAAAGACACATCGTCCGCAGTCGTGTCGTAAAGACTGCGGTGACACGGATGCCTTTTGTAAACGTTCGACTAGATGATGCGGCGACCGGCTTGATCGACAACGGCCTCGCCATCTTCCTTGGTGAAGGCCGCCTGTTGTTCCGACGGCAGGATATCGAGCACGGCCTCCGACGGCCGGCACAGCTTGACGCCGAGGGGGGTGACGACGATCGGGCGATTGATCAGGATCGGATGCTCCATCATCGCATCCAGCAATTGGCCATCGCTCAGGGATGCCTCGCCGAGGCCAAGTTCGCCAAAGGGAGTACCCTTTTCGCGAAGAAGGTCGCGCACTGGCATGTCCATGCGAACAATCAACTGCTCCAGCAACGCTCGCGACGGCGGCGTCTTGAGATATTCCACAACATGCGGCTCAATGCCGGCGTTGCGGATCATCGCCAGCGTATTGCGCGAGGTTCCGCATTCGGGATTGTGATAAATGACGATATCGATGGGATGGCTCATGCGACGTCCGGCCTCCGGTTCGTCGAGCCTTCCATCTGACCGATATCGTGAAGTTTGGCCGTCAGGCTGAGGCGCTCAAGGCTTTCGACAGGCAGGGCAGCAAAAGCGGCGATACGAAGCTTCATGTAGCGCAGTGTCGTGGCAAATGCGACGCGCTTCTCGGCGTCGCTGCCCTCAACCGCAGCCGGGTCCTCGACGCCCCAATGCGCCGTCATCGGCTGCCCCGGCCAGACCGGGCATGCTTCACCCGCGGCGTTGTCGCAAACCGTAAAGACGAAATCGAGCTCGGGCGCACCAGGGGCTGCAAATTCATCCCAGCTTTTCGAGCGCAGCCCATCGACCGGATAGCCGTGACCTGACAGCGTCTCAAGCGCGAACGGATTGACCTCGCCCTTGGGATAGCTGCCCGCCGAGAATGCATTGAATTTACCGCCACCATCCTTACGCAGCACACTTTCGGCAATGATCGATCGGGCAGAGTTTCCGGTGCAGAGAAACATCACGCTGAACGTCGTCTTGGTCATGGCAAACCTTTTCAGCCTAACAGCAGGGTTCAAGCTCGGCGATCAGCGGAGCACATAATTCAGCATTTCCACCGCAGCAATCCTTGATCAGGAACAGCGTGAGGTCACTGACACGGGTAATTTCCGCACGATAGACAACAACGCGACTGCGACGTTCGGAGGTGACGAGACCGGCGCGAGACAGAATGTTCAGATGCGTGGACATCGTGTTCTGCGGCACATCAATCGCACGCGCGATATCGCCCGAGGGAAGTCCGTCGGGCGCATGGCGAACAAGCAGGCGGAACGTCTCCAGGCGAGTAGACTGCGCAAGAGCGGACAGGGCGAGGATGGCGTTTTCTTGATCCATAAATCTAGATTACTGGAAATATAGAAATCGTCAAGCACGCTTGTTGCACTTGCCTTTCACTCCATTACGTCACGGGGACCGAGGCATTGTACTGCGCTTCGGAGATGGCCTGCGCTGCCACCACCGATTTGCCCCGAATACGGGCGGCCATACGGTAGGAACGCGGCGTCAGCCCGGTTTCCAGCCTGAAGTAGCGGTTGAAATTTGACAGGTTGTTGAACCCGGCCTCGAAGCAGATATCGGTAATAGAGATCTCGGATTCCGCAAGCAGCGTGCGTGCGCGCCACACCCTGACCGAGCGGCTATAGCTGGAAAAATTCATTCCCGTCATTCTGCGAAAAGCCCTGGAAAATGCCGATGGCTCCAGCCCTACAAGCTGGGCTACCTCGTGCATCTGGGTGCCGGGGCTGGACTGCATGATCTGGATTGCCTTGTCGATGCGCCGATGACGCCGGTCGGAAACCTGATTGTATGAGGAAATGAAGTGCTCGCTGGCAAGGAGCCGCTTCTGCGGTGCGGTTTCGATGTCTTCGAGAATCTCGATAAAGCGGCCGAGACCGCCAGCACTCTTTTGATTGTGCAGGTCCAGGATCTTGCGACCGATCTCGAGTGCCTCCGGGCCCAATATTTCAACGCCGCGCTGGGCAAGATCTTTGAGACGGTGAAGAACGTCAAATTCCCGGCAGACGGCTCGCACGCCGATCAAAGCCTCGGCATCGAACTGCAGTACAAGATCACGGCCTTTGAGTTGGGGCGCGCCCGGCGTGATCCAATTATGGGGCAGGTTTGTGCCGGTCAGCACCAGGTGCCCCGGCTTGAAGGGGCCAATGAAATCGCCGACATAAGCGAAACCCTGAGCGTCCGGAATAAAATGGATTTCCCATTCCGGATGATAGTTCCAGATACAGATGGGATTGGGGTAGTCATCCCGCCTGATGAGGTAGGACATCCCCCCCGGCAGAATAATCTGCTCGCGAGTGGCCGTGTAGGTGTCGGAAATCGATTGCGGAAAATCCGATGCAATTCGCATAGCTATCTCCATCCCAAGGATCAGTTTTGTCAAAATAGTATCAGTTCTGTGTCGATGGCAATCTAGTTCTTACCGGGTCGGCGCGCAGAATGGTGTCCGTAGACGGCAAGGGAGTTTTGCCGTTCGAGGGAGGAAATCATGACAAATTACACGCTCCGCGCTGGCTGCGCGGTGATCGCATTGCTTGCAGCATCCAATGCATTTGCGGCTGCCCAATGCAGCGAAGACCTGCGCATCTTGGCGCAGCCCCGAGACGGGCTGACCCTGCTCGAAGGCTATGTCGACGAGTTCGAAAAACTGTCCGGCGCAGGTTTTGAAATCAGCTATCTGAATGAAAACGATCGCCGGGCAAAATCTCAGGCAGATGCATCCACGGTGGGCAGTTTTCAGGTCTATTACGTCGACGAGGCCAATCTTGCCCTGTTCGCCTCCTCCGGCTGGATCGTTCCGCTGGATAGTTATTACCCGGCCGACTACGACTACGATGACTTTGATGCCGGCATGCGTGCCGCAGCCACCTATGATGGGAAGCAGTGGTTCGCACCGGTCCAGGGCGGCGGCGATCTTATGGTCTACAGAACGGATCTTCTTGAAAAGGCGGGCATCGCGCCACCGAAGACATGGGATGAGTATCTGGAGGCCGTCAAGAAGCTGCATGACCCTGACAACGGCGTCTACGGCACAGCTTTGCGCGGCCAACGCGGATCTGGCGCCAATGTCTGGCGTTGGATGCCGCTGTTCAAGGCAAATGGCGGAGAATGGTTCAAGGACGGTCAACCCGCCTTCAATTCAGAGGCGGCAGTAAAGGCGACCCAGGCCTATCTTGACCTGTTCAAATACTCCGCTCCGGGCACGCAGACCGGATCGTGGGATGAATCGACCGGCGCCTTCCGGGCTGGCAAGGTTGCGATCATCGTCGAATCCGCGCCGCTTGGCGGCATGTCTGTCGACAAGGCGCAGAGCCAGGTGGCTGACAAGGTCGCCTTCTCCGTTCCGCCGACGCCCCTGCCAGGTGGTGGTTATGCCCACGGCTTCGCCATTGCAGCCAAGGCAAATGCAACGGAGGAAGACAAGGCCTGCGCTGGTCTGTTCGTCGCCTGGGCAACCTCGAAAGAGCAGGAAGCCCGTCGTCTCGCCGCTGGCCAGCCCGGCGAATTGACCCGTACCAGCACCTACCAGAGCCCCGAATATGCCGCGACATTCGGCCAGAATCTGGCCGATGCGATGGCAGCCACCGGTAGCCACACCCAGGTGACCTTCTGGCAGGATCCGCGCTGGCAGGAACTGGGCAACCAGTGGGGCATCATGCTGGAAGAACTGATCACCGGCAGCCGCACGGACATCAAGGCGACGCTCGGCGAGCTCGAGGCTTTCGCCCGCAAGCTCTGAATCCCGTCAGTGATCACCGGGCGCGCCTGCGGGCGCGCCCATCCTACCATTTGAGGAACTTGCCATGCGCCGCGGACGCTCGCTTCCATACGTCTTTCTCGGCCCCACTCTGGGGATCCTGATTGTTCTGGCACTGGTCCCGACGATCTATGCGATCAACATATCGCTACAGAACCGAACGCTGTCACAACCAGCCGCGGACTATGTCTGGTTCGCAAACTACGCTGCCCTGTTGACCGATGCCCGATTTTTGAACGCTCTATGGGTCTCTTTCAAATGGGAAATCCTCAGCGTCACAGCCACAATGCTGACCGGGATCGGGCTCGGGATTGCGATGTTCGAAGCTGCCGGTACAAGACTGCGCAACATTCTGTGCGTGTTGTTTATCATCCCGGTCCTGCTGCCGCGCGTCTGCGCTGCCTTCGTCTGGAAGTTTTCATTCCATCCACTGTATGGAACCTTGACCTGGCCTGTGCGGGAACTGACCGGCAGCACACCCGATATATTGTCCACGCCCCTTGGAGCCCTCTTCGCCGTTGCTTTCGTCGACGTCTGGCAATGGGGCCTGTTCTTCGCGGTGATCATCCTGAAACTGCTGGAATCATTGCCGCCCCAGCCGCTCGAGGCAGCTCGGATCGACCGCGCCACGCGCTTCGAAGTCCATCGATATGTCACGCTTCCAATGTTGAAGGCACCGCTGATCAGCCTGCTCCTGGTCAAGGCTATCGAAAGCCTGCGATCCTTCGATCTGGTCTATGTGATGACCCGTGGGGGACCAGGCATCTCAACTGAGACCCTCGACATGTATGCCTATTCTCAAGGCTTCATCGAATCCGGGAAGATCTCCTATGCCTCGTCCATGGCCGTCATCATGATGGTGCTGACCATCGTGACCTTCACCTTCACCTGGAAGAGGCTGAACCGATGAAAGTCTCCACTCTGTTGCTTCGGTGCATCCTGGTGCTTGCCGCCGCGCTTGTGGTATTGCCCCTGCTGTGGACCTTGCTCAATGCCTTCAAGACCAATGCCGATCTCCTGGTCAGCACTCCAAAGCTGTTTTTCCAGCCGGTCTGGGACAATATGAGCTATGTGCTCAACCGAAGATCGGTTGCCCGCGCGCTGACCAATTCAATCATCATCTGCACGTGTGCGGTGGTTATCGGTGCCGTCATCGGCGTTCCCGCCGCCTATGTCATAGCCAGATTCAAGAACCGGCTGACGGCTGAGGCACAGTTCTTCGTCCTTTCGCTGCGCTTCCTGCCACCGGTCGCGATCGCCATACCGATGCTGGTCATCTGGCTCGGGCTGGATCTTTACGACACCCGCCTCTCGCTGATCGTCACTTATCTGATCGTGACCGCCTCGATCACCATCTGGCTTTCGGTACCCGCCTTTGAACGGGTCAGCCTTCATGTTGAAGAAGCGGCCCGCGTCGACGGCCTGGGACCCTATGCAACCTTCTTCCGCATCGCGCTGCCGATCGCCCGATTTCAGATCTTTGGTGCCATTGCCTTCTCCTTCGTCCTCGTCTGGAACGAGTTCCTCCTGGCGATGATGCTCACCACATCCAAGGCAAAGACATTGCCGATCATCGCATCTGAAATGTCCCAGCTGGGCATGAACGTCCCCTGGGGCATTCTCAACGCCGCCGTCGTTCTGCTTTCGTTGCCTCCGCTGATCCTGCTCGGCGTCATGGCGGGAGGTCTCAATGCCGCATTCTCAAAGAAAACTGATCAAGGTTGAACCCATGAAAGCACTAGTCCTGGAACGCGTCGGCGATTTGAAGCTGCGTGATATCGATTTACCGCAGCACATTGGCCCGGATGATGTGCGCATCCGGCTCCATACCGTGGGCGTCTGCGGCAGCGATGTTCACTATTATACCCACGGCCGCATTGGTGATTTCGTTCTCAACGCGCCAATGGTGCTCGGCCACGAGGGTGCTGGCACGATCGTCGAAGTCGGCACAAACGTGATGCATCTCAAAGCGGGCGACCGGGTATGCATGGAACCTGGCATTCCCGACCCGCTGTCACGGGCTTCGCGACTGGGCATTTACAATGTCGATCCGGCTGTCAGCTTTTGGGCGACGCCACCTGTGCATGGCATCCTTTGCCCCGAGACCGTGCATCCCGCCGGCTTCACCTACAAACTGCCCGACAATGTGTCGTTCGCCGAAGGCGCAATGGTCGAACCGTTCGCAGTCGGCATGCAGGCCGCGGCCCGCGCCCGCATCACGCCCGGAGATACAGCGGTTGTTACGGGCTGCGGCACCATCGGCATCATGGTGGCGCTAGCGGCACTTGCCGGTGGGTGTTCTCGTGTGCTGATTTCGGATCTATCAGAGACGAAGCTGAAGCTGGCCGAGACCTATGATGGCATAACCGGTGTAAATCTGCGCCAGACCGACATCGTCAGCGCAGTCACTGAAGCAACCAATGGCTGGGGTGCAGATATCGTGTTCGAATGCTCCGGCGCGCCAGCAGCGGTGCGGGACCTGTTCAAAGTGGTCCGCCCCGGTGGCACTGTGGTGCTGGTCGGTTTGCCGCCGGAACCGGTGCCAGTCGACATCGCCGCTGCCTGCTCGCGCGAGTGCCGCATTGAGACAGTATTCCGTTACGCCAACGTCTTCGATCGTGCTCTGGCACTGATCGCGGCGGGTAAGGTCGACCTGAAGCCGCTGGTCTCGAAGACATACAAATTCGATGATTCCATCGCCGCGTTCGAACGAGCCGCTGAGGGTCGACCTGAGGACGTGAAACTGCAGATCACGATGGTCGGGGAGGATAACTGATGGCAACTGTAGAATGCCGCTCCATCCGGAAGGTGTATGGCGCGCTTGAGGTCATGCGCGATTTCAATCTTCAGGTCGACAATCATGAGTTCGTCGTTTTTCTCGGACCGTCGGGCTGCGGAAAGTCGACAATGCTGCGCATGATCGCAGGCCTGGAAGACATTTCGGGCGGCGATCTGCTGATTGGCGGCCAGCGCGTGAACGAACGCGACCCCGGTGATCGCGGCATTGCCATGGTCTTTCAGAACTACGCCCTATATCCCCATATGACTGTGCGGGAAAACATCACCTTCGGACTTGAGCGGGCTGGTATTGCAAAGGCCGCGATCGCTGATCGACTTGCGCCGGTCGTCGAGGCGCTTGGCCTCGGTGTCTACCTGTCTCGCAAGCCGACAGAACTTTCCGGCGGCCAGCAGCAGCGCGTTGCAATCGCCCGAGCCATGATCAAAACTCCGGAAGTCTTCCTGTTCGATGAACCGCTTTCAAACCTCGACGCCAAGCTTCGAGGTAATCTGCGTGTCGAGATTGCGCGTCTGCACCGGGACCTGAAGACGACGAGCATCTATGTCACGCACGATCAGCTCGAAGCCATGACACTGGCAGATCGAATTGTGCTGATGAAGGAGGGCCGGATCGAGCAGATGGGAACACCGGAGGAAATTTACCAGGAGCCGGCCACTCTGTTTGCGGCAGGATTCATTGGTACACCCAACATGAATTTTATCGAACTCGACGCTTCCGACGGCATGCTCCAGGACCACTCGATCAAGCTCGCCGCCCCGTTTGCCTTAAAATCGGGACCTGTCACGGTCGGAATTCGCCCCGGCGCCATGAGGCTAAACCAGACCGGGGGTGCGTTGCGCGGCCAAGTCGAACGAAACGAGTTTCATGGCGAAACGCGGCTTGTAACGATCCGAACTGTCAAACACGAGATCAATGTGGCCGTGCCTGCGTCAACGAGGGTACATGAGGGTGAAACCATCGGCATCGACGTCGACAGCTGCAACCTCCACCTGTTTGATCCCAAATTGGAAACCCGCCTGAGGCAATGAGCAATCCCATGGGGGCAGAATGCCTTAGTCTAGGCATGCGGCGATCAGGTAATGACTAAGCGAAGAAGCGCCGGACGCAAAACGTCCGGCGCTTCTTCGACATTAAGGTTTTAGATCGTCGGGCAACCTCTTACATTTGCGAACGTCACTCGTTCGATACGACCGCGGCGGTTGACACCCTCGACGGTGATGCGTCGTGGAGTTTCCCGGATAATTTCGGCTTGACGAAGCCCCTCATCGCGGGCTGCCGCCCGAGCTTCACGTGAACTGCAGCCGCGCTGCCGATCGCGCTCGTGAGCACGGGGGTCTCGAATGACAGGACGTACGCCATCGGGACCGAGCCTGAGCTCAAGTTCCTGCGCTGCGACCGGCACGACGCCGCCAGTGAAAACAGTAGCTGCAATAGCCAGCACTAACGATGTAGCAATAAGTCGGGACATTAAACCTCCGGGATCGTTGTGAACGGCATTTGCCGTTGGTCCCCTACAACGAAGAGCGGCTCGTTAAGTTCCGTAGGGTCTGAGGTGCTGCTCCTTTGATCGATACAGACCCGACGTTCAATCGGCATGACGATCCGCAAAGCCTCCGCCAACCTGCCCGCATTCAGCGGTATCCACCACATCAACGGGCAGGAAGCGGGATCGTAAAAGCCTGGGCTTTTAGACTACACCGGACACCACAAATACCAGCCAGGCGATAATTGGGCCGATGATGGCGATCAGAGCGCTATAGATGAGCAACTGCCGTAACACCTGTTCACGACGGTCATCCGGCGCATTGGCGACGACAAGAGCACCATTGGTGGAAAACGGACTGGTATCGACGATGGTCGTCGAGATCGCAATCGCCGCCACCACGCCGATGGCGCTGACATGCCCTTGCTGGAGGAATGGTACAGCCAGGGGGATAATCGCCCCGAGCAATGCTGTCGAGGACGCAAAAGCCGAAACGATCGCACCGGTAAAGCAAAGCAGGAGCGCCACCAACAGCGGCATGCCGAGGCTTGATATCGCATCCGCCACATAAGTGACCGTACCAGCCTTCTCCATGACGCCAACATAGGTGATGATGCCGGCGATCAGCAAAACAGTCGACCAGCTTACCTTGTCGATCGCGGCCTTCTGCGTCTTCGGGGACAGCAAGGCGAGGGCGACAGCCACGGTCATTGCAACAAGCCCGACGTTGAACTTGAAAACGAGGGCACCAATTCCGAGCGCTGTAAGGCCGACCAGGGTGACAATCCTCTCGTTGTTCAGGCGAAGCGTGGAAGCGGTATCCGCGGCCGTGCCGTAAGCGTGCTGCCTGATTGCTTTTGCCGGCGTCCCACCATGACCTCGGATCGACTCGGTCACGCCCTCGGGATGAAGTTCGGGCAATGGCCCGAAGGAGGCGGCTTCCTGCTTCCCTACCTTTGCGCCGCCAAAAACAAAGAATACCAAGACGGAAATCGCCAGGTTGAAGAAGAAGCTTGAGAGAAAAAGGGATGTCGGTGCAAAAGGCAGGCCTGCCTTCTCGACGATTTGGTTGGTTATGCCGCCATAGACGCTGATTGGCGAAAATCCCCCTGCCTGCGCACCATGGATCACCATCAGGCCCATCATGACCGGGTGAATCCGGTATTGCACGGCGAAGCTCAATGCGACCGGTGCAAGAATTGCGACCGCAGCAGGCCCGAGTGCACCAAAACCTGTGATAACTGCGGCCACCAGGAACATGACCCAGGGGATCAAACCGATGCGTCCGCGCACCAGACGGACTGCACACTCGACGAGCCAGTCGATCGTCCCATTGATCTGCGCTATGGCGAAGAGGTAGGTCACGGCGACAAGCGTCAGGAACAGATCGCTCGGAAATCCGGCAAATATGTCGCTGGTTTTCATCCCGATGATCAGAGACCCGAGCACGAAGGCGCCAGCAAACGCCAAAGCCCCCATGTTAATTGGCTGGATCGTCGCAATGATGAACATGGCAACGAGCAGCCCGATGGACAGCAGTTCAATAGACATGATTCCCCTCCCTCCGACGCCTCCAGCGCCGTAGTTGTTGTCAAACTCGATTTAGGAAGTGCGCGCCTCCTCCCAGAGGGCACGGTTGATTTAACTCGTGGTGTAGAGGTCGGCATACTGCTGGCGAAGGACGTTCTTCTGAACCTTGCCCATCGTATTGCGCGGCAAATCATCGACGAAAATTATGCGTTTGGGTTGTTTGTAGCGCGCGAGGCGATCCTGGAGTGCGTCGACAATGGTCTTTTCATTCAGTGCGGCGCCCGTCTTACGCACGACGATGGCCGTCACACCTTCTCCGAAATCGGGATGCTGCACACCGATGACCGCACTCTCGACGACACCCTCGATCTGGTCGATCTCACCCTCGACCTCCTTCGGATAGATGTTGTATCCACCCGAAATCACAAGGTCCTTACCGCGACCGACGATATGCACATAGCCGTCGCAGTCGATTTTCCCGAGATCACCGCTGATGAAAAAACCGTCGGCGGTGAATTCCGCCAAGGTCTTTTCCGGCATTCTCCAGTAGCCCTTGAAGACATTTGGTCCCTTGATTTCAATCATTCCGGTCTCGTCAGGCGCAAGTGCAAGCCCGGTCACTGGATCGGTAACGCGTATGGTCACACCCGGCAGCGGAAAACCTACCGTTCCGGCAACCCGCTGGCCTTCATAAGGATTAGACGTGTTCATATTGGTTTCCGTCATACCGTATCGCTCGAGGATCGCATGACCTGTGCGGGCCTGGAACTGGGTGTGCGTTTCGGCAAGCAGGGGAGCCGAACCGGAGATGAACAGGCGGATGTTGGCAACGGCTTCTCGGTTTAGGCGTGCACTTTGCAGGAGGCGCACATAGAAGGTCGGCACGCCCATCAACATCGTTGCCTGCGGCATCAACGAAATCACCTCTTCGGCGTCAAATCTCGACAGCAGGAACATCGAGGCGCCGGCGAGCATTGTGACATTGGTGGCAACAAAAAGCCCATGCGTGTGGAAGATCGGCAAAGCATGGATCAGTCGGTCACCGGCCTCAACACGCCAATAGTCGCGCAAGGTGAGCGCGTTCGAGAGCAGGTTTCCATGTGTGAGCATTGCCCCCTTGGAACGCCCCGTGGTGCCCGATGTATAGAGGATCGCGGCAAGATCGTCTGCGCTGCGAGAGGCATCAACAAAGTCGGCAGGCTCGTCACGGGCAAGCTCCAGGAGCGACCCTCCACCGTCCACATCAAGCGTTTCGACGATAGCACCATGAGGCTTCGCTATCTTCTCTATCCCTTCGCGCGCACTCGGCGCGACGATCACCAGACGCGGCTCGGCATCGCCGATGAAATAGTCGAGTTCTGCCAGCGTGTAAGCGGTATTGAGCGGCAGATACACCGCTCCGCTTCGCAGACAGGCGAGGTAGAGTATCAAAGCCTCCGCGCTTTTCTCGACCTGCACCGCCACCCTGTCGCCCGGACGAATACCGAGCGTATCCATCGCGCTCGCTATCCGGCCGGAAAGCGCGAATGCGTCATTGTATGTCAAGATTCGGCTGCCATCGATCCGCAGAAAAGCTGCGTCACCCGATGCGGCAGCCTTTATCGCGTCAAAAAGATGATTGCTCATTTGCGCCCTCCTCCAAGCGTTGAACTGATAATCTGCCCGAACTTCCGTGAGCCATCTGGTCGATGGCCGCGGCTTTCGTCTTTCTTCTTCAGAAGGCTCCGGACACCGGTCGAGGCGATCACCTCGCCGCGCTGCGCCAGTGCCTCGTGGTTCGCAATGATATCTTCGAGTTCGTAGAGATAGTTGACCATCAAACCATGCGCCTGATGCATTGCCTTGCTGGACCGATCGCCACGGAAATTCAGTCTTTCGAGGCGTGCGCCATTGCCGAGATGGAAGCGCGCGACCGGATCGAGCGGGCGACCTTCCGGCGTTCGTTCGACAAGAAAGTAACGCGCTGCAAGCGGCAACAGTATGCGCTCGACTTCGGTCGCCGCATCCTCGTTCGCAGCCCAGTCCGGATCGTCCAGCAGTCGTAGCGTTTCGAGTTCCTCGTCTCCCAATGCCCCGTCTGCACCAACACCGCGCACTCTGGAAAGCCAACGGGCGAATCCCGGTACTGGAGACAGCGTGACGAAATTTTTAAGACCGGGAAAATCTCGGCGCAGATCATCGACAACCTGCTTGATCAGGAAGTTGCCAAATGAAATTCCGCGCAAGCCATCCTGGCAGTTGGAAATTGAATAGAAGACAGCGGTGGTCGCTTGGTCAGCACTGATCTGCTCCCTGCCCTCATCCAGGACATCAGCAATCGCTCGCGGCATAGATCGTGTCAGCGCCACCTCGACGAACACCAATGGCTCGTCGGCCAAGCGCGGATGGAAGAACGCAAAGCAACGCCGGTCGGCCGGGGCCAAGCGACGGCGCAGTTCCTCCCAACCGGCGATCTCATGCACGGCCTCGTATTGAATGATCTTTTCAAGGATGGATGCCGGCGTCGACCAATCGATTGGACGCAGCGTCAGGAAACCGCGATTAAACCACGAGCCGAATAAATGGGTGAAATCGGCATCAAGCGCGTGATAACCTTCGGACCGATCTGACGAGGCAAGCAAATGCTCGCGCATGCGGACAAGTTTCGCGGTGCCGTTGGGGGCGTGGTTCAATCGGCGCAGAAGTTCCTGGCGGCGTGATTCCGCTGCCTGATGGAGCTTAATGATGGAAGCGGAGCTTTTGTCAGACCTATATATCTCGATCGCCTGGTCAAGTCGGCCAGTGTCAGGACCGAATTTCTCATGAAGCATGCGGAAAAATGCCTGTTGGCCATCGCCGCCGAGGGTGCTCCAGCGATCGAAGATTTCGGCAGCGAGCGCCATGCCCGAGGCTTCGCCCCGGCTTGATAGCAGCATTTCACAGAGAGTGTGGAGATCCGCTTCGGCTGCAATCTGCGGCATGCGCGAGCCGGAAAACAGAAGTTGGCGTCCGCGATCTGTGATGCTCTGAAGCATGTCGGTAAAGTACGAAACGTCTGATATGCCCTTTCCTCCCCTGATCTCTCGCACGCGGTGCGCGATCGAATTCGGCCGGTGCTTCCCTTTAATGCGCCTCAGCTATAGCATAGAGAATGACATCTTTCGTACACGTGGTCAACTTTCGTGTATACAAGATCAACAACTACGTATGCTATAGGTGGCGGATATGTCTGACAATGTTGGCCGATGGCTTCGAGATGAAATAGAAAACTCCATTCTTTCCAACGAGTTCTTGCCGGGAGAGCGGCTGGATGAAATGGCGCTCGCAACGCGATTTGGGGTTTCTCGCACGCCAGTGCGCGAAGCATTGATGCAGCTTGATGCGATTGGTCTTATCGAAATCAGACCGCGCAGAGGCGCCATCGTCATCGACCCAGGGCCGCATCGGGTCTATGAGATGTTCGAAGTCATGGCGGAACTTGAGGGGTTAGCGGGGTCTCTCGCCGCACGTCGGCTCGACGGGGCTTCCCGGGAGGCAATTACGGAGACGCACAGCCGCTGCGAACATTCCGCCAGCGCCGGTGACAGCGATGCCTATTATTATGACAACGAAGATTTTCACAAAGCGATCTATGCGGCCAGCCGTAGCGAATTTCTTCAGGAACAATGCGCCCAGCTGCATCGGCGCCTGCGCCCCTATCGTCGGCTGCAACTGCGCGTGCGCAACCGTTTGTCGACATCCTTCTCAGAACATTGCGCAATCGTCGACGCAATCTTTGCTGGAGACGGTGACGAAGCGCGTCGGCTATTGCGGGGACATGTCGGCATTCAGGGCGAAAGGTTCAGCGATCTCGTTGCGAACATGGCGGCCAGATGATTTCAGGTGCAGGAAGAAAAGGGATCAGCCTCGAAACCGCTGTGCGCGACGAGCGCCACGGGTACCTTTTCGACAAAAAGCACCACGCGAGCAGACTTTTTTCATGCATGCGTGTATCGGCGGCGGTGGAGATATCCCGACATACGCTTTGCTACACCCATCGGCCTTTCCGGATCAGCGATGCTCGACTCTGCGAGTAGTTCCTCATCCGCGGTTAGCTCCCGCATTGCCACCGCCACCAGACCACGTCCATGCGCATTGTTGAGCACTTCAATGGCCTTGATCAGCGAACCATGCTTTTCGACTTCACTCTCTATGTCGGATGGCTCACAGCCGAGGTGTTCGGCAATCAATGCGTTTCGATGCGCCAGGATAGCTTGGGATATGGCGTCTCCCTTGTGCAGCGCCTCGATCACGATATCGCATTCCGTATCATAGCCCATCGAGCGGTTGTTCAGATTTGCCGAGCCCAGCTTGAGAATACGGTCGTCGGCGATCATGATCTTGGCATGCACATAAATTGATGTACGTGCGGAATTGACCGGATAAAAAATCCTGAAGCGTCCATCCCGATCCGCGTCTCGCACGAGTTTCATCAGCCGGATGCGCGCCGAGTCCATGAATTTTGCTTCAAGCCATCCGTCTGCCCCCTCGGGATTGATCAACACGACCTCGGGTCCGTCCTTCTCGGCCAGCCTCTCGGCGATCGCTTCAGCAATCACCCTCGTGGCGAAATACTGGCTTTCAATGTAGATCGTCTCTCGGGCTGCCGCGATCATGGCCAGTTTTGCGGCCTGGATTTCACAAACTTGACGTTGCTCCAGATATTCCGGCTGGGTCCGTGCGATACCGATCCTTATATTCCTGAAATCCACGTCCAGTTCGTCGGGCCAAGGATCGGACGGAATGTCGACAGGATCGAGCACCTCGCCAGTCGCTGCCTGCCAGCGCATACGGGCAAGCGCACCGATCGCCGCCGCCGCGGGTCCAGACACGCAGGTTGTCGCATCGTGCCACGGACCTTGCGCAAAGCCCATCGGCGAGCGCCGCCGCTTGTCTTTTTCAACATGGTCGCGAGTATCCCAGCGTCCGACTGTCATGTCGATACCCCCGCAGAAGGCGAGGTGGTCGTCGATCACCAGAAGTTTCATATGATGGGCGGAAAGCGAAGGATGCGCACCATCAAGCTTCAAATGCACGCGCTTTGAAAACATCCACGACAAAATGTAGAACGGCGTTTCACCCCGAGTGACCGAGTTAATCAGCCCAATGTCCCATTTGAGAATTCGCACATCGATTTCATTTCGACGATTTGAAAGCCAGTTGAGAAAGTCGCCGAGCTTTTCCGGCGCGCCATCGTTCGCGTCGCCAGGCACAAGATCAATTCGCGTATCGAAATCCCAGCCAACCATAAAGATGGAGCGCTTCGCCTTCAACATCGCGCTCCGGGCATGCTTGAAGAAGTCAGCCGCATCGACAATAACGGCCGCCCGATCGGCCTCTTCAATGCGCCAGCACGTTTCGCCCTCGACAAGTATCGACTTCACCGGATCACCTCGCATTTTACTAAGTGCGATATAGGGCATCGCCAGGCTGGATCGAGATGTCATCGAAAGCCGATTTGACGAAAGGCTCAGACGTCTGGCAGCTGATCGAAAGCACCAACGCCGACATTCGGCGCCACCTCTCGATACAATCGCAATCCGTGGACAGGCCTGGCGGCCAGCGCCACGACACGTGCGACGCAGCCCCCCCGCTGCGACACGTTTCAGCTCTGAAATCCGCTACTCAAAGGGTGGCAAACCCCTGTCTTATCGAACAGCGGCCTTAAGCCCGCCCTGAAGCTCCGCCTCATCGGCCACAATTGCGGCTGCTTCATTCTTCAGGACATCCTTGGCCTGCTCGCGGGTCTTCTCAAGCGCGATATCAGCGCCAAGGCTGCGTTCATTGGCCTGAAGCCCGTCATCTTCGCCACCAATAAAGGCGCCATTTGTCTGCGGCCGATTCTTGAGGCGGTCCGCAAGCGCAGTAAGTTCGTTTCGCCTTTCCTTTTCATTCAGGGAGATAGACGTTTTGTCCCGCTGCGCCTTCAGCGCCGCCACATCTTCTTCGAAACGTTGGTAATCCGGATCGGATGTTACTCGAGCCTTATGGCGGCTCTGCAACTGCGGCAGCAACTCATCTCTGTGTCCGACAACCGCATACTTCGCCGGCTTGATTTTGTCCCAGGGCAAGGCATTGTCGTAGCTCGCCTCGCCAAGGGTCTTGGGGTCCGACAGGCCAGGCAAGGCGATGTCCGGCGTGACACCGCGGAGCTGGGTCGTCCCGCCGTCGATACGAAAGAACTGGGCAATCGTCAGCTTAAGTTGGCCAAATTTCGGTTTGCTGTTGCGAGCCACTTCATCAAGGTCGACGACTGTTTGTACGGTACCTTTGCCGAAGCTCGGTTCACCGACGATCACGCCGCGTCCATAGTCCTGTATGGCCGCGGCAAAAATCTCGGACGCTGACGCTGAACCGCGATTGATCAATACGCCGACAGGGCCCGACCAGGCTGGCTTGGAGAGGTCGTCACTTTCAATCCTGATCTTGCCTTTGGCATTGCGTTGCTGAACCACCGGGCCTTTCCCGACGAACAGACCGGTCAGATCAATTGCCTCGTCCAGCGATCCGCCACCATTGTCGCGCAAATCCATCAGCACGCCATCAACATCCTCAGCTTTAAGTTCGCCGAGAAGCGCCGCAACGTCACGACTTGCGCTCCGGTAATCCTTTTCGCCCTTTCGACGCGCGTTGAAGTCCTCGTAGAACGCTGGAAGCGCAATGACACCGATCTTGCGCGCCGTCTCCCCGCTTCCGACTGTCACTATGGTCTTTTTGGCAGCCTGCTTCTCGAGGCTAATTTTATCCCGCACCAAACTGATGACGCGATTGCCTGCGCTTTCTCCCGCGTCTTTAGGCATGATGTTCAAGCGCACCACGGAATTTTTCTCGCCGCGGATCAACTGCACGACTTCATCCAAACGATTGCCAACGACGTCCTTGACCGAGCCATCATCACCTTGACCGACACCAATGATGCGATCGCCAACCGTCAACTTTCCGGAGAGTTGCGCCGGGCCGCCGGGCACGAGCTCCCGGATCGTCGTGTAACCATCGCGTTCCTGCAGAACCGCACCGATACCAACGAGCGATAGCTTCATCGAAATGTCGAAGTCTGCGGATGCCGCTGCGCCAAAATAGTCGGTGTGCGGGTCAACTGATGTCGTGTAGGCAGCCATGAATGACTGGAAAACGTCGTCACTCTTGTATTTGTAGACACGATCCAGGACTGCCTTATAGCGCTTGTCGAGTGTCACGCGAATTTCCGCGTCCGCCTGCCCCGCCAGCTTCAACCGCAACCAGTCGCTTTTGACGCGCTTTCGCCAAAGGTCTTCAACCTCCGGCTCGGATTGCGGCCAAGGCTCCGTGTCACGCGCCAGGGAATAATTCTCCTGGACATCGAAACTGAAATTTTGCTTGAGCAGCGCGCGCGCATACGCAATGCGGTCCACTGCGCGCTGCGAATAAGTGTTGAATACGGCGAACGGCAGCTCCAGATCTTTCTGGAGTATCGCATCATCAATCTTGGCGCTGTCCGCCATGAACGTGTCGATATCGGCCTTCAAAAAGAAAATCCGGTCCGGATCAAGCGACTCAATGAACCGCGTCATGATCTTCTCAGACAATACATCATCAAGCGGTACAGGCTTGTAAGCAAATTCGGTCAGCAACTGGGCACTTAGATTGGCAGCTTGCTCCTGCTGCTGCAACGGCGACAAGACCGGGGGCCGGAGTTCCAGCGAATAAGCCGAAGGGGCAACGGCAAGAAAAATACCCAAGACACTGTAGCGGATGCGCATTTTGACTCTGATCCCATTTGCTTCTTCCAACACTGCGTAACGTTGGTGGAGCAATTATGGCCACATGGCAACGAGATGTATACTTTTCCCGGACGATCACTCCATCACGTTACTGTAGGGCGCGCTACAATCCACGTGGCGGGACGCGGCGATCGCCGATTTGGCCGCAGCGGATGATCGACATCCATTCGAGTTTCGCGAAAACGGCACTCCACGGACCGTCAAAGCAAGGGACATCCCAAAGAGCTTTCAGGTCTCTTTTCCTTCAGAAGCCACGCGGACAAGCCTGCCTTCCTCGGCCTTGTAAAAATACTGGCTTGCGACCAGCAGGCCCTTAATCGGCCGCAGCGGCGGAATGCATGTGAGCGCCATGAATGGCAGCGTCGTCAAAAAATGAACCCACCATGCCGGCTGGAAAGCAACTTCGATCCATACGCCGAGCAGAAAGCTTGGCACGCAAGCAAAACACATGACGAAGAAAGCGGGGCCATCTGCTGGATCAGCAAATGAGTAGTCGAGACCACAGGCCTCGCATTTCGGCTTGAGCGTCAGAAAGCCATTAAAAAGGTGTCCTCTTCCGCATCTGGGGCAACGGCCCCGCAGACCGGTCTGGAAAGGAGTGAGGGAAGGCCATTGCTCGTTCATGCCGGTATCCTTACGATAGATACAATCCGATCATTGATTGCATTCAACATGTAAAGAAATCCGATCAATTCGTCGATCAGCCAGAATGACGCAGGTACGGCCATTATAAAAGCGGCGCCACGAAAGCCTGTCAGAAGAATGACGCCGATAACTCAGGCGGACCTTCTAGCGCATGGCCCATGAATTCCAGGGCTCCTTGCAGTTTCGCGCGGCCGATCGGTCCGCCCAAACACACCCGCACCGCCTCCTCCGCCGGACCGTCGACAGTGAAGGCATCGCTTGCCACAACTCCGATGCCAGAGCTTTGCATGTGACTGCCGAAGGTCGAGCGCGTCCAGCCTTGCCTTAAGGGCAGCCAGATGTTGAAACTGATCGGATCACCGCGATAACTTCCAGTGGGCAAAATCCTCGCCACCATCTCCTGACGCGCCGTCGCTTCCTTGCGGATAAAACGCAGGATGGAATCGGCCGTGCCGTCCTCGATCCAGCGGGTCGCCAGCGCCATATTCAGGGGCGACGCCATGACATTATTTGCTCGCATCGCGCTGACAAACGGCCATATCGCCTTGGTATCGGGTGCGACGACATAGGCAAGCCGAAGTCCGGCACCGATGCACTTGGCAAGACCGCCAATATGCCAGGTCAAATCGGGAGCCATTGCCGCAAACGGGGCCGGTCCATCCAGAGGAATGAAACCATATGCATCGTCCTCGACGATCGGCACATGATATTTGCGGGCAACAGCACAAATCTCTTCCCGGCGCTGTGCTGGGATGGTCAAGGTCATCGGATTTTGCAAGGTTGGATTGAGGTAAAGACCTTTGGGTTTAAGGCGCTCGCAGGCCGCCGCAAAGGCGTCGGGAAGAATTCCGTCATCATCCAACGGCAGGCCTGAAAGATTGAGCCTCAACTGCGCGGCAATGGACCGGATACCTGGATAGGTGATATTTTCAGACAGTATCGTTTCGCCGGGTTTGGCCAGCAAGCCGCATATCGCCAAAAGCGCGGGGTGGGCGCCGGGGGTAACGAACACGCGCTCCAGCGAGGGCACAACCCCCCGTCGGCTAAGCCAAGCGGCAGCCGCCTCCTTATCGATCACCGACCCACCGAAAGCCTGGTACCTCAGCAGCGGAATAAGATTTGATGCGACCGCTGACATACCTTCACGCATCCGCGCGATCAAATCCGCGTCTTCGGGTTCAGGCGGCATATTCATCGACAAGTCGATTGCGGCAACACGGCGCGGATCTGATGCCGCGTCGGAGACAATGCCCCGCGGCTCGCGATCAAGACCACCTGTTACAAATGTGCCCCGCCCGACATGAGAAACGACCAGCCCGCGCTTCTGGGCCTCGACATAGCCTCGAGCGACGGTGGTAAAATCCACATTCAGCCGCTTGGCCAGCTCTCGCTGCGGCGGCAATCGATCGCCCACCACGAGGTGGCCACTGCGCAGGTCCATTTCGATCAAGTCGGCAATCGCCATGTAGCGAGGGCTGCTGCTGCGGCTAAGATCAGGGTGCCAGTTATTCATTCCGCTCTTTCAGTTGGTCCGAATTCTCCCGATTGACTGTATATTGTTGCAAATCGGAGCTGTCATCCGGAAAGCAACCCACCTGCCTCCATCTACGGTCGGCGTCAGACCGTGGCGCGCGATCGCGAAGGGCCCCCGCGCGCTGTTTCGGTGACACACTGGACGCACACGATCCACGGTTCGGCAAGCCGCGTGCAAATACCTGACAGCCGAGGAAACTTGCAGCCAGCGCGAGCAACACGCCTTCCGTTCCCTCGATGGACGTATCGTTTCCTTTTTTGAAAACCATTTGACTAAATAGAATGGCGCTGTCACTCTTCTGTCATACGGAGGCGTTGGCATGGCATTGCGCGGCACCAATCAGGAATCGGGAAGGCCTTACAACAGGCGTATTGTCCTGGAATCGATCCGTCTGCATGGTCCGACCACGCGCGGCGAGATTGCCGAACGCGTACACCTCACCGTGCAAACTGTCTCCACAATCGTCCGGGAACTCGAAGACCAAGGGCTCATACTGTCGGTGCGAGAAGAGCCCCGGGGCCGAGGTATTCCACCATCAATGCTGACCGTCAATCCGGAGGGTGGACATGCCGTCGGCATTCACCTGACACCGCTTGGTATCGAGGTTGCGCTGGTCAACCTTCGCGGGGACGTGGTGGAAAGCCGTCACCGATATACGTCGAACCCGATGCCGGACCAAGCATTTGCGCTGATCCGCGAGATGGTTGAGGAACTGAAATCCAGCCCCCGCTGCGGCCGACTTCTGGGTGCTGGCCTGGCACTTCCGGGGCCATTCGACATCGAATCCATGAGCTTCGTCGGCCCGACCACCATGACGGGTTGGAAGAATGTCGACATCAGCGCACGCCTCGCTGACGCAACGGGCCTTCCTGCCTTCATGGAAAACGACATGGCTGCCGCCGCACTCGGCGAACAGCTTTACGGCCTCGGGCAGCAGTTGTCCGACTATTACTACCTCTTCTTCAGCGTCGGCCTCGGCGGCACGATGATGACAGACGGCGTGGTCATGAGCGGAGCCTGGGGCAATGCCGGGGAAATCGGCCATATCCCCGCCGTTCCGGACGGAGAATTTTGCCCTTGCGGAAACCGCGGCTGCCTTGAGCGGTATCTTTCTCTTGATGCCTTCAGACGGCGCGGCCTATCGGAAGCCAATTGGGTACGTGAGATCACGCCGATATTCTGCAACGCCATCCGCACAATCGAGAACCTTTTCGATCCCGAGACTGTCGTGCTCGGTGGGTTGGCGCCACAGTCTTTGATCGAGCAGCTTGCCACACTTGCCGACGGTCTGAGCAATTCGGTGTCCGCCCGCGCCAACCGCACCCATCCACGTGTTGTCGTCGCCAGTGACTGCCAGCATTCGGCACTCCGCGGCGCGGCAGCGCTGGCAGTCTTCGGTGTCTTGTCGCCACGCTTCGGCCAGATGTTCGAAACTTCAGAGAAAGGGACTGTGGAATGACCGAGAAATTGCTTGTCCTGGATGACATCCGTAAGAATTTCGGCGCGATCGAGGCGCTCAAGGGCATCAGTTTCTCGATCGGAAAGGGCGAAGTCGTCGCCCTTCTCGGCGACAATGGCGCAGGAAAATCTACGCTTGTGAAGATCATCTCCGGCGGTCTGCAGCCCACGTCGGGCCAGATGATCTTCGAAGGCGAAGCGTTCGAGGCTAAGACACCTGCCGAGGCCAAGGCAGCCGGCATCGAGACCGTCTACCAGGATCTGTCGCTCTGCACCAATGTCGACGTGGTCGGAAATTTTTTCATGGGCCGCGAAATCACTCGAAAGGTCGCGGGCATCCCCTTCCTCGACGAGCGCGCGATGGAGGAAATCACGACCAAGGCGCTGACCAGCGCCGGAACCCGCATTCCCTCGATGCGCACCAAGGTCGAGCATCTGTCCGGCGGCCAACGCCAGGCGATCGAACTCAACCGGTTCGCTCATTGGGGCGGAAAACTGCTTTTGCTTGACGAGCCGTTCGCCGCCCTCGGCGTCGAGCAGACGCGACGCGGACTGGATATGATCCGCCATGTCGCCAGCCAAGGCATCGGCGTCGTCATCATCACGCATATCATGCAGCAGGCCTTTCAGGTCGCAGATCGCATCGTCGTCATCCGCCATGGCGTTGTCGCCGGCGATGTCGAGAGAGCCAAGACAAGCCCGGATGCAGTGATCGAAATGATCACAGGGCAAACCCTCACCGGAGCCGGAGCGGTGGGCAAATAATGACAAGGGGTCCGGCTTAAACTGGAGAGAACGACCATGAAACGATTAATGCTAAGCTTGCTGAGCGTTCTAGTGCTCGGCCTTTCGATGCTGACAACGGCGGCCGCACAGTCCAAGGGCACGGTTTATTATCTCGTGCCGACACTGCTCGACGAGTTCCAGACCGGCTCGGTCAGTGCCCTGGAAATGTTCCTGAAGCAGACCGGCTACGAGATGAAGACACTCAACGCCGACAACAAAACGGACGCACAGCAGTCGCAGATGAACGACGTCATCGCCTTGAAGCCGGCTGCGATCATCCTGGCGGCCGTCGACTTCAACGCGCTGAAGCCATCTATCGAGGCCGCCCGTGCTGCCGGCATTCCGGTCGTCGAGTTCGACCGCCAGGTCACCTCGACCATGTCCGACTTCACCTCGGTCGCCGGAACGATCGAGATCGGTTATGTCGCCGCAGAGCAGGCTGAAGCCATGCTCAAGGCCAAGCATGGCGATGTGAAGGGCAAGATCCTGCAGGTTCTCGGCGACCCGGGCGATCCCTACACGCTCGATATCCAGAAGGGTTTCGAGGAGAAGATGAAGGCCTTCCCGGGCGTCACCATCGTCTCTGTGCCCGCCATGCAGTGGGAAGCCAGCAATGCCGGAACGATTGTTTCCGACCAAATGCTCGCCAACCCCGATATCGACCTCATCTTCCTGCACGCCGCCCATCTTTCGGTCGCAGCCGTCGCCTCGCTCGAGGCCGCCGGCAAGAAGCCGGGCGACGTGATGATGATGAGCTCGAACGGCGCCCCCGTCGGCCTCGACTTGATCCGCAAGGGTTGGCTCAACACCGAAGTCGAGCAGCCGCTCTATGCCCAGGCAGCAGCGGTTGCCATGTTCATGGACAAGATCGCCGGCAAGCAGGAAATAAAGGCTGGCGAATATGACATCCTCGGCCTGAAGGGTGTGGTGACGATCGAAGCCTGGGGTCCGAACATCAAGATCCCGGGTGCCGCGATCACCAAGGAGAATGTCGACGACCCGGCATTCTGGGGCAATCTGAAGCCGCCGACGGCATCGGTCGAATCCATCAAGTAATCGGGTTTTCCTCCGGGGCCTGCGGGCCCCGGTTTCCTCCCTCAAATCCGGATTTGCCGCATGACGCCCCGTACGCGCAAAACTCTCGAATTCGTGCTCGACAATCTCGTCTGGTTCATGCTCATCGTCGTGCTCGCCCTGTTTTCAGCGCTGATCCCGAACTATTTCCAGTTGGGTATCTTCACCAACATCATCGAGGCGTCGAGCGTGCTCGGCGTCATGTCGATCGGCCTTGCTCTGGTGATCATCGCCGGCCACATGGACCTCTCGGTTGAATCCGTTGCCGCTTTGTCGGCCATGGCTGTCGGCATCCTATTCTGCTCGGCAGGGATCGGCCTGGGAATCAAGCTTTCACCGGAATGGCTGATGATACCCGCGTCATTGCTCGTTGCATGCGCCATCGGAGGGTTGATTGGCCTCTTCAATGGCTTCCTCGTCGTGAAACTGAAGATGAGCGCTTTCATCATCACGCTTGCCTCCTTCATCTGGGTGCGCGGCATCGTGCTTGCCGTCTCCGGCGGGCGCTCTGCGCAGGATCTCGCACCGGCCATCCGGTGGTTTGCGATCGAGCGCTTTCTCGGCATCCCGCTGTCGGCTTGGATTGCGATTGCCTGCTTCCTGGTCTTCTCCATCATGATGGCAAAGACGCCCTTCGGGCGGCACCTGGTGATGATTGGCGGCAACGAAACCGCGACGTTCCGTGCCGGCATCCGTGTCACCCGCAACCTGATCATCGCCTTCGTACTGGCCGGCGCCATAGCCGGACTTGCCGGCTGGCTTCTGGCGATCCGCACGTCGGGCGCAACAGCAAACCTCGGCGTTGGACTGTTGTTCAATGCCTTTGCGGCAGTCGTGATCGGCGGTGTCAGCCTCAAGGGCGGTGTCGGGGCGCTGCCGGGCGTCTATGCCGGCGTGCTGCTGCTGTCTTCCATCAACACAGCGATCAACCTGATGGGTCTGCCTGCGAACTATACCCAGGTCATCCATGGCTTCCTGGTGCTCGCAGCCGTCCTTCTCGACACGTTCAAACAAAGGCTCCGCCAGAGGCTCGCATGACAGACAGATTGAAAGACAAAGTTGCGCTGGTGATCGGTGCATCGCGCGGCATCGGTAAAGCGATTGCGGTCCGCTTCAAGGAGGAAGGGGCAAAACTGGTCCTCGCCGATTTCGACGCAGACGAAGGCAAGGCGTCGGCCGATGAACTCGGTATCGACTTCGTCCATACCGACATCTCGAAGATGGAGGACGCGGTCGCGGCCGTCGCACTCACCCTCGAACGCTACGGCCGGCTCGACATCATCGTCCAGAATGCCGGCATCTATCCGTGGCAGCTGATCGAGAATACGTCCCCGGAAGACTGGGACAACGTGATGGCGGTCAATCTGCGCGGCTGCTTCAATGCCGCACGCGCCGCTCTGACGCCAATGAAACAGCAGGGCTCGGGGCGTATCCTCTTCACCTCGTCCATCACCGGGCCGCATGTCACCAGTCCGGGTCATGGCCATTATGCGGCGAGCAAGGCCGGGATCAACGGCTTCATCCGCTCCGCGGCACTGGAATTCTCGTCCTACGGCATCAATGTCAATGGTGTCGAGCCAGGCAATATTCTGACCGAGGCGATCCAGTTGCATCGCAGCGCCGCCTTCATCAAGAACATGGAAGACGCGATCCCGCTGGCGCGCCTTGGATCACCGCGCGACGTCGCCAATGCCTTCCTGTTTCTCGCCTCCGACGATGCGAGCTATGTGACCGGCACCACCATCATCGTCGATGGAGGGCAACTTCTTCCCGAAGGTGCCGATTTCAGATTGTTGCCGACCTGAGCTTGACGTCGGCAACGTGTACTTCTGATCGAGAACGTGGACACGACTGAAGTTCCTAAGTCATGTGGACCGGTATGAATATCGAATGCTGATTCACATGACACGGCTGGAAGGCCGATACCCGTTCCAGCGGTCTGATAGAGATCGTCCTGCTCCGCATCGCCACCGTTCTCAGCACTACGTCCACGAGGTTAGCCGCGTGCGCAGCAGTCACCGCACGCCGGTCAAAGCCGTGTGTCCAACCGGCGGAAGCCGAGTAACACGTGAATTGCGTCACATGTTATGGATGCCGTTGCGGGGCCAGCGCCATCGTTTGCGCGTAAGCGAGTGGCGAGCGGTTACCCGGCATGTTTTCATCCAAAACCAGCGTCTTGAGATCATCGGAACGCACGTCGAGAGCCACGACGCGTTCCAGCTTATCGATCTGCCAGACGACATAACCGAGTTCGGGCACATAGCCGCAATCACATCCGCAATCGCCGCCTTTGATCACATGCGCCTCCTCGGGCAAATACATGATCTGCGGTTTTGGCAACGTGTAGCAATGGCCCTCGTAGGCATATCCGTAAATCACGCCAATGCTCTTTATATAATGGCCGTCATCACCTCGAAAATTCTTCGATGGAACGCCGATATCGACGGGCAGTTGCTGGAGCTTGAGATTGTGATCGACAATAGCCAAAACGATCTGCTGATTAACCACCCCGAATATTTCATCACTGGTAATTTTGAGGACAGCCACGTCTTTGACGGCCTCTATTATTCTGCGCATATCGGCACGTTCGACCGAAAGGCCCTCCAATTTTTGAGATATTTGCTCGCTAATCGTCTCATCCGACAGCTTGAAAATTGGCCGGTGGATGGCCGGCCTGCCATAGAGGCGCACTTCGCTCGGATTGTAAGATCGGTAATCCGGCTCAGACAAACCTTCCAGCAACGGTCCCACTCCGGGATGACTGCCACAATCGCTCATCACTTTCTCCTTTTGTAGTTCACCTCGTTCCGATGATTTCACGCCACGCAAAATTCTCTTCCAGCATGTCAGCCGTCGCCCCGTCCGCGGCCGCAATAACGGCACGCGCCGCCTGATCGATCCGTAGCCTGCTCGGATCCAGCGCTTTCAACGATGCTGCCAGCGCCGTGCCCACCGCGTCGCGCGCGGCAATCAGTGCCTGTTTGAAGTACAATGGCCGGGTATTGAACGCGTCTGCGGTCGCCTGGCGAAACGTATCAAATTCATCCGACGCCAGTTTCCGCAGGTCGAGATCCAGAAGCCGGCTGTCGGCACAACCCTTTGCCACCAGATCGCGATGATAAAGCGCAACGACAGTGTCGAAGATCGCACCCACAAATGGCAGGGCGCGGTCGTGCACCTCGCGCGTCACAGCCGACATGCGCCGGAAATTGGTTGCCAGGCGAATCTGCGTCTCCGGGCTCGTTTCCGCAAAGCGGTTCAGTTCATTATACAAAAGCAGATTGCCCCTCGTGCGGCGCAGCAATCGGTCGATTGCGGAATCGAAATGCAGGAAAGAGATTAGGGAAACACAATCCGAAAATGCTTCGGAGAACGAGAAGAAATCGCTGTCGGCCGATGTTGCGGCTGGAATGCCCGTCTCCGACAGCATGACAAGATGTCCGACTTCATGCGCGATCGTGTCAAAATTCAACGCGTAGGGCCTTATGACGCCATCAATGTCGGAACAACCCAATTCTAGAAAGCCGTAGCCAGCCTGTGCATTGTCCCAATCGACGAACGGAATAATTTCAAGCCGTGGATAGGTCTGGCCGAAGAACCAGCGGACCCGCCGCCCGAGATAGCTCTGCCAGATGTCGAGAACGAAACGCACGCAGGCATAGGCGTGAACGGCGAGAAATGGACGCGAGGTTGGATCGATATTGTCGAAGTGACGGTCCGGACCCGGCCTTATTGGCGCCCGCCGTGCCCCGCCGAAAGGCGGCAAACTTGCAAAGCCATAAGGCTGCTTTTGATACAGCGGGTCCGCGACATACATGGAGAGGTCGCTCGGGCCATCGCCGATTTCGTCGCGCTGAATAGACAGCCACACACGATCGGGCTGCTCGTATCCGGGTATGAAAGGGGGTTGCGGGTAGATCCAGAAGCGCGTGCCGACACGCGCATTTCCGGAGTCGAGGGAATCGTCCCGAAGCAGGCGCATGATACATATGCCCCCTCGATTGAAAATCTCGCATCTAGGAATTCAATCTATAAGTGTTCACTAATCTTGAGTCAATGCCACCAGCCTCAAGATCCCTGACAAAGGTATTGGTTGCAACCCACGCGACGCTTCCACGATTGGCATTGGCCTGCAAAAGAGATCGTGCGTTTCGTAGCGCAAGGAGTGCATCCAGTTTTTTCTGTCCTACCAGCTCGTGCCTCAGGTCTTTGACCCTTTCCTCCCGGCAGCCTGCCGCCCGAATGATCGCCTCGAGCCGGCGCTCTCGAAAATTCATATTTCGCGCGGTTGTTGTCAGTAGCTCTCGCTCGGCAGCGGTGACCAGTTTCCGGCGGGCCAAGTTCGCGAATGTCCGCTGAAGATCGACCATTGCCTGCGTCAAAGGTAGAAAATCGAGCTCCGGCGGCCCGGAAAGAACGGCGACTGCATCATCGGGAGTAAACGGCCAGCGTCGGTACCACCTGTATATCAGGCCGACACCGATCATGCCGAATTGGCTCAGTTCCGCCGCCCTGAGCGCGCCCATGCTAGCCGCACCTATCACGACGATCCCCTGCGCCATCGCCCAGAGGATTTCCTTGTGCCGAACGGCCGGACGGTCCTCGAATTGCCCATCGATGATGACCATCGCTCGCGGGCGGTAGGCATGCGCGGCAAGAAGAACGTCGCCTTGTGCAGCCGGTTGCATGTAGACCGCATCAAGAACCCGCGCGGCTTCGGACAGTCGAAGCGTCGGACCAAGGAACACCACGATCGGTCCATCAATACTCATGTCGGTCATGGGCGCACTCACCGTAGGATCGAAAAGGGCCTGGCTCCGGGAAGGATGGTTCTTACGCAATGAACACCTGCATTGCTGTCCGCTGCTAACGGGACAGCCAAAATAGGCCCCATACCAGCAGCAATAACCCTGTCGATGAGTGCGCCGAGATCCGACACTTCCAAATCCGGTGGCGGCAATGCGGACGCGTCCATAAGGATAAGCTGGCGGGCCCTGGCGACAATTGAGTCGGTACTGCGTCTGTAATGTTTTCGGGTTTGATCGTCGCGCGCGCCAGATATTGCACCAGCCCGGGCTGACAGCGCTTCCAGCATCGCGCTCGCCGCTGCAACCGCGATGCATGATCCTGCGGCGTAACCCTCGGTCGGTAGAGCAAGGATAGGTTCGCCAGGGCCAGTCTCGATCGTCTGGCACCAGACCACAGGGACCAGCGCCGGCGAAGGGGCAAGCCAAAACCCGAAGAAAATAGGGTTCCCGCCCATAGCCGACATTATGTGATCAACTCGACCGCCCAACCCACGTGAAGACATGCGCATTCGATCAAAGAAACCATGGGTAGCAAAAGCGCGAGCGATAGCGTCCCGCTCAATGCATTCGAACAGTCCGTGCAACAACGCATCACGCTCAGTCACATGACATGCAAGACCTGTGGTCGTGCGGATGAACAACCCATCAGAGGCGAGCGGCGGATCCGTGTAGCAGGTGTGAACCAGTTCCAGGGGTACCGGCTGCGGGAGACCCGTTGCGATGTCGATGCCGGTGATCCATGGTATCGTCCTTGCACGCCAGTCGCCGCAATGACCAGGTGCCAAAAGGGTCTCAAACAGGCCGTCAGCAATACAGAGTTCGTTTGCCGTCGCCTGGACTGTCCTCTGGGAGGGAATCGCTTCAGCGTAAAACCGCTCTAGCGATTCCATGATGGCACCCACGGCCGCGCTGGCTTTGGCAAAGCCGCGTCCGAGCGACGTGACTTCGGACAAGGCGGCAGGCCGAACCGCTTGAACCACAGGCAATCCGATCCGGTCTAGCCCGGTCAGGTCACCCAGCCGGGTTATGCCCGCGCCGCGGCAGAGCGGCAATATTCTCCGCAGGCATTGATCGTCCTCATTTGGCTCCTCGGCTGACAGGGGACTCTGAAGGCCGATGGCAATGGCGCCGCGAAAGGCAGCAAGCGTCTCATCGACATCCAGGGGAACGTGAGCTTTCACGCGTGGTGACTCAACACTGACTGGCAAAGCCAAGCTCCTGGATTGAACGTCTCGCACGCCTTACAAGCGCCTTTGCCTCTTGGCTTTCGGCAATCTCCATCGCAGAGCGCAGGTCGGCGATGATGGGATCCGGATCGGTGCTGACCTGCGCCTGAAGAACGGCGCGGCAGCGGTGTAGCTCGGCGAGCCAATAGGCGTGACCGGTTTCCCTAGCCTTTTCTATTGCTTCATTTGTGACCTGGACCGCAAATCCATATTTGCCGGCAAGTCCGAGCAGCGTGGCATGCATGTAAAGATAGATCGGAAGATCCGCGACGGCGCCAAGGCTCTTCAGAAGCGTCAGGCCCTCGCGAAACATCGCATGCCCGCCCGCGAGACTGTCGAAATGCGCCCGCGCCCAGCCGGCAAACAGCATCGACAAACCGGACAGTGACTGCATTTCATGCAGCTTCGCAAAATCTGCCATCCGTTGTGATATATTGGCGAGACGCTCAAAATCATCGCGGTAGAATGCCGAAACGGCTTCCGTATCCAGCGAATGTGCCTTGCTCGGCGGATGCGAAATCCGGTCAACGAAAGCGACCATTTTAGACAGCGCCGTGTCGGAAGCTTTCGATTGCCCTGTCAGCCACAGCGAAAGGGCCAGTTGCCCAAGACCGCACACTTTCGCGTCATGGCCACCAAATATCGTCCGGCTGGTTTTTGCCGACTGCTCCTCGTAGAGCGCAAGGCCTGCCTTGATCGCGTCCTGCGTCGCGCGATGATTTCCAAGGTTGAAATCAATAGCCCAGATGCAATGGTTGACCTGGAGCTTGATCTCGGGATCTTCTGCCCCGGCCAGCATGGAGCGCACTTGCAGGGCGCGATCGTGCATGACGCGAAAATCAGATCCTGTGAGCCACCACCCCCAATAGATAGGAAACCAGCTGGATTGAGCTTCTGTCGGTTGCCGACGAGCGATGGCAACGCCGTCTTCATAGAGCTTGCGTGCCGGCGGCGAATTCTGTCCAACCAAGCCCGTCAAGATCGGACCGAGTGAAATCAGTGCTGACAGGCGAAGCGCGTCAGTCGCAGGTTGCTCGCCCATTCGATCGCAAAGCACCAAGGCGTGCTCCAAATAGTGGCGCGCCTCTACCATTGCCGCCCGGCTGGAGCTTTCCTTGCCTGCTGCCGTATAAAGCGCGATTGCGCTATCGATCAGCCCTGCTCGTTCCGCATGCTCAGCCAAAGTGCCGGTATCGACCCAAGCGGCAGCTCGGCGATTTTCACTGACAGCGAGATAAAATCGCCTATGCAATGCCTGCCGATGCTTGCGCAGGAGAGCTTTGTAGATCGTTTCCTGGATCAGGACATGCCGGAAACCGTAAGCGATGGGTCCGCGCGTCCTTATCCGCAACAGAAACCCTGCGTCGATCAGGCTATCGGCGGCCTTGACCAAAGATTTCTTGCCAAGTCCTGGCAGCAGGGCCCGAAGCACCGATAACGTGAACTGGGTGCCCGCTACGGCGCCCGCTCGCGCCACGTCTCTCGCCGTACCCAGACGGTTAAGACGGGCATCCAATATTTCCTCAAAGGCAGACACATGGTTGGGCTTGACGTTCTCAGACAAGTTCATCGTCTCAGCGGCAACGTTTTCTGATACCCATTGGCCGATCTGTTCTATGAACAGCGGAACGCCACCGGATACCCGCTCGATAACGTCATAGAGTTCGGGCAGCAAGGCCTTCCTGCCCTCAGGCCATCTTGCCTCGATTGCTTGTCGTGTTTCGTGTCGATCAAGCGGAAGCAGGGTCAGACGTGTGGGCGTAGCCGCATCCAGCCAACCCGTGGCAAGCCCGAGGCGAGAGGTCGCGACCAATAGAATCGGCAGTTGTCGCGCCACCCGAGCAGCCTCCATCAACAGGTCCTGGGAGGTCGGATCGATCCAGTGAATGTCTTCAACGGCCAACACAATAGGCCCATTGGCGCACAAAGCTGCAAGCGCGCGAAACACAGAGCGACGAGCCTTATCACGGACCACTTTGGGGTCGATATCGGCGAGGCGTTGATTTCGGCCTGACGCACCCAGCAAATGTGAAAACGTTTCAACAATCTCTGCGTCGCGAATGCCGTTTCGTTCGAAAGCCGCCACCACGGCAGAGGCCGACACACCCTGTTGACCGTCTTGACCCGATACGGCGCCGGCAAAGCTGTTCACCAGAGGATGCAATGTAGCGCGAAGCCCCCCGGGCAGGCACTGAAAGACGAACAGCCCGGTTCGTCGGTCGCGAGTAAGCTTTCTTACTTCGCGCAGCAGGCGCGACTTTCCGATGCCTGCATCTCCTTCGAGCACAAGGACTTCGCCGCCCTTTGCCGATACCCTTTCCCAACAGTTGCCGATGGTTCGCAACTCGTCTTCGCGGCCAATAAAAGGGCCCCCAAGGTTACCGAATGCGTAAAACCGGTTGACATCGATCCTGTGTCCGAGCGCCCGCCATACCTTCTCCGGCACTGTGAAGCCCTTGAGCGTCCTTGCACCTTCAAAGACGAAAGCATGCGACCTACCAGCGAGGTCGCGCGTATGATCCGACACAAAAACGGAATCTGGAAAGGCCAGCTCCTGCAAGCGGGTGGCGATTGCCAATGCCGCCGACGCAACCGGTTCCGCCTGCTTCTCAGTGATGAGCGCAACGGATGTTGCGATACCGACGCGAACGTGCAGGTCATCACGCGCTGCTTCACGGCCAACTCGCGCGCACCCTTCCACGACGCCAAGACCGGCACGAATGGCGAGAGATGCTGCATCCTTCGCACCCATCTCATTCGGGAAGAGCGCCACACCGCCATCGCCGGCCTCAAGCAGCATGACACCCGAATGAGCCGTTATGGACTCCTTCGCGGCGTTCTGAAATGCGACCATCAACTCCTGATAGTCCTCTATTTCGAGCAGATGGAGAAGCCTGGTGGACCCGACGAGATCGAAACAAAGAGCGGTAACGATCCGCCGCTCGCCGCCATGGTCAAAAGCGGCACCCCTGCGACGCGAAGGATTCCTCAATTGGCGCGGTTTATTGACCCGACCCTCGAGCATCCGCCACTCCTGCAGCTCGCTGTACTTGTTGGATCCAGAAATTATAACATAGGCGAGCGATATTTGGGATGACAACTGCCGCGTTGGCGCCACTTTTTCGCAGCCTCCAACCTGACGCTGGGAAACCGAGACCTAATTAAGCAAATGCGTCGATAATGTGCATGCCTGCACCCCACTATGCCCCGCACGGTCGGTGTCGCAGCCATATGTCTAAAGTTGAGCTCCGCGCAGTTTGATTTCTGCCGAGCGTCGTCGCGCGGCCGGATAAAAATTAGCCTTTCTTGACAGTACCTGCTACCTCAATGCCACGGGCGACGCGGAAATTCCTGCGATCAAACGGTTGGTCCGTTTGGCTTGGCGATTATCGGCAGTCGATCATCGTGCTCCCGAATAGACAAATATCGAACTTTACTGGAGAACGTATCATGGGTTGGAAAACACCGAAAATCGAATACGTGAACGGTTACAAGATTGTTGAGGTCGATGGGCCAATCTTCAAAGTCTATGAGGGCGACCGTCAGCTCGGCGATGATTTCCCCTACTCCGGCGAAGCAGCCGCCCACGCAAAGTCTCTGCCCAAGTTACCTTCTGCACGGGATTGAGCGGGTCAACTGCTCCAGCCATCGGCCTTTCCGTCCGTCAGGCCTCTTTCCAAAGAGGCGACAAAATAGAAATGGCAGCGTCGCCAGGATGGCATGCAGTGAATTGATGGACGAAGCGTACAGTCTACTCAACGGGCAACGGTAAGCTCAGCGAGCCGCTGCCCCAGAAGACACTCGGAATCACCCAGTTCAAGTACCACGCTCATATGGTTGAGGCTCGAAACAGCCAGCAGTTCAACCGGCTTGCCCGCATCAGAAAGCGTGGCATGCAGGGCGACCGCTTGCTCATGAAAGGGTCGCGTTTCGTCGGCCCCATAGGCAATTATACGCTTCGGCCCATCATGATGGACGGAACGAAGCGGGCTCCATCCGGATGCTTCTCCCGGTGTCATCTTCGCTTCATGCTTCAGAAAGCTGTCGGGAATGCCGGAGAGGTCGTAGATCCCGCTCACCAGCAGCATGCCGGCAAGCCGCGGTAGCCTTGGCTGCGAGGTTTCGGCGGGGGCCATCGCGCAAAGATAGGATGCCAGATGTGCGCCGGCCGAATGGCCACTGACGGTTATGCGCGCCTTATCAACGCCAAAATCCCCGGCATGATCCTGAAGCCACAGCACGGCGCGGCGAACCTGGTTTACCAGCACAGGCAGCCTTTCCCCCGGCATCAGATCATATTCCACCAGGGCGGCCACGCCGCCGACGGCCAGCACCGGCTCTGCAACAAAGCGATAGTTCTCCTTTTCGCCGGAACGCCAATAGCCGCCATGCACGAAGACATGCAGCGGTGCCCCAGCCACCGGGTTTTCCGGAAAGATCAAATCCAGCGTTTCCCGCGCGCGCCCACCATAGGCGACATCGGCCTTTATCGTCGCGCGGGCCGACAAGGCGCGGCTTCTGCCCGAGAACTCCGCTGCGATCGCGTCAAAGTCTGGCACAAAATCGCGGATGCGATAAAGGTCCGGTTCTATCATCTGCACCTCCTGCTAAAACCCGATCAGAATTCCACCGCGAAATACTTCGCCTCCATGAATTCCAGAATGCCGGTCACGCCACCCTCGCGACCGAGGCCGCTCTGTTTCACGCCGCCGAAGGGCGCTGCGGGATCGGACATGAGGCCACGATTGATCCCCACCATCCCTGTCTCGATACCCTTGCCAACACGCATCGCACGCTTCATGTCGCGCGTATAGACATAAGCTGCCAACCCATATTCCGTGTTGTTGGCAAGTTCGATCACCTGGTCTTCGGTCTCGAACTTGTACACCGGTGCGACTGGGCCAAAGATTTCCTCTCGCGCAATGGCCGAATTAACATCAACATTATCGAGTACCGTCGGTGGATAGAAATAACCATCGCCCACCAACGGCGCGCCACCTGTCGTGGCCCGCGCACCCAATTCGATCGCGTTGCTCACGAGATGGTCGATCTTCTGCACTGCTCTTGGTGTGATCATCGGGCCGCATTGCGTGGCCGGGTCATAACCCGGGCCGATCTTCAGGGCCGCCATCCGGGCGGTCAGGCCGTTGACGAAGGCATCGTGAATACCTGCCTGTACGTAGAAGCGGTTGGCTGCGGTGCAGGCTTCGCCAGCATTACGCATTTTCGCGATCATCGCACCGTCCAGCGCCGCCTCGAGATCGGCATCATCAAAAACCACGAATGGTGCATTGCCGCCCAGTTCCATAGAGCAGCTCACGACCGTCTTGGCGGCTTCTGCGAGAAGCTGGCGCCCCACGCCGGTGGAGCCGGTGAAGGAAAGTTTTCGGACGCGCGGATCGGCGAGCATCGCATTGGTCACTCCGGCCGGATTGGTGGTCGTCAGCACGTTGACAACACCAGGCGGCACTCCTGCCTCTTCGCCAAGACGCGCCATGGCATAGGCAGTGAGGGGAGTTTCTGACGCTGGCTTCAAAATCACGGTGCAGCCCGCAGCCAGCGCCGGTCCGATCTTACGAGTGGCCATGGCAGCGGGAAAATTCCACGGGGTAATCAGGACGGAAATACCGATCGGCTCATGATCGACGAGAATATTGTGGGCGCCCGACGGCGTATGGCGATACTCTCCGGGAATACGGGTCGCCTCCTCGGCATACCAGCGAAAGAATTCCGCGGCATAGGCGAGTTCACCGCGCGCATCAGGCAAGGCCTTGCCGTTCTCCAGCGAAATCAACAGCGCCAGTTCCTCACCATGCTGGGTCATCAGTTGAAACCACCGACGCAGGATCTCGGATCGCTGGCGCGGCGGTGTCCGACGCCATCCCGTTGCAGCCGCCTCGGCTGCGTCCACGGCACGGAGCGCGTCATTGACGGATGCATCCGGCACCTCCGCCAGAACCGCACCCGACGATGGATCGATGACTGGAATGCCCGCGCCCTTTTCCCACTTTCCCCCGATATAGAGGCCCTGTGCATGCATGGCGGGGTCGGCGTAGCCGGAAATCGTGGCATGAAACGTCATGGAGGCAATCCTTTGAATATTAGTTGAGACGAGCAAGATCGCCGGCATAGGCCGCCGCGACGAGATTTCGCATGTCAGACAGAGCAAGAGGCCGTGGATTGTTCTGGATAAGGCGCGTGATCCCACAGCTTTGTTCCGACACCCAGTCGATGCGATCCTCAGCCAATCCCAGATCGCGCAAGGTGGCGGGAATACCGATCCTGTCGAACAATGCGGACAGCGCGGGGATCACGGCATCAGGACCCGCCAGTCCTGTTGCCATGGCGATCTGCTCCAGCTCGTCGCGGATCGCCGGAGCATTCCACGCCATTACATAGGGCATCAGGCAGGCGACACCCAAGCCGTGGGCGGTATGGGTCAAAGCGCCGACAGGGTACTGAATGGCATGCGCGGCGGCGGTTCCTGCCACTCCAAATGCCAGTCCCGCAAGTGTGGCGCCCATCATCACACGCTCACGCGCAAGATGATCAGCACCATCGTCACAGGCAGCCTCCAGCCCCTGCCAGAGAAGGCTGATGGCGCGAAGGGCGAAATGGTCCGACAGTTCATTCTTGCCGACGAACACGCGCTCCTGGGCAAGACCCGGCACGGCTTGCCTACGGATTGCAGTAAAGGCTTCGATTGCGTGCGTCAGTGCGTCGGCACCGGCAATGGCTGTGAGCGCACGCGGGCAGGAGATCGTCAGATCCGGATCGCATATCGACGCAGTCGGAATGATAAAGGGACTGGAAATACCAACTTTGAGACTACGCTCCTTATCGGACAGGACCGCCACAGGCGTCACTTCCGAACCTGTGCCTGCGGTGGTCGGAAGAGCGATGAGCGGCATCACTGGACCAGGAATATTGTTCTCGCCGTAATAGTCCTGGGGGCGTCCGCCATGGGTGAGCAGGACCGCCACGCATTTCGCCATGTCGAGGCAGGACCCACCACCAATGCCGACCACCAGATCCGGTGCAAAATCCCGCGCAGCAGCCGCGCTCGCGATCGCGGAATCGACCGGAACGTCGGGCATGGTAGAATCATCTACCCGCACATTCAGACCCGCCTCCTCCAACTGACCGACAATCGCCAGAAAATCCGGATCGGCGGCGAGCCTCGCGTCCGTGACGACCAACGCGCGACTGCCGAGTTTGCTGGCGATACGGGCTAGGGCATGCCGCTGTCCGGAGCCGAAGATGAGCTCCCGCGGCGCCCTGATTGTACCGAATAGGTTCATGCGAATTCATCCTCCAGTTATGTCAGGCAGCCTCGAGGGCCATAAGTTTTTCCAAAAGCGGTGGCGGCAGGTCGATCCCCGAAGTCAGCGCTGCCGTGCGACGTGCACGCGATCCGTCGCCCGGAATGGCAACAGGTCGCTCAGGATCAAGCGGGCGGGAGAGGCGCAGGCGGTCGAGATAGGCACTCAACAAAGCAACATCGCCTGCTCCTGCCGAAGGATCGACTAGGATCAGGATGTCGCCCTTGCTGGCCGGATCGCGGTCATCAAGGGTTCCCCGCACTTCGGGTGCGAGGCAGGACCCAGCCAGCATTGCAACGAGCAGTTCCACCGCAAGGCCAAGGCCATAACCCTTCGCACCCCCAAAAGGTGCAATCGCGCCTGTTTTTGCCTCCTCAGCATCAGTCGTCGCGCGCCCCTGCGCATCCACAGCCCATCCGGCAGGAATAGGGACATTGCGGAGGGCGTGATTGTTGATCTTGCCCATGGAAACAAAGCTCGTTGCAAAGTCGAGAACAAACGGATCCCCACCCGTTGGAATGCCGATGGCGATCGGATTGGTGCCCAGAAGCGCCTCTGTCCCACCATGTGGGTGAACCAGTGCTTCACTTGTGGAAAGCACGATACCGATCAGGCCTTTTTTCGCCGTCGCCTCGGCATAGTAGGCGAGCATTCCGATGTGATTGGCGTTGCGGATCGCTGCAATTGCCAGGCCGGCAGATTTGGCCACGGGCTCCAGTCTCTGCATGGCGGTCATCATCACGACCGGGCCCAGCCCTCTTTCGCCATCGACACTTAGAAAAGTGTCGCGCGTCCATTTTCCCGCACCACTCACCCTAGGGTTAGCGAGCCCTTTGTCGATACGCGAAAGAAGCAGCGGCAATCTCTGCAGACCATGTGAGGGCAAGCCACGCAATTCGGCTTCTATCAAGAGGTGGGCTTGGAGCCGCGACCACTCCGGTGGCGCGCCCCGCCTTTCCAGTTCAGAGATCGCCAATTTCATAAGCCGCTCGGCGGGAACCAACATTACCTAGATCCTATATCAGATCATATACGATATTGTATTTGACATAGGATATCTTATTTGCAACAAATGCGGCGGTGTCAATAAGGCTTCAGGAGAATAAGAGTGGCATTCGCAGCCGAGCGGGAAAGCAAATCAACAGGCATCAGGCCAATCAGCGTGGTCGAAGGCGTCTATGACAGCATCTACCACCGCTTGATGTCGCTTGAGATCGCTCCGGGTGCGCGAATCCCGATCGACGTTCTGGCGCGCGAACTGAATGTGTCGCAAACCCCCATCCGTGAAGCCCTCAGCCGGCTCGAACGCGAAGGGCTCGTTCACAAAGCGCATCTCATCGGCTACAGCGCCGCGCCTCAATGGACACGCAAGCAATTCGAGGACCTCTATGCCTTTCGCCTGCTGATTGAGCCTGAAGGCGCTAGGCTCGCCGCCCAAAACATGACGCCGGAAGCGCTGCAACAACTGGAGAGTTCAGCAGCCGACATGGGCAACGGCGCGCCGCCGGTCGATCGCAACACCCGGTATTCGCGGTTCGCGCGCGCAGACGCCCTCTTTCATGATGAGATCCTCAAAATCGCAGGAAACGAAGTCATCCGGGCAACGCTGTTCAACCAGCATGTTCACTTGCACATCTTCCGACTGATGTTCCATACGCGGGTCACACAGGAAGCGCTGGAAGAACATGAAAGCCTGTTGGCAGCCTTCCGGTCCGGCGATGCCCAGGCTGCCCATGACGCGATGCACGTGCATATCGAACGCTCGCGCGACCGTCTGCTGTCGGCATTCGAATGAACGCGGTCCTGTCGCCAGATGTTGACGGGCAGCCGGTGATGTCTCCGGATGTTGCATTGCAGGCCGATGGCTTGGGCAAGACCTATGGGCCGATCACCGTCCTGTCTGATATCACGCTGGACATCCGCGCCGGTGAGGTGCACGCGATCATCGGTGAAAACGGTGCCGGAAAATCGACACTGATGAAACTTCTATCCGGCCATGTTGCACCGACGGCCGGACACATAAGCATGGATGGACGGCCAGTACAGTTTCGCAATGCTGTGGAAGCCGAGCATGCCGGCATCGTTCTCGTCCATCAGGAAATCCTCCTGGCTGCTGACCTGACCGTCGCGGAAAACCTGTTTCTGGGTCGCGAATTGGGACCTGGGCCGATGGTCAACGACAAGGCGATGAACCGCCGCACGGCGGAATTGCTGCAACGGGTCGGATCTTCTGCGCGGCCCCGAGACCGGGTAGGCGACCTGCCGCTCGCGCAGCGGCAACTGGTGCAAATTGCCCGCGCTCTTCTGGATGAGCGCAAGGTCGTCATTCTCGACGAACCGACCGCTGTGCTGGCAAATGACGAGGTTACAGCCCTTCTGGACATCGTCCGCAACCTGCGCAGTCAAGGCGTTGCGGTTCTCTACATCTCGCACCGCCTCGATGAAGTGCAGGCGCTCGCAGACCGGGTCACCGTGCTTCGTGACGGCTGCATGATCGGCACCTGGTCTGCCGCCACGCTCGGTCAGCGGGACATGGCGGAGCTTATGGTCGGGCGCGAACTCGAAATGCTCTATCCGCACAAGCGCCCTGTCACGACGGCATCGCCGATCCTGGCGGTCAGTGACCTGGCGGTGGATCACGGCACGCAGAAGGTCTCGTTCAGCGTCAGCCCCGGCGAGGTCCTCGGAATTGGCGGCATGATCGGCGCGGGGCGCACCGAGTTGATCGAGGGATTGATGGGACTGCGGCCGTCGCATGCTGCCAAGGTCATGCTGCACGGCAAGGAAATCGGCCAGCGCTCCGTTCGCACATTGATGGACGCCGGGCTCGTATACCTGACCGAGGATCGCAAGGGAAAAGGACTACTCCTGGAGGAGAGACTGGGGCCGAACCTGACTTTGCAGGCGCTGGATACCGTCAATCCGAGTGCGGTGCTCGACAAGCGCGAGGAACTCGCAAATCTTCGCAAGGCCGTTACCGGCTACGACATCCGCGTGCGGTCGCTGATGCTTGAGGCAGGCAAGCTCTCCGGCGGCAATCAGCAGAAGCTGCTGCTGGCAAAAGTGATGATGGCCGATCCGTCGGTTGTCATCATTGACGAGCCGACGCGCGGTATCGACATCGGCAACAAAAGCCAGATCTACGAATTCATCGACGCGATGGTGCGGGCAGGCAAGGCCTGCATCGTTATCTCGTCGGAAATGCAGGAGCTGGTTGGCCTCGCCGACCGGGTTCTTGTGATGCGTGCAGGGAGGATCGTCGCCGAGCTTCGTGGTGACGAAATCAATGAGGAGAACGTCGTCTATGCCGCCACCACAGGCGGACATGGAAACGTTGGGGAGGAACAACATGACCACAGCGACAGCAACCATCGCGACGGCTGACGAAGGATATCGGATTCGTTGGGCCGATCTTGCACCATTCATCGCGCTTGCAGTGATTGTATTGCTTGGGGCGCTGATCAATTCCAATTTCACCTCATCGGCCAACCTGATGAACGTGATCACCCGCAGCGCATTCATTGCAATCATTGCGGTCGGAGCAACCTTCGTGATTGCATCGGGCGGGCTCGATCTGTCAGTCGGATCCATGATGGCATTTGTCACCGGCATCATGATCATGGTGATGAACGACCTCGCTCCGGCTTATGGCAGCTGGGCCATACCGATGGGTGCCGGCGTGGCTATTGTCGTCGGCGGACTTTGCGGCTTGTTTAACGGGCTCATCGTGACTGTCGGAAGAATTGAGCCTTTCATCGTCACGCTTGGCACGATGGGCATATTTCGCGCCTTCATCACATTCATGACCGACGGCGGTTCACTGCCGATCGACCGGGGACTTAGGGATGCCTATCGACCAGTGTATTTCGGCGATTTTCTCGGGGTCCCCTACCCGGTCCTGATCACCTTTGTTGTCGTGCTTCTCGGTGGGTTCGTGCTCTATCGCACCAAATATGGCCGTCGCCTGACCTCTGCCGGCTCCAATGTCGAGGTGGCGCGCTTTTCCGGCGTGAATGTCGGCGTTGTCCGCACCGGTGCCTACGTGATCCAAGGATTGTGCGTGGCCGTGGCTGCCATCTGCTACGTGCCGCGACTGGGCGCTGCGACACCGACAACGGGGCAATTGTGGGAACTACAAGTCATCACAGCTGTGGTGATTGGCGGCACTCTCCTGCGAGGAGGCAGGGGGCGCATAGGGGGCACCGTAGCAGGTGCGCTCATTCTCGAGGTTATCGCCAATGTCATGGTCCTGTCGGACTTGGTGTCGGAATACCTCATCGCGGCCGTGCAGGGCGCAATCATCATCATCGCCATGCTCGCACATCGATTTACCGCAAGCCGTTGAACACGGCTGAAGACTTCAAAAGGAGGAGTGAAACATGAAGTCCATTACACTTAAGGCAAGAATTCTACTCTCAACGGCAGCCATCGTCTTGGCTTTGCCGCTCGGCAGCGCGCAGGCGCAGGACAAGAAGGTCACGATTGCCGTGTCCATTCCCGCGGCAACGCATGGCTGGACCGGCGGCGTCGTCTACCACGCCCAGCAGGCCGAAAAGGAAATCGAAGCCGCATTCCCCAACATCGACGTTGTGGTCTCGACGGCAGCATCGGCCACCGCACAGGTATCTTCCCTGGAAGACCTGTCCGCAACCCGCGCACTTGATGCTCTGGTTATCCTGCCCTTCACCTCGGAGGAACTGACGGGGCCGGTTGAGCAGGTCAAGGCAAAGGGCACCTTCGTTGCCGTGGTCGATCGTGGCCTGGCCGACCCGTCGATCCAAGATCTATACGTTGCTGGCGACAACATTGCCGTGGGCGCCAACACCGCACGCTGGCTGTCGGAAAAGCTGGGCGGCGAAGGCCAGATCGTCGTATTGCGCGGCATCCCGACCGTTATCGATGACGAACGCATCAAGGGTTTTTCGGATGTCATTGCCGGAACCAAGATCAAGATCCTCGACATCCAGTATGCCAACTGGAACCAGGACGAAGCGTTCAAGCTGATGCAGGACTATCTGGCCAAATATCCTCAAATCGATGCTGTTTGGGCCAACGACGACGACATGTTGCTTGGTGTCATTGAAGCCGTCGATCGTGCCGGCCGGACCGACATCAAGTATGCGCTCGGCGGCAATGGCATGAAACAGGTCATCGAGATGGTCAAGGCAGGTGACAAACGCACGCCGATCTCGACGCCCTATCCGCCGTCAATGATCAAGTCTGCCATCTACATGACTGCCGGACAGTTCACCGGACAGGCGCCAATGCGAGGCTCCTTCAAGCTCGACGCACCACTGATCACCCCGGAGAATGCGGACCAGTTCTACTTCCCCGATTCCCCGTTCTGATGATGAGGATGACGCCAGGTTTGGCCCGGCGTCATCCGACTACCATACCAAGAGGAGACACGATATGAACGGCAAGAAAATCCTCATGCTCACCGGCGAGTTCACCGAGGAGTATGAAATCTTTGTATTTCAGCAGGGCATGGAAGCGGTCGGGCACACGGTGCATGTCGTTTGCCCCGACAAGAATGCGGGCGACCGTATCAAGACCTCGTTGCATGATTTCGAGGGTGACCAGACCTATACTGAAAAGCTTGGCCATTATGCCGATATCAACAAGACCTTTTCAGACGTGAAGGTCGAGGACTACGATGCCGTCTACGCAGCAGGTGGTCGCGGGCCGGAATACATCCGCACCGACAAGCGTGTGCAGGCCATGGTTCTCCATTTCCACCAGACCGGCAAACCGATTTTCACGATCTGCCACGGCGTTCAGATCCTGATGGCGGTGCCCGGCGTTCTGAAAGGCAAGAAGGTCGCGGGACTGGGCGCCTGCGAGCCAGAGGTGACGGCTGTCGGTGGCATCTACATCGATGTCAAGCCAACGGAGGCCTATGTCGATGGCAATATGGTCTCCGCCAAAGGTTGGACAGGACTGGCCGCATTCATGCGCGAATGCATGAAGGTACTTGGCACCAAGATCACGCACAGCTGATCGCAGGACATGGTGGTACGCACCGAGCTTTAGTCTTGATTTTGCCCCCGCGCTCATCCGCCGGGGGCAAATTTGTCCAGTGAACGTCAAGCTGCAAAGACGCCGACATGCGGGCATGCTCACATCCGATCAGTCTGAGAATTCGCCGCAAATCCTGATGCCCGTCGACCCAAAACGCCGGTTCGCACATCCAATCCTCGAGCGCCTGTCAATGCGAATAACGTGACTTGCGCATTGCGAAATTAAGGCAGGCAGGGCGCGCCCCAATGTCTGCCATCAGCCTGCCCGATCTGCCCATGATCGACGCGCTTGACGGCAGAGGCCGCCACACAGTTCGTGGCACCAAGTGTGACCAGCAATCCCGTATCCTTGGGAAACTTCGCTCTGCGCGTGGGGGAACTGATCGAAATCTCGGCAGAAATTCACTTACTTGTTTCGTGGTGACGTGCGCGCAGCGAGGTGACGTCCTTGGCTGAGTTTAACGTGATAGAGATTCTCATCTTTCTTGACCTGGATCGCATTTCTGGACAAAGGTAAGGCTGGTTTCCGAAGACGTGCAGGTCACGGAAGACGGGGCGAAAGGCGAGAATTTGACCTATCTACATTCGATGCAGACAGAGACAGACGGCATCCGGGCCGTCCTGCCGGCCAAGTGGCGGTCCCTCGACGGCATTGTCGGCGTCCATTGGGATGCCGAGGGCCACGCGGGCGCTAGCGGATATTACCTGTCTCCAGATCCACGCATCATGTTCTTCTTCAACGACGTAAGCGGTCATATCCAGGTGGCCGATCGACGCGGAGAAGTCGAGCACGGTGAACGCGGATTGGCACGCGCAATCTATGTACCGGCTGGCGTACCCATGTGGACTAGGTTCACGCGCCGCCATCGTTTCTCACATCTGGATCTGCATCTCCACCACGACCGCCTGATGCGCTACGTTGCCCCCGTGATCGGCACTTCCGCAGCCCGCGCGGCCCTGAAAAAGCCTATGGAACTGCACGACCCGGGACCGCTAACCAGTTTGGCGAACCTCGTCGTCGACGAACTCTCCACACATGTCAGGCACCCGGCCTTTGCCGAAAATCTGATCGGCAGCATCGTCACAGGGCTTCTGGATCTGCGGGGTGACGACGCGAATTGCACGGCTTCCGGCGGGCGGCTGACCCAGGCGCAACTGAACCGGCTCTCGGCCTTCTTCGCCAATTGTGGCGGCAGACGTCTGTCAGTGGCCGAAATGGCCGACGTTGTGGGTTTGTCGGAAAGCTGGTTCGGCACCGTCTTTCGGCAGACAACAGGCAAAACACCCTTGCAGTGGCAATTGTCGCGCCGAATCGACCTCGCAAGCAAATTGCTAACCGAGACCACCCTGAGCATTGCGGCGATCAGTGCGCAGCTGGGCTTCACAGACCAAGCCCATATGACCAAGGTCTTCCGGGGCGTGACCGGCGATACACCAGCGGCCTGGCGGCGTAAGCCTCATTCCGATTGAAGGCGCAGGCCCGACCGCCTCTGGTATGCGGTCGGGCCTGCGTTGGTCACCAGGTCTGGCGGATGGTCGCGTAGATCGTGCGGCCAGGGTTGTAGTAGAGCGCGCCACCGTCGTTGTTGGCGACGTGCTTCTCGTCGAACAGATTGCTGGCGTTCAACTGGAAACTCGTATTCTCCTTGATGGCGTAGGTGAAGGACGCATCGAAGATGACTGCCCCGTCCGACTTCCGCGTGTTCGCATTGTCGAAATAGTAGGAGCCGATGAAACGAGCGCCGGCACCGAAGGTCATGTCACCCCGTGCACCCTCGCCTTCCAGCGTATAGGTGCCCCAGAGCGAAGCCATGTGCTGGGGCACTTGGGCAAAACGCTTGCCGTCATAGCTCCCTGCATCAACGATTTTCGAATCAATGTAGGAATAGGCACCGATCAGGTTGACGTTCGACGTCAGTTCGACCTTCGCCTCGAGATCAAAGCCGCGGTGGCGGATTTCCTCAACCGTGTTGGGCAGATAGACCGGTGCCTCGTATGTCGTGATATTTTCCAGCGTCAGGTCATAGATGGAAGCCGTGATCATTGCCGGGAATGCGTCCGGACGATACTTGATCCCTGCCTCATATTGTTTGCCATAAGTCGGCTCATTGCCTGTGCTCGGGGGCGCTACGGATTCGGCATAGCTGACATAGGCTGCGAGCTCCTCGGTGATCTTGTAGCTGAGACCGACGCGCTTGCTCAGCTCACTGTAGTCACCATTGTCCGTCGAATTCGCCAATAGATCGGTGTCATCGAGGTCCAGCCAGTCATTGCGTAGACCGACACTGGCCGTGAGGCGGTCCGAAAAGATCAGGTCCTGCTGGAGATAGATCGCCCGTGTGACCTGCTCCTGTCGCGAACTGCTATAAGGCGACAGAGCACCCGGAGCTCCGGAATAGACCGGGTTTAGCCAATCGATCTGCGGTGCCGCGGTATAGTAGTTTGCCCCGCTGGAATCGAAATTGCTGTAGTCGATGCCGGCCAGCGTGCGGCTTTCGACCTGATCGAACTGCGTCTCATAGAGGAAGTGGGCATCGGCGACAAACTGCTCGGACGAGCGCTCGCTGCCGAAATAACTGCGATCCGCCAGAGTGTCGGACGAACTGCTGGCACCCAAGGAATCCCAGATGTAGGCATAGCCGAAACCAGTATTGGACTTGCTGTGTCGGGCATTCGAGCCGAAGGACAGGCCATTGCCGAAATCATGCTCGAACATCAGCGAATAGGTATTGCGGTTCGTCGTATCGTAGTTGTAGTCCGGCTCTCCGAAGAACCGGTCGCGGTCGAAATCGGTATAAAGCGGATGACCGCCGCCACTTGGGGTGCCATCGCGGCCCAGGTGATCGAAGACGAATGTCAAGGCAGTCATGTCGGTCGGACGCCAGGTCACGCCGCCCTGGATGAAGTTCTCGTCATTCTCCGAAAAGTCGTATTCACCGTCGGCGCGCTGGACTTTGCCTGTCAGACGATAGGAGAGCGTATCGTCCTCTGTGAGGTTGTCACCAAAATCGAAGCCCGCCTCCTTGTGAGCAAAGGAACCGGTGGTGCCATAGACCTCACCGAAGCGCTCGCTACGCGGCATTTTCGTGACATAGTTGATCGCACCGCCCGGATCCGAAACGCCGAAACCGGTGGAGTTCGCGCCCTTCAGGACTTCGAGCCTTTCGAAGGCATAGGGCTCTTCCCTGATACCTGTCCAGGTCCGGCCCACCATGAGACCGTCGCGATAGGTGAAGGGCGTGAAGCCGCGGATCTTGACGTAGTCGAAGCGGTCGTCGGAACCGTAGTAGTCCGTGACGACGCCAGCGGTATACTGCACCACCTTCTCGACGGTATCGGCGGCGCGCTGCTCGATTTCCTTCGACGTGATGACCGACACGGTGGCTGGTGTCGTCAGAATCTCGCCGGGCATCTTGCCCACGGCATTCGACTCGTTAGCAACGATCGACTTGGAATCCGCGTCTCGCTTGCCGGCCCCCTCCACGGTGATGGTCTGGAGCACGGTCGACTCGTTGTCAGCCTGAGCGTCCTGCGCACCCGCAAATGCGGGTATCAATGCGACGAAAGCCGTGCAGCCAAGGAGGATGGCTGTGCGGTGGCGGATGGAAGCTCGGGCTGTGCCTCCGGCGGAAATGACTCTGATCATGTTTTTTCCAGAATTTGACGTTCCGACATTCCGTCTCGATGAACCTCCAGGTTCACCGTCGGGAGCCGACCGACAGCGGAGGCTTGCAACACCCAAGCGTAGGTTCGCTGCAGACTGCAATCGTATCGGTCTGCCCGCCATTAACTGGATAACTTTCATCCAGTATTGTAAATTTCCTTTTTTTGTAAGATTCCCCGGAAAATCAAGAGGGCATGTGGCTCCGCTGTACCAAATTGCTTGACCCGACGAATTGAAGCTGAGAGGGACGGTCAACTTAATCAAGGGATGATTGTGACCATGCGGATCAACTTGAATCACCTGGCGCCCGTTGCAGCAATTCTCCTATGTGTCGCCGGCACCACCGCACAAGCAGACGAGCAAGATCGCTTTCCCGTTGAAATTAAACACGCGCTCGGCACGACGATGGTCGCCGAGAGGCCACAACGAGTGGCGACGGTGGCCTGGGCCAATCACGAAGTCCCCCTCGCCCTTGGGGTCGTCCCGGTCGGCATGGCGGCTGCCAATTTCGGCGATGACGATGGTGACGGCCTGCTGCCATGGGTGGCAGAACGATTGAAGGAACTCGGCGCCGCAGCGCCTAGGCTGTACGATGAAGGCGATGGCATCGATTTCGAAGCTGTCGCCGGAACGCAACCGGACGTCATTCTGGCCGCTTATTCGGGGCTCAGCCAGTCCGACTACGACACCTTGAGCCAGATTGCACCGGTCGTCGCCTATCCCCAGGCGCCCTGGTCGACAGACTGGCGCGAGATGATCCGTTTCGACAGCGCCGGTCTCGGCCTCGCCCAGGAAGGCGAGACGCTGATTGCAGACATCGAGCGCAAGATCGCTACCGAGGTGGCGAAGTATCCGGAACTGAAGGGCAAGACGGCCATGTTCGTCACCCATCTCGACGCCAATGACCTCAGCATCGTCAACTTCTACACGACGCAGGACACACGCGTCCGCTTCTTTGCAGATCTCGGCCTCGCCATGCCGAAAAGCGTCGTTCAGGCATCTTCGACCGGCAGCTTTGCAGGCTCGATCAGTGCCGAACAGATCGATCTCTTCGATGACGTCGACATCCTCGTGACCTATGGCGACCGGGGATTGATCGAGGCGATGAAGGCCAATCCGCTGCTCGCCCACATGCCTGCCGTCAAGCATGACGCAATCGTCATGCTGGGCCGCGACCCGATCGGCACCGCCGCCAATCCCACGCCCCTGTCGATCACCTGGGTGCTGCCCGCCTACGTCGCCATGCTGGCGGAAGCGGCCAGAAAGACGGAATGACGGCGCTCGCGAAACATCAGGCACGCCAGCAATCGTCCGGTCGCGCGGTTAACATGGGACGGGTGGCCTGGTTCGGCACGGTCGTCGCAATCGGCATCGCGGTCGCGATCCTCTCGCTGATGATCGGCACGCGCGATGTGCCGATGGCCGATGTCCTGGCTGCAATCTCTGGCGATACATCGACGCTGGATCGCGCAGCAGTGGCTACCCGCATTCCGCGGACCATCCTTGCCTTGATGGCGGGCGCGACCCTCGGCCTCGCCGGTGCGGTCATGCAGGGCGTCACGCGCAATCCGCTCGCCGATCCCGGCATTCTCGGTATCAATATAGGCGCCTCGCTGGCCGTCGTGGTCGGCGTTGCATGGTTCGGTATCAGTTCCGCCCATACCTTCATCTGGGTCGCGATCGCGGGTGCGGCAGCGACCGCAGTCTTCGTCTATGTCATCGGCTCGATGGGTCGCGGTGGCGCAACGCCGCTGAAGCTCGCGCTGTCAGGTACGGCGACGTCGATTGCGTTTTCCTCGCTCGTCATCGCGGTTGTTCTTCCCCGGGCGGACATTGCCGGCGGCATCCGCTCCTGGCAGATCGGCGGTGTCGGCGGCGCGACGTTCGAACGCATGGAACCGGTCTACGCCTTCCTCTTGGTCGGCTTCGTCCTCTGCCTTCTCTCTGCCCGACGGCTCAACGCGCTGGCTCTCGGGGACGAACTTGCAGCAGGCCTCGGAGAACGCGTCGCGCTTGCCCGGGTAACGGCAACGCTCGGCGCGGTGATGCTCTGCGGCGCGACAACAGCCGTCTGCGGCCCGATCGGCTTTGTCGGGCTTGTCGTTCCCCATGCCTGCCGGCTGCTGGTCGGGGTGGATCACCGCTGGCTGCTGCCGTTTTCTGCCCTTGGAGGCGCCACTCTGCTGACTGCGAGCGACATCCTGGGGCGTCTGGCCGCGCGCCCCTCCGAGTTGGAAGTCGGTGTCGTCACCGCCCTGATCGGCGCGCCCTTCTTCATCTTCATCGTCCGACGACAGAAGGTGAGAGACCTGTGAACGGCCTCCAGATCCCTCCACTGACTGCCGCGATGATCGCGTCGAGCCGAGGGCGCCAATCCCGACGTCGCCATACACTCCTGGCACTCATGTCGGTCCTGGCGACGCTCGGCTTCCTTCTCACGCTGATGGCGGGGCAGACGTTCACGCCCCTTGCCGACGTCATCAGTGTTCTCTCAGGGGAGAGTGTTCCCGGTGCCGACTTCACCGTCGGCCAGTTGCGGCTGCCGCGCGCGGTTCTCGCGGTCGTCGCCGGTGTCAGCTTCGGGCTCGGTGGAGCGGCTTTCCAGACCATGCTGCGCAATCCGCTCGCCAGCCCCGACATCATCGGCATCACGTCCGGAGCGAGCGCCGCAGCGGTCTTCGCAATCGTCATTCTGTCGCTGAGCGGCCCGGCCGTCTCCTTGCTTGCCGTGGGCGCCGGCCTCGCGGTCGCGCTTCTGGTCTATGGCCTCTCGGCGAAAAATGGTGTGGCCGGTTCGCGCCTCATCCTCGTCGGGATCGGCGTTTCGGCCATGCTGGAAAGCATGATTGCCTATGTGCTCTCCCGCGCCCCCGCCTTCACCCTGCAGGAAGCCATGCGCTGGCTGACCGGCAGCCTCAACGGGGCAAAGCTTGAGCAGAGCCTCCCCGTGATGGCATCCCTTCTTGTCTTCGGCGCGCTCATTCTCTTCAAGGGCCGCGATCTGGAAGCCATGCGAACCGGTGACGAGACGGCAACAGCCCTTGGGGTGAACGTACCAGCGACGCGCCTCATCGTGATGATTTCAGCCGTCGGATTGATCGCGACGGCCACCGCCGTCACCGGCCCGATCGCCTTCGTCGCGTTTCTTGCAGGGCCGATCGCCACCGGCATGTTCGGGCGACGCAGTTCGATCCTTCTGCCGGCGGGCATGGTCGGCGCCCTGCTGGTTCTGATCGGGGACTTCGTCGGTCAGTTCCTGCTTCCCGGCCGCTACCCGGTCGGTGTCGTCACCGGCGCCCTCGGCGCGCCCTATCTCATCATACTGATCATCCGGAACAACCGTCCAGGAGGTACGCCATGACCGATCCCCGCCTTGAGGCGAAATCGCTTTCGGCCGGCTATGGCGAGAACCTCGTCCTGCAGGAACTGGACCTCATCATTCCCTGCGGCCGGATCACCGCGATCGTCGGTGCCAATGCCTGTGGCAAATCCACCCTGCTCAAGTCCCTGTCACGGCTGATTGCTCCGAAGAGTGGCGAAGTCCTGCTTGATGGCCGGGCAATCCACCGGCTCCCGACCCGTGAGCTCGCCCGGCGGCTCGGCCTGCTTCCGCAGTCCCCCATCGCGCCGGATGGCATCACGGTCATGGATCTCGTCAGTCGGGGCCGACACCCGCATCACGGTCTGTTCGCCTCCTGGACCAAGGCCGACGACAAGGCCATCGCAGACGCGCTTGAGGCCACTCAGACCGCAGACCTCGCAGAGCGTCCGGTGGACGAACTCTCCGGCGGTCAACGACAGCGGGCATGGATTGCCATGGCACTGGCGCAGGAGACCGAAATCCTGCTTCTCGATGAACCGACGACCTTCCTTGACATCAGCCACCAGATCGACGTGCTCGACCTGCTGACGGATCTCAATCGGTCCCGCGGCACGACCATCGTCATGGTCCTGCACGACCTGAACCTCGCTGCCCGATATGCAGACCATCTCGTCGCCATGTTCGACGGTAGTCCGATCCGCACGGGGGACCCTCGGTCCGTGCTCACCGAGGACATGGTGCGCCGTGTATTTGGCCTCGAAAGCAGGATCCTCATCGACCCGACCTCGGACAGACCGATGATGCTTCCCATCGGGCGTCACCACATGCAGCAGAAACCCCCTCCATCTATCGAGGCAAGATCATGACCGATTTCCATGCCGTTAAACTCTCTGGCATTGCGCACCCCGCCAATGTCACCGCCATGCTTGACGAGATCTGCGAACATTTCCTGGAGCATTCGGACGTCGTCTACAAGGATGGCATCGCCACCCTCAAATCGACGGACTGGACGATCGAAATCGCAACCACGGATGACTTCCTGAATATCGAGATACGATCGGAAAATGACGAGGCGCTGGCAGCAACTCGGACGATGTTTGCCGAGCATCTTTTCTATTTCGCGGGAGAACAGCCATTCTCCCTCGAATGGTCGACGCCCGCCCCGAAGGTTAGGCCGCCCGGCTTCTTCGAGGCAACGGTCGTGTCCGCGGAAGACGTGACGCCGCGCATGCGACGCGTCACCCTGTCGCTCGCCGATGTGTCGCCATTCATCGGGGGCAGCATGCACGTTCGGCTGCTCGTGCCGCCGAGGGGCCGAACACCGGTCTGGCCGAATCTTGAAGCAAATGGCCGGATCGGCTGGCCCGAAGGCGAGGACGAACTGATTGTGCGGGTTTACACGATCCGTAGCGTCGACCTTGAAAGCAATCGTGTTTGCATCGACTTCCTGCAGCATCCTGCCGAAGGGGTCGCCACGCCTGGCGCTGACTTTGCGCGAGACACAATGGCCGGAGAGCAGGTGGCGCTTATGGGGCCCGGAGGAGGAGGTTTGCCACAAGCAGACGTAATTTTCTTTGCTGGTGATGAAAGCGCGCTTCCGGCAATCGCGCGCATGGTGGAAGAAGCGCCACCAGGCGTGACGATGACTGCGCTCATCGAAGTCGAGAATGCCGGCGAGGAGCAAGCACTTCGCACTCAAGGTCGACTATATACAGAGTGGCTTCATCGGGCGTCCTATGCCGCGGATGGCGCCAAAACTCTGGTTGGCCGGGTGAAGGCCGCGCTTGAGAATGTCGGTGACGACACCTTCGTCTGGTTCGCGGCCGAAAAATCCGATGTGCGCGCCATCAAACGCTCTCTGGCTGACCGGAAGCGCGATCGCAAGCGGCAATACGTGGCCTGGTATTGGGACAAAGAGAGCTGACGACAGAGGTCAACCAACGTGACGGCGCTCGCCAGCGGCGGGGAACACCGATGACGCCGATCCCGGAGAGAGGCGCCCCCCGACGGCTGTGCAACGAATGGTGCTGCGACGTCTTATGTCAAGATCAGTACCACGGCAGTTGTTCGCCGTTGGTTTTGCAGCGACGCTTGCAAATTGACCTTGCCCGATCTGTCTGCATCAACGAAGTGAAAGCATGATGGACAAGCTCAGATTCCCTTGACCAAACACCGTGCCGCCCTGGCTTCCAGAAAACCGTATTTCCATGATGACAAGACAATCGAATGATGTAGGCTAGCGTCCAAACAAGTATTCGTTCTTGTAGCCTCGGGATTTCTATCCTTGGTGAAGACATTTTAAAGACCTGAAAACTCACTCTTTCAGGTACCTCAGCTTGTCTCACAATCATGCGCATTACCACATCGACGTAAATTCGAGCTTGATCAAGTGTTACTCAATTGAACCAACACATTCGTGCAACCGCCCGATGAATAGTGCTTGGTGCTCTTTCGGAGTTTACAAATGCGACGACACCAGTGGATTGCGGCATTGTTGCTTTTCTGCGCAGGTCTGTGCGCAACCTCCTCCCTTGCACAGGAACAGCCCAAGGCAGCGGTCACGGTGGCCAAGCCCGTCGTCCGCGACGTTATCGATAGCGATGAGTTCATCGGCCGGTTCGAGGCCGTGGACGAAGTGACGCTCCGCTCGCGGGTCGGCGGCTATCTTGATCAGGTCGATTTCACCGATGGTGCTATGGTGAACAAGGGCGACAAACTCTTCGTCATTGACCAGCGGCCATTTCAGACCGCACTGGACATCGCCACCTCGTCGCAGGAAGTCGCGAGGTCGACGCTGACCTTCGCCGAAGCCGAATTTTCCCGCACGGAATCACTGGTGCAAAAGGGAACGCTTTCCGTCTCCACCCTTGATGACCGTCGTCGCGAGCTTCAATCCGCACAGGCCAACCTACGTGGAACCGAGGCAAGCCTCGCCCGTGCAAAACTCGACATGGAATATACGATTATCAAGGCACCGCTTAGCGGACGCATTGATCGACGTCTGATCTCAGTCGGAAATCTCGTGCAAGCGGATCAGACTGCGCTGACGACAATTGTTTCGCTTGATCCGATCGACTTCTACTTCGATGTCGATGAGCGCCGTCTTTTGAGCTACGCGCGCGTTGCCCGCGAGCAGGGGCGTAATCTGCAGGAAGGCGGCGGTTCGTTGGCGGTGACCGTGACAATAGCGGATTCCGCCGAAAAGCCGTTCGCCGGCAAGCTTGATTTCGCAGAAAACCGGGTCGATCGAGAAACCGGCACAATGCGTGTGCGGGCCCGCTTCGACAATCCCAAATTTATCCTGCAGCCCGGTTTGTTCGGCCGTGTCGAGGTTGCTGCTTCCAATACGTATCAGGGCATTCTTGTGCCTGATGAAGCAATTGGCTCCGATCAGGATCAACGGATCGTCTATGTCGTTGCCGAAGACGGCAGCGTTTCAACGAAGCAGGTGCGGCTTGGACCGAGGCTTTATGGCTACCGCGTCATTCGCGAGGGTTTGACCGGGAACGAGACGATCGTCGTCAACGGCCTGATGCGCTTACGTCCCGGCGTGATCGTGGATCCGACGCTCGTGGTGCTGCCCCCCGAGGCAGCGACGACGGAGAGCGACCAATGAGATTTGCCCATTTCTTCGTGGACAGGCCGATCTTTGCGTCGGTCTTGTCAATCTTTCTGGTGATCATCGGCAGTATCGCCTACTTCCAGCTCCCAGTCGCCCAATATCCCGAAATCGCACCGCCCACCATTGTCATCCGCACCGCCTATCCGGGCGCCGATGCGGAAACGATCGCCGACACGGTATCGACGCCACTCGAACAGGAGATCAACGGCGTCGAGGACATGCTCTATATGTCCTCCTATTCGACAGCCGACGGCTCAATGGCGCTTACCGTCACCTTCAAGCTTGGCACGGACCTAGACAAGGCGCAGGTCCTGGTCCAGAACCGTGTTGCAATCGCCGAGCCGCGCCTGCCGGAAGAAGTCCGCCGCATCGGCGTGACGACGGCCAAGAGTTCGCCTGACCTGATGATGGTCGTGCACCTGATCTCGCCCAACGACCGCTATGACCAGCTCTATGTCTCCAACTATGCCCGCAGCCGTGCCCGCGATCTGCTTGTGAGACTGGACGGCGTGGGAGACGTCGTCCTGTTCGGCGAACGCGAATATGCGCTGCGCATCTGGCTCGACCCCGAAAAACTTGCATCTTACGGCATGACGTCAAGCGACGTCGTACAGTCGTTGCGTGACCAAAACGTGCAGGTCTCCGGTGGATCAATCGGTGGGCCGCCAAACGCTGGCGCCAATGCCTTCCAGTATACCGTGACAACCGAGGGCCGGTTCAGTGACGCCCGACAGTTCCGATACGTCATCGTGAAAGCGACGGAGAGCGGCCGGCTGGTGCAGTTGCAAGACATTGCTCGTATCGAGTTAGGCGCTAAGGATTACGCCACGAATAGTTATCTGGACGGCAAAGTCGCCGTCGCGCTCGGCATCTTTTCGAGGCCAGGCACCAATGCACTCGAAGCTGCCGAGCAAATCAGGGCGACGATGGAAACCTTGAAGAAGGATTTCCCGCCTGGCCTCGAATACACCATTGTCTACGATCCGACCGAATTCATCTCGGAATCCATCACCGAGGTCTACAAAACAATCTTCGAAGCTGCCCTTCTCGTCGCCATCGTGGTTCTGGTGTTCCTGCAGTCCTGGCGCACGGCTCTGATCCCAATCATTGCCATCCCCGTTTCATTGATCGGGTGTTTTGCATTTTTGCTCGCCTTCGGATTCTCTCTGAATATGCTCACCCTGTTCGGTCTGGTGCTGGCCATTGGCATCGTCGTCGATGACGCGATCGTGGTCGTGGAGAATGTGGAGCGCAATCTGGCCAGGGGCATGACCCCTAAACAGGCGGCGCATGTGACAATGGACGAAGTCGGCACCGCTATCATCGCGATCTCACTTGTGCTCATCGCCGTCTTCGTACCAACGGCTTTCATTCCTGGCATATCAGGGCAGTTCTATCTCCAGTTCGCCGCAACGATTTCGGTGGCTACTGCCATTTCGGCGCTGAACTCGCTCACGCTGTCGCCGGCACTTGCAGCCCTGCTGCTTCGGCCTCACGAGGAGCACCATGAAACGCGCAACCCATTCACGCGCGTTGCCCGGGCTTTCGCCAACGCCTTTAACAATGGTTTCGGCCGCATGACAGAGGGCTATGCCTGGGTTATCGGCCATCTGGTCTCGACACGGATCGGGCTCGGCGCCACCATTACTGTCTTTGTAGGCCTTCTGGCAGCCACCTGGTACATGGGCAAGACGGTACCCAGCGGCTTTGTACCGACGATGGACCAGGGCTATGCAATTGTTGTCGTGCAGCTTCCCGACGGTGCCTCGCTCGCCCGCACCGACGCGGTGATTAAACGCGCCTCCGAGACCATCCTCAGCGTTCCTGGCGTCAAGAACGCTGTGGCATTCTCCGGCTTCAATGGAGCGACCTTCACCAACGCGTCGAATTCAGGCGTGGTGTTTGCCGCCTTTGATACTTTCGAGGAAAGGTTGAAACATGGTCACAGCGCCGACCAGATAATCGGTCAGATCTACGGAACGCTGCAAGGCATCCAGGACGCTTTCATCATCGCCGTGCCGCCGCCCTCCATCCGTGGGGTCGGTAATTCTGGGGGTTTCAAGATGCAGATCATCGATCGCGACAGCTCCGATATGCGCCGCGTGCTAGGCCTTGCCTACCAAATGATGGGTGCCGCCAGCCGGACGAAAAGTCTGACAGGGGTGTTCACCACCTTTTCCGCTTCCAGCCCGCAATATTTCCTGGCAATCGACCGCGAAAAGGCCCGCGCTTTGAGCGTTCCAATCCCCAATATCTTCGAGACGCTCTCCATCAATCTGGGCACGTCCTATGTCAATGACTTCAATGCGTTCGGTCGCGTCTACCAGGTACGGGCGCAGGCGGACCAGCAGTATCGGCTGGAGCGCGAGGATATTCTCTCGCTCAAGGTCCGCTCCTCCACCGGCGCCTTGGTGCCGCTCGGAACATTGGTCGATATCCAGGACACTACCGGACCATCCCTTGTCCAGCGATACAACATGTATGTCTCCGTTCCGATCCAGGGCAACCCGGGTCCCGGCGTATCCACCGGCACCGCGCTCGACGAAATGGAAACGCTGGCCGCCGAGATCCTGCCGCCCGGCACCGCATTCGAGTGGACCGACCTGGCCTTCCAGGAGCGCAACACCGGCAATACGGCAATCTTCATATTCGCGCTGTCGGTCGTCTTTGTCTTTCTGGCTTTATCGGCCCAATATGAAAGCTGGGTCCTGCCGCTTGCTATTATCCTCGTCGTGCCAATGGCTGTGCTTGCAGCTCTGGTCGGGGTGTTCTTGCGAGGACAGGACAATAACATCCTGACGCAAATCGGACTGATCGTGCTGATCGGCCTGGCGGCGAAGAACGCTATTCTGATCGTCGAGTTTGCACGCCAGGCCCAAGAGGACGGCGCCACTCCGGCCCAGGCAGCCACAGAGGCCAGCCGCCTCCGCTTGAGGCCGATCCTGATGACCGCATTCGCCTTTATCCTGGGTGTAGTGCCACTCATGATCGCGACAGGCCCTGGCGCTGAAATGCGCCAATCGCTCGGCACTGCAGTGTTCTCAGGCATGCTCGGGGTAACCATTCTAGGTCTTTTCCTGACACCGGTCTTCTACGTTGCGCTGCGATCGGTCGGCTACAAGCCACGAGAGAACAAAGTTGCGGAGGAAGCTGGATCGATCTGATCAATGTCGTGAGCTCCCCAGCTGCGTTTGCGTCTAGACAAAATCTGGAGCGAAAACGAAATGCGTCGTTCTGCAGCTCACATCACAGGGCAGCTCTGTCGTCGTGCCGCTCCCTTTTAGAACTTGTCCCATCGCGAAGCCCTCCAAGCTGACGAGAGTGTTGCACCATCAAAGTCCGGAACTAAACACCTAATAGCCCGACTTGATCTTCTCAAACTCCGCGATCATGCGCTGACGCTGTTCCGTCGGCATCGGCGACTGGAACAACGTGTTGGCGGTGAACTTGTCGACATCGGCAAATCCCTTATCGGCCAGGATCTTCGCATCGACTGCCGCCATGCCCTTGGCATTGGAATGTCCGTAACCCCAGCTCTCCACCATGTAGCTGCTGACGGCTGGATCGGTAATGGCGTTCAGAAAACCATATTGCTGCTCCTCGCTGCCGGCACCGCCCTTGAGACGTACATAGCCGCAGACCCAGGTCGAAATGCCTTCCTTCGTGTCTTTCTTCATGACAACGGGCACACCGTCTGCGGCAAGCGTCGTCGCCGTCTCGTTCCAGGCCCAGGCGAGATCGACTTCGCCGCCGGCTATTGCCTGGCTGAGATCGGTATTGTCCGTCCAGTAAAGCCGGACATTCTGGTGTACGGCGCGCAAAAAGTCGGACGCCTGCTTGAACTGTTCGTCCGTCAGCTTAGTCCAGTCCTTCACGCCGATCGCAAGGCTCGCCAGCGCATAGGCGTCGTCGACATTGTCGCCGATCGACACGCGATCCTTGAACTTGGGATCAGCAAAAGCCTTCAGTGAGGTGACATCCTCCGGCTTCACCGTGTCGGTCCGATAGGTGAGAACGGTATTCCCCCATTCGAAGGGCAGGAAGTAGGCAGTGCCATCCTCGGCGGTCATCAACCCCTTCATCGCCTTGATGCCGGGCAGGACATCGTTCCAGCTCGCGAGTTTTGAGGTGTCGAGCGGCTCCAGCAGGCCGGCATCACGCCATTTCGACACGCTTTGCGAACAGGGATGCGCCAAGTCTGCCGTGAAACCGGAGCGCAGTTTCTGGAAGGCCTCTTCCTCATCGCCGAAGAAGGAAAAGTCGGGCTCGCCGCCAAACTTCTCCGTATAGCTGGGATGGAAAGCGGGATCTTCGTAGCCGGCCCAGTCGAACACCACTATGTTGTCGGCCGCAGTGGCCGGGGGAGCGACGCTGGCCAGGAAACCGGAAAGCAGGACGGACAGTCGAAATGCAGTTTTGGGCTTCATGGCCGGTCTCCTTGGTCTGGGTTGCTATGTCGGGTTGGGCCCATCGCGGGTCATGTGCCGCGGGAAAAGCACGACGAGAAATTCGATGGCTGCCGCATGCGCGCCCTCGCGCGTCAGGCCGTCATTCATCATGAGACGCCACCACAAACCCTCGAGTGTGGCGCACAAGGCAAGCGTCGTCGCCTGAGGCTCGAACGAATAGCCAGCTTCCGCCTTGAGTGCCGTGATGAGATCCTCGAACAACTGCTGGTAACGGGCGTCCCGGGCGCCGCACAGAGCCTGATAGGTCGGCCGGGACTTTGCCTCGCCCCAGAAGGCACACCAGGCCGCAAGCTTTCGCCGCGTGGTAAGCTTGCGGTCGAAATCTGCCGCGACGAGCGCCCAGAGCTTGGCCGCGGGTGACGGATCGGCTTTCTCATAGGCCACCATCCAGTGGCCGGCATATTCATCCGCCATGAATTGCAGGGTGGCAATCAGCAGCCGCTCCTTGCTTTCGAAATGGAAATTGACAATGCCGCGCGACAGACCGGCTCCATCGGCGACATTGGCGAGCGTCGTTTCGGCATAGCCTCGCTTCGCCAACGAATCGATCGTCGCTTCGATGAGCTGTTGCTGGCGGGCTTCCTTGGAGGCCTTGCGGCCCTTCCTGTCGCCGGGAATTCCCGCATCCGGGAGGGCGTTTATCGACTTCATGCTCTGGGTCCAATTCCGAAGGTGTCCGTGCTCAGCCATCATCGCCGCGCACCCGGTTTATCAGCCCTGAGATGAGTGGACAGCAGCCTCCGGTGTCAAGAACCTTCTTGCTGGTCATGCGCATGGATAGGGGCCGCAACACCGAACCACCCGGCCTGCGCTTTTCCCGTGAGTGCCCAGCGAAACCCTCAGCCATTCTGACCGTCCTTCCGTCCGCAGCAGACTATTCCATTTCACGGACTTTGCAACAAACTTGCTGAATGTTCATTCAATACGGATGGACAAGCATACGTTTTTCATCCATTTTTGGAGAAACGCATGATTGGGGACAGCATGAAAACCCATGACGTTGTGATGATCGGTGGGGGCCATAATGGCCTTGTCGCGGCCTGCTATCTGCAGAAGGCCGGCCTCGATGTCCTGGTGCTCGAAAAGAACGACTGGGTTGGGGGGGCTGCCACCAGCCGCGAGCTCATGCCCGGGTTTTTCTATTCCAATTGCTCCTATGTCTGCTCCCTCTTCCGGCCGGAGATCATGCGTGATCTGGAGCTGCCGAAACACGGGTTGCAGGTCATTTCCTACGAAGGCGGGGCCGTCTTCACCCGTGATGGCGACTACCTCGCCTCCTACCGGGATCATGACAGCCACCGGCGCGACTTCGCCCGCTGGTCGAAGCGCGATGCCGAAGCCTATGAGCGCTACGCCCGCGACGTGACACGCCAGTGCCGCTTCATCCAGCCGCTTCTCATGCGCACGGCACCGGATCCCTTTTCCTTCAAGCCGCGCGACGTCAGTGAACTGCTCTTCCTCGCAAAACGCTTCGGCGATTTTTCCGCCGCCGAAATGGCCGCAACGCTCCGCTTCTGGACCATGTCGATCTCGGATTTTCTCGACGAATACTTCGAGACCGATGTGGTGAAGGCCTATCTCGCGCTGTCCGGCATCATCGGCACGGCACTCGGCCCGATGTCGCCCGGCACGGCTTATGTGCTGCTGCACCACTATATGGGCGAAGTCGACGGATCGGTCGGCGCCTGGGGTTATGCCCGCGGCGGCATGGGCGCGATCAGCCGGGCCTTGGCAAGTTCCTTCCAGGCGGCAGGCGGAACGATCCGCACCGGCGCCGATGTCGAAAAGGTGCTTACACGCGCCGGGGAGGCAACCGGTGTGGTACTGGCCCATGGCGAAGAAGTACGCGGCCGCACCATCGTCTCAAATGCCGATGTGAAACGAACCTTCCTCAAACTCGTCGAGGAAAGGGACCTGCCCGAACGCTTCGTTCACCGGGTGCGCCATTTCAAGATGCGCGGCTCGTCGGGCAAGCTCAACATCGCGCTCGACAGCCTGCCGGAGTTTCCGGCCCTGCCGCAAGGCTCCACCTGCATTCGCGGCGACATGCATTTCACCGACAGCGTGGAGCGCATGGAACGGGCCTATGACGACTGGAAGGACGGGCGCTGGTCAGCCGACCCCTTCATCGACATGATGATCCCGACCACGCTCGACCCGACTATGGCGCCGCCGGGCAAACATTTCATGAGCTGCTTCGTGCAATATTGCCCACCCAAGGTCGACGGGCGCGACTGGATGGATGCCGATCGCGACGCCTTCGCCGAAACGGTGGTGAGCCAGATCGCGGAATACTCGCCGGGCTTCCGGGATCGCATCCTGCACATAGAAGTGCGCACCCCGCGCGAAATCGAAGCGGAGGTCGGACTGACAGAAGGCAATATCTTCCAGGGCGAACTGACCTTCGACCAGCTTCTCTTCAACCGGCCGGTCCCCGGTTATGCACAGTATCGGAGCCCCGTCAAAGGCCTCTACATCTGCGGGTCCTCGACGCATCCCGGAGGCGGCGTGATGGGCGCACCGGGCCGCAACGCCGCCCGGGAGATCCTGCGCGACCTCAAGCGGGATCAGCACCATATGAGTGAAGCCCATGACGTCATTTGATGCCATCGTGATCGGGGGCGGCCACAACGGGCTGACCGCAGCGACCGCCCTCTCCCGCAGCGGTCGCAAGGTGGTGGTCCTGGAAGCGCATCGGGAGGCCGGCGGCGCCTTGCGGGGAGACACCTTCCATCCCGGCTTCCGGGCGAACGGTCCGGCCCAGACCATCAACCGGCTCGATCCTGATGTCGCGAAACTGATGGCCTTGCCGGCACACCTCGCCGGAGGCCGGGAGCTTTCGACCACCGTGCTGTCCGGCTCCGAAGCACCGGTTATCCTGGAAGGCGCCTATGGCGACCGGATCACCGGTGTTTCGCCCGAGGAAGCCGAGCGTTTCCGGACACTGCGCGACAAGCTGATCTTCCAGGCCGGCATCCTGCGTTGCTTCCTCAAGCGCACACCGCCACCGCTCGAGAAGATTGGCATGGGCGATCTCGCCACACTCGGTACGGCGGGCCTTGCCCTGTTATTCAAGGGGCGAGAAGAGGGGCGCGATTTCCTGCGCATGCTCCTGATGAATGTCGCCGATGTCGCCGACGAATACCTCACCGACGATCGCCTGAAGGCCCTTGTTGCCTTTGATGCGACGCTCGGCATCCAGCTCGGCCCGCGCTCGCCCACCTCACTGCTCGGCCTTTACTACCGCCTGACCGGAGAAGCGAATGGACGCATTGGTGGCCAGTTCGTGCCCGAAGGCGGAATGGCCGCGCTCGGCGAAGCCTTCGTCGCCGGTGCGCTGAAGGCAGGTGTGACGCTCAGAACCGGAGCTGCCGTCGGTCGGATTCTGGCAGATCGTGGCGCCGTGAGCGGCGTCGTCCTGGAAAGCGGCGAGACGCTCACGGCACCGATCATCGTCTCTGCCGTTCATCCGAAGACAACATTCGTTGCGCTCGTCGACGCAGCCGAGATCGGCACCGGCTTCCGGCGTGCCATCGGCAATATCCGCTCGAACGGCAATGTCGCCCGGCTCGATCTCGCCCTTGATGCACCGCCAAACTTCAACGGCGTTCCAGAGGATGCGCTGACCGGCCGACTGGTGATCAGCCGGTCGATGCAGCATGTCGAAACCGCCTTCAATCCCTCGAAATACGGCGAGCTTCCGGCCGACCCCGTCATGGAGGTGATGCTGCCGAGCCTGTCACAGCCTGCGCTCGCTCCATCAGGTGCCGCGACACTCTCTGCCCTGATCCCCTTCGTGCCCTACACCTTAAAGGAAGGCTGGGAGAGCGGGAGGGATCAGCTCCGAGCGTCCGCCCTCGCCGTTCTCGAACGCCATGCGCCGGGCATAGGCCGCAGCGTGCAGGCCGCCCGTATCGTGGCACCGCCGGATATCGAGGCCGCCTACCGTATGCCCGGCGGGCACTGGCACCACGGCGAGCTGCAGGCCGACCAGCTTCTAGTGAATCGCCCCGTGCACGCTGCGTCGCGCTTCTCCACGCCGATTAAGGGGCTATTCCTCGCCAGCGCCGGCTCACATCCGGGCGGCGGCATCTCGGGCCTGCCGGGTCTGCTTGCGGCGCGCCACATTCTTGCCGGAGAGAAACGATGAACCTCGATCCCGCCCAGCGCCGCGCCAGCCAGATCCACATAGCCACACCGCGCCTCGAAACGCCGTTCCATTCCCGCATCGCGGCGCTGTCGACCACCAATGACTGGTATTCCTGGGCCGGTTACAAGGCGCCGCATTCGGTCTTCGACGACGAACTCGAATATTTCGCCATTCGCTCGACGTGCGCCCTTTTCGACATCTCGCCGATGGTGAAATACCGCATCCGTGGCGTCGATTCCGAACGTTTCCTCAATCGCCTGGCGCTGCGCGACGTGCGCAAGCTGAAGTCCGGCCGGGTGCAGTACACCGCCTGGTGCGACGATCACGGCCATGTGCTGGATGACGGCACGCTCTTCCGCCTGGCGGAAGCCGATTTCCGCCTGTGCTGCCAGGAACGTCACCTGCCCTGGCTGGCTGACAGCGCCGATGGTTTTAACGTCACGATCGAGGAAGAGACGGAAACACTCGCCGCCGTCGCACTTCAGGGACCGACCAGCTTTTCGGTGCTTGATGCTGCCGGATTTGCCGGTATCGAGACGCTCAAGCCTTTTCAGATTTCGACATTCCAGCATGTGGGGCACGAGATTCTGATCTCCCGGACCGGCTTCACCGGCGACCTCGGCTACGAGCTCTTTGCCCCCACCGAGATCGCCTTGTCGCTCTGGGATCGGATCTGGGATGCCGGGCAATTGTTCGGCCTGCAGGCCATCGGCTACGGCGCGCTCAACCGCGCCCGCATAGAGGCCGGCTTCATCGTCGCCAATACAGATTTCACGACTGCGGAGACGGCATTGCGGCCCGACCGCGAGCGGCTTCCCGACGAAATCGGGCTCGACTGGCTCGTCGACCCAGACAAGCCCTATTTCAACGGACGCGACGCCATTCTCAAGGCGCGGCGAACGAAATCGCTGAAATACATCCTGGTCGGGCTTGAGATCGAAGGCAACGTCCCCGCAGAGCACGCGCTGGTCTACCATCAGAAAAGCCGCGAAGCCGGCATCGTCACCGCCGGCATCTGGTCGCCGACGGCCAAGCGCAACATCGCCATCGCAACGCTCGCACGCCCCTATGGCGAACAGATCCTCGGCGATCTGTGGGTGGAAATCTATGCGCTGCGCGAGTTGCAGTACCAGAAGTTGATGAAACGGGCCAAGATCGTGCCGCGCCCTTTCGTCAAGCTGCCGCGCCGCACGGCGACGCCGCCGGGCCGGTTCTGAGGCCGCGTGATGGCCGCCGACCCCGAAAGCGAGACCCGGGCGCAATGGAAGCTCGTCACCCTGCCGCCAGGGATCGAGTGGTCAGGACGCGCACGCTATGCGGCGGCCATGTATTTTTACATGCAGGGCGACATGGATGCCCAGACGCTCGAAGTCTACCGCTATCTCGCGCGCCTGGACGAGGAAGATCCCGCTGACGTCTTGCGGCGCTACCGCATCGGCGCCGACTGGCTCGACAAGCTGTCCCGCTTCCTCGCCGGGTAGATCAACCAATCTTCCGAATACGATCCTCGGCCTCGTCATCGGCCAGCGCCACGAAAGCCTCCGGGTCATAGGCCAGCCGGATCGATGCCCCGATCGGCAGATCGTCAGCACCATATGTATTGGTCTCGATCATCGACAGCGGTTTCTCCAGACCATCGACCCGGACCGAGAGGTGGGTGGTCTCGCCGAAATAGGCCCGATCCGTCACGTTGCCCTGCAACTCATGATCGACATGCTCGCCATCCCACAGAAGTCGCAGGCGTTCGGGACGGATGCCAAGCGTGATACGATCACCGGGGCGACCGCCGCAGGCGGCAGCGGCCAGCCGCAACTGTCCGAAACGTTCGGTTTCGACAGACAGCATGTCGCCGACACTCTCCGCCACCTTGCCGGAGAGGAAGTTCATGCCGCCGAGGAAATCCGCCGTCATGCGTGTAAGGGGATGCTGGTAGAGTTCCTTCGGCGTCGCCACCTGGGCGATTCGCCCGCCGAACATGACTGCGATCCGGTCGGACAGCGCCAGCGCCTCATACTGGTCGTGGGTGACGAGGACGAAGGTGATGCCGACCGCCTTCTGCAGAGCCCGCAATTCGGACTGCATCTCCTCGCGCAGCTTCTTGTCGAGCGCCGAGAGCGGCTCGTCGAGCAGCAACACCTTGGGGCGCAACACCAGCGCCCGGGCAAGGGCCACGCGCTGCCGCTGGCCGCCGGAAAGTTCGTGGCCACGACGCTTGCCGAGATGGCCAAGGCGCACTTGATCCAGCGCATCGCCAACGCGCCGACGCTCCTCCGCCACCCCCAGCTTCAGACGCTTCAGGCCGTAGCAGACATTCTCCTCGACATTCAGATGCGGGAAGATCGCGTAGCTCTGGAAGACCATGTTGGTGGGACGGCGGTTTGGCGGGACCCCGATCATCGACTGGCCGTCGATGCGGATATCGCCGGAACTCGGCGTCTCGAAACCCGCGATCGACCGCAGCAGCGTGGTCTTGCCGCAGCCGGACGGGCCGAGAAGCGAGAAGAATTCGCCCGAGGCGATGTCAAGCGAGACATCGGTCAGCGCCTTGTAGATCCCGTAGAACTTGTTCACGCCCGAAATCGTGATCATCGGCATGTCAGACATGGGCAAAGGCTCCCGCAGATAGCTGCCGCTCGGCGCGCCGACGCAAAAGCTCGGCGATGACAAGCAGGCCAATGGACAAGGCGAGCATGATGCTGCCGAGCGCGAGAACGCCAGGAAGCTTGGCGGCGAAACGCAATTGCCCCCAGATGTAGACGGGCAGTGTTGGTTCGGTGCCCGACAGGAAAAAGGCAAGCAGGAACTCGTCGAGCGAGATGGTGAAGGAGACCAGCAGGCTGGACAGGATGGCCGGCGCCACCACCGGCAGGGTCACACGTCTGAACGTACCGAAGGCGGTTTCACCCAGATCAAGCGAAGCCTCTTCCAGCGACCGGTCGAAGCCGTCGAAACCGGCTGTCAGCACCGCCATGGAATAGGGCAGGCAGAAGACCACCTGTCCCAGGATGACGGTCAGAAGCGAGAGTTGCACCCCGATCTGAAGCACGATCATCAGCAATGAGACGGCAACGATGATTTCGGGCAGGAAGAGCGGCGCCATGATCAGGCCGTTCGCAGCACGGCGGCCCCGGAAGCGATAACGGGTCACCGCACGGGCGGCACAGATCGCCAGCCCCGTCGACAGAACCGACACGCAGATACCAACCATAAGGCTGTTGAAGGCCGCATCCAGCATTTCGCGGTTGCCCCAGAGAGAGGCGTACCACTTGGTCGTGAAGCCGGCGAGCGGGAAGCGCGTGGCAGCGGCATCGTTGAAGGAGAAGACCGGAAGCAGCAGGATCGGCAGATAGAGAAAGGCGAGATAGAGGGCCATGTAGACCGGCAGCAACCGCCAGCGAGAAGGGTTCAGCAGGCTCATCGGATCCGCCTCGCCGCAAACTTGAGAAGAAGCGCGCAGGCGCCGGCCATGACGGAGACGATTGCCATGGTGGTGACCGACAACGCGGCACCGAGCGGCCAGTTGGCCGCCTTGCCGAATTGCGCCTGAATGGCGGTCGCAATCATCACCCCGTCTTTGCCACCAACGAGACGTGGCGTGACATAGTCGCCGACGGTCGGGATCATGACGATGAGCAGCGCGGACACGACCCCCGGCATGGAGAGCGGCAGCACGACACGCAGGAAGCTGCGCACTGGCCCGTCACCCAGATCACGTCCCGCTTCGACCAGGGAACGGTCGATCTTTTCGAGCGACACGTAAATCGGCAGGATCGCGAAGGCAGCCCAGCTGTGGACCAGCGTAATCGCCACAGCGTTGGAATTGTAGAGAAGCGAAGCGATCGGTTCGCTCGTAATGCCGAGCGACATCAGCCCTGTGTTCAGGACCCCCTGATAGCCGAGGATCATCTTCCAGGACATGACCCTGAGCAGGTAACTCGTCCAGCATGGCACGGTGATCAGGAAGAGCAGCAGGTTCTTGTGGCGCCCTCCATGAAAGGAGATGAACCAGGCGACCGGATAGGAAACGACGACCGTCACAACTGACACGACGAGGGAGATGGCCAGGGAGCGCAGCAGCAGATCTCGGTAGATCGGTTCCGTCAGGGCGACGCGGTAATTCTCGAAGGTGAAGCTGCGATCGATCTCCAGGTAGTTCTGCGTCCAGAAACTGTAGGCGAAGACGGTGAGGATCGGGATGCCCAGCAGGAGAAGGGCATAAAGGGCCGGCGGGGAAATGAGGGAGAGCCCGGCCGCCTCTTCGCCACGCAGCCATGACGGCCTTGCAGGCAGGCCTTTTTCCGCCGCAGAGGCTGATCGATCCACAGCCATCGCCATCAGCGCCCCTCCCCGGGGTTCGCGTGACAACAGGCGTAATGCAGCAAGCGACGCATGGCAGCCCTCCGGCTTTCCGCCTCTTCCGTTCCGTTTCGCATGATGAGCGTAATTGTTGACGGAATGCAAGCACCCCTCATCCGAATCTGATTGAACGTCCATTCAATATGGTGCTATTCTTCGATCAAATTCAGACGCTTGAAGCGATACAAAAAGAGGTTCGCAATGGCAGCTATCCGCAATGTCGAGATCATGTCTGCAACCGAACGCCTAGACTTCGCCGATATGGCCAAAGGGCACCTGATCCAGCCCTGGCCGGTCGCCGGCGAAATCGGTGCGGAGGCACGCGGCGGCATCATCGCTGGCGATGGTATCTATGTCACCGACATTGAGGGACGCAGGCTCATCGACGGCCCCGCCGGCATGTGGTGCACCAATGTCGGCCATGGCTGCGAGCCGATTGCCCGAACCCTATACGAACAGGCGATGGCGCTCTCCTACAATTCGCCCTGGTATACGGCGAGCGAACCCTCGGTTCGCCTGTCAGCGCGGCTTGCCGCTCACGCCCCAGGCGATCTCGACCACGTCTTCTACACCACCGGCGGCTCGTCGGCCGTGGAGACAGCGCTGCGCTTCATGCAGTTCTCCAACAATGTGTTTGGCCGCCCAACCAAGAAGAGGATCGTCGCCCGCCAGGGCGGCTATCACGGCTCCACCTATCTCTCAGCCTCGCTGAACGGTCGCCCGCGCGACCATGACTGGATGGACAGCGCCAGCGATCATGTGGTCAAGCTCTCCTGCCCCAACCCGTTCCGTCGTCTAGCCGGCCAAACGGTCGAGGCCTTCTGTGACATGCTGGTTGACGAATTCCGCACAACGATCGAAACTCTGGGGGCAGAGACCATCGGCGCCTTCGTCGCGGAACCGATCATGGCCTCCGGCGGGGTGATCGTGCCGCCACCCGGCTACCTTTCCCGCATGCGCGAATTGTGCCGCGAAAACGATATCCTGTTCATCGCGGACGAGGTCGTCACCGCCTTCGGGCGTCTCGGCAATGTCTTTGCCTCGAAGGAAGTCTTCGGCATCGACCCTGACATCATCACCTTTGCCAAGGGCGTCACCTCCGGCTACTTTCCGCTCGGCGGCGCGATGATCTCGTCCGCCCTTTTGGAGCGGTTGCGTCACTCCAATCATTCGGACGCGATGTTCGCGCATGGCCTGACCTATAGCAGCCACCCGATCGGCTGTGCCGTGGCTGAAACCAATCTCGATCTCCTGGAAGGCGGCCTTCTCGCCCATGCCCGGGACATCGCGCCCTATTTCCAAGCGCAGCTGAAGACACTCGAGGATCTGCCGCTCGTCGGCGAGGTTCGCGGTCTTGGACTGATGGCCTGCGTCGAATGCGTCGCCGACAGGGAGAGCAACAACCCGCTGGCATTGGACCTCGAGGTCGGCAAGAGGATTGACGACCATTGCCAGCAGCTCGGCCTCCTGGTGCGGCCGCTCATCCATATGTGCGTGATGTCACCACCGCTGACGATTTCCAGACCGCAGATCGACGACCTCGTCTCCATCCTGCGCCAGGGCATAGTCCTCACACAGGACGAGCTGGTCCGCGAAGGTCTCTGGAAGGACTGAAGGCAAATCCGGAATATCAGAAGCCGGCGACAAGCCTTTGCCGCCGGCTTCTCCTGTCGCGCCGATGAAATGCGCAGCCCCTCAAATCTTGTTCGACATCCGTGCATTCACCTCAGCCATGCGCTCCTCATCTGGTGCGTCATCGAGGGTCATCACAGGCAGCACCGCACGCAGATGGTCGTGATGGGTGCGCACCCCATATTCAAGATCGGAGAGGTAGAACCCGGCAAAGGCCCGCGAAGTCATCGCCTCGTTCGACCAGACGGTGAGTTGCACGTCTTCGGCCATGGTATCCCTGTCTATGCGGGCGGCGAGATATCGCGCGAGACGCTGCGCCCGGCCCTCGTCGCGGTACCGATAGATCGCGCCGCGAAGCTGCGTTTTTCTCCGTGTGATCGGAAACTCCTGGTAGAACTGCACGCTTTCCGGCGTCAAGGCGATCACATTGTTCGGAAACAATCCGTAATAGATCCAGGAATGCCGCAACTCCGGTGGCAGATGCGTGGCCTCCGGCGCGACGGCGCGATATTGGCGCACGCTCCATCGCCGACCCGCATGCGGATTGTAAGTGGCGAATGACCGGCAGATCCCACTGACAAAGGGCTCGTCGTAATAGCTGGAGCCATAGAGGTCCTGCAGCGAAGGATGCGCCATGGCGACATGATAACCCTCGTTGTCGACATCACGGACCGATTTCCAGTTGACCGGCGATTCATGCCCCCAGAAGCCAGTGGTCGGAATCATCTCACGGGTCCGGTAATGCGAAAGCTCCGCCTCGAACGGTTTCATGAGGTCCGCGACTGCGGGCTGAGGACCTGGTTTGAGGCGGATGAAAACGAAGCCGAGCCAGATCTCCGTCTCGATGCGGGCCAGGGAAAATTCATCCTTGTCTAGGGGTGGAAAACTGTCCGGTCGCGACGGGCCTCGCAACGTGCCGTCCAGATTGTAGACCCACCCATGAAACGGACAGACCAGCGCACCGCGGCAATGCCCGGCCTCCGCCGTCACCAGCCGCGAGCCGCGATGCCGGCAGACATTGTTGAAGGTGCGGACATCACCCGCCTTGTCGCGCAGCACGAGGATCCGCTCTCCTACAATGTCGAGCGTGACATAGCTGCCCGGTTCCGGCACGTCTGAGACATGGCAGGCGATCTGCCAATGGCTGCGAAAGACATGCTCGTTCTCAAGCTCCAGAAGCGCATCCGAATGGTAACACCAACCCGGAAGTCCCCGGCGATCCCAGTTGTCAGGCACGGAGAGATCACGAACAAGCTCGTTCATGGCAGCCTCATTCTTGCTGAACGTTCATTCAATATAAGCATGAATTGGGCTTCAAGGGAAGGGTGAGAGCTGGCTAGGCTTGATGAAACAGTTCAGGCGGATTGTTGCGTGCATTTCCGCCTCAATTTTGCTGCCTCCAGCCAGTCCCAGCCTTCGAGATAAGCTTGGTCCGGTCCCAAGAGCCGCGGCACCGCTTAATCGGCACGATGAACTTGCATGGGGCAAGTCCGGGCAGACTGACACGCAGGAGAAACGCATAATGCTCCTCAAACCTCACTCCCATGAGTTTTATTGCTGGGCGGGATTGCAAGTTTTGGTGGCACCACTATATCTGCAGCAGTGACAGCCATTGCACGGGCACTGTTACTTTCTGGGCGGCACGCACCCTGGCCCCAAAAAAGGAGGACATCATGTCTTCCGACGATCTCTACCGATCCATCGAAATCAGCGCTTGGAAACAGATAGTTGATGTGCGCGCAGGCGCAGGTTTCAGGTATACCGCACCCCCGGCCGAAAGCGTCGGGGAAACAGCAAGTTTCGTCGCCGCACAATACCGACACGGCGGAGGCAACCTAGAAGCTACGCGGTCGGTTCCGGCGCATCTTGCTCGATTGGCCGCTCGTCGGCCAGCGCGTTCCTGCGAGGCTGGCGCATGACCCTCTCATTCCCCAACCCATCCCGTAGCTACGATGAGGGCCGGCACCGTGTGCGTTTCGTTGGGCATGACGGCCTGATGCAGATCAGATTTTTCCTGCCGGTCTCCATCCTAACAGACGATCTGAGCGTACGGATGCCGACGGAAACCGACTATCTTTCGGCGTTCGACGGCATGCGCAAACGCATCTTCGAGGTGGCACGCAAGGCCTACGAGTCGCGGCGCCGGGACATGATCGAGCTCGACCATGCTAACTTCGGTCGTGGCGCATGATAGGTGAGCCGGGGACTGTTTCAGAACAGTTTGCCACCCATCTCTCCCAGGCATGGAACCGCATGTCTTGCGACACCAGGGGTCGAGGTCGCCCTTAAAGAGCCACGGGGAGATTTAATGAAAAGGCACCGGACACCGGCCGACGAGAGCGGTCCGTGCAATCCAGCTGTTGCCTATTTTCTGGCGGCTGTTTCGACACACTGATGGAAATGGCGGATATCCGTGGTGCTCGCTGATTTCAAACGCAACACGTTACGTCTGGCGAAGGAACGAGGCGAAGTGATCCCTTTTCTGTCTAGGCCCAGCCAATAAACTCCTAGGGATACCGGCCTTGCAATCATCTCCGAACGCCCCGTCACGCGGGACGGACAGGACATCTCGTGCAGCGCAGGCAGGCACGGCCATCGCGCAAAAAAATTCTTGAGAAAGCTCGGCCCATGTTCACGCGAACCAAAACACGCACCATCCATTTCGACCGTCCCTTTGCCCTGCTCGGTCTCGAAGGGCTCCAGCCTGCGGGCGATTATCAGGTGCTGGACGACGAAGAGCAGATCACCGGGATTTCCTGGCTGGCCTACAGACGGATCGCGACCGTCATCGAGATCCACGCCGGGCAGACGACACGTCGCATCACCGTAGACGGCGAGGAACTGGACGCGGCAGTGGCGCGGGACCAGGCCGACACCAGCCCCTCGCACTGAGGGCTCGACCAACCGTCGCGGCAATCGCAGGCCGCGCCGAGACATCATTCCACGATCACGGTCGCATGTTCCCCGTGGGGAAGGTCGGGCATTTTCGACCTGCGACGACACTGTTCTGAAGGGAACCCTTGATGACCAAGTCCAGGCGTATCGCGTTCATCGGCAACTCGCTGCCACGTCAGTGCGGGATAGCAACCTTCACCACGGATCTCAGCCATGCGCTAGCCGCATCCGATCGCGACGTCGAGACGCGCATCATCGCCATGACCGACGACAGGATCGCTTACGCCTATCCGGATGATGTCGTGTTCGAGATTCGCGACGGTGAGATCGAGGACTATGTGACCGCCGCCCGCATCCTCAACAACGGCGGTTATGACGCGGTCTCGCTGCAGCACGAATTCGGCATCTTCGGCGGCGCCGACGGCGAATTCATCCTGACGCTCCTGTCGCAGTTGCGCATTCCCATTGTAACGACCCTGCACACCATCCTGGCCGAACCGACAGCGAACCAGTTGCGGATACTGCAAAAGGTTGCCGGTGCCTCGAGCAGGGTGGTCGCGATGGCACAGAAGGGCCGCGCGCTGCTCGAAAGCGTCTACGGCGTGGACCCTGCCAAGATTGACGTCATCGCCCACGGCATTCCGGACCGGGCATTTCACAACCCGGAAAAGGCCAAGGCCAGCCATGGCTATGCCGGCAGACCGGTTATCCTCACATTTGGCCTGCTGTCGCCCAACAAGGGCATCGAAGTCGTCATTGATGCCATGCCGACAATCCTGGCGCAGTGCCCGGATGCGCTCTACGTTGTGCTCGGCGCCACCCATCCAAATCTCCTGCGCCAGGAGGGCGAGAGCTATCGCGACAGTCTTTACGCGCGAGCCCAGCAAATCGGGGTTGGCCCGTCGGTCGTCTTCCTCAACCAGTTTGTCGACGTACCGACACTTCTGGAGTTCATCGCCATGTGCGATGTCTATGTTACGCCCTACCTCGATGAGGCGCAGATGACGTCGGGCACGCTGGCCTATAGTTTCGGCATGGGCAGCGCGGTCGTGTCCACGCCATACTGGCATGCTCAGGAACTACTCGATCAAGGGCGCGGTACACTGGTGCCCTTTGGCGACGCGGACGCGACGGGCCAGGCGATCGCCTCCCTGCTCGGCGACGATGACAGGCGCATGGCCATGCGCCACGCCGCCTACACTGCCGGACGGTCGATGATCTGGTCGCAGATTGCATCGCTTTACTTGGACAGTGTGGAAAAGGCACGCAGCACCTTTAGGCCACGCCTGGTCAGTGACGTGGTGGCGCAGCGGATCGCTCGCCCCCCGCAGCTGACATCGCTGAAGCTCGGGCATTTCAACGCCATGTGCGACGATACCGGTATCTTCCAGCATGCGGTCTATTCGGTGCCCGACCGCGCCCATGGCTACTGCGTGGACGACAATGCCAGAGCGCTGATCCTTGCCACCCATCTGGCAGCAGCCGCAGAAACCGGCATTTCCGAGCGAAGGACGGGGTCCTTTGCGAGCTTCATCCAGCATGCCTGGAACCCGGATCTCCAACGCTTCCGCAACTTCATGAGCTTCGACCGCCGCTGGCTCGAGGAACAGGGTTCGGAGGATAGCCATGGCCGCACGCTCTGGGCGCTCGGCATCTGCGCATTGTCCGACAATGACCGGCCTCGACGTCGCTGGGCAGGCACGCTCTTTGCTCGGGCAATGACGACGGTGCTCGGCTTTCATTCGCCCCGCGCGTGGGCCTTCGCGCTGATCGGGCTCGACGCCTATTGCAGGGCTTGCCCGGAAGACAAGTCCGCGCGGACCTTGCGATTGCAACTGGCCGAGCGGCTGGTCGATCTGGCGCGACGCGTGTCCAGCGGCAACCGTCACTGGTTCGAGGAAGGCCTTTCCTACGAGAATGCCCGCATTCCGCAGGCACTGATCCTGACTGGCGTGGCGACCGGAAATCCGCAAATCATCGACACCGGTCTGAAGACCTTGCGCTGGCTGATGACGCAGCAGACCGGCGAGAATGGCCAGTTCCGCCCGGTCGGCACCGACGGCTTCTTCGACAGGGGGCAAGCACCGAAGCTGTTCGACCAACAACCGGTCGAAGCGACTGCGACCATTTCGGCCTGCCTCGCCGCAGATGCGGCGACCGCAGACAAGTCGTGGCTCGAAACGGCGTTCCGTACCTTCAACTGGTTCACCGGCAGCAATGACCACGGCGTCTCGCTCATCGATCCGGAAACAGGAAGTTGCCGCGACGGGTTGCATCCGGACCGCCCGAACGAGAATCGCGGTGCCGAATCCGTACTCTGCTACCTGATCTCCTGTGCCGAGATCAGCGTAGCCGCACGTTTGATGCGCCCGGTGCCCCAGCCCTTAGAACTGCGTCAATTGTCATGACCGGTCGTGTGCTCTCCGACCAACCCGAAGGATCGTCCTTGCCCCAATCAAGCATTCTCAATCGACAGGCCCTCTATCTCAAACCCGATGCTACACGGGTAATTGTTAGACCATTCAAGCCCTCGACTGAGCCGCGCCATCTCCATCCCCGCGACAAGACGCGGGCGAACGAGATCGTCGACCGGGTTTTGACGCTGGATGCCGCGGCAACCAACGATCAGTTGCGCGACATCCTAGATAATTTCGAAGGTCGGCATCGCAACCTACTGCGCCAGTTCGAGCTGCGAGCCGACGCAATGGAGGACGCATTTGCTCATCACCAGGCCTTCAGCCAGCAGCAAAGACAGCTGATCGGCGCCTATTTCATGAACGAATATTCGTTTGAATCGTCAGCCCTGTTCAATCCCAGCATCGTGCCACATCCCGACCAGACCGGGGTCGATCCTGGCAGCCGAAGGGTGATCCTCAGCCTGCGGGCCGTCGGCGAAGGGCATATCTCATCGCTGACTTTCCGCACCGGCATGATCGACGTACAGGGCGCCGTGACGATCGATCCGCCCGTGCGGCTGGCCGGGCTTCCGGACATTCATGCGACTGACGGCCTGGCGCCGGCTGGCTGCATCGGTATCAGCTTCAAGAGCGAGAGCGACCTCAGCGAGCGCGTGATTTTTCCGGTGACGGAGGCGCAGTCCAACGGAATCGAGGACGCGCGTTTCGTCGCCTTTGAAGATGAGGGCACGACGATCTATTATGCGACCTACACCGCCTATAACGGCGCATCCATCCGGTCGGAACTGCTGGAAACGCAGGATTTTCTGAACTACACCCTGACACCACTGCATGGGTCGGCAGCCCGCAACAAGGGCATGGCGCTGTTTCCGAGACGGATCAACGGGCGTTTTGCGATGATCGCGCGTCAGGACAGCGAAAACCTCTTCCTGCTCTACTCGGACAACCTGCACAGCTGGGACGAGGGACAGCTGTTGATGAAGCCCGAGTTCGCATGGCAATTCGTGCAGATCGGCAACTGCGGCTCACCGGTCGAGATCGACGAGGGCTGGCTTCTCTTCACCCACGGAGTGGGGCCAATGCGCCGCTATTCGATCGGGGTGTCGCTGCTTGACAAGGACGATCCGAGCATCATCCTCGCCCGCACCGTCGAGCCCCTGCTCCAGCCGGAACCGACAGAACGCGAGGGCTATGTGCCGAATGTCGTCTATTCCTGCGGCGCCATGCGACATGGTGATCTCATCGCGCTGCCCTATGCCGTGTCGGATACCTATTCAAACTTCACGACGATGAAGATCAGCATGCTTCTGGATACGATGCAGCCGACAGGACATCGCGCATGACCAACCGCTGGTTCAGCCCCCGAGAACGGCCGGGGCTCCCGGCATGAGCCTGGATCAGCTCAAGGCCTTGTTCCTTGAAACCATCCTGCCAACCTGGAGTGTAAGCGGCTTTGACGCGGAACACGGCCAGTTCATCGAGTATTTAGAACTCGACGGGCGGCCGCAACGGGACGGCGCCGTTCGAACCCGCACGGTTGCCCGGCAAATCTATGTGCATGCCCATGCCAGCACCTTGGGCGTCGCGCCGCCATCATCGCTTGCAATAGCCGAGAGCGCTTTCGACAACCTTCACCGCATTGCCTGGGTGAACGGCACGCGGTCAGGCTATGCCAGGTGCTTCGATCGATCGACAGGACTGGTGACCGATCCGGTGCGGGATCTCTATGACAACGCCTGCGTGCTGCTGGCCCTGTCATGGTTGCAGTCGGCGACTGGCAAGGATGGATATCGGCGGCAGATCGAGCAAACCATGGCAGCGATCGACAGGACGCTGAAGGATCCGTTTGGCGGATGGGCCGAAGACAGCAACGGCACCCTGCCACGTCGCCAGAACCCCCACATGCACTACCTCGAGGCCACGCTTGCCTTATGCGAAATCAGCAGGACACAAACCTATCGACCAGTCGAAAAGAAGGTATTTTCGCTACTGCGATCCCATTTTCTTGTCGGTCAACATGGCCCTCTGCACGAACACTTCGGACCACGCTGGGAAATCGCCGACGCCTACGGATCAAAGATGCTGGAGCCAGGACACATGTGCGAATGGGTGTGGCTGACCGGACGCCACGAAACACTGACCCAGACCTGCCACAACGAGGTCCGCGCTGATCTACTCGCAAACGCCCTACGAATAGGACGGTCAAGCGGATCCCCGTTCCTCGTTGACCAGGCCCTGTCGTCGGGGGTGCCAGTCCTGCAGTCGAGGCGACTCTGGCCGCAGGTCGAGATGCTGAAGGCGCTGTTGACGCAACATCGCCTCCTCGATGGCGGTAGCTATTCGGCCCAGGCTGAGATTCTGTGTTCCGACATCCTGACGTCTTATTTCCACGATGTGCCAACGGGCTGCTGGCATGATCGCCTGGATTTCGGCAACCGACCGATCGGCAAAACCATCCCGGCCAGCTCACTTTACCACCTTTGGACGGCAGTCGCCGACATGGTCGTCGACGAGGGCATTCTACCGAAAACAAGATCGCCATCGCTGCAGTAGGATTTTCCATTCTACATTAAGCTTTCTCTACCGGGAGGTCGGGGCCGAGGCCGGCATAGGCGTTGCAATCGCCGCAGGGGACGGTAAAAACCTCAGGCGATCATCTCCCCAAGCTGCTTCATATCGCCCTCGACACTCAATATTGCCAGGTGCGCTATGTTCATGACTTTCTGAGTCACCTCAACCAGAGGATAGGCTGCCCCTCGCTCACAGTTTTCAGGCAACGGCCGGAGGTGATCACCTGGTTTTCCTTATCCGTTTCAGCTTGATCGTCTCACGACTATGCTACAGGGCAATTTCCGCACGCCGCCGCTGAACGTCTGCCCCTTGGACAGAGCGAGAATGGCAAGTCCCGCCTGTCGTCCGAGTTCCTTCAGCTCCATATCGATCGTTGTCAGCGCCGGACGCGTCTGCTCCGCCACGACATCCCAGTTGTCGAATCCGACGACGGACACTTCGCCGGGAATCGAAATGTTGCGGTCCCTGAGGGCATCGATCACGCCGCGTGCGATCTGGTCATTGCCGCAGAACAGGCCGTCCGGCGGCTCCCTGTCGCGCGACCAGAGCTGCTTGACGGCCTCATGTCCCCATTCCTCGGTCCAGTAGCCATAGAGAACCGGTTCCGCGTCGCCACATATGCGCCGATAGGCTTCGGCACGAAAACGGGCCGCCCTATAGTCGCTTGGGCCGGTGATGTGGGCAATATGTCTGCGCCCGCGCGCAATCAGGTGTTCGACCGCAAGCCTGGCGCCCTGATCGTCATCGGGCAGCAGCGCGACACTCCCCGTCGGCCCCTCGGCAAAGGCATAGACGACCGGAACCGACAGGCGCGACAGATCGATCGGTGGGCGCCGATCCAGCCGCGTGGCGGAAAAGATAATGCCATCGACCTGCTTGTCCAGAAGCGCGTCGATATGCCTGCGCGTCAGTTCCTGATCGTCATTTGTGGCGCATAGGAAAACCGAAACACCGTGATCGACTAGCGCTTCAGACACGCCGGACATCATCGGCAAAGAAAAGCGGCCATAGGTATCATTTGTCAAAAGGCCAATGGAAAAGCTACGTTTGCCGAGAAGGCTGCGCGCCAGCGCGTTTGGGCGAAATTGCAGATCGTCGGCGACTTTTCGGATGCGCTCGCGCGTCTCGGCCTGCATGCGCCCGGTGTCGTTGAGCGCTTTCGACACGGTCGAAATGCTGACGCCTGCAGCGGACGCGACATCGTGGATCGTGGTCCGGGGTTTCTTCATGGAAGGTATCCGCATCGCTTCAGACGAAAGAGAAAACCTTTTATCAAGAAAAATCAACCGTGAGAAAACCTTTTCTCATTTTCTCACTTTTTCCCAGCCCCTCCCCGGTCGACAGCACAGGCTTTCTTTCATAGCGTTTCCCCAGGCCCACCGCTTTCATCGGCCTTCAGAATACAAAAAAGGGGAATTCCATGTTCAAAGCAAAGTCGCTCGTCGCGACACTAGCGTTCCTTGCATCGACATCCGCCGCAAGCGCTGAAGAGGTCGATCTGTGGGTCCGCACATCATCGGGGGCCGTGCTGCAGGCGCTGGCTGAGCAATACAACGCCAAGCACGAGGACAAGGTTACCGTAACGCAGATCACCGCGGAACAGATGGTGCCCAAGCTCGGTGCCGCGATCGCCGGCGGAGCGCCACCGGATGGTGCCGTCCTCGATCTGATCTACCTGCCGACATTCGCGGCCAACGACGCGCTCGAAGACATCACCGATTTCGTCAAGGGTCTTCCCTACGCCGATGCCCTCAGCCCGTCGCATATCCGACTTGGCACCTATGACGGCAAGATCTATGGCGTGCCGGCACTGCCGGATGCCTCGATCATCGCCTACAATACCGATCTCTTCGAAAAGGCCGGGCTCGACCCCAAGAAGGCTCCGGCCTCGCTGGAGGAGATTGCCGCGGATGCCAAGAAAATCCGGGCGCTCGGGGACGACACCTACGGTTTCTACTTCGTGGCAAATTCCGGAAGCTGGCTGATCTACGACTTTCTGCCGCATCTCTGGGCCGCCGGCACCGATATCCTGAGCGAGGACGGCCGACAGGCAACCGTGGATACGCCGGCGCTCCGAGAGACCTTTGCCGCCTATCGTGACATGTGGTCGGCCGGAGCCGTTCATCCAACCTCCCGCTCGGGCAACGGCAACAATGCCGTCGAGGCCTTCGCGTCAGGCAAGGTCGGCGTGCTGATGACCGGTTCCTACATCGTCAACCTGCTCACCAGCAAATATCCCGATGTCAACTTCGAGGTCGCGGCCATTCCGGGTGCCAAGGGTGGTCAGTCGAGCTTCGCCGGCGGCGACTCCCTTGCCCTGATCAAGGGTATCAGCGACGAGAAGAAGAAGGTTCTTCTCGACTTCGTCGACTTCTACATGGAGCCGGAGCAACAGGTCTTCATCACCAAGGAATCCGGCATGCCGTCGCGCACAGACCTTGCGGAACAGGCCTATGCGCAGTTCGACAAGCGCAACCTCGTCGCCTACGATGTGCTCGCCAAGGCGCGTACGCCCTATACCTTCTCGTCGGATGAGCTCTTTGTCAGCCGCACCGGTCCGTTCTTGAACCTGATCCAGGGCGCAATCTTCGGCGAGGATGTCGACGGTTCGATCAAGAAGGCGCAGGACGAGTTCACCAAGATCCTCGACCGCACCAATCCCTGATGCAAGTCCGAGGGGCGACAGGTTTCGCCCCTCCACCGTCGCGCTGGCGACCCCGGGACCGACATGGGTTTTGCGGGCTACGTATCGCCAACCGATACTCATTGCTGAAAAGAAGGACCGACGACCTTGGTGCCCAAGCCCGAGATAGATGAATCGCGCATCGTTCCGATAAGAGCCCTGGCCCCCGAGTCCCATGGCTGGCTCGGACTTGCCTTCATTGCGCCGAGCATGGTCTTCATCATCGGATTGTTCGTGATCCCGCTGGCGATGACCGTCTGGATGAGCTTTTACCACTGGCCGCTGCTCGGCCGGCGGAAGTTTATCGGGCTCGAAAACTATCACGAGCTGTTCGCCGATACCCAGCTCTGGCAATCGATGGGCTTTACCCTGCTCTATACCGGGCTGGTCACGGCGGCCATCCTTGCCGTGGCGTTTCCACTGGCGCTTCTGGTCGACCGGCCGCTGAAGATCGCAGGCTTCTTCCGCACCCTGTTCTTCATGCCCGTGGTCATCGGCTTTGGCGCGGCTTCGACATTGTGGATGTGGCTGCTCAATCCCGATAGCGGCGTCTTCTCCCGCCTCCTGCTCGCCCTCGGTCTTGTGGATTCGGCGCCCCGGCCATTGGAAAGCTTCTGGACGGCACTGGCGGTCATTATTCTCATGGTGGTCTGGAAGACAGCCGGCTTTACCATGGTGATCCTTTTGACCGGTCTCCAGAGCATACCGACAGACATCGTCGAAGCAGCGAAGATCGATGGGGCCAGCGCCTTTTCAAGGTTCCGCCGCATCACCCTCCCCCTGATGCGCAATTCCCTGCTGCTGGCTCTGGTTCTCAACGTCACCTCTTCGATGCTGGCGTTCGACCAGTTCTTCATCGTCACCCAGGGCGGTCCGGAAAACAGCACGATCTCGGCGGTGTTTTCTATCTACCTCGCCTCCTTCTCGTCCTATCGGCTCGGCTACGGCTCGGCGCTTTCATTCGCCCTTCTGGTGGTTCTTGTCGCCATCAGCTCCATCCAGCTCAGCTTCATGCGCCAACGTCCGGAGGAAGGTCGATGAGCAGTTCCAATCCCGGCCGTTCGACCGCTGACCGGGTCGGTCACGTCACCTTTGTTCTGGTGTCCTTGTTGCTGGCAATCTTCTTCCTGATGCCGATCATCTGGTCCTTCGCCAATTCCTTCAAGCCGGCGGCCGAAGCCCTCGCCAATCCGGTTGCTTTGTTTTCCAAGGCGTTCTCGCTGGAAAACTATCGCCGCCTCGAGAATGTCGGTGCGGGCTGGTACGTCTATGCCGGCAATTCCGTGCTGATTGCGCTCGGTACCATCGCGCTGACCGTGGGCGTCTCGGTCCCGGCCGGCTACGGATTTTCCAAGTTCCGCTTTCCCGGCCAGTCGCTGATCTTCGTGGTGGTCATGGCGACGATGATGATCCCGTTCCAGTCGATCCTCACACCGCTCTTCCTGATCCTGAAGTTCCTGGGATTGCAGAACAATCTGCTCGGACTGGTGCTTGTCTACACCACGTTCCAGCTGCCGTTCTCGATCTTCATGATGCGCAATGCCTTCGACTCCATACCCGGCGCACTGATCGAGGCGGCCCGTATCGATGGTGCATCGCAATGGACGCTGATGCGCCGGATCATGATGCCGCTGGCGCTGCCGGGTGTTGCGACAGTTGCCATGTTCGCCTTCCTCAATTCCTGGAACGAATTCCTGGCGGCGCTGATCTTCCTGTCGGACCAGAATAAATTCACCCTGCCGATCATGCTCGTGAACGTGTCTTCCGGCATCTACGGCATCATCGACTGGGGTGCGCTCCAGGCGGGCATCACCGTCACCATGGTGCCCTGCATCCTGCTGTTCCTCACCTTGCAACGTTACTACGTGCGCGGCCTGACCGCTGGCGCCGTGAAATAATCCGCAGATTCTGCAAAGGAGTTCTTATGTCTTCGTCCCTGAAAAAGGCGGACGGCAGCGTGACGCGTCATTTCGAACGCTACGTTCCCGCCGACCATGCCCGGGTATCTTTCGAGGCCGGCTTCTGGAAAAGCTGGTCGCAAACCGTGCGCGACGTCACCATTCCGACCCAGCATATGCGTCTGGAAGAGGAGGGGTTTCTCGATGTGCTCGACTTCGACAAGCCGGCCGGGCCGCTGGCCCGACCGATCCAGCCGAGCGGCCTATCGATGCAGCATTTCTTCGATTCCGACTTCGGCAAATGGATCGAGGCCGCCAGCTACACGCTGAAGAACAACCCCAACCCGGATATCGAAGCCAAGATCGACGCGATCGTCGCGAAGCTTGAGCACGGTCAGATGGCCGACGGCTATCTCAACAGCTGGTTCATCCGTCGCGAGCCGGGAAAACGCTGGACCAACCTGCGCGACCTGCACGAAATGTACTCGATGGGCCATCTGCTCGAAGGAGCGATCGCCTATTTCGAGGCCACCGGCAAAAGACGGTTTCTGGATGTGATGATCCGCGCGGTCGATCATATCATCGACACGTTCGGTACGGAGCCGGGCAAGCTGCGCGGTTACGACGCCCACGAGGAGATCGAACTGGCGCTCGTCAAGCTCTATCGGCTCACGGGAGACAGCCGTTACCTCGATCTCGCGACCTATTTCGTTGAAGAACGCGGGCGTATGCCTTCGTATTTCGATGAGGAAGCCCGCCATCGCGGCGAAGATCCGGCAGATTACGTCTATTCGACCTATGCCTATAGCCAGGCGCATATGCCGGTGCGCGAACAGACCGAAGTCGTGGGGCATGCCGTGCGTGCGATGTATCTGTTCTCGGCGATGACCGATCTTGCCTTTGAAAACGATGATCCGAGCCTGAAGACTGCCTGCGATCGACTGTTCGACAACCTGACCGGCCGGCAGCTCTATGTCACCGGCGGACTTGGACCCTCGGCATCGAACGAAGGCTTCACCCGCGCCTTCGACCTGCCAAACGAGACCGCCTATGCAGAGACCTGCGCGGCAGTTGCGCTCGGCTTCTGGGGGCATCGCATGGCCCAGATCGACCTCGACGCAAAATTCACCGACGCACTGGAGACCGTGCTGTTTAATGGCGCGCTCTCGGGCATATCCCGCGACGGAGAGCATTATTTCTACGAGAATGTGCTCGAAAGTCACGGGCAGAACCGGCGTTGGAAATGGCACAACTGCCCATGCTGCCCCACCAATATCGCCCGTATGATCACCTCGCTCGGCCAGTATTTCTATTCGGCCAAGGGCCGCGACATTGCCGTCCATCTCTACGGTGCCAACACGGCCGAACTTGAGGTCGAAGGTGAGTTCGTGCGCCTGCGCCAGGATACCGTCTACCCTTGGGAGGGCGATGTCCGCCTGTCCATCGGGCTCTCGGCTCCGGCCTTGCTGACCTTCCGCTTGCGCAATCCGGGCTGGTGCCGCACCACCCGGATCTGTGTGAACGGCGAGGAGATCGATTGGGCCGCGTCGATCGACAAGGGCTATGTCGCGATCACGCGTGAATGGACGGATGGCGACGAGATCCGTCTGTCCTTCGCCATGCCGGTCGACCGGCTCTATGCCCATCCGGCGGTCGGAGAAGATGCGCATCGTGTTGCCTTCAAGCGCGGTCCGGTGGTCTACTGCGTCGAAGAGACGGATATCGGCACGGAACCGCAACGGCTGCGCATCGCCCCCGAGGCGCCCATTGAACCGCGCTTCGACGCCGGACTGCTCGGTGGTGCCGTCGTGCTGGAAGGCAAGGCGATGGAAGCAGATGCGGCGGACTGGGCAGGCGTGCTCTATCGTAACGCACCGCCCGTGTTGAAGCCGAGGGAATTCAAGGCCATTCCCTATCACCTCTGGGCCAATCGTGACCACGGCGCGATGCAGGTCTGGCTTTTGGAAGAATAGGAAACCGACATGGCAAGACTGGTACTCAAGGACGTGGTCAAGTCCTACGGCATCTACGAGGCCGTGCGCGGGGTCAGCCTCGAAATTGAAGACAAGGAGTTCGTTGTCTTTGTCGGGCCGTCGGGTTGCGGCAAGTCGACCACTTTGCGGATGATTGCCGGCCTCGAACACATTTCCGATGGCCAGATCATCATCGGCGACAAGGTCGTCAACACGCTCGGGCCCGGCAAGCGCGACATCGCCATGGTGTTCCAGAACTATGCGCTCTATCCACACATGACGGTGCGCGAGAACATCTCCTTCTGCCTGGAACAGCAGAGCCTGCCCAAAGCCGAGATCGACAAGCGGATCGCGATGGCCGTCGAGACCCTGCACATAACCGAGTTGCTGGATCGTCGCCCCGGCCAGCTTTCCGGTGGCCAGCGCCAGCGTGTCGCCATGGGGCGCGCCATCGTCCGCAATCCGAAGGTGTTCCTGTTCGACGAGCCGCTGTCGAACCTCGACGCAAAGCTCCGGGTGAAGATGCGCACCGAGATCAAGCGCCTTCATCAACTGCTGCCGACGACGACCGTCTACGTCACCCACGACCAGGTGGAAGCGATGACCATGGCGGATCGCGTCGTAGTGATGAACCAGGGCATCGTCGAACAGATGGGCGAGCCGCAGGAGCTCTACCGCAATCCGGTCAGCAAGTTCGTCGCCGGCTTCATCGGATCGCCGTCGATGAATTTCCTGCCGGCGCAGTTGATCGCCGAAGGCGAAGAGCTTTTTGTCGTACTGGAAAACGGCATACGCCTGCCCGTGCCGTCGGCAAGGGCGGCGGTGTTTCGCCCGCATGCCGGCTGCCAGGTCACGTTCGGCATCAGGCCTGAATCGATCTCCTGCCGACAAGACCGCGCCGGCTGGATGCCGCTCGATGCGCCGGTCGACCTGGTGGAGCCGCTCGGTGCGACGACCATGGTCTATTTCAACATAGGCTCGAACGGCATCTGCGCCAGCATCGAACCGGACACCGCGCTGAGGGCGGGAACGATCATGCCTTTGTCGATCAACATGAACCAGATGCACCTGTTCGACTGCGATACCGAGCGTTCGCTGGCGATCTGACACGCGGCCGGCGGTCTGTTGCGGACCTTAACGCGATGGGCTACTTGGCGGCACATTCATTGCGGTGATGCGCAGCGATCCTCGCCGAAATGACCCGCCTTCAGGGACAAACGACAAAGGACAGATCTGTGGCCGTTTCCGAATACATCATTCCGGGTCTTCTTGTTCGCGACCGGCTGATCCCCGTCCCGCTCGACTGGTCGAAACCAGATGGCCAAAGCATCGAAGTCTTCGTCCGCGAAATCTGTGATCCCGTCCGACGCGCAGAAGACCTGCCACTGCTCGCCTTCCTGCAGGGCGGCCCGGGTGGCAAGTCACCGCGGCCGGTGAATGGCGGGCCGTCCTGGCTGTTTGAAGCGATCCGCACCCACCGCGTCATTCTTATCGACCAGCGTGGCACCGGACGCAGTACGCGCATCGAGACCGCAACGATGGATCGGTTCGCACAGGATGGCGAGGCCGCCGCGGACTATCTGCTGCAGTTTCGCGCCGACAGTATCGTTTCGGATTTCGAGCATGTCCGCAAAACCGTCTATGGCGGCAAGCGCTGGGAAACACTTGGCCAGAGCTATGGCGGCTTCCTGACATTGACCTATCTCTCGACGGCACCGGAAGGACTTGCTGCCTGCTACGTCACCGGAGGGCTTGCCGGACTGACGGCAACAGCCGAGGACGTCTATCGCCGCACCTACCCGCGAGTGGCCGCCAAAACCAAACGATATTACGAGCGCTATCCGCAGGACCGGGAACGGATCGCGCAGATCGCAGATTTCATCGCCGCCAACCACGTGATCCTCCCCGATGGCGACCGCCTGTCGGTGCGGCGGCTGCAATCTGCCGGCATCGATTTCGGCATGGCGCCGGGCTTTGAAAACATTCACTGGCTCGTCGACGAAGCCTTCTCGATCAGTACCGAAGACCGGCTGTCGGACACGTTCCTGGCCTCGGTGATGGCGGCGACCTCCTACGACGGCAATCCGCTGTTCGCGGTCTTGCAGGAAAGCATTTACGGGCAAGGCGTCGGCGCCACCGGCTGGGCGGCAGACCGCATTCGCGCCGAGTTTCCCGAGTTTCACGAGACGCGCAGACCATTGCCGTTCACCGGCGAAATGATGTTTCCGTGGATGTTCGAGGAAATACGGTCCCTGCGGCCATTCCGGGCGGGTGCGACGGCACTGGCGGCACGCGATGGCTACGGGCCCTTGTACGATCTGTCGCGCTTGGCCGAGAACGAGGTGCCGGTGGCCGCCGCCGTCTACTTCGACGACATGTATGTGGATGCCGAATTATCGCTCGACACGGCCGCGCGTGTTGGCAATGTCGAAAGCTGGGTGACAAACGAATACGAACACGATGGCGTACGCCAGTCGCCACGCGTCTTCCGCCGCCTCGCCGACATGGTCAAGGAGCGTGGTGGTCCGCGCGGCTGATCCAGCCATCAACCCGGCTCTTAGCGCAAACCAGGCGGTCGATATCACATAGTCGATAGGGCAAGCATAGACCGAAGCGATGCTGTTGCGCAGAGATGAATTGTGTGTGAGCTCCAGGACAATCCACCGACAGCGTTGCCGTTGCCCTATGCTCCGCTCAAAAAACCATGCAGCTGTGTAGCGCCTGGACGGCCGCACGCAGCACTACTGGCGTGGCAAGTTTGACATCGACGGTCACCTCGCTGCCGCCCACCCGGCGCCAGTTCCGAACCGTGAGACATGCGGCCAATCGGCGCGATCTTTCCCAGATTGCCGCTCATGGCGACGCTTTCCCCTACACAGCTAAGAAGAAGCCTCGCAGCCTTCATTTTGCCCGCTTCTTAAGAGCTTGTTAAGAATTCATTCCTGTCGGAGGTCTCCATGGCGCTTGGCGCAACGCATCGCTTGCAGGACGGCGTCGTCGCCGTCGAAACCATGACGCGCTTTGCGCTTGCAGTCCTGGCCCTCGCCTCCGGCGTCTATACCTATCTCGGGGTCCGTAGCCTCCTCGACGGCTCACCGACGGCAGTCTTCTTTGCCGCCATCATCTACGCGGCTTCGGTGTCAGTCGCGATCTACGCCTTCTGGTCCTACATGGCGCGCTTCTACCCGCATGTCACAGGCGCCGCGGCGCGCGGTGCCATGATCGGCGTGATGGCGCTCGGCTGCGCCATGATCATCGCCATGTCGAGCTGGTTGAATGCGGCTGCCCTTGCCGGCTCTGCGGCGCTCGAACAGCATCTGGCAGAGACGGTGCAGGACTATACGGCCGACCTCGACCAGGCCCATCAGAACGCGCTCGCCGCACAAAGCCTGCTGCCGGACATCCAGCGCACATCGGAGCGCTTTTCAAGGCTTGCCGAGGACGAACGCCAGAGCGGAGCACTGACGGGAACGACAGGGTCCGGCAGCGTCGTACAGCTTCTATCGCAGATGTCGTCGCAGCTGAACGAACTGGAAACCGGCATCACCGCCTCCCGCGAGCGGGTGACGACACTCTTCGACCAGGGGCGCAGCCATCTGGAAACAATGCGTACTTTGGTCTCGGCGCCAGGGGCGGTGGCACCGCGTAGCGACGAGTTCTCCGCCGAGGTCGTGGCTCTCTCGGGCGTCATCACGTCTCTGCAACAGACCTCGATCGCCCCCTCCGTCAAGCGCGCGGCCGAAGATCTGTCGCTCGGCTTCATCGCGCCGGTCGCCGACGGCCAGGCGGCCGATCTAGCCGACCGCCAGGACCAGGTGATGCAGACGATCCGCGCGTCGGTCTCCGCCCAATCGCAGGTTCTTTCGCAAGCCGCAGACGACATCCTGGCACGAGAGCCGGTGGCGGAGCGTCGCTTCGTGCCCCTGTCCTCCGCGGAAGCCGTCCTGCGCTATGCCGCCGATTTCATCCCGGCCTGGGCCGGCGCAATCTCCATCGACCTGCTGCCCGCCGTTCTCGTCTTCATCCTGACAATCGTTCACGGTGCGATCCGGCGTCAGGATGAGCGGCTGCCCTTTGCCCAGCGGATAACCGCGGCAGAACTCTTGGAAGCGCTAGAGGTGCAGCGCGCGCTTGGCCGGCAGGGCATCTCCGTGGAGCAGGCCTTGCAGACAACGGAAACCGAGGACGAGCGCGCGCGGGCGGATTCCAACATCACCAGTCTCGACACATCGGCCAAGGCGCCGCGAAAGGGTCCGCCCGCGTGAACCGCTCCTCGCTTGCCCTGCGCCTGAAGACTGCCTTTCTCAGCGCCGACGACGGCCTGCTGATGCGCGGTGCATTCTTCGGGCTTCTCGCGGCGGCGGGGACATTCCTCTTCGTCGACCTGCGCGAAATGAGCCTCGCCAATGCGGCACGTCCCGGCCACGATCCGATGGCGACCGACGCGCCCGTGCTTCCGCCTGCTCTCACCGAAGGCGTACCTGGGGCACCGCCGATGGAACCGGAAACGTCTCGCGAAATCCTCCGTCGACCGATACGCTTCGAACTCCTGCCCGGCGGCATGCTGAAGGCGGAAGGATCGATCGACCCGGGAGCCGCCGACCGCTTCGCCGAGGAAATAGCGGCGCGGGGCGAATATGTGAAGGCGGTGACGCTCAATTCGCCGGGCGGCTCGGTCGAGGATGCGCTGACCATGTCGAAACTGATCCGGGAGAAGGGCCTGAACACGAAGGTTGCGACCAAGGCGCTCTGCGCGTCTTCCTGCCCCCTGGTGTTTGCCGGCGGCGTGGCGCGCGAAGCGGAAGAGAACGCCATCCTAGGCGTGCATCAGGTCTTCAATGCCGGCGAGGTGCGGCGGCCCTCTCCAGAACAGGCCATGTCCGGTGCCCAGAGCACGACCGCGCGCATTGCCCGACATCTGGATGAGATGGGCATCGGCAACGGGCTCTGGATCCACGCGCTCGAAACACCCCCGGACCGGCTCTACTACCTGACGCCGGAGGAGATGGCGGCGTTCAAGCTGATTACCACACCGGGGGCGACGGCAAAGCGGGCGGACTAGGTCCTGTTGGCCATGCCGCGACGGACCCCGCCATTGTGGGACGGCTCAGGGCAAGGCGCTGACGATCCGCAGCACACCGCCTTAGCATGCTGAGGCATATGATCGAGCGCTTATCAGAGTTCACCTCAATCATCGGTCTCGCGCTGTCCACATTCTCAATGCAGTCCGAACAGCCTCAGCAACTCCTCACGCTGACGGACAAAGCCGGGGGCGCTGCGATCGCGGGGGCGTGGAAGGTCGATGTCGATGAGCCTGGGTTCGCCGCCCTTTTCGCGTGGCAGGATCAAAATCCGGTCTGCGAGGAAGATCGCTTCTTCGAGATCATGGGTGACGAGCACAGTCGTCACGTCCTCCTCCTTCCAGATGCGCGCGAGTTCCTGCTGCATGCCGATCTTGGTCATGGCATCGAGCGCACCCAAGGGTTCGTCAAGCAGCAGAATCTCCGGCTGGACAGCGAGCGCGCGGGCAATGCCGACCCTTTGTGCCATGCCGCCAGATAGCTGGCGCGGATAGGCTGTCTCGAAGCCCTTCAGGCCAACGAGATCGACATAACGCTGGGAAACGAAACGCGACTCGTCGCGTGACAGGCCTCTTGCTTCCAAGCCAAAGCCGATATTGTCTATGACGGTCAGCCAGGGCAGCAGGCGTGGCTCCTGGAAGATGACCGCGCGCTCGGCGCCGACGCCACGGATACGGCGCCCGTCGATCAGTACGTCACCGCTGTCGGCGTCTTCGAGGCCGGCCAGGATCCGGAGAAGTGTCGTCTTGCCCGAGCCACTGGCTCCGACGATCGCCAGGCTCTCGCCGGAGCGGATGGTGAGATTGAGATCTTTCAGGACCGGTAGCGGCTGTCCGTTAAGGGTGAAGGTCTTGGAGAGGTGACGGATCGTCACCTCTCCTCGAATGCTGTTGGACTGAGCGAGCGCCATGTCTCAGTTGCTCGCCGTCTCGGAGGAATAGAGAATATCGTTGGCCGACAGTTGGCCTTCCTTCAGCTTGCCTTCGCGCACCAGAACGTCGATCCAGAACTGCAGGTCGCGCTCGACCGCCTTGCCGCCCGGACGCACACCATAACCTCGGAAATACTGGGCGATATCAGCGTTCTCGCCGCGCGTCGCCAGCGCCTTGGCGAAGATCACCCTGGTTTCCTCAGGATGCTCGCGCGCATAGTCAAGGGCGCGTTCGGACTGCTCGACGAAGACCTTGGCGGCTTCAGGATGTTTTTCGATGAAGTCGCGGCGCAGCACGATGAAGCCACCGGCGATTTCGCCCAGAACATCAGTGTCGTCGAAGATCGCACGGAGCCCACCCTTCTGCTTCGCCTCACCCTCGAAGGTCGTCTGCCAGTAGCCGAAGGCGGATACGTCGACCTGGCCCGAGCGCAAGACCTGTTCGAGCTGCGGGCCAGGGACGACGATCTGGTTGGCGGCGTCCGTTGGCAAACCGACAGAGTGCAGCGCTTCCCGGATCGTGTAGTCGAGATGGGCACCGAGCGTGTTGACCGCGACGGTCTTGCCGGCAATATCCTTGATGTCGCGGATGGGGCTGTCTTCCAGCACGTAGAAGATCGACTGGACCTCGTCGTTAATGCCGTTCGACGGATAGGCCGCAACGAAATCGTTGCCGCCGACGATGGAGTTCAAGACAGCAGACGTGGCAGCACTCCCGATTTCAACATCGCCCGAGGCGAGCGCGATGAGGGAGGCCGGGCCGCCGGTGGCATAGCCGACATTCTCGATGGTGATGCCGGTGCCATCGAAATAGCCGAGTTCGGCGGCGAGCTCATGGGCGGACAAGCCGCCCTGGCTGGCGAGATAACGGAACTTGGCCTCTTCGGCGGCGAAGGCGGAACCTGAGAGGACAAAGGTGAGCGCGGCCGAGAGGAGAAGTTTGCGGGAATGAAAGGTCATGGGAGTTTCCTTTGAAAGACGAGAAGCGAGGGAAGAATGCGATGCATGTCAGGCCCAGCGGCATAGGCGCCGCTGCAGGAGGACGAGAGCGGCATTGGCGGCGAGGCCGAGCAGTGCGAGAAGCAGGATTGCTGCAAACATCAGCGGAATCTGGAAGTTGTATTGGGCATTCATCACCTGGAAGCCGATACCCTTGTTGGCACCGATCATCTCGGCGGCGATGAGGAGCAGCAGCGCCGTTGTCGCGGAAAGGCGCAGCCCTACGAAGATCGCGGGGACCGATGCCGGCAGAACCACGCGGCGGAAGATCTGTAGAGAACCGGCACCATAGGTGCGGGCCATCTCGACCAGCTTGCGATCCACCTCCTTTACGCCGCCAATGGTCGACAAAAGGACTGGGAATAGCGTGGCCCAGAAGATCACGAAGATTTTGGACGTTTCACCCAGACCGAGTAGGAGGATGAAGACGGGATAGAGTGCGAGTGCCGAGGTCTGGCGGAAGAACTGCAGGAGGGGATCGAGCGCCCGCTCGACGGCCCTCACCTGCCCCATGAAGAGCCCGAGCGGGATGCCGAGCCCGACGGCTGAGACGAAGGCAATGCCCGATCGCTGCAGGCTGATGGCGATGTCGTCGACGAAAGCCCCTGAAGCGATTGCGGTCCACAAGGCACTGATGATCCGATCAAGCGGCGGAAAGACCGATGGGTTGACCCATCCAAAGGTGGAGGATGCCTGCCAGAGCGCCAGGAAGGTGATGACGATACCGTAGCGAGACAGAAACGGCGTGATAGTCGATGCCGCCTGGCTCAGCCAGCGCGGCGCGCGCGCCGCATCCGGGGAGAGGTCAAGGCCATAGGCCGTTCCGTGATGGATGTCTTCGTAGGACATGGGGGACCTCATTCGGCAGCCTGCACAACCGAGCGGTCAGCAGTGTAGCGGTTGATCGGGAACGGCAGACCGAGGTTTTCCCGCAGCGTTCGGCCCTCATAGGCGGTGCGGAACAGGCCCCGGCGCTGCAGTTCGGGGATGACGAGATCGACGAAATCGTCGAGGCCCGTCGGGAGCCAGGGCGGCAGGATGTTGAAGCCGTCAGCCGCTTCATTCTCGAACCATTGCTGCAGCGTATCGGCAATCTGCACGGGCGTTCCGACGATGGTGAAGTGACCGCGTGCCGATGCGACCCACTGGTAGAGCTGGCGGATCGAGAAATTGTTCTCGTCAGCAATCTGGCGGATCAGCGCCTGGCGGCTCTTCATTCCCTCTGTCGGCGGAGCCGGCGGAAGCGGGCCGTCGAGATCATAGCCCCTCAGATCGAGCGTTCCCCCCGTCAGGCCGTTGAGCAGGCCGATGCCGTCTTCCTCCAGGATGAGAGAGGTCAGGCGATCGTATTTCTCGCGCGCCTCTTCCTCCGTGCGGCCGACAAAGGGCGAAACACCGGGCATGACCAGCACGTGGTCAGGATTGCGGCCGAGGCCACGGGCGCGGTTCTTGATGTCGCGGTAAAATTCCTGCGCCGTCTCGATGTGCTGGTGCGCTGTGAAGATCACCTCTGCCGTTGCTGCTGCCAGGCCGCGACCGTCATCGGACTGACCGGCCTGCACAATGACCGGATGCCCCTGCCTGGAGCGCGAGACGTTGAGCGGTCCCTTGACCTTGAAATGCTCGCCCTTGTGATCGGTGTCGTGAAGCTTGGCGGGGTTGAAGAAGACGCCGGCGTCCTTGTCGCGGATGAAGGCATCGTCCTCAAAACTGTCCCAGAGCTTCTTTACGACATGGACATGCTCGGCAGCACGCTTGTAGCGGTCGGCATGCGGGAGCTGCTGATCACGGTTGAAATTCTGCGCCGTAGCATCGCCAGTAGTCGTCACCACATTCCATCCGGCCCGACCGTCCGAGATAAGATCGAGGGAGGCGAATTTACGCGCCGTGTTGTAAGGCTCCTCGTAGGTCGTCGAAGCCGTCGCAATGAAACCGAGATGGGTAGTGAACGGGGCAAGCGCGGAAAACAGCGTAACGGGCTCGAAGCCGGCGACCCTTGCATTGCCGCCTTCCCGCGCGCCGCCGAAGCCGACGGCCAGACCGTCGGCAAGGAAGTAGGCGTCGAACAATCCCCTCTCGGCCGTCAGAGCCAACTGCTTGTGAAACTCGAAGCTGACGGCACCGTCGACCGGCTGATCCGGATGCCGCCAGGAGGCGACATGCTGTCCGCCGCCGGGAAGGAATGCGCCCAATCTGATCTTGCGTGTCATGGCTGGTCCTCTCTCAGTCGATGATCGAATGCAAGCAACCTACATTGTCTATAATAAATATAGAGAAATAGGATTGCGAAGATTTAGCCGCTTGGCGAATGGATTTTCGAATGTGACGCCGATGTAAGGCATCTGCGACGCTGACCCCAAAAAGCTGAGGCCGTTCGCTAACCCAGATCCGGAAACGGCTTGAACGCTTACTTCATAAAAACTATGTACGATAAGCAAAATTACCCTCAGGGCCTTCGGCCGGATATCTCCGCAATGCTCACCAACAAAGGCAAATATGGTCTGAAAGCGCTGGTCGACCTCGCAGGTCTGGAACCAGGACAGACGGCATTCGTGACCGACATCGCGACGCGCAACAATATCCCGAAGAAATTTCTCGACACGATCCTCTTGGAACTGCGCAACAACGGCTTCCTGCGCTCGAAAAAGGGTCCCAATGGCGGCTACGCGCTGTCAAAGCCCGCCGATGAGATCATGATCGGCCAGGTCATCCGCGCCCTTGACGGGCCGCTTGCGCCGATCCGTTGCGCCAGTCGCACGGCATTCGAAGCCTGTGACGACTGCCGGGACCCGGCATCATGCCAGATCCGGATTTCCATGACGCAGGTTCGTGATGCGATGGCCGCCGTTCTCGACACAATGTCGCTCACGCAATTCGTGGCATCCGAACAGCCTGGTCAGGATCAGGTCGCTGGCGAATGATCGCCAGAACAGCGCAAACGCGCCGTGTCCAGCGCGAGGCAAAACCGATCGATCTGCGCAAAGTCGATCGGGGGATCGTCAACCTGAATGCCATCGATAAGCGAGGCTGCCTTCTGGATCATCGCGTCCAAAAGTTCGAGCTCGATTGCGACAGAGGGATCTGCCGCAGTGGTCTGCGTCATCGCCCCGACTTTACCGCGGGCGGAAGCGGCCATCAGAAATGCCGTCATCAGACGCGCGAGACTTTCTGCGTTTTCTCCAAGGGAAAGAATGAAGTCGGGGTGGACAGTCAGTTCCGTCTTAGCATCTTCATCACGCAATGACACCCGCGTCTGATCCAGGATGGCGGCCACCGGTTCGGAACCGGCACCAAATGCTCTCACGATTTGCCAGTCAGCCGAAGTGATCGCGCGATCCGATCCACCACCAGGCTCCAGAGCAAAGGCCAGACCCGACTGCACCAGCCTCGGTGGCAAAGAGCCTTCTCGTTGGAATGCGAACTCGAAGACGTCGCCCAGCACGACACGTCCGTAGATCGCCTTGCGCTGCTCTGTCGATCCGCTGGTCCGAACCAGTTCCAGGGCAACGAGATGCCTGAGAAGTCGCTCCGCCGCTGCAGTGCTCCAAGTTACGAGCCGGCTGACGGCCTCGGCAACAATCAGGTTTGAGATGTCCGCTCCCCCAAAGCTCGCGGGAATGGACATGGCGAGAAGCCCACTTGCGGGAAGAATCGAGGCCTGGTCCGAATGGGCGCCAATCGCCAACTCTCCCAGGCGCTCGAGTGCGGCCACGACGTCCCCCTCCCTATTCAGCGCAGGTGGAACAGGTCGCAATCGATCAGCCGTCGATACCATCATGCAGGCGCTCCTCCACTAGAAGATCGATGTCACGTCACCGTGTGGTACTTGCCATTCTGATACAGCAATGAACTGCCACCGCTGAGGCGTATCGAAAGCACTCGGCCAATCAGGATAACATGGCTGTGTCGCTCGATCGCCTCCTCGACCTCGCAGTCGAGTGCTGCAATCGCATCTTCCAGGACTGGCGCTCCGCTGGCAAGGGTGGTCCATTCGGCCCCGACATAACGCTCAGGCCCTCTCAAGCCCCCGACGCCGGCAAAACGGTTTGCTAAGTCCTGATGATCGGCACCGATCACATTGACCGCGAAATGACGAAAGCGCTCAATGACGGGCCAGGTCGAGGAGGATCTGTTGAGCGACACCAACATGCACGGAGGATCGACAGACAGGGCTGTCGCAGACGTGACAGTCGCTCCGGAGCGCTCTGCGCCCTCTCCTGCCGTGATCACACTGACGCCGCCGCCCAGCGTTCTCAAAGCTTCCTTTAAACCAGCCGCGTCGGCTGGACGATCGGACACAGGGCGAATGCGGGCTTCACTGAACTCGCTCGCGATAAAAACGTTCATCTGGCTTCTCCGTGCAGACTGCCTCTGAGCAATGGGTAACAGCCGGGGAACTCAATCAGTAGACAAGCGTTTTTAATCTACATATATTTTATAGAAAATATGCCCAGTTCTGCCCCCCCGCGAAACGGAAGGAAGACTGCCATGTTGAAGATCAGGATATCCTCACCGAGACTGCAGGCGCGAGCCACACGCCCCGCCTCCCGCATCGCGATCATCGGCGGCGGATATACCGGCGCCATCATTGCCAAGCTTCTGGTCGAGCGTGGGCTGCGAGATGTCGAAGAGATTACCGTCTTCGAGCCTCGCGATCAGCTCGGATGTGGCCTCGCCTATGATGCCCAAAACAACGATGTCCGCCTCAACGTCGCAGCACACAGAATGCGCGCTATCCCCGGCGCGCCGACTGCCTTTCTCGACTGGCTTCAAACGAGTGGAACACTCACAGTCGACCCTCAGGCGATCACGCAGGAAGGCATCTTCGCGCGCCGCAGAGATTTTGGGCGGTTCATGCAGGCACAATTGGCGCCTTTTCTGGACAGTGGTGCGATCTGCCACGTGCGACAAGCCGTTCGGACTGTTGATCGCCAGAACGAGCAGTGGCGGATCACATGCTCCAGCGTCGACACGACCCTGGCCGATATCCTGATCCTCGCCACAGGGCATCCTCCCGCATCAAGGTCGGCCGTGCTAGACCGACTTAATCCTGTAACCGCGGCTCGTGTAAGCGATGTCTTTGCTCTTAATGCATTCAATGGCATTGGAAATTCCGATCCCATCCTGATCGTCGGTTCGGGCCTGACGGCTATCGATGCCCTTTCCCGCCTAAACGCCATCGGCCACAACGGCAATGTCACGCTTCTCTCTCGCACTGGCCTAACCCCAAGACCGCACGCCGGCGGCGGGTTTTCACCGTTCGGTGACTTTCGCAGCACCGAGCTGACCTCTGCCAGAAAGCTCCTGGCAAAGGTGCGGGCGACAATTGCAGATGCACAAGCGCAGGGCATTCCCTGGCAATCCGTTTTCGATGCGCTGCGACAGCATGCGCAGGAACTCTGGCAAGGTCTGCCGACGGGTGAGCGACAAAAATTTCTGCGACGCCTTCGACGCTTCTACGACGTCCACCGCTATCGTATGCCGCCACAGGGAGCCGCCATCCTGGAATTGGGCCTCGATACAGGCCGCGTCAGGGTGGAGAGGGGTGATCTAACATCCATTGCCCAAGATGGGCAAAGCCTCCTCGCCGCGATCGAAACCCGCAACGGCAGGACTGAGGTTCGCTGTCGCCGCATCCTTCTGGCAACGGGGCCGGAATCCCGGAGCTATGCAATCCACCAGAGGTTTCTGCTCGGCATGAATCGGGATGGCCTCATACAGTCGGACCAGTTCGGCCTGGGCTTGGCCTGCGACACGGTGGGCAGGACGCTCACCGTTTCAGGCGCGCCAAACACAAGCCTCTTCATCGCCGGTCCTCCCGCCCGGCCCGCGTTGGGAGAGCTTACTGGCGTGCCCGAGATTGCGGCCCAGGCTGTGAACATGGTGGACCGGATCATCCACTGTTGTGCACGCGAGACGAGGACCATCGTAATCAGCCCATCGGTGTGATCGGCTACCGTTTGATAACAATGTATGGGATCGTGAAGAAACAATTTGGAGCCGGCGGTTACAGCAATGCAAGCGAAATCGTCCGGGCCGCTCCATCGATGCTTGAGGAGAGCGACGCAGCCGGCGAATGTTGGCTGTGGTCGCTATGAAAAACCGGTGGCAAACTCCACGATTGGCTTCCGAGACAGGCCAGTGTCCGCAATGCCGGCGACTATGTTGACGGTGTGCTCGCTTTCATCGCGGCTGAGAGCTCTCCAGACCGAGGTACAGTCCGCGCAGGTCCCGTTCTTGTCGTGTGGGCGTGTGGGCGCGATATCGCCGAAGACGTTCTAGAAGAACGAAACCAATAAATCTCATCATCGGCGGGAAGACACCGCGACCCCGTGTAAGGTGCTTGCCAATGGACGGGCCCACAGAGTATGGAAGGTAAACCTATCGCAAAGCCTTACCAAGGAGCATCGCTTGCAAGTCCTAGTCCGTGATAACAATGTTGATCAGGCGCTACGTGTGCTGAAGAAGCGCCTTCAGCAGGAAGGCGTTTTTCGCGAAATGCGCCTTCGCGAGAGCTATGAAAAGCCATCAGTGAAGCGCGCCCGAGAAAAGGCAGAGGGTATCCGCCGGGTCCGTAAGCTTGCTCAGAAGAAGCTGAACCGTGAACTGGGGATCGTAGCTCCCAAAAAGCCAAGGCCTGCTCCGCGAGCCAAACCCGCGTCGGTTTGAACGATCGGCATAACGGCAACCCTCGACGGCACCACAATGTGGAAGCCGATCATGAGTGTTTCTGCGCCTCGGCAAGCGGTCCGCAGGATACCGGCGCCTGGTAGATAATTCAGGTGCTGGTAAATCTTGCTTTTCCAATTGGAACGCCTTGAACAGATACGAACCGCAGCCCCACCACTCTAAGCCTGCTGCCCTCACAGACTGCAAACATGGCGAAGTACCCGGACCAATTAGATCCGGGCGCCACCCGTCGCATCGATCATCTGGCCCGTCGTCCAACGCGCATCGTTCGATGCGAGAAAGGCGATCACGTCAGCGACGTCCTCCGCTTTTCCGACACGGGAGAAGACCGAGAGAGCTTCGGCGCCGGCGCGCGCATCCGGCGATGCCAGCCACTCGGCATTCATATCCGTCTCCGTCACACCTGGCAGCACGGCGTTGACCGTAATCCCGCGAGCAGCAAATTCAGGTGCCAACGCTAGTGTCAATGTCTCCAGCGCCCCCTTTGAAGCCGCATAGGCCGGATGGGTCGGCGCCGCAATCCGCGTAAAACCAGTGGAGACATTGATGATACGGCCATTGTCACGGATATGGTCAGCCACTGCCTGGATCAGGAAGAACGGCGCCTTGTAGTTGATCGTCATCAATTCGTCGAAAGCAGCTTCGCTCGGCTGCTTCAACGGCAGTGCGGGCGCGATGCCGGCATTGTTCACCAGAATATCGAGAGCGGACGAGCCCGTTTCGATACGCGCGGCTTCGCTGAACTGCGCCCAGAGTTTGTCGGCTGCGTCCTTGCCCTTCCTGAGGTCGGCCTTCACAGCGACGGCCTTGACGCCAAGTGCCTCGATATCACTTATGGTGGCATTGGCCGCATCTGCGTTGGCGGTATAGTGCACGCCAATCAGCGCCGCACCCTCCTTCGCAAACGCAAGAGCAACCGCGCGGCCGATGCCGCGCGAACTTCCAGTGATGAGGGCTATCTTGTTTGCCAGTCTTTGGGACAGGGATCGCTCCGTTGCTAAATTAAATAGTGATCTGTACAATAAGAACTGAAAGCCACCTGTCAACAATTTAATAGGGGTCGATATTTTAATGACAGATCCAGTCCGCAAAAGAGGCAGACCGCGCGTGCTCGATCGCGACGTAGGGCTCGACATCGCGGCACGCTTGTTCTGGGAACGCGGCTACGAAGGAACCTCGACGGCCGACCTCACGAAGGCCATGGGGATCAATCCGCCGACTCTCTATTCGATGTTTGGATCAAAGGAGGAATTGTATCGTCAGGCGCTCGATTTCAGCATTGCCCGTGAAAACAGCCGCCGGTCGGAAACTTTAGCATCCCGCCTTCCCGCTTACGACGCCCTGAGCCTCTACCTCTACGATATCGCCGATGGCGACACACAGCCGGATAAGCCGCGAGGTTGCATGGTCTCGACGGCCGTCCTGCAGCATGCGGAAGAAAACGGATCCGTCGCGCGGATGACAGCGGCCTTGCGCGAAGCGTCGATGCAGACCCTCAAAGCCCGCTTCGACCGGGCCGTCGAGGAAGGCGAATTGCCGGCGCAAACCGATACCGATACGCTCGCGCGCTTCTATGGAGCGATTATCCAGGGCATGTCCGCCCAAGCCTGCGATGGCGCCTGCAATACGCGGCTGAAGCGACTGATTGATCTCGCTCTCACGGCCTGGCCTGGGAAACGTAGCGCCTAAAGGGGAATTAGGGCCGAAGACACGTGACCTCCTGTGTTGACCGCGAACGTCACAGAGTTTTTTCGTTAGTTTGCCCATGGGCGCCGTGAAGGGATCGAAACTTACAAGCCTGTCCGCCACGGCGCTGTTATTACTGGCTATCAGCAATCTCGCACAGCGTGCTCACGGATCAGGTGTATCAATGCCCGCAGCTTTGAGGGCACATGCCGTCGCTGGGAGAAGTAAAGACTGAGGCCTGGATAGGAGGGTGACCAGTCTTCGAGAACTGGAATGAGTTGGCCCGATGCGAGGTGGGGCGCTAGGGCGTGTTCACCAAGGTAGGCGAGCCCGAACCCGGCAAGGGTTGCCTCAAGGATCAGGTCCGACGCATCGAACGTCAGGTGACCCGAGACATCGATTATGTGAGTTTCACCGTGCTTTTCAAACTCCCAGCGATAAAGCCTTCCGCCATTCATGCGCATTTGAATGCAGCGATACTGGGACAGGTCACTGGGCACAACAGGCTTGTCACGACCTTCGAAATAGTGCGGTGATCCGACGACAAAAGATCGCATTTTCGGAATGATCGGCACCGCGACCATGTCGGGGGAAATCGCTTCGGTGAGACGAATGCCGGCATCGAACCCTTTGCCAACAACATCGACCAGCGCATTCTCGGTGACGACTTCCAGTTCCACTTCCGGGTAGCGTCGGGCGTACTCCAGGAGAAGCGGGCGCATCAGGATGCGGGCTGCGCCCGGCGCCATGTTCAGCCGCAACCTTCCCGACGGCCGATCGGCATGTTCCCCGACACTCTCGATAGCTTTTTCCAGCGTCTGCAAGGCCGGCACGATTTCGGACAGGAATTGCTCTCCTGCCGCGGAAAGGGCAACGCTGCGCGTAGTGCGGTTGAACAGCCTAACGGCGAGGCGCTCCTCCAGCGCCGCGATTGCATGGCTCAAAGCCGATGAGGACATGCCGAGTTCTCGCGCAGCAGCCCGGAATCCGCCATGGCGTGCCACAGCGGCGACCGCCTCCAGTTCGACGAGGCTTGCTCTCATTGCGCGATCCAGTTCATCAGCTCGTCCAATTTTGTCCTACTATTCACAACACATATCGCAGGCCATTTTTCCCGTGAAGTCATCGCAGGAGAAACGACATGCATATCATCGATCGCATTTACATTGACGGCGCGTTCGTCGAACCCCATGGCGACCAATGGGCGCCGCTCTTCAATCCGGCAACAGAGGAACAAATCGGGACCGTGCGTCTTGCAAATGCGCACGATGCCGATCGCGCAGTTGCGGCCGCCAAGCGGGCATTTCTGGCCTTTTCCATTACCACCAAGGAAGAACGAATCGATATGCTGCACAGGCTGCATGCCGCCGTGGCTGCCCGTGGAAACGATCTCATTGACGCCATGCGTGAGGAATATGGAGCACCGTCGAACTTCATCGACTTCTCAGCGCCAAGAGCGGGCAACGTCTTCTTGGAAATGGCAAAGACACTTGAAGGCTATGAATTCAGACGCCGTATCGGGACTGCAGAGGTTGAGATGCGGCCCTCCGGTGTCACGGTGGCCATTACCCCCTGGAACAGCAACTATGGCTTTATCTGCGGAAAGCTGTCCGCTGCCATTGCTGCGGGCGCCACCATGGTGATCAAACCTTCGGAGATGAGCGCCGTCCAGACCCAGGTGATCACGGAATGCCTGCATGCGGCCGGTCTGCCCAAAGGGGTCTTCAATATCGTCACCGGCTATGGCGCCGTGGTCGGGTCCGCGCTGACCGCGCACCGCGATGTGTCAAAAATCACCTTCACAGGGTCCACGGCCACAGGCCGTACGATTGTCCGCACGGCCGCGGACACCATGAAGCGTGTGACGATGGAACTTGGCGGCAAGAGCCCCAGCATCATTCTCGACGATGCCGATCTAGACGTCGCAGTCCCGCAAGTGTTGGCAGCCGGCTTCCTCAACAGTGGGCAGGCCTGCATAGCCGGAACCCGCATTCTAGCGCCCGAGAGCAAGTTCAAGGAAACCGAAGCCCGTCTCCGGGAGGCAGTCAAGGAATTCAAGGTGGGCGACCCCAAGGACAAAAGCGTCCGCGTCGGCCCGATGGTCAGCCAGAAACAATGGGAGCGCGTGCAGTCCTATATCAGGCTGGGCCAGGAAGAAGGTGCCAGCCTGCTCGCCGGCGGCGAGGGCCGGCCGGAAGGGCTTTCACGCGGCTGGTTTGTTCGTCCCACCGTCTTTACCGGCGTGAACAACAGCATGCGCATCGCCCGCGAAGAGATCTTCGGACCGGTCCTTTCCCTCATTCCGTACCGCTGTGAGGAAGAGGCCATCACGATCGCAAACGACACCGACTACGGCCTGCAGGCCCAGGTCTTCTCATCGGACATCACCCGGGCACGGCGTGTGGCGGACCGGATCGAGGCCGGTCGCGTCATCCTCAATGGCGCCCCGCACGAACCAATGGCACCGTTTGGCGGCTTCAAGCAATCCGGTTTCGGACGGGAATTCGGCGTCTTCGGCCTTGAGGCCTTTCTTGAACCCCGCGCAGTCCTTGGCTGAGGGGCGAATCCATGACGAAGAAGCCGATTGCGCTGATTACCGGCGCCAACAAGGGACTGGGCAAAGAGGTTGCCCGCCAGCTCGGCAGGCTCGGAATGCGGGTCTATCTTGGCAGCCGTGATGTCGAGCGCGGACAGGTCGCAGCGGACGGGCTAACGAGAGAAGGAGCGGAGGTGGTGGCGATCGCGCTCGACGTCACCGATGACGCAAGCATCGTGGCCGCGGCACGACACATCGAAGACCGGGAAGGACTGCTCGACGTCCTAGTCAACAATGCAGGCGTCCTCCATCGTGTGCCTGCGTTGGAGTCGGACGCGGCCAACATGCTTGCAACCTACGACGTCAACGTCTTTGGCACAGTGCGCACCATCCACGCATTCCAGCCGCTGCTCCAAAGATCGCCGCATCCGAGGATCGTCAACATCACCAGTACCAGCGCCTCCATGACGCTCACTAGCGATCCGGCAACGGCCTTCGGTCAGTCGGACACCATCGTCGCCTACGCCTCGTCCAAAGCCGCCGTGACAATGACAAGCCTGCAATATGCCAATGCCTTCCGGCGGCACCCCTCGCATGAGCATATAAAGATCAATGCGGCGACGCCGGGCCATATCGCAACCGATCTCAACAGTCATGCCGGCACGCGCACGGTGCAACAGGGTGCGAAAATCGTCGTGGACCTGGCGACACTTCCCGACAGTGGCCCCAGCGGGGGCTATGTTAACGAAAATGGACCATTGCCCTGGTGACGATTATTCTTGACTGATCATTCCAGAATAGCTATGTCAACACTCATGGCAAGGATCAAGGAATTCGACAGGGACAAGGCGCTGGAATCAGCAGTGGGTGTATTCCGGGAGCACGGCTTCGACGGGACGTCGACGGAGATGCTGGTTAAGGCCATGAAGATCGGCCGGCAGAGCCTGTACGATACGTTCGGCGACAAATGGGCGCTCTATCGCCTCGCGGTGGAGCGCTATGCATCCGGAGAGACCGAAGCGCACATTCGCGAATTGCGCGGCAGTGGGCGCGCAATTGATGGCATTGCCGCAATGATGGATCGGGTTGTGGCGGAAGCCGACCGGGCATGCCTCGGCGTCAACTCGATCTGCGAATTCGGCCAAAGCCGCCCGGACCTGACAGAGGTGCATCTTGCGGCCGATCATCGGTTGAGACAGGCGGCAAGGGAATGCATCACGCAGGCTCAGGACGCCGGGGATCTGGACCAGTCGGCGTCGCCAGATGCGGTGATTGATTTTCTTATTGCCAGCATCGCCGGCATTCGGATTGCTGCGCGCGGGGGTGCCGGGCCAGAGGTGCTTCAGTCTCTCTCGCGCTTGGCGCTCCGCGCACTCATGCCACGGTAAAAAAATTTACTCATTTCTGGAACGAACAGTCAAGAAAGGGCTGAAAATGAAAGCAGTCGTCATGAACGGCATCGGGAACACCGATGTCATGGAAGTCGTCGAACATCCGGAGCCCGTCGCAGCACCGGGCCATGTTCTCGTCGAGATTGCCGCGGCAGGCGTGAATTTCATGGACATTGGTGTTCGCCAAGGCATGGCCTGGACCGACATTCCAAATCCCAAAATACTTGGCGTCGAAGGCGCAGGGCGCGTTCTCACAGTTGGCGACGGGGTGACGGATTTCTCCGTGGGCGACCGCGTTGCATGGGTCTACGCTCCAGGAAGCTACGCCGAGCGGATCTCGATACCCGTCAGTTCGCTGGTTCGTCTGCCTGATTTCATCGATGACCGGACAGCGGCGGCAATCATGATGCAGGGATTGACGGCCAGTCACTTCGCCACCGATTTCTACCCGGTTCAGCCGGGCGACATTGCACTGGTCCACGCTGCCGCCGGAGGCGTCGGCCTGCTCCTGACGCAGATCATCCGGCTGCGAGGCGGCCGCGTCATCGGGCGCGTTTCTTCCGAAGACAAAGTCGCCATCGCCAAGCAGGCAGGCGCCGAGCATGTCATTGTCGATCGCCAGGGAGACTTCGCGCAGCACGTCCTGAATTTGACGAACGACAGGGGTGTCGACGTTGTCTATGACGGTTCTGGCCCCACGACTTTTCAGGGTTCTCTCGATAGCCTGCGCCGTGCGGGCACCTTTTGCTGGTATGGTCCCGTTCTGGGCGGTCCGGGTCTCATCGACATCATGAGCCTGCCGAAAAGCATCAAGATCGGCTACGCGGTCTTTTCCGATCATGTTTATGCACCGAAACGCCTTCGCGCCCGCGCCACGCAGCTTTTCGACTGGATTCGGGATGGCTCCCTGAAGATCAACATCGGAGGAAGCTATCCTCTTGAAGACGCAGCTTCGGCGCACGCGGACATGGCAAGCCGACGCACGACCGGCAAGCTGCTGCTCTTACCCTAAGGATAACATGATGCCCCCTATACCTCCCAAGAAAACAGCACTCATCTTCGGCGGATCACGTGGGATCGGCGCTGCCATCGCCAGACAGTTGGCCCAGGACGGCTTCTGGGTCGCGATAACCTATGTCTCGCAATCAGAAAAAGCGCGGCAGGTTGTGACCGATATTGAAGCCTCGGACGGTCGCGCGATGGCGATCCAGGCAGATAGCGCCGACCCTGATGCAATACGCCGCGCTGTCAGAGAAACGGTGGACCGATTTGGCAAACTGGATGCGGCAATCGTCAATGCCGGAGTGCTGAAACTAGCCAACATCGAAAATGTCACCCTGGACGACCTCGACGTTTCCCTTGCCATTAATGTTCGCGGCGTATTTCTCGCCATCCAGGCAGCCGCGCTTAACATGAAGGATGGAGGCCGAATCGTAACGATCGGCAGCAACACCGCGGTGCGCACTGGTTCTTCCGGCGGGAGCGTCTATGCGATGACGAAAGCTGCGGTCGCCGCGATGGTCAAGGGCGCGGCCCTGGACCTCGCACCGCGGAGCATCACTGTGAACAACATTCAGCCCGGACCAACGGAAACGGACATGACGGCCAGCATGGTGGCCGGACTGGTAAATGTCATCCCTCTCAAGCGTGTTGGTCAGCCCGATGAAATCGCGGCTCTTGCCTCCTATTTGGTGAGCGATAAGGCAGGGTATATGACGGGTTCGAGCCTCACGATAGATGGCGGGCTCGTACTTTAAATCGGTAGCTCATTGACAACCCGCATCGCTGTCACATTTGCGGGCGGGTTGCTCAACGTAGGTGTCTATCCCGATATTGTCGAGGAAGGCGTCATCGTGGCTGACGATCAAAAGCGCGCCGCCAAAGGCCCTCAGCACGGCTTCCACCGTCTCGACGGACTCGATGTCGAGATAATTGGTCGGTTCATCGAGGATCAGCAGCGTCGGCGGGCTGGAGCCGCCAAGCACGCAGGCGAGGCCGACGCGCAAGATCTGCCCTCCACTTAAAGACTCCACGCGCTGGAGGGCGGCATCCGCACGAAAACGAAAATTGGCCAAAGTGGCCCGGCAGGTGTTTTCAGTTGCGCCGGGGTTCAGTCGCTTGAAATTTTCGAGGATGCTTTTGCCGCGATCGAGAAGGCTGACACTCTGGTCCAGCATCGAGGCAGGGACAGAAACCGTGACCTTGCCGCTGATAGGCGCGATCTCTCCTGCGATCACTTTCAGCAGTGTCGTTTTGCCGGACCCATTTGGACCGGAAACCGCTACACGCTGAGGCCCGACGATGGAAAAGGACAGATTCCGAATAGCGGGATGTTCGTGATCATAGCCCGCCGTAACGTGATCAAACGACAGTACCGCCTTGCCGGCTGGCAGGTTTGTCGCCGGAAGTTGTACGGAGAATGGCTGAAGCACCTCGATCCGAGCCTTGGCGGAAGCAACCGTTTGCAGCGCATCGGCGCGCTGCCGCTCGGCAAGTTCCGTCACCTTGCCTCGGCTGGCCTCCGCCTTGCTCTTGCGCCGACCGAGGAGAATTTTTGGCATGTCTCCCTTGGCTGCTCTGCGTGTACCGGATGCACTCCGCCTGTCCTGTCGTTCCGCAAGGAACTGCGCCTTGCGGTCGATTTCCTCTGCTGTCTTTTCGGCATGCGCCAGGCTCCGTTCGGCGGCCTTCAACTCGATTGCTTTCGTTGCCTGAAAGGCACTCCAGTTGCCGCCGTAGCGTTTCGCCCCAAGCGTGGTCAATTCGACGATAGCATCCATATGTTCAAGCAGTTCGCGATCATGACTGATGACGATGGCTCCACCTTTCCATCTGCCGAGGAGGTCGATGACTGCTTGCCGACCGGCTCTGTCCAAGTTGTTGGTCGGTTCATCGAGAAGAAGAAAATCCGGCGTTTGGAAGAGGGCCGCCGCGAGCGCAGCCCGGGTGCGCTGTCCGCCGGATAAATGGTTGAGCAGAGTAGCCGGCTCGGCAGCCAGCCCAAATCGGACAAGGGACGAGACCATCCGTTCCCTAACTGTCCAATCGGCCTCCGCAAGGTCTTCCAGGCTGGCGGTACCGCTTTCTGCCCGGGCGAGCAACTCGATAGCCTGCCGTGCACCGAAAAGATCGGCCACCGTTTCATGCAGATTCGCATGCAGCATCTGCCGGACGAGCACGACCTTGCCCTCGATGGACAGGGACCCTGTGGATGGTGGTAGGACGCCGGCAATTATGTTCAGGAGGGTCGTTTTGCCCACGCCGTTTCGGCCGATCAAACCGGTCCTCTCCGGTCCGAACGACAGGTCGAGGCCTTGAAATACCTGATCACCGTCCGGTTTGGTCCAGGAAAGTCCTGAAAGCAGGATCGAAGACATGTGAAACCTGTTGCAACATAATTAACGACACGATACCGTGCTGTTATCAAACAATTCAGGTACGGACAATGGTCACCATCAGGATCCTCTCCATTCAACGCTACGAGGCGGTATGAAGTTAGCGCAGCAGCGTCCTGGCGGACGACCGACACGCGAGGGGGCGGCGAACCTCACAAGGCAAATTCTGGACGACGCCCGCGCCGCCTTTGCCAAAAAGGGTGTTGCCAATGCTTCGATGGAAGAAATTGCAGCAAGCCAGGCGATCTCCAAACATACCCTTTATCGGCGACACCTGAACAAGCAAGCGCTACTGGAGGCAGTGGTTGAGCGCGATCTCACCCGATTTCGGGTAGCACTCGCACAAGCGGCAAAGCAGCACGACGAGCCCCTGCTCGCCCTCCATGCCGTCGCGTTCCGCTATTTTCTGTTCGGCACGGACAGGGACTATTCGGCCTTCTACCTGTCAGTCACCGCAGAGGCCGTGCTGTCTGCGTCCCTTCGGGAAAGGCTGGCAATCTGGTCGAGCACTGCGTTGGAACCCATGGTCGGCACGATAATTGCTGCCCAAGCTTCAGGCGCCATCGTCCCGGGTGATGCATCGGAAATATGCGGTGTCCTCGTCGATCTGCTGGAGGGCGCCAACAACCGCATACGCCTTGGTCTGTGCGACGCGCCCGATGATGCTGAATGCCGCCGCGTCTTCGATAGCCGATGGACCATTTTCCAGACTGCCATGACACCGAAATCAAACTGAACGGAGATAAGAAATCGTGACGACAATCAACAATGCCAGCCCCCTGTCGCAGATGCTCAACAATGCGTTTGGAAAATTCGACAAGGACGGAGACGGAAAACTCAACTCTGATGAATTCAAGACTTTCAACGAGATCCTGAAACCCGGTATCGCCACCGATGAGCAGGGAAAGCCAACAGTCGACTACAGCGAACGTATGGACCACGACAGTGACGGATTGGTCAGCCAGGATGAAATGAATTCGACAGGCCTTTTAATGCCGGCCGACCTTTGCGATCCGAGCCTGAAATCGATGCTGGACTACCTTCTTCTCAAGGCCGATCCGTTGGCGGTCGAAGCCGCAAGCCTGCTAAAGGAAGAAGCCGACAAATCCTGACGGCACAAGGGAGCGACTCACCTAAAGCCGCTCCCTCCCCTTTTCCCGGGAAGGCTACCCTTGAAAACCAACCGCCAGAGCGACAGCAGCAAGGGGCGACGGTTCCGGCGACAACACATCATAGATGCAGGGCGCTGCAAAAACGGCAAGCACCAATAAACCGATGATCAGACGTTTCATGATAAAATCCATGACGTTGCTATAGTGCTCAGGCAAGCCTCAGCTCGACCGCGATGTTGCCACGCGTGGCCTTCGAATAGGGGCAGGTACCATGGGCTTCATCGACCAGCACATGCGCCAGTTCGGGATCTAAGCCCGGCAGGCTGATGTTCAAGCGCGCCTGCAGGCCATATGCGTCTCCTGCCATACCGAGATCAACTTCCGCGTCGATGGCGGTCTCTGCCGGCAATCGGATCTTGCGCTTGGCAGCGGCAATGCCCAGGGCGCCGATGAAGCAGGCTGACCAGCCAGCCGCGAACAACTGCTCGGGATTCGTACCGGGCTTGCCGCTGCCCGGAGGCGAAAGCTTTACATTGAGCTGCGCATCGTCACTCAATGCCGCACCGTCGCGTCCGCCGGTGGTATGGGTCTTGGCAGTGTAGAGAACTTTTTCGATCTTGGTCATGGAACACTCCTTCGTTCGTTCGGTCGCAGAGCGCGACGTGATTGACGGATGTGTTTTGCCGCATCCACGTATCCGGCATGTTTTCGAAAATGGTGGAATTGTATCGCAGCGTAGAGGCTGCGCCCCGGTCCTCTTCAGGGCAGCGCTATTTCCGCGGCAAGTCCGCCGCCATCGCGGTTGTAGATCCGCACCGTACCACCGATCGAGACCGAAAGCTGCTGGGCGATCGCCAGTCCAAGCCCCGTGCCTCCTGTGTCCCGATTGCGCGAAGTCTCAACGCGGTAGAAAGGTTGCATGGCGGCCTCCAGCTTGTCGTCGGGAATGCCCGGTCCATCGTCGGTGACCGTAATGACGGTGTTTCCCTCGCCCGATCGTTCGACACTCATCTCAGCAGCACCGCCAAACTTGAGCGCGTTATCGATAAAATTGGTCAGGATACGCCGCAATGCGTGCGGCTTGGTCACGGCAATCCCCTGAACGATACCGGTTACCGAAACAGCCTTTCCGACGTCCTGGTAGTCGTAGGCGATGCTATCGATGAACGACGCAAGGTCGATGCGCACGTTTTTTTCGCCATTGCCGTGTGAACTGCGCGCATAGGCAATTCCGTCCTGCACCAGCCGCTCGATTTCGCGCAGATCGCTGACCAGCTTGTCCTTTTCGGGACTATCGTCCGCCATGTCGGCGCGCAACCGCATGCGCGTGATCGGCGTCTGCAGATCATGTGAGATTGCCGCAAGGATCTGCACACGTTCTTCCAGGTAGTGTGCGATACGATCACGCATGGCGTTGAAGGCCCGTGCCGCGTGGGCAACCTCGCTGGGACCATCTTCGTTCAGGGGAGAACCTTGTCTGCCGGGATCGAGTGCATCGGCAGCAGCGGCGAGAGCGCCAAGCGGACGAATTGCGAGGCGCACCGCAAACCACGTACAGAGGATGAGCAGAACCATCTGGGCTGCGAACACATACGGCAGCCATTCGGCCAAGGGCATCACCCCGCGCGGGGTCACATCGATGGTCAGCGGCGAACCGTCCGACAGCGTCAGATGCCCCTGAAGCCGCATGTGATCGCCCGGAATGGCTTCGACGCGGATCGGAAACCTGTTACCAGCCGCCTGCCCTATCCGGTCCGCGATCTCTGCACCGCGCCCCGACAAATCCGGAACGCCGGGAAGTCCGGGACCAAGAACGAGGCGGTAGCTTCCTCGGCTCAGGCGATCGAGCCAATCGGGTCGCTCGCTGGCGGGAAGACGGTCGAGAACAGCGATCGACGTTGCCAGATCGCTTTCCAACGTTCCGAGCATGACGGCCTTGGCCGACATGTAGCGCTCGGCAAAGAGAATGCTGAAGGACAGACCATAGGCAACCGCCAGTCCCGCAAACAGGATCAGGAACAATCGCGAGCGAAGGGTGCCTGGCCACCAGCCAGAAAGAGACTTGTCGCCCATACTCATGTCCTGGGTACCGAGATTTCGACCGGGACAGAAAACACATAGCCTTCGGCCCGCACCGTCTTGATGTAGGTCGGCTCGCGCGCATCATCGCCAAGCCGCTGGCGAAGGCGGCTGACCAATAGGTCAATCGAGCGGTCGAACAGTTCGGCATCGCGGCCTTGCGTGAGGTTCAGGATCTGATCGCGATTGAGCACGCGTTGCGGATGATCGATAAACACCCGCAGCAGCCGGTATTCGGCGCCGCTCAAGGCTATTTCCGTTCCGTCCCGGTCCAGAAGATGCCGAGCGATGGTGTCGAGCCGCCAATCGCCAAACGTCAACAGTTGCCCGGCCTCGCTGATCTGCAGGTTGGGCGGCAACATACGCGTGCGACGCAGCACCGCCTTGATGCGAGCAAGCAGTTCTCGCGCCGCAAACGGCTTCGGCAGATAGTCGTCGGCGCCCATTTCCAGCCCGATGATACGATCCATCTCGTCGTCGCGCGCCGTGAGCATGATCACCGGCGTTGACTTGTGCTTGCCAGCGCGCAGTTCCCGGCAAAGCACTAAGCCATCATCGCCAGGCATCATCACGTCAAGCACGATCAGGTCCACCGTGCTGGCTTCCAGAAAACTGCGCATCTGCCGGCCGTCGGCGGCAACCGTCGTTCGAAGACCGTTCTTCTTCAGATAGCTCGATACCAGCTCGCGAATTTCGCGGTCGTCATCGACAATCAGAATGTGGTCGACATGCTCCATATCTGGCCTTTCAAACATTCGCACTTACGCGACATTAGTTCCGTGTGGGCCGCCGCGAGTAAAGCGGTTTCTCGCGACGGGCCCCATCATCAGAATTTCGCGACATCGATGATGGCTTGAGCGAATGCCTCCGGCGCTTCCTGCGGCAGATTATGCCCGATGCCCGCAACATCTCGGTGCTCATATCTTCCCGAGAATTTCTTTGCATAGGCCGATGGCTGCGGATGGGGCGCACCATTGGCATCGCCTTCCATGGTGATCGTCGGGATACCAATCACCGGCCCCATCGCGAGTTGCCTCTCGAAAGCGTTGTATTTCTCCTCGCCTTCGGCAAGGCCGAGCCGCCAGCGATAATTATGGATGGTTATGTCCACGTGATCAGAATTGTCGAGGGCGGCGGCCGAGCGGTTGAAAGTCGCGTCGTCGAACGTCCAGGTGGGCGATGCCGTCCGCCAGATGAGCTTTGCAAACTCGTGCGTGTTGGCGGCATAGCCGAGCCGCCCCCGCTCGGTGGCAAAATAGAACTGGTACCACCAGGAGAGTTCCGCGACCGGCGGGAGTGGCTTGCTGTTGGCGGCCTGGCTGCCGATGAGATAGCCGCTGACCGACACCATCGCCTGGCAACGTTCCGGCCAGAGAGCCGCCATAATGTTGACGGTGCGCGCACCCCAGTCATATCCGCCCAGGATCGCCTTTTCGACGCCCAGTGCATCCATGAAGGCTATCATGTCGGCAGCCAGCGCCGCCTGCTGGCCGTTTCGAGGCGTCTCATCCGAAAGAAAACGCGTCGTGCCGTAGCCACGCAGATAGGGAATGAGCACGCGGTAGCCTGCATCGGCCAGGATCGGTGCCACATCGACATAGCTGTAGATGTCGTACGGCCAGCCGTGAACAAGCAGAACAACAGGGCCATCGGCCGGGCCGGCTTCCGCATATCCGATATCCAGCACGCCTGCCTTGATTTGCTTGAGTGCTGCAAACGCAGTGTGCCCTCCTGCCTTGACCGAGGCCGGGGACGCGGCGCTCGTCTGGGCATGGGCGATCGTACGCATACCCAATTGGGTGGCAGCCACGGTCATGGCGGCGATACCGAAGAAGCGGCGGCGCTGATGGCTAAATTGAGGGGACATCGTTCTCTCCATATCGAGTGATCTTGATGTGAAGAAAGCCGACTCCACGTATCTCGCGTGTGTCCCGTCAAGCCCGGAATTGAATGCGGATGTAGCCTCCGGCGCCTTCGATACAGTCTGATACAATTCGCACCACCCGCCGACCGGGCTTGCCACCGATTTGTATCATTCTGTGGTGGATAGCCCGCGTCCTACACTGCGGTACACTTCCGATGGAAGCCCGACACATCCGGGATACGTCGCTCCGAGCAGATTGGCCCTGTTGCTGGTCGCGGCCGATCGCCGTCCAGAACCCGACTAACCGGTTTCAAGGAAACGACGATGACACTTCTCATCATTGCCTATCTCGGAGGGGCGCTGACCATCCTCAGCCCGTGCATCCTTCCCATCCTCCCCTTCGTCTTTGCCCGCGCGGGGCAGCCTTTTCTGCGGAGCACGCTGCCCATGCTAATTGGCATGAGCGTCACCTTTGCATTGGTTGCAACGCTTGCAGCGGTCGGCGGGAGTTGGGCGATCCACGCCAATGAATACGGTCGTCTCGCCGCGATCTTGCTGCTCACCGTCTTCGGGGTCAGTCTGTTGTCGCCACGCATTGCGAGCATCATCACCCAACCCGTCGTCGATTTCGGCAACAGGTTGTTGAACGCCTCGGGCAGGCCTGGCTCCGTGCCGACTGCCGCAAGCTCCTTTATCCTCGGCGTTGCAACCGGGCTCCTTTGGGCTCCCTGCGCCGGGCCAATCCTCGGCCTTCTGCTGACAGGCGCGGCGTTGAATGGCGCCAACCTCCAGACAACGTTTCTGCTCACCGCCTATTCTGCTGGCGCCGCAACATCGCTTGCCATCGCCCTAATTGTTAGTGGTACGGTCTTCAACGGCATGAAACGATCGCTCGGCCTCAGCGAACGTATTCGCCAGGTGCTGGGTGCCGCGGTTCTGGCCGGCGTCGCTGTCATTGCGCTCGGCCTCGACACGGGCCTCCTCGCACGGCTTTCCTATGCGAGCACGACCGCATTCGAGCAGGTCGTACTTGACCAACTGCACCAGAAGCCGGCCGCTGAACCATCCGCCGAGACGGTCAGCAATGACGTCGCGGCCGCCGTCAGCGACCCTGATCGGCCGTTCCGGAGCAACCTTCCCGTGGAGGGTCGCGCACCGTCGTTGAATGGCGCCGTCGAATGGTTGAATTCACCGCCGCTGACGACGGAACAGCTTCGCGGCAAGGTCGTCCTCGTCGATTTCTGGACATACTCCTGCATCAACTGCATCCGAACCGTGCCTTACGTCCGCGCATGGGCTGAGAAATACAAGGATCAAGGTCTCGTCGTCATTGGCGTGCATGCCCCGGAATTCGCCTTCGAGAAGAAGATCGACAATGTCAGAAAGGCGCTCGAAGACTTCAAGATCGGTTATCCGGTTGCGATCGACAACGACTACAAGATCTGGCGCGCCTTCGAGAACAACTACTGGCCAGCGCAATATCTCATCGATGCAAAGGGCCAGATCCGCTACCATCATTTCGGCGAAGGCAACTACCGCCAGTCCGAACAGGCGATCCAGGACCTGTTGCGCGAAGCCGGCAGCGAGATGGCGACGACCACAACGGTGACGCCCGATGCCAAGGGCGCCGAGGCGAGCCCCGACCTCAAGAACATCCGCTCCGGCGAGAGCTATCTCGGCCACAAGCGCGTCGTGGGCTTCGTCTCTCCGGAAGGCCTGCGTGCCGACACCGCCAACGCATATTCTATCTCGCAACCGGGCCTGAATGAATGGGGCCTCTCCGGAACCTGGACGGTTGGCGCCGAACGCGCCGTGCTGGACCAGCCGGACGGCAGCATTGTCTACCGCTTCAGTGCCCGCGACCTGCATCTGGTCCTCGGACCCGGCGCCACCGGCAAACCTGTTCGCTTCCAAGTGACGATCGACGGCAAAGCGCCGGGGCCCGACCATGGCGCGGATACCGATGATGACGGCTACGGCACGGTCACGTCGACCAGGCTCTACCAACTCGTTCGCCAGTCCGGCGACGTGGAGGAACGGACATTTGAAATCCGCTTCCTCGATTCAGGCGTCGAAGCCTACGCCTTCACCTTCGGCTGAGCCCCTCGCTTCTCACCCCCCATGACAACAGGAGTAAAACGCATGAACCGACTACAATCTCGATCCTCGCGCTCGCCTTGACCACCAGTATCATCGCTTTCTCGGCACAGGCCGCCGAGGTCAAGAACATCGTCATCGTCCATGGCGCACTTGCCGACGGTTCCGGCTGGCGCAGGGCATCCGACATCCTCGTCAAGTGCTGTTTCAATGTCACGTGTTGGTTTCCACGCAGAACTGAGCCGGCACATAGTTTCCATTGAGGATTGAGCCATGTGAACCTTCCCCCCAACGCGGTGAGCGACGGGGGCAACGGAGTGATCCACATGGGACTTTTAAACATCATCCGTCGGATGGCACTGCGAGAGAAGCAGTCGATCCGCGAGGTCAGCCGGGGCACTGGGTTGTCGCGCAACACGATCGCGAAGCATTTGAGCGCTGGTACGATCGAGCCGACGTTCACAGTACCGGTACGACCGAGCAAGCTTGATCCTTTTGCCAACAAACTTGCTGGCTGGCTGAAGACCGAGGCCGGGAGGTCGCGCAAGCAGCGCCGAACGCTGAAGTAGCTTCATGCGGATCTGGTGGTTCTCGGCTTTACCGGATCATGTGGCCGCAGGGCCAGCGGTCTAGTTGAAATCGGCAGCCTTGCTTGCCGCTGCGCCGCCAGCTGACTTTGTGACCAGGGCAGAGAAACCGGCTCCACGGAAGCTGGAACGGTCGGCTCGGCATAGCGGCCGGAATTGGCGGCCATCAACGCCTCGAGGCGCCCGACAAGTTCGCGGGCGCGTGAGGACAATCCGAGTTCGCCTTGCTCGGCATGTTTGAAAGTGTTGCGCAGCCGTGTTTCCACCGCCCGCCGAAACTGCGCGATGCGCTCGAACATCTCGCCGATCCTATCGAATGTCGTCTCGATGGACAGAAGATCCCTCACCGCCTTATCCCGCGCCTGCTGGACATCGGACGCGATGCCGATTTCGAAATATCCCTCGGCAATGATCCGCAGAAGCTCCGGCGAATAGGAGATGCGCCGTGCCGCGGTGACGATTTGATCGCGGAAACGATAGGGGTGGTTGAAGGTCAGGATCGCCTGAAAATCCTTCAGGATCAGTTCGCCGATGAAGTCCTCGAAATAGGTCTCCATCTTCTGGCGATGATCCTCAGACTCGATCAGCGATTTTAGGTTGCGTCGGAGATCCGAGAGGATTGCCCGCAATGTCTTGACGAACTGCCCGGCCTGAACGCGCGCCTCGCGAAGCGCGTGCGCCGCATTCGAGCGCGACTTGTCACGGTTTTCCGTCGATAGTTTTTCAACGAGTTCGAGACTGGTCTTGATATGCACCACCAGCCCGCCGAGCCGCTGAGAGACGTCCGATTCAGGCTGGAATGGCGCTGAACCACCAGCAACGCGCCCATCGGCATGTCGACTGTCACCTTCAGCCCATATTCTTCCTCTTCAAGCCAGCCGGTGCGGACCAGCCCCTGACAGACCTGCACCGCCACCTTCAGCGACCGATCGGCCGCCTCGTCTCCATTTCTGGCAAATTTCAACCGGCGACGCTCCTTCGAAACCACCTCCGGCAATCCTTCGACGGGATCCTCCGCATCGGCGAGCAAGTCCGGTCAACGGGAGATGAGATCGTAGATGGCATGCACCAGCTCCTGCGGCATGGGAAACACCGCTCCGCTGGAAAAAAAGCGATCATAGACTTCAAGCAGTGCCGCCTCAAGGTAGCGGTGTTTGCGTGAAAAAATGAGGAAGGCATCGTCACCCAGATATCTGCACAAAGGCCTATGCTGTGAACCGCTGCATCAATGACAAAAAACTTATGGTAGCGTTGGAATTTTATATGAAAAGCGGAAATTCTGAAATCAGCGGATTGCGGTGTTTATCGACATCCAAGCATCGTTGGGTCAGAACACCAATCCTAAGGCGCCTCCGTAAGAATTCAGCTGCGGCACCGCGCGTATAGAACATTTCCGGCGAAAACGGAGCGCCGTCAATGCTCTATCTCTTTGATTTTACGCAATTCCGGACGCACAACCGGTCTCCACTTTTGCTGGATCTGCTCTAGGCCGAGAGCCTCCACATCCGCACACGACCTGCGCCACGCAGTTCCGTTTCCTCGAGAGGGTCGCAAACAAATTTTGGTCCAAGCAGTTGGTGAGATGCATCCGAAATACGGATCTCATCGGGCTCCGCGGACGTTTGAATGCGTGAGGCAAGATTGACGGTCTCGCCCCACAGGTCGTAGGCGAACCGCCTTTTGCCTATGACACCAGCGACGATTGGTCCGGAGTGAATTCCAATTCTCAATCTTAGCGGTTCTCCTGCGAAGCGCTCGCGCTTAACCGCCTTGCGCAGTTCAAGTGCATAGTGCGCGAGGGCATTTGCGTGATCGGATCGTGCGAGGGGCAGCCCAGCGACCACCATCACACAATCGCCGATTGTCTTGATCTTTTCGCAGCCGTATCGTTCCGAGAGCCGGTCCGCCGTCTTGAAGAAGAAATTCAACATGGCGAGCGTTGTCACGGCTCCGACGCTCCGCGTTCGTTCCGTAAAACCGACGATGTCGGCAAAAAGCACACTCACCTCTGCGTGGTTGTCGGCAATTTTTTTGTTAGCCTTCAACCGCTCCGCAATCGACGCCGGAAGGATGTTGAGGAGTAGGGATTCGGCGCGCTGGTATTCACGCGACAGTCCCTCCTGGCTCTTCCTCAACGCCTCGTTCGTCGATTGCAGTTTTTCGTTGAGTTGACGCTCCCTCTCTTCCAGGAGTGTCATTTCATAGGCCTTCTGTTGAAGCCGCTGTTTGTTGTCGCGTTCGGCAGTGGTGTCAAGAAAAAGCAACCACACGCAGGCATGGCCGGCAAAAAGATGAAGGTCCGCGACACGCCCGTTGGGCAGTTCGACCATGGCAATATGATATGGGAGCTCCTGGCAAGGCAGTAAACCTTCCATGAATTCAAGCTGATCGGCAACAGGCTTGCCAATGAGAAGCGATGAGAGCCCGTAATGTTCAACGTTTCCGCCCTTGGCAGCTGTGCAAAGCCGGGCGTCAATTTTTAGATATGCGACAGAGTGCTCATTGTAGAAGAAATCATAAATCCAGTTGCCGACTTCTCTTGGCAATCTACGCATGGTCTATTCGGTGACTGTCAAGGCAAGTTGATGAAACGCATCATCAACATGTTCACCCGAAAGTGCACTTGTCAGATAGATTTGCCATCCAAGTTGCCTGAATTCGTCAATCTCGCGATCCGATATTTCCCACCGATCTCTCAGGTCGGATTTGTTGAACAGCAGTACGAACGGCATGGCGCCGAATTCGGCCTCGGCCCGCTCGCGCAGCGTGAGCGCAACGGCAAGGGTTGCGGCGCGGGTCCCATCGGCGACCAGCACGAGCCCGGTCGCACCCCTAACATTGCTGACGCGGAAGGAACCGATATCGTCTTCGCCGGCCAAATCCCACAAAATCAGATCCACGGTTCTGTTCGGGAGTGCGACAATCTTCTTGTCGATTTTCACACCCACCGTGGTCAAGTAGGCATCTGAAAAGATGCTTTGCACAAACCTGCGCACCAGACTCGTCTTTCCGACAGAGAAGCCACCCAACATGCAGATCTTCTTTTGCAACATACCAGCTCCGCACTACTCCAAGTTTATCGTAATCGAAACCCGGCGATTGGTGGAGCTCCCCGTTCGACTATTTTCAGGCACCACCGGTTCAAAGGTGCCAGCCCCCCGAACCACCAGCAGTCCCGGCGCGACACCGCGCTTGTTGAGCAGCGCACGAACCGTCTCGGCGCGGGAAGCGCTGATCGATACGTTAGCAGTCTCACGGCCTGTAGCGTCCGCATGGCCGGTCAACATGAACCGCGCTGTTACGCCTGACTTGCGAGCCTTTTGTGCGAATTCCTTTATCTGATCCGCCAACCTATCGAGCACTGGCACCTGCTCTGGTCCCGGCACAGCCTTGCCGGAATAGAAGAAGATATCGGTCGCCTGGATGGCCTCTCTCAAATAATTTAGTTCTGCAAGGTTCAGCTCACGCAGTTGCGAGACATCCAGAACCACTCCGTCCGCCGAAAGTTGTTCCGCGGCGGCCCGGACACGGTTGATCCAGTTGGCAGGAGCCTCACCCTCGGCAACGATGCGACCCTGGACAATCGAAAGTCTTACTGTATCGGGTGGAGACAGCGACGCCGTCAGCCGCTTCAACACGAACTCCGGCTCGAGGCTCTGATAGAATTGCCATTGCGAATGAACCCGGGCGGGATCGACCTGCGTTCCGGACAACAACGACTGCGGGTCGATGGCAAGCGGATCTCTCAGGCCGGAAATATAGAATTGCCCGCCCCTCGCCGTTTGTTCCGCAACGACAATACCAGGCTGGCCCTCAAGCCGCGACACATAGGCTTGCCAGCGCTCCGCCGCGCGTACTTCGGGGCTCACCTCACGAACCTTGGAGATGTCGAATTCCGGTCCCCCGACCGAAAGCTGTCGGGCCGCAGCACGCGCCCTTTCTATCCATGTGTCGGGAGCCTCACCCTCCGCAACAATGCGACCCTGGACGACCGAAAGCAGAACAGCTTCGGGTGGAACCAGCGACGCCGTCAGCCGCTTCAACACGAACTCCGGCTCGAGGCTCTGATAGAATTGCCATTGCGAATGAACCCGGGCGGGATCGACCTGCGTTCCGGACAACAACGACTGCGGGTCGATGGCAAGCGGATCTCTCAGGCCGGAAATATAGAATTGCCCGCCCCTCGCCGTTTGTTCCGCAACGACAATACCAGGCTGGCCCTCAAGCCGCGACACATAGGCTTGCCAGCGCTCCGCCGCGCGTACTTCGGGGCTCACCTCACGAACCTTGGAGATGTCGAATTCCGGTCCGCCGACCGAAAGCTGCCGGGCAGCAGCACGCGCCCGTTCTATCCAGGTGTCGGGAGCCTCACCCTCGGCAACAATGCGACCCTGGACGACCGAAAGCAGAACAGATTCGGGTGGAGACAGCAACGCCGTCAGCCGCTTCAACACGAACTCCGGCTCAAGGCTCTGATAGAATTGCCATTGCGAATGAACCCGGGCGGGGTCGACCTGCGTTCCGGACAACAGCGACTGCGGGTCAGTCGCAAGCGGGTCTCTCAGGCCAGAAATGTAGAATTGGCCGTCATGCACCTTTTGTTCGGCAACGACAATACCCGGTTGGGCCTCCAGTCGCGACACATAGGCTTGCCAGCGCTGCGCGGATTGCCAGGAAAGAAAAAGCCAAGCGGCTGCCGGGATCGAAACCAGCAGAACTGCAGCTACCACCAGCCACGGAAATCCCTGGTCTGAGTCCCCCTGCCTCAGTTCAACGCAGATCTGAAGCCGCGTATCTATGCCGGCCAACTGAGAGCCGTCGCCGTCAAACTGCTCTAAAGCCTGCGCATATTCATCATGGATTCGGAGCAACACATCGCGAACTATTTCATGCAGTTCCTCTGGCGGATTTCCCCGGATCACCGCAACCAAGGTCGCAAACGGTCCCACTTCCGACCAGAGACGAAGCTCTCCGAAGCGGATCGTGTCCAGGCCGCTCTGTTCTTTCTCGTGAAATGAATCTTTCACAAAGTCCTGAATGGCACTGAGCATCGAGGAAATGAGTTGGGGGTCCTCGCTCGTTGCATTGTCGGCAGTTACATGCGCGATCAAAAGCCCCGAATTTCGGTTGATGAGGAAGACATGTTCTACCCGATAGACAAGAGAATGCTTCAGGACAACTTCCGAGAAGCTGGCACCAGTTCTCCAGGATTCAAATCTCCACTTCAGCCCATGCCAGGTAAATATATGCCTTAAAGTTTCATTCAGCGACTGAAAGGTCTGGTCAATCTTTTCCCCGATCGACTTGCGAATTGCCGGCAGAAACACCGGGTACATTATATCGGTCAGCGTGCCGGGGCTCTTCTGGATCGACCGTTGCACAGCCCTCTCTACGGCTGGCGCAAGGGCCTCGCCGAGTTGCGCATGAGGCGCCCGTGCGGTTGCGCTGGCAAGAATGCCGCCCACTGCGTCGGCAAACTGCTCCGGTTCGCCCAGCAGACGCGTAACACGTGAAAGCTCAGATATTTCGCGGCCAACCAGCAACTGGCGCAGCGTTTCCATGCGATGATCGGAGGCTGGAACTCCGTCGAAACGCGCATGATGTTCCGGATCGACGTTCCGGGCAATTTCGACCAAAAGAAGAGCCAGAGCCGCGCGATCGATTTCGATTTCGTTCGAGGCAGCTCTTTGAGGAATTCTGATCGGGTCGACGCTCGACGTCAAGTCCCGATCAACTCCCTTTCCAGCTGCGTTCCGAGGTGCCATTGCTTCCGCCGGGATCCTGATTTATGCATTTTGCAACCTCGACAAACAGGCCAGCCAGAAGATTTCTGTCGGTCTTGACGTGGTTGAGATCGGAGAACATTTTCTCCATAAGCATCTGAATGCTTTCATTCTTTTGCTTGATTTCCTCACGCAGCAAATGATCGATGCGATTTATCCGGTCCGCAACGTCGCGCTCAAGCTCGCTCAATTGATCCGACAATGCGCGCACCTGCTTCTCAAGTGCCTGATTTTGCTCGCGAAGATTTCGGTCAATTTCCTTATCGGCCTCGGCTCGCGCATCTTTTTCGCTCCGCAATTGCGCCGCCAGAGACTCCACCTGCTTCTTTGCGTTTGACTCGTAGGTTTCAAGATTGCGCTTGGCCTCGGATTCGACATCCTTGAAGCGCTGCAGGAACCGCTCTTCAAGCTTGGAAAAACGGCGGTCATAGTCCTGCATCTGGTTGCCGAAAAGCAGATCGCGTATCTTGTCGACACCTACTGCGTCACCGGAGAGCCCGCTCTCGCGGGCTTGGGCCGCCATGAAGCTCAGCCCGTTTCCCTCAACATTACCTATGAGATTTTCATCCGACTTACTCGTAGAAGAAGCAGCAATCGAAGGTTCCTTTGCCATGCTTATGTCCCTCCATTTGTACACTTGCCACAGTGCAACCCCGTTAACAGGGAAGAATGTCAGCAAAACAGTTAACCCACAAGCTGGAATTCTCTTGACCCCGGTCTATTCATGACGCAGCACCATTCACTCGATCTGATTCGCGACGCAGACGAGCGCTACGTCGCCGACGTAGCAATGGAAGTTTGGGGCGATGCCATCTTGAAAGCCGGAGGCCGCGATTGGTCAGGGATCAAAGGCAGCAAGCGCGCGGTCGTCGGACGGTGACAGTCTGCAATCTATGCGGATTCTATACCCGATATACTCAACCTGAGGGCCACACTAGATGACCAGCTGCGCTGGAGCAACTGGGGGACAAAAACGCCGAATGCCCCACGAGGGGGCTTTATTGGGATCGCAAGAATGGTTGGTTGCGGGGGCCCAAATCCACAGAGACTTGTGTGTTTCGACCCGGATCGGCAAGGGCGGAACTATTGCTGCTTCAGGTCGAGTTGATTTGCCTTTCCAGCATAGCAACAACCGGGATCGGGTAGGAAGAGCGCTGTCCGCATTTGGTGATGGGACGATGAAAGCTACCAATCAATGGTGCAGCTGAGATTCTTGTCGGCAACCGCTGTGACAACTGAGCGGCTGTGCTACCAAGATGGCTTCCCGGTGGCAACACACTGATCAACAGCGTCACCCGCCTCGAGGGCGCGGGGATACGCCCCCGTATTTACATCCATCCGTCGATCGGCAGCGAAATGAATATCGGTTGCACTGACTGGTCGACCGAAAAGGAAGCCCTGACCATAGGGACAGCCGAGCTCTTGCAAGGCCTGGAGTTCCATCATGGTTTCCACACCTTCGGCAACGACCTGCTTTCCCATTGCCTTCGCCATGTCTACGATGGCCTTCACGATGGCATGATCGGCGGTGGAGCCGGTCATCGCGCGCACGAAGGCGCCATCGATCTTGATCTGGTCATAGGCGAATTCCTTCAGATGCACGAGGGACGCGAACCCGGTGCCGAAATCGTCGAAGGCAACGGTGAAGCCCGCTGCCCGTAGCGCTTCGAGTTGCCTGCCTATGGCAGCGCTCTGCTCCGACAACATGACGCCTTCTGTGACTTCGATCTGGATATGTCGGGGCGACAGCCCGGCCGACCGGGTTGCGCTCAGGATTTCTTCGACCAGGCCGGGGCTGCCCGGCGATGCCGTGAACTGCGACGACGAGACGTTAATCGCGATATGCCCGAAATCGATGCCGGCCGCCTGCCACTCCCTGGCCTGTGCGACCGCGCACCGGAGCACATGTTTGCCGATTTGCCTGGAAAGCGCCGGCTCGTCGAAAGCTGCGGCAAAGGCCGCAGGACCAAGCATCGAACCATCAGGCTTCTTCAGCCTCAGCAGTGCCTCGAACCCGATCCGCCGGCCCGTATCGAGCGCTATCTTCGGCTGGTAGTAAAGCGTGAAGAGATCCTCAACGATCGCCTCTTCAGCAAGCGCCAGCGCCGCCTTGTCGGTTTTTGCATGATTGAGCCTGCCCGGTTCGATCCGGGACAATAGATACCGATCTTCGGATTGCAGCAGGCGTTCCACGGCGCAGTGTGCCAGCCGCTCCAGCACCCCGCGCTTGTTGGCGCCGAGCCGCCGCGGCACGCGGTCGAGAACACAGAGCGAGCCGAGCCGAAGTCCCGGCTCTATTTCCAGCGGGATTCCGGCATAAAAGCGGATCCTGTCGCCTCCGGTCACGAAAGGATTGTCGGCAAAACGGACATCGCGAGCGGCGTCGGGAACGACGAAGGGCATTGATGAGCGGATCGTGTGGTCGCAGAAGGCGTCTGTGCGGCTGGACCCGTGTCCGTCGATGCCCCGTTTTGCCTTGAACCATTGGCGTTCATGGTCAAGCAAGGTAATGAGGCCGATCGGCATGTCGGCCGCGAGGCAGGCCGCGTCGACCAGCGCATCGAGCACAGGATCCGGGCCAGACGACACGCTGGAAAGTTCTCTCAGCCGTTTGAGGCGAGCCGCTTCATCCGGCCCGGATCGATCGGGTCTGACCATTTCTTGGGAAAAAACATGCCGATCAACGAACTGAGGCATAGGTACCTCTACTCCTGCAGTTATTGGATTTTGCTCAGGCGATAGCCGACGCCGCGGATCGTCTTGATGACCTCACCGCTCGCGGCATCGAGTTCCGCAAGCTTGCCGCGAAGTCGGTTGATATAGACGTCGATCGTCTTGTCGCGCGGGTCGTACTCGCGGAAGAGCGCCTGGCGCGCAATGCAAGACTTCGGGCAATCCTCGCCGGCGCAGGCGTGAAGAACCTGCAATATCCGTCCTTCGAGGGCGGTCAGCGGCTGACTGGCGCCGTCGAAATCCATCGACAGGCGCCCAATGTCGCATTCGATATTGCCGACCTTGAAAGCAAGGCCCTGCCGGACGGCGTCGCGGCCCAAGCGCGCCGCGTGCAGACGATGGACGCGGGCGCGCAGTTCCTTGACGCTGAACGGTTTCATCACATAGTCGTCGGCCCCGACACTGATGGCGTCCGCGCGGCTATCGGCATCGCCGGCGCCGGAGATCATGATGATCGGGATATCAGAGCGCGCGCGTGCACTGCGAAGCACCTCGAGGCCGCTCCCGTCGGTCAGGTTGATATCGATCAGGATGCAGTCATAGGCGGCGAGTTCGTTGGAATGGATGAAGCGGTTCGCCAGCTTCACGGAGGCAAGGCAATCCAGCCGGTCCCGCGAATCCGACCAGTTCAGCCGCAACATATCAACGACGTCGCGCTGATCCTCTATGATCATTATGTTCATTGTCTTTTCGGATGCCTGGTTGTTTGGCCAATGCGTCCTTCCCGAACGCTATGCAGCTCAGGTGGCATCGGCCGCAGCTTCAGCTGCGTGTCATCAGCCGTCGATATGGGGGCTCGACTCAAGCTTTCCAAGGTAGCGAAGGGCGATGTCAGACGGGCCAGGCGATTGACGAAGTCCGGCCTCAGCTCCTTCAGGAAACAGAGTTGTAAATGTCCCGCGTCGCGCCGGACGACGATGCTCCCGATCAATACGTCAAAGCTGCCGATGACGAGATAGAGGTGGTCCGGAATCTGCGACTTTCCTATCCGCACAGTGGCGCCGCCCTCGCTGATTTCGACGACCAGGCAGCGAACGATCTGCGCCTTGCGCATCCATTGTCCGGTGAACAGCAGATTGCAAAAAAGGGTGACGGTGCGGCAATACCATCTGCGGCTGAAGTAGTCGGATTGAACACGGCTGAGATAGGTCGTTCTCTTGGTGTGTTTCACAGGATCGCCTCGATGCTTGCAGAGATCTGCCCCGCTATCGGGAGACAAACCACCGCATTTGGATGCATCGACTAAACCGGACCGTCCTTAAGCGACCGCCGCTCCAAATTTAAAAAAGGTTAAACTGAAGCGATCCCTATGGATTGCACCGCCTTTGGAGATTATCGAAAGGTTGAAACCCATAACCATCGAGGACGAGGCAAACCATGCGACCGGGACACACAATCGCCGGCAAAGTCTTTCGCTCTCTTGTGACCGCACTCAGGCAATGTGCGGCGGATCGATTTTCCGCCGGATTGCTTGCGGGTGGCATCTCCGCCCTCGTTCTCACATGGCCGCCGATGCCCGCTTGGCTCTGGTTCATCGGAGCCGCCCTCTTCGTTGCCTGGCGGCTTCGTCACGACGGGGCGTGGCCCAGGCAGCACGACGTCTGCGGGAACCAGGCGCTTCTCGAAATGGCCGGCAAGGCCGCGAAGCTCGGCGGATGGGTGGTGCACCTGCCAGAGCGGCGGATCGAATGGTCGAATGAGACCTGGGAGATCCACGGGCGACCAAAGGGCAAGACCGTAACCCTCGAGGAAGGGATAAACTACTTCGCACCCGAGTGGCGCGACACAATCACGCAGCACTTCGAGACCTGCGTCGCGACGGGTATGCCCTACGACATCGAGGTGGAGATCATCGACGCCACGGGCCGGCGAAAATGGGTTCGCGCGATCGGTGTCGCCATCCGCGATGACATGGGCAGGATCGCCCGCATCCAGGGCGCCCTGCAGGATATCGACGAGCAAAAACGACTGGAAAGCACAGCGAGGGATCTCGAACGGCGTTTTGCCGACTCTATGGATAATATCAGCGATGCCTTTTTCCAACTCGATCAGAATTGGCGCTTCATCTACCTCAACCGACAAGCCGAACTCCTCCTGGAGCGTCAGCGTTCGACGCTCATTGGACGCTTGATCTGGCAGGAATTCCCGGAAGCCTCGTCGGGGATCATCCGGCAGCACTACGAGCGGGCCATCCTCGAAAACATTACAGCCGACTTCGAAGTCTTCTACGAGTCGCTGAACGCATGGTTCTCCGTCACCGCCTATCCCGGACCGGGAGGTTTGACAGTCTATTTTCGCGACGTGACGAAACGGCACGCCACCGATGAACATTTACATCTGCTGGAAATGGCGATTTCGAGGACCGAGGACTTCGTCATCGTCACGAAGGCTCCATCACAGCCCGGAAACAGCCATGCCATCGTCTATGTCAACGACGCCTTCGTGCGGATCACCGGCTATTCACCGAGCGATGCGCTCGGTCGTTCTCCGAGCTTTCTTCAGGGAAAGCACACGGCCGCCTCGACCATCGAACAGATCGATCGCGCCATGGCGCTTCCAAGGGCGATCCGGGTCGAAATTCTCAACTACGCCAAGGATGGACGCGAATACTGGGTGGACATGAGCATAGCGCCGATTGTCGGCGCGGACGGACGCGCCACCCATTTCGTCGCGACAGGGCGGGACATCACGGACAAGAGGACTGCAAAGGAACGTCTGGCCGAAAGCGAAGAGCGCTTCGCGATCGTCGCCATGATGACGACGGATGCGATCTGGGACTGGGACATTGCGACCGGCCGTGTGCAATGGAACAGCAATATCGCATCCGTCTTCGGTCATGACGATGTGCCGGTCGAGGATGGATTCCGGGAATGGGAATCCAAGATCCACCCGGATGACCGCGCAAGCGTGGTGTCCAGCATATTGGCCGCGATTGATGGTCAGGTCGACACGTGGCGGGAAGAGTACCGCTTCCGGCGTGGAACGGGGACTTATGCCGAGGTCGTCGATCAGGGTCATATCATCCGCAATGCCGCAGGCGAGGCAACGCGCATGGTCGGTGGCGTCCGCGACATCACCGAGACCAGGCTGGATGAGGCAAAACGGCTGCAGGCACAGCGCCTCGAAGCGATTGGCCAACTGACGGGCGGCGTCGCCCATGACTTCAACAACCTGTTGACGGTCATCCTCGGGACGGCAGAGACCCTGGCCGACGAAATCACCGATCCCAGACTGTCCGCGATCGCGCACTTGAACCACAAGGCATCTCAGCAGGGCGCCGCCCTGACCCGCCAGCTTCTGACCTTTGCGGGACGACAGCCGCTCGAGCCGGCCTCTCTTGATATCAATGGTTCCATACGTGCCATGGAGGGGTTGTTAACGTCCGCGCTGGGCGAAACCATCATGCTGCGGCTCGAACTCGATCCTTCAGCGGGACATGTGAGGGCGGATGCGGCGCAACTGGAAGCGTCCATCATGAATCTCTGCATCAACGCCCGCGACGCAATGCCCAATGGTGGCAGGCTGACAATTTCAACCGCCCGAAGCGGCGATAACGCCGTGGTCCGTATTTCCGACGATGGCTTCGGCATGGACACGGGGACGCGCGCGAAAGCCTTCGAGCCCTTCTTCACCACTAAGCCCTTCGGCAAGGGCAGCGGACTGGGCCTCAGCACGGTCTATGGCTTCATGAGGCAATCGGGAGGCAGGATCGACATCGAGTCGGAGCCGGAGGAGGGAACGACCATTTCCCTCTCCTTTCCCCGACTCGCGCCGACGGACACTCCTGCCGAACCTGCTTCGCAAGGGGGGCTTCAGGGGGGCAAGGAGCATATTCTCGTCGTCGAGGACGATCCCATGGTCCGCGATTTCGCCACAGGAACACTGCTTTCGCTCGGCTATTCGGTCACTTGCGTGGAGAATGGGACGGAAGCGCTGCGCACACTCGAAACGGACGGCCCGTTCGATCTCGTCTTTTCGGATGTGGTCATGCCCGGCCCGATCGACGGCCGCGCCCTGGCGAGCGAAATCAGGATCCGGCATCCAATGCTCCCTGTCGTCCTGGCGACCGGCTATGCGGATATTGACGGCATCGGCGCAACCTCGCGATTGTCGCCGCTGGCGAAGCCCTATACGCGACGGCAGCTGGCAGAGGCCTTGCGGGAGGCGATCGATGCGCCGTCAGACGCCAGATGAGCGCTCAAGCCGGAAATGCGGCAAATGAGGAACTGCCGCCTCGCCGGCAGCGCTGATCGCTTTCGCCTTTCGTCAGGCACGGTCGATCACTTCGTCGTTGCGAGCTCCGCCGGGTGCAGCCGCCACATCTCGATCGGTTTCGCCAGCAGACGGTCGATCTGGCTCAGCAGAGGCTCGAGGTGCGGCATTTTCATGTGTGCATCGAGGTCCGCCTGACTGTGCCAGTTCTCGTAGAACACGAAGACACAGGGATCGCCGGCATCGACATGAAGATTGTAGTTGATGCAGCCATGTTCGGCGCGGGTGGGCTCGACCTGATCGACGAGAAGGCGGTAAATCTCCTCCCGGGTTTCCGGGAGGGCCGTCAGCGTTGCGATGAGGGAAACAATCATGGCCTTCAGCTCCGCTTCTGGCTGAGCGCGACGGCGAGAATGATGATGCCACCGCGCGCGATCAATTGCTGGCTGAATTCCAGACCCATAAGGATCAATCCGTTGTTGATGAGGCCGATCATCAGGGCGCCGACAATGGTGCCGATGACGGTTCCCCTGCCGCCGAAGAGGCTCGTGCCGCCGAGCACCGCCGCGGCGATGACCGAGAGCTCGTCGCCCTCGCCGAGTTGGAAGCGGCCGGATTGCAGGCGCCCCGCATAGAGCATCCCGGCGAGCGCTGCCGCGAGCGAAGAGATGACCAGCACCTTGAACTTGATCGCCTTCGTGTCGATGCCGGAATAGCGCGCCGCCGTCTCGCCACCGCCAGTCGCAAGCACCCGCCGACCGAAGCCCGAGCGGCGCAGCACGATATGGCCGATGCCGCCGAAGACTGCCATCCAGAGCATAAGCACCGGCACCGGTCCGAGATTGCCACCGCCGAAGAGCCAGGAATAGCCGGGCGACAGGATCGGCACGGCGGCTGTCGCCGATATCCACATGGCGACGCCCTTGGCTATGCCCATCATGGCGAGCGTGGTGAGAAAGGACGGAATACCGATGCGGGTGGTGAGCCAGCCGTTGAACATGCCGACGGCAAGCCCCGTGGCAATGCCGGCACCGACGCCAACGATCGGCCCGCCTGCGGCGATGCCCATCGCGACCGTGACCGTCGCAAGCCCTGCAACCGCGCCGACCGAAAGGTCGATCTCGCCCGCCGAGAGCACGAAGGTCATGGCGATCGCCATGACGGCGATCATCGCCGTCTGCCGGACGATGTTGAGCAGGTTGTTGGGATTGAGGAACCCCTTGTCTGCCAAGGTCACCGCGAAGACGAGGAAGATGACGACGAAGCCGATATAGATGATGTTCTGGCGCCAATTGGCGAAGAAGGCGTTAGCCATGGGAAACCTCCTGTATCGCAAGGGCCTTTTGGATTTCGATCTGGAGCCGCTGTTCGGCGGCCTGGAGACGGTGGGCAAGGTCATCGGCGGGCACGGACGGATCTTCCAGCGCCTCGCGCGGCAGATCCTGGTGAATGCGCCCGTCAGCCATGACGAGAATGCGATCGCAGGCGGTCAGCAGCTCGGACAGCTCGGACGAAATCATGATGATGCCTTTGCCGGCGGCAGCGAGTTCCCGCACCAGACGAATGATTTCGGACTTGGAACCGATATCGATGCCCGCGGTCGGCTCGTCGAGGACGAGGATGTCGGGGTTGGTGGCAAGCCACTTGCCGATGACGACCTTCTGCTGGTTGCCGCCCGAAAGCGTCGAGACCGCATGGTCACGGCTCGCCGTCTTGACGCGCAGGCGCTCGATCTGCGCGTCCGTCAGGTCGTTTGCCGCCTTGGTATCGACGAGGCCGCCCTTGGACAGCCTGTCGATCACGGCAAGGATCATGTTGGAGGCAACCGAATGGTCTGGAATGATGCCCTGCGTGGCGCGCGCTTCCGGCACCAGCGCGACACCGGCGGCAATCGCATCACCAGGCTTGCGGATCGAGACGGCGCGGCCCTTTATCCGGATTTCGCCCTTGGCTACCGGATCGATGCCGGCCATGACCCGCGCCAGCGACGATCGGCCCGAGCCGAGCAGGCCCGCAAGCCCCAGCACTTCGCCACGATGCAGCGTCAGAGACACGTTCTCCGGCTTGTGGCGGCCGCTGACATTCTCGAGTTGCATAAGCACGTCGCCCTTCACGGCCACACCGCGCTCGACATCCGACAGCCCCTTCGAGCGCCGCCCGACGATGTGCTCGATCATCGTGTCGATCGGCAATTCACTGAGCGGTGCGGTGATGACATGCCGGCCGTCGCGCAGGATCGTCGCGCGATCGGCAATGCGGGCGATCTCGTCCATGCGGTGGCTGACATAGATGATGGCCACGCCGTTTGCTTTCAGCTTGCGCAGGAAGACGAAGAGCCGCTCGACATCGGAAACGGCGAGCGCCGTCGACGGTTCGTCCAACACCAGCACCCTCGCATCCTGCGATATGGCCTTGGCGATCTCCGTCAGTTGCTTCTGGCCAGCACCGAGATCGCCGACAAGAGCCTTCGGATCGACAAAGACGTCGAGCATTGCGAAAATGTCCGCCGCACGCTTCTCCGCCTCTTGGTCGTCGATCAGCCCAGTGCCGGCGCGGTATTCCCGCGTCAGGAAGATGTTCTGCGCCACCGTCAGCGTCGGGACGAGGCTCATTTCCTGGTAGTTCATGGCGATGCCGGCAGCCCGGGACGCCTCCGGTGAATGGGTAGACAGAGGCGCGCCACCGACCTCGATCGTCCCCTTGTCAGGGCGATGAACCCCGTTCAGCACCTTGAGGATCGTCGACTTGCCGGCGCCGTTGCCGCCCAGCAGCGCATGGACCTCGCCGGGCATGACCTCGAAGGACACGTCGTCCAGCGCACGCACGCCGCCGAAGGTCTTGGATATGCCGGTCATGCGGACCGCAGCGACGCTCGTGCTCATCCCACCTTCTCCCACAGTCCGGTTTCACCGGAACGGATGAGGGCGTCGGCGACGAGTTCCGTCAGCAAGCCGTCCTCGAAATTGGGGCTCGGCTGCCGGTTCTTCGCGATGGCCGAGAAGAAATCGTAGCATTCGACGATCTTCGTTTCCGAATAACCGATGCCGAGACCGGGAATCGGCCAGAGGCCGTTGCCATAGGGATGGGCAGGACCGGTATAGACGGTGCGGAAACCGCGCGCATCCGCCGGATCGTCGGCGAACATCACCTGAAGCTCGTCGCGGCGCTCGTAGTTGAAATGGATCGAGCCCTTTGTGCCGTGGATTTCCAGCGTGATGAAGTTGTTGCGGCCATAAGCGTTGCGGGTCGCCTCCAGGCTGCCGATCGCGCCGCCTTCGAATTTCAGCATCGACACGACCTCGTCGTCGACATCCACCTCGCCGCGGTCGGCATCCGCGGCCTTTTCCGCCGCGCCCAGCTTGTCGACCCCACCCTGCTGCAATGGCCGCGTCTTGTTGTAAGTCGTCGTGATCGCGTTGACCTCGGCGATCGGGCCGACGAGATAATGGGCGAGATCGACGACATGGGTGGCGATGTCGCCGACCGTGCCGGAGCCGGCGATCTTCTTCTGGAAGCGCCAGGAGAGGGGCGAATCCGGGTCGGCCGACCAGTCCTGCAGATAGGTGCCGCGGAAATTCAGGATCCGGCCGATCCGGCCCTCGTCGATGTACTTCTTCGCGAGCGCCACGGCCGGCGTGCGGCGATAATTGAAGGCCACCATGTGAATGACGCCGGCGGCTTTCACCGCGTCATGCATCGCCCTCGCCTCTTCGACGGTGCGGGCAAGCGGCTTTTCGCAGATGATGTGCTTGCCGGCCTTGGCGGCCGCAATGGCGATCTCGGCATGCACGTTGTTCGGCGTGCAGATATCGACGACGTCGATATCCGGCCGGTTGACGACAGCGCGCCAGTCAGACGATGCTTCCTCGAAACCGTAGCGCTCGCGCGCTTCCTCGGCCATGCCTTCGGTCACATCGACGACGACCTTGCGGTGGGGTATGGCCGGTGCGGGCCAGAAGAACATTGGCATGGAGGCATAGGCCATGGCATGCGCCTTGCCCATGAAGCCGCCACCGATCATGGCGACGTTCATCACTTTGGTCATCGGTTTTCTCCTGAAAAAGCTCGCCCTATGGGCGCCAAGTTCGACTGCCGGCAAAGGCCGGATCGTGTCGGACGCGGGGCGCGAGAAGCGCCCCGTGTCCTGCGGATTACTGTCCGAGGCTCGTCTTGATGTTGTCGGTCGCCTCGGTGGAATAGACCGCCTTCCAGCCGTCGAGCAGCGTGTCCCGGGTCACCGGAAGGGCTGGCAGTGCGACAAAGGCCGGCGCTTCCTTGCCGAGCAGCGCATAGCCGGCAAGCTTGGCTTCGACGACACCGGCATCATAAGGCCGCTGCGCGCCGAGCCCCTTGACGAAGCCGCCCTGGGCCATCGAGATCGCCACGTTTTCCCCGAGGTCGATCGTGGTGATGACGAGATCGTCGCGACCCGCGACACGCGCCGCCGAAATCACGCCTTCGGCCGGCACGTCCCAGACAGCCCAGATGCCCTTGATGGTCGGGTTCGAGGTGAGGATCGCAGAGGCCGCCTTTTCCGCATCGCCCGAGAAATCAGGTCCGCCGATGCCCTGCTCGGCCACGATCTTGATATTCGGATAGTCGGAGGCGATGGTCGCCTTGAAGGCATCGTAACGCTGCTTGGTGACGAAGAAATCGGCGGCATGGAACACAAGCCCGATATCGCCCTCCCCGTTCAGCGCCTTCGCCATCAGATGCGCCGAGGCCACGCCATTGCCGTAGTTGTCGGCAGATACGACCGACACATAGTCCTTGCCGGCTTCAAAGCCGGTCGGCACGTTGTCCATGAAGACGAGCTTGGTGCCAGCTTCCGCGGCCGCCTTGTAGGCTGCGGCCGTCGCTGTCGGATCCGTCGGGATCGAGACGATGACGTTCGGCTTCTGCGCCATAATGGTCTCTAGGTCGGAGACCTGTTTTTCCGGTTTGAAGCCGGCATCGGTCACCGCAAGCACCTTGATGCCCATGGCGGCGAACTGGGTCTGAAGGCCGTTGATCTGGGCGCGTGACCAATCGTTGCCACCATAGTGCATGACGATGGCCGCCGTCGCATTCATCGCCTTGATCTTCGCCAGCTCCTCGTCGGTCAGAGTAACGTGGGCGGCCGGCGAAGGATCTTCGCCCGACGGCCCCTTGGACAGGACTGTTTGCTGAAGCGCGGCCAGTGCGCTGTCAGGATCGGCCAAGGCCGGCGCTGAATAGGTGCAGGCAAGCGCCAACACGGCGGCAGTGCCCAACAGGGTTCTTCTCTTCATCATCACTTTCTCCTCCCGAAAGTGGGGCATGCGCCCCGGTCGCGGCCGTCAGGCCGATTTGAGATAGGTCATGCTCGCCTTCGCACCTTCGAGTGCGTCAGACCACGAATCGAGCTCCGTGCAGACCCAGCCATCGAAGCCAACCTCCCGAAGGGCCGCGATGATGTCGTCCGTCGGCACGTCGCCGCGGTCGATCGGCGTGAAGGCGAATGGCTCCTTCTGGAACCCCTTGAGATGGACATAGGAGATGCGTGCCGCATGCTCGCGAATGAGCGCGGCGGGATCCCCGCCGGCAGCGGCCAGATGGGCCGTGTCCGGGCAGAAATGAATGCCGGTGAGTGCAAAGATCTTGCGCACCTCTGCCGGCCCCTCGACGATCGTCGAAAGATGCGGGTGGTAGTGGGCGGTGAGGCCGCGCGCCTCGGCGATTTCCTTCACACGGTCAAGTGCGGCTGCCAGCTTGGGATAGTCAGCCTCGCGGATACCGTCGAAGCGCTTGGCGCCACCACCGACGACCAGATGCGGGGCACCAAGCTCGGCTGCGCGATCCGCCGCGCGGGTCACCCGGGCCAGCTCCTCCGGCAGAATGTCGTCGAAAATGAAGTTGCCGCCGGCATAGGTCGCCACGAGCGTCAGCCCATTGTCGGCAAGCAGGGCCCGCATGTCGCCCACGCCAAAATCGAGAAGATTGCCGTCGAAGAGCTCGACGCCTTCGTAACCCGCCGACGCAATGTCTGCGAAGGCGCGGCGCATGTCGCCAAAGGTGCGGTAGGCAAGATTGGTGATTGACGTGACGCCGACTGCGTCTCCGCCAAGGCTGCCCCAGCAGTTCGCATGATAGGCGAGCTTGAAGTTCGACATCGGCGCCTCCTCCCAGTGACCGTGTTGATGTGTGAGCCGTCTTACGTCGACAAAAAGTACATGTCAATTATTTAACTGCATAACCTTGCTTACTTTTGCAGATTTAATGCAAAAGATCCATGTTGCCAGTCGGAAGCCTCCGCCTTAATAAGGATGGAGAGGGCGAATCCGCCGGAAGGAAGAAGTCATGGCGACGACGGCAACTGCGGCAAATGACGCCGCTCCCCGCCGCAAAGGTCGGCCCCGCGTCACCGAGACCGCGGCGCCGAGCCTTGTCGAAATTCTCAATCTGGTGCGGACGGAGCAGGCCACCACACGCCAGGAAATCGAGCGCCAGAGTGAACTCGGCCGCGCGGTCGTGGCGGACCGCTTGGGTACGCTCGGCGAACTCGGTCTGGTCGACGAAAGCGAACTTGCGACCGCATCCGGTGGGCGCGCGCCGCGCCTCGTGCGTTTTGCAGCAGATCGTGGCCGGATCCTCGTTGCCACGCTCGACCAAACCGCGCTCGGCGTCGGGATTGCCGATCTCGGCGGCTCCCTGCTGATGGAGCATCACGAGGCGACCGAGCTCAGCCAACCTGTGTCCGCCCTCGCCGATCGTCTGGTCACACTTTTTCGCTGGATCCTGGAACGGCATTCGGACAACCAGCTCTACGGCATCTCCATCTCGGTTCCAGGCGCCGTCTCCGACGGTGCCGAGACGCTGTTCCAACGCGCCACTCCCGGCGTTCTGCCGGGCTGGGAGAGCTTCCCCCTTATCGAAATGCTCGTTGCGGCCTTCGATGCACCCGTCTGGCTTCGTTCCAGCGTCGAGACCATGACGATGGGCGAACTGCACGCCGGAGCCGGGCGCAATCAGCGCACCATGATGTTCGTCAAGGTCGGCAAACGCATCGGGGCCGGGCTGGCAAGCGACGGAATTCTCTTTCGTGGTGCACAGGGAGCCGTCGGCCTTATCGGCTCCGTTCCGGTGACTGTCGGCGACCGGACGGGCACGCTGGAGGCGATGGCGGGGTCGGACCACATTGCCCAGGATGGCAGGCTTGCTGCAGAAAACGGCACCAGCCCGATACTTGCCGAGCTCGTTCGACGCGGCACCGAGATCACGGCGCTGGAAGTCGCCCAGGCAGCACAGATGGGCGATGCCGCCGCCATCGATATCCTGGCGCAGAGCGGCCGGCTGATCGGTCAGGTGGTCGCGACGCTCGCCAACATGCTGAACCCCGCGCTCATCGTGCTGTCCGGCTCGATCGCGCAGACCAATGACATTCTTCTCGCCTCCGCGCGAGAGGCCATTTACGGTGCCTGCCATCCCCTCGTCAGCCGCGACATGCAGATCATCCGCTCCCAGATGGGCAGCTCTTCAGGTCTTGTCGGGGCTGCAATCGTTGCGTCCGAGGGGCTATTCGCACCACCGATGCTGAAAGACTGGATCATGGCCGGGCAGCCTCAGGCGCATCCGCTTTTCCAGGAGATGAAAAAAGAAATTGCCCGGCGAAAGGTCATCAAGGGGGATGTTGTCCGGCCGCCGGATATGTGAGGAGGATTGAATGACGATTGCGGGTCTCGGCCCTCATGGGGAGCGGGCATCGGCGCCCGAGCGGGTTTTGCTGCTGCCGGAGGACATGGAGCGGGCGCGAGCCAGTGGCTTGCGGGTCGCGGTCGTGCTGCACACGCTCGAAAGCGACTGGGCCAAACAGCAGCTTTCCGGCATCATCGGCATGCTCGGCAATTGCGGGGTCGCGGTCATCGACGTGATCGACTGCGCCTTCACGCCGGAGGTCCAGATCGAGGCACTCGGGCGGCTGATCGAGGAAGCACCGGATGCCATCATATCCCTGCCCGTCGCCAATTCGAAAGTGGCAGCGGCGCATGCGCGCGTGTCTGCGGCCGGCATAAAGCTCATCCTGCTCGACAACGCACCGACCGGGCTTCTTCCGGGAAAGGACTACATCTCCCTCGTCTCGGCGGACAATTTCGGCCTCGGCAAGATCGCCGCGGAAGGCTTGTCGCCGCATCTGCCTGATGGCGCGGAGGTCGGCGTCCTCGGCTATGACGCCGATTTCTTCGCGACCAACGAGCGGGAAATCGCCTTCGTCAAATGGATGCAGGTCAACCGTCCGGACGTGTCTCTGCGCGTCCAGCGGTTTCCATCCCTGTCGGCAGTTGCCGCAACCACGCGCGCTCTTGCCGAAGCCCATCCGGATCTCGCCGGCCTCTTTGTCGTCTGGGACACGCCGGCAATGATGGCCGCCGGCGTTCTCAAAACGCTCGGGCGCAAGATTCCGATGACGACCGTGGATCTCGGTCATGCAGCGGCGATCGGCCTTGCTGCCAGCGATCCCCTCGTCGCGATTGCCGCCCAGCAGCCGTTTCGCCAGGGTGAATCCGCTGCATCCATCACAGTGACCGCGCTCCTCGGCCGGCCGGCCCCCGACTGGGTCGCGCTTCCCGGCCTTGCGGTCACCGCAAGCAATGTGGTGGAGTGCTTCCAGACCGTGTGGCGGGCGCCGGCACCCCAGGAAGTTCTCCGAAGGCTCAGGCTCGTCGGCCTGAAGACTTCCGATCAACACCCATCTTGAGCGCGAAAGCTCTTTCGAACTTGTAGTTTCTGCGGAACAACCCAATATTTAAGCAATGTCGAATGCTTTACGCATCGCACGTGGTCGCTTCGGGAGAGTGGCGCTGCTGGATATGGATCGGCCCCTGGTGCGACACGCGCATCCGCATTGCCATGTGCTGTTGAAGGTCGAGGGTGCAGACACGCAGTTTTCGGTGCGCGACCGGCTCGTGCCGCTCACGGACGAAAGCGCCGTTCTGATCAATGCCTGGGAGCCGCATGCCTATGCGCATGACCAGGCGCGACCGAAGACGGTGATCCTCGCGCTCTACATCGAGCCGCAATGGCTCGGCCATTTCCGGCCGAATTGGGCGGCAAGCCACGCCCCCGACTTCTTCGCCTCGAATGTCGGCTCGATCACCCCCGACATCCGTTCGCGCGCACGCACGCTGGCAGAGGCCATGGTACAGGAGCCGAACAGCGCCGAAGTGCACGAGGTGCTTCTCGGCGAGCTGATGGTCGCCGTCATCGAGCGCTTCGCCGACTGGCGGGCCGTGCCGAACTCGATCCGCGATCTCGCATCACGCCCACTGCTCGACTTTCGTATCCGCAAGGCCGTCGAGCGTATGAAGGCGGCGCCTGGCGAGATCGCCGATCTCGATCTTCTCGCGACCGATATCGGCCTGTCGCGAGCGCATTTCTTCCGGCTGTTCGAGACCTCGATGGGTGTGACGCCCCGGGTCTTCCTCAATGTGCAGCGCCTGGAACGGGCGGTGTCCGCCGTTGCCGATGGAACCGAGAGCTTCGCGGTGATCGGCGACCAGCTCGGCTTTTCCGTGCCGGCTCATTTTTCGCGCTTCTTCCATGATCATGCCGGCTCCTCGCCGAGCATCTTCCGCACCGTCAGCCGGCTCTCGGCTGACGATTTTGAGACTCCTCGGTAAGGTTTGATACGCGGCGGTATCGCCCGATTGCGCGCCCTGGTTCACCTTTCTCCCCACGGCACCCCGAAATCAACGGGTGCGGGAGGAGCACATGAAGAGTTTGGAGACGGCGGGCGGCCTGATCGGCCGGACCGTGGAACGTGTCGAGGATGCCGGACTTTTGACCGGCCGCGGCCGCTATATCGACGACCTGCCCGTCCGGCGCGACACCGCCCATCTGGCGATACTGCGCTCGCCGCATGGCCATGCCGAAATCCGTACGATCAATACGACTGCTGCCCAGGCACTGCCCGGCGTCTCCGCCGTGCTGACCGGGGACGACGTTGCGCGGCTCACCCGCAGCATGACCGTGGGGGTCAAGGCGAATGTCGAATGCTGGCCGATCGCCCGGGACCGGGTACGCTATGTCGGTGAACCCGTGGCCCTCGTCGTTGCCGAGAACCGCTATGTTGCAGAGGATGCGCTCGATCTGATCGAGGTCGAGTACGAGACCCTGGCCGCCATTGTCGATCCCGAGAAGGCACTCGCAACAGACGCACCGGTCTTGCATCCGTCGCTCGGCACCAACCTCATCAACGAGCGCAGCTTTCGTTACGGGGACCCTGAAGCAGCGCTTGCGACTGCCGACCACCGCATTTCCATCCGCATCGCCTATCCCCGCAATTCCTGCACGCCGATCGAGACCTATGGTGTCATCGCTGAATACGATCCCGGTGAGGATGCCTATGACGTCACGGCGAATTTTCAGGGCCCGTTCTCGATCCATGCGGTGATTTCCCGCGCGCTGAACGTGCCCGGCAACCGCATGCGGTTACGCACGCCACCCGATTCCGGCGGCTCCTTCGGCATCAAGCAGGGCGTCTTTCCCTATGTGATCCTCGCAGCCGTCGCCGCCCGTGTTGCAGGACGGCCGGTGAAATGGATCGAGGACCGGCTCGAACACCTGACAGCCTCCGTTTCGGCGACCAACCGCGTGACGACGCTCGAGGCAGCCGTTGCCGCCGACGGCCGCATCACAGCACTCTGTTGGGATCAGTTGGAAGACTGCGGCGCGCATCTCCGCGCACCGGAGCCGGCGACCCTCTACCGCATGCACGGCAACATGACCGGCGCCTATGCGATCGAGAACGTCGCCATCCGCAACCGCGTTGTGCTGACAAATAAGACGCCGACCGGGCTCAATCGCGGCTTCGGCGGACCGCAGGTCTACTTCGCGCTCGAACGACTCGTCCACAAGATCGCCGACGAACTTGGCCTCGACAGGCTTCAAGTCATCCGCCGCAACCTCGTGCCGGCCGACGCCTTTCCCTATCGCACAGCGACCGGCGGGCTTTTGGATTCGGGCGACTATCAAACCGCAATCGACCGCGCCTGTGCCGAAGGCGGCCTGGAGGCTCTGAGGCTACGAAGGGATCAAGCGCGTGCCGAAGGTCGCCTCTACGGCATCGGTTATGCGACGGTTGTCGAGCCGAGCGTCTCTAACATGGGCTATATCACGACGGTCCTCACGCCGGAGGAACGGGCAAAGGCGGGTCCGAAGAACGGCGCCCAGTCCGTTGCCACGGTGGCCATCGATCCACTCGGCTCCGTCACCGTCAAGGTCGCGTCAGTACCACAGGGCCAGGGCCATCGCACCGTTCTGGCGCAGGTCGTCGCCGAGCGGCTCGGCCTTCCTCTGGAGGCCGTGCGCGTCAATACCGAACTCGACACGGCGCGCGACGCCTGGTCGATTGCCTCGGGCAACTATGCAAGCCGGTTTGCCGCTGCCGTCGCAGGTGCTGCGGCACTTGCTGCCGACCGCATCAGGCATCGTCTTGCAGCGATCGCCGCAAGCCAGCTCGATGTCACGGCGGATCGCATCGACTTCAAAGCCGGAAAGCTTTTCGATCGCGACAACCCGGACAATTCCATCTCCTTCGGGCGTGTCGCGGCTGCAAGCCACTGGGCGCCCGGCACTCTGTCGGATGGAACAGGCCAGACGATCCGCGAGACCGTTTTCTGGACGCCGGAGCAACTCGAGGCGCCGACAGCAGCGGACGGCATCAACTCGTCGCTTTGCCATGGCTTCATCTTCGACATATGCGGCGTGGAGATCGACCGGGCGACCGGCCAGGTCCGCATCGACCGCTATGTAACGATGCATGACTGCGGCCGCATCCTGCATCCCGGCATGGTCGACGGCCAGGTCCGCGGCGGCTTCGCCCAAGCCGTCGGTGCCGCACTCTACGAGGAATATGCCTATGGCGGCGACGGCAGTTTCCTGACTGGCACTCTCGCCGACTATCTGATCCCGACCGTCATGGAGACGCCGGAGCCGCTGATCCTCCATCACGAAACGCCATCGCCCTTCACGCCGCTTGGCGCAAAGGGCGTCGGCGAGGGCAATTGCATGTCGACGCCGGTCTGCATCGCCAATGCCGTCGCCGATGCGCTCGGGGTCGAGGACATCCGGCTGCCGCTGTCGCCAAGCCGAGTCAGCGAATGGCTCTATGGCGAGGAGCGCCCGCCGTCGAAACCTCAGGACGTGGTCCCCGTCGCTACCGGCGCCTCCGGAGAACGGTTGCTGACGGGCTCGGGCTTGGCCGACGTCGTCGCCACGCGTGAGTCCGTCTGGACGATGCTGCTCGACCCGAACACGCTGAAGGCCATCATTCCAGGCGCACATGAGGTCCGAAAGGTGTCCGACACGCATTTTCGCGCCGAGGTTACGCTCGGCATCGGTCCGGTCAAGGGCCGATACCGCGCCGACATCCGCCTCTCCGACATGGTGGCACCGGAAGCGGTCACGCTGTCCGGCGGCACAGAGGGCGCACTCGGTTCCGGTCGCGGCACGGGCCGTGTCACGCTGACGGAAACGGCGACCGGCACCCGCATAGACTATCGATATGAGGCCGCGATCGGCGGCAAGGTCGCCTCTGTGGGTGGCCGACTTCTTGACGGCGCGGCGCGCGTGGTGATCGGACAGTTCTTCCAGGCGCTCGCCCGTCATGCCGGCGGCGGAGGGCCTCCCAGCGCCGCCGCCGGCTTCACTCAACGGCTTTTGAGCCTGTTCAGGAGGCGCAGATGAAGCCTGCATCCTTCGATTTCCTCTGCCCGGACACGCTGGAGGAAGCGCTTTCCGCACTCGCCGAGGGCGGCGGTGAGGCTCGCGTCATCGCCGGTGGGCAGTCTCTGGTGCCGATGCTCAACATGCGCCTCGCCCGTCCCGGCCTGCTGGTCGACATCATGCGGCTCGAGGCATTGCGCCGGATCGATACGTCGGGCGACGAGATCACCGTTGGCGCCGGCGTGCGGCAGGCGGAACTGGAAGCCTGGACAAATCTCTCGCGCGACCTGCCGCTTCTGGCCGCCGCCTTCCCGTGGCTCGGCCATGTGCAGACCCGGGCGCGCGGCACGGTCTGCGGCTCTGTTGCCCATGCCGACCCGAGCGCAGAGTTGCCGCTTTCCCTGGTGACGCTCGGTGGTGCGGTGAGCCTGCGCAGCCGAAAGCAGAAGCGCAAGGTCAAGGCGGACGACTTCTTCATCGGCATGATGGCGACCGATCTCGCCGAGGGCGAGATGATTGAAGCCGTGCATTTCCCCAAAGCCCGGCCCGGCAGCGGTTATGCCTTCCGCGAGATTGGCCGGAGACATGGCGATTTCGCCATCGTCGCCTGCGCTGCCGTCGCCGACGACAAGGGATTGCGGCTCGGCATTGCCGGGGTCGATGACCGGCCGCGCGTCTTTCCGCTGCCCGCGCTCGACGACGACCAGTTCGACGATGCCGTCAACGATATCGCCTGGTCGCTGAACGCCCGCGACGACATTCACGCCAGCGCCCGCTACCGGCGCGAACTGGTCCGCAATCTTGGTCGCGAGACCCTGAAGGAGGCAAGCCGATGCCGCGCATGAACGCTGCCCAGAGGCATGTGGTCGATTTCACGCTGAACGGCCAGAAGGTCCGTGCAGAGGCCGAAAACCGCATGCTGCTCTCGGACCTGCTGCGCCACGAAGTCGGGCTGACCGGCACCCATGTCGGCTGCGAGCATGGAGTCTGCGGCGCCTGCACCGTGCAGATCGATGGAAAGCCGGCACGCGCCTGCCTGACGCTTGCCCAGCAGGTGCGCGACAGCGATGTGCGGACCGTGGAAGCGCTGGCCCCCGGTCCGGCCGAGCTTTCCCCGCTTCAGGCGGCCTTTCGCCGCCATCACGGCCTGCAATGCGGCTTCTGTACGCCCGGCATCCTGATGTCGCTCGACGCGCTCTTGCGCGAGCAGCCGGGCGCCGGCCGGGAAGAGATACGCGAACACCTCTCCGGCCATCTCTGCCGGTGCACGGGCTACGCGACCATCGTCGAGGCGGCGCTCGCCGCCGCGGAGGAACAACGGAAGGAGGAGACAAACAATGCTTGATCTAGGAACGAGCTTCCTCGCGAGCGTGGAGCGCGACCCGGACGCGCTCGCGATCGTCGACGGGGAGATGCGACTGAGCTATCGCCAATGGTACGACAAGATTTCGGCGCTTGCCGCGGCCCTTCGCGAGACCGGCCTGAAGCGCGGAGACCATGTGCTGACTGCCATGCAGAACCGTTGGGAGAACGCGTCGCTGCACTGGGCCTGCCAGTTTCTCGGCCTGGTCGTCACGCCGCTCAACTGGCGGGCTAAGGCCGATGAGATCGATTTCGGCATCGAGGATGCCGACGCAAAGGCCGTGTTCTATGAGGCATCGACGGAAGAGGCCGTGCGCCTGTCGCGGCTCGCGCAGAACTTGCCGCAATTCTCCGCGGAGGCGCTCGCCGATATCATGGAAGGCAGCGCACCCGATGCGGTGCCTGTCGCCGACGCTGCCGATTGGTCGCTGATGCTCTACACCTCAGGCACGACATCGAGGCCGAAGGGCGTGCCACGCCGTCACCGCGCCGAACGCGCCGGCGCCGTCGCCCATGTGGCGCAAAACCTTTACCGGCATGGCGAGCGCACGCTCGGCGTCATGCCGCTCTACCACACGATGGGCGTGCGCTCCCTGATCGCATCCTCGCTGATCGGCGGCACCTTCGTCTGCCTGCCGCGCTTCGACGTGGCGAAGGCGCTCGACCTGATCGAACAGGAGAAGATCACCAATCTGTACCTCGTGCCGACGCTCTACCACGACCTGGTGCATCACGAGGCATTCTCGCCTGAGCGCGTCGTCTCCGTAACCAAGCTCGGCTATGCCGGCGCCTCGATGACGGATGGATTGCTGAAGCGGTTGGACCAGACCTTCCGGCCGGAGCTCTTCGTGAACCACTATGGTTCGTCGGAGATCTACACCTTCACGATCGAGCAGACGGCAACCGCGAAACCCGGCTCCGCCGGCCGCGCCGGCATCAACCAGACGATCCGCGTCGTCAAGCTCGGCAGTCGCAATCCGGACGAGCGGGCAGCCTTTGGCGAAGAAGGCGAAATCATCGCGTTGATGAAAAGCGACGAGGCCTTCGAGGGCTACTGGAAGCGGCCCGATGCGGACGCCAAGGCACTTCACGGCGGCTGGTACTTCACCGGCGACACTGGTTTCGTCGACCGGGACGGTGATCTCTTCGTCACCGGCCGGGCCGACGACATGATCATCACGGGCGGTGAGAACGTGTCGCCGGTCGAAGTGGAAAGCTGCCTGTCGCTGCATGAGGGCGTCGCAGAGGTCGCCGTCGTCGGCCTGCCCGACGAGCGCTGGGGCAAGATCGTCGTCGCCTTCGTCAAGCGGCGCGGCGACATCACGGCCGAGGATCTCGATCGCCATTGCCGCGATTCCGGTCTCGCCAATTTCCGCCGCCCGCGTCGCTTCGTCTTCGTCGAGGCGATCCCGAAATCACCCGTCGGCAAGCTGCTGCGCCGCCTCCTGGTGGCCGGCGAATACAACGAGGAACGCATTCCCGCACACCAGTGAGCGACCAGAACGCCACAAGACCCATGAAAGGACATTCCATGCCCGAACACGCCACATTCCAGGACCCACGCCTCGCCGAACTCGATGGCTTCACCGTCACGATCGATGCGGCCCGCCAGCGCGCAGACATCACGCTCGACCGTCCGCCCTACAACGTCGTCTCCATGCTGGCCCGCGACCAATTGCGCCTCGTCTTCGAGGCCCTCGACGAGGACGATCGCGTGCGCATCATCGTCGTTGCCGGCAAGGGCGAGCATTTCTCGTCCGGCGGCAATATCAAGGGCTTCCTTGAGGCGAGCCCGGAGCATGTCTCGCACCTCGCCTGGAACATCGCGGCTCCCACGCGTTGTTCAAAGCCCGTCATCGCCGCCAATCGCGGCTTTTGCTTCGGCGTCGGCTTCGAACTGTCGCTTGCCTGCGATTTCCGCATCGCGACCGAAACCACCCGCTACGCCCTGCCCGAGCAGAAGCTCGGCCAGATCCCAGGCTCCGGCGGCTCGGCGCGCCTCCAGAAGATGGTCGGCGTCACCCGCACCAAGAACATCGTGATGCGCTCGAAGCGGGTCACCGGCCAGGAAGCCTATGACTGGGGCATCGCCTCGGAGATCGTCGCGGATGCCGATCTCGAAAAGGCCGTCGATGCGCTGGTCGAGGAACTGATCGGCTTCTCGCCGCTCGCCCAGCGCACCGCGAAGAAGCTCCTGACCGACACGGACGACGCGCTGCTGTCGACGGCCATCGAGCTCGAGGGCCATTGCTACAGCCGGCTTCGCACATCGGAGGATTTCCGCGAAGGCGTGCTCGCCTTCCACGAAAAGCGCGCACCGGCCTTCGTCGGACGCTAACCACTGGCCGGGCGGGAACCCGGCTTCATTTTCCAGGAGGAGGAAGCGGCCTCGTAACCGCTTCGGGAGGATTGAGAATGGATACCACACAGCAGACGACACAGGAAAAGCGCCTTGTCGAACGGGGACCCGGCATTGCGTCGGGTCTGCGCGACCTGCCGAAACATCTTGGCATCAAGACGATGAGCGCCGGACTTGTCGCCGCCATCTTCGGCTGCTCCGGCCCGGCTCTTATCGTCATCGGCGCGGCCGAGGCAGGCCAGTTGACCAACGGCCAGACCGTCGCCTGGCTCTTTGCGATCTACGTGCTCGGCGGGATCATCAGCCTGCTGCTCGCGCTCCACTACAAGCAGCCGGTCAACGGCGCCTACTCGATCCCGGGTGCGGCCCTCGTTGCCGGCTCGCTTGCGACTATTCCCTTCAACGAAGCCGTCGGCGCATTTATCCTGGCGGGCCTGCTGGTGCTATTGCTCGGGGTTACCGGGCTCATCGGCAAGGTGATGCGCTGGCTGCCAATGCCGATCGTCATGGCGATGATCGCCGGTGCATTGATCCGCTTTGCGACAGGCGCCGTTAATGCACTCGGCACGGCACCGTTGATCGCGGGCGCTGCAATACTGGCTTTCTTCGTCTCGATGCGGCTGACCAAGACGATCCCGCCAGTGCTGGCCGCTCTCGTCGCCGGCCTGATCGCGGCCTTTGCGACCGGTGCGGTCGGAGGCGGGACGGCCAACATCGCCTTCGCCGCACCGGAATTCACGATGCCGGTGTTTTCCATCGATGCCTTCTTCGCAATCGCCATCCCGCTCGCCCTTCTGGTGATCGGCGCCGAAAACGCGCAGGCGACCGGGGTGCTGATGGCCGAAGGCTACAAGCCGCCGGTCAACGCGATGACGATCATTTCCGGCATCGGCGGCGTTGCGGCCGGCATCCTCGGCGGCCACAATGCCAATATCGCCGGTCCGATGACGGCGATATGCTCCTCCGAACAGGCCGGTGAGAACAAGGAAGGGCGTTATGCCGCGACGGTCGTCAACGGCCTACTCTTTGCCGCCTTCGGCCTCATCGCGGGTGCAGCCGTTCCGATCGTGCTCAGCCTGCCATCCGCTCTCATCGGCACGGTCGCCGGCCTCGCCATGATCGGCGTGCTGCTGTCGGCCTTTCAAAACGCCTTCGGCAAGTCGCTTGGCAATCAGACCGGCGCCTTCGTCGCACTCGCCGTCGCCATGTCGAACGTCACGCTCCTCGGCATCAGCGCCCCCTTCTGGGCCCTGGTCGCCGGCGTGATCGTCTCGGCCCTTGTCGAAGCCGGAAATCTCGGGGAGAAACAGGCCGCGTAAGCGCGGGTTACCGCTATAGACGCATGCTTCCAAGTCGCCCCCCAATTGCTTTTCTGCAGTCCGGCATGGGGGGCGCATCGCTGCCCTCGATCGCCTGGAGGCAGAGCGGAAGAACCTTGAGAAGGACATCGCCAACTTTACCGAAGGAGGCCCTGTTGGTCACCAAGTTCGATGATTACATCCGCATCAGAAGCAAGAGAGACCGACATGTGCTTCCGGCACTGGAGACTTGTAAAGCCTCAGCCGCGGTCGGCACGGCATTGGCAGCCTCTGCTTATACGCGTCCTCATTGATCAGAACCCATGCACCGAATGCCTGTGCCCGATGGACATGATACACCAAGGCTGGTTTTAAAGTTTGCGCCAGGCTTCACAGCAATGGGCGAGGGATATCCTCGTAGGACTTGAAGGTGCGTTCGACAGCCAGTTCTCGCGCATGAAGAGCTCGAGATTTTCGACCGCGTTGAGTCACGGGGACTTGGGCGGCAGTGACAGGATGGTGATGTTGGCGGATTTATCAGGATCCCCCAAACGCAAAAACCACCCCGGTTATACCGAGGCGGTCAATCATTTATGTTTGAATTGGTTGCGGGGGCCTGATGGCATCGAGACTTGCAAAATCGGCCGCTTAACCGGATGCGATCTGAAGGCTCTCCCAACGTCTTAACAGCACGCGGCCGAGTAGCGCCGAAAACGTAAAGTGGCATCGCCGTCGAAACCATTAAGCAATTTTTCATAATTGACAGGATTGTCCTTTGTCAAAACCCTGCCCTCGACCTCTGCGGTAATGTGCGCGTACGAGGGCTGTCCTGTGGCAAACCATGGCTAAGGTCGAGTGAAGCGGTCTCGACCTGGCCCCAAACCGGCGGCCGCCATGTTTTTGAAATTAAACTGCTGGGCAATCGAGGCGTGAGGTGTATAGTCCATTGCAGATGCGGTTGCTGCGCAGCCTTTAGGTCTTACGACTTCTCAGCAAACTTCGAAAATTGGACCTTCGTCCTCGTTGAAGCGTTTCGCAAACGAGGGGAGTTGTCCCTGCCCGGCAACGCCCACAGTTAATCTCTCGCTCTGCTTCGGCGTTATGGACAGGCGCTGAAGATTCGATGTGCGTCCTGTAGTTGGATCAGGTGACATGCTCAGGGTCGACGAACTTTTCGAACCGCAAGAGCTCAGACACTGCATCCGCGATCTCGTCGCGCTTTCGACACTGCCGGCAATTTGGAAAGACTACAATTCGCGGCAGATCGCCGACAGTTTGGCAGCCGCCTTGATTTCGATGCTCAACGCCGACGTCATTTACGTATCCGCGCCGGGGCTGCGCGACGAAGCGGCGGTGGAAGTTCTGCGAACCAGCCGGGCGCTATCGGCCCTGTCGTCTGGCCCCGTCGAACGAATCTTGCGCGGCGCTTGGCTTAGGAGCCGTGAACAGACATTCGCGATCGAAAACCCGCTTGGCGAGGGCGAGCTACAAGTCGCGGCAGTTCCGATGGGTTTTGGCGGCGACGCTGGGATCGTCGCTGCTTCCCTCAATCCGGAATTTCCGAGCGAGACGCACCGGCTGCTTCTGGGAATCGCAGCGAGCCATGCGACACTCGCCATCCAGCGCTGGCACGCGGAGGCTCAGCAACGTCGTATGGCGAGCCTGGTCGAGCGATCGTCCGAGTTCGTCGGTGTCGCCCGTCTGGACGGCTCGGTGCAGTATCTCAACAAGGCTGGATGCGACCTGCTGGGGCTTTCCGGTATCGAGGAAGCGCAGCGGCTTGCCATCTTCGATTTCATTGCTCCAGATCAGCGAGCCCGGGCGCATCGCGAGTTGGTGCCGCTGGTGATGGAGACGGGGCGCTGGCTCGGCGAGCTCAATTTTCGGCACTTCAGGACTGGAGAGGACATTCCCTTCCTGGTGGAGTGGTTCCGCATCGACGACTTCCGCACGGGCCGCCCCATGAACGTGGCGACCGTCAGCCGCGATCTGAGGGGGCAGCGAGAACTCGAGGAGAATCTTCGAAACCTCAACGAATCGCTGGAGCAGCGGGTGTCAAAACGGACGTCGGAGCTGGCGGACGCGCTCGAAAAACTGACGCTCGAAGCCAATGAGCGCGAGCGCTCGGATGTCCGCGCGCAGGAATTGCAACTGGAGCTGCTTCATGCGTCCCGGCTGAGCGCTGCAGGTCAGATGGCAGGCGCTTTGGCGCATGAGTTGAACCAGCCGCTGACCGCGTTCACCAACTCGGTCAACGCCGGGCGCCGGATGATAGCGAACGGCACACACAGGGTCGAGAAGGTCCGCGAGGTTCTCGACGAAGCATCCGATCAGGCGCTTCGCGCCGGCGAGATCATCCGGCGTCTGCGAGAGTTCGTCACGCGCGGCGAAACGGAAATGCGGATCGAAAAACTGCCCGACTTGATCCGTGAGGCAAGTGAATTTGCCTCTGCGGGAACAGTAGCGCACGGCGTGCGGGTCCGACTGAGCTTCGATCCGCGCGCCGAAGCGGTGTTGGGAGACCGGATTCAACTGCAACAGGTCATGCTCAACCTGATACGCAACGCGCATGAGGCGTTGGCGGAGAGTGAGCGGCGCGAGCTGGATGTGGCGACGTCGCGGCTCGATGACGAGTCGATCGAGATCGCCGTGGCAGATCTGGGCTCCGGCCTGCCTGACGATATTCTCGAACACCTCTTCGAACCGTTCCACACCACGAAGAGCAATGGAATGGGATTGGGACTCTCGATCTGCCGCACCATCGTCGAGGCCCACGGCGGCAAGCTGCGATACCAGCCGAACCGCGGCGGCGGTTCAATCTTTCGCGTCACGCTGCCCGTCCCGCTGGAGCGATGACCCTGAGATGACAGTCGCCCCGCTCGTTTATGTTGTCGATGACGACCCGGCGATCCGCCGTTCGCTGGAGCGGCTGCTCGACGCGGTCGGTTTCCGGGTGACCGCGTATGCCACACCCATGGCATTCCTCGGCGTCGCGGACGACCTCGCCATGGGCTGCGTTCTGCTGGATCTGCGCATGCCGGAGATGGACGGCTTCGAGGTTCAGGCTCGCCTTCTGCTGATAAATCCCAGCTTGCCGGTCATCGTGATAACGGCGCTAGGCGACGTGCGGACCGCGGTCCGGGCGATGAAGGCGGGAGCGGTCGACTTCATCGAGAAGCCCTACAGCGACGAAGCCCTGATAGCGGCGATCGAGTCCGCCCTGAAGACCGGCGCGGCGAAGGGCCGAGCCGAAGATATTGCTGCGGCCTCACTGTTGATCGATACGCTCAGCCCACGGGAGCGTGAGGTTCTGGAGGCACTGGTGGCCGGCCGGAAAAACAAGGTCATTGCCTACGATCTCGGTATCAGTGTTCGCACCGTCGAGGTACACCGCTCGCGCATGATGGACCGCCTGGGCGTGCGCCAGCTCGGCCAAGCGGTCCGACTTTCGGTCCTCGCAGAGGGACGTTGAGGACGGAATGATAGGAGGCCGGGAAAGGGGCTTCGTGCAGCGGTTTTAGCGCCCGCTTTAAAGTTACTGATTTGTAAGTTTGATTCCTCGGGGCCATCGCCTATCTTCATCAGCGGCAATGACGACAAGCACAAGGACAAAGCCGCCCATGAGCTTTCTTCCCCGTGTGACCGAAGGCACGCGAGAACTCGTATCGCGGCAGTTCGATGATCTGGGTCCGGAGGCATGCATGGCCGAGATCACCGCCTGCCTGGCGCGAGAAAACCCGGAGTTTCTAAATATGGCCCGCAAGTGCGCGGCCGATGTAGGCGATGAGCGCCGGATCATGATCGGCTTCGGCATGTTTTATCAACTGCTGATCTTGCAGTCTGCAGGTGCTGTCGATCATCCGGCCATGCATGCTCTGCCGTGCGTGACGGCAGAAACGCGCGACGTGCTGGTACACGAAATAGATTCCAACGGCTCCGAAGTTTTTACGCTTCGAGCCATCGACGATTTGGAGCGCAACAATCCCGAGCTTATGAATATGGCGCATGGTTTCGCCTCGCGCCACGAGGATTACCTGCGTTTGATGCAGGGCTTTGCCCTGCTCTATCGATCTCTTTCCGTTCAGGCGGCGGCCGACCGCAAATATCTGCACTGACGGACGGTTTGCAGCCGGCGTAGGCTGGATTGATTGTCAGCCAACCCACCCTCCCCGAGTGGGCAGGCTCAACACCTACTTGCCTTCGTATTTGAACTCTGGAAGTTTCTGCAGCTCTTCCTTGCTCCCCTGGGCGAGCACGATCTGCGATCCATCTGCGTTGATTTGCAGTGAGTTATAGGGAACGGCGACGAGGAAGCCGCCAATGCCCAGAAAGCCACCGACCTCGAGTATTGAGAACAGGACCTTCTCGCGGTCGACGATGAGATCATCGATTGAACCGATCGCCTCGCCCGAGCTGTTTTCGACATCTGCACCCACCAGTTCGCTGGCGCGGTAGCCCTTGGCCACTTCCTTCACGTCAACATCGACGATCACGACGTTTTGCGCGACTGCCGACATCGGCGGCGGCAGGAAAATGGCGATCGACAAGACCATGCCAATTGCCAGTGCGAGGTGGACCTTGCGGTGTTTCTGTGAAGCGCTGTTGTATTGCATCTCGAATCCTCCGGCGTTGAAGCGATGCCGGCGCGCCTGGTGTCATGCTCCAGCTTCGCGGGCTTCATGAGTTTTGGTCGAAACAGCCGCGACCACCTTGACGACTGTCACTTTCCTCCGCGTTCGGTGCATCAACGCACGGGGGCCAGGGCATCCATCGCGAACTGGATCGAGGCGGCGAGCTCAGGCGCCGAGAAACCGCCCTGATGCCGCACGCCATTGACGAAGAAACTCGGCGTCCCGTTGACGCCGCTGCGGACGCCGCCAATGAAGTCGGCCCGGATCTTGTCGTCATGCAGCGCGCGGATAAGCGACTCGCGAAGCCCCATCTGAGACAACTGCAAGGTGCCGGCGATGGCGAAAAGGAGTTGGGTGCTCAGCCGATGCTGGTTCGAATAGACCGCATCGTGCATCTCCCAAAACCGGCCGTGATCGCCGGCATATTCCGCAGCCTCCGCTGCCGGTGCAGCGAGCGGATGGACCTCAACCAGCGGGAAATGCCGGAAGACGACACACAGTGCCCGGCCAAACCGGCTCTCCAGGGATCGCAAGATCGGGTTGGCAATGGCGCAGTAGGGACACTGATAGTCGCCATATTCAACAAGCGTGACGGATGCGTTCGGATCGCCGCGCATCCGGTCACGAGAATTAACGGGAACTTTGAGTGTGGACATCGTGCTGCTCCAGGTTTGGCATTTGGTCGAGGGCGTCAAGAATGCCATCCGCTCCGGGATTGACCGCGACCGGAGACAGGTAGCTCCACGCGATCGTGCCGCTCTCATCGATGATAAAGAGGGCCCGAGCGCTTTCGCCGACATCGTCGCGATAGGCGCCGAAAGCGCGCGAAACCTCTCCCTTGGGGTGGGCATCCGAAAGCAACGGGAAATGCAGGTTCCGCTCCCGCGCGAAGGCCTGATGACACCATGCCCCGTCAACGGAGATCCCGACGAGTTCGGCGCCTTTCTTGCGGAATTCGGAAAGGACGTGGTTGTAGAGCGTCATCTGGTCGCCGCAGACCGGGCTCCAGTCCGCGGGATAAAAGGCAAGGATTACCCGCCGGCCCGCAAATTCGGACAGGGAGAGGGTCTGGTCGGGCGTTACCCGCAGCGTGAAACCGGGTGCTTTCGTCCCCGAGGAAAGAATCGTCGACATGTCTTTTCTCCCTTCAATCGGTCAAGCCGTAGCGGACGTGGCGAGAGTGCCTGGTTGGCCGGTGCGCTGGGATCGCAGCCTGTAAGCCAGCACCAGCAGTGTGGCGCCCAGCACAACGGCATGCGCGCCGATCCAGAACGTCAGCACCAATGCCCCGACGAAGGGCGAGATGATGAGGAGAATGCCGAGCACGACGCTCGCGATGCCGCCGATCACCAGCCAGACGCGGCCATGGTCAATCTTCAATCGAAAGGCCGAGATCAGCATGAACGTGCCCGATACCAGCGCCCACGCCGCCACCAGGATGACGAAGGCGAGAATCGTGATGCCTGGCCATAGAAGCGCAACCGCGCCGACGACGATACCGAGGGTGCTGCTGAGCAGCAGCCAGACCCAGCGCTCGCCCTTGCGCGCGCCGCGCACTGACATGACGATCCCGAAAACGCCGTCGATGAAACTGAATGCAGCGAAAACAACAACGAGCGACAGCATCGTGACGAATGGTACCGCAAATGCGGCGACGCCGAAGAGAATGGCCACGACGCCTCGCAATGCGACGGCCCACCAGTTCCTGGCGAGCACGTCGTTCATATCTTCGGTTTTGGCGCTCTCGGTTGACCGGATGCTTGTCATTGTGCTCTCCGTTTGTGTTCGCGCGCCGTTGTCGGTATTCGGACGCGACACAGGAACGATAGGGTCACCGTATCGCGCGGGCCGTGATGACCGTCAGTTTTTTTGCGGTTTCTCCAAGCAGGCAAACGGGCAACGTTCGGGGAACTCGCACCACGCGCGACATGCGGTTTGCCGCTGTGCACAGGCAGCAACGTGACGACCCCGTTCAGCGAGCACGGCTGGAATTAACATCGATTTTCAGTGCCTTTTCATGGCAGCTTGGCTGCGATCACATCGATCTTTTCGATCTGGGGCGGCGTGCGAAAAAGCTCGCCCGCGTGCGCCATCAATGCCTCGGCGACCTTTCCCGCAAGATGGGCGTCGCGACCTGAATCGTCCGGGAACGCATCGAAGATGCCGAACGTCCCGGGACCCATCTTGATTGCGAACCAGGCTTTCGTTTCCGGCTCCGCCTCCACAAGCGGCAAGGCGCTCGCGAGGAACTCCTCCACCTTGGCTTCAAATCCCGGCTTTGCGTCCAGTCGTACATAAAGAGCCTTCGTGACCATGATCATGTTCTCCATCGTTGACGTTCGTTGAGGCAAGTTGGCAGCCCTTCACTTGGGCTTGGGATTTTCTGTTTATCCTTGGGCGACCTCCGCCCTGACCGTATTCACAATCCGGGCCGCGTCGTTCTGCGTCTTTCCGCACAGCAGCAGCGCCCGATCCGCCAGTTCGAGGCCGGCCGCTAGATTTTCCGGAAACACCGCGGTCGCGTCGAGCAGCGCAAAGTGTCCCATGTCCAGATCATCAGCTGTTGACACAAGAGAGGCCGGCGCCGGTTCGAGCGCCTTTATCCGATGCAGGATGCTTTCCACCGTGTTGCGATGATCGAACGTGATGACAACCAGGAGCGCCCGCTCCAGCCCCGCCGCTTCAAGGATGCGGTGATGTCTTGCGTCGCCGAACACGACCTCGTGGGATTGACGGCGCGCGGTTCGAAACCGGGACAAATCCGTCTCAATGGCAATGTAGGGAATTTCTGCCGACTCCAGGACGGTGGCGACGAGGCGACCCACACGGCCGCAACCGCACAGGATGACGTGATCATGGAAGTCACCGCTCTGCGCACGGATCGATGCCTCCGTCGCTGCGATGCGGCGTTCACGACGGCCGAAAAGCCACTCGGCCCAATGATTGCGTTGGATGACGAGTGGGGCGAGACCCATTGTCAGGGCCAGGGCAATCAGCATCGGCTGACCCTGTTCAGGCGAGACGATGCCGGACTGGAGGGCAAGTGCCAGGAGGAGCAATCCGAACTCGCCGCCATGCGCAAGGATGACGGCGGTCCTCGCCGACGCCTCACGGTGCGCTCCGACGACGAGCCCAGTCACGAAGGTCAGGAGCGCCTTCAGGGGAACGAACACGAGAACCCAAAGGACGATCGAGCCGGGGAAGCTCGTTATGGCCGACAGATCTATTCCCATGCCGACGGTAATGAAGAACAGACCTACCAAAACGTCACGGAATGGCCGGATGTCCTCCTCGACGCGATGGCGAAATTCGCTCTCGCCGATGACCATGCCGGCGACGAAGGCTCCGATCGGCGGAGCCAGCCCTGCGAGATGGACCACGTAGGCGGTACCGAGCGCGGTCATCAATACCCACAGCAGGAAGAGATCGGCAGAGCGGGACTTGAGCACCCACGAGAATCCGAGGCGGATCAAAGGTCGCGCAATGACGGCTGCGGCGAGAAGAGCAGCAGTCGCAACTGCGATCTGTTTGAGAATTTCCATCGGAGCCAAGGTTCCGTCCTGGGACCAGGCGTCTACGAGGATAAGGAGCGGGAGTGTTGCGAGGTCTTGGAAAAGCAATATTCCAAGCGCCAGGCGCCCATGCCGGCTGGTTATTTCACCCTGCTCCGCGAGTTGCTTCAGCGCGATTGCTGTCGACGACATGGCGATGGCGCCGGCCATGAGGATTGCCGGCTGCACCGCCACCCCCGTCAGAAAAAGCGCACTCGCCACGAGGGCCATCGTCAAGCCGACCTGCAGGCTGCCGGCACCAAGCACATCCCAGCGCGCCCTGAGAACCGTTGGAATCGAGAATTCGAGACCGACCATGAACATCAGAAAAATCAGGCCGAGTTCGGCCAGAAACTGCGTATCCTGCCCGGATCCAATGAGGTCTAAACCATGCGGCCCAAGCGCGACGCCGACCAGCAGGTAACCCGTGGCGGCGGGCATCCGGAACGCGCTGAAAAAGCCGACCGCAAGCCCCGACGCGGCCAGCAGGATCAATGTTTGAGCCAGCAAATCGTGCATTGCTACCTCGGCGCTTTGCGACCGACGCGGTCCGGCGAATGGAGTCCAGGTACAGATTGCTCCCCGGCACGTTGGTGGACATCCGAGGCTTCACCGTGAGGATCGTCCTTCCGGGAATTGGCCATGTCATCGGGCTCTTGTGGTGCGGTTTTGTAGGGGTGGCCGACATGCATGGGAATCCAGGAGGGGGGATCACTTGCGGGAAAGGACTCCATGCTGGCCAGTTCAATCTGGTCTGGATCCGTCGTCGCCGGCGGATGAGGTTCGGGGTCCGGTGTACCGCTCACGCCACAGCTCCTTTGGCAGAAGATGCCGGCCGGGCCATTAGAAGCCCGGCTGGTATCAAGGTTGGATTGGTTACGGAGAGATGGTGATACGGTTGTCAACCTTGGTTACGCCCGGCGCTCGCCAGGCCGCACGCTCTGCCTCCTGCCGTTCCGCCCAGGAGCGCACAGCGCCCGAGAGGGTCACCTCGCCGCCGCTGGCTGTCACGGTCACGCGGTTCGCGTCGACCTCAACCATTCGCTTCAGCGCTTCCTCGATCTTGGACTTGATCTCCGTTGGAGTGACTCGCGGTTTCAGTGTCACCAGATTCGAGATGCCCTTGACGCCCTTGACCTTTCGCACGGCCGCTTCGGCGCGCTTGCGTTGATATTCCCACTCGGCAGTGCCTTCGAGGGTCAACCAGCCGCTCTTGACCACGACCTTGAAGTTTTCGTGGGAGTAAGGAAGCTCGTACTTGAGTGCCTCGACGGCGGAGCGCGCAATCTCTGGATCGGGTTTCTCGTGGACAGACGGCAGCCGAACCTCGATGTCGTTGGCGACACCGAGTACGCCCTTGACCCGCTTCGCCGCTTTTTCCGCTTCATATTTCTGGGTGTAGCTGCGCACAAAGCCGCTCAGCGTGACAACGCCACTTTTCGCCGCCACACCGATGTCAGTTGCGTCGATGTCCGGATCCCAATTGAGTTCGCTTTCCACATCCCGTTTGATGTCGGCATCAGTTGTCATCTCGCGATCCTCCGCGTTAGGTGATTACGCTGCACTCTAAAGGACGGTCTTGCCTGCGCAGCATTGCGAAGCTAGCTCACATGTTCGGCCTCTAGCCCTGACAGCCGTCAGTTTTGGTTGGGCGACCTCACGCGCGCCAGTGCAGACTAAAAAAGTCCGCAACCGGGGACGGTTGCGGACAAATTGGCGGGTTGCCAGGGGAGGAGAGAGCTTAACCCGCCTGAACGGGAATGCGCTTTGTATCTGCTTGCAGTTCCGGCGACCTTGGAATCACGAGCGTTAGCACACCGTTTCTGAAGGTGGCCTTTGCCCCGTCAGGGTCGATCCCGTCAGGAAGAGGTACGGTTCGTTCCATTGCGCCATATGTTCGCTCGCTGACAAGGATCCCGTTTGTTTCGGCTTCATGGTCGGATTTCTTCTCGCCACGAATCGTCAGTAGACCGTCGCTGATCGACACCTCGATGTCCGTGTCGTTCATACCCGGTAGCTCTGCCGTGACCGTGATCTCCTTGCCACTGTCGGCGACATCCACACGAACAGTGTCCACCCACGGCAGCCGATCGATAGCGGAAAACGGATATGGCATCATCCGCCAGAAATTTTCGAAAGCGCGGTCGACATCTAGTTGAAGCCCGCGCACGGGGTCCATCGGCGCAGTTCGGGCCGTTACGTCGCGGCCGGAGCCCCGCCATGGAACGATGTCTGTGATTCTCATTGCGATTCCTCCCTCATCCCGCCTTGACGCTGATCCTGGCGGCGGGTGACGGCGCGGCTTTGGGCAGTGTCAGCTGAAGCACGCCGTCCTTGAACACCGCTTCGATCTTCGCTGTGTCGATAGGCTCCGAGACGGTAAACCGGCGTTCATAGGTACCATCGCGGTACTCGGCGTGAACCAGGGCATAACCTTCCGGCGCACTGGAAGCCGATCGCGCTGAAACGCGCAGGACGCGATTGTCCAAGGTGACATCGAGGCTCTCAGGATCCGCGCCCGGCATGTCAAGCAACATCCGGACGCCGGCCGTGTTCTCAATAATGTCGGTCGGAGGGTTGAAGACAGGCTCTACCCGAGTCGCTTCGGCGGGTACTGTCCCGTTGGTTTCGTGGTCGGTCATGGCGGTGTTCTCCTCAGGAGCGGCTGACGGTGATTTTGTGCGGCCTGTCCGCATCCGGGCGCGGCAGATCGAGCCGGAGCACACCGTGCCTGAATTTCGCCGTCGCACGGTCGCCGTCGACGCGGAATGGCAAGACGAGGTTTCTGGCGAAGGCGCCGGTGGCGCGTTCCTGACGATGGATGACAGCGTCTTGCGCCAAAGGTTCGGCGGCTCTGCTACCCCGCAGAGTAACCGTGTTCTGGTGTACGGCTATATCGATATCCTCTGGCAGCACGCCAGGTATCTCGGCCGTGATCACCGCTCCATCGGTCCCGGCCCAAATGTTCATCAAGGGGAATTCGGGCGCCGCTACCAGCCGGAGATTGTCAAGTAGACGGCTCATGTCGCTTTGTGCAGAGCGCATTTGGCGCAGCGGGTCGAACCCTCGTCCCGTGTTTTCGATGTTGTGCAGCATGCCGATCTCCCTTCTTGTGTCGGATGAAGCGTCGATGTCTTACAGGGTGCATCCGCCCCGCACAGGCGACATTGATGACCGTCAGTTTAGAGCCTTTAAAATTCGTGTAGTTGCTTTTGGCGTCCTGGCGTAAGTCACCAGCGGTCTTCCTCCCGCCGAGGGAGCGTTCACGAAGGACAGGTCTGCAAACATGCCGACGAGCAGCCGAGACCCCTACGCAATCCTTGGCGTCAAGCGCGACGCCTCACAGCACGATATCCAGGCGGCCTATCGCCGCAGGGCAAAGAAGCTCCATCCCGATCTCAATCCTGGAAACAAGCAGGCAGAACAGGAATTCAAAGACCTGTCCGCAGCCTACGAGATTCTGCGCGATGAGGAAAAGCGCAGCCGTTTCGACAGCGGCGAGATCGATGCGACAGGCGCGGAAAGGCCCGAACGTCGATACTATCGCGACTTTGCTGACGCCGGCACAGGCGGCGACGCCTATGAGAACGGCGCAGCCTTCGCGGATTCCGGTGGCGACGACATCTTTGCCGAATTCTTTTCCCGGCGCGGGCGTCGGGGTTTCCGCATGCCCGGCGCAGACGTCCGGTACTCGATGGAGATCGACTTTCTCGATGCGGTCAATGGCGGCACACGCCAGGTTACGCTATCTGACGGCCAGACGCTAGAAATCCGCATACCACCTGGCGCGCGAGACGGGCAGACTCTCAGGCTGCGCGGCAAGGGCGGGGCTGGCGAAGGCGGAGCGGAGACCGGTGACGCGCTGATCGAGCTCCACGTTCGTCCTCATCCCTTCTACCGGCGCGAGGGTGACGACATCCGCCTGGACCTTCCGATCACGCTTGGCGAGGCGGTTCTCGGCGGCAAGGTCACGATGCCGACACCTGCCGGCCCGGTGGTGGCGACAGTGCCGGAGAATTCGTCGAGCGGCAGGGCGCTGCGTGTGAAGGGAAAGGGCGTGGCTCGGCGCGACGGCACCCGGGGCGACGTCTATGCAACACTGAAGATCGTACTTCCGGAAAAGCCGGACCCCGAACTGAAGGCATTTGTGGCCGGCTGGTCTGCCAGCGAGGGATACAACCCCCGGCGAGGGATGGGGACATAGATCATGGACCATCAGGAATTCGCGCACGATCTTCATATCGATATAGCACGGCTGCATGTCTTCATCGACCGGGGCTGGATATCTCCGCTTATCATAGACGGAAGGCCAATTTTTCGGGATGTCGACTTGGCACGAGCCGAGCTGATAGCCGATCTCACCATTGAAATGGGTATCAACGACGAGGGCGTTGATGTGGTGCTGGATCTGCTCGACCAGCTTTACAGCCTGCGCTTCGCTTTCAGTAAGCTATTCGACGCGCTGGAGGACCAACCGCCGAGCATCCGGCGCCGCGTCGTCACCGACGCCCAAAACCTGAAGAGGCTCGCCCGGCCGGGATCACACACGCTTCGCTGAAACAATTGAATAGCCGCAGAACCGGCCACGCTTCTCCGTGAACCAAGGGAAGCTTTGCTGCCACCCATTCATGAAGTGGCGGCCGCTCTATCCTTCTGTCCGTTCACCGCCACACCGACCATTGCAGGACGAAGTATCCGGCCGTGGAGCAGGTAGCCTGGCTGAAGCACCTCAACGACTGTGCCATCCGCGACTGTCGCGTCAGGATGCTGGCGAATGGCGTGATGAACATGCGGGTCGAATGCCACGCCGAGCGGATCGATGCGTTGCAATCCATGGCGGGAAAGCGTCGCCAGCAGGTTGGCTTCGGTGGCCTCGACACCCTTCAGGATCGGATTGACCCCGTCGCGGTCCGACGCCCCCCGCGGCACGCTTTCGATCGCGCGCCGTAGGTTGTCGAGCGTGTCCAGCAGGTCTCCCGTCAGCTGCGAGGCAGCGAACTTCACCGCCTCCTCGCGCTGGCGCTGCATTTGCTGACGGATGTTCTGCTGCTCGGCGAGGGCGCGAAGCAGCCTATCCTTCGTATTTGCGAGTTCAGCCTGGAGAGCTGCCGTTGAATCCTGGCCGGCCTCGGTTTCAAAGCCTGGGGTCTCGGCGCCTAATCCGGATTCCGCGAGTTTCGATCCGGATTCTTGCCCTTTGTCCGCGTCAGCCATGGCGCTGACCGTTCTTGTTGACTTCCTCGAAATCGGCGTCGATGACATCCTCATCCGACGCTGTGACCGAAGAATCTTCGGATCCGGAGGTCGAGGCGCCGGAAGCCTCATACACCTTGGCGCCAAAATTCACCGATGCGATCTCCAAGGCCTTTGTCTTCGCCTCTATCTCGTCTGCCGAGTCTCCGGCTATTGCCGACCTCAGCTCGTCGATAGCTTTTTCAACGGGAGCACCGTTGGCAGATGAAGACTTGTCCTTGGCTTCGTCCAGCGCTCTTTGGCTGGTCCCAATCTGCGCATCTGCCTGGTTGCGGGCTTCGACCAAGGTACGCCTCTTCTTGTCGGCCTCCGCGTTCGCCTCGGCCTCCTTCACCATTCGGTCGATATCGGCCTGCGACAATCCGCCGGAGGCCTGGATCTTGATCTGCTGCTCCTTGCCAGTGGACTTGTCCTTTGCCGTCACATTCACAATACCATTGGCGTCGATGTCGAAGGTGACCTCGATCTGCGGCGTTCCACGCGGCGCGGGCGCAATACCGACAAGATCAAACTGGCCGAGCAGCTTGTTGTCAGCCGCCATCTCACGCTCCCCCTGGAAGACGCGGATCGTGACGGCGTTCTGGTTGTCCTCTGCCGTTGAGAAGACCTGGCTTTTCTTTGCGGGAATGGTGGTGTTGCGTTCAATCAGCCTTGTGAACACGCCGCCCAGCGTTTCGATGCCGAGCGACAGCGGCGTGACGTCGAGCAACAGCACGTCCTTGACCTCACCCTGCAGCACACCTGCCTGGATAGCCGCCCCGATTGCCACCACCTCGTCCGGGTTGACGCTCTTGTTCGGTTCCTTGCCGAAGATTCCTGAAACGACTTCCTGCACCTTGGGCATGCGCGTCATACCACCGACGAGAACAGCTTCGTTGAGGTCGGCCGGCTTTAATTTGGCATCCTTCATCGCCGCCTTGCAGGGTTGTTCGGTGCGCCGGATAAGATCATCAACCAGATCTTCCAGCTTCGCCTGCCTGAGCTTGATCTCGAGATGCTTGGGGCCGTTCTGGTCGGCGGTGATGAAGGGAAGGCTGACTGTCGTCTCCAGGGCGGAGGACAGTTCGATCTTGGCCTTTTCCGCTGCCTCGCGCAGTCGCTGGAGTGCGAGCCGATCGTTGCGCAGATCAATTCCCTGGTCTTTTTGAAACTCTTCCGCAAGCCAGTCGACGATCCGCTTGTCGAAATCCTCGCCACCGAGAAACGTATCGCCATTGGTGGCCCTCACTTCGAACACACCATCGCCGATGTCGAGCAAAGAGATATCAAATGTGCCGCCCCCGAGATCGTAGACTGCGATCTTGCTGCCCTCCTTCTTGTCCAACCCGTAGGCCAAAGCGGCCGCGGTCGGCTCATTGATGATGCGCAGCACATCTAGTCCGGCAATCTTTCCCGCATCCTTCGTCGCCTGGCGCTGGCTGTCGTTAAAGTATGCCGGTACGGTTATGACGGCCTGGCTCACCTTGGCACCCAGATAGGCTTCCGCCGTCTCCTTCATCTTCACCAGGATGTGAGAACTGATCTGGCTCGGGCTGTGTTTCTTCCCCGCGACCTCGATCCAGGCATCGCCGTTGTCGCCTTTTACGATCTTGTAGGGGACAAGGTTCTTGTCCTTTTCCACCATTGGATCATCATACCGGCGGCCGATCAGACGCTTGACGGCAAAAATCGTATTCTCGGGGTTGGTCACCGCCTGGCGTTTTGCCGGCTGGCCGACGAGAATCTCCCCATCCTTGGTAAACGCAACGACGGACGGGGTGGTACGACCGCCCTCTGCGTTCTCGATGATTTTGGCCTGCCCCCCTTCCATCACTGCGACGCAGGAATTTGTCGTGCCCAGATCGATACCGATCACCTTACCTGCCATAGCCGTATCTCCCTAGATTGGGCACAAGCGTCACTGCCGCGCCACGAGCAAAGTCTTGCCGAATAAGCAGATGCCGGCCCTGACGGTCGTCAGTTTCAAACCAATTCGGTCAGTGGCGGGCGGGCGGCTCGTTACCGAGCCATGGGTCGGGATTGAATTTTGAGACTAGGAGATCGTCCAGTCGCTTTTCGATCTCGATTTCGGGCACGCGGATGGATTCACCGCGTGACTTAGCCAGGACTTCCTGTGCTCGTTCCGCCATTTCGCGATTGTGAACACGCACCCAAACCACAATGCCTCCCGCCATAAGCTGAAGCTCCAAGTCTTCTGCCTGCTTCTTTCCGAGATGGTGAATGGCCGCCGCGCCGATGCCAGCGCCAGCGGTTCCTGCAGCCGCGGCGATGGCAGCAACCAGCGCCACGCTTCCGCCCGAAGCAACGACCGTCATCGCCGCCGTCGCGGCACCCAGGTAGAACAGCATCCCAGCGACCCCGGCGGTCGCGGTAGAGATGTCGTCGCGGGCGATGTAAGCGCGACGCGGCGCACCGGGGACGTCGGCGATTTCCTCGGGCGGTACATAGAGCAAGCCGAGACGCCGCCGTATGGTTTCGATATCACCCATGATGTCGATATCGGAGCGATCGAACCCAGCTTGAAGGAGTTCCTGGATCGCGTCTTCGAGTATCTCCCGGCGTCGGAAAACAGCGGCCACTTCGCGGATGACACGACTTTCAAGAACGTCGTCGTCCTTAGCCATTCTAGTCTCCTCATCTCCGATTGATTCTGACGTGGCGTGGACCCTGTAGCGAGATGACGCCGCGCTCCTGCAGGTCCGTGAAGGCCCTGCAGACCGTTTCGGCGGAAATTCCCAGCAGGTCGGCGATATCGTAGCGGGAGATCGGTAACGCGAGACCGTCCTCCTTGTCCGCAGAAAGCCTTTGGTGGAAATAGAGAAGGAATTCGCGGACCTTCTCCGGGGCCGTCATCGTGCTGATGACCAGAAGTTGCTCCTGCAGGCGTTCCAGCGCTTCGAAAATCTGCATTCTGATTTCGCGAGCCGTTTCGGGATCCTCTTTGACCAGCGCCTCTACCCCCTGGCGCGGGTAGCAGGAGATCAATGTCCCGTCAGCGACGGCCTGAACGGCGAATCTATGGTATAGACGGGCGGTGAATCCGAAAAGGTCTCCCGGCAGGTAGATGTCGACAAGCTGTCGTCGCCCATCGGTCCGAATCAGGTATTTGCAGGCTGAACCCGAAACAACACGATACCAGGTTTCGCTGGGCTCTTCTTGCCCGTAAATATCCTGCTGGCGATGGAAGCGGCGAAGGTGGGCCAAAGAACGGAGCCGTGCCGGCTCGGCCGTCGGCGCGTCTGGCATGCGCCGCAGGGCAATGGACGTTCCAGATACTTCAAGCATTGTAGGTCCCTTTCCTCAACCAGCGCCCGAAGGCTTGACTTCCAACATTGGCTAGGCTCCCTCGAAAGGGAATTCGGGGACTCCCCGTACCGTAAAATCCCGCAACCCAGCGATCGGGCCGTCTCCCTTCAATACTGACGGTCGTCAATGCGGCCTTGGAGTTCTGGGTATGCGAACAGTGGCATTGGAGGCAGGCCCGCGACGAAAATGGGACCTGCTTTTGCCAATCCGCCGACGAGAGTAGGAAACTTTCGGCATGCAATGGGATCGCGGCAAAGGGGGTGAACCAGCCCCGCCGGGATAAACTGGTGCGGTGCCTATGATTCCTCACACTCATGATTGTCACCCAGGTACACCACCCTGGCTCACCTGCTTGAGAATGACACTGACGTCACCGTTGGCATCTATGCGATCTGGCCTTCTAGGCGGCATCTTCTTCCCCGAGTCAGGCATGTCGTAGAGTTGCTGGTCGAGGAAGGAAAGCAGGGCCTTGGCTTGTCGAGTAGATGACCAAAAATTGGCGGATAGAAGCCGAAGCACCAAATCTAAGCGAGTCGGCTTCTGGTCAATGGCAAGGTCTGCTTCTACGACCGGAATGAAGGCGCGTAGCGGACACGTCCTCTAACTCTAACCCCCAGTCTTATCCAGTTTAGAGTGCGGTCCATGTTGTTTCCCGAGGTGTCTCCCGGTCACCTGCAAGCCACATGAGCGACTTGGAAATGTGAGAACAACGTCAAGATATTCCAACTCAGTCACGATTTTTCGGCTGTGTGGCTGAAAACTCGAACCTGGTCATCTCGAGTCTCGGACCCATTACGCGGATCGGCAATTCCTGTGCCGCTTCATGACCTCGGTGGTGCCCCTTGACGAGAACGACTTTGCCACTGCGATAGTGCCGCTCAACGACGCAGACCGCCGTCTCCACCGTCGCAACATCCAGTCCGCAAAAATACTCCATCATCCGCCTCCTGCGTGGTTTCGAGGCGGCAATACTATCAGCGCCAGGCGCATCAGTCGGCGCCGCAGACGCGACCTGCCGATTACGGGCGGCAGTCCTTCCCTCCCCCAGTTCCCCTCCCAACCCACAGCTCCCTGAAGGACCTAAATGCCAGCGCTCCGTGTGGACAAAGCCTCCGGCACATGCATCGGCAGATACATGAGATCGGTATCGACCGAGAGACGCGGTAGGCTGCGCACATCGGGGTTGCTCGCCGTTTTCAAACCATGCCGAGTTTGAAACCATCAAAATATCCTCGATGCGATTGAGCATATCTGACGCTATTCAAACTATAGGTGTTCAGCGCCCGCCCCTGGCGGGCGCAAATTTTGCCCTGGAACAAAGACGCCGCTCACGCGGCGGCTCCTTCCTTGGTGTCCGCAACGCCATGCAGACCGTGCAGGAAATCGGCGGCGCGCTGCGCATGGGCGGCGGCGCTGAAGATGGCGCGCTTGTCTTCTTTCAGCACTTTGAGCCAGCCCTGAATATAGGCGGCATGATCGGTGCCAGGCTGGGGCGTCAATTCCAGATCGGCGCACAGAAAGGCTGCGCCAAGCTCGGCAACCAGTTCCTCGCGGGCATAACCTTCATCGCCCCACTTCTTGCGACCAAGCTCCCGGTCAAGGCGGTTCTTGTGTTTTGTCCAGTGGGTGAGTTCGTGCGCCAGCGTGGCATAATACGCCTCGGGCGCGTGAAAGCTCTCGAAACAGGGCATCTGCACATGGTCGCTCGCACCACTGTAATAGGCCTGATTGCCGCCATGACGAATATCGGCACTGGTCGCCGAAAAGAACCCTTCGGCGTGTTCAATCCGCATGGCCGGATCAATCACGGGTTCGGGCTTCGCATAGTATTGCTCGGGCAGCCCTTCGATTTGCTCAACGTTGAAAACCGTATAGGCTTTCAAGAACGGAATGTGCCGCTCTTCCTCGCTGCCGTCGTCCTGTTCCTCCGTCTTGGTGATGGTGTTCGCATAGACAACCATATTGCCACGCTCGCCCTTGCGCACATGCGCGCCAAGCTCCGTGGCCTGCTTGAAAGTCATCCAATAGGGCGAGCAAAAACCAGCCTCGATTGCCGCGCCCCAAAGCATCAAAACGTTGATGCCGCTATAGGCCAGCCCGTTATGCCGCAATGGTTTGGTGATCCTTCCCTCCATATTGCCAGCACTCCAAGGCTTCAGCCAGGTCAGCTCGCCATTTTCCAGATCGGCAATAATCTTGTCGGTCACCTGCTGATAAACATCGTTCTCCATGTCCCTTTTCCTCTGATCGGGTTGCGCATGCAACCGATCTGCCCCTCTGGCGAAGAGAGGGGGGGGAACCGTCCAGACCAAACGCGTCCGGGGTGGTGCGGGCGCAGGCGAACGCCGAGCCACGGCCCGGATGCTTTTGCCCGAAGGGCTTGGTCTTGACGGAGGACGGGGCTGCAAGCCCCCAAACAGACAGCAGAAAGATCGCAGGGCTCAGAAATGAGCCGTGCTCAGCAAAAGGGCCGCAAAAGCGGCCCGTCAAACGCAAGGGATGGAAGCCGGATGGCCGAGACTATCGGCTCGGTTCACGACAGCCCGTTCCGCAGGATGCGCCTCCTTACCGGAAGCACACCATTCTGGGCAGGTTGTCCCACCTTATGTGGATGTCTCTTCGTATCAGTGGCTTAGGTTTTTTATTGTGCCGTAAGGCTCTGTTTTTGAGCCTCTTTCCGGGCGCCGGCTTCCCAGGATGATGACGAGCGAGATAAGATCTACTGTTCGCACACTGCTCTCGAAATCCACTGCAAGACCCTCGATCCGGATTCCCGGCCGTGCCCTATGACGTCGACGATGTAAAGCCACTCCTAGTGCGAGAAATCTGCAATCAATTCTCTTTAGTGGAACATCCCGGTAATCTGCTCTTGGTGAAATAACGACGTTTTGGCTTCCGCGGCTAGACCGCTGCGGAAGTGGAGAACACCCTGGTGTTTGTGGCGGGGCTTTGACAATACGGACATGGTATGTTTTTCTGTCCTTGGTCCTAGGACAGAGGACAGTACTCGGAAAGCATGATGAAAAGCCAGGACATCGTCATACTGCTCAAGCTCGTCAGCCTCCAAGAGCAGGAACAAGAGCAAGGAGTTGAACGCTTACGCATAGAGGCGCAGGGCGAGGACCCATATTCCGTTCGGAATTTGGAGGCATCTCTCGGCATAAGCAAGACCGAGGTCAACGAGTCGATCAAGAGGAGCGTGTACTCTGGCATTGCCAGCAAAGATCGCGAACTTGGCCGACCCAAGCCAAGCCGACGGAACCTGTTCAATTTCATCGTCCACGGCTTGAAATTCACCTTCCCGGCGAAGCCCGGATCAATGCAGCGAGGCATACCGACTGCGTTCGCTGCTCCCATGCTTGAAGGCCTTCTAATGAGTGCCGGCAACTACATTTACGTCTGGCCGCATGCGAGCGGCCGTGAAATGGGCCAGTCAGTCGATCCGCTGTTCAAAAGCGTGCCGGAAGCTGTCCAAAAGGACGACCGCCTATACGAATATCTGGCACTCTGCGACGCGATCCGTCTCGGAAACCAGAGGGAAGTGGGTTTGGCAACTGAGCGTCTCTCAACGGGGATACTCGGCAAATGACCACTGTCCGCGGCCAGCTGCTCGAAATGTTGAAAGTCGTCGCAACAGCGCTTGAGCAAGATTTGCGCGATCGCCTTGTGTTCGTCGGGGGATGCACAACGGCGCTCTTCATCACAGACCCGGTGACCCTCGAAGATGTCAGAGCTACCGACGATATCGACCTTATCGTCGATCTTGCGGGGCTGGCAGAATGGGGCCAGCTATTGGAACAGCTGCGAGAAAGGGGGTTTAAAGAGTCCTCGGATGACGATGTCATCTGCCGAATGCGGCTCGGCCCGCTCAAAGTCGATTTCATGCCGGATGATGAAGCGATCCTCGGCTTCAGCAATCGCTGGTACGCAAAGGGGATCGAAACCGCTGAGGTTCATCAACTCACTGAAGGTCTCACCATCCGGCTCCTCACGCCGGCCCTCTTTATAGCGACGAAACTGGAAGCGTTCACCGGCAGGGGTGGCGATGACCTCTATTCCAGCCGAGATGCCGAAGACATACTTCTCGTAATCGACGGAAGAGAGGAGCTTGGTCAGGAGTTGGCGACTGCGGACCTCGACGTCAGATCCTATATTGCTGAACAATTCCAGGCGCTACTCCAGCATCGCGACTTTGACGACTTCCTCGAGGGAAACTTGCGTGGACAGCCTGGCCGAGCAGCTATCGTGCGCGAGCGGTATGTTGCCATAAGCCACTGCGCAGACGGTGGCGGCCATGCGCATTGAAGCAAAATGGTATAGCCGTAAAGGCACCAAGACCGCTGACAATCGTGACCATGCAGGGCTTGGCATCAATGCAAGCGGCGTGATTTGCATCGTCGTCGACGGTTCTACCGCGGGTGCGGGCAGTGGAGAATATGCCCAAGCGATCGTGCGGGAAGTGATCGACTGGTTCAACGGTCTACAAGGAGCGCTGGATCTCAATGCGCTTTCGAAACAGCTGCGCGGAATCCATCTAGATTTGCGCGCGCGTTTTCCTCGGGGCTCTGCCAGTTTCGCTATTGTGCATGCCGACCGAAGAACACGAATGACAGTTATCCATGCAGGCGACTGTCTTCTAGGCCAGATTGATCGAGGCGACAGAATTCACTGGCGGACTCAGCCTCACACGCTTGCCAATGCGCTTACCGTCGTTGCACTTGAGGAACTATCGAAGATACCGGCCAGGCATCTCCTCACCAAGAGCTTTCGTTCCCGTGAGTATATGACACCTGAAATACTCGAAACGGACAGTTTGCCTGGCGTCTATTTCATCTGCACGGATGGCTTCTGGGCCGAACTTTCAGCACACGAGCAGCTTGCCGTGATCGAAGGCCGCGAAGTCGAGGCGAACGGAGAGCACGACGACTGCAGCGTTCTAAAACTCGCCATCACGGATATTGCCGACCCGCAGCTTGTCATTGATGTGGGAGGGCCCTCCGCCAATTTTTACAGGGCCCACATATAGCGGTTGTGAGGTACTCATCGTCTTGCAGCCTCCAATGCCAAAGGGGCTGGGCTCTTATCGAACCTCAGCCCGATCGCATCAATTTCAAGACGGTAGCCGTAGATGGCGGCAATGAGAATTGCAGCAACGATTGCAATAGGGGTTGCGACCGCGAGTGCTGGAATACGTACGAAGAAAGAAAGCCAGGTCATGCTTCCGCTTCCTTTTCTTGGATAGGTGGCGGAGGCACAATAACCGACGCTTGAGCCGCAGCTGCGGCGTTGGCAGCCGCCTGAGACTGCCAGAATTCCCGCAATGCTTCGATTTCTCCGTAAGCACCGACCTCAACCAGGCGGTCCACAAATCGGCCGTAGAGAAGGTCTTGGACTTTTCCCTGGGTTCTCATCCATTCAACGGCAGCATTCGGGTTGACCAATAGAACATAGTGGAACTCACCAGAGGCGCCCGGTTTGGTTTGGATGAACAAAAGATCTCGCAATTGCCGCATCCGTTTCCGCCACGTATCGACGGCACGCTCTCCAATAAAACCAGCTTCAGCTGCAAAGGTCGCAGGATTTTCGATGGTAATGACAGGATGATCCGGTGCCCGCGCCCAAAGACAAAGGAGTGTGTGCCCCGCAGGTTGCCCCTTTGTCTGGGCGTCGATGGTCTGCATCACAACCGGCATCGTTCGCGGTACGGTAAAGAAGCCGTCGTTCGTTTTGCGAGTCCAAATCCATGCTGGATGAAAGTTCGGGAAATGAACATCCATCTGCTGCTGCGCACGTTCCGCCATTTTCATGCGCTTTGCGCTAGCCTGTCTTCCGTTTGCCATCGTTGTCTCCTTTCGGCTTGCAACCGACAATGCTTCAAGCAAGCGTTTGGAACAATGATTAGCTACGCTCAGCTTCGCTCTATACAATGGGGCGAATCCAGTGGTTCCGCAATGGTCATTGGCTCTATTTAGCGAGGTACAATAAAGCCTATTGCGCGATATCGCGCAAAAAAATTATTTTTTTACAGCATATCCAATGCGTTTGACCTGAGACCCTGAACTTCCTCCAGAATTTGGTAGAGTCCGTCACAACCAGGAGACGGACGAATGAAGCGTTCACGGTTCACGGAAGAACAGATCATCGGGATATTGAAGGAGCAGGAGGCTGGCGCGAAGACCGTCGATGTCTGCCGCAAGCACGGCATCTCGGATGCAACCTTCTACAAATACAAGGCGAAGTATGGCGGCATGGACGTGTCGGATGCCCGCAAGCTGAAGGCGCTTGAGGACGAGAACGCCAAGCTGAAGAAGCTGCTCGCCGAGGCCATGCTGGACAATGCGATCCTGAAGGATGTCGCTGCAAAAAAATGGTGACGCCCGATGTGAAGCGAGATGCGGTGGCTCACGTCTGTGCGCAGCATGGAGTAAGCCAGCGTCGGGCGTGCGAGGTTCTATCGGTGGATCGGTCGAGCATGCGATATCGCAGCGTGCGGCCTGACGATGCGTCCATTCGGGAGGCAATGAAAAAGGTGGCGTCCGAGCGCCGCCGCTTCGGTTATCGCCGTATCCACGTGATGCTCGACCGTCAGGGGATCGTCATGAACCTGAAGAAGCTTCGACGTCTCTATCGGGAGGAGAAGCTGACGGTGCGCAAACGCGGCGGCCGAAAGCGGGCCTTGGGAACGAGACGTCCCCTGGCTCTGCCGTCACGCCCCAACGAGCGCTGGAGTTTGGACTTCGTCAGCGATGCCTTCACCGACGGTCGCCGCTTCCGGGTGCTGGCGGTTGTCGACGACTTCACCCGCGAATGCCTATGCCTGGTCGCCGATACATCCCTGTCAGGCGCAAGGCTTGCCCGTGAACTGGATAGTCTCATCGCCAGACGCGGAAAACCGAGGACGATCGTCTCGGACAACGGCACGGAGATGACCAGCATGGCCATCCTCAAATGGTGCCAGGAGACCAAGGTCGAATGGCATTACATCGCCCCCGGCAAGCCGATGCAAAACGGCCTCATTGAAAGCTTCAACGGCAGCTTCCGCGACGAGTGCCTGAATGAGACGCTGTTCTCGTCGCTCGCTCAGGCCCGCGCCGCAATCACTGCATGGAAGGAGGATTACAACAGAAACAGACCCCACTCGTCGCTGGGCAATATCACCCCCAGCGAGTTCGCAACGAAAATGGCTATGGAAAAACAGGCCGCATGAGGCCAGATTGAAAACCCAAGACTCTCTCGAAAACTGGAGGGAAATTGGGTCTCAGGTCACATGGGCCGCGCTGGCGCGATTGAAGCCCAAAAACGCAAAAAGCCCCGTGATGGGGCTTTATTGGTATCGCAGGGATGGTTGGTTGCGGGGGCAGGATTTGAACCTGCGGCCTTCAGGTTATGAGCCTGACGAGCTACCGGGCTGCTCCACCCCGCGTTATATTTGATGTTCTGCGGTATTTTTGGACAGGAAAGGGATGGCTTTGTGCGTCCCTTTGATATCGGCTTTGCCGACGTTTTGTAATGAGAAGATTTGATATTGCCATTAGCAGACCTGGCAGCGACCTACTCTCCCGCGTCTTGAGACGAAGTACCATTGGCGCAGGGGCGTTTCACGGCCGTGTTCGGAATGGGAACGGGTGCAGCCACCCCGCAATAACCACCAGGTCAGCTAAGGGCAATATAGTGAGAAGCTGGTAAAGGTCTTTGGACCTCGTTTTTTTGAACACGTTTTTGCATCATCGACCGCCTTTGGCGGTCTGATGAACATTGATCAATGAGAACGATCAAGCCAATCGAGCTATTAGTACCGGTAAGCTTCACTCATTACTGAGCTTCCACACCCGGCCTATCAACGTGGTAGTCTTCCACGGCTCTGATAGGGAATACTCGTTTTCAGGTTGGTTTCCCGCTTAGATGCCTTCAGCGGTTATCCATTCCATATATAGCTACCCTGCTATGCCGTTGGCACGACAACAGGTCCACCAGAGATATGTCCATCCCGGTCCTCTCGTACTAGGGACAGATCCTGTCAATATTCCTACACCCACGGCAGATAGGGACCGAACTGTCTCACGACGTTCTGAACCCAGCTCACGTACCGCTTTAATTGGCGAACAGCCAAACCCTTGGGACCTGCTCCAGCCCCAGGATGCGATGAGCCGACATCGAGGTGCCAAACAACCCCGTCGATATGGACTCTTGGGGGTCATCAGCCTGTTATCCCCGGCGTACCTTTTATCCGTTGAGCGATGGCCCTTCCACGCGGGACCACCGGATCACTATGACCGACTTTCGTCTCTGCTCGACTTGTCAGTCTCGCAGTCAGGCGGGCTTATGCCATTGCACTCGACGACCGATTTCCGACCGGTCTGAGCCCACCATCGCGCGCCTCCGTTACTCTTTCGGAGGCGACCGCCCCAGTCAAACTACCCACCATACACTGTCCCGGATCCGGATAACGGACCGCGGTTAGACATCCATGACGATAAGGGTGGTATTTCAAGGATGGCTCCACTCAAACTGGCGTCCAAGCTTCAAAGCCTACCACCTATCCTACACATGCCGACACGAATGCCAGTGTAAAGCTATAGTAAAGGTGCACGGGGTCTTTCCGTCTGACCGCAGGAACCCCGCATCTTCACGGGGAATTCAATTTCACTGAGTCTATGCTGGAGACAGCGGGGAAGTCGTTACGCCATTCGTGCAGGTCGGAACTTACCCGACAAGGAATTTCGCTACCTTAGGACCGTTATAGTTACGGCCGCCGTTTACTGGGGCTTCAGTTCAAAGCTTGCACCTCTCCCTTTAACCTTCCAGCACCGGGCAGGCGTCAGACCCTATACGTCGTCTTGCGACTTCGCAGAGCCCTGTGTTTTTGATAAACAGTCGCTACCCCCTGGTCTGTGCCACCCCATCTCACTTGCGTAAAATGGGGTCACGCTTCTTCCGAAGTTACGCGTGCAATTTGCCGAGTTCCTTCAGCATAGTTCTCTCAAGCGCCTTGGTATACTCTACCTGACCACCTGTGTCGGTTTCGGGTACGGTCTATAGGGTGGAGCTATTTCCTGGAACCGCTCCACCGCACATTCAATCCAATAAGAATGTACGATTTGTGCGATCCGTCACTACCACCAGGCCCACGAATATTAACGTGGTTCCCATCGACTACGCATTTCTGCCTCGCCTTAGGGGCCGGCTAACCCTGCTCAGATTAACTTTAAGCAGGAACCCTTGGTCTTTCGGCGAGGGGGTCTCTCACCCCCTTTATCGTTACTCATGTCAACATTCGCACTTCCGATACCTCCAGGGCCCCTCACAGGTACCCCTTCACAGGCTTACGGAACGCTCCGCTACCACACGTCTTGCGACGTATCCTCAGCTTCGGTGCATGGCTTTAGCCCCGTTACATTTTCGGCGCAAAGACCCTTATTTAGACCAGTGAGCTGTTACGCTTTCTTTAAATGATGGCTGCTTCTAAGCCAACATCCTGGTTGTTTTGGGATCCTCACATCCTTTCCCACTTAGCCATGACTTGGGGACCTTAGCTGGAGGTCAGGGTTGTTGCCCTCTTCACGACGGACGTTAGCACCCGCCGTGTGTCTGCCGATTAGTACTCCTCGGTATTCGGAGTTTGGTTAGGATCAGTAAGACGGTGAGTCCCCATAGCCCATCCAGTGCTCTACCCCCGAGGGTATTCGATCGACGCACTACCTAAATAGTTTTCGCGGAGAACCAGCTATTTCCGAGTTTGATTGGCCTTTCACCCCTAGCCACAAGTCATCCCAATCTATTGCAACAGATGCGGGTTCGGTCCTCCAGTTGGTGTTACCCAACCTTCAACCTGCTCATGGCTAGATCACTCGGTTTCGGGTCTAATGCATCTAACTAAACGCCCTATTCAGACTCGCTTTCGCTGCGCCTACACCTACCGGCTTAAGCTTGCTAGATACACTAAGTCGTTGACCCATTATACAAAAGGTACGCTGTCAGGCTTGCGCCCTCCAACTGTTTGTAGGCAACCGGTTTCAGGTTCTATTTCACTCCCCTTGTCGGGGTGCTTTTCACCTTTCCCTCACGGTACTTGTTCGCTATCGGTCATGCACGAGTACTTAGGCTTGGAGAGTGGTCTCCCCATGTTCAGACAGGATTTCACGTGTCCCGCCTTACTCAAGGACAATGTGTGTTCTACGCGTACGGGACTGTCACCCACTACGGTCGCACTTTCCAGAGCGTTCCACTTTATTCCACATTGCCACTGGCCTGGTCCGCGTTCGCTCGCCACTACTTACGGAGTCTCGGTTGATGTCCTTTCCTTCGGGTACTTAGATGTTTCAGTTCCCCGAGTTCGCTTCTAACCCCTATGTATTCGAAAGTTAGATACCTTATCACAATGCTTGGAAACCCAAGCCGTCATCGCTGACAGTTTGGATTCTCCAAGCATTTAAGGTGGGTTTCCCCATTCGGATATCCATGGATCAAAGCTTATTCGCAGCTCCCCACGGCTTTTCGCAGCGTATCACGTCCTTCATCGCCTGTGCATGCCAAGGCATC
>NZ_CAKKMZ010000002.1:0-250000 GCF_918741265.1 Rhizobium sp. CECT 9324 | reverse complement strand
CCCAAGCACGGCGTGGGTGGCGAACAGGACCGCGAAGATCAGGCAGTCACTCATCAGATAGAGCCAGAAGCCCAGCATGGTGCTGCCTTCCGGGTGGTGATCATCCTCGAGATAGAACTGGTTTTCGTTCCATTCGCCTGTGTGTGTCTTTTCACTCATCTCAGGTCCGCTCCGCCAGCAGTTGTGAACGCGCATCCTCGGTTGCGGTCACCGTCTCGGCGGGAATGTAGAAATCCCGCTTGTAATTGAAGGTATGTCCGATCGCGACGGCGATCACGGCGACGAGCGACAGGATCGCCAGCCACCAGATGTACCAGATCAAGGCGAAGGCAAGCACGACGCTCAATGCAGCCAGGATCACGCCGGCTCCGGTATTTCTCGGCATGTGGATCGGCTTGAAGCCGGCCAGCGGACGCTCGTAACCGCGGTTCTTCATGTCGTACCAGCTGTCATGATCGTGCACGACCGGCGTGAAGGCGAAGTTGTAGTCCGGCGGCGGCGAAGACGTCGACCATTCGAGCGTCCTGCCATTCCAGGCGTCACCACTGGTTTCGCGCAACTGGTCACGACGGCGATAGCTGACGACAATCTGGATGACAAAGGAAGCAATGCCGATTGCGATCAGGAATGCACCGAAGGCCGCGATAATGAACCAGATCTGCAGGGACGGATCCTCGAATTGCGAGACACGGCGGGTGACGCCCATAAGGCCGAGCACGTAAAGCGGCATGAAAGCGAAGAAGAAGCCGATCTGCCAGAACCAGAAACTCATCTTGCCCCAGAACGGATCGAGCTTGTAGCCGAAGGCCTTTGGCCACCAGTAGACGACGCCGGCCATCAGCCCGAACACGACACCGCCGATGATGACATTGTGGAAATGAGCAATCAGGAACAGCGAATTGTGCAGGACAAAGTCCGCCGGCGGGATTGCCAGCATGACGCCGGTCATGCCGCCGATGACAAAGGTCACCATGAAACCGATGGTCCACAACATCGGCACCTCGTAGCGGATCCGGCCGCGATACATGGTAAAGAGCCAATTGAACATCTTGGCGCCCGTCGGGATCGAGATGATCATCGTGGTGATGCCGAAAAAGGCGTTCACCGATGCGCCTGACCCCATGGTGAAGAAGTGGTGCAGCCAGACCAGATAGGAGAGGATCATGATCACGCAGGTTGCGTAGACCATGGACGCATAACCGAACAGGCGCTTGCTGCTGAAGGTGGCCACGACTTCGGAAAAAATGCCGAAGGCCGGCAGGATGAGAATATAGACTTCCGGGTGTCCCCAGATCCAGATGAGGTTCACATACATCATCGGATTGCCACCAAGGTCATTGGTGAAGAAGTTCGTTCCGGCGTAGCGGTCGAGGGACAGAAGCGCCAGCGTCGCGGTCAGAATCGGAAAGGTGGCAACGATCAGGATATTGGTGCAGAGCGATGTCCAGGTGAACACAGGCATTTTCATGAAGGTCATGCCCGGAGCCCGCATCTTGACGATCGTCGCGATCAGGTTGATGCCGGAGAGCGTCGTGCCGACGCCTGCGACCTGCAATCCCCATATGTAATAGTCAACCCCGACGCCTGGACTGTAATCGGCACCGGACAGCGGCGGATAGGCGAGCCAGCCGGTGCGGGCAAATTCTCCGACAAACAGCGACATCATGATGATGATGGCACCGGCCGTCGTCATCCAGAATGAAAAATTGTTGAGGAAGGGGAAGGATACGTCGCGCGCGCCGATCTGCAACGGCACGACATAGTTCATCAGTCCGGTGACGAAAGGCATGGCCATGAAAAAGATCATGATCACGCCGTGGGCGGTAAAGATCTGATCGTAGTGATGCGGGTTAAGATAGCCTTCATTGCCGTTGAAGGCGATCGCCTGCTGAATGCGCATCATGATCGCGTCGGCAAAGCCGCGCATCAGCATGATCAGCGCCAGGATCACATACATGATGCCGATCTTCTTGTGATCGACGCTGGTGAACCATTCATGCCAGAGGTAACCCCAGAGCCTGTATTTCGTGACGAGCGCAAATAGCGCGAGACCGCCCAGAGCCACCACAGCAAAGGTCACCACGAGGATCGGCTCGTGATAGGGAATGGCCTCCCACGACAGACGCCCGAAGATGAATTGCGTCAAACTGGTATTATCGAACATAGCACTGTCCAAATTCTCGTGAAATGCGACGTCAGGGGGTTGTCGAGCCGCTGTTGTTCAACTGTGAAGGTGCCGGACCATCCTCGCCATCCATACCCGACGGTTCAGCATGCCCATTGTGCATGTTGTGCATGTCATGGTTCATCTGCCCCGGTTCGGACGATTGTTCGTCGATCCCTTCCGCCGGTTCTTCGCTTCGCGACGGATTTCCGGTTGCCGGGAAGGTTGCACCGGGTGCGGCATCGCCTTCGTGGCCGCCTTCAGCCGCGTGGCGGTTGTCATGTTCGAGCTTCGACCGGTTCTCGTGGCTCTCCACGCCTGCGCCGCCCATCATGTCGATATGCATCATCTCGTTCATGCACATCTGGCCCGGGCGTACACACATGTTCAGCACCGCCTGGTAAAGTCCGTCCTCGACACCGGCGAAAAAGCGTACCGGATCCTTGATGCTCGGCTTTTCGAGCTTCAGATAGGTATCGCGATTGAGCATGGTTCCGGTCTGCTTTACCCGCGCGACCCAGTCGTCGAAACCGGTCTGATCAAGCCCATGAAACTTGAAGCGCATGTGAGAGAAGCCGTCACCGCTGTAGTTCGATGACAGGCCTTCGTATTCCCCGGGCTTGTTCATCACGGCGTGCAATCGGGTCTGCATGCCGGGCATGGCGTATATCATGCCGGCAAGTGCCGGCACGTAGAACGAATTCATCACCGACGAAGCCGTGATCTTGAAGTTGATCGGCACATCCACGGGGGCCGCCATCTCGTTGACTGTGGCAATCCCGTAATCCGGATAGAAAAACAGCCATTTCCAATCAAGTGCCACGACTTCCACCGTCAACGGCTTTACATCAGCCGGAACAGCGCGCTCGGCATCAATACGGTCGAGCGGTCGATACGGGTCAAGCTTGTGGGTGCTGATCCAGGTGATGGCGCCGAGCGCAATGATGATGGCCAGTGGCGCAGACCAGATGATAACCTCAAGGCCGGTCGAATGATGCCATTCCGGATCATATTTGGCCGCCGTATTCGACTGGCGGTAGTGCCAGGCAAAATAAAGCGTCAGGCAGAGAACCGGCACAATGATGATTAGCATCAGAATCGTCGAAATGACGATCAGATCCCTTTGCTGAGCGGCAATGTCACCCGACGGCGACATGACGACCATCTCGCACCCTGCGAGGCCAAGGGCCATAGACACGAAAACAATCCATCGTCCGACGACTTTAAACTGACTGGGCATTTTTAGCTCAACTTGCGTTTCGTCTAGTTGGCAATAATCGCGACCCGGCATGAAAGGGAATGAGGCCGTTCGTCGCAGCGCAGCATAATGTCGCAGTGCAGGAATTCAATGGAACCGACCGGACTTGCTCCCTACAAAGCAGAATTGATTATTGCCAATTGTCCGCCATTTGCCAATCCATTCCGTCCGACAGACGATGGGCTCAACGGAAACGCCCGCATTAGGCAAAAGGGTGTAAGGTTTTTTTCTTCGCTTGCTTGATCTCGTACGTTGATTGTTCGACATTTGAGCAAGGCGCAATCGCCGGGAGGTAGTCATGAGCGCAACCGTCAATCCTACGTCATCGGGCCTCGAGCAAGACGCCCGTCGCATGCATGATGACGACAAACCGTTGTCGCCCGGTAACATCGCAATCGGCGTCGTGATCGGCCGCATGTCGGAGTTCTTCGACTTTTTCGTTTACGGGCTTGGCTCGATCCTCGTCTTTCCCAAGCTGATCTTTCCGTTCGCATCCAGCCCAGTCGCCGCAACCCTGATGTCATTCTCGATTTTTCCACTCGCCTTTCTGGCACGTCCCGTCGGATCGTTCGCCTTCATGTGGATCGATCGCAACTACGGCCGTGGCACAAAACTGACGATCGCCCTGGTGCTTCTCGGCGGCTCGACAGCATCCATCGCCTTCCTGCCGGGATATGCGACGATCGGTTACTGGGCCGTGGCGCTCCTCGCGCTGTTCAGGCTCGGTCAAGGATTTGCGCTTGGCGGCGCGTGGGATGGCCTGGCATCGCTTCTCAACCTCAACGCTCCCCCCAAACATCGCGGCTGGTATGCGATGATCCCGCAGCTTGGTGCGCCCATTGGATTTGCAATCGCCAGCATTCTGTTTTTCTATCTCATCACCAATCTGTCCGAAGCGGACTTTCTCGAATGGGGATGGCGCTATCCGTTCTTCGTCGCGTTTGCGATCAATGTCGTCGCGCTGTTCGCCCGCCTGCGCATCGTTGCCAGCAAGGAATTCGGTGCAGCGATGGCGGCGCAGGAACTGCAGGCTCGCCCAGTTTTCGAAATGTTGAGCAAACATGGCGGAGATGTCGTCATTGGCGCCTTTGCACCGCTGGCAAGCTTTGCCATGTTCCATCTTGTGACGATCTTCCCGCTGAGCTGGGTGATCCTGACCGGTGGCCAATCGGCGGCAGAATTCCTCCTGGTGCAGGTTGCAGGCGCCGGTGTCTGCACGATCGGAATTGTCCTGTCCGGCGTGATCGCCGACCGTATCGGACGGCGCCGGCAGTTGATGATAGGGGCAAGCCTGATTGCGGTCTTCAGCTTTTCCGCACCCTTTCTGCTAGATGCCGGTGGCAAGGGGCAGGACGCATTCATCCTCATCGGGTTCGCAATACTCGGCCTGACGTTTGGCCAGGCATCCGGTGCAGTATCCTCGCGCTTCACCCAGTATTATCGCTACACGGGTGCTGCTCTGACATCGGATCTGGCGTGGCTGGTGGGTGCGGCTTTTGCTCCACTCGTGGCACTCGGTCTTGCCACGAATTTCGGCATCATCTTCATCGGCGGCTATCTGATTTCTGGCGCGATCTGCACGCTGGTGGCACTTGGTCTTACTCGCGCACTCGACCAGAACGAAAACCCGCAAGGCGTTTAGCAGACGGCATGCGCCATTTTGGCGAGATCGAAGCAGACACGGTTATCCGACCTCGATCTCGCCAAAACCTAAAAATCTGCCCGATATCCTGCTGTGCTAGCTGGAAGGCGGGGCCGTAGGTGTTGGAGGAGGTGCAGGCGGCGGAAGCTCCGTGGGCAGGTTGTCGACGTTTTCAGCCTCAATGTCAGGTGCATCGTCTCCCAATGCGAGCTTTATCAGGTCGGTCACGGTGAACCGTCCCGGATGCGCGGAAGGAAGGGTCGGCGTCCAGTTTCGATCCTGCCACAGGAACGAAGCCTTGTCCGCCAGCAGGATATCGACAAACGTCTGGGCCACGATATGTGCTCCGACGCCGCCCATGTGCTGGCCATCATGTAGGAATTCGGCCTCACGCAGAATGTAGAACCAGAGGGGAGCAAGCCCTGCGCCGCCAGGCACATCGGTCCAGACTTCGCTGTCTGGCAGTCGCTCCGGTAACGCCAGAAAGTTGGCAATTGTCTGTCCGGCGGGAAGGCGCAGGTCGACACCCCGTTTCAGGTTACGAACTGCCAGCGAGCGGTCGGCAGCACTGGTATCGGGCGGTACGACACCATTTGGAAGCTTAAGCAATTGAGGTGCCAGTTTGGTATCGATTAGCTTTCCGCGGGTCGCAGCGACGCCAAAGAACCGTGACCAATCGATGCGAAGGATCTCTGGCAAGGGGCGTCCGCCACGCAAATCGTTGTCGGCTGGTGGTGCCGTCGGATCGGCCGGAAAAATCGCTGCACCGCCTTGTGCATTGATCGGATAAAAGGCGCGGATCTGGCTATGTCCAAATCGATAGGCCGCGCCGCTAAACTCAACCGGCATATAGGGTGAGCAAACCTTTGCGCGATCGGTTGAACCCAGCACCGCATCGACAGCGGCCCTGCCGACCGTGCGCACCAGGAATTCATTGAGGACGATCCATTGATAGTGCCAGCGCACTATGGTCTGGGCATCCTCGAACCGAGACCGCCCGCCCGTATCACTGGTAAAATCGCGCATGACCCTGTTGTGGAACTTCAAAAACAGCACATGCAACTGACCGATGATGCGGTTCTCATCATTACGATGGTCGCCGATGATCGCTGTGCCCTGGCGGTTTCGCGGCAGATCGAACCCGTCCTCCGACAGAAGAAAGCAACCGGGACAGTTGCGATCATAGAGTGCCGGGCTGGCACCAGGTCCGCGGCCATAGAGAGAATCGAGCTCGAAGGCGGGTGTGCGAAAATTCGTCGTTGCGTTGAGGTCAATCTGCTGCTCCAGAATGGAGGTCGCATCCAGGGTCAGATCATGATCGATGAACTGCCCGAGAAACGTATATCCGGCCTTGATCCGTGGATTGTCCACGCCGCCGCCGGGCCCCTCCATTGGACCAGGAGGGCCGCCATCGGGACCCGCACCACCCAGCACATCTGCCGGTGGCACCATCGTCTTCAGCGAACGCAGTTCTGGAAACATCCGGCCAAACCGACCCGTATCGGTGAAGCGCCCCTGTGGGACACTCAATCCACGATTCTCAAATCCATGCATGTCTTCCTCCATCCAATAGGGGGCTGCAGATCAGCGATAGCAAAGGCTCCACACGCGACCGTGATCCGACGCTATCGATCAGCGTCGGTCCGGCAGTTTTTTGATCCATGCTTGCATCAGGTTGCGCGGACCATCATCGGCAGAAGACAGTCAGGCCAGTTGGCCGATGGCGCACAATAATTGCGGTGACACGCCGAACCCTAACCCAGATCAGACAGGATTTCGATGATCAGCCGTCTCCATACTTAATGATATTCTCATGTACAGGCCGCCTGAATGTAACGCCATCAAGCCGCTGTGCCAAAATCGCTGGTGAGATCATCCAGTTAGGAAAGAACGAAATATGAGGGCTTGTCGCCAATTGATACAAGCAGCGGCCAGACCATCGGCGTCAATGCCGACGTCGGACGGCCGTGCGGAGGAACAGGGAACTCATTCTCGGCATAGGCTCGCAGATGTTCACCCGCTATGGTGCCTGCCAATCAAACCGTCTCGACACCTGATTGATCCCGCAACAGGCTGATGATGCCGGAGAAATCCCGCTCGCCGTTCCCACGTTGATTGAAAAGGTCGTAGAGTTCAGATGCTCTGGCGCCAAGCGGTGTCGCGGATCCTGTCGCCTGGGCCGCAGCCTGCGCCAGATTCAGATCCTTCAGCATCAAGGCGGCGGCAAATCCCGGACGATAATCGGAATTGGCGGGAGACGTGGCAACGGGGCCAGGCACGGGGCAATAGGTCGTCAGCGACCAGCACTGCCCCGAAGACACAGACGCGACATCGAAGAGTGCCTGATGCGAAAGACCCAATTTTTCGCCGAGAACGAAGGCCTCGCAGACAGCAATCATGCTGATGCCGAGGATCATATTGTTGCAGATCTTGGCGGCCTGCCCCGAACTCGCGCCACCGCAGAGAATGATACGTTTTCCCATTGCCTCAAAGATGGGTTGGGTACGAGAAAACACATCGGGATCGCCCCCGACCATAAAGGTGAGCGTAGCCGCGGCGGCGCCACCCGTTCCCCCCGATACCGGTGCATCCAGCGACGGGCAAGCGGCCCCGGCTGCCAGTGCATGCGCCTTGCGGGCGCTTTCGACATCGATGGTCGAGCAATCGATCAGCACGGTACCCGCCGGCACTGCCGTCACCAGTTCCTGCCAGACAGACAGCACATGTTTGCCAGCGGGCAACATGGTGATCACTACGTCTGCACCCTCCAGCGCCTGGGCGAGTGTTGTGCAGGGGAAAACTCCAGCGGCCTTGGCGGCATTCACCAGCGCTGGTGAAAGATCAAACCCCCTGACGGAAAACCCGTTCTTGACGAGATTGGCTGCCATGGGGTCACCCATGTGGCCCAGACCGATAAATGCAATCGTTGTCATGTCCGTTATGCTCCTGAACAATGGTTTTGCTGATCCGCATCTCGTTCGATGCGCATCCGGAATTGGATCAAATGCGGCAACGGTTCAGATATGAAGAGCATGGCCGAGCGCCTTCATGGAGGCTTCCTGAAATCCTTCACTGCGCGTCGGGTGTGCATGGATCGTGGATGCTACATCTTCCAGCCGCGCCCCCATTTCGATCGCCAGTGAAAATGCCGCCGATAGTTCCGAGACCGCAATCCCGACTGCCTGCATACCGAGAACGACATTGGAATCGGAGCGCGCCACCACGCGAACAAAACCATCGTCGCGGCCCACCGTCATTGCTCGGCCATTGGCGCTGAATGGGAACTGCCCGACACGGATATCGAACCCTTGGGCGCGCGCCTCGTCAGGTGGAAGCCCGACCACGACGATCTCGGGATCGGTAAAACAAACCGCCGGAATGCAGCGCTTGTCCCATGCGCGCCTCTTGCCAGCGACAATTTCCGCCACCAGCTCCCCTTGCGCCATGGCGCGATGCGCCAACATCGGCTCGCCGGTGATGTCGCCAATGGCAAAGACGCCACGCATCGATGTCGCGCAATGCTCGTCGATGCGCAGGAAGGGACCCGCTTGATCCAGATCGAGTTCGCCCAGACCTAAACCATCGACATGCGGCCTGCGGCCCACCGCGACAAGAACCTTGTCTGCGGCGAGGCGCTGCTGCGCTCCCTGAGCATCCTCGACCAACAGTCCGCCAACTGAGGGACCCTTTGCCTTGACGTTCGTCAACACCCGCACACCAAGCGTCGTCAAGCGTCTGGCAACAGGCGCGACCAGATCGGCATCATATTGCGGCAGGATCCGGCCCTGTGCCTCGACGAATGTCACGTTTGATCCCAACTTGGCAAACGCAGTCCCGAGTTCCAAGCCGATGTAGCCGGCGCCAATAACGACGAGATTCTGCGGTATGGCTTTGAGCGACAGGGCTTCGGTCGAGGAGATGACCGGCCCACCAAAGACGAGCCCTGGCAACTCGACCGGCTGGGAGCCGGTTGCGATCACCACCGCTTGCGCGCGGATGGTCTGGACACCGGTTTCGGTCACGACATCGACCGTCTTTCCGTCGCGAAACCGCGCCTTGCCATGCACGATCTTGACCCTGGCCTTTGCCAGACGCGCGAGCACGCCGCCGTTCAGGCGGGCAACGATACCGTCCTTCCAGCCGACCGTCTTGGCAAGATCAAGTTCAGGGTTCTCGATCCTGATGCCGAAAGGGCTTTCCTGCCCTGCCATATGGCGGAGGTCGTGGTAAGTGTCTGCGGCGTGGATCAGTGCCTTGGACGGAATGCAGCCGACATTGAGGCAGGTTCCGCCCGGCTTATCAGCCTCAACAATGACCGTGTCGACCCCCAATTGCCCGGCCCGGATTGCGCAGGTGTAGCCACCTGGTCCGGCACCGATGACGAGAAGCTTGCAGGTAATCTCTTTCATGGTTCAGCCCTCGATGAAAATAAGCGCAGGGGTCTCCATCATCGCTTTGATACGCTGGATAAAGGTCGCCGCATCAAAGCCGTCGATCACGCGGTGATCGAAGCTTGAAGAAAGGTTCATCATCTTGCGCGCGACGAACTGGCTGCCATCCCAGACAGGCCGTATCACGATCTTGTTGACGCCGACGATCGCGACTTCGGGGTGATTGATGATCGGAGTCGTTGCAATCCCGCCGAGAGCGCCAAGCGATGTGATGGTGATCGTTGATCCGGACAGTTCTTCACGCAGTGCAGCGCCTGATCTTGCTGCCTCTGCGACCCGCATCAGTTCGGCGGCACAATTCCAGATACTAAGGGCTTCCGCATGACGCACCACCGGAACGGTAAGACCGGCAGGCGTCTGCGTTGCGACGCCGATATGCACGCCAGCGTGCCTTGTAATGATGCCCGCATCATCGTTGAACGTTGCATTGATTCCCGGCTGTTCGCTGCAGGCCCTGACCAGCGCGCGCATCAGGAATGGCAGGACGGTGAGCTTGGTCTGATCCGGCGCACGGTTGCCGTTCAATCTCTCCCGCAGGACCTCGAGATCCGTGACATCGATTTCCTCGACATAGGTGATATGCGGTATGCGTGCGGTTGCGCGGGCCATTTTTTCAGCGATACGGCGGCGCAGGCCGGTGATCTTGATCTCCTCGACACCGGTCTTGCGGATCAACGTTTTTCCAGATTGCGGAAGAGCGGCACCCCGCGCGACAAATTGGTCGAGATCGTCATGCGAAATGCGGCCGGCAGGCCCCGTTCCCTCAACCTGACGCAGATCGATACCGCGCTCCAATGCCCTTAGTCGGACCGCGGGTGACGCGAGCGGCTTTAGCATCGCGGAAGGCGTTGCATGCAGCGCGACCGAGACCGACACCGTCTGGCCGGCACTCTTCCCCTGCGTCGCAGCTCCGCTCTCCGGCGTCCCGGCACCCGGATCATTTTCGCCGGCATCCACGGGCGGCGCCTCGTCAACCGCCAGCGCGGATGCATTTGTGCCAATTCCGACCGCGTCGCCTGTCACCTCCCCGTCACCCACCACTTCAATACGGATAAGTGGTGCCTTTACGGCCACCGTGTCGCCGATCGCGGCACCGAGCCAGCGCACGACACCGTTGACCGGTGAGGGTATCTCGACTGTTGCCTTATCCGTCATAACGGCCGCAAGCACCATGTCTTCACGCACTGGGTCACCGGGTTTGACATGCCATTCGACAAGCTCCGCCTCAGCGACACCTTCGCCGACATCGGGCATCTTGATGATGAATTCTGCCATGTTCACGCCCCCATCACGTCAACAAGTGCACGCCCAACTCGGGCAGGGCCTGGAAAATAGTCCCATTCCTGAGCATGCGGATAAGGCGTATCCCAGCCGGTCACACGAACGATCGGCGCTTCCAGATGATAAAAGCAGTGTTCCTGGACCAGAGCCGCCAGTTCAGCGCCAAAGCCGGATGTCAGGGTTGCCTCATGCACAATGACGCAACGACCCGTCTTGCTCACCGATTGAACGATTGTGTCGAGGTCGAGCGGCAGCAGGCTGCGGAGGTCGATCACCTCGGCGTCTATGCCCGTTTCTCCCGCGGCCGCCAACGCAACGTGAACCATGGTGCCATAGGCGATGACTGTCACGGCTCCACCGGTTTTGCGAATTTCGGCCTTGCCGATCGGAATGTTGTAATGCCCTTCCGGCACCTCACCCAGGTCGTGTTTTGACCAAGGTGTGACCGGCCTTTCGTAATGACCGTCGAAGGGACCATTGTAGAGCCGCTTCGGTTCGAGAAAGATCACCGGATCGGGATCTTCGATCGAGGCGATCAGCAGGCCCTTGGCATCATAAGGGTTGGAGGGAACAACAACTTTCAGGCCGCAGACATGGGTAAACAGCGCTTCCGGGCTTTGGCTGTGTGTCTGTCCGCCAAAGATGCCGCCGCCTGTCGGCATGCGCAGGACGATCGGGCAGGTAAAATCGCCGTTCGAGCGATACCGGATGCGAGCTGCTTCCTGGGTGATCTGGTCATAAGCGGGATACATATAGTCGGCGAACTGGATCTCGACGCAGGGCTTTAGTCCATAGGCCGCCATCCCAATTGCCGTCCCGACGATGCCGCTTTCACTGATCGGAGCATCAAAGCAGCGAGTCCTGCCATATTTTGCCTGCAGGCCCTGCGTACAGCGAAAGACGCCACCGAAATAGCCCACATCCTCGCCGAAGACCACCACATCGTCATCGCGCGCCATCGACACATCCATCGCGCTGCGTACGGCCTCGATCATTGTCATTCTGGCCATGTCAGTATCCCGCCTTCTGTCTCTGGCGACGGATATGCGGCGGCATGTCGGCATAGACTCCATCGAAAATATCGCGCACCGAAGGCTTTCCGCCGGCGTGCAAGGTGCCATGAGCTTCTGCCCGCTTCTGCGCATCGATCACTTCATCCAGGATTTCCGCTTCCGCTTGCACATGGCGGCTTTCTGACCACGCTCCCTTCAAGATCAGGTGCTTTTTCAGGCGCAGCACCGGATCTCCCAGCGGCCAGGCCTCGGATTCGGTCTTGGGACGATAGGCACTTGGGTCATCCGAGGTCGAATGGGCACCGACCCGGTAGGTCACGTATTCGATCAATGTCGGCCCGAGATTGCGCCGGGCGCGCTCGGCCGCCCAGAGCGAAACCGCGTGAACCGCCAAATAATCATTGCCGTCAACACGGAGTGCAGGAATTCCAAAGCCCAGGCCACGGGCGGCAAAGGTCCCCGAACCACCTCTGGCGATGCCTTGAAATGTCGAAATCGCCCATTGATTGTTAACGATATTGAGGATCACAGGCGCCTTGTAGGTCGAGGCAAAGACCAGTGCCGAATGAAAGTCCGATTCCGCCGTCGATCCGTCGCCGATCCAGGCCGCGGCTATCTTGGTGTCGTTCTTGATGGCCGACGCCATGGCCCAACCAACTGCCTGCACATATTGGGTGGAGAGGTTGCCGGAAATCGTGAAGAAGCCGTGCTCTTTCGACGAATACATGACAGGCAATTGCCGGCCGCGCAGGGGATCGCTTTCGTTGGAAAAGATCTGGTTCATCATCTCCTCCATCGGGTAGCCGTCGGCAATCAGCAGACCGGCCTGCCGGTAGGTCGGAAAATTCATGTCGCCTTGCCTCAGCGCCTTGCGAAAGGCACAGCTGACCGCCTCCTCGCCCAGATGCTGCATGTAGAACGAGGTCTTGCCCTGTCGCTGTGCCATCAACATGCGCGCGTCGAAGGCGCGCAGCTTCATCATGTTGCGAAGGCCGGTTAAAAGCGCTTCGTCGGACAACAGCCCCGCCCATGGACCGACAGCCTCACCTTCGCGGTTGAGTATGCGAATGATCGAATAGGCAAGATCACGGATGTCTTCGGGGGCCGCGTCGACATCGGGGCGCGCAACGGCGCCCGCCTTGGCAATCGTGACATTGGAAAAATCCGGTTGGCCACCTGGGCGAACCGCTGGCTCTGGAACATGCAGACTCAATTGCGCGAACTCGGTCATGCCGTGTTCTTCCTCCCATTTTGCACGCACTGGCCTTCCAGTCTCCTCCCGGAAAGCGATGGCACGTTAGACTTGCAGACTACGCGCAATCACGATGCGCTGCACGTCACTTGTTCCTTCATAGATCTGACAGATGCGTACATCGCGATAGATGCGCTCGACCGGATAATCGGCCATATATCCATAGCCACCATGGATCTGGATCGCATCCGAGCAGACCTTCTCGGCCATTTCGGAGGCAAACAGCTTTGCCATCGAGGCTTCCGTCAGGCAGGGGGCACCGCTGTCCTTCAGGGCCGCGGCATGCAAGACCATCTGCCGTGCAACTGCGATGCTGGTTGCCATGTCGGCAAGGCGAAAAGCGATGGCTTGATGGTCGATGATCGCTTTGCCGAAGGTTATGCGTTCGCGCGCATAATCTCGTGCGGCTTCAAAAGCCGCGCGTGCCATGCCGACCGACTGTGCCGCGATACCGATGCGACCACCTTCAAGGTTTGCCAGCGCTATTCTGTAACCCTCTCCTTCTTCGCCAAGGCGCGATTCAACCGGGATCCTCATGCCGGTGAACGCGATCTGGCAGGTATCGGAGGAATGCAGCCCGAGCTTCTTCTCGATACGCACGACTTCGTAGCCTGGCGTATCCGTCGGCACGATGAAAGCCGAGATGCCCTTCTTTCCAGCCGCTGGTTCCGTCACGGCAAAGACGATGATCAAGTCGCCGTTTTTGCCTGACGTGATGAACTGCTTGGCGCCGTCGATGACATAGTGGTCACCATCCAAGACGGCCCGGGTACGCAGATTGGATGCGTCAGATCCCGCTTGCGGTTCGGACAGGGCGAAGCCACCGATCCATTCGCCGGAGGCAAGCTTTGGCAGGAACCGCCGTCTTTGGGCTTCCGTGCCGAATTTGAGGATCGGCACGCAGCCGACCGAATTGTGCACGCTCATGATTGTGGAACAGGACCCATCGCCGGCGGCAATTTCTTCAAGGGCCAAAGCATAGGCAACGGTACCGGTGTCCGAGCCACCATAGTCGTCCGGCACCAGCATGCCGAGAAAGCCAAGTTCACCCATCTGACGCAATTCATCCTGCGGGAAAGCGTGCGACATGTCGCGGGCAGCAGCACCTGGCAAGAGGCATTCTTGGGCGAAATCGTGCGCCATATCGCGGATCTGGCATTGCTGGTCAGACAGGATCATTCCAGGACCTCCTCCACAAGAGAACTCAAGCCCGCTCTATCGCAATGGCTGTCGCTTCACCGCCGCCAATGCAAAGCGTGGCCACGCCGCGTTTCAGGTCGTAGCGCTCGAGTGCCGCCAGAAGTGTAACAATGATGCGGGCACCGGACGCGCCAATCGGATGGCCCAATGCGCAGGCACCACCATGCACGTTTACCTTGTCATGCGGCAGGTCGAGATCCCGCATCGCTGCCATGGTCACGACGGCAAAAGCCTCGTTGATTTCGAAGAGATCGACATCCTCCAGCCGCCAATCAGTTCGTTCACTCAGATTTTTGAGTGCACCGATAGGCGCCGTTGCAAAAAGGTTGGGAGCCTGTGCATGGGTCGCATGACCAACGATCGTGGCAAGCGGCGTCAGACCTCTCTCCTCCGCTTGCCGAAGGCGCATCACGACCAAAGCTGCCGCGCCATCGGAAATTGAACTCGAATTGGCGGCTGTCACCGTTCCACCGTCACGAAAGGCAGGCTTGAGGGTCGCGATCTTTTCAAGCCTCGCCTTTCCGGGCTGCTCATCGCATGTGACATTCGTTTGGTTATTCCCGGCCTTCACAGTCACCTGCGCGATCTCCTTCTCGAAGAGACCGTTGCCAATTGCTTTGTGTGCCCGCGTCAATGATGAAACAGCAAATTCATCCTGCGCCTGCCGCGTAAATTGATAGGCTTCAGCACAGTCTTCCGCGAAAGTTCCCATCAGCCGTCCTTTGTCATAGGCGTCTTCCAGCCCATCGAGAAACATATGGTCTGCGAGACGCCCGTGGCCGAGGCGATAACCTGCGCGGGCACGATCGAGCAGATAGGGTGCATTGCTCATGCTCTCCATGCCTCCCGCGACCACAACTTCCGCGCTTCCGGCCAAAAGGATGTCATGGGCCAGCATTACCGCCTTCATGCCCGAGCCGCACATCTTGTTGACGGTGGTCGCGCCAACGGTGAAGGGAAGCCCGGCACCAATTCCCGCCTGGCGCGCCGGTGCCTGGCCAAGACCTGCAGAAAGCACACATCCAAAGACAAGTTCCTGCACCGCATCGACCGGAAGCTGACTGCGCTGCAAGGCGGCACGAATTGCTACCGCGCCCAACTCCGGAGCACCGATATGTTTCAAATCACCCAGAAACCCTCCAAGTGCGGTGCGGGCGAAGCCGACGATGACCACCGGATCATGCGGCGTCATGCAACCCTCATCGAGCCATTGTTCCGTAGAGCGACCACACCGCGGCCGTGCGCTTTGGCTGATGATCTGACATGCATCGTTGACATCAAATCTGAGCCATTTGTGCCCTGTCTCATGAAACACTCCTCCCAAGCTACGGCATTGACAATCACCTCCCAGTTGACTGCCTTGCCGGATCCTACGCTCACGCGCTATTGTAAGCGATGACAGAACTGCGCTTCATTTTTCGGCCAGTTTTGCCATATGGGAGGATCGTCAGTGGCTGAATTCGATCGGCGCATGATTTCGCCCTCGTTCGTTGAAGAGGCCCTCGACTGCCTTAAACGGGCAGGCAAGCCGACAGCACCTGTACTTTCCCGCCTGGGACTGCCTTTGATCATTGACCAGCCGATTTCGGCAGAGCGCTACGGTGCTCTTTGGCTGGCCATTGCCGCGGAGGTGGACGACGAATTCTTCGGCATGGCCGGTCGTGCTATGCCGCATGGTAGCTTCACATTGCTGTGTCACTGCGTGCTGCATGCCAAAACTCTTGAACAGGCACTTCGACGGGCGCTTCGTTTTTTGACCATCGTGATTGACGATCCGAGCGGCGAACTCATCGTGCGCAACGGGCTCGCCGAAATCATCTTGACCGACAAGGGAGCACCACGCTCGGCCTTTGCCTACCGGACATACTGGATCCTTCTGCATGGCATTGCCTGCTGGCTGGTCGGCCGGCGCATTGCGATACGCGCGGTCGATTTCCGCTGTGCCGAACCAAAACAAGGAACGGACTACCGGCTGTTCTTTGGTGCGCCTGTGCATTTTTCGCGGCCGGTCAGTCGCATCGCCTTTGATGCTACGCTGCTGAAGCTGCCGATCGCCCGGACGGAGCAGGCCCTGAAACAGTTTCTACGCGGGGCTCCTGCCAATATACTCGTGCGTTACAGATATGATGCCGGTCTTGGCGCTGCCGTGCGGCGTCACCTGCGCAAGACACCGCCGTCGAACTGGGGACGTTTTGAAGACATTGCACTTCAGATGCGCATGTCGCCGTCGACCCTTCGCCATCGGCTCCATGCAGAATCCCAGAGCTTTGCGGCAATCAAAGAGGAAATCCGCCGGGAAATGGCGATTGACATGCTCGCTGCGGGCGACATGCGTGTCGGCGATGTGGCAAACGCATTGGGTTTCGCCGAACCAAGCGCCTTTCACCGCGCCTTCAAGACGTGGACGGGCAAAACGCCGACGCAGTTTAGGCAATCGATGTCTGCGTCCCAGTAGCGGGACAACATAAAATCCATCTATCAAGCGGACAGCGACACGCGGCCAAAACCGATGCTGATAATCTGCCTGTTGCCGAGCCTGGCATTGAGACGCAAATAGCGCTTCTGCGTCTCCAAGCTGTGTGAGTATCAGCTGAACGAGACCCTGTCCTGTGCTGTCCTGCCCAGATTAAAGGGACAACACTGTGAACGACAAGAGCCCCCTCCAGTCGCGTCCAGATCAGTCAAATCTGCGAAGCATAGCCAAAAGCTGCAAGTTTTGCCGTCTGAGCTCTGCTGCCAGTGTTTGTTTCAAACGCCGATTTTCGGCTTCAAGCGTATCCAATTCTTCTCCTGGCCCATCAACCGACTTAAACGATGATCCCAAATCGGCTTCCACGGTCGCCGTCTTGGCTTCCTTGGTTCCGCCGGATCTACGAATAGGACCCCGCGTCTTTTGGTTCTGCATCTCGGGCGCTTTTTCTTCGTGCTGTGTGCCACGATTGAGGTCTTGCTCGAGACTTCCGACGGGACCTTGGTTCTGATCAGCCGTCACCATGGTGATGGTTTCGACAGGCTTGTTGCCGAATGAGACCACAGGGCCTGTCTGATGGGTATTCAGCTTCACCGATGGAGCATCAGCAGGCTCGGCCTCAACACCAATTTGCAGGCCCTCGGTTGCATGTCCGGTCATCGGATCGAAGAGATGCGGCGCATCGGCTTCTGCCGCACGCACCAGCGCCTTGAGATCCGTGTTGCCCCAGATCGAGCCAGAGCGCGTTTCATTGCGTCGACGTCCCGATTTGAATTCGACGACGAAGTTCTGTGGTCTTTTCATATGTCCAGTCTTCGCAAAGATAACGGCGTCAGGCGCGATCGAAGCGCTTGAGCAACTTTCTGAGGTGTTCGTTTTGCAGTTTGAGCTTATCGCCCAACACGATTCTCAGATTTTGCACGTCTGCGTCAAGTCTTTCCATCTCGGCAAGCATTGGATCGCGTGAGGATGGTGAGCGAGATGCGCGCTCAATCTCCCCGACCGCAGGCTTCTTCCCAATTGCAGCATCGGCCTTTTTTGTTGCGACCGACTGCCGTTTGCTCTTGCCCACAATCTGCAAAGTAGTATCCGGCCCAGGCACAATCGTCATCTTTTCATCAGGTGCCGATGCCTTAACCGCATCCTTTTGTGCCGGGGTCTTGCTTGCACTCGACCGTTCCGGTTTGGATCGCGCCGATTTCTGCACACCTTGCCTGCTGGTTGGAGCAACCAACTCAGGCGACGTACCGATGGGGCTTACCTCGTTCGACGGTTCAGCAACCGTTTCGTCAAGCGGCGTCGCTTCTGCTGGGGCCGTTGCGCGAACCGGATCAACCACTTTCTCTGCAGCAATATGACCGAGTTCGTCCGGTGAAGGTTTGGTAACTGCTTGCGCTGGTGTGACTTCGCGCTCAACCTCTGGCTCGCTTGTCGGCGCAGAACTCCGAACTATCTTTGGCGCTTCTTCCGGCGCTTGGTCTTTAGGCTGGCGGGATGCCAGATCGGCAAGAAATCTCCAAGGGGATCTCATTAGCTTAGTCCTCCAGCAATCTGCACGGCGATTTCGCGGCAGGGTTCATATCCGGGTCTGCGGCACAAACCCGTCTATGCCGTTTGAAAATGATCTAGGAGGCGAGCGCGGTCTAACAACCGCCCCGCGCCACCTTGATCTTTTGCGCTGATCGAAACTCAGGCGGACCCCAACCGTTTACGGAGGTCGGCATTTTCCTGACGCAGCTTGTCGGCAAGCGCCTTGCGCAGTGTCTTGTTTTCTTCTTCAAGCTTGATGAGGTCTGCAAATTCATCGCCAGTGGATGCTGGTGACTTGGCAACTGATGTCTTGACCAGCGCTGGCTTGCTCTGAGCAGGCTTGGCAACCTTTTTCGGCGCCGACGCCTTAATTGTATCTTTCGCTGTCGTTGAGGCAACAGCTTCCGTTTCGCCGCGTTTGCGACGCTGGACCGGAGCAGCCTTTGCCGGCGCGACCTCGGCCTTCACAGGCGCAGCTTTTGCAGGTTCGGCGGTTGCCTTCGGCTTGTTCGGCCCGCGCGTCTTTTTAACCTTGACCGGCGTCTCTGTCACCGCAACCTCGGCAACGGCGCCTGCATTGTTCTCATCAGCCATAAATGTCTCCTTTTGTTGCGATAGATCTTTTTCACTGAGGTGCCGTCTCTGTCAACAAAAACGGCGCGACGCGGCGAATTTTGGCACTTTCTCCGCTCAAAAAGTCACCGCAAGACACTTGCAGCGATACTGCCGATGCAACGGGACAAATTCATCTCATCATCCAGCAGATCCAGTTGCCCGAAATGTTCGTAGCCGCAAGCAGTGACAACAAACCTGATGCCATGCACATTGACCTCCTTCCGAAATCTAATCTTCATACTCGGTGACCAGTTGTCGCCAACGTTGTCCAGCCTGGAAGGCGCCGATCCGGATCGGGACGTCGTACTGATGTGCGAGGTGATGGAAGAGGCAAGCTATGTGCCGCATCACAAACTCAAGATTGCCCTGATCTTTTCTGCCATGCGGCATTTCGCCGAGGAGCTCAAGACTCGCGGCTTTGACGTCCGGTACATCAGACTCGACCATCCCGATAATTCAGGTTCGTTCTCCGGCGAACTGAAGCGCGCCGTCACCGCACTTTCACCTGAATGCATAGTTGCCACCGAAGGCTCAGAGTGGCGCGTTCTGGAGGCGATGAATGCATGGCAGAGCGATCTTGGCCTACCGGTCGACATCCGCATCGACAGCCGGTTCCTGTGCTCGAAGGTAGAGTTTCGCAAATGGAGCGCGGGGCGCCGATCACTGACGATGGAATATTTCTACCGCGACATGCGGCGCCGTACCGGCTTGTTGATGAACGGCACGGATCCCGAAGGGCATCGCTGGAATTTTGATGCGGACAATCGTCAACCGGCAAAGCCCGATCTGTTTCGCCCGAAACATAAGGGCTTTGCGCCGGATGCGTTGACAAAGGATGTGCTTGTGCTCGTCGAGCGCATATTTCCGAAAAATATAGGTTCGACAGCCGGCTTCTCATTTGCGGTGACCAGATCCGATGCGCAGAGTGCTGCAGACGCATTCGTGCGGGATTTTCTGCCGGCATTTGGCGAAACCCAGGACGCCATGTTGAGCGAAGAGCCCTTCCTCAACCACGCTCTCCTGTCCTTTTACATCAACATTGGCTTGCTGGATCCTCTCTCCCTGTGCAAGGCGGCCGAGCGGGCCTATCTCGAGGGACACGCGCCCATCGCCAGCGTCGAGGGCTTCATTCGCCAGATCATCGGATGGCGCGAGTATATTCGCGGGATCTACTGGTTGACGATGCCGGGGTATGAAATGAGCAATGCGCTCGATGCGCATCGTCCCCTGCCAGATTTCTTCTGGACCGGCGACACCGGCATGGCATGCCTGTCCACGGTGATTACCCAGACAATCACCCATGCCTACGCGCATCACATCCAGCGTCTCATGGTGGTCGGCAATTTTTCCATGCTTGCCGGCCTTGATCCGCATGCTGTTCATCAGTGGTATCTCGCCGTCTATGCGGATGCATTCGAATGGGTGGAGCTGCCCAATGTGATCGGCATGAGCCAATTTGCCGACGGCGGCCTGATGTCTTCAAAACCCTATGCCGCCAGTGGCGCCTACATCGCTCGCATGTCCAACTACTGCGATGGTTGCCGCTATGATGTTGCCAAGAAGGTCGGCGCGGACGCCTGCCCGCTGAACGCGCTCTACTGGCATTTCATCGACCGCAATGCGGCAAAACTGGCAAAGAACCATCGCCTCGCACAGACTTATGCAACGTGGCATCGCATGGATGACGGGAAAAAACACGAGTACCGGAACAGTGCTGAAATCTTCCTGGATAAACTCGATCGGGGCGCGCCCGTCTAAAGGGTAAAGCCAGCAGCGGTCCTATGGAGAAGAAGCTTTGGCAAAAATGGTGAGGAAGACAGATTTGCCGACGAAGATCTGTCGGAGCTGTGGCCTGCCTTTCGCGTGGCGACGTAAATGGTCGAGAACATGGGACGAGGTAAAGTTCTGCTCGGAGCGATGCCGGCGCACAAAGCCGAAATCAGGCTGATAACTGTGCAGGCCGGCTTCGCGCCGTGTTCGCACGCAGCCAATTTTGCAAAGGCTCATCGACGAGCCGATAGGTGACTATGCCACCCAGCAGACTAGCGAGAAGTGTCAGGATACTGAACACGGCAAGTGACAGTCCACCACTTCCGAACGGCAGTCGCAACCACAGTTGCCCCATGGCCGACAGCACGATCCCATGCGTGAGATACAACGCATAGGACGAGTCTCCGAGCAATTTCGGCAAAGGCCAGATTGGCAGCGCACGCGCCTTCTCCAACAGGAGTGCCCCCGACACAATCATGGCCGCTGGCACGCCAAGCAGGATGAAGCGCAATAGGTCAACATGTTGCGCGATGAACGGCGACGCCATAAACAACATCATGCCGGCAAACAAAAGTGACGCCCCGGCTTTGCGCGAACCGGCGCGTTTTGAAAGCACCCACGCGATCCCCACGCCGAACAGGAATTCGAGGAGGATACTCGATGTGAGGAAAATCGCAGGCGGCCAGTCCGGACGAACTAGTATTCCAAGCAGAGGCAGCGCAATCAGCACCGCGCTGACTGCAAGCACGCGCCAACGGGGCAAGAGAAAGAGGCAAAGGCCGAACGCCGCGTAAAACAGCATTTCATAGTTCAGCGTCCAGCCAGGTGCCAGGATGGGATAAAGCAATCCGTCGGCAGGCGAGGGATATGGCAGGAAGGCATAGGATGCAGCGACATGCATGGCGTCGAATCGAATGCTTTTGAGAAACTGCGGCGTGAATATCGCCACCAGCACTAGAAACGTGGTGACGATCCAGTAAAGCGGGACAATTCTCATCAGACGACGCTTGTAGAAATCGAGAACGCCCATCGATCTCGACTGGATCGATAGGAAGATGACGAAGCCGCTGATGACAAAGAAAATATCAACGCCCCCTTCGAGGAAACCCGGCCAGAAACCTTGGTCGCCGATTCGAGCCAGTGGAATTTCGATTTGGCAAAAGACCACCATAAGTGCCGCGACCGCTCGCAGATAGTGAATGGATATGTAATTCATTGACAGTCTCGCTCTCGATCCTCCGAGCACGGTTAATTATAGACTAATGCAATTATATCCACCGAAAGCCGGGAAAATGCTTAACGGCAACGCACATCTCAGCCGCCTCTTCAGCTCTATGGGGATAAGATTGGCTCTCCTCGCGGCCATGTGATGCGCTGCCCGAATTCAGCCACACCGGTGACATCTGACCGTTGCATGACCGTGTTATTCCGCAGCTAAAGGAGGAGTACGGCCATGCACGACCTGTCGATTTCAGAAGCCTTGAGTGATCCGTTGATCCGGCAAATGCTGCGCGCGGACAAGATTAGCCTCGACACATTCGCCCAGCTGCTCGACAAGGCTGCCAGAGAGCGGAAACGCCGGCTTGCGCCTATTGACTGGAGTGCGGGCAAGATCGAGGCTGGATTTTTCCGACAAGGCCCTCCACCGGCAGCGTAACGCCGCGAGAGCAATGATTTTCGGTGCGGCTTTGACCGACCAACTACATGTTCCGATCTGGCCAACCGCTACTCTCAGGAAGGCCGTGCGGCGCGCAGAATAACTTGTGGGGTGACCAAGACCCTTATCCCACTCCAAGGGTTGACGATCGTCGCGCCCGGCACGGATCATTAAAGAACCGCGCCCAATTGGGCAGATCCCGGCGATCGCGTCGACACGGCGGTGAGATCCTTGCGCCTGTCGGTCGGAACAACTGCCCTGTGCGGCTGCAGAGCCCCTCCCTCGCCATGCCATTTTCTCGAACATGCGCATTTGTGCCGCAAGTCCGGGCTTGCTATGGATGTTGCGGTGGAGGAGAGAATGAACACTTTGCAGAAAGCTGCGCAGAAAGAGGCTGTGTCGAACATCGCGGCGCCTATGCGTGACCGGGAATTCGGACCTCTGCTCGCCCAGGCTTCCATCCTGATTGTCGATGACGAACCGGGGATGCGCAATTTTCTCGTGCGCACGCTTGGTCCACGCTGCCGGCTGGTCGAAGAAGCCGCCGATACAGACGAAGCATCCCGCAAACTCGACCAGCAGCATTTCGATCTTGTTATCCTCGACAATATCATGCCGGGAAAAAACGGCGTCGACTGGCTCGCCGAGCAGCGCACCATCGGACTGTTTGCCGAGGCTATCCTGATCACCGCCTTTGCCGATCTAGACACGGCAATCCAGGCGCTGCGTGCCGGCGCGGTCGACTTCGTGCTCAAACCGTTCCGTTCCAACCAGATCCTGAACTCGGTTGCCCGCTGTCTGGAGCGCATGCGGCTGCAGCGTGAGAATTTCGTGCTGCGCTACGAGTTAAAGGCGGCGTCCGAACACATATTGTTGCGCGACAGACTGATTGGCGGATCGACAGTGATCGGAGATCTGCGCACCACCATCGCCAAGCTTGCACCGCTGCCGACATCCGTGTTGCTCACCGGCGAATCCGGCACCGGAAAAGAGGTTGCAGCCCGCTCGCTGCATACGTTATCCGACCGGGCGGAGAAACCGTTCGTGCCCGTCAATTGCGCCGCCATTCCCGCCGACATGATCGAGACTGAACTGTTTGGCCACATCAAGGGCGCCTTCACCGGTGCCGGTCATGGCCGAGAGGGCCTGTTCACTCACGCCCAGGGCGGCACGCTCTTCCTCGACGAAATCGCCGAAATGCCCCTTGCAACCCAGAGCAAAATGCTTCGGGTGATAGAGGACCGCCGTGTGCGGCCGGTCGGATCGGAGCGCGAAGTGCCCGTCGACCTGCGCTTCGTCTTCGCCACCAATGCCAACCTGCAGAGGGAGGTCGAACAAGGGCGGTTCCGTGCCGATCTTTTTTATCGCATCAACGTGATGCAACTGCATCTGCCGCCGCTTCGCGATCGAGGCAATGACGTACAGGAACTTGCTGATCTGTTTATGACCAAACTGTCCCAACAGCTCGGCATGCCTCCGGTCGCAATAGACCCACCGGTCCGCGCCGCACTTCGCCGCTATGGCTGGCCAGGCAATGTGCGGGAATTGCGCAACCTGATTGAACGGACACTGATCCTTGGAAAATTCCCCGGCGAATTTCGCGATGGGCCTCGAGGTACGGCAGCAGGTACGCGCAGCATTCACGATAATTTCGCCGACAGCAAGCCGATGGATAACCCCTCTGCCTATGCCGCATCCGGTCCCTCTGGCATCCTTGTGAACGATACAGGCAAGGCTGGATCGGACGATACGCTGGAGGATGTCGAGAGGCGCCATATTCTCGCCGTTCTGGAAAACTGCGCTGGAAATCGCGACGAAGCCGCGCGCCGGCTCGGCGTTTCGCGCAAGACCATTGACCGAAAATGTGCCGCCTGGAATGGCTGAGGCAAGTGATATGTCCACCCCGGCACGTGCCGTCCGGCCGGTGCGATCGATCCGGTTCCGGCTGCTGGCAATTGCGCTTCTGCCGACGCTGGTCATTTTGCCGCTGCTGCTCGGCATCACCATTGCGCGCTGGAACTCAAAGTTCGACGCCCTTCTGATTGCCAAGGTCAATGGCGATCTCACCATCGCACACCAGTATCTGTCTCGCATTCTGGAAAACACCGGCGAACAAATCCAGGCGCTGGCGGTTTCTGTGGCCTTTCAGGATGCGGCCTCCTCTGGCGTGCCTGCAGATCTGACCACATTTCTCGAGCAAAGCCGCCAGAGGCTGGGGCTTGATTTCCTGGTGCTGGTCGAAGGTGGGACCGAACCGGTGGTCGAAGGGCAATCGCTTGCAGCCTTTCCCGTCGTTGCCTCAGCGCTCAAGGGCACTTCCTCAACGGCAATCGACATCGTCTCCAACCGGCAGCTGGCCGAAATTGCGCCGGCACTGGCTGAGCGTGCCCTGATCGATCTCGTCGATACACCCAACGCTGTTGAAACTAATCGAAAAAGCGAAACACGCGGGATGGTGGTTCAGTCAGCCAGCCCGATCAGTCTTCCAGACAATCGGATACCAGCAGGCAATCGGGCGGCACTGGTCGGCGGCATCCTTCTCAACCAGAACCTGGTTTTCATCGATACTATCAACGATCTTGTCTACCGCGAAGCAAGCCTGCCGGAGGGAAGCAAGGGTACAGCGACGCTCTTTCTCGAAGATGTGCGCATTAGTACCAATGTGCGGCTTTTCGAGGACCGCCGCGCACTTGGAACCCGTGTATCTGCCGCGGTGCGCACCGCGGTGCTCGATGAAGGCCAGACCTGGCTCGACAGCGCCTTTGTCGTCAACGATTGGTATATTTCGGCCTATGAGCCGATCACAGACAGCTTCGGCAACCGCGTCGGCATGCTCTATGTCGGATTTCTAGAGACGCCATTTCGCGAGGCTAAACAGACCACCCTCATCACTATCATACTGGCCTTTCTGGCCGTTGCCGCCGTCAGCGTCCCGATCTTCCTGCGCTGGGCTCGATCGATCTTCAAGCCTCTGGAGCGCATGAGCGACACGATTACGCGCGTCGAGGCCGGCAATATGGGTGCGCGCACGGAGTTGATGGTCGCCAGCGACGAGATCGGCCGCGTTGCGTTGCATCTTGATGGCCTGCTGGACCAGTTGCAGCAGCGGGACCGAGACCTGCGCCTTTGGAATGACGAGCTGAACGACCGCGTTGCGGAACGCACCAGCGAACTGGAGCAAGCCAACCGCCGGATCGAAGCGGCGACCAAACAATTGATCATGTCTGAAAAACTCGCAGCCATTGGCGAGATCACCGCCGGTGTTGCCCACGAGATCAACAATCCGATCGCGGTCATCCAGGGAAATCTCGACGTTGTGCGCAGCGTCCTTGGGCAAAAGGCGGAAGAGGCCAAGGTCGAGTTCCGGCTGATCGATGAGCAGATCCACAGGATCAGCCAGATCGTCACCAAGCTCCTGCAATTTGCCAAGCCTGAGGAATATGCCGGTTATGTCGAACGCCACGCAATAAATGCGGTGATCCTGGATTGCCTGCCCCTCGTCCAGCACCTGCTGAACAAAGCCGATATCAGTCTCGTTCTGGAGGACCGGGCCACGCGACTGGTGCTGATGAACCGCACGGAACTGCAGCAAGTCGCGATCAACCTGATCGTCAACGCCCTGCATGCCATGCCGGCTGGCGGAACGTTGACGATCCGTACATTCGATCATGATATGGAAAACAAAGCGGGTGTCGCGCTGGAAGTGGAAGATACCGGTGTTGGCATGTCGGCCGACCTGATCGGCCGTATCTTCGATCCATTCTTTTCGACCAAGAAGCGGGAGGGAACCGGTCTTGGTCTCTCCATCAGTCAGGGCCTGATCGACCGGCAGGGCGGTCGGATCTCGGTGGAGAGCGAACCTGGCAAAGGGACCTGCTTTAGCATCTGGCTACCTGAAGCCCGCTGACGGACAATTTGTCCTTAAGAGTCAGGACAACTTGTCCAGAACGCTGAAGGATTCCCCCTTCACCCTCCCTAAACCCTTGATAAATCGCAAAGTCGCATCTGGCACGCCGGTTGCTAGGTTTTACATGGAGCGACAAGGTCTCACGCGCGCTGGGCTCCAAGCAGCGCGGCAAGCCTTCGTCGGTCTAGGGACAGACTGAAACTGGGAGGCGCCTGATGAGGGCGCAAGGGAGGACAAATTCATGACGGCAACAACCGACACCTATCCAGGCGGAGGCACGATCGGGTTACTCGACCGTGAGCGCATTATCGCCAAACCGGGTTTCAACCGCTGGCTCGTGCCACCGGCAGCCCTTGCCATCCACCTCTGTATTGGCATGGCTTACGGCTTTAGCGTCTTCTGGCTACCGCTGTCCAAATCGATCGGCATCAGCGCCGCCGCTACCTGTAGCGACATGACCTTTGTGTCGGCATTGTTCACCACCAGCTGTGACTGGCGCGTCAGCGACCTCGGCTGGATCTATACGTTGTTTTTTGTTCTTCTCGGTTCGTCGGCTGCAATCTGGGGTGGCTGGCTGGAACGGGCGGGGCCGCGCAAGGCTGGCTTCGTTTCGGCCTGTTGCTGGTGCGGCGGTATTCTAGTGGCAGCACTCGGTGTGTATACCCACCAACTCTGGTTGATGTGGCTGGGCGCTGGTGTCATCGGCGGCATCGGCCTTGGCCTCGGCTACATCTCACCAGTCTCGACACTGATCAAATGGTTTCCTGACCGCCGCGGTATGGCGACCGGCATGGCAATCATGGGCTTTGGCGGTGGTGCGATGATCGGGGCGCCGCTGGCCAACCTGCTGATGACCTCTTTCCGCTCTGATACCTCTGTCGGTGTCTGGCAGACCTTTGTCGTGATGGCACTCGTCTATTTTGTCTTCATGATGGGTGGCGCATTCGGCTACCGCATTCCGCCGGCTGGCTGGCGCCCGGAAGGCTGGACTGCACCCGTCGCCAAGAGCACGATGATCACGACCCGGCATGTGCATCTGCGCGATGCCCATAAGACCCGCCAGTTTTGGCTGATCTGGGCAGTCCTCTGCCTCAACGTCTCGGCAGGCATCGGCGTGATCGGCATGGCATCTCCCATGCTGCAGGAGATCTTCGCAGGCTCGCTGATCGGCCAGCCAGGCGTTGCCTTTGTCGACATGAAACCTGAGCAGCTTGCGGCTATTGCAGCAATTGCCGCAGGATTTGCAGGACTTCTGTCATTGTTCAACATCGGCGGTCGCTTTTTCTGGGCGTCGCTGTCGGACAAGATCGGTCGCAAGAACACCTACTTCTGCTTCTTTGTCCTCGGCATCGTGCTCTATGCACTAGCGCCCTGGGCGGCCGGTATCCAGAGCAAAATCCTGTTCGTCGGCATGTTCTGCATCATCCTGTCAATGTATGGCGGCGGATTTGCCACCATTCCGGCCTATCTTGCCGACATCTTCGGTACCCAGTTCGTCGGGGCCATTCACGGCCGCCTGCTGACGGCCTGGGCAACGGCAGGCATCATCGGCCCGGTCGTGGTCAATTACATCCGCGAGGCACAGATTGCCGCCGGCGTGCCGAGAGATCAGGTCTATAACTTCACCATGTACATCCTCGCCGGCATGCTATTACTCGGTCTGATCGCAAATGCCTTTGTACGCCCGCTCGCTGACAAATGGTTCATGTCGGACACCGAGGTTGCAGCGCTGCAGGCCAAAAGTGCGCAGGCGAATGCCGGCCCCAGCGGCTCGTTCGGCATTGGTCGGGGCGGTCTCGACGGCAAGGCCGTGATCGCCTGGACCGTCGTTGGTGTTCCGATGCTATGGGGCGTGTGGAACACCTTGAAGGCCACATTCGCGCTCTTCGGATAAAAGGCGATTGTAAACAGTAGGCCGCATTGTCTTCGACAATGCGGCCTGCCCGGAAAAAGCGAATGTCCGGTCTCGGGCCAAACCGCACCCCATAAAGCGCGCTTAGCGTCACAAAGTAAAAGCCACCTCGCGCTTTTGCCCCTCGCTACTCCAAACCTGGCGATGATCCGGCAATAGGCCAGCGTACCAGCGCTTCGCGACCTGAATCACTCAACCCGTAGACGCCTTTTTCCACCCTGATGAACCAGCCATAATAATTGGCGAGCAGGATCTGGCCAGCCGCAGGCGCAACGGATCTGAGGTCGCGCGGACGCAATGGACCTTCAGCAAGGGCTGCCGCACAGGCAAGAGCCTGCTGCCGGTAGGCCGTCATGATCGGCACTTTTGTCGATCCACCGAGGGCCGGATCGCCCTGTCGCTTCCGATGCTCCTTGACCAGTCGGGTGCGGCGCTTGGGATTGCTGCGAGGCATTGGAGACACCGAGCTGACGATCACGCTGACCTGACCGGCATCGGAGACACCCAGCATGCCAACGCCCAGTCTCCGGCAGAGGTCACGGTAGCGCCGGTCGGCCTCACGGCCCTTGCCGCGCGCAGAAATACGCCCCGCGATCCAAACCTCGTCGCTCGCTGACGCTCGATCGACCGCCTGCAGGATCAGTTCCAGATTGAAACTCAGCTTCAGTTCGCAGATGACGACAAGCGGTGTTTCCCCTTCCGCAAGGCCGACGATATCACAGCCGCCAATCTCTCCTTTGACCTCATATCCAGCAGTTTCGAGAAACATCTTCACGGGCAGATAGAGCGAGGTTTCCAAGGCGCGGCTTTCATGATGGTCTATCGTCTTCGGGGACGTGAGACATCATAGCAGAAATCGAGCGATCAATGCGCGCCGCTTGCTGTGATAATTCCCAGGTTTCCGAGCCCGCTGACGATCAACTGGACGGCAACAGCGGTCAAGAGAATGCCGAAAACAACTTCAGAGACCACCATGGTGGCCGGCTTCATCCGTTTGGCAAGCGTGTCGATATTTGTGAACACGACATAGTCGAGGAGGCCGACGATGAGGATCAGCGCTGCGACCATGGCTGCACTGGCCACAGACAGGATCTCCCCGGAGGCAATGATGATCACCGTGATGCCGACGGGATTAAGCAGATAAGGAACCGCAAGCGGAAACACCGCGAGCTTGTCGGGGTCGATCGGAGTGGAGAGTTCATCATGGGGCTTCTCGGTTGGTCCGGCAGCCATCTTGATTGCGATCAACGCCAGGATAATGCCGCCGGCAACGGCCACGGCCCCTCCGGTAATATGCAAGAGCCGCATGAGCAGAGCTCCCGTCGCGAGAAGAACCAAAGCCGTGACCAGAGCGGTCAGGACCATTTTGCGCCCGATGCGAACCTTGGTCTCTGCGTCGAATGCGTGGGTCTTTTCCAAGAAGGGCACAAGCGCAATCTTCGGTCCCATGCCGATCAAAAGCATGAGTAGAAGCTTGCCCACCAGGGCCGCGTTGATAACGGTGAAGTCCATGAGTAAGTCCCTCTAGGTTAAAAGTGCACGGGTTTCAGACCTGACCAAAAAATCGACACTTCCTCACATCTCGGACATCAGCGCACGCACGCCCTTTGCCCTCTTTCCGCTTTTTCACCGGGCTCGCAATTTGGCCCGCTATTCTGCGACGCCGCGGAACCGATCAGACCGCTGACATTTCCGGCGTAGTTGTCGCGGGTGTCCGCATCGATGACGGCAACCGGGGCAGCCAGGATCAGGCCCGCTACATTGCCGGCAGCTGCCGCCGTCCCCGTTGTCACCGCAACAAGCGTGTCACCCAGACCCACCTTGCTGTCCGTCAGCGCCTGCCCGTCGGATATCCGCGCTCCGATAAGGCGTACGACTTCCGGCGATTCGGCGAACTTGCCGTGGTGGAGCCTGTCCCCTGCCTTGACCTTGGTCAGATCGATGACGGTGATCTTGTTGTCGGACAGTTCTTGTTTGAACGGCGCCTGCTCGGGATCGATGGCCCCCAGCCGGGCAACATCGCCCCAGACCCTGCGCGATACGGCAAGCGCCCTGTCGTCGCGCGAGACGAACAAGGTAAAATGAGGACGAGGCTGCCCCATGTCGGCGATCTGCTGGCGGAAAACGTCGACGTCCACATCCGGTGCGGCCAGCATCACGTTCTCAAACTTGGCCGGCAGCCGTCCGTTGCGAATGGCCATCTGGCGGAGTGCCTCAAGCGCCAGCCAGTTTCCCATGGAATGGGCAAGGACGGAGACTTCCTTCACTTCAGGATCCTGAGCGAGATATTGAAACAGCGTTTCCAGTGCGTTTCTCGTATAGTTGGTGCTTTCCCGGTCATAGCCGTAGGCGAGCAGACTGCCGCGGGACGGCCAGGTCACCAGGAGCGGCGCGCTGCGCACACCGGAATCCTGGACGATCTGGGCGAAGCGATAGACCGAATCCTCGAAGCGGTTGTTAAATCCGTGGATGAAGACGAGCACGCTGCCGTCGCCAGTCTTCCGGACAGTGGCACTGAGCCAGCTTTTTGCCTCGTCACGGGTGATTTCATCGGCCTTCAAGGTGGCAAAATCGGTTGCCGGGTTGGGTGGAAGCTTCTGCGGCCAAGCGACTTCGCCGACCTTCCGGGCGCTCTCGGGTGGTATGGACACGGTGATATCAGCAAAGGTCGGTTCCGCCGCACGCTCGCCGGTAAACATCTCCCCCTCGATCTTCGAACGGCTGCGTGTGGTTGTCACCAACAGGTTCACCCGTGTGGCCTCGGGCGCACTATCTGCAACAGGGGTAAGGACGTTTTTGGGACGTCCACCACATCCAACGAGAATTACCAGCAGCACACAGACAAACATCCGCGCCAAGCCGTGGGACCCCTGGCCGCACGTGCGCGCGGTGGACTGCATACATTTCACCATGGTCACTCACCAGTGTCGCTGTCGTGCGGCTGCTAGGCGCCTCGTTGCGCAAGCGCGGCAACGGGCGGCCAACCTCAAATATGTCTATTACAAGGTCGGAAGGCCTGCCCGTAACATCGGGTATGTTACGGGCAACTTATACGGACACTCCTGATAGCAAAGGCACCGAATGCGGCAAATTCCCTCGGCCGGTAGCGCCAACCAAGCTGTAAATGCCCGCGATGGCTCACTCAGCCCGCCGCGCGGACATCGTAAGCTACGGTAACATACTGCACGATGGTCCAATCGTGACCGAACATCGTGTCGCGACCAGACCTTCTGGTGCTGTCTCGCGTCCGAAGGGAAGCAACCATGGATGACGGTATCGCAGCAGCCAGGCGACATTTTCCCGCAAAAGCCGAGGCCATCTCCGAGCGTGCATCAAGGGACACTGTCTTTGGAGAGATCTGCAGGGATTTTGCCGAAGCGAAGACCGAGCTGGCCAAATGGGAAGTGTCCATGGATCCGCAGGGGGCAAAACGATGCACTGAGTACAGGGAACTGATCGCAGCGCTCGCGAACGAAATAGAAGCGGCATTGGACAGCGCCGAAGTGATCTTGCTTCACCGCCCGCCGTCGAAGGGCTCCAGATAGCCAGAGTTGATCGCGCTCGACAAGCAACGACGAAAAACCTTGCGCAAAGGTTGTGACAGCTGAGCGACAGACCCGTGAAATCGGAAGGGGACGACACAGTGGTTCAAGAGAGATCAGACCAGCCGGAAGTGGCGCCACCGCCCGCCAACCCCTTGCGCAGGATTGCCTTGATCGTCGTCTGTCTGGCATTGGCTCTGTTTATCCTGTCCGTGTTCATGGAACGTCGCACGCCATCGACGTCGCAAGCGCATGTTCAGGCCTATGTCGTCGGCATTGCGGCTGAAGTCACCGGACGCATCGTAGAAGTTGGCATTTCCGACAATGCAAGGGTCGAGGCGGGTCAGCTTCTGTTCCGTATCGACCCGCAACGCTATGAGCTAGCCGTCAGCGAAGCCGAGGCCGCCCTTGCCAGCGCAGGCCAGTCAATCGGCGCATCCACCGCCACTGTCGATTCGGCCCAGGCCAAACTTGTCCAGATCCGGGCTGACCGTGACAATCTGCGCGATCAATATGCGAGAGCCTCGGAACTGGTGAAACGCGGGGTCTACTCGAGGGCACGTTTCGATGCCGCCAAATCCGCCTATGATCAGGCAGAAGCATCGGTTTCTGCGGCCGAGGCCGAACTTGCCAAGGCCAAGGAACTGCTTGGGCCATCCGGCGATGACAATCCACAGCTACGGGCAGCGCTGGCCGGCTTGGAGAAGGCGCGTCTTGACCTTGTGCGCACAACCGTCAGGGCACCCTCGTCTGGGGTCGTTACCAACCTGCAGCTCTCAATCGGCAAGGTCGTCTCGGTTGGCCAGCCGGCCATGACATTCATCGATGCCGGTACGATCTGGATCGCCGCGGCGTTCAAGGAAAACAGTCTTGAGCGGGTCGCAGCCGGAAACAGGGCGGAGATCCTCTTCGATGCGCTGCCCGGGCGTGTGTTCCCGGCAACGGTCGAAAGCGTCGGCTTCGGCATTTCGCAAGGAAACACAGATCCCAATACCGGCCTGCCCATGATCCGGAACGACAGCGGCTGGGTCAGGGAAGCGCAACGGTTCCCGGTTCGCCTCATTATGGACGAGACGCAAAGACCGGAACGCGGCATTCGTTATGGTTCGCAGACCACCGTTGTCATCTTTACCGGCGACAACCCTTTTACCAACGCATGGGGATCTCTGTGGATCCGCATCATGTCGGTCCTGTCCTATGTCAACTGACCGATCTTCCGCCTGGCATGCGCAACGGCGCTGCGGATTGCGGGTTGCGTTCGCGGTGTCGATCGGCTTCACAGCCTCCGTTCATGCAGGGGCGGTGCTTCCCTTCCTTGCGCCCATGTTTGCCGCCCAGTTCCTCCTCGCAAGCGCCAGACCGCTACCGCCTGCAAAAACCATCGGCGCGGCCTTGGTGATCCTCGCCGCCGGGGTCGTCATGATGGAATTGACGCGTGTTCTGGGCGATCGGCCGGCACCTTTTTTACTCCTGTTGGGACTGGTCTATTTCATCTGCTTCGTCATGCAGTCGACAGGAAGGGGCGGGCCTGCAATTTTTCTTGTCCTGATCGTGGCCATCCTCGCGCCGCTTTTCGGCATATTGAACAACGAACTGGCTTCGTCGATCCTGTCCATCCTTGTGACCGGCATCTTGTCCGGCACGGCGCTGATGTGGCTTGCCCATGCGGTCTTTCCAGAACCGCACGGACCGGATGAAGACGACGTGCGGGCCATCGAGCGACCGCCGGCTATGCTGCATGCACTGGCGAACACCGCAATTCTGCTTGCCTCCGTGGTGATCTGCCTGACAAGCGACAATTTGACCGCGGCGGCCGTCATTCCGATCACTGTGGCCTCGCTGCTGAAGCAACTCGACATTGCTGACAGCGCGCGGTCAGCCTTCGGTCTGGTGCTCGTCAACCTGTTCGGCGGCATTTTGGCTTCCGTCGCCTATACGCTGCTCATGTTTCGCCCCAATCTTCTGTCGATGTTCCTCATCGTATTGGTGACTGCGCTTGTGCTCGGCGGAAGGGCGGCCGCGCGCTCAAAAGACTCGGCGATGTTTGCCGGCGCCTTGACCACATTCCTGATCATTTTTGGGCTTGGGGTCTCACCGCTGCCCGGAAGTTCGGCCGAAACATTCGCAACGCGCATTGTCTATGTCGCGTGCGCCCTCGTGTACGCTTTGCTGCTGGCCGCACTTTTGTGGCCACGAGCACCCGCGCCAAAAGCACTGTCGCACACAGGCGTCCTCACCGAATAGGCAGCCACCCGATCATCGCATGACATTGCCGGATTGTCGTTCAAGATCACGAGTGTTGCGGCTCTTCGAGCGCTTTGGCGAGACGGTCAAGATCCTGCGAATAGCAAAAGAGCGCAAACAGGACTGTCGCAATTTCGAACAGGTTGAGCGCGAGCCTGCCGAAAGACGGCAATGCCTCGAGCTCAGGCAAGTGCCGGAAGAACAGGGTCGAAAACAGTGCACCGCCAAAAAAGAAACTGACCCGGCTGGCAAACGAGCAAAGATGCGCCAGAACGACATTATGACAGGGTGCAACGACCGGCACCCACCGCAATCTCGCCCAATAGAAACCATGCAGGAGCGCGGCAAAGGTCATGATGGCAAGGTGTTGCGACAGCGTCAGTTGGTTTTCCTCGCCGATATGCGTGACGACGTAGCGAAACCATGGAAAGACGATCCAGAACAGGGCAGACGCGGCCACCGTCTGTCCTGCAAGCAGCATAGCATAAATGGCCCCGCCAGACGTCATCCATCGGCCTCCGCATGCACCGGGATGAGCTCTACAAACGCGGTCCAAACCGACCGCCGTCTCGTTTTGCGCCGAACAAATCTCAAGGCAGTCAGCATCAGCGTGGCTGTAGATTGGACGTGTCGAGAGCGACAGCCGCCTCCTGGAGCAGCGGCAGGCCGGCCTTGCGCAATCCGGCGATCAAGCGCTGCCGATCATCCCGCTGGATATTTCTCGCTTCAAGCTCCGCCTCGATATTGGCAACGAAATCCGGTTGCATCTGTGCGAAGATCTGAGCATGACGGCGTCCCTCTTCTTCAAGGCCCGCCTGGGTGTACGTCACCGCCGCGACAGCATGAAAGAGGGGAAACTTCGTCATGTCCGTTTTCCGGATTTCGGAGACTGCAGTCTCGATATCATCGAGCATGTAGGCAGCAAGGGCACGCATGCCATGATAGTAGCCACCGCCGGCCGGATGAAGAGCGATTGCCTGGTCAAGCAGAGTGGCGCCGCGGCCCCACCGTCCACTCAGCGCCATCCCAGTACCAAATTCGCCGATCAATTCCGTGTCATTCGGGTTGGTGGCAAGGGCCTGTTCACCGACACGCATCGACTCGCTCACCTCGCGTTCGACAAACAAAGCCATCATCAGGGCCTGCAGCCCTCTGGTGTCGTTTGGGTCGAGCTGTATTGCGTTTCTGGCGGCGATAAGCGCTCGTTGCGTTGGCTGCGGCGAACCAATTTTAGGCTCGAGTTTGAACCGGCCTTCATCCAGGTAGGTGATCGACAGCATTGCCCATGCGGTGGCATAGGCGGGATACTCGGCAACGGTGGTCTCCAGGCATTGGCGGGTGGCGGCGTGAGCCTCTACACTCGGTTGCGCACGATAGGCATAAAACTTCCATGCGCAGTGATAGGAACCCGCGGCGGCAGAATTTTCCCTGTCGACCTGGGCCATAACGCCATAGGGTTGAGCGATCGTCGCGGCAACCCGGCGTGCAACGTCTTTCTGGATAGCGAGTGGATCCCCTAAGGCAAGGTTCTCATCATAGTCCTTCGACCAGAAGATTTCGCCGGTAGTGGGAGAGACAAGCCGGGCCGTGACGCGCAAGCGACCGGAAGACGCTCTTACGCCGCCGGTGAGGAGGAACCGCGCACCAAGATCCTTGCTGATCTGGAATGCGTCTATTTCCGCTGGGGAAATTGTCGAGGTTTCTCGGCCGAACACCTTGATTTCGTTAAAGCGAGGAAGGGCGGTCAACAGTTCTTCTGTCAAAGCGACGGAATAGAGCTCCGCATCGGACCCTCCGTCGATGTTGGAAAACGGAACGACATAAACCGCCGGCAACCGAATGCTATTGGGCAATACGCGCGTCCCCGGATCGTCTGAGTTACCCGTCAATTCGGCCATGATTGGTGATCCATCTATGCCCTTTGCCTGCTGGTTTGCGGTGCCATTCGGATCGTTGGAAACCACCCAGTACATAACCGCTGCCAGCGTCATCATTGTCACGCCGGCCAAGACAGGTCCGTACCACCACCGGGACTTCGTATCGGCACTCGCCACCAAAGGCGGCAACTGGGGGCCCACCCTTTCCGCAGCAGCCATAGCACTCCATGAAAACGACGGCGTATACCCGCCCTTGGGGATCTCGATCCGGACCATATCCCGATCGCCTTCAACCAGATAATATCGCTCGAGCGAACGCCGCAGGCGTCCGGCTTCGATCCGGACGACAGGATCGTCCTGTGTGAAATTCTCATCACGGCCAAACACCTCGATCGCGATGCTGTAGCCTTTGATGCGACTTGCACGCCCTGCAAGCGTCTCTTCCACAACGTAGCGCAGAAATGCGGCCGCCCGCCCGGTGCCTGGAAACTCAGGGCTCGAAAGTATCCGTTCAAGCTGCGCTCGGATCTCGTCGATACCTGGCAGGCTTGCCTCAGGTCCCAAATCGTCGGGTCTCGTCTTTAGCATGGCAGTCCCCAATTCCCGGAGTACCAACAGTCAGCATGCATATGAGACGCAAGTTATATGCATGAAGCGTACTCGTCCATTGCCATGCTCCGGATCTTTGTGCGGAAAAATGGGGCAAGGACTGCATGCAAAGAACTGTCCAGCGCCAAATGGCGCGGCGCATTCAGTGCCGGACAGCCGGCGATGCCGATACACTGCTCATCTAACATGCAAGAATACGGGCATCAGCGAGATGAGCTAGCCGTTACAAACATGAATTTCTCGCGTGTGGAAGCAGGTCCGTCCACCCGCCCCTAGGCAGCAACACGATAGCGACGAGAGATCGGCGGCGCCACGAAATCTCCCTGATCCGGTTGGGCCAGTTCTTCACAAAACCTGAAATCTTCGATCGCGAAATGCTGATCCGTCCCAAAGCGCGCTACGCTCCAATATTCGCGCTCTGCGCCAAAAACATCCGAAATCTGGACGAGAACAAGTTCGTTTCCATCCAATTGTTCGGCCCAATAGATGCGGCCAGGCTGAAGTTCGTCAACATTGATGGTCATTGCGCTATCCGTGAATCATTCATAGACGCGGTAATAATCCGTCAGATTCCCTGCCTGGGTAAATACCCCAAATTGGATGGTATCATTTGCAACGTTTTGCAGTCTGACGACGAATCGCGACTCTCGCCCAGCCGGGCAATCCAGCCAAATCGCGCAGACACTGTTTTCACGTTCTTAGGCCATGCACAGATAGTTGCGCGTTTAAATGCCAACCGGTTCGACCACACATTCGAACGCAGTGATCGGCGTGGAGAAACCCTTCAGTGTGAGCCTTGCCGTCTCCGCAAAGGTCGTGCTGCTACGCTGATCCCGAAACACATTTTCGGATACGAGAATTTGGTCCGTTGAGGCGGCAGAGCACAACCGGGCGGCGAGTTGTACCGTCGTGCCAAAAAGGTCTTTGCTGTCCTCGACGGGTTCGCCGCAGTCAAGACCAATGCGAATGTGTATCGGCTCCGGATTGCCCCGGTTAAAATGGCGGAAGCCCTGAAGGATGTCAGTGGCGCAATCAACTGCCCGCGTCGTCGAGATAAACGACGCCATTATCCCATCGCCCGTGTGCTTCACTTCACATCCGCTATTGTCTTTCAAACATCTTCGCACGACGGAGTCGTGAGCCCTGACCAGCTCTGCGCCCATACGGTCGCCGAGGCGAGCGGTCATTTCCGTCGAACCCACGATGTCCGTAAACATGATCGCGCGGTGGGCAAAGCCGATGTTGGGTAATGGCTCGGCAAGCGGTTCGGGATCAGAGATCCGGCCGAGAAAAGCCTCGACGGCTGACAATGCAACCTCGACCACGTCGCCGGCCACGTGGCCGTGGGCCACCCGGTGGACGCATTGAGCCGTTTCCTTGTCTGGTGCGTCGATCAGGCAAAATGCAGTGCCCCGATGATGGTCGAACCAGTATGTCAGAAATTTAACGCCAAATGCGTCCTGGATTTCGAGATCCTTGCGATGAGCCTCTGCGACGTCTGCAGCGCTGTATCCTTTGAGATCATGACGATCCATGAAAATGGCCATCGTCTTTCTCCTCCCCAGGTCAAAGCTCCGAGCCAAGCATAGTGTATTCCCAATCGGATTGCTGGGCAAACGATCCCTTATTTTCGGCTTGATGATGGGTGGTCGGGCTGATGAGGATCTGCAGCTGACCAGAGATCAGCCAACGCCCGCCTCGGTTATGGTTCACGTTTTGCAATGCTTTGTCACGCAAAATGAGTTTCTTTCCCAAGCCAGAGCGGTCATGAGAGGGTCAGTGATTTTCTGATCGCATCGTTGATGCCCCCTCAATGAAGAATATACCGCATGAAAGAGCCGATCGCATTGCAGGAGATTCCCCGAAACAGCGTGTTCCGCGAGGGTGACGTTTTTGTTCTTTTCGGCGAATTGTTCGGCCGCGGCTACGCTACCGGCCTTCTGGAAGAAGCGCGAAATGCCGGAATGCAGATCGTCGGGATTACGGTAGGGCGGCGCAATGATGACAACACGCTGCGGCCACTCAACGCCGACGAGCTGTCGGAAGCTGAATCCCGGCTCGGCGGCAAGATCATCAATATTCCCCTCATGGCAGGCTTTGATCTTGATGCACCTGCGGGTCACCCGACACCAACGGATCTTCTAGCGGGCATGACGCTTGCCGGCTGGGAAAGCGATAGGCTGGACTGGGACTACATCGAGAAGTGTCGCCAGATCGCCACCATGCGTTTCACCCAAGCCCTGTCTGAGGTGATGGCCGTTCTCGACAGCATGATCGGTGACGGTCGGAATGTATTTTTCGCCCATACAATGGCGGGCGGCATTCCCAAGGCGAAAGTTTTCCTTGCTCTTGCCAACCGCATATACAAGGGCACGGCCACCCGTCATATGTCGTCGCAAGCCCTGCTCGACAGCGATCTGGGAAAGTTGATCCTTCAGAATTTCGACGAGGTGTCTGCCAATACGTTCGGCCACCTGATCGACTTCAGCTCGGCGATTCGCCAGCGCGTCGAAGCATCGGGTGCGCAGGTCAGGTATACGGCCTACGGATATCACGGGACCGGAATCCTGATCGATGGCGAGTACCGTTGGCAAACCTACACCAATTACACCCAGGGCTACGCCAAGATGCGGCTCGAGAGCTTTGCCGAGAAGGCATGGAAAGCCGGCATCAAGGCGACGGTCTACAATTGCCCGGAAATCCGCACCAACTCGTCTGACGTTTTCACCGGCATCGAATTGCCTTTGATCCCCCTCCTTCTCGCATTGAAGAAAGAAGGCGGCGGAGAATGGGCCGAGCAACAGTGGCAGGCGTGCGAGGCACTCCTGACCGACGGCTATACTCTAGACGACGCTATTGCGAAGATCTGGACGCTTCAGGCCAGCAACGTGATGATTCCATTTTACGATTTCACGGCATGGCCCATGCCCAACAGCCAGGCACAGGCCGATCTTACAATCGGCACATCGCACGAGATTACGAAGATGCACCGCGACGGCAAAGCGCTGATTAGTGATCATCTGAGCGCGCTTGTGGTCGAAGCGACCGGACAACTTATTTTCGCCGCCTCTTCCGCTCCCATTGGCCCCGTCCTTTGGCTCAACCATGACGTGGTCGCAAAGCGCCTCAACACGTCGCATGCAAGAGCCACCACACCGGCAACCATCCGGCAGGACGACAGGCAAAACACATCGCAGTTGGAAGTGGTTTGATCGTCAAGGCCGCGCAAAGCCGGCCTGACCCCAAAGCGTTATGTGATCTTCGACAGCGACAACCGCCCCGCAGCCCGGGATTGGATTTGTGAAGACCGCGCCACCATCCAGGCGCCACCTTTGATTTTTCAGAGCCTCATTGCGTCGGTCCGCGTGACAGGGTGACCGTGTGAAGCTGACAATTGGCGTTCCGCCGCTCTACACAATCTGGCAGACCGCTGGTCCCCGCGATGGCGATACGGGCGATCATCCGACACTTGTCGGACGGTGGATCCCGGGCCAGGTTAAGCCTGCCGGCGTTTCCGCGCGCGAGCCGATATCCTGCTCAAGCAAATCCTAACAACCTATCCGGCAATTCCCGATAGTCGGGTGGACTCGTAGCTTCAGGATAACGAGGCGGGCTATCAGGATTTTATAGCCGAAGCGCGAGGCGACGGCCTCATTGCATACGGCAGCCAGGAGCGAGCCGACATTCGCGCGGAACAAGAGCCGACCTACCCGAAGCCCTCGGGGATGTGCCCTATAATTATGCAAATCCAATTATGCCTGAAAAAACGCCTTGACGTTGATTGAAATTCGGCATTCACTGAACCAATCAACAATTGGTACGAACCAATCATGCCAGCATCCTCACCGCAGGACAATTCAAACTACGCTCTGGAAAAGCTGCGTGATCTTCTTCGCCAGGGAGACGTGGCGAGCGACGGCAAATTGCCGACGGAGCGCATGTTGTGCGAGAAGCTCGGCTTGGGCCGCCGGGCGATCCGCAGGGCCCTGGAGGTTCTGGAGGCCGAAGGCGCTATCTGGCGCAAGCAGGGCTCAGGCACCTATGTCGGGCAGAAGCCGGACGAGTGGAGCGACCAGCTCGAGACCATCGTGGCTGGAACCAATGTCATGGAAATCATGGAGGTGCGCCTTCGCATCGAGCCGCAGCTTGCCCAATTGGCCGCCCTTCGCGCCAAGGGCAGCGACATCGACCGAATGCGCGAACTTGCGCAGAAAATCCTGGGTAGCGAGGATGCCGATGCCAAGGAGCTGTGGGACGGCGCACTGCACCGGCAGATCGCCCAGGCAGCCGGCAACCAGCTTTTCCTGTCTATCTTCGATGTCATCAACCGGGTTCGCCAGGATGATGCTTGGCAATCGATTCGTGAACGGGCCCGCAGCAGCGCCAATACAATGGGCATTTCCAATGCCCAGCATGCCGCGATCATCGATGCCATCGCCGCACGCGACCCGGCCAAGGCCGGCGAAGCGATGCGCCAACATCTGCTGATGCTGCAGGAGCGACTGATCCGCCAGACATCCATGGACCATCTGGAGGGCGAACCGCTCGACCAAGTGTCATGAGACCGGAATACCGGCTGATGCCGGACACTACCAACGTCGGGGAAACAACCGACGAAAGCCATGAGAACAGAAAACCAGACCAGAGGATTTTTCGACCATGAAAATACTGTCCCGTTTATCGACCCTACTCCTGGCAAGCGCCATGCTTGCCGGCCCCGCACTGTCCGCCGAACTGCGCATCGGCCTGCAGGATGATGCCGACGTGCTGGACCCTGCCCAGTCCCGTACCTTTGTCGGCCGCATCGTCTACACCGCTATGTGCGACAAGCTGGTGGATGTTTCGCCCGATCTGAAGATCGTGCCGCAGCTGGCCACCGAATGGGCCTGGTCTACCGATGGCAAGGAACTGACCATGAAACTGCGCGAAGGTGTCAAGTTTCACGACGGTACGCCCTTCAATGCAGCCGCCGTCGTTGCGACCATCGAACGCAACAAGACCCTGCCGGAATCCCGCCGCAAGAGCGAGCTGACCTCGGTGGAAAAGGTCGAAGCCACAGGCGACTACGACGTGAAGTTCACGCTCAAGGCGCCGGATGTCACGCTGCTGGCTCAATTGTCCGACCGTGCGGGCATGATCGTTTCGCCGAAGGCGGCCGCTGAACTCGGCGCCAATTTCGGCTCCGCGCCGGTCTGCGCCGGGCCGTTCAAGTTCGTCGAGCGCGTTCAGCAGGACCGCATCGTCCTCGAAAAATTCGCCGACTACTGGGACAAGGACAAGGTCTTCATCGACAAGGTCACCTATCTGCCGATCCCCGACACGACAGTGCGGCTTGCCAACCTGCGCTCCGGCGAACTGGACATGATCGAACGACTGGCGGCGACCGACGCGACATCCGTCAAGGCAGATGAGAGCCTGACCTATTCCGACGTCGTCAACATCGGCTACATGGCGCTCTATGTGAACATCGCCAATGGCGCCCGCGCCGACAATCCGTTCGGCAAGGACAAGCGTCTGCGCCAAGCCTTCTCGCTCGCCATCGACCGCGAAGCGCTGAACCAGGTTGTCTATGAAGGCACGGCCGTGGGCGGCAACCAGCCCTTCCCGCCGAACAGCCCTTGGTTCAACAAGGACCTGCCGGTTCCGGCCCGTGATCTTGAAAAGGCCAAGGCCCTGATCAAGGAAGCCGGCTTCGAGCGGGTGCCGATCGAAATGCAGATCCCCAACAATCCGGTTGCCGCGCAGATGATGCAGATCGTCCAGGCGATGGTGGCCGAGGCCGGCTTCGACGTCAGCCTGAAGACCACCGAGTTCGCCACGCTGCTCAGCGAGCAGACCGCCGGCAATTATCAGCTCAGCCGCTCCGACTGGTCCGGCCGCGTCGATCCCGACGGCAACCTGCATCAGTTCGTCACCTGCGAGGGCGGCATCAACGACACGAAATACTGCAACCCGGAAGTCGACGCACTCCTCAACGAAGCCCGCGCTTCGACCGACGATGCCGTGCGCAAGCAGAAATACGATGCCGCCGGCAAGATCCTCAACGAGGATCTGCCCGTCATCTATCTCGGCCACCAATCGTGGATCTGGGCAACCAAGAAAGAGGTCACCGGTTTCGTGCCTTCGCCAGACGGCATGATCCGTCTGCTCGGCGTCAAGAAGGGCTGATCCGCCCCGATCTCTCCTGCGGAGCGCCAGATGCTCCGCAGGAATCTCCCAAAATCAGGACCGGATGTTCATGCATATCTACATCGGAAAACGGCTGTTGGTCGCCATACCGACGCTTTTGATCGTGTCGATCTTCGTCTTCTCGCTGCAGAAGCTGCTGCCGGGCGATCCGATCCTCGCCATGGCCGGCGAAGAGCGTGACCCGCAGGTCATCGAATTTTTGCGGGAGAAATATCGCCTGAACGATCCCGTCATCTATCAATACGGCTACTGGATTGCCAACGTGCTGCAGGGTGATTTTGGCATCTCGCTGCGCACCAACCAGCCGGTGCTGGAACTGATCGGCGAGAAACTGCCCGTCACGATCCAGCTGGCGATCATGTCGATGATCTTTGCCTTTGTCATCGGCGTTCCCATGGGCATCCTGGCTGCCGTCAAGAAGAACACCGTCATCGACTACATCGCCAACATAGTCGCGCTGTCCGGCCTCTCCATCCCGAATTTCTGGCTGGGCATAATGCTGATCCTGCTGGTCTCGGTCAAACTCGGCTGGCTGCCGGCCTCCGGCTACGAGTCGATCTTTGTCGATCCGGTGCGTTCGATCGAAACCATGATCATGCCGGCCTTCGTGCTGGGCACAGCACTCGCCGCGACCTTGATGCGTCACACCCGGTCGGCCATGTTGAGCGTGATGAAGTCCGACTACATCCGCACGGCGCGCGCCAAGGGATTGTCGGAACGCGTCGTCATTCTCAGCCACACCTTCCGCAATGCGCTCCTGCCGATCGTGACGCTCAGCGCCCTTCTGTTCGGTGAGCTTCTCGCCGGCGCGGTACTGACTGAGCAGATCTTCACCATTCCGGGTTTTGGCAAGCTGATCGTCGATGCCGTGTTCAATCGCGATTATGCGGTGGTTCAGGGTGTCGTTCTATGCACAGCCGTCGGCTTCATCCTGATGAACCTCGTGGCCGACGTGCTCTATGTCATCCTCAATCCGCGCATGAGGGCCAGCCTATGACGACGCTTGATCCGACTGTGACTGTCAGCGTTCCGGCCAAAAGCGGCAACCGTGCCTGGCGCAAGCTGAAAGCCAATCGCAGCGCCCTTGTCGGACTTTGCATAATTCTCTTCTTCGCGATCCTGGCGTTGTCGGCACCACTGCTGCCGATCGCCGATCCGCTCGCCACGAGCTGGACCGCCATTCGCAAGGCACCATCAGCCGCGCACTGGATGGGCACCGACGATATCGGCCGCGATATCCTGTCAAGGATGATCTGGGGGGCGCAGGCCTCGTTAATGGCCGGCATCTTTTCGGTCGCGATCTCGATCGTCATCGGCGTGCCCTTCGGCCTGATCGCCGGTTATTTTGGCGGTTGGGTTGATCAGGTCATCTCGCGCATCACCGAGGCGTTTCTCGCCCTGCCCTTCCTGATCATGGCGATTGCGCTTGCAGCCTTCCTCGGCCCTAGCCTTACCAATGCAATGATCGCCATCGGCCTGTCGGCAATGCCGGTTTTCGTGCGACTGACGCGCGGCCAGGTGCTGGCCGTCAAGACGGAAGACTATGTTGAAGGCGCCCGCTCGATCGGCCTTGGCCATCTCGACATCATGCTCCGTTACATCCTGCCGAATATCACCGCACCCATTATCGTCCAGGCGACGCTGACGGTGGCGACCGCCATTATCGCCGAGGCGAGCCTCTCCTTCCTCGGGCTTGGCCAGCAGCCTCCCGCTCCAAGCTGGGGCTCGATGCTCAATGTCGCGAAGAATTTCCTCGATCAGGCCCCCTGGATGGCCATGTGGCCGGGGGCGGCGATCTTCCTGGTCGTGATCGGTTTCAATCTGCTCGGCGATGGTCTGCGCGATGCGCTCGACCCCCGGGAATCCTAAAAGACGACATCGTGAAGGAATAGTCGATGACTGAGTTTACCACCCGCCCGGAGATCCTCGGCACGTTCGGTGTCGTGACCTCGACCCACTGGATCGCCTCCGCCGTCGGCATGAGCATCCTGGAAAAGGGCGGCAATGCTTTCGATGCAGCGGTCGCGACCGGCTTCGTTCTGCAGATCCTCGAGCCTCATCTCGTCGGCCCCGGCGGCGACATGCCGGCGCTGATCTATTCGGCCAAGACTGGCAAGGTCGAGGTAATCTGTGCGCAGGGACCTGCCCCAGCTGGCGCGACGATCGACCACTACACTGACGAAGGCCTGTCGATCATCCCTGGCGATGGCTTGCTGGCCACCGTCATTCCCGGCGCCTTCGACGGCTGGATGCTGATGCTGCGGGACTATGGCACGATGACCGTGCGCGATGTGCTGGAGCCGGCGATCCACTATGCCAAACACGGCCATCCGATGCTGCCGCGCGTCTCCGCTACCATCAAGGGGCTGGCAGACTTCTTCGAGAAGGAATGGCCGACATCCTATGAGACCTGGCTGCCGGGCGGCGTGGCGCCCGAGCCGCATGCGCTGTTTTGCAATCCGGTCCTTGCCGCCACTTATACCCGCATCGTCAGGGAAGCGGAAAGCGCCACCGGACGCGAAAACCAGATCGAAGCGGCCCGCGATGCCTTCTACCGGGGCTTCGTTGCCGAGGCGATCGAGGATTATCTGAAGACCGCCGAAGTGATGGATGCCAGCGGCAGCCGCCACAAGGGCGTTCTGACTGCAGCCGATATGGCCGGATGGTCTGCCACGATTGAAGCACCGCAGACCTATGACTATCACGGTTGGACGGTTGCCAAGACAGGACCATGGGGCCAGGGTCCTGTCCTGCTGCAATCGCTGGCGCTTCTGAAGGGCGTGGATGTCGCGGCGATGGACCCGCTCGGTGCCGATTTCGTGCACACCGTCGTCGAGACGATGAAGCTCGCCTATGCCGACCGCGAGGTCTATTACGGCGACCCGGCCTTTGCTGCCGTGCCGATGGAGCAGTTGTTGTCCGATGCCTACAATGACCAGCGCCGCAAGCTGATCACGCCGCAGGCCTCAATGTTGCTTCGTCCCGGCAAGCTACCGGGTTTCGAAACCCAGCACGATCTGACGTTGGAAATGCTGGAATCCATGTCCGGCACCGGCGCCGTCTACGAACCAACCATGTCGCATCTGACCGAAAAACGCGGCGACACGGTGCATATCGACGTCATCGACCGCGAGGGCAACATGGTCTCCGTCACGCCGTCCGGCGGCTGGCTGCAATCCTCGCCGATCGTGCCGGGCCTCGGCTTCTGCCTCAATTCCCGCGCCCAGATGTTCTGGCTGAAGTCCGGCCTGCCGACCTCGCTGGCGCCGGGCAAGCGGCCGCGCACCACGCTGACGCCGTCGATCGCCCTTTACGAAGGCCGCCCGACGCTCGCCTTCGGCACGCCCGGCGGTGACCAGCAGGACCAGTGGCAGCTGTCCTTCTTCCTGCGCTATGTACACCACAAGCAGAACCTGCAGGCGGCGATCGACATGCCGCTATTTCACACCGCACATTTCCCAGGCTCCTTCTATCCGCGCACCAGCCAGCCGGGCAATGTGATGATCGAAAGCAGCATCGGCGCAGATACGATCAAGGCGCTGAGAGCCATGGGCCACGACATCACCGAGGCCGATCCCTGGAGCGTCGGTCGTCTGACCGCCGCACGCCGCGATGCCGACGGTCTGCTGCGGGCCGCAGCCACGCCGCGGCTGATGCAAGCCTATGCGATCGGGAGATAATCGATGACCTGGTCCATTGTCGCGCGCGATCCCGACACCGGCCATTTCGGCATTGCCGTCGCCAGCCGCTTCTTCGCGGTCGGCGCCGCCGTGCCCCATATGCGCGGCCGGATCGGCGCGATTGCCACGCAGGCCTTCGTCAGCCCACTTTACGGAACCGACGGCATAGCGCTTTTGTCCGAGGGCCATTCTCCCGACGATATCATCGCGATCCTGACCGGTCGCGACGACGGCGCTCAGCAGCGGCAGATGCACCTGATAGACGCGGAGGGCCGCAACGCCGCCTTTACCGGCGCAAAATGCATCGACTGGGCCGGGCATCTGGTCGACGACAATGTCTCGGTCGCCGGCAACATGCTGGCGGGACCCGAGGTCATTGCCGAGTCCCTGCGGGTCTACAAGGAGACATCAGGCGCGCCTCTGGCCGAGCGCTTGCTGGCTGCCATGGGTACCGGCGAGGCGGCCGGTGGCGACAAGCGCGGCCGGCAATCGGCAGCACTGAAGATCTACCGAGACCAGGACTATGCCTGGCTCGATATCCGTGCCGACGACCATACCGATCCGCTTGGGGAATTGCGAAGGCTCTACGCCGTGGCGCAGGAACGTTTCCTTCATGTCGCGGAGACCATGCCGACCCGTGACAATCCGCATGGCCTGACCGACCGCCGGCTGATCGACGAGAAGATCACCGCCCTCGAGGCCGCCAGAATCGCCGAAGGTCGCCCCTCGCCCTCCTTCGCCACGCCGCTGAAGCCCGCATGATCACCCCCAGGATCGGACCCGCAAAGCCATGAGCCCCATGACCACAGCTGCCGCTCAAACCGAGACACCCGCCGTCCTCTCCGTCCAGGGACTGACGACCTCCTTCCTGGTCGATGGCCAGTGGCGGACCGTGGTGCGCAATATTTCCTTCGATGTGAAGCCGGGGGAGACAGTGGCGATCGTCGGCGAATCCGGGTCGGGCAAGAGTGTCACCTCTTTGTCGATCATGCGGCTTCTGGCCCGCGACCAGAGCCGCGTAGAGGGCCGGGTGTGGCTGAACGGCCGGGATATCCTGGCGCTGTCGGAAAAGGACATGCAGAAGGTCCGCGGCAACGAGGCCGCGATGATCTTCCAGGAGCCGATGACCAGCCTCAACCCGATCTTCACCATCGGCCGGCAGATCTCCGAAGTGCTGACCCGGCACAAGGGCCTGTCGAAGGCGGAGGCGCGCGGCGAGACGATCCGGCTGTTGGAAAAGGTTCGCATTCCCAATGCCGGCGATCGTTTCGACGAATATCCGCACCAGTTTTCCGGCGGCATGCGGCAGCGCGTGATGATCGCCATGGCGCTCGCCTCGCGGCCGAAACTGCTGATCGCCGACGAGCCGACCACGGCGCTCGACGTGACGATCCAGGGCCAGATCCTCGACCTGATTAAGGTGCTGCAGGAAGAAGAAGGCATGTCCGTTCTCTTCATCACCCATGACATGGGCGTGGTGGCCGAGATCGCCGACCGCACCATCGTCATGCTGCGCGGTGATGTGGTCGAACAGGGACCGACGGCTGACGTCTTCCATTGTGGCCAGCATCCTTATACCCGCGCGCTTCTGGCCGCGGTGCCGAAGCTCGGCTCGATGCACGGCCAGGCCTGGCCGCTGCGTTTCCCGATTGTCGATATCGGCTCCGGCGTCGCGAGCGAGCCCACCGAAGTGGCAAATACTGTCGACACACGCAAGACGCCGGTTCTCTCAGTCAAGAACCTGATCACACGCTTCCCGATCCGCAGCGGCCTGTTCAGCCGTCAGACTGGGGCCGTGCATGCCGTAGAGGATGTCTCGTTCGAGCTTTTCCAAGGCGAGACGCTGTCGATCGTCGGCGAGAGCGGCTGCGGCAAATCCACCACCGGGCGCTCGATCATCCGCCTGATCGAACCTGACAGCGGCGAGGTGCATCTTGACGGCTATAATGTGCGGACGCTGGACCAGCCGAGCCTGCGCGCCATGCGCCGCAGCGTACAGATGATTTTTCAAGACCCGTTCTCAAGCCTCAATCCGCGCATGACGGTCGGTGCGGCCATCGCCGAACCCTATCTGAAACACCGGCTCGGCTCGCGGCAGGAAGCCCAGGACAAGGTCGCCGATCTCTTGCGCAAGGTCGGCCTCGACCCACAGATGATGGACCGTTATCCGCATGAATTTTCCGGCGGCCAGCGCCAGCGCATCGCCATCGCCCGCGCACTGTCGCTCAATCCCAAGGTGATTGTCGCTGATGAAAGCGTCTCTGCGCTCGACGTCTCGATCAAGGCGCAGGTCTGTAATCTCCTGATGGACTTGCAGGAAGAGTTCAATCTCGCCTTCCTTTTCATCAGCCATGACATGGCGGTGGTCGAGCGGATAAGCCACCGCGTTGCAGTCATGTATCTTGGCGAAATCGTCGAAATCGGCCCACGTGCCGCGATCTTCGACAATCCGCAGCATGACTATACGAAAAAGCTTATCGCCGCCGTGCCCGTGCCGGACCCGGCCCGTCGTGGAATCAAGCGCAATGCTGCCATCGAGGAACTGAAAAGCCCTGTACGGCCGAGTGGCTATGTGCCACCGCAACGACGATACCGCGAAGTCTCACCAGGTCATTTAGTCCAGATCTGATATGGCCTATTTGCGCAGTTGCCGCGCGTAATACAGGCGCTCAGCGTTGGTGCAGCGTTACAGATCAAGACGGACAAAAGATGCGATTGTCGGCAGACCTCAAGCCTGAGTGCGAGGCACCAGCAAGTCATCCTGGCATTTGACGGTGTATCAGCTGTCAATATGGCGGCCTTTTGCCAATACTCGCGACTTCACGGCAGAAAATCCAAAACACCACCCAACAGAGGAGGTCGAACAATCTCAATCTCTGCCCTTTCAAGTTTGGAACATAATCCGAAGCGGACTGTTAGTGCTGTATCCTTCACCACGAACCGAACATCCTTTCGAGATGTTCCGCGCTCAGGAAGTCTGACCATGAAACAGGTTGTTGCGAATGTCGCGGCAGTGGCAATCGTTGCCATGACTATGGCAAACACTGCATATGCCGATGAAGCCGTTTTTCTGAAGACGCTGGCAGGAAGCTGGAGCGGCGAAGGCATGGTCAAAGTGCGGGCCAATGCGCCGTCGATCAACGTTACCTGCGACTTTGAGTCCAATGCGATGGGCAGTTCACTGGCACTCGACGGCCGTTGCACTAGCTTGGCTGTTTTCTCTCGCGCCATCAGCGCAGACCTCAAATCTGAGGGCGCCACCTATACGGGATCTTATGTCGGTGCCGGCACGGGGACCGCTGGCCTCGGCGGACAGCGTGCGGGCGATGCGATCGACCTGAACATCCTCTGGGCAAAAAACGTCAATGGCGATCGCAAGGCAAAATTGACGATACAAAAGCGCGGCAAATCCGGAATGAGTCTGATCACCAGCGATACCGATCCGACAACGGGCGAGACGATTGTAACAAGCCGAATTGAACTCCGTCGGAGCTAATTTCGCAACGCCAACAGACGGTACGCACAGATCAATTGGATCCATTGCTCCTAAGTAGCATGACCAGCGTGTTTGCACGGCGCAGTGCTGTGAATGCGGCACCAATCGCGACAGCGGACAGGCCGATCGTCAGCATTTGATTGTATCCTCCCCAAAGCGGCTCCAAAACTGTTGCCAGTGTCGCAGCCGTTATCGTTGCCATGCGATGTTGCTTGGCCATCGGACCGCCGAAGTCGCTCGGATAGCCATTCCCGCGGCCAAGTTCGCGGATATAAGCCGTTAGCACAGCAAAGGCACCGGCAGCCCAGCCAAGGGCCGGCAAGCCGAGGCCATAACCGAGGCCGACAAAGATCATGAGATCGGCGACGCGGTCCGGAAACTCGTTCCAGAAGGGACCGTCCGGCTCTCCCTTTCCGCCTTCAATGGCAACCATGCCGTCGAAGAGATTGCAAAGCAGCCGGACCTGGCAAAAAAGAGCCGCGAGCAACAGAAAGCTGACACGTGGCCAGCCAACGGCAGCACCTGCGAAATAGAAAGCCCCACCGGCAATCGCTGCCGCCGCCATACTCGCCATGGATATCTGATTGGGCGTGATGCTCCGTGCAGCCAGCCAACGGGCAATCGCGGCGGCCCAGCGGGTGTTGCGACTGTCCAACGGTCGTCGATCCCCTGTATCGGTCATGGTCCTTACCTTGCTGAGATCGAGTAATTATATAACGCGGCGTAACTGGTCGACACCAGAAGCGGAACGGCGATGGTCTTCCATATTTCCGGTGTGCCACTTGCGACGTGGATCGCAACGAGGAGGCTGGCTGATCCCAGGCAGGCGATGACGGGCGGGACCCAAAGCCGCATCGGGTAAGCGATGCGGCGCGAAAGCCCCTCGACCACCGATTTCAGGAAAAGTGTCAGTCCGACCGACATGGTGCCCTGTACCAGGCCCGCATATACAGGTCGTGGCATGTCATGGCCGCGATTGACGAAGACTGCCCAGCCTCCCATTGCAATGAAGGCGAAGAGGAGATGTACCCATCCATTGCGGACAAACCGTCGCAGTGGCGCCGCTGTCACAGCGACCACCAGTAGCGGACGATATGGAAAAAAATAGGCGCCGAGAAGACGACAGAATCGAGTCGGTCGATCAGGCCCCCATGACCCTCGATCAAATTGCCCCAGTCCTTTACGCCGCGGTCGCGCTTGATAGCCGACATGACCAGTCCACCGAAGAAGCCCATCAGCGTGATAATGAAGGCGAGAACACCGGCCTGGAAGGGCGTGAAGGGCGTGATCCACCACAGGGCAGCCCCGATCAACGTGGCGCTGATCACGCCCCCGACAAAGCCTTCGACGGTTTTTGAAGGCGACAGATTGGGCGCGACCTTGGTGCGGCCGAACATCTTGCCCCAGACATATTGCAGGACGTCGCTGAGTTGGACCACGATCACCAGGAAGGCGATCAAAAGAACATTCCGGCCCTCGTAGCCAGGAATATGCAGGGTCAGCAAGGCCGGCACGTGTGAGGCGCAAAAAACACAGATCATCAATGCCCATTGCACTTCCGCGATGCGGATCAAGAAGCGTTCGGTGTCGGCCCGAAGCACGGAAACGATCGGCATCAGGAGGAAGGCGTAGACCGGAATGAAGATCGAGAAGATACCGTATTCTTCGGCCCATAGCAGATAGTACTGAATCGGAACGACAAGGAAGAAGGCTGCGGCAAGCGACCAGTGATCCGCCCTGCGCGTGTTGATAAGCGTCACGAATTCGCGCAATGCGGCGAAAGAGCAGAAGCCGAAGAGCACGAGTACGCCGATCCGGCCCGCGACGAAGGCAAGGCCGATCAAGACGACCATCACCCACCAGGCCTTGATGCGCGCGTTGAGGTTTTCGATCGATGCGTTCGAACCGGCTGGCGAATAGCGCTGTTGCAGGACGTAGCCGATGGCTGATGCAAAGATCAGCACACCGAAGATGCCGGTCACCAGCACCAGGAGATCTGAATTCGCGGCACTCATTCACCACCCCCTGTCCGTCTAGGAGACAGAACCAGAAGGGCAATCTTCAGTCGTTCGAGAAACGCGTCCTTGTCTTCGTCAGGCGTAATACGCAAAGGATCGCCGAAGGTGACGGTGCATATCAATGGGATCGGCACAAACTCACCCTTCGGCATCACCCGGTTCAAATTGTTGATCCAGACCGGTACGATCTCGGTCTCGGGACGGGCAGCGATCAGATGGAAAATTCCGCTTTTGAAAGGCAGAACCGGCGCATCTGTCTGGTTACGCGTGCCCTCGGGGAAAAGAATGAGGGACGAACCGGCGTCGATTGCTTCGGCCATCTGCTCGATGGGATTCTGTGTGCGCTGGTCGCGCTCTCTCGCGATGAGAACCGCGTTGAACACGTCGCGGCCAATGAAGCGCGTGAGCCTTGATTTCAGCCAGTACTCGGCGCCCGCAACCGGACGGGTCTGCTGCCGCCGTCTTGGTGGCAAAACAGCCCAGATAAGCACGAAGTCGCCGTGGCTTGAGTGATTGGCAAAATATATGCATGGCCGGGCCGGCAGCCCTTGCTCGGGCCATATGGCGCGAACTGCGGTTACCGCGCGGGCAAACAGCACGATCACCGTCGCTGCGACGGTTGTCAACAAAGGCTTCATTTATCCCCCGACCTAACGCAGCGATTGCGTCAATCGAGTTCTATCATCTGTACGGGCAGAAGAAAGGTCAGTTGCCGCATCTCGAGTGAACGGGAGAGGGATCACTTGAAGTCAATCTCAATATCGTGACGTAGGTGGTCGCCAGACCTCCGTCCTCACGCGCGCACGTCGCCTTGGCGAACAACAATCCGGTCCACTAGGGTGAAAGTCCCGCACATCTTGCCGTGTTGCGGATGTGATTTTCCATCTCAATGCGAGCAGTCGTACCGTCATTGGCCCTGAGGGCTGCTATAATCTTGCGATGCTCAGCAATGGAGTCACGCATGCGCTCCGGATCCGTGATCGGGATAGGCTGGCGCTGCGTTTCCGTCACCTGGTCGCGCACTGTCTGATAGAGGGCTTTCAACATGGCGTTGGAGCATGCCGATACGATCGTGGCATGAAAGACGAGATCGGCCTCGACATTGGCGAGCAGGTCTTGCGTCGCCCAGCATTCCTCCATGGTCCGCGTTGCCCTTTCCATCTTTTCCAACTGCAACTCGGTCAAGCGACCTGCAGACAACCGCGCGATCTCGCCTTCCATCAGGATGCGGGTCTGGAAGACATCAAAGACCGAGTAGCTATCGGAATAGCGCCAGGGCGCCATGTGTCCGCCGGGGCTGCCTGCGCCGTCAGAAGGGACTGTCACAAAAGTGCCCCTCCCGGCTTCAGTTTTCAGCAGGCCAAGTGTCTCCAGAGTGAGAAGCGCTTCGCGCAGTGATGCACGGCTGATGCCGAATTTCAGCGAAAACTCCCGCTGCGAAGGAATCTTCTCGCCGGGCTTCAGGGTGCCGGCATGAATCATCGTCTGGATCTCTCGCGCAACCGATTGTGGAACAAGCGTCTTGTTGAACATGCGATCCCTTCTCGAAACCTGAGCCTTGCGGCGTGGCTAATCTATTTTTTTGCGCGCCATCTTGCAAAGCCGAAAGCGACATGCTTGTTTGGTCTAACTGGTCTGACCAGTTAGACCAATGTAGATTGAGTTATGTTCAAATAACAAGGGGAACCCTCATGACACGCAGTTCAAAATTTAAGATCACGCTTCTTTCCGGCCTCATCGCCGCATTCGCGTCTTCTGGTGCGCATGCAGCCGATCTGACCGTCGGCGCCAATATCGGGAACGTTCCGTGGGAATTTGAAGATGCCAGTGGAAAGGTCACCGGCTTCGAAGTCGACCTGGTCACCGAAATCGCCAAACGTCTGGGCAAATCGGTGGAATTCGTCAACACGCCGTTCAACGGTCTGTTTCCGGCCGTCCAATCGGGTCGCATCAACATGGCCGTTTCGTCGATCACCATTACAGACAAGCGCCTTGAATCCGTGACCTTTGCCCAGCCCTACTACGACAGCGATCAGTCCCTGACGGTCACGGCCGCGTCCGGCATTACTGGCCTCAAGGACATGGGTGACAAGGTTGTCGGTGTTGACACGGGCTCGACCGGTGATATGTGGGCCGACGCCAATAAAGGTGAATACAAGCTCGGCGACATTCGCCGTTTCGAGGGCCTGCAGCCGGCCATGCTCGACCTCGTCGCCGGCCGCGTCGATGGCTACATCTCCGACATTCCAGCCCTTCTCTACTATGTCAAGGACAAGCCGGAACTGAAGGTGGTCGAGCGCATCCCGACCGGCGAGAAATACTCGATCATGTTCAACAAGAACGATCCGCTTGCAACCGAGGTCAATGCCGTGATCACCACGCTCAAGCAGGAAGGCTTTATCGCCAAGCTGCACGAAACCTGGTTTGGCGCTAAGGCCGAGGATACGACTTCGACCGTCACTGTTCTCGACATGCCTAAGGCCAAGTAAGGCTGACACTGAGACCGGCGGGGCAGTTACGCTCCTCCGGTCGGCCAAGGGAGCCGCTGCGGCATGACACTAATCAATACTTTCTTCAATCTGCAGGTGATGATCGACAGCCTGCCGCAGCTCCTCTGGGGGTTGATCGTCACGCTGCAGATCGGCGTGACGAGCATTCTGTGCGGATTGGCCGGCGGCTTGTTTCTGGCGGTCGCCCGCCTTTATGCACCGTCTTTCGTCAAGCTGTTGATTCGCGTCTATATCGACATATTCCGCTCGATCCCGCTGCTTGTGCTTTTGATCATCGTTTACTACGCGCTACCCTTTATCGGGATCCGGTTATCGCCCTTCTTTTCGGCAGTGACAGCGCTTTCTCTCGTTTCGGCAGCCTACACTGCGGAAATCTTCCGCGCCGGCATCGAGGCCATTCCGCATGGCCAATTCGAGGCATCGGCAGCACTTGGACTGTCGAACAAGGACACGATGATCGACGTCATCCTGCCGCAGGCAATTCGCATCGTCATCCCGCCGCTGACCAACAACTGCATCAATGTCATGAAGGATACCGCTCTCGCCTCTGTCGTCGCCATGCCGGATCTCTTGAAGCAGGCGACGCAGGCACAGGCGCTGTCTGCCAATCCGACGCCACTGATCGGAGCGGCACTCATCTATATCGCACTTCTCTGGCCGATGGTGGCGATCGTCGCACGGCTTGAGAAGCATTACAGCCGGGGCAAACGCTGATGGAAAAACCCGCAACGCCCCTCATTTCGATCAGGGGCCTGACCAAGGCCTACGGCACCTTCACTGTACTGCATGGGATCGATCTCGACATCGCAGAAGGCGAAGTGGTCTGTGTCATCGGCCCCTCCGGATCCGGAAAATCAACGCTGATCCGCTGCATCAATCACCTGGAAGCATTCGGCGAAGACAGCCGCATCACCGTCGACGGCATCCGCGTCGAGCCCGGACCAGCCCTGGCCAAGGTGCGCGCCGAGGTCGGCATGGTGTTTCAGTCGTTCAACCTCTTCCCCCATATGACTGTCTTGAAGAACGTCATGCTGGCGCCGATGCGGGTGCGCAAGACGTCGGCAGGAGATGCCGAACGAAAGGCCCGCGAGCTGCTTGCACGGGTCGGCATTGGCGAACAGGCGGAGAAATACCCCGGCCAACTTTCCGGTGGTCAGCAGCAGCGTGTGGCCATCGCGCGGGCACTCGCCATGGAACCGCGCGTTTTGCTCTTCGACGAGCCGACCTCTTCGCTCGACCCGGAAATGGTTGGCGAAGTGTTGGACGTGATGCGCAAACTCGCCGGTACCGGGGTCACCATGATCGTCGTCACCCATGAAATGGGTTTTGCCCGCCAGGTGGCCGACCGGGTGATCTTCATGGACAGCGGCCGTCTGGTGGAGGCCGGCACGCCAGAAGCCATTTTCGATGATCCGAAAGAAGAACGGACGCGCGGTTTCCTGCGCGCCGTCCTCAATCACTGAACACAATAATAAATCTGGAGGACAACAAGGATGGCCACCACTTCGCCGCTTAATCTTGAATACGTGCGCAGCCAATTTCCAGGGCTCGACCGCGGATGGACATTTTTCGACAATGCCGGCGGCTCGCAGATCCTCAAAGGCGCTGTCGAACGCATCAACACGTTCCTGATCGAGAAGAACGTCCAGATCGGCGGCTCCTATGAGGTGTCGCAGGCGGCAGCGGCCGCGCTTTACGAGGCTCGCACGGCGGCAATGCATCTGATCAATGCCAGTCGCCCGGAAGAGATCATCTTTGGCAATTCGACCACAGCCCTGCTGCAGAACCTTGCGCGCGCCATGCACAGCCAGCTTTCCCCCGGCGACGAAATCATCGTCACCATCGCCGATCATGAATCCAATATCGGTCCCTGGGACCGGTTGCAGGAGCGCGGCGTCATCGTGAAAACATGGCCCCTCAACAAGGACAGCCTGACGCTTGACCTTGCCGATCTCGCCCCCCTGATGAGCGAGCGCACCAGGCTCGTCTGCGTCACCCATTGTTCGAACCTCCTTGGTTCAATCAATCCGATCCGCGCGATCTCAGATTTTGTCCATGCCAAGGGAGCAAAGATCTGCGTCGATGCCGTCGCCTTTGCCCCACACCGTGCGGTCGATGTGCAGGCCTTCGACGTCGACTATTACGTGTTCAGTCTCTACAAGACCTATGGGCCCCATTATGCACTGATGTACGGAAAGCATGATCTGCTGCTCGAACTCGACCCGCTCTATCACTACTTCTACGGCCGAGACAAAGTGCCCGCCAAACTTGAACCGGGCAATCCAAACTACGAGCTTGCCTTCTCCACCTGCGGAATTGTCGACTATCTGGTGGCGCTGGGCGAACAGGCTGGCGAGACCGGCAGCGTGCGTCAAAAGATCGAAGCCGCCTATCGCGCAATCACCGAGCAGGAAAACCAGCTGACCGAGCGGTTGCTCAGCTACCTGCGCTCGCGAAATGATTGCCAGATTGTTGGTCATTCATTCAATCGCGATGCTCAGCGTGTGCCGACAATTGCCTTTCGTTTCGATGGACGCAACGCAGCAGACCTGTGCAAGGCGATGGACAGCGAAAAGATCGCCATGCGTTTCGGCGATTTCCATTCCCGCCGACTTGCCGAATATCTCGGACTGACCGACCATGGCGGCATGTTGCGGGTGTCGATGGTGCATTACAACACGCTGGAGGAAGTCGATCGCTTTACGACAGCGCTTGACCGGATCCTCTCGACACCAGAGGGCTTGGCGCAGGTGAGCTAAGCCGACCGGCACGCGATAGATCACAACGAGGAAAACCGACATATGCGTTTCGATACGGTGATCAGGCACGGAACGGTGGTAACCGCGAGCGACACTTTTGTCAGTGACGTCGGCATCAAGGATGGGCGCATCGCAGCTCTTGCCGCGGAACTCGATGACGCGGACGAGATCATCGACGCGCGGGGCCTGTTCGTCCTGCCCGGCGGTATCGATAGCCATGTGCATCTCGACCAGCCCTCCGGCGATGGCATCGTGATGGCCGACGATTTCGACAGCGGCACGCGGTCTGCCGCAATCGGCGGCAACAGCACCGTGCTTGCCTTTTGCATGCAGGAAAAAGGCCAGTCGCTGCGGGAGGCACTCAAAGTCTATCACGCCAAGGCAGATGGCCAATGTCATGTCGACGTGTCCTTCCATCTTGTCATTACCGATCCGACAGCTGACGTGCTCGGCCAGGAACTGCCAGCCCTGGTCGAGGATGGCTACACATCGCTGAAGATTTTCATGACTTATGAGGGTCTGCGCCTGCGCGACGACGAAATCCTCGCGACCCTCGACGCTGCGAGGCGCACCGGCGCGCTGGTCATGGTCCATTGCGAGAACGAAGATGCGATCCGCTACCTGATCGGGCGACACGAGGAAGAAGGCAAGCTCGCAGCCAAGTTTCACGCGACGACCCGACCCATCGCAGCCGAACGAGAGGCAACGCACAGGGCTCTGTCGCTGGCGGAAATTGTCGATGTGCCTGTTGTCATCGTGCATGTCTCCAACCGCGAGGCGATGGAGGAAATCCGCCGTGCCCGTCGGCGTGGGCAGAAGATCGCTGGTGAGACCTGCCCGCAATACCTGATGCTGACGGCGGACGATCTCGATCAGGAAGCACTCGAAGGGGCCAAATATGTCTGCTCGCCGCCGCCGCGTGACAAGGCAAGCCAGGACGCCTGCTGGGAAGGGCTTGAACAGGGCGTGTTCGACCTCTTCTCGTCGGATCACTGTCCCTTCCGCTTCGACGACCCGGAAGGAAAGATGAATGAAAAGGGCAAGCGGCATTTCCGCTGGATACCGAACGGCATCCCGGGGGTCGCCACACGCCTGCCTATCCTGTTTTCCGAAGGCGTCATGAAGGGGCGCATTGACATAAACCAGTTCGTCGCCCTGACATCGACCAATCACGCCAAACTCTATGGTCTCTATCCGAGGAAGGGGACCATATCGATCGGCGCAGACGCCGATATCGCGCTCTGGGACCCGGAAAGACGCGTCACACTGACCAATCAGATGCTGCAGCATGGTGCTGATTATACACCGTATGAGGGCCTTGAGATCCGCGGCTGGCCGGTGCGCCTGCTCCTGCGCGGGAAAACCATCGTCAGCGACAGCGCATTGACGCCGCGGGCCGATAGGCAGGGAGCGTATCTCGCCCGCGGACGCTCATCTATGGTCGGATGAAAGCCAAATGCAAACGAGCAGGCTGGATAGAAGGCGAAAAATGACAAATCATGCGATTACAAGTGTCGACGTTTCGACTCGATTGCACTAGAAGTGCATTAGACCGTTGATAAGCACGCACCAGAACGATAGGTTCTGCGCGCGAGTCAAACGGCTGCACAATTAAAGAGGAACTATCATGGCGACCGGTACGGTTAAATTTTTCGCTGAAGACAAGGGCTTTGGCTTCATCACGCCTGACAATGGCGGTCCAGACGTTTTCGTTCACGTTTCTGCCTTGCAGCAGGGCGGCTCGCTGCGTGACGGCGACAAGGTTAGCTTCGAAGTTGGCCAGGATCGCAAGACAGGCAAGTCGAAGGCCGAAAGCGTCAGCGTTCTCTGATCGCATCAGCGCAAGGATCCAGCCTGCCTTGATTTAGGCAGGCTGGCTCTGTAAAGACGAGCGTCACCGGCTGGTACCGGTGTTAGGCGCTGCAGTATAGCCGTATGTCTGCGAGCCCATCCAGTATGAGGCCGTAATCAGTAGACAGGCAACGATCACCTGTTGACACGTCTGAACGTGAGCATCCGCTAAATGCGGAATTTTCTGCGGCTGGTCCACATTTTCACCTCCCCTAGGTTCTCCCCCGCGCCCGTCGCGCTTTTCTCTGTTCTTTAATGTGACCAGCGATCGGGTTGCATGAGGTGAGACATAAGCTTCATTCTGCGGGCCGCATCCATCAGCATCACAGTCTCCTCAATTGCGGATTGACGAGAACCGGCGCTGATTGCAAAGATGATCACAAGAACGGTCCAAGCTCGGGCGGGGAGACTTTGTGATGGACACGTCATGGATGCATGTATCTATAACACCGAGGCTTCAGGCCGCGCTTCTGATTGTGTTTCTCTGCTTCTCATCACTCCCAGCGGCTGCGCAAACAGCTCAACCCAGCTCATCGCCGCCGGAAAACGTCCAGCGTTTCGTTGAGCTTATTGCCGACCCGGACGTGCAGAAATGGCTTCTGCAGCAAGCAGACGCCGCGCCGACTGCCGAACGGCCTGTTGCGCCGCACTCCGAACCCGATATTTCCTTTGCTGATTTCACCATGCGGTTCCGATCGCATATGGCAGGCCTGTTTGAAGCGAGCCGATCGTTTCCGTCGCAAACGATGCAGGCAGCAGATTTCCTGGACCAGGAGATCGAGGAAAGTCGCGGTATACGGCCAATCTTTCTAGTCAGTGCGTTCCTGGCAGCAGGGTTCCTCCTACAATGGATCTTCCGCGCTCTGACCTCCCGGTGGCGGCATTGGATGGCGCAGGCTCCGTTCACGACCGTCCACGAGCGGACGCTTGCCGTCGGTACCAGACTGCTGTGGGCAGCCTGTTATCTTGCGTCCTTCGCCATTGGAAGTATCGGATTTTTCCTTCTATTCGAATGGCCGCCGCTGATCCGGGAGATCGTTGTCGGTTATCTGCTCGCCATTGTCGTGTTCCGGCTGGCCAGCGCCATCGTCACTGTACTTCTGGCGCCGCCGGGTTTGACCGACGCAACATCCCATTTGCACCGCGTCATTCCCGTCAGCGATGCAGCGGCCGCGCACTGGTCAAAGCGCGCCGTCTATCTGATTGGATGGTACGCCTTCGGCTGGGTCACCATAAGATTGCTGGGCACTATGGGTTTTTCCATTCCTGCTCGACAGCTCGTCGCTTACGCGCTTGGCCTGGTACTGCTGGCGATCGCCATCGAAGCCGTGTGGCGGCGACCGCATCCAACGTCTTTGGCGGAGCACAAGCCCCGCATCAACTGGCGCGCCAAGAACACTCTCTGGACGCTTTACTTTATTGCGATCTGGCTGTTGTGGGTCGCAGGTGCCATGAAGTTGTTCTGGATTGCCGTGGTTGTTGCGGCACTGCCCGGCGCGATCGTTCTGGCCAAGGCTTCCGTCAACAATCTCCTGGGCACGCCTGCCGCTCATGGGGATGACGGCTCCGGTATGACACTGCTCTCCGTCATCGTGGAGCGCGGCATTCGCGCTGCCCTCATTATCGGCACTCTTATTTTCCTTGCAGATGTGCTGGAAATCGAGCTCACCGAAATGACAATGCAGGATTCACCGACCCTGCGTCTCGTCCGCGGTCTCCTCAGCGCAGGGATCATTTTCCTCGCCGTCGATCTGATCTGGAATGTCGCAAAGGTGTTGATTGATCGCAAGCTCGGACAGACGCAAGCGACATTCGAAATCGGCAGCGAACAGGAGCGGCGCCGCGCCCGCATTCGTACGCTTCTGCCGATCTTCAAGAACATTTTGATGATTCTTCTGGTTGCAATTGCCGTGATGATGGGTCTTTCGTCTCTGGGCGTCGAAATCGGGCCCCTGATCGCCGGTGCTGGCGTCGTTGGCGTGGCCATCGGTTTTGGCGCGCAAACCGTGGTCAAGGACGTGATCAGCGGCATGTTCTACCTGCTCGACGATGCATTTCGCGTCGGCGAATATATCCAGAGCGGCAGCTATAAGGGCACGGTCGAATCCTTCAGTCTGCGCTCAATCAAGCTGCGCCATCATCGCGGCCCGATCTATATCGTGCCGTTCAGCGAACTTGGCGCAGTTCAGAACATGAGCCGCGACTGGTCGGTGGTGAAATTCATGCTGACGGTGTCCTACGAGGCCGATATTGCCAAAGTCAAATCAATCACAAAGACAGTTGGCAAAACCCTGCGTGATGATGAGGAGTTCCAGCCGTTCATCATCGAAAACCTCAAGATGAAAGGCGTCGAAGAGTTTACCGACTACGGCATAAAGCTCAGTTTCGGCATGACACTGAAGCCCACGCAACTACAGTCGGCGATCCGCAGACGCGCCTATGCCATGCTGCGCGAAGCCTTCAAGCAGAATGGCATTGAGTTTGCGCAACCGACGGTGCAGATCGGGGGGGATGACAAGAATTCCGCAGCGGCGGCAGCCCAGGTTCAACTGCAGGCCCATCAACGGGAGGCCGCTCTCAACGCAGCAGCAAAATAGGCGAGCTGTTCAGCGAGACTGGCATATTGCGAACGATGTGGGGTCCGGAACAATGTAGACCGTCCGGCTTTTACCAGTGACGTCACTGCGATTATGCACGTATGTCCCTGTCTGATGAATGCTCTGGAATCGAAGCATCAGCTTCAAATCGTTGGAACAATGATCATGAAGAAGTTCGCGCCAATCACGCTTGTTGCTATTGTCTTGTCGGCTTGCACCGCTACCGCGGTAGAACCCATCCCCGGCAGCATAACCTATCGCGGCCAGCCGCAGACCCGACTGACCAAGGCTCCGGTCGGCAGTACGTTCACCCATCGCTTGATCGACCAATATGGTCGAAGAGCCGAAGAAACCTACGTCATACTGCCCGATCGTTCGGTGAAGCTCATCCGCAGACGTTCCATCGAATTCGATTTGTTTCGAGATCGGTAGCCTTGCCGATCCGGCGGAACATGATCGCCAGTCCAGGGCGAGTGTCATTGGCTGGCTTAACGACCGGACGCCAGAACTGATGACAGAGAAGCCTTGCAACCTATGAACGAATGCACGTTGCAAGGGAAAGACTTGAAGGTTTTACCCTCCGCGACACTTGTGCAGAGAGCATGCTTGTGGCCTTTCTGCGCAAACCAGTTCCATAGGGAACCGGTTTGCGATGTTGCCGCTTTCACTGGCCTTTACGCCAAGGTGCGAATGTCAGGTTCGCGATCCCAGTAGCGCATGCCGGCAGCGGCGATGAAGTCGTCATCGAGACCGACAATCCCTTCGCCGTCTTCAACCCCCGCCTTATTCAGGAGTGGCTTTGCATCGCCATTGGCGCCGATCGCCTTGAGGTGACCGAATGCATCCATGACAAACTGGACCGCGGCGGCCTCTTTCAGCAGACGCGTGCATCCGTCCGCCGAAAGCACGATCGCCACAGCATCGAAGATCTGCGACGGAGATCCCGCCAGCTGGCCGTCAGCCTTGATCGCCTTGCCGTCGGACAATACGATTTTGGCGACTTTCGGCGCGACAACAAAGGCTGTGGCTCCAGCTTTTTCAATGTTCGCAACAAGGTTTTTCAAAGCCTTTGCATCACTGCCATCAGCGATCAGAATGCCAATCTTGCGTCCCTCTATCGTGTTTTTCATGTTCTTGTGAATCGAAAGCGCCGACGATGGATCCATGTCAAAGGGCGCGCGTGCGGCGGGATTTTTCTTCGGCACAGTGATGCCCAGACCGTCGGCAACGCGTCTTGCCAGTTCCGGATCAACATTCAAGAGATTTGCCACCATACGGGGTGCGACTTGCTCCAAAGCCACTTTGGAAAGCTCGAAGACAAAAGATGAAGCGATATGGGCCTGCTCGGACGGCGTTTGAGACAGCCAAAACAACCGAGCCTGGCTATAATGGTCGGCGAAGAGCTCCGGGCGGATCCGCAACTTGTTACCTTCCTCATCAATTCCGGTGCTGCGTTCGAGTGTGCGGAAACCGGTGACAGGACATTCACGCGGCCCACCGTCTTCGCCATGCGCCGAGAGGCTGTTGGGTTCATAGTTGGCGCGGCCTTTCGGCACGTTCATCTGCATCTGCCCATCCCGCTGAAAATTCATCACGGGGCATTTGGCGGCATTGATCGGCAACTGGTGGAAATTCGCCGTACCCAGCCGCGACTTCTGGGTATCAAGATAGCTGAACAGGCGGCCCTGAAGCAGAGGATCGTTGGAAAAATCGACACCGGGCACGATGTTGGCAGGGCAATATGCCACCTGCTCGGTTTCGGCGAAAAAGTTATCCGGGTTGCGATCCAGCACAAGGCGTCCCACGATGCGGACTGGCACCATCTCTTCAGGAATGAGCTTGGTGGCATCAAGCACATCAAAGGGCAGACTATTGGCGAAATCTTCATCGAAGATCTGCAGCCCCAGCTCCCACTCCGGAAAATTTCCAGCAGCAATCGACTCGTAGAGATCGCGACGGTGGTAATCATTGTCAGCTGCTTGCAGTTTCAGCGCTTCGTCCCAGACAACGGACTGCAGGCCCAATTTCGGCTTCCAGTGAAATTTGACGAAGCTCGATTTACCTGACGCATTGATTAAGCGGAATGTGTGGACACCAAAGCCTTCCATCATTCGAAACGAGCGCGGAATGGCGCGATCGGACATAGCCCATGTCAGCATATGGGTTGTTTCCGGCATGAGAGATGCCCAATCCCAAAATGTGTCGTGGGCGCTGCCCGCCTGCGGATAGGCACGGTCAGCCTCCATCTTAACGGCATGCACAAGGTCGGGAAACTTCATTGCATCCTGGATGAAGAAAACCGGGATGTTGTTTCCGACCAAGTCCCAATTGCCCTCCTTGGTGTAAAACTTGACCGCAAAACCACGCACGTCGCGAGGCGTATCCACCGAGCCGGCACCACCGGCAACTGTCGAAAACCGAACGAAGACTGGGGTCTTTTCGCCCGGTCGCTGGAAAAGATCGGCCTTGGTCAATTCTGAAAGGGATTCGTAGATCTCAAAGAAGCCATGTGCACCCGAACCCCGCGCATGCACGATACGCTCGGGAATTCGCTCGTGATCGAAGTGGAAGATCTTCTCCCGCAGGACGAAGTCTTCCAACAATGTTGGTCCTCGACTACCCGATTTCAGGCTGTTTTGATTGTCGGAAACACGGATCCCCTGATTGGTCGTCAGGTGCCCTTCGGAATCGTGAGCACCTTTGCTTGGAATGTGCTGGTGAGTTTCTCCACCATTGCCAATATCCGTGTCGATATTTTTGTCCACCATTGTCGCCTTGCCTCCCTGTTTGGCGAGCGTCTTTATTGTCGCTCGGTCCGGCTACGGATTTTTTGAAATATCCAGCCGTATCGTTTTTCCTATTTGCACCCGCCTGCGCCTGGAATGATCCCCAAACGGAGCGCTCAATTCCGAGGGCAAATCGTGCAGCGATGCCAATTGATCTGTGTGACCACGCCAATGCGTAACCCCGGCGGACCCTGTTGGTTCCGTGAGATTAAAGCGGTGCGCAGCAAAGTTTGGGACGCTTACTTGCAACGGCACAGGGCGGAAAAAATCCGCCGCTCCACCGAAAGTCGTACAGCGCTTTCACGGTTCAAGTTGGGGAACCTATTCGTATCCGCGGAGTTTTGCTGCCACGGCAACTGTGAACACATGCCGGTAAGATGAGGAAATAACATGAAAAAGATTGTTTTCGTGGCTGCGCTTCTTGGCGCATCAGCCTTTGGCGCCCATGCTCAGACCAGCACTGCTCCGTCCGCCGACGGCGAGACGCCAGCGATCGCCACGCCTGATCAGACCAATCCGACAGCCCCGGTCGCAGGTCAAAACAGCTTCACCGAAGCACAGGCCAAAGAGCGCCTTGAAGAGGCTGGTTATTCGAACGTGACCGATCTCAAGCTTTCAGAACAAGGTGTATGGCAGGCCTCCGCCAGCAAGGACGGCAAGCCCGTCAAGGCCAGCATGGATTATCAGGGCAACATTGTTGCTGAGTAATCGCGTTTAAAAAAGACAACGAGGAAACACCAAGATGAAAAACATTACCGGACTTTTTGACGATTATGCGGATGGCCGTGCCGCGGTTACGGCGCTGGAGGCTGCTGGCATCCCTTCGAACGACATCAGCATCGTGTCCAACAACGCCGCCGGGCAGACAGTTGACGATCGTTCTGACGTTGGCGAAAAAGCCGGCGCGGGCGCGGGTATCGGCGCCGTCGTCGGTGGCGCTGGTGGCCTGCTCACCGGTCTTGGCCTAATGGCAATCCCGGGCGTTGGCCCGGTCGTTGCCGCAGGCTGGCTTGCCGCAACCGCTGCGGGCGCGCTTGCAGGTGCAGTCGCCGGTGGCGCTGCTGGCGGCCTGATCGGCGCATTGACGGATTCGGGCGTTCCGGAAGAGCACGCACACGTCTATGCCGAGGGCGTGCGCCGCGGTGGCACTCTGGTGACCGCCAAGGTTGACGACACGAAGGTGGATGAGGCAAACGCTATCCTGAAGCGCTCGAGTTGGGTTGATCCCGTCGAACGCCGCCGCGCCTATACCGAGCAGGGCTGGTCGACGTTCGATGACAAGCTGGCGCCGTACGATTCGGCAGCGGTGCAGCAGGAGCGCGACCGCTACCGGCGCACGGGCCTCTGACTGAAACCGGCTCGCCATCACGGCGAGCCGGTTTTTTCTATTCCAGCCCTTGCCGGTTGAAACCACCTTGCCGAGCGTTTTGGCCATCGGTGATGTCGGAACTGGATCGCCAAAACGGGTTGCGGCAGTGGCGAGCGAAGGTGCAAATCTCTTCTCAGATCAACGCAGCGCTAAGCTCCATGAAGCCAAAGCGCCGAGATTTGGCTCATTGCCTGATCATGGAGCCGGCTGAGCAGTTGGCTTGGCCGACAGTCCTAGAACGCATGAGAACCTGCTTTTCGACGCGAACCGTGATCGCCGAGGTGGCTTCTCAGCCTTTCTCGATCAGCATTTCTATGGCTTTCACGGCAATGGGATAACCCGTGGCGCCCAGGCCGGCCATCACCGAGGTTGCCGTCATCGAGACATAGGAACGATGATAAATCGGCTCCCGCTTGTGCACATTTGAAATGTGAAACTCGATGATCGGTCCCTTGAACATCTTCAATGCGTCGAGCAGGGCGATCGAGGTGAAGGTGAAAGCGGCCGGATTGATAATGATCGCCGAGCCTTCATCGATGGCCTCATGCACCCATTCGATCAGGCGCTCTTCGCTATTGGTCTGGCGAAATTCGACGGGTCGGGTCCCGGCGGCCTCGCGGCACCAGCCCTCGATTTCCGCGAGCGTGGTATGGCCATAGATTTCCGGTTCGCGTTTGCCCAACCGGTTCAAGTTCGGGCCATTGAGAATATAGAGCGGTTTCAGGTCGGTCATAATGTTCTCGTTTCTCAGCCCTGGTATCCGAATTGCCTCGGCAACCACAGGACCATGTCGGGGACGAATGTGATGATCATCAGGCAGACTACCATCCAGAACAGGAAGGGCAGCGCATCGCGGATGATGTCCTTGACCGGAGCACCGGAGATGTTGGTCATGATGAAGAGCAGCAAGCCATAAGGCGGCGTGACGAGGCCGAGCATGATGTTGACGACGACCATGACCCCGAAATGCACCATGTCGATGCCGAGCGCCTGCGCCGTCGGGATAAAAACCGGCACAATGATCAGCAGGATCGCGGTGCCTTCCAGCACGCAGCCGAGCAGCAGCAGGATGACGTTGACCAGGATCAGAAAGCCGATCGGCGAGAGGTCCCACCCTTGGAGGATGACTCGCAAACTGTCGGGGATATTCTCGACGGTGACCACATAATTAAAGACCAGCGAACCGGCAATTAGCATGCCGATCGACGCCGTCGTCTTGGAACTGACCTTCAATGCGTCATAAAAGGCGGCAAACGATATGCTGCGATAGATGACGATGGAGATCACCAAGGCATAGGCGGCGGCAAGAGCTGCGGCCTCTGTAGGCGTCGTGATGCCGCTGTAGATGCAGCCGAGCAGGACAACAGGCATCATTAGCGCCGGAAATGCCCGCCAGGTGATCATCGGGATGTCCCGCAGTGGAACAGCTTCCTCGACGGGGAAGTTCTTGCGGCGTGCGGTGATAGCCACCTGCATCATCTGAAGGCCTGCCATCAGCAGACCGGGCACCATGCCGGCGAGGAAGAGATAACCGATCGAGGCGTCGGAAACGAGGGCATAGATGACCATCGGGATTGACGGCGGAATAATCGGTCCGATGACAGAGGTGACTGCCGTGAGCGCCGCCGCGTAGCTTGGCGTATAGCGATTGTCCTTGGTCATCATGTTCTGCATCATCTTGCCGCTGCCGGCCGCATCGGCAATCGCCGACCCGGACATGCCGGCAAAGACGATGCTTTGTACGATGTTGACCTGCGCAAGTCCCCCGCGAAACCGCCCGACGAGCACATTGCAGAATGTCAGCAGACGCTCTGTCATCGAGCCGATATTCATGAACTCGGCCGCCAGCACGAAAAGTGGCACGGCAAGGATGATGTAGTTCGAATACATGCCGTTCAGAAACTGTTCGGCAACGGTCCCCATGTCGGCGCCGATCATGAACAGGTACAGAATGGAGCCAACCATCATCGACAGCCCAATAGGCAGGCCTAGAAATGCCAACGCAGTGATGGCGACGATGGCAAGGGAGAAGGGGCTGGTGAGGTTCATACGCCGGAGCTCGCCTTGGTGGGATCGAAGGCTTCGGGGGCCTTGCCGCGAATGGATTGAATGCCGAGCCACATGTAGCGGATGATCATCGCGACGGCGAAAACGACATAGATGGAATAAAGATAGTCGAAGCGGATTTTCAAATAGGCCGTCTTCTCCACCTTCATGAATGAGACATAGTCGATGACCGCTGGAAGAGAGACCCCAAAGGCGATGATCAGCGCGGCAGCCATGATGATCGTCATCACGCGACGCGCCCGGTCGGAGGCGCTTGCCCAGAAGAAGTCGAAGCGGATTTCTTCGCTTTCCCGCACCACGAAGGCAGAGCCGAAAAGCACGATCCATATCCACAGCGCGACGCTGACTTCATGGGTCCAGCCGATGGACAGGTTCAGTCCATAGCGAAAGACGATCTGCAGAAGAAAGACCGCAAACATGCCAAAGAGCATGAGGCAAAGGATGTTCTCCGCCCGCTGACGCAGCCATGCACCGAGCGTATCGTATTTTCCAGACATGGGGTTCTCTCCTCAATCGCACAGGTCCCGGCCGACCGGGCTTTCGGTCGGCCTGAACCCCGTGGCATGCGCTGCTTCTCCCCGAAACAGCGCAGTGTTCAGCCTAAAGGCCGGCAACTTTTTCAAGAATGCCTTCGGGCCAAGACTTGGCAAGATCGGAGGCGAGGTATTTTTCCTGGGCGAACTTGCGGAAGGCAGCAAGGTCTGGCTCGTAGATCTCGAGACCGCCCGCCTTGAACTCATCCATCAACGCCTTTTCCTGCGCCAGGTGCTTCTCCTGGCTAAAGGCCATCGCCTTGTCGGCTGCAGCTTGGAATGCGGCTTGCTGTTCGGGAGCCATCTCGTTCCAGACCTTGCTGGAAATCGTCAACAGGTCATAGCCGATCAGATGCGATGTCAGCACAATCTGCGACATGACTTCATAGAACTTCATGTTCTTGACGTTCGGAAGCGGGTTGTCCTGCCCATCGATCGCACCGGTCTGAAGGCCGGTATAAACTTCGGCATAGGCCATTGGCGTCGGATTTGCACCGAGCGCCGTTCCGAGGAACTGCCAGGCGTCGCCACCGGGCATGCGCAACTTGATACCGGCCATGTCTGCGGGCGTGCTGATCTTCTTGTCTGTCTTCAGACCCACCTGGCGGGCACCGAAATAGGTTGGCCCGAGAATGCGCACGCCAAGCTGGTCTTCAGCCATCTTCTTGAACTGCGCGCCGGTCTCGCTTTCGAAAAAGGCGGTCACATGGGCAGCATCACGGAAGAGATAGGCAGATGTCAGGACAGACCATTCCGGAATCTGGTTGGAAATGTCCTGCGGGGCGATATTGCCCATTTGCAGGTTGCCACGCTGGAGTGCGACGAGCTCCGTGCCCTGCTTGAACAGTGTACCGCCATAATAGGGCTCAAGGGTAAAGCTGTCCTTGATCGCCTCGGCAAAGGACTTCGTCATCTCCGCGCGAATGTCCTGCTCCGAAAAGACGGCCGAGAACTTGAGAACCGGCTTATCCTGCGAGAAGGCCGGCATGCCCATGGCCACCGATGCAGCGATGGTTGCGCCAAGAAGGTAGCGCCGTGTGAGTTTGAACGTCATGATATGATCCTCCACTGGCCGACCGGCCCTGCCGTCGGCTCTCCTCCAAAGACCGATTTCCCTCCCGGAACTCGGCATCTCCAATATTGTACGAAATGGTTCGTTTATGTCAAACGCCGACCAGTTCGCCTATCCCTGTTTGAATGTCCCCCTTCCATTATCTCCTGTCAAATAACTTTTGTCATAGATTTTGTTGACTATCGGATATACTTCAAGCCTCAGGAGGCGTCATGAACCGATACGACAAAGAGCGTTTGGAGACAGCCAGCGAAATGGCTTTTCGCCTTATTCGCGAGGACATCATTGCTGGCAAACTGGCTCCTGGCCAGAAACTCAGGCTTGAGCAGTTGAAGGACAGCTATGCGGTCAGCGTCTCGACACTGCGCGAAACGCTGTCGCGCCTCGCGTCCGAAAATCTTGTGCTTGCCGAGGGCCAGCGGGGATTTGAAGTCGCGCCGGTTTCGATCACCGAACTGGAAAACCTCGGCGACCTGCGTCTTCTTCTGGAAAGCCACGCCATTGGACTTTCTTTCAAGGCAGGCGACCTTGATTGGGAGGCACGCGTCGTGGCGGCACATCACAAGCTCGCCGCGATCGAGCGCCAATTGCTTCGGGGTGATCTCGCGCGAACCGTCGATTGGGTGCGGTTTGACTGGGAGTTTCATCAGGCGCTTGCCTCGGCCTGCGGCTCCGCCGTACTCATGGATGCCCTGTCCTCCACATTCGACCGCTTCCTCCGTTACCATCTTCTGGCCAAGAGCTTTCGCGGCAAGCCGGTGACGGACGATCACCGACACCTGCTTGATCTGGCCATGGGTCGCGACGTGGACGGTGCGCGTGCCATGATGACGCAGCACGTGAGGAGCGGCATAGACCACGTTATCAAGAGTGGTCTCATTGCCTGACGCGGCAAACGGGGCCGTTCGATCAGAGCGCATTGATCCGCTCCAGCATGCCGTCCGGCCAGGACGTCGAAAGGGGGGACTTCAGATAGGCTTCCTGCGCATAGGCACGAAAGGCCGCGACATCCGGTTGATAGATATCAAGCCCCTGATCCTTGAAAAAGCCGACAAGGTCTGCCTCCTGCTTCAGATATTCCTGGGTGCTCCAGGCAAAGCCTTTGCTTGCGGCATCGCGCATGGTCTGCTGCGCTTCCTTCGATAGCCCGTCAAACACCTTTGAACTGATCAGAAGCAGGCCGAAGCCTATATTGTGACCGGTCAACACAATCTGGTCCGTGACCTCGTGGAACTTCATCAGCTTGTTGTTGGGCAACGGGTTATCCTGCGCGTCGATCGCGCCGGTCTGAAGGCCGGTATAGGTTTCCGCATAGTCCATCGCGATCGGGTTTGCGCCGATCGCCTGGCCTAGGAACTGCCAGCTCTCGCCGCCGGGCATGCGCAGTTTCACTCCCGCCAGATCTTCCGGCTTCATGATCTTGCGATCGCCCTTGAGATTGACGTGACGAGCGCCATAGTAGGCTGGAGCCAGGATTTCGACGCCGAGCTTCTCACGGGCAATCTTGCGGAAATCCTCACCGATATCGCTATCAAAGATCGCGGTGAGATGGCCTGCGTCCCGCACGACATAGGCGGCACCCAGAATGTCGAATTCCGGTGCCTGCTTGGCAAAATCCGAAGGTGGCAACATTGCCATTTCCAGATTGCCGCGCTGGACGGCAACCAGTTCCGTGCCCTGTTTGAACAAGGTCGAATTGAAATAGGGCTGGAATTCGAAGTCCGGGCCGATTTCCTTGGCGAAAATATCGACCAGTGCCAGGGAACGCGGAGCATCGGCAGTTGTCACATCGGCAAACCGGAGCCGCGTTGCGGCAAATGCCGGCAAAGGCAATGCGCCAATCGCCAAGGCGGCGGCCGAGCCTGCCAGAAATTTCCGTCGTGTTGTCAGCATGATCATCCTCCCAGATGGCGCGTCTCGCGCTGTTTATTGAGCCGTCTCAGATCGCGAAGCGGTTCTCCGCAAACCCTTGTGCAATGCCTTCCACCGCGAACAGACCGCCCGCAAGCGGTTGCGCCAAGCGCTGTTCGGGCGTCAGGAATTTCGCCGCGGTGGTGATGTAGAGGGTGCGGAGATCTGCCCCGCCGAAACACACGCAAGTCGGGTTGCTCACCGGCAGCGAGATGACGGTGTCGATGCGCCCATCCGGCGCATAGCGCACCACGCGGCTGCCGGCGAAGAACGCAGTCCATAGTCCACCATCCACGTCGAAGCAGGCGCCATCCGGCCGCTCGCCAGTCATCGCATAGTCGGCAAAGATGCGCCTGTTGCTGATCGTCCCGTCCACGGGATCCATATCGAAGACAAAGCTTTGGTGGCGACGGGTATCGGTAAAATGGAAGCGCCGCCGATCCGGCGAAAAAGCAATGCCATTGCTGACAATGACGTCACCTAAGATGCGCGACACGGATCGATCCGGATCGACGCGGTAGAGTGCGCCGCTTGGCCGGTGCAACAGGTTGTCCATCGTGCCGATCCACATCCGCCCCCAGGGATCGACCCGGCCGTCATTCAGTCGATTGTCCAGATCGTTCTCGATGTCGACAAAATGGGCCAGCGAGCCATCCGGCGCACGCACCAGCAGCGAAAGATCCCGCGCAAGGAGGTGGCCGCCCGAGGCGGTCAGCGCCTGACTTCCAAGATAGACCGCCTCGCGATCAGGGAAGATCTCGTGAAAACGCAGGGCCGGATCGAAGCTTTGGAGCTTGGGCTTCTCGATATCGAGCCACCAGAGCTTTTGCGTCCGATCACACCACAAGGGCGTCTCGCCAAGCTGGTCAACAGGTCGAAGTACGCATTCGACCCGGTCAGCGCCAATTGTCCTCGTGATGCCACTGTCCATCGCTCAGCTCCTTGGCACGCCGGCTGGGCGAAGGTTCTTTTTCAGCGCTGCGATACGGAAGATCGCGTTTGCTGCGCCATAACCGCGATAGCCACGCCGCTCAACGATTTCGAGGAAGAAGCCTTCACCATAGGTCGGACTGTAGAGCTGGAAGTATTCGCCGTGGTCGTCGCGGTCATACAGGATGTTGTCCGCCTTCAGCCGTTCGGTCAGTTCCGGATCGAGTCCGAAACGCGCCTCGACATCGTCATAATAATTCGGGGAGATCTGAAGCGGCTGAAAGCCATTCGCCTTCAGCGTTGCGGCGGTCGCAAAGATATCATCGGTCGAAAAGGCGATATGCTGGACGCCGGAGCCAAAATTTTCCGCAATGAAGTGGCCGGCAAGCGTGCGGCGGTTCTCCGCTCCGTTCATCGTGACACGGAGCGAACCGTCGCTGTTCTGGATCACCTGACTTCGCACGACCCCGGATGGGTCGATGATGTCGACGACCGGCGACTTCTCCACGTCGAAAATCGAGCTGTAGAATAGCAACCAGGTCAGCATCTCCTCATAGGCAACCGTCTGTGCAATGTGGTCGACACGCAAGAGACCCGCCGGCACGATCTTGCCGCCGTCGTCTAAAGGCTCGAAATCGATTTCCCAGATGCGGCCGCGATCGGCCTTGCCGTCGAGAAGGTAAATGAGCCCGCCGCCGACACCGCGGACGGCAGGGATCTCGACTTCGCCCTGTCCGACTGCTTGACTAAAAGGTTCAGCACCAAGCGCCACTGCCCGCGCCATGGCCAGAGGGGCGTCGTCCACCAACAGGCCAACAGCATAGGCCGAGGTACCGCGCACCGCATGGGCGGCACTGGCAAAGCCGACTTCCTCCGTGTTGACGACAATTCGAATCTCGCCCTGTTCGTAAAGATCAACGCATTTAGAACGGTGCCGCGCCGTCCGGGAAAAACCCAGCGTCTGTAGAATGGTGGTCAGCGCTGCCGCGTCGTCGGCATCGGCCGAAAATTCGATAAAGCCGATGCCTCTGACAGGAACACGTTCCGGCATGGGGGCGAGCGTCAGGCCTGATGACGCAGGCCGTCGACGAACCTTGTCGCCCAGATAAACCAGTGAACGGTGCCCGTCGGCCGCAATCGCCGTGGCCGAGCCGCCGCGGAACTGGTCGTTGAAGATCTCAAGGGAAAAATAGCCGTCATAGCCCGTTTCGGCGATCGCTGCGGTGAAGTCGGCAACGGCTAGGTCGCCTTCGCCCGGCATGTTGCGGAAGTGCCGGCTCCAGTAGAGCAGATCCATGTCGATCAGTGGCGCGTCCGCAAGTTGGACAATAAAGATGCTTTCCTTTGGGATCGAGCGGATTGAATTGATATCGATCTTTCGGGCCAGTGAATGGAAGCTGTCGAGAATTATGCCAATGTTCGGATGTTGGGCCCGGCGTACGATCTCCCAGGCGTCGCGATGATCGTATATGTGGCGGCCCCAGGCCAGGGCCTCGTAGCCAACCCTCAGTCCACGTTTGGCCGCACGCTCGCCCAGTTCATGAAAGTCAGCCGCGGCCCTGTCGATACCACCGAGCGAGACCGGCGAGACGTTCGAACACACCAGCACCAAATCTGTCCCGAGTTGCTGCATGATGTCGAATTTGCGCTCGGCCCGGTCGAAGGTGCGGGAGCGATGTGGCTCCGGCATGCCCTCGAAATCGCGGAAGGGCTGAAAAAGGGTAATCTCCAGCCCATGGTCGCGCACCATTTTGCCGACATCGGCCGGGCTTCCGTCAAAGGCCAGGAAATCATTCTCGAAAATTTCGACGCCATCGAAGCCTGCGGCAGCGATGGCCGCCAGTTTGTCCGGCAGTTCGCCGCTGATCGAAACGGTGGCGATCGACGTCTTCATCCCAGCACCTCCGGACGAATTTCCGCTGCATCACCCGTGCCGGTCAGTTCCCTGAAATGGCGCATCATGCGGTCAGCATCCGCTTGGCGTCCGGCGAACAGACCAAATGCACCCACCGCCTGAAACACGGCCATGCCGCCGCCGTCAATAACACGGCAACCGCGCCGACGCGCCTCGACAAGGAGCGCCGTTTCAAGCGGGAAATAGACCACTTCGGCAACCCACTGGCGGGCATCCAGCAAGGCAGCGTCGAGCGGCAGGCCGGGATAACTTACCATGCCGGTGGGCGTCGAATGGATCAGACCCGAAGCGTCTGCCATGCTGGCGGCCAGATCGGTGCCAGCGCCAATCCGGGCAGCTGGGAACCGCGTCTGCATGGCAGCCACCAACGCTGAAACACGCTGGCGATCTGGATCAAATATGGTCACGGCATCCGCGCCGAGTGTCAGGATAGCATAGACGGTCGCTGCCCCCGCCCCGCCTGCGCCGAGCTGAACGACATGTGCAAGCTCGGCATCCGGCAACCGCCGGCGGAAGGCCTCGGCGAAACCCCACCAATCGGTATTGTGGCCATGACGCTTTCCATCGCGCAAGACGACGGTATTGACGGCACCCAGTGCCGCTGCATCGTCGGAGAGGCTGTCCAGAAGAGGAATGACCGACTGCTTGCAGGGATGGGTGATGTTGAGACCGGCAAAACGATCACGTTCCGCCTGATCGATCAGCCCGGCAAGGCGCTCGTCGCCACCGCCGCCGGCATCAAGGTGCTTGAGATCGAAGAGGTCGTAGCGATAGGCAAATCCCTGGGCTCGCGCCTCCGCCATATGCATGGCCGGTGTCAGGGACGCCTGGATGCCGGCGCCAATGAGCCCGGCACGCATGATTGTATCCGACTTGTCCATCCCACACCCGCTATCCACCCAGTGCTGTCGCTCCAGCGGATATTGCGGCCTCTATGTCCTTTCCGGCCGAAACCGGATCCTCACTCCAACCTCAGGAATAATGTACGAACTAGTTCGTGTCAATTGAGTGCAGTTGAAACGCCGCGTCGTCCCGCCTATGAACGGTGGATAGGTTCGCGCGCGCTTCAGGGACAGCATGCGGCCACCGAACGACGCCCGACCTGGATGCTGTTGAGATGCCGAAGCTAGAGCGCAGTACGCGCAAGAACGACCCCGAAAAGACCAAAGAGGATATTCTGAACGTCGCGACAGAGGAGTTTGCCTCCCATGGGCTGTCCGGCGGCCGGGTGGATGCGATCGCCGAGCGCACGCGCACGTCCAAGCGCATGATCTATTACTACTTCGGCAGCAAGGAGGATCTATACCTCGCCGTGCTCGAGAAGGCCTATCGCAAGATCCGCTCTCTCGAAGCCGACCTGGAACTCTCCGGCATGCCGCCGATCGCGGCTTTGCGCACCCTTGTCGCCAGCACGTTCGACCATGACGAGCATAATCCCGATTTCGTCCGTCTCGTCAGTATCGAGAACATTCACCAGGCAGCCCATATGCAACGCTCGAGTGAGATCAAGGATCTCAACATCTCGATCATTCGCACGCTTCAAGAAATTCTCGAGCGCGGCAAGGGCGACGGGAGTTTTCGGCGCGACATAGATCCCATCGACCTGCACATGCTGATCAGCGCCTTCTGTTTCTTCCGAGTGTCCAACCGCCATACGTTTGGTACGATATTTCGCCGCGATCTTTCGGAACCGGCACTTTACGACCGGCACAAGCAGCTCATTTCCGATGCAGTCATCAGCTACTTGTGCAGTTCATAGAAAGGGTTGTTCGGCAACCGTGTCGAGCAATGTCCTGAACAGGTCGGCATTCCCGTCACCATGTCGCGGCAAGATGCGGCGAGGCCACGAAGCTCCCAGGCAAACTCGATACGGGCGGCGGCGTACAAACGCTTTCCTGCAGGTAAATCAGGGCGTTCATGAAACCATGCCGCGAAAACGGCTTCGGTATCACGCCGTGTGCGCCGGCAAAGTCGTCGGGGATCTTCTTGGGGTTTGCTGTCACGAATACGATGATTGTGTTCGCCCAACGCTGCCGAATATGGGCACAAACTTCCAAGCCGGTGCTATTATCTGCAAGCTGCATATCGACAAACGCGATATCCGGCGCGCCGCCCGGTGCCAGGGATTTGACGTCGTGAAGTGATCTGGCTTCCCCGATGACAGTATGGCCAGCATCTTCAACCATCATTTCCACGTCCATGGCGAGCAAAGGTTCATCTTCGACAATCAGCACCCTCAACGGTGGTTTCGGCCGTTCCATCCATCAATTCCGATCATGCAATACGAGGGTGACGCGGGTCCCAGGATGACGATTTGACCATGCGACTGTCGCGCCGGTTTGTTTTGCCAGTCGGTTGATCAGCGTTTGCCCAAGCCCCGATGACGGCTCGGAGACCATGCCGACACCATCATCATCAATTACAATCGTTGCGTCACCACCATGGCACTGCCCCGTGATTTTAATGGTGCCGGGCCTGCCGTCCGCCAGTCCATGCTTGATGGCATTGGTGAGGATCTCGTTCAGGACCAGGCCCAGGGATGAAGCCTCGCCAGCTTCAACCAAGATCGGCTCCACCTCGGTGTCCAAGGCAATGTCACCTCTTCCGCTTGATCCTATAATGTCTGTGGCAAGTCTGACAGCAAACTCGGCAACATCAAATTTGGTCACGTCACCAGACTGATATAGCGTCCGGTGAACGGTCGCCAAGGCATCGATGCGATCCATCATCGCGTCGAGCTTCGATGCGAGAACGGGATCGCCTATTCTTCGCGACTGAAGACGCAGGAGCGATCCGATCATCGTCAGGTTGTTTTTGACACGGTGATCGACCTCATGAAGCAGCAATGTCTTCGCTTCCAGCGCTGCCTGCAACTCGGCCGTCCGCAACTTCACCTCATTCTCGATCTCGTCCCTCTGTTCGCTTACTTTTTCCTTGGCCGAGACATGCTTGGTCACGTCGAGTTGCGAGGCGAAGAAGAACTGGATTTCGCCGTCATCATTTCTGACCGGGCTCAGATAGAGCGCATTCCAGAATGTCGATCCATCCTTGCGGTAATTCAGGATTTCGACCGAAACGCTTTCTCCATCCGCGATCGCCATCCGGATTTTCTCGACCTCGGCGGCATCAGTATCCGTTCCTTGGAGGAAACGGCAGTTGCGACCGATCACCTCGGAATGATCATAACCGGTCAGGGACTGGAAAGCCTCATTGCAAAAGACAATCGGATTGTCAGGTTGCGACGGGTCGGTAATGACCATCGGCATCCTTGTGGCGCGCACGGCGGCAGCGAATGGATCGCCCCTGCCGTGGGAATAGTGCAGCCTGTCTGTCAGGTGCCAATCGTCTCTCTGATCCAAGGGTACTCCACCTGCTTTGATGAATCTTGATTTTCAGTCGCTCGAAACGCCGTGGATGAAGCGTTTGTTCCAAACCACCCTGTTCCAAAGCAGAGATGTTGACGTTTATTGACAGTGCAACACGCAAGTGGCAGTGACAATTATGATCGATCGTCAGCCACGCCATGTCCCGCTCACTCCCGAATTCGAGGAGTTCATCACGAATAGCCTGGCGTCCGGCGACTTCGTCGATGCCAGCGATGTCGTGCGCGCCGCGCTTCATGCTCTTCGTGATGCGACTTCAGCCTCGCGGCCCGCGGCATTGCCCGGCTGGCCAATCGGCGGCGGTGAATGCGGCGCGTTGATCCGGGAGAAAAACTGGGCCGCCATCAGTCTGGGGCCTGTCGAAACCTGGTCGCATGAATTGCGGGCGACCGTCGCCAACATCGTCAACTCTCCCGTTGCCAAAGTGCTGATGTGGGGGCCAGACCACATCATGCTCTATAACGACGCTTACAGGGAGATCGCCGGAGAACGGCACCCGATGGCGTTGGGCACACCGGTAGCGCAGGCATTTCCTGAGGTCTGGGACTGGAACCGCCCCATTCTTGAAGCAGGCTTAAGGGGCGACACCACATTCCATCGCGATCAACCGATTGTCTTCCAGCGTTCGGGCGGTCCGCAGACGATGTATCTCGATCTGTTCTACACGCCCGTCTATGATGTGGATGGCAGTGTCGGTGGCGTGATGTGCACGATCATCGACAACAGTGCCCGTATCTCGGTGGAAACCCGGCTCGCTGCCCGCGAAGCGGAATTGCGGCGTGTCACCGACGCAGTGCCCATGCTGATCTCCTATGTCGATCGCGAGCATATTTACCGCTTCGCGAATGCTGCCTACCGGGACTGGTTCGGCGTCGACCCCGCAACCATGGTTGGCCGGCATGTGCGCGAAATGATCGGAGAGGCCGCCTATAGCGACAGACAGCCGTCGATCGACCGCGGACTGGCTGGTGAAACCTTTTCATCCGAAACCGATATGCCGCGAGGAGACGGTTCGGTTCGACGGCTTGAGGTGCGCTATGTGCCACATATCGAACCGGACGGATCCATTCCCGGCGTTCATATTCTGGGGATCGACGTCCAGGAGCGGGCGCTTCGTCAGGCTGCGCTGGAAATCAGCAATGGCCGGTTTCGCATGGCGATGGACGCTGTGCATGGAATTCTCTGGACCAACAGCGCAGATGGGCAGATGGTTGGCGAGCAAGCGGGCTGGTCTTCGCTCACAGGGCAGACGCCGGACGAATACCGCGGCTACGGCTGGTCAAACGCTGTCCATCCGGATGACGCTGCAGCCAGCGTCGTCGCCTGGAACACAGCGGTTGCCAACAGAACCATGTTTGTCCACGAGCACCGGGTTCGCCGCTATGACGGTGCCTGGCGGCAGTTTGCAATCAGGGCGCTTCCCATTTCGAACGCATCCGGCGAAATCGTCGAATGGGTTGGCGTTCACACAGACATCACCCATCAGCGCGCCGCTGAGGCCGCATTGCGCCAACAGGCCGAAGCGTTGGCACGGCAGGTGCAACACCGCGAGCGCGCAGAAGAGCAGTTGCGTCAGCTCAATGAGACCCTTGAGGCGCGCGTTGTTGCAGAGATCGACGAGCGCCGACAGGCGGAAGCGAAGCTCGCACAGTCACAGAAGCTGGAAACCGTCGGCAAACTGACCGGCGGCATCGCCCATGACTTCAACAACCTCTTGCAGGTCGTCTCGGGCAATCTTGCCCTCTTGGCGAAAGATGTTGAAGGAAACGAGCGGGCTGAAAAACGAGTCGTGAACGCGATGGCCGGCGTCAGCCGCGGTGCCAAACTTGCCAGCCAGCTTCTTGCATTTGGCCGTCGCCAGGCCCTTGAACCGAAAGTCGTCAATGTCAGCCGCTTCGTCCAAGGCATGGACGATATGCTGAGACGCGCGATCGGTGAGGCCGTCGAAGTGGAAACCGTGGTTTCCGGTGGCTTGTGGAATACGTTCATCGACCCAGCCCAGATCGAAAATGCGCTTCTCAACCTGGCAATCAACGCCCGTGACGCCATGGACGGCCGCGGCAAACTGACGATCGAACTGTCAAATGCGCACCTGGACGATAGCTATGCGCGAACGCATGACGAAGTGACCCCAGGCCAATATGTTCTGCTCGCGGTCACAGACACCGGATCCGGCATGCCGCCAGAGATCATCGAGAAGGTCTTCGAGCCATTCTTTTCGACGAAGGCCGAGGGCAAAGGCTCCGGACTTGGATTGTCGATGGTCTATGGCTTCGTGAAACAATCCGGCGGCCATGTGAAGATCTATTCCGAAGTCGGCCATGGAACCACGATCAAACTTTATCTGCCCCGTGCCCACAAGGCGGAAGACGTGGAGGTGACTGTTGACCATGGCCCGATCGCCGGCGGCACGGAAACGGTGCTCGTCGTTGAGGACGATGATCAGGTGCGGGAGACCGTGGTGGCACTGCTGGTGGATCTTGGCTATCGCGTGCTGAAAGCCGTCGATGCTGGGAGCGCGCTCAATGTCATCGACAGCGGCATCCCGATCGACATTCTATTTACCGACGTCGTTATGCCCGGGGCCCTGAAAAGTCCCGAACTGGCGCGCAAAGCCCGTGAACGATTGCCAGACATCGCGGTGCTTTTTACGTCCGGCTACACCGAAAACTCGATCGTACATGGCGGCAAACTCGACGCCGGCGTCGAACTGCTGTCGAAGCCTTACACCCGCGACGCCCTGGCCCGTAAATTCAGACACGTTCTCGGCAACCAGCGTCAGCGTGGTCGATCAAAGCCATCCGAGCTCCAACCCAGCCATGAAAAGCCAGCCGCAAGCTGTGAGATGACTACGCAGCTGACCATCGTTCTGGTTGAGGATGACGCACTCATCCGCATGAACACCGCTGATATACTGCAGGAGGCCGGGCATATCGTTGTCGACGCAGGCAGTGCTGAAGAAGCCATGACCGCACTTGAAACCGTCGCGTTCAACGTATTGGTGACGGATGTGAACTTGCCGGGTCTATCGGGCAAAGAGCTTGCGGAACGTGCTCGCGCCCTGCGGCCCTCCTCTGCGATCGTGTTCGCGACAGGGGATACGTCTCAAGTCAGTGCGCAAGGCGGCGCCATGGTTCTCGGCAAGCCTTATAGCGCAGCCCAATTGCTGGCTGCGGTTCGCTCCGGTTGGCTACAAAACGCCTGAGCCTGACCATGTGGAAAGTCTGATCCATGCAACGGACAGGTCACACGCCCAGTCGAGCATTGTGCTCTTGCGGCAACAGAACAGCACGCTGCTTGATCGAATTGTCATATGCCTTGCCGGTCGCAAGCCGACTGCCCTATAAGGCGCGATGACTTCTGATTCAAAGATTTTCGTCGGCCTGAGGTCGACCCGTAAAAAACCGGCGCCGCATCGCGAGACGAGTGGCCCGAAATGCCAATGGGACGGTTGTGACAAAAGTGGCAGCCATCGCGCACCCGTCGGACGGGATGCGGAAGGGCAATACATCCTGTTCTGTTCCGAGCACGTCAAGGAATACAACAAGGGTTATAATTTCGCCACGAACCTGTCAGACCCGGTGACGGCCCGCTATCAGCGGGAAGCTGCAAGCGGCAGCCGTCCTACCACTGGTACGAGCAAAAAACCGCCTTCTGAAATGCCCCTTCCTTCGACCGCCCGCTCCGGGTCAGCCAAGGCGATCAACGCTCGTAAAACTGCGGCTCAACGTCAAGCGGCAACGGCAGAACTTCAGCGGCGCACACTCAAGGTGCTGGAAGCAAAGGCTTTCGAAGCGCTCGGACTTTCGCAGGATGCGACGCCAGCGGAAATCACGGCCCGCTATAAACAGAACCTCAAGCTGCACCATCCGGACGTCAATCTTGGCGATCGCAATTCGGAGGACAAACTGCAGGAATCGATCAACGCCTACAAGATCCTGAAGCTGAACGGCTTTTGCTAGACGGGCGACGCCAGTCCGCACAGCTTCCGGTGACGATCAGTCTAAGGCGTGATCGCCACCCGGACCTGCCGCAATAGATCGTTGACGCCGCGTGGCAAATCCTTGCCAGCCGGCATCAGGCCAAGATCCCTCAGACCTTGCGCCACCTGATGGATGATGGGTTTGCGCAAGCCGCTACGCTCGCAGAAATTCTCGGTGCCGAACACCTGGTCTGGTGTGCCGTCCATCACGATCTTGCCCGTCGCAAAGACGGCAACCCTGTCCGCCCATGCATGCGCCATATCCATGTCGTGGGTTGCCACCACCACCGCGACCCCATTTGCGGCCAGCACGTGCAGGGTTTCGGTGAGTTCCTCAACGCCCTTTGGATCGAGCCCGGCGGTCGGCTCGTCGAGCAGCAAAACCGAGGGAGACATGGCAAGGACACCGGCGATTGCGACCCGCTTGCGCTGACCAAAGCTGAGCAGATGCGTCGGGCGATGCGACAGCGCATCAATTCCCAACGCATCCAACGCATGTGTCACGCGATCCCGGGTGTCACTGGGGGAAAGGCCGAGGTTGAGAGGCCCGAAGGAGACGTCCTCGAACACGGTCGCTGCAAACAGCTGATCATCTGGATCCTGAAGGACAAGGCCAACTCGAGACCGAAGTTCTGTCAGATCTCTACGGCCGTAGCGAACGGGCTTTCCGTCCAGCAGCACATCTCCGGCGGAAGGCCTGAGTGATCCGTTGAGAAGCGACAGCAGGGTCGACTTACCGGCACCGTTGGCGCCCAAGATCGCCAGCTTCTCCTGCCCCCGGATTGCGAGGGAAACCTCATCGAGAGCAACAGTCCCATCTTCATAGGCGAAATGAACCCTATGCGCTTCCAGGATCATCCGAGCCACCACGTCATTGCAGATACACCGATCAAGCCTGCGCCAATCAGCAGCAACCGCGGACCCGACGCCGGCCTTTCGACCGAGATGAAATTCAAGCGGCCCGTGTAACCGCGCGCAGCAAGGCCGGCATCCATCCGTCTGGCCCGGTCAAACACACGCGGCAGCAACGACGCAAGCAAAAGACCGTTGGACCTCAGCATCCGGCGGCGACTGCTATAGCCTAGCCGGGCGCCAAGCGACTGCTGGCCAGCATCAAGACAATCGAGCAGCAGCCAGATCATCCGGAACATCACCATGGCGATATCCGATATTTCGACACTGAGCCCTATCCGCTGAAACAGCTGAAGAATGCTTGACAAGGGTGTGGTCAATGCCAGGAACAACAAGGCTGAGACGCAGACACTGCTTCTCAGCGCGACAAAGAGCGCTTTCTCTATGCCTTCGCCCGGGACGACAGATACGATCGGCACGAAATCGACCGCGGTGACGGAGATCAATTGAGCCACCGTGCCCGTCGTAATGAACAGAAACGGTATGCGCGCCGCTCGCAGGATGTCGCGCCATGCGATACGCGCACCAACCCTCATAGTGGCCAGCATAACAACGAGGAACATCAATTGGCCTGTCCATCCTGCCGATAGGAGTGACGCAGCCATCACCCCGCCGGAGAAAAGGAGTTTTTCACCGGCGGCGTGATGACGCCACCGGTTAGTCTGGGCACAGCGATCGATGGCGCGCATCGGTTACAGTGTATCCGCGGTTTTCTTTGGCGACGTCCTGCGGCCGAAATAGAAACCGACAAGTCCAGCACCCAGCGCTGCCTGCAGGGCAAACAGCAGGCTCTCGATCTCCCCACTCGGCGGCTCCCAGAGCGGTGCCGCCCAAGGCTGGTAATCGGGTTGGATTTCGGTGATTGCAGCTTCGGCCTCACCGTCAGCACCACCGAATTCGGCATCGCCGCCGTGATGAATGACGAGCGGAAGGATTGCCAAGGCAATGACGGCGAACAGCATCCAGAGATTACGTTTCAGCATGATCAGGCCTTTGCGGAGAAGATGTTGAGCGCATTCAGTTCGCCGCGGCTGTAGCGCTGCAGCAGGTTGAACACGATGACGGTCAGCAGGCCCTCGCTGATGGCCAGCGGAACTTGCGTAAATGCAAAAATCCCTAGGAATTTGGCAGCGGCACCCGTCATTCCCGATACCGGATCAGGGAAGGCCAGCGCCAGTTGCAGCGAAGTGGTGACATAGGTTGCAAGATCGCCGACCGTGGCCGCAAAAAAGATCGCCACCGCTCCGCTGAAACCTGCCCCGGTGATCCCCTTGAACAAGCCGTAGGCGACGAAGGGCCCGACGATGGCCATCGAGAATATATTCGCACCGAGGGTCGTCAAGCCACCATGCGCAAGGAGCAGTGCCTGGAACAAGAGAACAATCGTTCCCAGCACGGTGGTCACCGTGGGTCCGAACAGCGATGCGGCCAGACCCGTGCCCGTTGGATGGGAACAACTTCCGGTCACTGATGGAATCTTCAAAGCGGAGAGCACAAAAACATAAGCGCCGGATGCCGCCATCAGCAGTTTGACCTCTGGTTTTTCTCGTACCAGCGTCACGATGCGCCTGGCACCGTAAATCACGAATGGCGCGGAAACCGCGCCCCAGCCAACCGCATGCGCGGCCGGCAGATAGCCTTCCATAATATGCATATAACACCCTCAACCACGCCCGCCGCGTGGCCCGAAAAAGTCACCACGGATGTCGTGGCCCAGCGATGGCAGGTCTCCTGGCTCGCGGGTCATAGCTCGGTCCGCCTTATCAGCCGATCACTTGGCCAATGGCATTCTGGACGTCGCTCACCGCTTACAGTTGCGGGGGCAGCCACGGTCTTGGCCCCTGATGGGTAATCCTCACCGTGTTCCCTTTTCATCCGCCATCCCTTGGTCAGGCGGAACCATCTGGTGAAATTCATAGGCGTGCGGCGGGAAAATGACAATGGAACGAAACAGAAAAATCGATCGTCAGGCAAAAGCTGAAGACGACGGAAATTCCCTGCGCGAAAGTGAAAATGGGGCAAGCCGCCAAGCCATAGAGGTGCTATGGTCGCCTGATAAACATTCAGAGCTCCCAGTCAGGCAACGTCCCGGCGCATGCTCATCATTGGAGCGCAAGGCCAAAATTCCAATATGACGATTTTCTCCGTAAGGCATGTTACCGAATATCGCTACAAACGACCGGTGCATTTCGGCGAGCATCGGCTGATGTTTCGACCGCGCGACAGCTACGACCAACGCCTTCTCGACGCAACGCTCCTCTGCGATCCACATCCACAGCAGATACGCTGGATTCAGGACGTGTTTGGCAATTGCGTCGCGATTGTCGATATCACCCGGCCATCGACAAGCCTGCGTTTCGAAACCTGGATCACTGTCGACCACACGCCGCAGGTCGCACTCGATCTTGAGATTGACGAGGCAGCCGCAACCTATCCATTCTCCTATGACCCTGAGGAGCAACCGGACCTTGAGCGGGTCATTCAACGGCATTATCCGGACCAGAGTGATGAAGTCGCCAAATGGGCCAGCCAGTTTGTCGCACTTGGAATGGCCACGCCAACGGGTCAGCTGTTGATGACCATGTGTTGCGCGATCCAGGAAAGCTTCAGTTATGCCCGGCGACATGAACCCGGCACACAGACACCGCAGACGACACTGTCGTCCCGCAAGGGCACCTGTCGCGATTTCGCCCTGCTGATGGTCGAGGCCTGTCGTGCGCTTGGCATGGCTGCCCGTTTCGTCACGGGCTATGTCTATGTCCCGGATCGCGACGGTTCGACGACCCGTGGCGGCGGCTCCACACATGCCTGGTGCCAAGTCTATATTCCGGGTGCCGGCTGGGTCGAATTCGACCCAACAAATGGCATTGTCGGCAACCGTGACTTGATCCGCGTCGGCGTTGCGCGCGACCCACGCCAGGCCGTGCCGCTTTATGGAAGTTACGACGGTGGGCCAACTGACTTTGCGGGCATGTCGGTACAGGTCAACGTGACGACGAAACCTGCTGACGATAGAAGGCATTTGCCTGGGCATGTGACGGAACACTCGTCCCTGCTGAGCGTTCACTCATGACCCAGCGCCGACCGGCGATTTGTACGGGCACCGAACCGAGGAATTCATGAAGATAAGAGCTGGCTTCAATCTGGGCTATGAATGCACCCAACCAACACCAATGCTACTGGCGTTGAACATTCATCCCTCCCGCCGCGTCGACCTCTTATCAGAACAAGTTTTGACCTTCGATCGAGACATTGAAGCCTGGAATTACATGGATGGGTTCGGAAACGCCTGCTCGCGTATCCTCGCTCCGCCGGGTCTGACCACAATATCAACGTCGTTCGATATCTATGACGACGGCCAGCCCGACATCATCCCCGAACATGCCGTCCAGCACGCGATCAAGGATCTGCCGGATGATGTCCTGGTTTATCTGCTGGGCAGTCGCTATTGCGACACCGATCGCTTGGCCGATTTCGCCTGGCAGAACTTCGGCACCACCCCAACAGGTTGGGCGCGCGTCAAGTCCATCCTCGATTTCACCCATGACCGCATCGTATTCGACTACAACAGAGCCGATTCGACCCGATCCGCCTATGGCGGCTTCATGGACCAAACCGGCGTCTGCCGCGATTTTGCGCATCTGGCAATTACGCTTTGCCGCTGCATGAACATTCCAGCCCGCTACTGCACGGGCTATCTGGGCGACATCGGCGTGCCGCAGGATCCGAACCCGATGGATTTTAGTGCTTGGTTTCAGGTCTATCTTGGCGGCTGCTGGCACACGGTCGATGCCCGTCACAACAAGCCGCGTATCGGGCGCATCTTGATGGCGACCGGGCGCGATGCCATTGACGTGGCCTTGACCACCAATTTCGGCCCCGCACAGTTGGTTCGTTTCGAGGTTATCACCGACGAGATCATCGATGCCTGACCAGACTACCAGTTTGTGAACGAGCCGTCGGTCCGGCGCAGATGCGGCGGCTCGGCGTATTCGAACGGCATTTTCTGCAATTCCGCCTCGTTGACATCCACTCCCAGGCCCGGCGCGTCAGGAACGACATAAAACGCGCCATCCATCTGAATCTGGCCTGGAAACAGGGTGGAATTGTCGAAGCCCCAGTGTTGCTCCGCCGGGCTCTGGCGGCATTCCAGCCAGCTGAAATTGGCGACAGCCGCGCCAAGATGCACGGATGCCGCCGTACAGATCGGGCCCAGCGGATTGTGCGGCATAAGATCGATATAATGGGCTTCACACAAGCCCGCGACCTTCATCGCCTCGGTGAAGCCGCCGACATTGCAGATATCGATCCGGCAGAACTGCAGGATATCGCGCTCGACATAGGGCAGGAACTGCCACTTCGATGAAAACTCCTCGCCGATTGCGAATGGCACATTCGTCATCTGGCGCAAGGCTTCGTAGGCGGTTGGTGCCTCGTCACGGATGGCCTCCTCGATGAAGTCGATCGTGCCACTCGGCATTTTCTGGCAGAAGGAAGCAGCTTCCGCGACGCTCAGCCGATGATGATATTCAACGCCCAGCGTCATCGCGTGGCCGACTTCCGCACGAGCGCGGGTCACCCATTCGGCGGTCACGGCAATGGATTCCCTCGGCTCGAAACGCTCGGTGTTTTCCTGGCCGGCGGCAATAAAACGCACGCAGTTCCATCCGGCCTCCTTCAGCAGAACAGTCTGCTCGATCATCGCCTCGCCCGGCTCTGCGGATGTCGTTGCAAATGCCGGTACTAGATCGCGCTGCTTTCCTCCCAGCAATTGATAGACGGGCACTCCGAGTGCCTTGCCCTTGATGTCATGGAAAGCAATATCAAGGGCGGCGATCGCCGCCGTCAGAACACGGCCACCTTCGAAATACTGGCTCCTATACATTTCCTGCCATAGAGCCCCACAGCGCATCGGATCCTGTCCCAGCAGGAACTGGGCGTAGTGGTCGATGGCACCCGCTACCGCTTTTTCACGGTAAGACAGCCCGGATTCGCCCCAGCCATAAATACCGCTGTCCGTCTCTACCTTGACGACCAGTTGGTTTCTGACGCCAACTCTTGCGATATATGGCTTGATGGCAGTAATTTTCATGTGCGATTCCAGATAGTTTGACGCGGTCTATCGAAGCAGGTCCGGCAGCCAGGTTGAGAGAGAGGGGAAGAATATCAAGAGCAGGATGATGCAGATCTCCGCAATGATGAACGGGAAAAGTTCGCGCATCAGTGGAGTTAGCCTGATGTTGCCGATCTTCATCAGAATGAAAAGGACGACACCGACTGGAGGTGTGATCAACCCCATGGCGAGCGATAGAATGATCACCATCGCCGCTTGAATCGGATCGATGCCGAGTTGGATCACCGTGGGCATGACGAGTGGCACAAAGATCAGCAGTGCAGCACCAATGTCGAGGAACAAGCCAAGGATCAACATCAGGACCATGATGCCAACCAGAAACAGGACCGGGCTTCCCTCGAAGTACGGCGCTGCTGCCGTAACCATTGCGCCTATTCCAAGCAGGTTGAGGGCGTAGGACAGGATGGAGGACGCCGCGACCAACAGGTAGATCGTTGCACTTGCCCTCGCGGAAACGATCAATGCACCCCAGATATCCGCAAGGTTGATGCTTCGGAACATGAATAGCCCGAGCATCGTCGCCACAAAGACGGCAATACCTCCACCTTCGGTGGCCGTGAACGCACCTGTGACCATCCCGCCAACAATGATGAAGGGCAGTAACATGACGGCTGTGCCTTCAAGAAGCAGCTTTGGCAGTTCGTCGCGCTTCACTTTGACAATGGACGTTGGCAGACCGCTGCGTATCGATTTCAACAGGATCACTACGCAACACGCCACGCCAAACAGAAGGCCAGGTACGACGCCGGCGACAAACAGATCGACCACTGAAAGGCCCGAGACGGCAGCCATGATGATCGCGAGGCCCGACGGGGGAATGATAGGACCAATGATCGACGATGCCGCCGTCACCGCGGCAGAATATTCCTTCGTGTAGCCCTCCTTCGGCATGACTGTCATGAAAAAGCGTCCGAGTGCGCTTGCGTCGGCGACCGCCGACCCGGATATCCCGGCAAACAATACGGAAGTGCCGACATTTGTGTAGGCAGTACCGCCCGGAAGGCGCCCAGTAAAAATTGATGAAAGATATATCAACCGCGTGGTGATGCCGCTGCGGTTCATTATTTCCGCTGCCAGAATATAGAACGGCATGGCCAGGAAGACGAAGCTGTCGACACCGGAAAAGAAGCGAGTGACGATGACCTGGAGCGGGATCCCGGTCAGCCACACGCCCAGCGTGCCGCCGAGACCCAACGCCATTGCAATTGGCACGCCGCCTAGCAGCAGCACCATGGAAACAAGTGCAACCCAAATCATATCAAATCTCGCCGGAAAGGAGTGTCAGGTGGCTATTCATGGACTTCGGTTTCAAAGCCAGAGATCCAGCAGAGAACGATCTGGATAAGGATCAGCACGGAACCGATCGGAATCGCCATATAGGGAACAACCATGGGGATACCGGAAGCTGCCGCGTGCTGCGACAGGTTCCGGATGGCGGCGGCCCATCCATAATAAGCGAGAAACACAAACAGGATGCCACCAATCGCATAAAGAGAGCTGCGGACAAGAGACCGGTATCGTGGCGAGACGAGGTCCTGCAGCCCCTCAACGGCCATATGTTCGGCTCGGTATACCGCTGTGACGCTACCGAGCATCATCAACCACATCATGATGTAGCGCATCGTTTCCTCGCCCCAACTTAATGAGGTTCCCATCAGATAGCGCCCCCCGACCTGGGCAAAGTTGATCAGGCAAACGATCAGCAGGATGGCAGCAGCCAGGGTTTCGCAAACCTTGGCTAGGGTGCGTGATAGATCTCGTATCGTCATTGCGCGCTTCCGTGGCTAACGTGAACGGTGCCGAACCCTGTCCGGCACCTTGAGGCAGTTCGGACGTTACTCTGCCTGCTGATAAAGTTTTGCCTCGGCCTCACCAACAGAGGCCTCCATCTGCTGCAGTAGCTCCTCGCCGACCTGCTCCGCGATATATTTGCGGACCGGTTGATAGACGGCGTCCTTGAAAGCCTGTTTTTCCTCGGGCGTCGAGGTATGAACCTGGACTCCCTTTTCCTCGGCAATCTTTTGCGCGTAAATCCAGTCGCCTTCCGTCTTCTGAACGTTTTCAACCGAAGCCATGAGGCGCGCGCCTTCCTGGACGATTGCCTGGTGAGCTGGCGGCAGCGATTCGAACCAGCTCTTTCCGACGACGATAATATGGAGGCCGAGTACATGTTCGTTGAGCGTCAGATGCTTTGCGACATCTGCAGCGCCGCCCGTATAGAGCACCGGTGGCGGGTTCTCGAGCCCGTCGACTACGCCCTGCTGCAGCGCCATCACCGCTTCAGAGCCAGCGATCGGGGTCGGATTGGCACCGAGGGCCTTGACCATTTCCATGTAAACCGGGCTTTCCATTGTCCTGATCTTCATGCCCTGCATATCGGCAGGCGTCTTGATGGGACGAACATTGTTGACGAAGGATCGGAAACCGTTTTGCGAAAACGCCAGAGCTTTGATGCCGGTCTTCTCCTCAATATCCTTGAGCATCCACTGGCCGAATTCGCCGCTCATCACGTCCCATGCGACCGGCGCGGAGCGGAAGAGGTAAGGCAGCGACCAGACCTGTATCGGCTTGTAGAATCCGGCAAAGGCACCGTCTGACGGCAGGGTCATTTCCAGCGTGCCCGCCTGAACCATTTCCGTCGTGTCACGGACGGATCCCATCTGATTTCCCGGGAACAAGCGCACGGTCAGTTCGCCGTTGCTCTTGTTTTCAACATAGTCCTTGAATGCTTTCGCAGCATTGAATTCCGGATTGTCGCCTTCAAACATTTCCAAGGCGAATTTGATCTCAGCGGCGGTGGCTTGCGAGGCTGCTACAATGAGCGTCGCGCTCATCATCAAAGCACCAAAAACTTGCGATCTTAGCTTAAACATCCGCATCTCCTCCCAGATTGTGCGATATATCGCACATAAACTATATGAAATTGTACAAAGTCAAGCGGTGTTGCTGTATGATTTCTGAGCCGCTACAAGAGGCGCAGACATGGAGGACACCGATTGCCGACGTTGCACAACAACAATGCGCCTGACGAGGCTTCAGCGGAGGCCGTAGAGGCGGGCGCGTTCCAGCCCCTGCACGAGCGCATGCGGGAAGATATAATCAACGGCGGCCTGATCGAAGGCTCTTGGCTAAAAACCCATGACCTCAGCCGCAGGTACGGCGTCAGCACGAACCCAATTCGGGAGGCACTCCATCAGCTAAGCGGCGAGGGCTTCGTCGTGATTCACCGAAACCGCGGCGCTCGGGTACGTACGCTGGACGAGGCATTCGTCCGCAACATCTTTGACATCAGAGCCCTCATCGAGCCGTATCTGGTGAGGCTCTTCGTTGAGCAAGCCACAGAGGAAGACCTGCAGGCGATGAATAGAGTTCAGTTGCAGATCGAAATGAAGCCCGACGACCAGGCCGACCTCGATCGACTGGACGAAGCATTTCACGGCATCATGTACGATCGACATTTCAACCAAGAGGCTCTGGCGATCAGGCAACGTCATGGCGAGGTCGTCAGGGGACTTGCGCGTCGGTACCCGGTCAGTCCGGCACGTCGCATTGCGATGATCGATGAACATCGCGCCATTATGGCGGCTGTGGCTCGCCACGACGTCGAGGAGACCCAAAAGATCGTCGAGGCCCATGCGAGAGCCGCTGAGCGCAACCTCATCCAGCGAATGCGGCAGGCCCAGCGGTAAGCGGGGTCATATCAAAGCGACAGTCCGCTTTGCTGATCGAAAACGTGCACCTGATCTGCGTTAATTGCCGCCTCGAAAGGCGTGCCATGACGAGCCGGGAATGCGCCGTCGACGACAGCCGTCGCAGGCTCACCGGCAAGGCTGAAAAGAACATGTGTCTGGGCACCGGTCGGCTCGACGACCAGCGTCTCGCCACGCACGATGCTGTCGCCCGACTGGCCTGCCTGGAGATGTTCCGGCCGGATGCCCAGCTTGACCGTCTGCCCGCGGCTGACCTTGCGCGCGGCGGCAAGCCTGATGCTGGTACCGTCGGCGAGACGCGCGCTTGGTCCGCCATCTTGCGCATCCACCACAGCATCGAGAAAATTCATCGCCGGAGAGCCGATAAAGCCCGCCACGAACAGATTTGCGGGGGTGCGATAAAGTTCTAGTGGCGTTCCCACCTGCTCGATGTGGCCACCATTCAGAACGACGATGCGATCGGCAAGCGTCATCGCCTCGATCTGGTCATGCGTGACATAGACGGAAGTTGTGCCAACCTTCTGATGCAGGGTCTTGATCTCGGTGCGCATCTGGACGCGCAACTTGGCATCAAGATTGGAGAGTGGTTCGTCGAACAGGAAGACCGCAGGGTCACGCACGATGGCGCGCCCCATGGCGACGCGCTGGCGCTGCCCGCCGGACAACTGGCTCGGCTTGCGGTCAAGGAGTTCGCCAAGCGCCAGCATTCGCGCTGCTTCGTTGACCTTTTTGTCGATATCCGGCTTGGACACGCCCGACAGCTTTAGGTTAAAGCCCATGTTCTGCGCCACCGTCATGTGCGGGTAGAGCGCATAGGATTGGAAGACCATGGCGATGTTGCGTTCGCGTGGCGTCAATGCATTGACCACGCTGTCACCGATCAGCACCTCGCCGTCGCTGATCTCCTCAAGTCCTGCGATCATCCGCAACAGCGTTGACTTGCCGCAACCGGAGGGGCCGACCAGGGCAATGAATTCTCCGTCCTCGATCGTGAGCGAAACGCCGTGGATAACCTCCAGCATGCCATAGGCCTTGCGGATACCCCTCAATTCGACAGATGCCATTTTGCTCTCCGTATTTACGACTTGACCGCGCCAGCCGTCAGGCCCGCGATGATGTGCTTTTGTGCCAGGAAGAAGACGATGACGGTCGGCAGGATGGTCAGCGTGATGAACGCCAGAACCAATTGCCATTCGGTGCCGAACTCGCCGCGATAGACCATGATCCCAAGCGGCCAGGGATATTTGTTTTCGGTGTTCAACATGATCAGGGGCAGGATGTAGCTGTTCCAGCTATTGACGAATGTGACGATGCTGACCGTCGCGACGATCGGCCGCGACAGCGGTAGCGAGACATACCAGAAGAAACGAATGTAGCCGCAGCCATCGACAAACGCCGCCTGAAACAGTTCGTCGGGCAGATTGCGGAAGTAGTTGCGGAACAACAGGATGCTCATGCCGAGGCCAAATGCGACCTGCGGCAGGATGACCCCCCAATAGGAATCGAGCAGCCCCAGATCGCGGATCCTGATGAACAGCGGCAAGATCGCCGTTGCAACGGGGAACATCAGGCCGATGAGGAAATAATTCATCAAATGGCTTGATCCGAAAAACCTGACATGAGCGAAGGTGAAGGCTGCCATGGCGGAAATCACGACCGTCAAGAACACGGTCATCGTGGCGATGAAGAGGGAATTCGTCATCTGCCGCCAATAGCGCTCGCCGAAAAGGATATCGGTATAGTTCGACCAGATCCAATCCGTCGGCAGGCCAAAGGGGCTGGTACGCAGATCACCAAGTGTCTTGAAGCCACCAAGCGCCGTCGTCACCAGAGGGATCAACACAAGCGCGGCGACGAGAGAGAGAGAAACATAGAGGTAGACCCTCGTTCCGGCCGCTATTCTGACGTCTGCTTTCGTATCAGTCATGGCGCATGAATATCCGTTTGTAGCCGAATGCGAGGGTGATGCAGATGACAAATAGCACCACACCAACCGCACTGCCGAGACCAACCTGCATCCGCGTCACACCATAGGTGAACAGGAATGTGACCATGGTCTGCGTCGAATTGGATGGTCCGCCGCCCGTCAGCGGCATGATCAGATCGAAAAGCTGTAGCGAGCCGATAATGGCGAAGAAGACTGACAGCCTGACCGTCGATGATAGAAGCGGCAGGGTCACATAGCGGAATTTCTGCCATCCGGTCGCGCCGTCGATTTCGGCGGCTTCCAGGACGCTTTTGTCGATCGCCTGCAATCCGGCAATGTACAGCATCATGTGAAACCCGAAATATTTCCAGATGATCACCACGAGCACGGCGTAGATCGCGTAGTCACGATCCGCCAGCACATAAGGCGTCTCGACTCCAAGAAAGCCGGCAATCGCGGCCAGCAGCCCATAATCTCCGTCATAGACGAAGCGCCAGATCAGGCCGGCCGCGACATCGGCCAGAACATAGGGCAGGAAAAAGACCAGCCGAAAAGCAACCACGCCCGGCAGCTTGTGCGCCAACATCATTGCAAGCCAGATGGCCAGCGGAATCTGGGCCAGCAGCGAGACCACGATGATCAATCCGTTGTTGATCAGAGCCTGCGAAAATGCAGCATTGTTGAACAGGACGGTAAAGTTGCGCAGACCGACAAACTCGGTCGGCGTGCCGTAGCCGTTCCAGCGGTAAAGGCTGTACCATGCCGCCTCACCCATCGGCAAAATGACGAAAAGTGTGAACAACAAGATCGCCGGCGGCAGGAATAAAACCAGGACGGGCAACCGCCCACGGGCTGTCGGGCTTTTGTATTTGACCTTGCTGACCGGGGCGACCGGTGAAGCGCCTGCCAAGGCGGTGGTTGTTGTCATGCTGGTTCCTCCCTGCACGTCGGCCGCTTGAATGTCGCCGGCCAGTCTGGCCGGCGACATTGCGTCAAAGCTTTAGTCCAGCTCGCGTGCGTCCTGGATCATCTGCGCACCCTCCTCCGGCGACATCTGCCCAGCCAGGATCTCGACCGAAACGTCATTGACGACCCGACCGACGGAAGGCCCAAGGTCCTGGTCAAAGAAATTCTGGTGCCACGTCGATGCTGCCAACTGGTCGGCCGCTTCACGCATCAGGGGGTTCTTCAATCCGTCCTCGGCACCGGTTGCTGCCGGAATGATCATGCCGGCTGCAGCCATTTTTTTCTCCTGTTCAGGGCTTGTCATGAACCGGAGGAAATCGACGGCTGCGGGCGATGCGTTTTTAGACACTGCCCAACCATTCAAGCCACCCAGGGTATCGGTCACCTTGCCGGGGCCACCTTCAACGACCGGGAACGGGAACCGCCCGATATTTTCAGGCGCCAGACCTTTACCATCGCCGGCGTTATTTCGCTGGTTCGGCTCGGTGTGCTCGAAGCCTAACAGGATGGCAGCCTTGCCGTCGCCGAACACGCCGAGTGTCTGCGGCCAACTCGCTCCCAGGTAACCACCCTGGAACGGCTCCAGCTTGCCTAGTTCGGCCAGTTGCGCGCCCGCCTTGATGATCGTGGGATCCAGGAAGCCGTCGCCCTCATTGTTCTTTGCCTTGTCGAAGACCTCCTGGCCACCGTTGCGCATGACCAGATAGCTCCAGTAGAAATGCAGCGGCCACTTGTCGCCACCACCCCCGGCAATGGGGGTGATACCCGCATCCTTCAGTGTCTTCACCGCCTGCAGGAAGTCATCCCAGGTCTTGATATCTTCTGCCTTGAGACCGGCTTTTTCAAACAGCGCCTTGTTGTAGTAGAAGCTGATCGTGCCCATGCGATACGGCACCGCAAAGACCTTGCCATCGAAGGTCAGGCCGTTCACGGCCGCCGGCTTGTAGCTCTTTGCCCATGCACCATTGTCGGCGTTCATCGCCTCCGTCAGATCCATCAGTGCACCGGTCTGAGATTGTTGGCGCAAGACACCGCCACCCCAGCTGTAAAAGAAGTCGGGTGCGGCGTCCGACTGCAAGAGTGTCGGCAGTTTTGCCTTGAATGCCTCGTTTTCCAAAAACTGCAGCTGCACATCGACATCCGGGTGCTGACCCTCGTAATCGGCTGCAATCTCCTCCCAGACCTGGATATAGGCCGGGACTGTCTCGACATGCATCCATTTGACGACCGTCTGGGCCGATGCAAGTCCTGCTCCGCCCAGCAGTGCGACAGCCGTTGCGGCTGCCAGACCCACGAGACGTTTGGCGCCAGCAGGCGCCATTCCACCATGATGCGTCATCCTGTTCTCCTCCCAAGGTGCGCATTTATTCCTCAACACGTACAAAATCAGGCCAAGGACCAGACAATGTCAACTGACAAAGTGCAAATTTCTGCGAAATCTATTGACAACCCCGGCTCCATGTCGCCTATTTTTGTCCCGATACCGAATATAATCATCGAGATGCGAGCGCCATCCAGCTATGAAAACCGCCGACCCGGAATTGATGCGCGCCATCAATCGCTTTACCGTGCTGGATACGATCCGGCGATTTGGTCCCATATCCCGGGTGGAGATCAGTGAGCGCTCGCAACTGTCAACCACCACAGTATCGGCCATTACCGGTTCGCTTCTCGACGATGGCCTCATCCTGACGCGACACGAAGGCGATATTCGCAATGCCGCCGCGCGAGGCAGGCCCCGGGTGATGCTGGAATTGAACCCGGATGCAGCCCGCGTGGTTGGCGCCAAGATTGCTGCCAACCAGATGATTTTTGTGGTGACCAATTTCTGTGGCGAGGTCATTTCTCATCTATCGCTCCCCGTCAGGATCACCCGGCAGCCGATCAGCGTGATCGCGGACCTGATCGAAGACGGCATACGGCGGTGTGTCGTTGACGCCGGCCTGGCACTCGACGATATAGATTCTGTTTGCGTCGGCTTTCCGGGCGTTGTCGAACATCGCACAGGGCTGGTCCGTTCGAGCCCGATCCTGAGCGAAGCAGACGTCGACTTTTCTACCGAGATGACCAGCCGGCTGAATGTGGCGACGATCGTCGAAAGCGATTCCCATGCCATCACGCTCGCCCATCACTGGTTCGGCAAGGGGCGCGATCTGGATGACATGGTACTCGTGTCGCTCGAACATTCGCTGGGTCTGGGAGTGCTGCATGGCGGGCAGCTTTTTCGCGGCGCCGGCGGCCTCAGCCACAATCTTGGCGACCTGATGATGGGAAGCGGCCTCGCTGAAAGCGTTCGGCTTGCCTCTGTTGCCGGCGAGGCTGCCATCCTTGGTGACCAAGCCCAGTTTGGACGGTTCGCCGATGCAGTGCGCCTGGGGCGCGGAATGACGCTGGCCCAGACGCTGATTGCCGCGGAGGACAATACGCTGATCCTGGCAGCAACCCGCGCCGGCGAAGCCATCGGCATTGCCGTTGCCAATATCGTGACGCTGTTTGGTCCACCACGCGTCATCATCGTCGGCGCGAGCCTGTCGCTTGGCCCCTTGTTCAGCAAGGCACTGTCAGACTCCTACAGATCAGCGATCCCCTCCTCTATCAAGGAGATCGCCGAGCTGGTCTTTGACGAATCAGCCGAGGAAATGTGGGCGCAAGGCGCGGCTGTCGTTGCCCTTTGCGAACTCTACGAATCGCCTTGGGGCACCACGGGACCTGCACCGGCACCGCAATCAGCAAAAGTCTGACACAATAAAACAACTCTGGGAGGAAACATGCAAAAGGTGGGTATTGGCGTCATTGGCTGCGGAAACATTTCGTCAGCCTATTTGAAGGCGATGGCCTCGTTCCCGATCCTGGATGTGCGGGGTATCGCGGATCTCAACCAGGATCTCGCCAGCCAGCGTGCAGCAGAATTCAACCTCACCGCGCGAACGGTTGAAGAGCTTCTTGCCGACCCGACGATCGAGATCGTCGTCAACCTGACCATTCCGAAGGCGCATGTCGCGGTTGCGATGCAGGTTCTGGATGCCGGCAAGCACACCTATTCGGAAAAGCCGCTCGGCATCAACTTCAAAGAGGGGGAGGCCTTGTCGGCAGCAGCCCGCTCAAAAGGACTGCGCATCGGTGCGGCACCGGACACATTCCTCGGCGGCGCGCACCAGACGGCACGCGCATTGGTTGATTCAGGTGCTCTTGGCATTCCTGTCGGGGGAACCGCGACATTCATGTGCCCCGGCCATGAACGCTGGCATCCGAACCCGGATTTCTACTATGAGACTGGTGGCGGCCCGATGCTCGACATGGGTCCCTACTACATCACCGACCTCGTCAATCTGCTCGGGCCGGTTTCGCAGGTTGCCGGCTTTGCCGTCGCGCCGCGCAAGGAGCGCCTGATCACCAGCGAACCGCGCAGGGGCGAGCTTATACCGGTTCACGTTGCGACCCATGTCGCCGGCGTCATGGCGTTCGAATCGGGTGCGATCATCCAGATCGGCATGAGCTTCGACGTGGCCGGTCACAAGCATGTTCCCCTCGAGCTCTACGGTACCGAAGGCACTCTCATCGTTCCCGATCCGAACCACTTTGGTGGCCAGGTCGAGCTTTTGAAGAAGGGCGGCGCCTTCGAGCCGCAGGAAACCACGCAACCTTATGCGGATGGCAATTATCGTTCGATCGGCGTAGCCGATATGGCCCATGCGATCAGGTCCAACAGGCCGCACCGCGCCAATGGCGATCTGGCGCTACACGTGCTGGAGGTGATGGAAGCCTTCCAGAAAGCAGCCGAGAGCGGCGCGACCATCAAGATCAACACCAAGACCGAGCGCCCGGCACCCCTGTCGGTTTCGCTGGACGATGGCCAACTGGCCCGCTGACACTGGAGGAAATGAAACATGCGTGAAGCTCTGATCGTCTGGGGTGGCTGGAGCGGCCACGAACCGGAACAATGTGCCGAGATCATCCGAGACATCCTGCAGGAGGATGGTTTCAAGGTCTATGTCGAGCGCAGTACGGAAGCCTTCGCAGACCCATCGATCCATGACCTCTCGTTGATCGTGCCGATCATGACCATGTCGAAGATCGAGAAGGAAGAGGCGAAAAACCTTGCTACCGCGATTGAAAACGGCGTGGGTTTCGCCGGCTATCATGGAGGTGCCGGCGATGCATTCCGCGAATGCGTCGAATACCAGTTCATTGTCGGTGGACAATGGGTCGCCCATCCGGGCAACATCATCGACTACACGGTCAACATCACGCGACCGGACGATCCGCTGATGGCCGGCATGACCGATTTTCCCTACCGGTCGGAGCAATATTACATGCATGTCGACCCTTCCAACGAGGTGCTTGCCACCACCACTTTTACCGGCGATCACGCCTGGTGGATCGACGGTGTCGTCATGCCGGTGGTCTGGAAGCGCAACTACGGCAAAGGTAGGGTATTTTATTCGGCGCTCGGGCATGTGGCTGCGGAATTCCAGGTTCCACAAATGCGCGAGATCTTTCGCCGCGGAGCCGACTGGGCAGCGCGTTGATGATGCTGGCCTGAGGCCAGCACCGGCATATCAATGACGTCCTCCCCAACGTTCTAAACCGATCGAAATACGATCGCCGAACCTTGGGGGAGGACGTTAATGGCTCGGCGCGTCGAATGCGAACGATGGCGGAATGAGCACCTCCCTGTCCTCTTTTTCTCTTTTAAAGCCGCGTTCGCCCGACGCTGGCGAATATCTGTTCTTTGCGCTTACCCCCGGTGCTTTGACCTTACACGAGAGGCAGGGATCACTCCGCAACAACTGGCGAAACTGCATTGCGCGCCTTCAGCTGTCGTTCGCGAAAGAAGATGAAGAGGCCAGACGCCACGATCAGCCCAGCGCCGACAAGCATGCCTATACGGGGCACGTCGCCGAAGAACATCCAGCCAAATACCACCGCCCACAGAAGCAGCGTGTACTGCAGAGGTGCCACCGTTGCCGCATCCGAAATCTTCAGGGCGCGATTGACCAGCATATGGGCGGCCATCGCGACGATACCCAGCAACCCGAGCAATGCCAGGTCGATGCCGGATGAAATCGGCGCCCAGTCGAAAGGCGCAAAAGCGAGCCCGGCAAGTCCTGCGCCTGCGACCTGGAAGAAGACCAGGGTCTTGTCCGGCGTATTGCGCAGGCTGCGGCCCGACAGGAGCATGAAGGCGAAGGCGCCGCTGCCGACGATCGAGATCAGGGCCGGCAGCGTGAACATTGCCGACGACGGTTCCAGCGTGATGATGACGCCGATGAAGCCGGCGGCGATCGCGCACCAACGTCGCCACCCGACTTTTTCGCCAAGCAACAGGGGGGAAGCGGCCGCCACATAGATCGGCGCGGCAAGCCAGTAGGTCATCACGTCCGCCAGCGGGAGATACATCACCGCATAGTAGAAGCAAAATACTTCCAGGGTCGACAACGCCACGCGGGCAAACTGCATCCACGGCTGTTCAACCGAAAGCACGGAGAGCAAGCCCGCCTTCCACAGAAAGGGCGCCAGAATGACGAGTGCCGCCAAGCTGCGGATCAGGATGACCTGTCCAAGCCCATAATTTGCCACCAGCCATTTGCCCATCGCGTCATTGAGCGCAAACATCAGCATGCCGAGCAGCATGATCAGCGGCCCCGTCATCGCTGACGCTCCAGATGCGGCCGCACGAGTTTCTATTGTTGTCACGCAAATCCTCCCAAATTTTCTTTTTTATTCGAGCGCTAGAGGCTGGTCGTATCCGACAGGCGGCGGCTGACCGTAAAGGCCCGATCCAGTTCAGGATTGAGTTCCATGCCAAGCCCCGGGCCCGGCGGCACAGTGATCATGCCGTTTTTCACTTCGGGCAAGGCCGTGACCAGATCGCGATACCATGTGCGGTAGAACGCCCGGACACTTTCTTGGACCAGTGCGTTCGGTGCATTGAGCGACAGGTGGGTCGAGGCGCACAGTACCACTGGGCCCGTGCAGTCATGCGGCGCGACGGGCAGATGCCACGCCTCGGCCATCGAGGCAATCTTGCGCGCCTCCGAAAGACCTCCGCACCAGGAAATGTCGAGCATCATCACGCCGGCAGCCCCGGTTTCCAGAAGATCGCGGAATGCCCAGCGCGAGCCGAGGGTTTCCGATGCGGAAATAGGTGCAGGCGAAACGGCTGCGTAGCGCGCAAGGCTGGACAGGCTGTCCATCTTGATCGGGTCTTCATGCCAGAACGTGTTATAGGGCGTCAGTGCCTTGGCAATCTGCATGGCCGGCAACAACTGCCACATCGAGTGAAACTCGACCATGATGTCCATCTTGTCGCCGACAGCCGCGCGGATCTTTTCAAATGGGTGAAGCGCCTGTTTCAGGTCAGGCATCGAGATGTAATTGCCGCGTGTCTTTTCGGCGGCCGCATCAAACGGCCAGATCTTCATCGCGGTGATGCCCTCCTCAAGCAACGAATGGGCCAACTCATCGGCATTGTGCAGGAAGCCGTTCAGATCGTCATAGTCGCGACCTTCCGACAGTCCGTAGTTGGCAGTTGTTTGCCCTGTCGCCTTCTTGATGTATTCGGTGCCGGCGCATGTATTGTAGGTGCGGATCTCGCGACGGGTGAAGCCGCCCAGCAGTTGGGCAATCGGCATACCCGTGGTCTTGCCGAAAATGTCCCAGAGCGCGATGTCGAAGGCTGAATTGCCGCGCACCTCAGCACCGGACGAGCGAAAACCGAGATAGCCCACCAGGTCGGCGGCAAGCAGATCGATCTGCAACGGATCACGACCAATGACCCGTGGTGCGATGTATTCATGCACATAGGCTTCGACCGTCTCGGCACCGAAAAAGGTTTCGCCGAGACCGGTAATGCCCTCATCGGTATGCACAAGCAGCCATAGGAGATTGGCGCGTTCGGCAACGCGCACCGTTTCAAGGCCGGTTATCTTCATGGAACTCCTCCTCCGCGATCAAGAGGGCCTGCGGTCAGCACTGCCTTTAAGCCTTGATCAAAATTTTTGTCATCGCGGCGCTGGCTGAGAAATTGCCGCCGCCATTTGCAGATACGCTGCGTCAATCACCCACCATTCATCGCCCGGCGATCACTGCGTGTCACCCGAAAATGAACTACCATAGAAAGGGGACCGGAGCTCATCGCCTCGGTCCCCTATCTTCTCAGTCAAAGTCGTTGAGACGATTACTTACGGATCTCAGCCAGTTCGGCAATGATCGCGTCGACCACGTCGGCACCGATTTCAGCCTTGTGCTTTTCGTAGACAACCATCGACTTCTCGCGGATACGAGCCTGTTCTTCCGGCGACAGGGTGTTGACCTGCAGGCCCGCAGCCTTGATCTTTTCGAGGGAGGTCTTGTTCAGTTCCTGGATGACCTTGCGCTCCTCATCGCGACCGACAATGGCACATTCACGAAGGGCTGCCTGTTCTTCGGCTGTGTAGGTGTCGAAGATCGCCTTGGAGAACAGCAGCAGGAACGGCGTATAGGCATGGTTGGTTTCGGTGATGAACTTCTGGACCTCGTAGAACTTCGAGGTGTCGATCGTCACATAAGGATTTTCCTGGGCGTCGATTGCATTGGTTTCGAGCGCCGAGAACACTTCGCCGAATGCCATCGGCGTGGCGTTAGCACCCAGGTTCTGGAAGGTGTCGAGGAAGATGTTGTTCTGCATGACGCGAACCTTCATCCCCGAGAAGTCTTCCCACTTGGTGACCGGGCGAACCGAGTTCGACAGGTTGCGGAACCCGTTTTCCCAATAGGCGAGATTGACCAGGCCGGCGGCTTCCAGCTTCTCGTTCATCATGTCGCCGAACTTGCCGTCAAGCACGGTATAGGCTTCCTGCGGCGTGCCGAACAGGAACGGCAGGTCGAATACGCCGAGGGCAGGAATAATGCCGACCAGCGGCGAAGACGAGGTGACAACGCCTTCCTGGACGCCCGAGCGCAGTGCCTGGGTTGCCTGAAGATCGCCGCCGAGTGCGCCGCCCCAGAATGCCGTGATCTTCAGCTTTCCGCCCGACTTTTCATCGAGGCAGGCCTGCATGGCCTTGATGCCGTTGCCGACAGGATGATCGGCATTGATGCCGTTCGAGATGCGGATGTTGCGGTCGTTGAACTCTGCGAAAGCAGGTGCTGCAGCCGACAGGCCGAAAGCGATCGCGGTGGTGGCTAGAAGCAGTTTCCTCATAATATCCTCCCTGGATTGTTGAATGAGACTAATGTGTCGCCGGCTGCTAGCGCAGCCATTGAGCAGGCACGATGACAATGTCCGGGAAAAGGACCAGGACAAAGAGAACGAAGACCTGAGCAGCCAGGAACGGCAGAACGCCGATCGTGACTTGCCCCAGCGGTACCCGGCCGACACCACTGACGACGTTGAGAACAACGCCGACGGGAGGTGTCAGAAGGCCAATGCAGGTGTTCATGATGAAAAGCACGCCGAAATAGACGGGATCGATGCCGGCCTGCTTGATGATCGGCATCAGGACGGGCGTCAGGATCAGAATGGTCGGCGTCAGATCAAGCGCCGTGCCCACGACAAGCACCAACACCATGATCACAAACATCAACAGGATCGGCCGATCAATCAGTGGCTCGATGTAGCCCGTAATCTCGGCCGGAATATTGGCGGCGGTAATCAGCCATGCCGAGACCAGGGCCGCGCAGACCAGGAACATGACCACGGCCGTGGTTTTGGCGGCCTGAAGGATCACGCGCGGAAGCTCCCGCAGGCTCAGTTCGCGGTAAATGAACACGCCGACGAACAATGCATAGGCGGCAGCAACCACTGCCGCTTCCGTCGGCGTCACGACACCGGCTTTGATCCCGCCCAGAATGATCACAGGCATGCCGAGCGCCCAGAGCGCACGGGTAGTGGCGCGCATCCGCTCCTTCATCGATGTGCGGGGAAGAGCCTGGACGTTGTCCTTTCGAACAACAATCAGCCAGGTCACGATCAGCGCGATACCCATCAACAGACCGGGAACAATACCCGCCATGAACAGCTGGGTGATGGACACATTGGCTGAGACACCAAAGACGATGAAAGCCATCGACGGCGGGATGACCGGCGCGATGATACCGCCAGCGGCAATGAGACCCGCGGAACGGGGCACATTATAGCCTGCCTTGGCCATCATCGGGATGAGGATTGCGGCCAATGCTGCGGTGTCTGCCGCAGCCGATCCCGAGATGCTGGCCATAATGATTGCCGCCATAATGGCGACGATACCAAGGCCGCCACGAATATGGCCGACACAGGCGATGGCAAAATCAATAATGCGGCGAGAAAGGCCACCGGCATTCATCAACTCACCAGCAAGAATGAAGAAAGGAATGGCGAGAAGGGTGAAGGTATCTGCACCGGCAATCATGTTCTGCGCAATGATCTGCGTATTGAACATGCCCATGAACCACATGAGCACAACCCCGCAGAACATCAGCGAGAAAGCAACCGGCACGCCGATTGCCATGGCTCCGACGAGCGAAGCGATAAAAACAAGCAAAGTCATTGGCTGCGCTCCGCCATCTGTTCGGCAGTCAGGTTTTCACCGGCAAAGGCGGCGATTTCTTCCTCTGTCACGCGCCCCGTCAGCAATCGGATCAGGCGCTCAGCCGCGATGATCATGACGCCTGCTCCGGTAAAAAAGCCAATTCCGTAGACCCAGATCATCGAAATCTTGGTGACAGGCGCGTCCATGCTGGCATTGATCGGCGCCTGGTTCCAGGTGCCCCAGAAGAAGATGGCCGACACGCCGATGATGATGATGTTCGACAGGACCATACAGACGATGCGGCCAGGTCGACCGAGCATCATCACCAGCGTTTCCACACCGACATGTCCGTGTTCGCGAAAGGCGACCACCGCCCCGATGAAAGTCAGCCAGACAAAAAAGTAGCGCGACAGCTCGTCCGACACGTTCAGCCCGGAATTGAAGCCGTAGCGCAGGATCACGTTAACAAAGACCATGACCGCCATGGCCGAGAGCAAGACGATCAGCAGTATTTCAAGGAAGCGGTAGAAAAGATCTATTGCCTTCTGCATATCCCTCACGCCTTTTCCAGAAGACCACGACTGGCCAGGTTGCGAATGAGTGCGCTCACGCCGAACGTCCATTCCGGGCAGGCATCGCTGCGCTCGACCCAGTTCACCAGACGCCCGAGCTTGCTTGTCGATATTTCCACGCGATCGCCAACCTCATGGGTGAAGCCGAGGCCCGCTCCGCGCCGATCCTTGACAGGGGCAAACATGGTACCGAGAAACAGTACCGCCCCGTCCGGATACTGATGATTGCGGTTCATCAATTGCGATGCAAGATTTTCCGGCGAGCGGCTGATAGCTTCCATCGGGCTCTCGCCGGTCATCTCGAAACCGTCATCACCGGTGACCGTGAGCGCGACCCTGACGCGACGCAAGTCTTCCATGGTGAATGCATCATCGAAGAGCCGAATGAACGGGCCGATCGAACACGATGCATTATTGTCCTTCGCCTTGCCGAGCAGAAGCGCCGAGCGGCCTTCCACATCACGCAGATTCACGTCGTTGCCAAGTGTCGCGCCGACGATCGTGCCGTCAGAGCGCAATGCCAGAACAACCTCGGGCTCCGGGTTGTTCCATTGCGAAATAGGATGAATGCCGACCAGCGCGCCGCAACCGACAGACGACATAGGCTGGGACTTGGTGAAGATCTCGGCGTCAGGGCCGATACCCACTTCCAGATATTGCGACCACAGGCCCATGTCCTGCAGCAAAGCCTTGACCTTGGCCGCCTGTTCGGAGCCGGCGACAAGGCCACGAAGACTGTCGCCGAGAACGGGGGCGAGCTTGCCGCGGATCGCCTGCGCTCGCAGCGGATCGCCCTTGGCCTGCTCCTCGATCACCCGCTCCAGCATGCTGTCGGCAAAGGTTACGCCTGCTGCCTTGACCGCCTGCAGGTCAATGGGGGCCAGAACCGTGCCATTTTCGCCGGAGAGAAAATCATCGAGACTTCCGAGGTCGGAAAGACCGGAGGCGCTGCGCAGTAGATCGGTCAGATTTGTCATCTCGAGAAGGGCCGACATGGTTGCGGCAATGCTCGTCAGATCCAGAACGCGACCGCCTGCGACCATGACCGTGCATGGCCCAGCACTTGCCTTCGACCAGACTCGTCCGACCAGAAGCGCAGCGTTCGCATCATCCGGCAAAACAGAACCTGCGCGCAATACACGTTCGGAAATCAAATCTCGTCCTCCACTCCATCCGGTCAAACGCGCCCTCCAGCAACGCTTGCCCTATTGTCAGGATGTCTGACAACGCTCCAGCTCTCTATTAGTCTGACTCAGTTTCCATGTCCAGTACGCAAGCCGACAAGCGGCCAAAAACCTATCCCGGTCCTGCGCGCCAGAGCCATCAGCCCTCAAAACGTCTCTAGCGTCAGGTCAAGCCGTCCCGAAGCACCCATGAGGTGGCGGTGCATGGCGGCCCTGGCCGTCAATGGATCGCGCGTTGCCACCGCATCCCGGATCGCCACATGTTCGGCGATCGTGGTCTCGACAATTTCCTCAAGAATGGCAGCCGCGCGCGCTGCATTGATTGCAACACTAATGCGCTCGGCGATGAACCCAATGAAAAGTGGGAAATACTCGTTATGGGTCGCCGCCGCCAGCGCCCGGTGAAACACCAGATCGGCTACGATGCCCTGATCTGTCCATTTCTCTGCACCCGTCATCTGGGCCAGTGAATCGTCCAGCTTCTTCATGTCGTTTTTGTCATGGTGGATAGCGGCCAGACCGGCGGCTTCGATCTCCAGCGGGATGCGCAACTGGAAGAGGCTGCGGAAGCTGTCACGATCGTGCAAATCGTTTTGCTCGATACGAATGGAGCCTCGCCCGAAACCCTCGGTGACGAAAGCACCGACGCCCTGGCGGGTATCGACCAGGCCCTCATTGCGCAGCTGGGCGATTGCCTCGCGCACGACGGAACGGCTCACACCAAAGGTCTTCGCCAGAATATGCTCGGTCGGAAGCTTCTCGCCTGGCAAAATCCGGCCTTCGGCAATTTCCTTGCCGATATGACCGGCAATGCGTGCCGGGAGATGTTCGCTCCGCTTGATCTGGCTAAAGTCCGCCGCCATTCTGTAATCCATCCCTGATAATGCCAGACTATTCTACGATAAGTTCGGGAAATTCAATTGGCAGCCAGGGTTCATCACCAGAGATGGATCGATTGCCTGTTTGACCGCGGTCAACAGCGCCCGCCTAGTCGGGTCCAGCCTCGCATCGAAATCGGCACGCTTCAGGCGACCGATGCCGTGTTCGGCGCTGATGCTGCCGTAGTAATCGTCAACCACCTGGTTGACCACCGTCTTTGCCTTGTAAATCCTGGCAGCTATCTCCTCGGCCACGATGCCAGCCGGCGGCAGGACATTCAGATGCACATTTCCGTCGCCCACATGGCCATAGGAGACGCAAACGCAGTCAGGAAGCGCATCCAGTACCGCCTGTTCGGCGTCGCGGACAAAATCGGCAAGGCGTGACAGTTGCACGGAAATGTCAGTGCGCATATGCGGACCGCGCTTGGCCTGCCCCTCATTCATGCCTTCGCGGAAGAGCCAGAGATTGCGTGCCTGTGCCTGGGACGCGGCAATCACCCCATCCACAACCAATCCATCCTCCATGACACCGGTGAGAAAGCGTTCCATCAGGTCGGCAATATCCACCAGACCGGAACCGGAAATCTCCATCAGCACATAGGCCGGATAGTCGCCGGCAATCGGCATGGCGAGGTCTGGAATAGCTTCCCTCGCCAGCACGAAGGCGAGCGGCGGCATGAATTCGAACGCCGACATCAGGTCGCAGCAATCGCGTCGCGCACGCCGATAGAGCTTGATTGCATCATCGAGCGAATTGAGCCCGAGCAATGCGGTTGCGATCTGCTCCGGATAAGGCGTGAGCTTGATCGAAACGGCCGTGATGATGCCGAGGGTGCCCTCGGCACCAATAAACAATTGCTTCAGGTCGATACCGCGATTGTCCTTGCGAAGCGTCGACAGGCCATTGAAGATCGTGCCATCGGGCAACACGACCTCCAGGCCCAGCACCAGTTCGCGCGTCATACCGTAGCGCAGGACATTGATCCCGCCGGCATTGGTCGAGACATTGCCGCCGATGCGGCAGGAGCCTTGGGTACCGAGTGCGAGGGGAAAATACATACCCCGGGCAGCAACGTCATCCTTGATTTCTGACAGGATGCAGCCGGCCTCGACGACGGCCGAGAAGTCATCGGCATCGACATTGCGAATGGCATTCATGCGCTCCAGGCTGATCACGACCTGCGTGTCCGGCTGGTCGGGTATGCCACCCAGCACAAGTCCGGTATTGCCGCCTTGAGGAACGATCGTCAGCTGCAGATCCCGGCAGGCCCGCACGGCATTGGCCACATCAACGGTTGAGCGTGGACGCAACACCGCAACGGCGCCGCTGGTGACGTCGCCATGCCAGTCGCGACAAAAGCGCAGCATTTCGGCCGGATCCGTGAGAACCATGTCACTGGAGAGGGCTGCACGCAAGGACGCCTGCAGATCCGCGGTTTTACTGATCCCATCCACGTTCATATTGTCTCGCCTTTTCGCGGGCCGCTGCAACCTCCTGGCCGCTCAGTGCAAGACCGGAGTTTTTGGAGCGCATCCCAATTATTCTGTTTTCAAGCAGATCATATAAGGTTATCAGACAACCTTACAATAGAAATTTCTGACCGCCTTTCGTTGAGGTGTTTCGACGAGATGGCAGGCGGTCATATCCTTGGGAGGAGAGACCTGATGCATATCCTGATCATTGGTGCGGCCGGCATGGTTGGTCGCAAGCTGGCAGCCAAACTGACGACCGACGGAGCGCTCGGCGGTAAGCCGATCACAGAGATGACTCTGGTGGATGTCGTGACGCCCGAGAGGCCCAACGGTTTTACCGGCAAGGTCCACGCCAAGGAGGCCGACCTTTCTGCCCCGGGCGAAGCTGAATCGCTGATCGCGGCGCGGCCCGACGCCATTTTTCATCTGGCCGCCATCGTCTCTGGCGAAGCAGAACTCGATTTCGAAAAGGGCTACCGGATCAATCTTGATGGCACGCGCTACCTGTTCGACGCTATTCGTCTGGCAAACGGCGTTGACGGCTACAAGCCACGCGTTGTCTTCACGTCGTCGATCGCGGTTGTCGGTGCACCCCTGCCCTATCCGATCCCCGACGACTATCACACGACACCGCTGACCAGCTACGGCACCCAGAAGGCGATCTGCGAACTGCTTCTGTCCGACTACAGCCGCCGCGGCTTTTTCGACGGCATCGCCATCCGCCTGCCGACGATCTGCATTCGTCCAGGCACGCCGAACAAGGCAGCCTCCGGCTTCTTCTCCAATATTTTGCGCGAGCCGCTGGTCGGCAAGGAAGCCATCCTCCCGGTGTCCGACGATGTTCGTCACTGGCACACATCGCCACGCTCGGCGGTGGGTTTTCTCATTCACGGTGCAACGATCGATCTGGATACGGTCGGACCGCGCCGGGCGCTTTCCATGCCGGGGCTCAGCGCCACGGTCGGCGAACAGATCGAGGCGCTGCGCCGCGTGGCCGGCGACAAGGCCGTCGCTTTGATCCGCCGCGAGCCGGACGAGATGATCATCAAGATGGTCGCCGGCTGGGCTCCGGGATTTGAAGCGACCCGCGCGAAAGCGCTTGGCTTTACCGCCGAAACCTCCTTTGATGAGATTATCCGCGTGCATATCGAGGATGAGCTGGGAGGAAAGCTGTGACCGATAACTATCTGGCCAAGACGTCACCGCGCCGGATTGCCTTTCTCGGTACCGGGCTGATGGGCGCACCGATGGTGCGGCGCCTGCTTTCCGCCGGCCATCAGGTCACAGTGTGGAACCGTGACCGTACCAAGGCCGAGGCCCTCCAATCGCAAGGCGCTAATGTCGCCGAGACGGCTGCCGCGGCTGCCACTGATTGCGAGATCGTCTTCACCATGCTGAGCGATGGCAAGGCCGTGGATGCGGTGCTGTTTGAAGCTGGCGTAGCCGAGGCTTTGGCGCGTGGCGCTGTCGTGGTCGACAGCAGCTCGATCGCGCCACCGATCGCCAAGGATCACGCAAACCGTCTACTGCAACGCGGCATTGCTCATGTTGACGCGCCGGTGTCGGGCGGTGTGGTCGGGGCAGAGGCCGGAACGCTTGCGATCATGGCCGGCGGTACGGCAGACGTGATCGACGGGCTCTCGGACGTATTTGCAGCACTCGGTCGGGTAACCCATGTCGGACCTTCTGGCGCAGGCCAGATCTGCAAGCTCGCCAACCAGCAGATCGTCGCTATCACCATTGGTGCTGTTGCCGAAGCAATGGTCCTGGTCGAAGCCGGAGGGGCAAGCCGCGAAAAATTCCGCGATGCCATTCGAGGCGGGTTTGCCGAAAGCCGAATCCTGGAACTACATGGTGCGCGCATGGTCAAGCGTGACTTCACGCCCGGCGGACCGTCGAAGCTGCAGTTGAAGGACCTTGAAGCGGTCAAGGCCATGGCTGATCGATTTTCACTAGAGCTGCCGCTGACCGAGCAGGTGCGCCGTGAATTCTCCGACTTCGTCTCGGCCGGGGGTGGTGATACAGACCACAGCGGCCTGCTGCTGCACCTGGAAAAAATGAATGCCGCCAAGGGCGGGGAGGAAAACAATGGTTGAAGACATCAAGGCGTCGCGTCGCCTGCGTTCGCAGGACTGGTTCGACAATCCCGATCATCTCGACATGACCGCGCTCTATCTCGAACGTTTCATGAATTACGGCACGACACCGGAAGAACTGCGTTCCGGCAAGCCGATCATCGGCATCGCCCAGTCGGGCAGCGACATCAATCCCTGCAACCGCCATCATATCGAGCTTGCCAAGCGCATCCGCGACGGCATTCGCGATGCCGGCGGCATTCCAATCGAGTTCCCGACCCATCCGTTGTTTGAAAACTGCAAGCGACCGACTGCCGCCCTCGACCGCAACCTTGCCTATCTCGGCCTGGTTGAGATCCTCTATGGTTACCCACTCGACGGTGTCGTTCTGACCACCGGCTGTGACAAGACAACCCCTTCCGCGCTGATGGCGGCCTCGACCGTCGATATCCCGGCGATCGTCTTTTCCGGCGGGCCTATGCTCGACGGCTGGCACGATGGCGACCTGGTTGGTTCCGGCACGGTGATCTGGCGGTCGCGTCGCAAATATGCGGCCGGTGAGATCACGCGCGAAGAGTTCCTCCAGTCGGCGCTCGATTCCGCACCTTCGATCGGCCATTGCAATACCATGGGCACGGCCTCGACGATGAACGCCATGGCCGAAGCGCTCGGCATGTCACTGACCGGCTGCGCCGCAATTCCGGCCGCCTATCGCGAACGGGGCCAGATGGCCTATCGCACCGGGCGTCGCGCCGTCGAACTGGTGCAGCAGGACATCAAGCCGTCGGATATTCTGACGCGCGAGGCGTTCCTCAATGCAATCCGGGTCAATTCGGCGATCGGCGGGTCGACCAATGCGCAGCCGCATCTGGCGGCCATGGCCAAACATGCCGGGGTCGATCTTTACCCGGACGACTGGCAGACGCATGGCTTCGACATTCCGCTGCTCGCCAATGTGCAGCCAGCGGGCGCCTATCTCGGCGAGCGCTTTCACCGGGCTGGTGGCGTACCCGCGATCATGTGGGAGCTTTTGCAGGTTGGCAAGCTCGAAGGCAACTGTCCGACGGTGACGGGAAAGACAATGGCCGAAAACCTGGAAGGCCGGCAATCGACTGACCGCGAAGTTATCCTGCCTTTCGACGCGCCCCTCAAAGAACGCGCCGGGTTCCTCGTGCTGAAGGGCAATCTGTTCGATTTCGCCATCATGAAGATGAGCGTCATCTCAGCCGGTTTCCGCGAGCGTTACCTGAGCGAGCCAGGCAAGGAAGGCGTGTTCGATGGCAAGGCTGTGGTCTTCGACGGATCTGAGGATTACCACAAGCGGATCAACGATCCGGACCTGAATATCGACGAGCGCACGATCCTGGTGATCCGTGGCGCCGGCCCGCTTGGCTGGCCGGGTTCGGCGGAAGTGGTCAACATGCAACCCCCGGATCACCTGATCAAAAAGGGCATTCTCAGCCTGCCGACGATCGGCGACGGTCGCCAGTCCGGCACGGCCGACAGTCCGTCGATCCTCAACGCCTCGCCGGAAAGTGCCGCCGGCGGCGGACTTGCCTATATTCGCACCGGCGACGTCATCCGCATCGATTTCAACTTGGGTCGCTGCGACATGCTGGTCGAGGTTGACGAGATCGAACGGCGCAAGGCCGACGGGATTCCTGCGGTTCCTGCTGATGCAACGCCATGGCAGATGCTCTATCGGCGCACCGTCACCCAACTGGCCGACGGCGCCGTCATCGAGGGCGCTCCCGGGTTCCGCAAGCTCGCCGAAAAGCTTCCGCGCCACAATCACTGAGTGTGCAATCCCATGTCGCAAGGCCAGTATAAGGACTAGCCTTGCGACATGGCCGGTTTGCAGCGGGCAGGAATAGTCAGCGAGAAAAAGCCGGGGGCATTCAACAACCCGGCCTCCCCTTGGACAGGATCTGCTTCCGAGACGTTCTAGCCCTCAGGGCAAGTGATGGATTTGCACGTCCGGGACAGCGGTCTTCGCCAGTTCACAAAGGTGCCAATGGTGCGTGAGATAAATCACCTGGCCGATATTCGACATCTCACCCAGCAAACGGAACACTTCCAGAGACCGCGGGTTGTCGAAGCTCTCCATAATGTCGTCGGCAATGAAGGGGACGGCAGGACGCACGGCAGCAAACTCCTCGTAGCCTGCTAGCCTGAGCGCTAAATAGAGTTGGAACTGCGTGCCTGTCGACATGGCCTCGGCCAGTTTCGATGCTCCGTCCGCTGCCATTCCGATCAGGATTTCCCTGTCCCGGTCGAATTGCGTGGCAAGGCCTGTATAATTGCCGCCGGTGATCAGGCGGAAAGCTTCGGACGCGCGGTTCATCATCGAACTGCGATGCTTTTCGCGATATGTGTGCAAGGCCTGTTCGGCCGTGAGAATGCCCGCCTTCAATGTCAGATAGCGCGCTGCCAGCTCTTCAATTTCAACGAAGATCGTCCGGCGCTTCGTCTCGATCCTCGCTACGGCGTCGTCTCCACCGACGGCATCCAACTTATCCTTTGCCCGGGTCGCATCGGCATAGAGGTCTCTCGCCCGGACCGCCAGATCCTCGATGCGTGTCGAAAGCTCCATCGCCTCACGTTCCACGTCGTGGGGGTCGATATCCGTCAGGCGTTTTTCTGCTTGCGCAAGACTTGATGCTCTCAAGGTCTGTGCGATCTGCTCCTTGAGCGCAACCATGCGCGTTTCGATCCTTTCGCGCTCCTTCGCCTGATCGAGGTACCCAGCAACCGCTGCCAGGGTATCCGTGCCGAAATAGGCCGTCAGCTCTGTCTTACGCGCATTGTGCACGGCAAGGTCGGTCGCCAACGTGGAGCGCTCCACTTTCAATCTTGCCAGTTCAGCCTGCTTGTCATCGACGATTTGCTTGTTTCGCAGCGCTGATTTTTGCATGTCGAGCAATCGGCTGGCGGCGGCAAGCGGATCATCTGTCGCTTCGCCATCATCAAACTGGGCAAGCAGTGCAGCCATATCGGTTCGAAACTGCGATTGATCGCGTTCCATGGCGCTGACGCGTTGCGCCATTTCCTGACGTTCCTTCAAGATACCCGGCAACTTAGCGAGGACATGAAGAATTTCCCGGATTGTGGCGACTGTGCCTGCATGATCCACCAGCCAGGTTTTCCCAAGCGCGTCGAGCCAGGCTTTCTGCCATGCGTCTGCGCGTGCCTGTGCCTCACCCAACTCACGCTCACGCACGTTTATTTCGCGCGAAAGCTCCGCCACGGATTTCTCATGGCTGGCCAAGGCTTCAGACTGTGCCCGGTATTTGGACACAAGATCTCGCGCCTCCTGCACCAGTGCATCGAGCGGCTGGTCAAAGAGGTTTTCCAACTGCGCCCTCCCGTTCTTGGCCTCAGTCCTTAGAAACTGGGTCAATCCGTCCTCAAGTTCGACGCGATATCCACCGAGCTCCTTTTCGATATCGGCAATAACAATGTCGGCCTGTTGCAGATCGGCATGCGCTGACAAGGCGTCGAAGCGCCTGCCTGACCAAGTTTCCAGCGTTGCCAGCCGCTCCAGCGCATCATCGTGACGAACCAGAACTTCCGGCAGGCAGGTAGCGATTTTCTGCGCGATCACCGCATAGTCCGCCTCTGCCTCAAGCAGCAATTGGCCATGCCTCTGGATGGCAGCCGTGTTTTCCGCTGATCGTTGTTGCAGTTGGCGCAGTTCAGCCAGGTCATGCACATGGGCCAGGCGGCTCGCGGAAGCCGAATCGTCCCGGCGCAGGAACTCTTCAAAAGTATTCGCCGTCTTGATGTCGAGCGCTTCGATATGGACCTGCCAGGCGATGTCTCGCTCAGCCCGCAGCGCTAGTGCCGTCGCGTCATCGATCGTGCCACTGGCGTTAAAGGACGCCAGACGGGCGTCGATCGCGACCTGCTCCGTCACGAGGTCCCGCTGACGCGTGCGGTGGTCAGCCACACGACGGTCGATGGCAGTCGCCTGAGATCTCCACAGTTCGATCTGGCGAGCGTCCACTGCAGCCGTCGCCGCCAGATCCTCCATGTCCCCTGTCCAGGGCGAAAGCCGCGTCAGACGACTATCGAAGGTCCGCTGCAGCTGAAGCCTTGTACGTTGCTCGACGACGAACCGGCCCACAAGATCGGACCCGGCGAGGCGGGCAAGTGCCAGTTCGAGCTTTGCCAAGGACTGGCTGTCGCCGGAACCCATCGTTTCAGTTGTATTCGCCGCGTCTGCGCGGAGCCGATCCAGAGTATTGCGGGTCCGGTTCAGCTCGCGCTCAGCGGCAATAAGCTCCGCATCAACGCCAGAACGCCGTTCGATGAGATCGCGAATGATCGCCGTGTTGGCTGCGGACAACAACAACACTTCCGGATTTTCCTCGCCGGCCCGATCGAGATCGGCAAGGAGCCGCACCAGCATGCCTTCTTGCTCGGCATATGCCTGTCGGCGTTTGGGGAGGTCTGCCTGTGCAGAACGAAAACGCGCGCTTCCATCGGCCAGCATTTCAAGGTGGGCGGCAATACCGAGGCTCTTTTCATCGACCGCTATTGCGTCGATGTCACACACGAGCTGCTCAATCGCGCGGTCCTTCTCCTGCAAGAGTGCCTGGAGCCGGGTTTCATCGCGCGACAACTGTGGCAGCAGAGCAAACCATTCGACGGGCGGTCGCGGCAAGTCCGCCAGCGTGGCAGCGTCCTGGACAAGACGCGCAAGTTCCGATGCAAGCGGCACCGCCGTCAGCACCCGCTCCAGCTCGACATGCCGGGTCCGCGTCTCAGCAAGCTCCGCCGCCGCCGCATCATAGGCAACCTGTGCCTGTTTATAGGTCGCCGTCAGCGCTGCATGCGCTGCCGCGAACGTGTCCGTCGCGTTGCGCTCAGCCTTGAGGGCCTCCAGCGAACGCTTCAGTTCGGCAAGCCTGGTGGTGGACGATCGCTTTTTGTAAAATGAGCTCGCCTCTTCCGCCGCCGACGAAAGGACCTTGCTCAGCCCGGCAAGGCCCGAACTGGCCGAAAACAGGAGCTCACCCAGTTCGCCCTTGCTTTGCATGATGGCGTTTCCGCCGTCCTTCAGCGACTGGTCGTCGAGGGAGAACATCGTCCGATAGGCCTCGCGGGAGACGCCGCCGAGGGCTCGTGCCAGGAGGGCGTCATTGACAATTGCACCGTGCTCATCGGTCAGGCTGCCGGTTCGTTGTTTCAAGCGAACGAGTTCGTGCGTGGCGCCATCGATGTCCAGCTGCGCACCGATGCGCATTGCACTATAGGGATGGAGGAAATTGTAGGGTGTTTGCGAATGCATACCGAACAGCAAATCCAGATATGCGGTCAGCGTTGTGGACTTGCCGGCCTCGTTGAGGCCGTAGACAATGTGGAAGTCAGGACGTCCGGGCGTAGCCTTGCCAAAATCGATGACGCAATCGGTGAACTTTCCATAGCGTGTCACGTCGAGCCGGTTGAGGCGCATCAGTCGTCATCCCGGTCGGCAGCACTCATGCGGGCGGCAATATCTTCACTTCCCTTGACCAGCAGATCGTCGAGGAATCGATCAAAGCCGGCTTCATCGTCGCCCGCGAAGTGCCGGCTCTCTGGCGGAAGGTCCGCCAGGAGATCGCGGACCATGTCACCGATTTGATCACGAAACCCCGAACGGGCGAGCACGTCATCGCGCATCAGCTGCCGCAGTTCGCTCACGGGGTCAGCCGTTGCGCGCTTGATTTCACCAGGCGGCTGAACGGCCAGTTCGATCTTTTCAACCCATGTATTGCCAAGCCGGTCGCTGCGCTGTTCGGCTTCCGCCTGCATCAGGTCGATGTCGCGACGGATCTTCCAGGCAAGAGGCGTTTCACCCACCAGGCGCAACCGCGTGACCAGCTGAGGCGAGGCCGTGCGCTCCCGCAGGCCTGATAGCGCGATTTCGATTGCAGTGGCCGCATCGCGCCATTCGCTGAGGCCACCCAAGTCGACGTTCAGCCGCTCGAACTGCGCAACGCTGGTCAGACGTTCTTCAATGGTGATGGAACGATCGTCCGCGATGGTGACCAGCGACACGGTCTTGGCACCGGCCTCGTTGATGTCGCGTCCCTGCGGCATGCCCGGCATGACGACCGAGCGCCCACCCTGGTGGTGCCTGCGTTGATGGATATGACCAAGCGCCCAGTAGTCGAAGCCGGAAGCATGCAGATCGGCGACATTGCACGGCGCATAGACATCGTGACCCGGTGCGCCGGCAAGGCTGGTATGCATCAGTCCGATATTCACCGCATCAGGCACAGGCGCCATGTATTTCGGCAAAAGTCCCTCCGGCGCCTGTGGCTTGGAAAAACTCATTCCGTGGATTGCGACAGAAAGGCCCCTGCCGCCACACGCGACGACCTCGGCGCGTGCACCGAAGATTTTCACCGACGGCGGGAGCACCAATTCCTGCGTGATCCTTGACAGCGCGTCATGATTGCCGCGGATGACATAGGCGGCGATACCGCCCTGGTGCAGGCGCTCCAATTGACTGGCGAGGAAACGCGCAGTTTTCATCGATGTCTGATCGCCATCATAAAGATCGCCCGCAATCACCAGGGCGTCGACCTGCTCCTCCAGGCAGAGATCGACGACAGAGACAAGCGCCTGACGCGTCGCGCCACCGATCAGATTCGCCAGCTCACCGTTGCGGAGTGCCAGGGAGCGGAGGGGTGAATCGAGATGGATGTCTGCAGTATGGACGAATCGAAATGGCATGAAGGAATCCGGAAGCGATTTCCGCCACTATAGGACAAAGCAGTTGCCTACCGCTACCGCCATGCTCGACGGGACATGCGCATATCAACCTTTGCAAGCCGCGTCTCAGAAAGGAACGTGGCACGCGAGCACCCTGGCGATTTACTTCATTTGCAAATTAGGCGAGAACCGCGTGTCGAAATTCCCCAACCTCAGTGATCGCTGTTGCGGCGTGACAAAGGGTGAGCCGGTGGTTTGGTTGACACTGGCTGCATCGTTTACCGACGCGCATGGACCTGGGCAGACCGCATGATCGAACATACCTCGCTGATAGTCACAATAGCCCTCGTGTGTGCATTTCTTGTCGGGCTTTCCAAGGGAGGCCTGCCGTCGGTCGGCACCCTCGCTGTCCCGTTGCTTGCGCTCGTCATCTCGCCGGTGACCGCAGCCGCGCTGTTGCTGCCGATCTACATTGCCAGCGACATGGTCGGCCTCTACCTCTATCGCCGCAGTTATTCCGGTCGAAACCTTGCCATACTCGTTCCGGCATCGCTGCTCGGCGTCGCCATCGGATGGATGTTCAGTGCCTATCTGTCGAGCATATTCATCGGCATGATCGTTGGAATGGTCGGCGTCATGTTCTGTCTCAACGCATGGTTGGGCGCCCGCTACCGGAAAGTGGCGAAAGAAGCTGATGTCCCGGCAGGAATGTTCTGGGGAACACTCACCGGCTTGACCAGTTTCGTCTCGCACTCGGGCGGACCGCCTTACCAAATGTACGTGCTGCCGCAGCGTCTTGAGAAGATGACATTCGCCGGAACCTCGACAATCCTGTTTGCCATCATCAACGCCGCCAAGGTGATACCGTATTGGGAACTGCAACAGTTTTCCAATTTTGACAGCACCCTGGTTCTCTGGCTGATGCCGGCGGCGATCATTGGCACGGTGGTCGGCAAGAGACTGACCCAAGTCCTGCCAGAGAGCCTTTTCTTCCGTATCGTCGAGATCGGCCTGCTTTTCCTGTCGCTGAAGCTGATAGCGGATTTCGTCTTCAGTATTTAGACAGACAGTAACCGCTCATGTTTGCCTCGAGCGCGCGCAGCGTCACAAGCTTGAGGCAAGCAGGCCACCTATAAATGACCCCTGATAATTGGGGAACTGAAGTTGAATTGGCATCCGATTGAGGCGCTTGAGCCTGGGCGATTGGCGGTTTTGTTTTTCATGGACGAGGCAAACCCGCGGTGCCTTGGCTATGTCGAGCAGAATGGCATCTGCGGCTGGCCAGACCATGTCTCAGGCCGCAGACCCCATGGCTGGCTTGATCTATCCGCCATGCTCGGGGGATGCCTGAAACCGTCAGGTGCGTGATGTCACGAGCATAACCCTCCCTCCAATACGACCATTTCTGCCTTCGGATGCTGACTTGGAGTGAACCCCTCGGGCTGGACCAGCGGGGCGCTTCAAACTAAGCCGCCTGCTGGGCGAGTTGGGTTTCAAATTCTTCTGGCGATCGGTAGCCAATGGCTGAGTGCAGCCGCTTGGCATTGTAGACGTCTTCGATGAATCTGCGCAATCGCTCGGCGACGTCTGCGAAGGTTTCATACCCGGCCGGATAGATGTCCTCTACTTTCAGAGTCTTCATGAAGCTCTCGGCCTGCGCATTGTGATAAGGGTTGCCAACGGCGCTCATGGATCCCTGTGGGCCTGCCGCATCGAGCGCTCGTCGATAGGTCTCACTTGCGTATTGGCATACGCGGTCCGTGTGGTGAATGCAGCCAGGCGGAGGCTTTCTGTAATGGCCGGCGCTGACAGCAGGAGAGAACACGATCATTCTTGATAATAGTTGATAAAGAGCCTACCTTGTCTCTATCACATCAGATGGAGGACCACATGATCAGCGCCGATCTGGGAAAGCAGCTCGAAAGCTATATCCAGCAACTCGTCGATACAGGTCGCTATGGCTCGAAAAGCGAAGTCCTTCGTGAGGGCGTGCGACTGGTCCAGGACCGCGAGACCCGGCTTGCCGCGCTGGATGCTTCCATCATGCGCGGCATTGCCGATGCCGACGCTGGACGAACTAGGCCGGCGAGCGATGTCTTCGACCGTCTCGACGCTAAATACCGTGCGATGGCTGACAAGGCCGACAAATCGGCATGATCCTTGAGTTTTCCAGCGAGGCGGCAAATGACCTTGAGCAGATCGCCGATTACATCGCTCAAGACAATCCCCAACGCGCCCTGTCATTCGTTCGAGAGTTGCGGATCAAGTGCGAGGATCTCGTCGATACGCCGAACAGCTTCGCCCTCGTCCCCCGCTACGAGCACCATGGCATCCGTCGGCGCGTTCATGGCAACTACCTGATCTTCTACCGCGCCGAACCCGCGAAGGTGGTCATCATCCATATCCTGCATGGGGCCGCCGACTATGGCGCCATCCTGTTCGGCAAATAATGTAAGTCGGCCTATCTGGGGCGACCTCACGCGCTAATGCCGAACTAAGCGGCTACCCTGTGTGTCTCAGCGCCATCACGCAGAGCAGCCATCCCATAGTCGTTTAGCATTGAACAGGATGAACCTTCGTGCTCCCGCACGGATGGCCTCAGGACGAAGTGACAACGCGTCACTTATCCGTCTGCAACAGAAACGCTGTTCAATGCCTCAGTGAGCTGCACCCCGCTGCGCCGCACGATCCGTCTTATTTGGCGAGACCGCGTTCTCGCAGAACCCGTCTGACCTCCCGCTCGCGCGAGGACACCATTGCAACCCACATCTTCTGGCGGATGATGGCGAATTTCGATTGCTGAATCGGCTTCATAACAACATACCTTGTATTTCCACGTCCTGCATCATGCCTGACACGACGACAAGAATGAAACGCAATTTTTGCATCGCAGCATTGCGTCATAGGTCGCTTTGCCGCCATCACGAAATGGTTGCTCTGGTTCGGCTATTGACGTGAACGTTTCGTTTCTTCCAGATAGACCCAAGGGTTGGACCCAGACGGACATCGGACAAAAATGCAGCTTCCCATCAAGTCGATCCTGGTTTTCCATACGGCCGCTCGCGCCGGCAGCATATCACGGGCCGCCACGGAGCTGAGCGTAACGCCATCGGCCGTGAGTCAACAGATCCAGGTGTTGGAGGTTCAACTCGGCGTCACGCTCCTGGCGAAGGCCGGCCGCGGCATTACGCTGACAGAAGCCGGCGAACGCTACTTCTCGATGATTGCCGACCAGATTGAGCAAATAGAAGAGGCCACCGGCACGATCCGGGGCTTCCGGTCGGTTGAGACCCTGACTATCCGCGCCACCCCTACCCTTTCTAACAAATGGCTTTTGCCTCGATTAAGCACCTTTCTGGATCGTCATCCCGATATGGAAGTCCGTCTCGACGGTACGAATGAACCGACCGACTTCAATCAGGAGCTTGTTGACCTCGAACTGCGACATGGAGACGGCCGCTGGCCGGGCCTTTTTGTCGAGGGCATTGCGGAAGAACAATTCTATCCCGTCTGCTCTACCGATTATGCCCAAGCCGGCAGCCTGACCCCGCAAGATTTGTTGCATCGGCGCCTGATACATTCGGCGAAATCACAGGCACAGTGGACGACCTGGTTTCCGCTTACTGGAATCAAGCCGGAAGAACGCTGGCGACGGGTCTTGTTCGATCGCAGCCATATGGCGATCGATGCTGCCGTGCGCGGGATGGGGATAGCGCTCGAAAGCACACTGATGATGGGAGAGGAAATTAAAACCGGGCGACTGGTTTGTCCCGTCGTCTCACCGCCGGTCGTTCGAATCGTAACCCAATGGATCGTCTGTCCGCGCGATCATCTGCGCCAGAAGAAAGTGCGGCTCTTTCTGGAGTGGTTGCGTGCCGAACGTGACATCTGGCAACAGGCCCATCCGCTGGGTGCGCTTTCAGACTGAGCCTGTCATGCCATTCAACCAGATGGTGGTCCTGTGCGTGATCGTCTCCAACGAGAGCTCGATATCAAGCCGGATCGAGTTTTGCATCGATCCCGGGTGGTTCAAGCGTCACCAACTGGCTCTCCAGCGAGGAGGAACTTGCGAAGTGGCTGCTTCTGGTCTGCTGCCTTTGCGCAATCAAGCCTGGCGATCCATCGAGAAAGACAAAACGGACGGATCCCAAACGGGACCGCAGGAGATCCCGGTAGCTGCGCTTCAGTACCGAGCAAGAAATGATGACCAGGTACTGTCGCAAAGACAACGCCCGATCGCACACCGCGTTTAGCCACGGACCGCGTAGCGCGTCCGTCAGCGGGATGCCCTGCCGCATGCGAACGACATTATCAGCCGAATGCAGATCGTCGGCCTCGACAAAAGCGCCTTCGAACCTTAGCGCCAGCCGTAAGCCAACTTCGGATTTGCCGCATCCGGCGACCCCCATGATGACGATGAAATCGTCATGGGAGGGTAACTCATGTCTTCTGCCATCTCAGTAAAGACCAAGCAGCTTTATCGGAGCCAGTGTCAATTGCGGGAACAGCACCAGAGCGAGGATCGCAGCCACAAGGATGGACATTGGCGCAAGCGAACCTTTGATGACGTCCTCAATCGACATTTTCGCCACCTGCGCCACCGCGAAAAGACAAACCCCGACCGGAGGTGTCACCAGGCCAAGCGTTAAGGTAATGACCATGACGATCAGAAAATGGATGGGATCCACTCCCAGTGAAACCGCAGGCGGCAGAAGGACCGGGATCAGAATGAACATGGCCGCAATCGCATCCATGAACATGCCGACGACAATGAGGAAGAGGAAGATCATCACCAGTGCCATAGTGGGTCCCGTGCTGATCGCACCGAGGAACGTCGCGACCTGCGCCGGGAGGCCGTCATAGGTGAACACCCAGGCGGCAAGCTTGGCGGTTGCTGCAATGAATAGGATCGTGCCCGATGTGCGCGCAGTTTCAACGAATATGCCCGGTAAGTCGCTAAGCTTGATTGTCCGGTAGAGCACAACCGCGAGGAAAAGCGTGTAAAGCACAGCAATGCCGGCTGCTTCCGTCGGCGTAAAATAGCCTCCGACGATGCCGGCCATCAGGATGACGGGCGTTAGCATCGGCAGGATCGCAGCAATGCCTGTCGTAACGACTTGGCGGACATTGAAGGGCGTCGGCGGATTGAAACCGTGGCGCACGGCGTAGATGTGATTGAACACCATGAGCATCAGCGCAATGAAAAGACCCGGTATCAACCCCGCAACCAGCAAGGTGCCGATTGAGGCATTGGCAATCGAGCCGGCAATCACGATGAGGATCGAGGGGGGAATGATTGAAGACAGGGTCGAGCTGCACAGCGTCATGCCGACGGCATAGCCCTTCGGGAAACCATGGCGCTCCATTGCCTTGATCTCGATAGCACCGATCGAGGCGATGTCGGCGACAGAGGAACCGGATACCCCACCGAAGATGACGGAAGAGGCGACGTTGACGTGACCAAGGCCACCCGGCAGCCAGCCGACCGTGGCTTCGGCAAAGTCGAACAGCTTTTCGGCAACGCGCCCACGTTCCATCAGCACGCCGACCAGGATGAACAGAGGCACCGCGACCAGCAGGAACGAGTTCATGGCCGAGAACATGCTCTGAGCCAGGAGATCGATCGGCGTCGATGTGAAGAACAGGATCGCGGCCACACTGGCGAGCCCGAGGGCTACGGCAAGAGGAACACCCAGCGCACTCATGACAAGGAAGAGGGCAAGAAGAACAAGGCTCATAGCTGCTTCTCCGTCTTTGGCTTGGCGCTTTCAACGAGACGGATTTCGGGCATGACCTGCAAAGGGTCAGGAAGCTCGATCAGGTCGCGACGGGTTCTCAGCGATTCAACGATCGCAAGCACTGCCAGGATTGAACTGAGCGGCATGATCGTGCCGATCAGCCACATGGGAATGGCAAGGGTCGCAGCGGTCTCGTTCATCATCCATTGCTGCTGGACGAGGTGATAGCCGGTCCATCCCGTCAGTGCGAAAAAGACTACCGAACTGACCACGTAGATCGGCACGGACAGTCGACGGATTAAACTGGGCATCATGGAGATCAGAACGGTGACGCGCGCGGTCTCGACCGTTCTGAACCCGGCCGCAAGACCAAGGAAAATCATCCAAACGAAAAGATAGCGGGTTGCTTCTTCGGTCCACGAGACCGGCAAACCAAGCAGGCGGCTGGAAACCTGAAGCAGGACGACGAGCAGCACACCGATGACGGCAATACCAGCTGCAAAATCGGTCGCGACCTTGAGGGCCTTGCCGAACATTGAGGGGTCTTTGGACATGCCATATTCTCCTGTCCGGATCGGCCTTGCGTCCGATCCGGTTGGGGCCCGCGGATCAGTTCTTGCCGACGGCGGCAACAGTCTTGTCGAAGAAAACCTGATCTTTCACCAAGTCGGCAAAGACGGGGTATAGCTCCTTCGAGACAGCGACGAACGCCTTTTGCTGCTCCGCCGTCAAACGATTGACTTCCATGCCGTTTTTCTGCAGTTCGGCAATCGTGCTTTCGGCGGTTGCCGCGTCGTTTTCAACCTTCCAGGCTTCGGCTTCCTTGCCGGCTTCCTCGATGGCCTTCTTGTGCGCATCGCTCAGGCCTTCGAACTTGGCCGGATTGATGCCGAGCACCCAGCCATCACCCATGTGGTTGGTGATCGAAGCATATTTCTGCACTTCGAAGAACTTGGCACTGAGCGGCACGTTGATCGGGTTTTCCTGACCGTCGACGACCTTCAGCTGCAGGGCGTTATAGACTTCGGCGAAGGCCATCGGGGTCGGCGCCGCACCCATCTTCTTGAAGAATTCGACCCATAGCGGATTGTTGGGCACGCGGAACTTCAGGCCGACCAGATCTTCCGGCTTCTCGATCGGGTGTTTGGAATTGGTCATCTGGCGGAATGGCCGCGGCCAGAGATTGACGCCCTTGATGCCGATATTGTTGAGATCGGCAATCAGTTCCTGCCCCTGCTCACCGGCGAGGTAGCTTCGCAGCTGCGCCTCGTCATCGAACAGATAAGGGATGGAGATGGCGGAGAATTTCGGATTGAAGTTCGCATAGAGCGAGGTCGCCAGCACCAACATGTCCAGAGAACCGCCGGCGAGCTGCTTGACTGCAGCCGATGGATCGCCGCCATAAAGCGTTCCATTCGGGAAGACCTTGATCGTCAATTCGCCATTGGTCTTGGCGGAGACAAGCTCGGCAAACTTGTTGGCGGCAACGGTGATTTCCGATGTATCCGGATCCGGTGTCGACAGGGTGAGCGTCTCAGCCTGAGCAAACGACGTGGTGAGCATGGTGGCTGCTGCCAGCAGGCTGCGAAGTGTAAAGTGTTTCATTTCATTCCTCCCATTTGATTTTTACGACTCTAGATCAGGCGGAGTTGCCTCCACCCGCATTCCTGCGTTGCAGTTCCAGAATGACGCCGCTGTGGTCGAGATCTCCATCACCATGCTCCACCATGGCCTGGAAAAGCCGGTCAACCTCCTCGCTGACCGGAAGCGTCAATCCACGGCTTCGGGCAAAACCCAGCGCCGTCGATGTATCCTTCACCTGGTATTTCGCCGGACCGCCCGGCTGGAAGTTGCCTTCCACCATGCGCAAGCCATGCTGACGAAAGACCGTTGAATCGGCGAACCCACCGAGCAGAGCCTCACGAACCCGGGCCGGATCGGCGCCGCCACTCTCTGCCAGCGTCAGCGCTTCAGCGACCGCACAGATCGTCGAGGCGACGATCAGCTGGTTGGCGAGTTTCGTCAGCGCACCGCTTCCCGACGGACCGACATGGGTCACGCGGCCGAGGCAAGCGAACAACGGCCGGAGACGATCGACAATCGCAGCCTCACCGCCTGCCATGATGGCAAGCGTTCCTTCCTTAGCGCCTTTTTCACCACCAGAGACCGGAGCATCGAGACAGTCGACACCACGATCGCCGGCGGCCTTTGACACGGCGACTGCCATTTCGACTGGGATCGAACTCATGACCAGCAGGGTCGAACCAGGCCGCATCGCTGCTATGACACCGTCATCACCCATCAACAAAGCTTCGCAAACCGGGCCGGAGCTTAGCATGCAGAGCACCACATCGGCGCGACTTGCCGCTTCGGCTGCATTCCCCGCCGTGGTAACGCCCCTGTCCTGCAGCGCCGATGCTTTGTCCAATGTCCGGTTCCAGGCCGTGACCTTGAACCCGGCCTCGGCCAGGCGACACGCCATGGGTGCCCCCATGATGCCGGTGCCGATGACGGTGATGGTGGGATTATTCATCTGTCCACACCTTCCCACTCACGGATAGCGCCGTGTCGAGAAGCGAACCGGGCGTTCCTCGACAATCAGCGGGGGGAAAGCGTCGCGGAAACGCGCCAGATGGGGCGTTTCCAGATGCGCGTCGAAGTCTGCGCGACTGTCGTAGACTTCATAGAAGACAACAGTGTCGTCCAAGCCTTCCGGGCAGATCACGTCGAACTGCCGGCAGCCCGGCTCGTCGGCAACGGAATGTTTCGCGTCATCACGGGCCGCTTCCAGGAAAACCGACAATTTGCCCGGCTTCACCTGAAATTCGGCGATCACGACAAAAGCCTGGCGGTCCATATCATTCACCGCGCTTACTCTGCAGCCATCTTGGCCGGACGGAAGCGATCTTCCATATCCCGTCGCAGCTTGACCACATCAAGGTCATTGACGATTTCGACATCGTCGAAAGACACGATCTGGTCCTTCTTGATCGGCCGCTTGAGCTTGACGTTGTGGGCAAGACCGATCGGCAAGGCTTTGAGATCAAGACTGCGGCTTGCCGGGATGGCATTGGCCCAGACGGCGTAACCGCCCTCGCCGTCCAGCATTTCGCCGGGCTGCATATCTTTTTTAGCCGTCGCCACGGCATCACCGCGGAACTCCTTGGAGCAGCCGGTCGGCTCGTTACGCAGGACAGCAGACAGCACGCTGATAGACGTCTCTAGACCGATGATGTGGAATGGACGCCACATGGATGCGTACCAGCCCGAGGGATCGGTTAGCAGGCCATACTGCTTGAAGCAGGCACGGGCATATTCGTTATGCGCCTTGAAGGTGACGAACACACCATAGCGGATGTTGTTGAACACCTCGCGGCCATCCGGCTCCTGGCTGGCCGCAATATCAACCAGACCAGAGCGTGCCATGCGGCCACCATCGGAGACGGGGCGGAAGACACGGGCCAGATCGTGCAGACCGGCCGGCGGAAAGGCGAGACCGTCATCCGGGCAATCGAGGCCGGTTCCGTTGGCAACGGCCGCCATTTCGATCGCCGCCTTGGTGCCGTCGGTAAAGGAATTGTAAAGCTTCGGATTGAGGTTGTCTGCCGCAACCTGTTCTTCGGTCCAGCCGAACAGGCCCCAGACCGTATCCGGCGTGGAATAGCGATAGCGCGGCTCGAAATTCATGCCCTTGCCGGCAGAAGTAATCTCGAAGCCGGTCGCACGTGCCCAATCGACGAGTTCGCAAATTAGCGCCGGCTGATCACCATAGGCCATCGAATAGATCAGGCCCTTGGCGCGCGCCTTTTCCGCCAAGATCGGCCCGACCATGACGTCGGCTTCGACATTGACCATGACCACATGCTTGTTGTGCTCAATGGCGCCCAGCGCATGGCGGGTGCCGGCGATCGGATGGCCGGTGGCTTCGATGATGCATTCGATCTCGCCGCATTCAAACATCGCGTTGACATCGTCGGTAACGAAAGTCGTTCCGTTCTTGATGGCATCGCCGCAACCGGTCGCCGCGTAGCGCTCTTTCGGCCAGCCGACGCGGCTCATGGATTCCTTTGCCTTGCCGACGTCAAGATCAACGACAGCGACCAGGTGAAGGCCATGGATCCGCTGAGCCTGGGCCATAACCATGGACCCGAACTTCCCGGCGCCTATCAGGCCAACCCTAACGGGGCGTCCATCGGCGGCACGAAGTGAAAGCAGTGAGTAGAGATTCATTTCAAAATCCTCGGCTGGGGATTGTCTCGTAGTAGAGACCGGCCGGAGCCAACATCAGCAACAAGCATTCTCTCGGATTTTGGCCGTACGTGACCCTCCGCGAATACGATGCCGACGATGGTTTTTGTCTCCTCCCGGAGAACAAGGCAACTTTGCCTTATCCTTGCTCAGCCGCCTCCCACAACGGCTGATGATGAAATAGTAGGAGGAATAAAAATTAGCTCAATTTAGAAATTTCGGCAGAAACATTAGAAATTCTACACATCAGAGCCACTTTGATCGCTATCGTGTTCTTGCAACCAATCCACTATCGCAACTACCGCTAGTGTTGAGCGGCTTTCGCATGAGCGCACCTGAGGCTTTGGAGGCTCGGCCTATTGCTTGGCATGCTCATGAAGTGAACTGATTCTATGACGCACGCCTTGATGGGAACTCTAACCAGCGACCCGCAATTCTAAAGGCTTAGGCGACCCAAGGGTTGAGCACTTTCAATCCGGCGGCCTCAAATGGGCCTGTATCCCGCGTGGCGACAGTGAGATGGTTCTCTGCTGCCGTGGCAGCAATGTATCCATCAGCCTTGCCGATCGCCTTTCCGGATATTCGACCGCCGGCCATCAGCTCTGCGTAGAATTGCGAGGTACCTACATTAAAGGGCAGAATGCGCCCGTCAAAGATCGGAAGAACTTCACCTTCAAGGCGATCGCTGAGAATTGTTTGGCGCTTCCCTGCAGGCATTGAGGCAATTCCGAAACGAAGTTCGGCAATTGAAATTGCAGAAATAAATAGTGTTTCGATGGCCTGTGCATCAAGCCAAGTCAGCACACAAGTATCAGGTGCCGGCTTCCAAGGCTCAGATATTACATTAGTATCTAGCAAGATCATTCGAAAGTCATCGGTTCTCCCGGTGTCCCGTCACGCTTTTGTTGCAGCGCTTCCACGTCACTGTTTGACAATTCGGCGTCACGGCCAATGGCCGCGAGCAATGATCCGAGTTTCACGCGTCCAGATGGACGAACAGCGGCTTCAAGAATGTCACGAATTTCGGCTTCGGTACTACGGCCGTGGTGAGCTGCTCTTGCGCGTAACGCCCGATGAGTTTCATCAGAGATGTTGCGAATTGTCACCGCTGCCATTGACCCGCTCCAATCCATATTTTGCAGTGATATCACGTTAACAAAAATGATAGCATTTTTCAAGTCGTGCTGTGAGAAAGAAATGTGGCCTTGTAACGCGTTCTTCGCCTTGATGAGAACAGAACCGAAGACCCTTAGATACAGGCACCTCAATTGCTCAGTCACGCCTCTGCCTCCAACCCCATCCCATCCAATTCATGAAGCTATTTGGCGACAAACCGTCGTCGCCATTTCGCGCAACCAGCGATATGCCGGGTCGGCATCCAGGCAAGGAGGAGATATCGCCGATTTCACGCTCTGCGCTTTGCGGACGGGAAGGTGGATCGAAGTTGGCAATACCCAATTCAGTGCTCCTTCGGCCACTGTTGGCCGTTAGGAAAACGCGTGAGCTCGAGGAATGACCGGCTCCCCGTCGGCTCTTGCGACCGGTATGCAACACCAATCATGCGACGCGGCAATAATGCACCCCGCGCTACGTCACCGCGATTCGTTGAACAAAATCCAGAAAAGCCCGCACCTTGGCCGGCGGCATGTGGCGTGACGGATGATAGGCGTAAAGCGGAAATTGCTCGCCGGACCATTCCGTCAGGATCGTCGTCAGCGCCCCGCTCTCAAGCCATTCGTCGAGACCGATGGCAAAGCTCTGGAATAGGCCTTGCCCAGCGAGACAGGCCGCGACGGCAGCGGAGGGATCGTCCATGACCAACCGCCCTGCCACCTTGATCTCGATGGCACCGTTATCCCCCTGGAATTCCCAGGTGAACGGCCGCCCGGTCTGCGGGTCGCGAAAGAGAATGCAATCGTGGTGCATCAGGTCGTGGGGCGTGGCTGGAACGCCGTGACGGTCGAGATAGGCTGGGGCAGCACAGGTCAGCACCGGTACGTCAAGCAGTTTGCGCGCGATCAGCGAGGATTCGTCCGGCGGACCGAACCGCACGGCGACATCCGCGCCGCTCATCATCTCTTCGCGATAGTTGCTGGTGGTCAGATCGAGCGTCAGGCCGGGATAGCGCGCCAGAAATTCACCGATCCTCGGTGCCAGCACCATGCGCGCGAACCAGGGATCGATCGAAACCCTGAGCCGCCCGCCGACGAATGCCGCAGAACCGGCGGCTTCGGAGGCCGCTTCCTCCAGCCCGGCCAGCAACGGCATTATCCTGGCATGGAAGCGGGCGCCCTCTTCCGTCAGCGTAACCTCACGCGGATTGCGGTCGAACAATCTGACCCCGACGCGTTGTTCGAGCCGTGCTACCGCACGACTGACCCCCGATGGCGTGAGGCCGAGAACATCCGCGGCCCGCACAAAATTGCCCGCCTCGATCACTGCCCCGAAAACGCCGACCCCGGTCAGCAGCCGCGTGTCGAAACTCATGCACCCTCTCCGCCGCAAGGTCAGACTTCGCCGACCGTCTCTCCATGATGATTTGAAGTCATCTTATCTTTGATTTTAATGCGCGTGAATCATCTTTCTTCGTCCCGTAAATAGTTCCTCAGCGCCCGGACGGCGCCAGCGGCATGCCGGAACCGTGGAAATCTCCGGCCTTGCAGAGAAGGACTTCATCGATGAATGCGATCTCACGCAGAAGCCTGTTGGCGCGCGGCGGCCTCTTGCTGGCAGCCGGCACAGCCGCTGCGAATACGCCGGTTCATGCGCTGGCAGCCAAACCGCAAGCGCGGTCCGGAAAGTTCAAAAAGATCGACATGGCGATGAAGCAGGCCGTTCGCGACGGAACCGTGGCAGGAGTCGTTGCCACAGCCGCGGGACCGGACGGCATGATCTACGAAGGGACCTTCGGAAAGGCCAATACAGTGACCGGAGCGATAATGCGCGCCGATACGGTTTTCTGGCTGTTGTCGATGACGAAGGCCTTCACCGCCACGGCCTGCATGCAACTCATCGAGCAAGGCAGGATCGATCCCGAGGACGATGCGGCGAAATATCTGCCGGAGCTCGCCAATCCGATGGTGCTGGAGGGTTTCGACGGCGACGGCCAGCCACGCCTGCGCCCGGCCAAGCGTGCCATCAAGGTGCGTCACCTGCTCACCCACACCTCCGGCTATACCTATTCAATCTGGAGCGATGCGCTGACCCGCTACGAACAGGTCACAGGAATGCCGGACATAGCGACCTGCAAAACCGGTGCTTTCCTAGCACCGCTCGAATTCGATCCCGGCGATCGCTGGCAATACGGCATCAGCATGGACTGGGTCGGAAAGCTGGTGGAAGCGGTCAGCGACCAGTCGCTGGAGGTCTATTTCCGCGAGAACATCTTTGCCCCGCTCGGGATGACGGATTCAGGCTTCCTGATCGGCAGCAAGCAGAAGGGCAGGGTCGCCACCTTCCACAACCGGAACGCGGACGGAGGACTGACACCCGCGCCCTTTGAAATGCCACAACGGCCGGAATTCTTCATGGGCGGCGGCGGCGCCTTCAGCACGCCACGCGACTACATGGCCTTCCTGCGGATGCTGCTGAACGACGGCTCCCATAAGGGCGTGCGGGTGCTGAAGCCGGAAACGGTCGCCTCGATGAGGCGCAACCAGATCGGCGACCTCGACGTGCGCGCCATGACGACGGCCCAACCCGGTTATTCGCGCAGCTTCGACCAGTTTCCCGGTGAGCCGCACAAGTGGGGATACTCGTTCGACATCAACACGCTGCCCGGTCCGAACGGCCGGTCGGCGGGCAGCATTTCCTGGGCTGGCCTGCTCAACTGCTATTTCTGGCTCGACCCGGTCCGGCAGGTGACCGGCGCCATCTTCACCCAGCTTCTGCCTTTCTACGACGAAAAGGTCGTGAAGCTCTACGGCACATTCGAGCGCCGCCTCTACGACGGCCTCGCCTGATCCATTCCCGACCTCAACACCAGGAGACTATCATGTATGCGATTACAGGAATTACCGGCAAGGTCGGCGGCGCGCTGGCGAAAGCCCTGATCGAAGCCGGAGAACCGGTCCGTGCGGTGCTGCGCGATCCCGCCAAGGCGGAAAGCTGGCGCCAGCGCGGTTGCGAAATCGCCTTTGCCGACATGGGCGACGCGACGCAGCTCAGCGTCGCGTTCAAGGGCGCCAAGGGCGTCTTCATTCTGCCGCCGTCGGAATTCGATCCGGCGCCCGGCTATCCGGAAGCGGCAAAGCAGAATGAGGTGCTGACGACCGCTCTCCTTGCCGCCCGCCCCGAAAGGGTGGTCTGCCTCTCCACCATCGGCGCCGACGCGGAAGTCGACAATCTGTTGAGCCAGCGGACCATGCTGGAAGAAGCCCTCGGCGAACTCGATCTTCCCGTCACCTTCCTGCGGCCCGGCTGGTTCATGGAAAATGCCGCCTGGGACGTGGCCTCGGCTCGCGACGAAGGCGTGCTGCACAGCTTCCTACAGCCCGCCGACAAGACGTTCGCCATGGTCGCGACGCAAGATATCGGCCGGCTTGCCGCAGATCTGATCCGCGAGCAATGGATCGGCACGCGGGTCGTGGAACTGGAAGGCCCGGCACGGGTCTCGCCCAACGATCTCGCCAATGCCTTCGCGTCGGTGCTCGGGCATCCGGTGCGGGTGGAGATCGTCCCGCGGGCAAGCTGGGAGGACCTGTTCCGTGCCCAGGGGACGCGTCACCCACAGCCGCGCATGCGTATGCTCGACGGCTTCAACGAAGGCTGGATCGACTTCAAGGCCGACGGCGGACACCGTGTCAGGGGCACGACGTCACTTGAGCAGGTGATCGAAGCGCTGGTCCGGCAGGCGGCGGCAAGCGAGACCGCCTGAGCCCGCCGGGAGAACAGGCGGTGGATGGCGTCTGCCTCTGCCGCCGCGTCCCTCGCAACTCGAAAGGAAAGATCATGGAAACGATTGAAACCCACGGTGTCGCCATCCCCCGGCTCGGACTGGGGACTTTCCGGATGCCGGGCGATGCCGCCCGACCGGTGGTCGAAAGCGGGCTTGAACTTGGCTTTCGCCACATCGATACCGCCGCCATGTACGACAATGAAGCCGCCGTCGGCGCGGCGCTCGCGGCCTCCGGCATAAACCGCGCTGACCTCTTCGTCACCACCAAGGTCTGGCACGACAAGCTCTCCCCCGATGCCCTGCGACGGTCCTTCGACACGAGCCTTGGTAAGCTTCGCCTCGACCATATCGATCTCTTCCTCGTCCATTGGCCATCGGGAAACATGAACATGAGCGCGACGCTGGACGCGATCACCAAACTGAAGGAGGAAGGACTGGCGCGGGCCATCGGCGTCTGCAACTTCAACCTGCCCATGATCCGGCACGCGATCGAGGATATCGGCGCGCCCATCGCTGTTCATCAAGTGGAATACCATCCGTTCCTGTCGCAGACGCCGATGCTGGATTACCTTCGCCGCAAGGGAATTGCGATGACCGCCTATGCGCCGCTTGCGCAAGGCCGGGCGGCAAAGGATCCCGTTCTCGCCAGGATCGGCGAGAAGCACAGCGCCACCGCAGCCCAGATCGCCATTGCCTGGCTTCTGGATCAGGAAAACGTCATCGCTATTCCCAAAGCCGCTCGCCCCTCGAGCCAGCGAGCTAACCTCGATGCGCTCAACATTCACCTCGACGACGAGGACCGCGCGGCTATCGCAGCTCTGCCGAAAGACCTACGCTACGTTGACCCGCCTTTTGCTCCAGACTGGGAGGCTGCAACGCTCTGAAATGCAGGTCTTTAATTTCGCGATAGGTTCGAGGATACCCCTCGATTTGGCCAAGCAACGTCCGCATGTTGGAGCCAAAGCTATTGGTGGAATGACCGAAATATCGGCGCGAATGCGTCGTCGAGCATGGGTCTCCGTGTTCATCGAGCACAATACCCAACCGACAACATCGCCTTGAAAGAACTCGAACCAATGGCAAGCTGCGCAGCTTGTAGTCAAAGTAGCAGGGGACTAAGCGCGGCATGACATCAGCTATCGAAACGGTGTTCAGCGGCGGGTGTTGGCGTCGCCCAAACGGTCTCTCCCGGTCGGAAATTCACACTGCCAGGCGTGCGAGCCACCATGTCTCCAAGCCCTTCGACCTTGAAATAGACCAGCGCATCGGCGCCAAGCCGCTCGACATGACGTATCCTGCCGCTCCAGCGGCCGCTGTCTGAAGAGATCGTCAGGTGTTCCGGCCGGATGCCATAGGTCTTGCAGCCCAGCCCTTCTGCCGCCGCTCCCGTATAGAGGTTCATCTTGGGGCTGCCTATGAAACCGGCGACGAAAGGCGTCGCCGGCTTGTTGTAGAGGTCCATCGGGCTTCCGAGCTGCTCGATGCGGCCGCCATTCAGGACGACAATCTTGTCGGCCATGGTCATGGCTTCAACCTGATCGTGGGTCACATAGATCATCGTTGCCCCGAGCTTCTTGTGCAGGTCAGTGATCTCGAGCCGCATCTGCGAGCGCAGCGAAGCGTCGAGGTTCGAAAGCGGTTCGTCAAACAGGAAGACTTGTGGGTTACGCACGATGGCGCGGCCGATGGCGACACGCTGGCGCTGGCCGCCGGAAAGCGCCTTGGGTTTGCGATCGAGCAAATGGGTCAGTTGCAACGACCCCGCTGCCTCCTTTACCTTCGCTTCGATCTCCGCCTTGGGACGCCCGGCAAGTGACAGTCCAAACCCGATATTCTCCGCCACGGTCATATGCGGATAAAGTGCGTATGATTGGAACACCATGGCAATGCCGCGCTTGGACGGGTCCGTATAGGTCACATCCTTGCCACCGATCGTCAACGCACCGGAGGTCACATCCTCCAGCCCCGCGATCATGCGCAGCAATGTCGACTTACCACAGCCAGAAGGGCCGACAAAGACCACGAATTCGCCGGGCTGAATATCAAGATCGATGCCCTTGATGATCTCCAGCGCGCCAAAACTCTTGCGGATGTCTTTCAGTTGAACGCTTGACATGCACTTAGCCTTTCACACCACCGGCGGTCATGCCGGCAACGATCTGTCGATTGAAGAAGATGAAAACGATGAGCGGCGGGATCGTCACGAGGAGGATGTTCATGAACAGCAGATTGTACTGGCTGGTGTACATGCTCTGGAAATTATAGAGCGTCAGCTGCACCGTCACGTTTTCCTTGCCCGGCAGGTAGTAGAGCGGGTTGGTGAAATCGTTGAAGATGGCAATCGACTGCACGACGATGTTGGTCACCGTCACCGGCTTCAGAAGCGGCATCACCACCCGGAAGAAAATCTGCCACGGCTTTGCGCCATCGATCAGCGCGGCTTCATCAAGATCGCGCGGAATGGTGCCGATGAACGAACGATAGAGCAGCGTAGAGAAGGAGAGATTGTACGCGACCTGGATCAGCACCATGCCGGTCATGGTCTTGAACAGACCGATCGACTGCAGCAGCCCGATGGTCGGCACAACGGCCGGCGGCATCATCAGTCCGATCAGCAACGCCGTCTGCGCCACGCCATTCCAACGGGATCGGCGCCTCTGCATCACATAGCCAACCATCGCCGAAAGCACGACAAGGATGGTCACGGAGAACACAGTGATGATGGTCGAGTTGAAGTATGCGAGCAGCAGTTGGTAATTGCGGGCCTCGACGACGGCGACGAGATTGTCCCAGAGCAGCCATTCCTTGGGCAAGAGGAAGTTCAGCCGTGATGCCTCGGAGCGCGACTTGACCGCCTGCAAAGCGATGAACACGAAAGGCACGATGAAGATGACGGCGGCGACGGCAAGCGAAATACCGCCGACAACGATTGGACGGGCGCGCCTCATTGGTCGATCTCCCGGCGATTGAACATCACTGTCAGTGGCACCATGATCACCGCGATTAGCGCAAACAGAATGACGTTGCCCGCCGTCGAAAGCCCGTAGAACCCGGCCTGGTACTGCTTGTAGATGACTGAGGCGACGACATCGGAGGAGAAACCCGGCCCACCGCGCGTCATCGCCCAGATCAGGTCGAAGGAGCGCAGCCCCCCGATCAACGACAGCGTGACTACGGTTATTGTCGCGGGTTGCACCAGCGGCAGCGTGATACGTTGGAACTGCTGCATCCTTGTCGCCCCATCGATGCGCGAGGCCTCGTAGTAATCGGGGCTGATTGCGGCAAGGCCTGCAATGAAGATCAGCGTTGCCAACCCGACGCCCTTCCAGAGATCGACAAGCGCCACGGAAAACAGCGCCAAAGCGGGATCGGTGAGCCAGCCGGGCCCATCTATTCCGATCGCTTCCAGCGCCACATTGATGATGCCGCGGGTCGGATGCATCATCACTGTAAAGGTGATGCCGATACCGATGGTCGAGACCAGAACGGGAAAGAACACCACGGTGCGCAAAAAACCGCGAGCGATCAGATTGCTGGTGAGTAGCACGGCAAGTAACAGGCCGAAGACAGTCTTCAAGCCGGAGGTCATGGCGGCATAGATCAGCGTGTTGATCAGCCCCTGCACCAGAAACGGCTCGGAGAAGAACTGGCGGAAATTCTCAAGCCCGATGAACTCGGCCGTCATCAGGTCCCAGCGCGTCAGGCTATACCAGAAGGACGTGGCCGTCGGGAGAAGGAAAAACACGCCATAGATCACCGCCGCCGGTAAAAAGAACCAGAGCGGATAAGGCAATTTGCGTTTCGGTATGATGGCCTCGACCATGGGTCCTCCTTCCACGGCATGGGGGACCGCCCGCTCTCGCGGGCGGCTTGTTCATTCGAGTGACTAGCTCACCAGTTCGGAATGCCGAGCTGCTTAGCCTGCTTGCGCACATCCTCATCATAGAGCGCAGCCGCTTCAGCAGCGGGGCGCATGCCGGAGCCGACTTCGACGGTGATCTGCTCCAGCGCCGGCCCCTTGATCGGCGACAGGAATTCCAGTGCCGGTGCCGTCCTGCCATCCTTGAAGTAAGGCAGCATGTCGGTGATGGCGGTAGGTACGTCCGCTGGCAGGTCGCAACCGTCGATTAGTGACGGCCCCTGCACGGTATTGACGGCCATCATCGCCTTGCAGCCATCAACGCCGCCGATAAAATCGGCGAACTTCTTCGCCTCTTCCGTATGCGCCGTGGCCTTGGGAATATAGATCGCCGGCGGCATCCAGACCGTCAGGCCGTTGTTGCCCGCGTCATCACCGGGCTGGGCGAAGAAGCCGACATCCGCCATTTCATCGGGATAGTTCTGCTTCAGCACGCCGATGGCAAACGACAGCATCGGGTAGTGAGCGGCCTCTCCGGTTGCCACCATGCGCAGTCCGTCGTCATAGGTGCCTGCGCCAAAATCCTCGTTCAGCAGGCCCTTGTCATGCACCTCTTGCAGACGCTCGAAGCCTTTAACAGCAGCCGGCGTCGTTGCATATTTCGCCTTGTTGGCGGTGTAATCGGCCGCAAAGTTCGGCGCCTGTGCCTGCAGATTGTAATAGTCGGCCAGCACGAAGAGCTGCGAGGTCCAGGTATCGCGATAGGTCTGGGCGACGGCAACCTTGCCGGCCGCCTTGACCTTTTCGTTGTTGGCCATGAACTCTGCCCAGGTCTTTGGCGGCGTTAGGCCAAGCTCGGAATAGATCTTCTTATTGTAGAAGATACCGCCGGCCATGGTGGTGCCGTAGGGCACGCCGTAAACCTTGCTGTCTGCCGAAACCACCGATTTGAAGCTATCGGCGACCTTCGCCTGCGACGGCAAATCACTCAGATCCATGAGCGAGCTTTCCGGCTTCAGGGCCTGCAGCAGCGAGCCGGAATTGTAGAGGAAGACATCCGTCATCTCGCCGGTGGCAAGCCGTGTCTTGACGATGTTGTCGCCCTCGCCCCCTCCCGGACGCTGCTCGACCTCGACGGTCACCTCTGTATTCTTCTGTGAATAGGCCGCGGCGAGCGCTTCGGCAGCCGCGACCGAGTCCGGGCTGTTGTCGACCAGAAAGGTCAGCGTGGTATCGGCAAAGGCAGTGCCCGACAGCAAAAGCGAGGTCAGGGCAGCTACAGCCGTCAGTCTTGTCTTCGTACGCAATGTCATGATGTTCCTCCTCCGAACAGTAAGACGACACGATGGAATGCACTAGTTGCTTTTTGGACTTTCGAAAGTGACCAGATGACGACCCGCCGCCATCAAGGTATCGCCGGTAACGGGCCTGCCATCCAGCACCGGATTGACGTGCCGCGCCGTCGGCACGAACAATCCCTCGCAGCCTTCAGGAAGGCTGACGCTGTACTCGACCTTGCCATCGGCAATCGTCCAGGAAGCTTCGATTCGCCCCTTGGCGACCTCATGCCAGGCCGAAACAGGATTGAGCTTTTCGAGTGCTATCGGCGAGATGTTTACACGGGCAAAGCCCGGGTGATCAGGATCGGGTGAAATGCCGGCCACGCTTTCAAACAGCCATTGGCACACGGCTCCATAGGAATAGTGGTTGTAGCTGTTCATGTCGGGCTCGTAGATCGTCCCGTCCGGCGCCATGGAATCCCAGCGCTCCCAGATCGTCGTCGCGCCCTGCTTGACCTGATAAAGCCAGCCCGGCACTTCTTCCTGCAGAAACACCTTCTCGGCCAGATCGTCCATGCCAAGCTTGGTCAGTGACGGCAGGAGAGCGGGCGTACCGATAAAGCCGGTCCCGATCTTGTAGTCCGCGTCCTCGACAACACGACGGAAGTGGCTTTTCGCTGCCTCGAAATGCGCTGCCGGGATCAGATCGTGCAGGAAAGCTAGTGCATAGGATGTCTGGTCGTTATGGGCAAGGCGGCCCGAAGGCGAGATGAACTCGAAAGCAAAGGCCTTGCGGATATCCCCTGCACGGCCCTCCATCGCCTTGCGTAGATCGTCACGGCCCAGCACTCCGGCGATGCGCGCCAGAAGGTCCGTCGAAATGAAGTGATAAAGAGTTGCCGCGCAATCGTCGGCAATGGTCGGCCGCGGCTTGCGATTGTCGCCCACCGGCTGAAGCCAGTCACCGAATGTAAAGCCACGATCACCCCAATGCGGCGGTGGGCGCACGATCGGACTGTCGGAGATCGACCAGAGGAAGTCCACCCAGCGCACCATGGCATCGAAGCACTCGTCGAGCGCAGCACGATCACCATAATGGGTGTAGAGAACCCAGGGGATAATGACGATGGCATCGCCCCAGCCGGTGGAGCCGGCATAGCCCGGAAAATGCTCGGGATGCAGCCGTGTCGGGTCCGGCGACACATGCGGGATCGCCCCATCCGGCCGCTGATCGGCCATCACGTCGCGCAGATACTTGCGCAGGAAATCCTCGCTATCGGCCAGCCAGCAGGCTGTCGGTGCGAAGACCTGCGCGTCCCCCGTCCAGCCAAGCCGCTCGTCGCGCTGCGGGCAATCCGTCGGCACCTCGATGAAGTTGCCGCGCTGCGACCAGACCGTGTTGAGCACCAGCCGGTTTACGAGGCCGGAGCCGCTTTCGAAACCGCCCTTGATCTCTGCGACCGAAGTGATCGGCACGGAGGCGATCGAAACGATCTCAGCCTCGCCGGTGACCGTCACGCGGGCATAGCGATAGCCCTGGAAGGTGAAGTAAGGCGCATAGGTCTCATCCCCCTCGCCTGCAAGGGTGTAGCGCGTTTCAGCAACGGCCGTGCGATAGTTGCGATTGTCGAAAAAACGATCGGGGCCGAGCACTTCCGAATGCTCGACACACACCTGCGCACCCGCTTTCCCCCGCACCGTGTAGCGCACATAGCCGCCAACATTCTGGCCGAAATCATAGACCAGACGTCCCTCGGCATCGCGCCACTGTTCGACTGGAGCAAGCGCCGAAAGCTCGCGCACCGGCGTCGTCTCATGAGCAACGAGCAAAGCCTTGTCAAAGGCGATGGCTTCAGCGCCATGCATCTCTACAAGCTCAATCCTTGCGTCAAATATCTCGCCGAAATAGATGCCAGACTTCACGACCGGCAGGGCGCCACTCTTCCAGCTTGCATCGGTCGAAAGCAGCGTGCGGCCACCGGCCACCAGTTCGGCAATCGCAGCGATCCGGTCGCCCCAGCAATTGGGAATGGCGTTTTCGCCCCACATGATCGGCGAACGATACCAGCCATCCGCCAGCCAGATCTCGATGCGGTTTTCACCAGCAATCAGAAGCGGCGCAACATCATAGCGCTGATACGCCATGCGGTGGTCGTAATTGGTCCAGCCCGGCGTCAAAAGGTCTTCGCCGACGCGCTTGCCGTTAATGAAGCAGCGATAAAGCCCCTGCGCGGAAATGAAGAGATCGACGGCGGCCAGAACGGTCTCCAGCACAAACACCTTCGAAACGAAACTTGCGGGACGACCGACGCCCTCATCTGCCAACGGCGCGATCATATCCGCAGCCCAGTTGCGCTGCGTCAGCCCCTTGCGGCTGGCGGTCGCGTACATGTTCATGAAGTCCTCCCTAACGTCGTGTAGAACGTTCTATGTATAACGTTCTACATTTTTTAGCCAGGTGCAATAGAAATTTTTCACAGCATCTGCCATGGTGGCGAAACAGTTGAGAATACGAGGAAAAAAATGTCTGAAACTGGCGAGAGTACCGCGACCAGAGAGCGTGTCACCATCCGGACGGTCGCGGCTCACGCAGGCGTCTCCGTCGCCGCCGTCTCCAAGGTCCTGCGCAATGCCTATGGCGTTAGCGAATCGCTGCGTGGACGCGTCGAGGCCTCGATCGACACCCTCAACTACCGCCCGTCCCGCACGGCCCGAGGCCTGCGCGGCAGCACCTTTACCATCGGCCTCCTGCTTGTGGATATCCGCAACCCTTTCCTGCCGGAGGTGATCGACGGCGTGAACGGCGTGCTCGCTCCGTCCCACTACCGGGCCATGATTGGTGTCGGCGAAGCCAAGACGCATCTCGAGACAACGCTGATCGAATCAATGATCGACTACAAGATGGACGGACTGATCATGGTCGCGCCCCGCCTACCCTCCGAGATCATCTCGCGGTTTGCCGAACAGATCCCGATTGTCGCCGTGGGTTATCACGATCCGACAGCGAAGAATTTCGACACGGTCAACTGCGACGACCAAAAGGGCGCGGCGCTCGCGGTGCAGGCATTTATCGAGCGCGGCTACCGCAAGATCTCAATGCTGACGCTAGGCTCTCGCGAAGGCCACAAGGTCTCCGTCGTTCGCCAGCGCGAGATCGGTTATCGGCAGGCGATGGAAGCGGCAGGCCTCACGGCAGAATTGGATGTTCACGGCGTACCAGTCTTTTCGCCCGATAGGGAGGACAGCATCCGCGCCTTTCTCCGCCGGCCCGATCGTCCCGAGGCCGTCTTCTGTTGGAGCGACCTCGACGCAGTTACCCTGCTCAACGTTGCGGCAGAAATGGAAGTCCGTGTGCCGGAAGATTTGGCCGTCATTGGTTATGACAATTCCCCAGTAGCCGCTTTGAGTCTCATCAACCTATCCAGCATCGATCAGTCCGGCCGAGCGCTCGGCGTACTTGCTACCGAAACGCTGCTGTCGCGCATCGAAGGCCGAACGGCGCCTGCGGCGCTCGTATGTGCGCCGTCATTCATCGCCAGAGGCAGTAGCTTCAATGGCGGCACCTTGAAACTATGAATAAGTCTCTTGATGAGGATGTGATCCACCGGCCGCAATATTGCGCAGCCGTCGCCTTGAAAGGACTCAAACCGGTGCCCTTCTATTCCACAATCATGCAGTTCACGGGATAGGAAACGATGATTTGAGTAGTTTCGCAGCTGAGCCTAGGAGCCACAGTCGCCAGTTTCAGGTTCGCGCGATTATTAAGGAAGTCGCGACCTCCACCGCAACGTGGCGCGAGACCGCAAAGGCGGTCGGTGCGCGGTCAGCCGAAATCAACCGTATGGCCAGTGTATTCGAGCACGATGATTTGCAGCGAGCGCTGGCCCTATGACGAGAACCTTCCTACACAGTTTCGATCCGTCCTCGGCCAGCCCGATCACCGGCGCGGCCGTCGACCTCCAAGAGTTCCGCCTCCACCAATACGCGTTCATCGTAAACGGCCGATCGCGCGAGCGGGTATCCGCTCGAGGCTACATCGGAGGCCCATCGTCGAACGGAGGCTGGCGGGCTGTTTGGGAAGATCGTTCTGACGGATTTTCCTGAATGGCGCAGACATACGGCGCGTCCGACCAATCGCCTTGAACGGACATGAACCGTCGACCCGCTGAACCACAGCGCTAGTTGGTGTGCATGCCGATGATTGGCGTCATCATTTTGATGTGCGCATCGATCCGCTCGAGCACCCTTGGCGGAACGACCTCACGCTCTGGTAGTGACCACCAGGCTTGGTTCACCCGCTCCACAGTTTCGGTTGCAGCTTGCAGGACGGCGGCCTCCGGCAGGCGCGCACGATTGGCGAATGCTTTCCATCGGTGCACATTCAGCGCTTTGAAGGGGCGCTCGCCTGCAAGCGATAAAGCCATTGCGTCTGCCGGGATATAGGGAATGGTCGAGAGTACGTCATAGACCGGCGAAAGCCCAGGTTTGTCGCCCTTATCCCGATAAATCACTGACCAGTTTTTCAAGTGCATGTCACCGTTCCCAGTGATGGCAGCGAGAGCCAGCCGACGCACGAATTCGAGTGCGGCCGCGGACGATACGGCAACGTTCAAGGCTGCCGCGATATCATGATAGGCGGCACCTTCGTATTTCCGCGAAGGATAGACGCCGAACACCTGCGCGAAATCCTCGATATGTATCCGGTCGCCACCTGCCTCGCGATCGAAGCGTTTGACGAGCAGCACTTTCCCATCCGACAGCGTCTCGAACTCCTCCGGGATACCTTCGAACTCCGATTGCTCGACCAGTTCGCGTTCCGGAACCTCCATGCCGATGGCTTCAGCTAATGCGAGATTGGCATATTCGTTTTCCGACACCCCGGGAAACGAGGTCGATGGAAACTTGGCGATGTAGGATCCCTGGTCATCACCGAGCGGCAGTGTCAGTCCGCCGCCCTTCCCCGTATTTTTGATGACCGAAAGCTTCATCTGGACGCCGGCAAGCGAGAACCGCGCCTTCGGCTTCGGAACAGGCAGCTTGTCGAGACTCGCAATCGTTCTGTCACTCGGTTCGACGCGGACAGCGCCAGGCAGATCCGAACCCAGCGCGACGAGCAAGTCGAAATCGTTTCCTGCACGAATACTTCCCGCGTGGTGTTTTTCCATCGCCTCGCGCAGTTTGTCTTCCGGGAGCAGATTGGCGAAGAACGCTGGCAACGCTCTGGCGACAGGTTTCGGATCCTTGCGCAAGCCTCCGGTGGCTGCGCGAAAAGACAGGCTGAACACAGGAAAGCCGCCGGTTGCGCGATAGTTATCCTCGAAACTGAAGACGGTGAAATCGCCGGGCGTCCTGACGATCGTGCCGACCCTCAAATGGTTCAGCAGCACGTCAAGCGACGAGATGGATCTCGGATCAGATAAAACTTCAGACATTCTCATCCCCGTCTGGATGAGCCATGAACGCCGGGAGATCATCAAGATCGTCATGCGGCCGCAGCAACGCATCGACGGCCGGCACCATCGCCTGTGGGATGAGCATTAACTCAAGTCCGAGAGCGCGAGCAATATTGATGAGGGTTGTCGTACGCGCAGCACTGCTTCCGGCTTCTATCTCACGATAGCGGGGACGCGATATACCCGCCATGTCGGCAACCTGCTCCTGGGTCAATTGCCGGCCTTTTCGAGCAGCCTTCAGCAACTGCCCGATTTCCAGCAAGGATTCTGACGCAGACCGTGCCATCCGACCTCCCCAACCGTTCTCCGTGAAGTAGGGCAAGCTATCTCAAACATTCTAAGATCAGTCAATCTAAAAGACATATAAACGGATCATTGATCAATAAATGATCCGTTTATATATCTTTTATGCCGTTTTCTGAATTGTGGTGTCGGAGCCAGCGAGTTGTACCCATCTTACATGCTTTGTTAAAGGCACGACCCTATTTCCGCTGGCCCTCGGCACTGGTGCCAGAGAGAAACGGAATGAGCATGCCCAAACACGATCTTTCATCACGTCATTTTCAGCGAAAAATTTCGGAATTTTGCGAGGTGCGTATTGCACCGATATCCTCGAAGCGGGTGCTGGAGAATATCCGCCCTTACCTGACCAGCCTGATCATTTACCGCAAACGGCCGCCAATCCTGAAGGGCCATCTCGACTGGACTGCGATCGGAGAGGCCTGCGGTATCGAAGACGACATGACCGCTGAACTCAGGAAGCAATTGCGGCCGGCCCTTGATGCGATCATCCGTTGGCTGAAGGCGCCGCCAATCGCTGATGACGTTTCTCCAGCAAAGCCGTCTGCCCTGACAGGTGAGGCTGAAGCGGTCAAAAAGACAGCGGCGACTTCCTCGACCAGAAAACCGCTGCGCGCGGCGGCCGACGGAGTTTTTTGTCCGGAACACATCTGCGCAACGCGGTCCTTCACCAAAGCCGATCAGCACATTCCCGGATCCGCTATTTGAGGCGACCGACGATCCAGCAAGTTTTCAGGATGCGCTAATCTAACATATGCGCCGGTTTGGCGACAGCTACTGGCAGCTCTACCGCGCGGTGGTTCGCTTGACCGAGACCTTCGACAGCAAAACGCTTCTCTCTTGGATCCAGGGCGAACGTGTCCCGCGGTCGGTTGTCAGTTTCGACATCCTGCGCCGGATCGAAACGCGTTACCGACTGCCGGAAGGGTATTTCAAGAAGAAGTTGCCGCACCAGGCGCGCTCCGTCTACGGTCACGATCTTGGCGATATCAGTCCGGCCGAGCGGCGGCGAATTTCTTTACATCTGCCGGATGATTTCAGCAGCCTGCCATTCACGAAGCGAGAGGAGATCCTCGACTGGGTGCGCCGGGTGATTGTCTCCGGTTCGACCGAATATCGCCGCTACCAGGCGGCAGCCAGCAAGCAGCGCTATGCGATCCGCTTTCCTGGCGTTACCTATGGCGGCGGTTCGCTTTCGCCGCGAACGCTGGCATCTGCTGCCAATGCCAACCAGCATATGGCCGAGGAGCTCGACGATCCGGATCTGCTGTCCGGTGTCGTCGATGCCCCGCCGCGTCTTGCGATGGAGATGGCCGATCTGATCCGGTTCAAGACCTCGACGCTGACGGCGATCGGATTGCAGCGCAACGGGGTATGGGGCGAAGAAACCGCTTCTCAGAAGATCGAGCATCTCGGATTGATGTTCGGCGCGCTGGCCGCCTCCCCGTCCGGCATCATCAAAGGTCGAGGCGTGCCACTCAGTCAGGTGAGCTTTGGTCTACTTGTCTTCCCAGGTGTCTGGGACTGTTATCTGCAATGGCGCGAGCAGCGGCGTGGCTTCTACACAAAGTGGGAAGAAGACATGCTGATGGTTGCGCAGGCCCTCACCCGGGCGGAGGTGGGCTGGATCCGCCAGCACCCGGAGCTTCTGAAAAATGTCAGGCCTATCGAAGGGCTGATCGCACCCTAGGAAATCGAGTTCGCTACACGTGCGTAGGCAAGGACCCAGCGGTTGATCGTGCTGTGGTCCACTTCGAAGCCCCGCTCTTGGATCATTTCTTCCAGGTTGCGATAGCACAGCTGGTAGCGCAAATACCAAATCACCGCCTGCACGATCAGCCATGCTTCGAACAGCCGCCCCTTGAAATCGTCTTTCGATTGGCGCTTTAGCCTTTCGGCAATGGCATTCAGGATCATCGTTACGCTCCGCTACTTTGAGTAGCGGAACCTCCCCATGCTTGGTCAACAGTTCGTAAAACGCAAAAATTTGCGACGAGCCCGGCGCATTGAATATATGGGAAATCGATATGAATTCATTTGATTTATGTGCGTTGTCATATGGGCCAATGAATTGCATCCCTGAGGCAAGAGGTTGACTGACCTCCCGAACTTTAAATTTCCTTCGTGTGCGGAGACTTGCCCGGATGACGACGAACAACGATGTCCAACTCTATATTGGTGGCGTCTGGAGAAAGACCAGTGAAACCCTCCCCGTGATAAATCCGGCCAATGAAAACGTCATCGGAACAGTCGCCGTCGCAAGCCCGGAAGACCTGGAAGACGCGCTCACCGCAGCAGCAGATGGTTTCCGCATCTGGAGCAAGACCTCGCCGTGGAAGCGTGCCGAAGTGCTGCTGAAGGCCGCCGCGTTGCTGCGGGGGCGAAGCGAGGAAATCGCCCGTTCGATCACGCTGGAAAACGGAAAATCCATCAACGAGGCTCGCCTCGAGGTCATCCGCGGCTGCGAGTTCTTCGAATGGGACGCCGGAGAGTGCGTGCGCCTCTATGGCCGGGTAATTCCCAGTGAATCCAGCATCCGCTACATCGTGTTGCATGAGCCCGTTGGCACCGTGGCTGCCTTTTCGCCATGGAATTTCCCCATGAGCCAGCCGGCCCGCAAGATCGCCGGCGCAATCGCGTCGGGGTGTTCGATCATCATGAAGGCTTCGGAAGAGACCCCGACCGGCGTGGTGCACATTGCTCGGGCCTTTCAGGATGCCGGCCTGCCTGCGGGCGTGCTGAATCTCGTGTTCGGCCATCCCGCGCAGATTTCCGAATTCCTGATCCCGCGCGAACAGATCCGCATGATTGCCTTCACCGGTTCCACGGCGGTCGGGAAGCACCTGACCGAGATCGCGGCGCGACACATGAAGCCGGCGCTGATGGAACTCGGTGGCCACGCTCCCGTAATTGTCTGCGAAGATGCAGACCCGGTCGCTGCCGGTATAGCGTCTGCAACGCGCAAATATCGCAATTCCGGGCAGGTATGCACCTCCCCGACCCGGTTTTTCGTACACGAAAGCATTTATGATCGTTTTACAAAGGCTTTTGTTGGGAAAGCCACGTCGATCCGTGTCGGGGCCGGGATGGATAGCGATACTCAGATGGGGCCTGTTGCCAATGACCGTCGCATCGAGGCGCTGCAAGCGCTGGTGGACGACGCAAAGGACAGGGGTGCCAAGCTGCTTTGCGGTGGCGGGCGGCTCCAGGGCCGCGGTTATTTCTTCGCGCCGACCGCAATTGCCGAGCTATCCGACGACGCGCGTGCCATGCGCGAAGAGCCGTTCGGTCCGCTAGCACTGATAAATCCCGTACGCTCAATCGATGAGGCGATTGAAAAGGCCAATTCCCTGCCCTTCGGTCTCGCGGCCTATGGCTTCACCCGTTCGGCCGCCAATGTGGAGCGTTTGATGAGCGGAATTGACGCCGGCAATGTCTCGATCAACACGCTTGAAGCGTCACGCGCGGAAACACCGTTCGGTGGGGTCAAGGAGAGCGGCCTTGGACGCGAAGGCGGTGCCGAGGGCCTTTACCACTACACCATCGTCAAGACGGTATCGCATCTGATCGAGTAACAGGAGTACGTCACGGGCGCGCCTTGGCTGCTGATCAAGCGAAATCTCTTTGTCGCCGTGTCAGTTCTTATCGTGAGAATCTGCATGAGTATGATTTCATTAATGCCAGCTCATCGCCGGGACAAGGTGTAAAGCCCGGAGACATCCCTGACAGGTGTTCGGAGACATGCCTGACAGTTACGGCGGGTTTTCGAGGTCGATTTTGGCGACCTTGCTTGCGCCGATGAAGACGCCGTAGAGGCCGTCGCGATCAAGGGGGCGGATGGCCAGGCATTTGCCCTCGAACGCCCGGGCTCGCGCCATGCCTGAGCCTTGAAGACGATGTAGCCCTTGGTCGTGCGAATGGGCCGGACAATCTCGATGCTGTCGTAGACGGGCTCCGGGAGGCGTTTCGGAAACGGTCGTGGTGAGGGCTGTAACGACTGGCCGGAACCGCCATGCCGATCGCCTCATGCGGGCGGTGGTGATTGTAGATCTCGCGCCAGCGATCAAATGCCCTTTGCGCCTGGGGCTGGCCGGAGAGGGCCGCGAAGTTGAGCACCTCGGCCTCGAGGCTGCGGTGGAAGCGCTCGTTCTTGCCGCGCCCCTGCGGGTGACAGGGCCTTGCATGGATAAGGTCGCTCCCGAGCTTGAGCAGCCAGACGCGCAGCCTTGTCCACTGGTTGGGAACGCCGGTGCCCACGGATTGCCGTTGTCGGTATAGATGGCCATGGGCGGGCCATAGCGACGCAGGATAGGCTCCATGCGGCCGACGCGATCGATCCTCAACCGCCTCGCCCGCGGCAAACCGCTTCAGCCAGACATACCCCGTCTGGCGGCTGATGCCGAAGCGCTCGCAAAGGGCCGACACATTCGCCCCCTAAGCCCCGCCAGCCGACAGAATTCCAAACGCTCGCCGACAACCGACCTCGCCTGCCAAGCCATCAAAACCTCCCGGATTATAATCCGAAAAGTGCCAGGCATGTCTCCGAACACCTGTCAGGTATGTATCAAGGCTGTACAACGAGGCCTGGGGATGAGCTCATAGAGCTGTCAGCAGCTTGAGCGCACGACGGACACACCTGCCTTCGCCGTAAAAAACATCAGTGCACTGCATGCTATTATTGTTGAAATTTCAGGCGCTACTACCCTTCACGAGCCCAATCAGGGCTTTTGACAGAGCCGTGTTGCCGTCCCTGAGTTCCATCAGGATATCGAAGTGGTTGCGACCCGGCACTTCCAGCATCCGCGTTGCATAGCCGGCATTTGACCACGCCTCCGCGAAAGCCTTGGACTGGCGTTTGAAGCCCGGCGCTTCTCCTTCGGCCCAGGCGATGACAACGGGGCAGCCGATATCAGGCACATGCCGGATCGGACTGAGCTCTGCGGTGTACTGCGCATCGAGCGACAGCCAATCCTGCGCGAAGCTCGCGGCGATGGGAGCAAGATCGAAGAGCCCGCTCATGGGCAAAGCCGATTTCACCACGTCTTCCGGCACGCCAAAGGTACTGTGCCATCCGCGCGCCAGCAGCATGCCGGCAAGATGAGCGCCAGCCGAACTGCCACCTATGTGAATACGCTCCGCGTCGATGCCGTAGTCACGGCCGTTCTTCCAGAGGAAGGCCAATGCCGCGCGGACTTCTCGGACGATCTCGGCAAGCGACACTTCAGGCGAGAGCCGATAATCGATGACGGCGGTGGCGATGCCCTCTTGCGACAGCGTGCCGGCCATCATAGCGGAATCATTCTTTGAAAGCGCCCGCCAGTAGCCGCCATGGATGAAAAGGAAAACCGGCCGTAATGCGCCGGCCGGATCTACGCCGAAGATGTCGAGCGCCTGGCCACTGTCATCATCATAAACGATGTCTGCGTGGCTCAGCCAGGGCGCGCGCACTTCATCGGACGTTTCGCGATACGCCCGCATCTGGTCCGCAAAGCGGTCGCCTACGGTGGCACGGGCGTTGTAGTCGATGTCCAGCTGCTCGCGAGGCCATTGTCCCTCTGCTGCCAGTTGCTCGGTGAGCGTGGTCATGGGCTTCTCCTCGGGCTCAAAGCATCAGGCCGGCGGATCGGTTTTCGATCAGCCGGACAATGTTGAGCGCGGTCATTTCAGACGATTTCGGATTGTTGGCCAGCGGCCGGTTTTGAAGGCGGATGTCGAGCGTGCCGAAATCTCCCTCGGCACGGATTTCATGGGCGTTCAGCATTGCGGCCGGGTCCGCCACCAGCGTGATCCGCGTGCGTTCCAGGCCAATGCCGGCGAGCGACGTGATGACGGCGACATTGGCGTTTTGTGGAAATCGATCCGCCGCCTCGCGGGCGCTGCCCTCGAAGAAGGCGAACGGTGCTGCGAGCCCCTCAAGATCGCACAGTTGCTCCGCCGGCGTGCCCAGCCAGGCCCGGGCCGGCTTGACGATGCGGTGCTCGACATACGCCAGTCCGAGCCGGGATGCGGCCGCAAGTGCATCGATGCCACCTAGCGCGCCGGGAGGTACCAGCAATTGGCGGCCTTGCCTTTTCGCGAGCGTGATCAATTCCGAATACACGGCGTCATCAACAAAGGCTGATGTGGAGGAAACGGCGAAATCCATGCCTGCGGCCAGCGCTGCGCGTCCGAAAGGCAGCACGCTCGCGCGGCCGGCAACTTCGACCGCCAGGCTGGCCCCCGTGTGAGTCAGATCCAATGGGGCTGAGATCAGCCGCGCTCCCTCAGGCAAACCCTCCCGCTTTTGCCCGGGATCGCGCACGGCGACGGCGACAATACAGAAGGGAGCTTTGCATTCGGTCAGAAGGGCGGCAACACGCTGGCCGATGGCGCCCCAGCCGACAAGGCAGACTGGCTCAGACGCCGACATAGCCCTGTACCTTTTCATAGTCGCGGTCGAGATCGTCACCACCGCCGGACCAGACGGTTCGGCCCTTCTCGATGATGTAATGCCGGTCGGCCAGACGCTTGAGTACCGCGAGGTTCTTGTCGATCAGCAGGATTGACTGACCGTTGGCGCGTAGCTTACCAATCACGTCCCAGATCTCGGCCCGGATCACCGGTGCCAGGCCCTCTGTCGCTTCGTCGAGGATCAGCAGCCACGGATTGGTCATGAGCGCGCGGCCGATGGCGAGCATCTGCTGCTCCCCACCGGATAGCGTTCCGGCTGCCTGCTCCGCGCGTTCCCGCATGCGCGGAAAAAGCTCGTAGATGCGTTCCAGCGTCCAGCTGTCGCCGCGCTTCTGACGGTTTGCAGCCGTCGCGATCAGGTTCTCACGCACCGTCAGCGTGGGAAACACCTGCCGGCCTTCCGGCACCAGGCCAACCCCGAGCCGCGCGACCCGCTCCGGTGTTTGCCCGGTCGTTTCGCGTCCGCCAATGATCACCCGTCCGCCGCGGGCGCCGACAAGTCCCATGATCGTCTTGATCGAGGTGGTTTTGCCCATGCCGTTGCGACCCATAAGGGTGACGCATTCGCCCTGCCCCACTTCGAGGGAAATGTCGAACAGCACCTGGCTGTGGCCATAGCCGGACTGAAGTCCCTGAACACTCAGCATAGTTCACCCTCGGTTCCAAGATAGGCCTCACGCACGTCGGCGCTGGAGGAGACGTCCTGGGCATTGCCGGTCAAGATGACGCGACCATAGACCAGAACGGAGATGCGGTCGGCAAGCGCGAACACGGCATCCATGTCGTGTTCTACAAGCAGGATCGTCACCTTGCCACGCAGGGTTTTCAGCACTTCTACCATTTCCTGGCTCTCGACATGGCCAAGACCGGCCATCGGCTCGTCGAGCAGCAACACACTGGGCCGTCCAGCAAGGGAAACCAGCAGTTCGAGCTGCTTGCGTTCGCCGTGGGACAAATCGTCGACGACGATCTTGCTACGACTACCGAGGGGACTTCCCGCCAGAAGCTGGTCGGTCTCTTCCCATACCTCGCTGCGTCTCGAAAGACTGTCGAGAATGCGCATGTTGTGGCCACGCCGGGCCTGCACCGCCACGCCGAGATTTTGCCGGACGGTGAACTCGCCGAGCAGGCTGGTCACCTGGAAGGTGCGGCCAAGCCCGAGAGCGACGCGTGCGGCGGGACCAAGGCGCGTGATGTCCTGGCTGCCGAGTAGGATCTTGCCGTTATCGGGCAGCAGGTTGCCGCAGAGCTGGTTGATAAGGGTGGACTTGCCGGCGCCGTTCGGGCCGATCAGCGCATGGATATGCCCCTCCTCGAGCTCGAAGGTCACGTTGTCGGTTGCAGTTAGTCCGGCGAAACGCTTTATCAGCCCTTCTGTTTTGAGAAGCGTGGTCATGCCGCGTCCTTTCCAAAACGGGAGAAGGCTCCTGATATGCCGCCCTTGGTGCCGAGCACGACGATGAGCAGCAGGATACCGAGCACCAGTTGCCAATGCTCCGTCCAGCTGGCGAGGTAGGTCTGCAGGATGAGGAATGCTGCTGCACCCCATATCGGACCGATGAAAGTGGCAACGCCGCCAAGGATAACCATAATCATCAGCTCGCCGGACTTGGTCCAGGCAAGCGTATCGGGGCTGGCGAAACGCATGAATACGGCCATCAGCGCGCCTGCGAGGCCGGCACCCATGCCCGAAAGCACGAAGGCATAGAGCTTGTAGCGGAAGGGCTCGACGCCGAGCGAGGTCATGCGTTTTTCGTTCTGGCGAATACCTGCCAGCATCGATCCGAAGGAGGACCCGATGATGCGACTGAGCCAGATGAAATACAGCACGGCCACGACCAGGATCACGTAATACATTGCCGTCTTGTCACGCAGGCTGAGGCCGAACAGCGTATTGGCGTTGCGCACGATGATACCGTCCTCGCCACCATAGCCGTTGAGCGAGACGAAGAAGGAAAACAGCATCTGGGCGAAGGCAAGCGTGATCATGATGAACTGCACGCCGCCGGTGCGCAGCGCCAAAGCCCCGATCACCAGTGCCAGCAGCCCGGAAACCAGCACTGCGGCCGGAAGTGTGAGCAGCAGTTGGTCTGTCCCCGGAATGAAGCCGAGCAGAGGCGCGCCTTCCGCCTTGTGAAAATACAGGATGCCAACGACATAATTACCGATGCCGAAGAAGGCAGCGTGGCCGAACGACACCATGCCGCCGTAGCCGAGGACCAGGTTTAGGCTGGCTGCGGCAATGGCATAGATCATCACGCGGGCAACGAGGCTCGGCAATGCCGGCTGCTGCAGTGTCAGCGCGACCAAAGGCAGGGCGGCGAGGCAGGCGATCAGGAGAAGATAGAGGACCGGTCGGCGCATGTCTCAACCCTTCATCGGAAAGAGGCCCTTGGGCCGGACGAGTAGGACAATAGCCATCAGCAGATAGATACCCATCGCGGCAAGGCCTCCACCGAGCGCATCCGCGTCGGCGCCTGCCATGACCTGGCGCAGCAATCCCGGGACGAAGGCGCGCAGCCCCGTATCGAGCACGCCGAGCGTGATGCCGGCGACAAAGGCGCCCTTCACGGAACCGACACCCCCGATGACCACGACGACGAACGTGGTAAGCAGGATCTGTTCACCCATGCCGACCTGTACGGCAAGCACCGGGCTCATCATGAAGCCCGCCAACCCCGCAAGTAGGGATCCCAGGCCGAAGATCGCGGTGTAGAGCAGGTTGATGTTGACCCCGAGGGCCCGAACCATGTCGCGATTGGTCGATCCCGCGCGCACCAGCATGCCGATCCGGGTGCGATTGATCAACAGGTAGAGGCCGAGTGCTACCAGCAGGCCGGCCACGATGATCAGCAGGCGGAATGGCGGATAGAGCAGGCCCGGAAGGAGCTCTATCGGCTGGGCCAGCGCCTCGGGCAATTGCATAAAGATCGGCTGGCGGCCGAACAAAAGCACGGTGGTTTCGTTGAATATCAGGATCAGCGCAAAGGTTGCTAGCACCTGATCCAGGTGGCTGCGGCCGTAGAGCCGTCGCATCACGCTCAGCTCCACTACGATGCCGGTCAGGGTCGATGCCGCCAATGCAGCGGGAAGCCCGAGCCAGAAGCTTCCTGTCGCACTAGCCACCCAGGTGCCAATGAAGGCGCCCACCATGTAGAGCGCACCGTGGGCCAGGTTTATGACTCCCATGATGCCGAAGATGAGCGTCAGCCCCGCGGCCATCAGAAACAGCATTATGCCGTAGAGCAGGCCATTCAGCAGTTGTTCGAATATCAAAGTCATCTGCGCCGCTTCCGTCGCTTTCCCGTCTGTCGACGGAGATCGAAAAGGTAAAGTCCGGGGTTGACCGAGGGCGAAGCCCGGGCCTCATCGCGCTGATTAAAGGTTGCAATCCTTGGCGTGAATGTCGCCGTAGTTCTCTACCAATTTACGCACGGTCTTGGTGGTCGGCACGCCATCCTGGCCCTTCACCACTTCGAGAAGGAACCAGTCCTGGACCGGGTGCTGGTTGGGACCGAAGCTGAAATTGCCTCGCACGGACTGGAAGTCGGCCTTGGCGAGTTCGGTGCGGAAGGCTGCGATGTCGTCGATGCCGCCGGTCTTTTTGAGGGCCGAGGCGATCAGGCGGGCGACGTCATAACCCTGGGTGCCATAGTAGGTGAGCGGGCGGCCCGGATAGGTTTCCTTCCACTTGGCCACCAGTTCCTTGCTGGCAGCGTTGTCGAAGTCAGGGCTCCAGTGCGAGGTGACCTGCAGGCCGACAGCCGCTTCGCCAAGGCTCTTCAGGGCCACGGCATCGCTGGAGGGTTCAGACAACACCATAGGGATCTGGCCGAGCAGGCCGGACTGCTGATACTGGCGCAGGAACGCGATACCGAGACCGCCCGGATGGAACTGGAACACCACGTCAGGCTTGGCAGCGCGGATCTGCGCCATTTCGGCGGAATAGTCGGTCTGGTCGAGCTGGGTGTACATTTCGCCGACGATTTCGCCACCGAACATGCGCTTGAAGCCGTTCAGAGCGTCCTTGCCGGCCTGGTAGTTCGGCGCCAGGATGAAGGCACGTTTGTAGCCGAGTTCCTTCGCGGCGATGCCGGAGGCTTCGTGCAAGGAGTCATTCTGCCACGGAACCACGAAGTAGTTAGCATTGCATTCCGCACCCGCAAGATTCGAAGGCGCGGCGTTAGGGCTGATGTAGATGCCATCGTTGTCGACGACGTCGGGAACGACGGCACCGGCGATGTTGGAAAAGATGATGCCGGTCAGGAGCTTGATGTTCTCGTCGCCCATGAACTTCTCGGCGATCTGGCGGCCGTTGGCCGGCTTGTTGGCATCGTCCTCAACGACCAGTTCGACAGGCACGCCGCCGAGCTTGCCGCCTTCCATGTCGATGGCAAGCTTCATGCCATCGCGAACGTCCTGGCCGAGATAGCCGCCCGGGCCCGACAGCGTGGTAATGACGCCGATTTTGACGGCGTCCTGGGCGAGAGCTGCGGTTGCGCCGCTCAAGGCGAAGGTCAGTGCGAGCAGTGTATTCCTGAGTTTCATAGGGTTCCCCATTGTTCTTTTAGGATTGACGTTCCGTTCCCGTTACGCTGCGGAGCAGGCTTTCAAAGCTCGACCCAGCCTTCCGGCGGCACTTTTCCGGGATGGAGCGTTCCGCATTTCGGGCAGGTCCGGAGTTTCTCGTCGGCATAGAACTTGGCGTAGATCGGCGGCAAGTCGTCGACGATGGATTCCAGATCGACCTCGGCGCGATGCACTAACGTGGTGCATTCGAAGCAGTACCATTCGACGGCATCCAGCAGGCCTTCCGGGCGGGCGGGCTCTATAACGAGGCCGATGGAACCATCCTGAGGACGCTGCGGCGAATGGCGCATGTGCGGCGGCAGCAGGAAGATGTCGCCCTCGCGGATCGGCACGTCGTAGAATTCGCCGGTCGTGGTGTCATGCAGCTTCAGCAGCATATCGCCCTTGAGCTGGTAGAAGAATTCCTCGACCGGATCGTCGTGATAGTCCGTGCGACGGTTCGGACCGCCGACGATGGTCACCATCAGGTCAGCATCCTTCCAGATCTGCTGGTTGCCCACGGGCGGCTGCAGCAGGTGCCGGTGCTCGTCGATCCATTTCTGCAGATTGAATGCACTGAGTTTTGCCATGACCCTTCCTCTCGTTGTAGATGCTTAGGCCAGCTTCAGACCACAGGTCTTGAAAGCCTCGCGGGTCGCCCGCTTCTCGTCTTCCGTCAATTCCAGCAGCGGGGCACGCACTGGCCCGCCAACCTGGCCGAGCAGTTCCTGCCAGTATTTCTGATGTGCATTGGGCTTCTCAGCCGGCTTGCTGAGACGAAAGGCTTCGCGGACCTGTTGGAGGCTGGCACTGATGGCCCGGGCCTCCGCAGCCTTCCCGGCGAAGGCAAGCTCGGTATATTCGCGCATTCGCCGATCCACCTTGGTCTGCATGGTGTAGGGGGGCGAGGAGCAGAGATAGAGCTGCCAGCCGAGTTCCAGTACATTGTCCAGCCATTCCGCTTCCGAAGCGGTGGACACCAGGATTCGGTCGCCTGCGAGCGCGGTGAGCTTCTTGTACATTTCGCGCGGCACGGAATACTTGATGGCCACCACGGTCTCGATGTCGGCAAGGCGATTGCAGAGCTCTGGGCTCATCAGGTAGCCGCTGTCGGGATGCGACCAAAGCGCCATGCCGATATCAACCTTCGAGGCGATGGTTTCGTAATACCGGGTCAGGGTCTCGTCCTGAGCCTTGAAGAAGTTCAGCACCGGCGCGTGCACGACGATATAGTCCGCCCCGCAAGCCTGGGCATGCTTGGCTAGATCGATGACCACGTCCATGTTCTGGTCGGAGCAGGACATGATGGTCTGTGCCCGACCATCTGCCGCGTGGACCGAGAGGTCGAACAGCCGCTTGCGCTCGTCCACGGACATGGAGAAGAATTCGCCCTGCTTGCCGGCGATGAACAGGCCTTCGATGCCGAGATCGTGGATCCAGTGGTCCATGTTGCGGCGGAAACCGTCTTCGTCCACGGCGCCGTCGACGCGGAACGGGGTATTGGCGGCGGCCCAGATGCCGCGCATCGTGGCGCGAGAATGGGCCTTGGCGTCTTTGCGGTCGTATTTCATGCGTTCTCCTCAATAGTCCGGTTTGGCGGCCGGATTCGCGCGCAAAACGAAAAAAGCGCGCGGCAAATGGTCCCGGCACAGCTCGCCGCCATCCCTTGCGGCAGCGTTTCCCCGTCATTGCAAGAGGTTGTCAAGGCTGAAAACATCTGATGACTGCCCGGAAAAGTTTTCTTGTCAAACGCATTAAGCAGCAGATTTTTTTATTCAAGAACCTGTGGATTGAGCATATATTCATGCTAATTTCAGCATGGATCAGCCGATGCCCAATTTACGTCAGATCAAGAGCTTCCAGGCCGTCGTGGAGCTCGGGAACTTCTCGCGCGCGGCGGAGCGCCTGCACACGAGCCAAGCGGGTGTGTCGCACGCGATACGCGATCTTGAGGCGCTGCTTGGGGCACGCCTGTTCGATCGGACCACGCGCCGGGTGGAACTGACCGAGGCCGGTCAGATCTTCGCGGCCGGAGCGCTGCCCGGTCTGGCGGAAATAGAGCGTGCCGCCGAAGCGGTGCGCGACTTGAGCCAGCTGCGCATGGGGCAGGTGCGTATCGCCGCGCCGCCGCTGTTGGGCGCGACCGTGCTGCCGCGTCTTCTGCAGGAAGTTACCAAACTCTATCCGAACCTGAAACTGCGTATCGAGGACGTGGCGACCGACCTGATCGCTCCTCGCGTGCGCAACGGCTTATGCGATATCGGTGTCGGCACGTTCAGCGCCGACGAGGAAGGGCTGGACCGTCAGCAGATCCTGAGCGACCGGCTCATGGTTTTCCTCGAGCCCGACCATCATTTCAAGTCGCTTGAGGAGGTCGACTGGAAGGCCTTGTATGACCAGAAGATTGTGGCTCTGACGCGGGAAAGCAATATTCGCCTGCTGACCGAGATCGGCTTCGAGACCGCGGGTCTGCCACTGCGACCGCATCTGGAAGTGCACCAGATCCACACCGCACTTTCGTTGGTCGAAAGTGGGGCGGGTCTTGCGGTCCTGCCCACCTATGCCTTCGCGGCGCTGAACGGCCGTCGCATCGTCGCCCGACCGCTTTCCAATCCGGCAATCACCCGCCAGGTCAGCGTGATCACGGCGCGCGAACGAACAGCTTCGCCTGCGACGACCGCCATTCGCCCGCTGCTGCGCCGCATTCTGCGGGAAATGGTACCGGAAATCCTGTGATATCGGCCCTATCAACAATACTACTCCCCTGATCCAGCAGCCGTGGAATGCTGCAGGTCCCTGCCTGGCGGGAGTTACGGATCGTCCACAAGCCATAGTCGCATCGTCAATCGCGCCCTGACGCGCCTGAAGCTAAAGCAGTTGCATTTATGGTTCACGGAATCAGGGTGTTTTCCGTCCGATGGCAATATGCACGAGACCGAAAACGCCACGTCAGTCATTTACGCACAAGGAGGCATGCGCATCGAGGAAATGCGAGCGCTCGAGAAAACCCTCCCGACGGGAGAGCGAGCGATGCGCTCGTCGAGACGGGCAAGAGCGACCCCTGCCGCAGAAATCGGCCGCAGCAGGCTCTGGATGGGCTATTTCGCGAGATCGTGACATTCAATTTATGGCTAATGATTTGTTAAGCGAACCCATATGCAGCTTAGCGTTCCGTACTTCTCATAAATGCGCTCGCGGTGGCTCACCTCCGATAAGTACCTCTTATCGATGGTTAGCCATCTTTTTGCAGCGCCTTGCCATCTGACCTCGCAAACGCTATGTTTGAGCCCACCCTCCAATGAGGAACACCATGTCCGAACCGCAGCTTTCCATACGGAGCGCGAAGGCAAGAGATCTCGCGCATGCGCTTGCGCGCCGCACCGGTCAGCCGATCAATCGGCTCGTTGAACTGGCGCTTGAACACTATGATCAGGAACTGCGTGAGAAACAGGCGCAGACCCCCGCCGATACCTTGTGGGAACTCATGGCCGAGGGCCGGCGCTCAGTGCCCGCTGGCATCACCTCTGCCCACGACGACTTCTACGACGAGCACGGCCTGCCGATATGATCGCCATCGATACCTCGGTTATCTTGGCAACGTCGTTGAATGAGCCGGAAGCCGAACTCTTCCATTCGCTTGTCGGTCGAGAGGAGATTTTGATCGGATGGCCCACCCTCCTGGAGGCCCGTATGGTGCTGACGGGTAGAAGCTTTCCCAACGCTGCAGCAATTATCAAGCAGCTTACCGAACTGCCGAATGTCACGACGGTCGTCTTTGGCGAGCGGCATTATCACGCCGCGGAGATAGCGTTTGACCAATTTGGAAAGGGACGCCACCCGGCCAGCTTGAACATGGGTGACTGCTTCTCCTATGCGGTGGCAGCGGTTGCCAGGGCGCCCTTGCTGTTCAAAGGACGGGATTTTGGTCAAACGGATCTGAAACTCCACCCTGCGTCGTCTATGGTATGACAGGCTCTCACCGGGAGCCCGTTACTCGCCGTGTCGAACAACTCGACACGATCGCCGCCGTCCTGCCGATCGACCGGCGCGACGAGCTTGCCGAACTCCTTACCGATCAGGATGTCGAGACTCTCCGTCACCTGGTCAACGAAGGCATGGGCGAAAACACGCTGCGTGCGCTTACCTCCGATCTTGCCTATCTGCAGGCCTGGTCTCTGGCCGCAACCGGCGCCTCCCTCCCCTGGCCAGCGCCAGAGGCTATGCTGCTGAAATTTGTCGCGCATCATCTGTGGCAGCCCGACCAGCGCGACATCGACCCTCTTCACGGCATGCCGGCCGATGTCGAGCAAAGCCTGCGCGATCAACGTTTCCTTCGATCGTCCGGTCCACATGCGCCCGATACGGTTCGGCGTCGTCTCGCGACATGGTCGACCCTGACGAAGTGGCGCGGGCTCACGGGCGTCTTTTCCTCCCCTGCCCTTAAGTCAGCCATCCGCCTTGCCGTGCGCGCCACCCCGCGGCCGAGGAAACGCAAAAGCGCCAAGGCAGTGACCGGCGATGTCCTGGCCAAAATGCTCGCAACCTGCAGCACGGACAGCCTGCGCGACATCCGCGACCGGGCAATCCTGATGGTGGGCTTCGCCTCCGGCGGCCGCCGACGCAGCGAGATGGCTGGTCTTCGGGTTGATCAACTGACGTTCGAGACGCCGATCGACATACCCGATGGCCCTCCTCTCCCCTCGGTCGCTATCCAACTCGGCCGCACGAAAACGTCCGGGGCGGAACACGATGAGGTGGTCTATCTGACGGGCCGGCCCGTGGACGCGCTCAACGCCTGGCTTGCGGTTGCCAGGATCGAAACGGGGAGCGTCTTTCGGAAGGTCGATCGCTGGGGCAATGTTTCCAGGCGCGCGCTGGAACCGGGAGCGATCAACGGAATCGTCAAACAGCGGGTGGCGATGGCTGGATTGGATGCGGAAGAGTTTTCGGCGCATGGCCTTCGGTCGGGATATCTGACGGAGGCAGCCAATCGCGGCGTACCGCTTCCTGAGGCCATGGAGCAATCCCGACATCGATCGGTCCAGCAGGCGTCCAGCTATTGTAACAGCCCAGCTCGGCGAAACGGTCGGGCAGCCCGTCTACTCTAGCCTCGATAAGCGACTGATAATATTTCATTATCGGACATATTCCTCATTATAGAGAAATGGCCCAAATCATTGAGCAGAACAGCGAGAATTCCGTGAAGAAGACGCCAGCGCCGTCTATCAGCACAGCGCCTGAGCGTGATGTTTCCGCGCCGGAGGTGTCGCACGACAGCCCCCTCCCCTATCTCGTCCTTGAGGATCAGACACCAGCCCATCTTGCCAGCCTTGCCGACCGAGCCCGCAGCTATGTCGAAGCCGCCAGTTCCGCCAATACGCGCAAAGCTACGCCGCCGACTGGAAGCACGTCTCCGCGTGGTGCCGGCGGTCCAATCTGGCTCCCCTCCCCCCGCATCCGCAAACCGTCGGACTTTACATCACAGCCCGCGCTTCCGACAGTGCAGCGGGCATGCCTTCACGCGGCGGCAAGGCCAACTCTGTTTCCACGATCGAGCGCCGCCTTTCCACCCTATCCTGGAATTATGCGCGGCGCGGACTCTCGCTCGCCCGCAAGGACAGGCATATCGCAACCGTCATGGCCGGCATCCGCAACAGCCATGCCCGCCCGCCCGTGCAGAAGGAAGCGGTGTTGGCAGAGGATATCATCGCCATGGTCTCGACGCTTGATGGCGGTTCGCTGCGCGACAGTGCCATGTTGCTCATCGGCTCTGCCGGTGGTCTTCGGCGCTCCGAAATCGTTGGCCTCGATCTGAAGGCAGACCAGACCGAAGATGGGCGCGGCTGGATCGTAATCCTCACTAATGGAATGCTCGTCACCCTGCGCGGTAAAACTGGATGGCGGGAAGTCGAAATTGGCCGCGGTTCTTCAGACTCCACCTGTCCGGTCGTCGCGATCGAGACCTGGGTCAAGTTCGCCAAGCTTGCGCACGGTCCCCTCTTCCGGCGGGTTACGGGACAAGGCAAGGCGGCTGGGTCAGAACAGCTGAATGACAAGGAAGTGGCTCGACTGGTGAAGCGGTCCGCGATGGCGGCTTGCGTTCGGGGTGATCTCAGCGAGATCGAGCGTGCGTTTAAGTTCTCCGGTCATTCCCTTCGTGCCGGCCTTGCTTCTTCTGCCGAAGTCGACGAACGCTACGTCCAGAAACAGCTGGGCCATGCTTCCGCTGAGATGACCCGTAGATACCAACGTCGGCGCGACCGCTTCCGCGTAAATCTGACCAAGGCTTCAGGGCTTTAATTCCCCCCCTCCCCTACATGGTCCGACCACGCGCTTGCAGAAACACCCCGCACGCATTATAGTCACTATAGTCATTTTGGTTATAGGTGAAGCGATGCAAGCATCAACGCATGATGATATGAGCTGGACGGTCGCCGGAGCGAAGGCAAAGCTTTCGGAAGTCATGGAGCGAGCGCAATCCGCACCTCAGACGATTACCCGCAGCGGAAAGCCGAGCGTGGTAGTCGTTTCTGCAGAAGAGTGGCAGAAGAAGACTGCGCGCAGGGGATCGCTCGCGGAGTTTCTGTTGGCATCTCCTCTGCGTGGTGCCGATCTGGATATTGAGCGGCAACACGACGAGCCACGTGACTTGTCGCTATGAGACTGCTCCTTGATACGAATGTTCTGTCTGAAGTTACGAAACCTCGTCCCCATGAAGGTGTTCTGAAATGGCTCCACGGACTGGACGAGGACCGCACCTTCATCAGCATCGTGTCGATTGCTGAAATTCGTCGCGGCATTGCGTTGATGGATAGTGGGCGAAAACGCGATGCCCTGAACGAATGGCTGGCGCATGATCTGCCTCAACGCTTCGAAAGCAGGATTATTCCGGTGGAAGGGCCTGTCGCCTTGGCCTGGGGCGATCTCCTGGCACTTGCCAAGCGAAGTGGTCTGGGGCTTGCCTCGATGGATGGTCTGATTGCCGCCACAGCCATCGCTCACCAGTTGACCCTTGCGACGCGCAACATCAAGGATTTCGAAGGCTTTGGAATAGACATCATTGACCCATGGGTGGACTGATCAGGCTCTTGTTTGTCGATTGAAAGGATTGGTCTCGGTGTTCTCCTACAGCTTGCTCAAAAATCACGCCGGGATCCTGCTCGTCGGGGACTACACGTCCCTGACCTAGCTGCATGAAGTCGTCCATGACGTGAATGAGCGCTCGCCGATTGTGAAGGGTTGGCCTACGATGTGCGCAAAGCATATGAGCGGCAGCGCGAGGTTATTCAGCCGCCAAAACACATTGCAGAAATCGGCGTCCGATATGGTGTCCAGATATTGTGGCCTGTCTTTATGTTGCAGCAAAGGCTGCTGAGGCAATCTCTCGCGTTCATCAATCACACTGCCAAGACACAAACCATAGCCTACGCATTGGAGGCCGTCATCGAAGATGCGTTGCGCGAGGATTTTGGTGCGCAGGCGGGGCATATCGTCGATCTCTGGCAGCGCCTTGATCGGGCACAGTCTGAAGTGTTCGACATGATCGACAGTAGAGGGGCAATCTTTTGCTCATGGACGAAGGCTGAGCGGAAGGCCGGCTTTGCGCAGCTCCTTTCGAGTTTCGATCCGATGTATGACCGCCTCTACGCTATGCGATTAAAGAACGGCGAAAAGAACCTGATCTCTCCGACAGAATTCGCGGGCTGGGAAAATGCCGAATGGCCGGATCCTCGGTGGTAAATCACGGGCTCATCAATAGTGATATCACCCGGATAGACTCCCCTCCCCTGCTCTCTGTTGAAACCGCAAGCTCGAGAACCAAGGGCAGGATTTCCGCTTATCGCTTCAACCGAAATCGGTAAGTAAAAGCCACACATGACCCGCTCCTGGAGCGAGGGAAAGCACTCCTCGTCCGAGCACATCTCGGCGCGCGACCTCATCAATCCTGATGAGATCATGCGCTTGGACCCGGACCAATTGATCCTGCTTCGACAGGGAGAGCGGCCGGCGCGCGTTCGCAATCTGCGCTACTTCGCCGATCCTGAGTTCAAGGGGGCCTTTGATCCGCCATGAGAGAGAAATGGGAGCCAGAACCAAACCGACAGAGAGTGGCCGGGATGAACGGTGCTGCCTTATCACTGTCTGGGTTCGGTATGGAATTTGCAATCCCTGTACAGGACGCGGAAGCATCAAGGGCTAGTTACCGCAGGGGCCAAATAATCTGCGTGACATCCTTGCAACCCATATCCTTAAGCAGACCGGTTTCTACGAGCAGGCGAGCTACGCCATCGAGGATACGCCGGAGTTTAACTTCACGGAATGGACGCGAACCGCTTCATACGCGCCTCTCCTGATGGAAAACGGGGGGAAAAAGCGGATCAACAATGGCCGAAAATAGTGTGCCCCCGAATTTTCTAAAACCTTGATTTTTATGAATTGGGAGTTTGTCCCAAAGGGTGTTAACCGGCTGTTTTCCTCGAATTCGAGTCCCTCCAATACGACCACCTGCAATGGGCGCCTATATCACAGGCTAGATTCTGATGACCTTACGCCCACCGGAGGAATCCCGAACTGAGCTTTGAACGCTCGACTGAAGGCCGCCTCCGATTCGTAGCCGACCTTTCTGGCAACATCGCTGACACGCGCATTGGCATGCCGCATGAACCCATGTGCCAGAGTAAGCCGCCACCGATTGTGGTAGGACAACGGCGCTTCCTTGACCAGGGCAGAGAACCGTTCGGCAAAACTGGACCTGGACATTCCAACCGCACGCGCGAGATCGACCACACTCCATTTACGGAATGGTTCGTCATGTATGGCCTTGAGGGCGCGGCTGATGCGAGGATCCGCCAACGCTCCCAACCATCCTGTATCGCTCGCGTTCCTAGTCTGCGCCCAGGTTCGAATGACGCGGATGATGAGTACGTCGATCAGGCGGGAGATCATGACGGACGAGCCTGGATGCACCGTCTGGGATTCCATCATCATGAAATGAGCCAATCCCTCAAGCCATCCGCCGGTCTGGCCACCAGACTTCTCAATATGGATCACCGCCGGTAGCGCCGAGACGACCCATGGCACGGATGCGCTCTCGAAATGAAATACGCCACCGATGGCTTTGGTCTGCTCGCCATTGCCGCCATGGCGCAGGCCCAGCCGCTCGGCCGTGAACTGCTCCTGCATCAGGAGACCGGCATTCGCCGCAATCACATCGCTGCCATCAAGCAGGATATGCCCAACGCCGCGTGGCAGCATGATCAGGTCACCGGCAATCGCATTAATTGAGACTTCACCGGCGACCCGAACGGTCAGGCTGCCCTCCAGAACCACGAAAAAATAGGCTGATCCTGGTTCGAAGCGCAGCGCCCAGGGATGGTTCAGCTCCGCGGAGAATACCAGTTCGCCACGCAGTCTCACCAGGTCGAGCATCTGGGACAACAGATCGACGCGTGAGGCAAGCATGGGAGAAAACCCGGACGATGAGGCATGCCTTGCGGCGTTCCAGTCATGGTCTTCCATCTCAGCATTCCTTAAATTCGAGAGGTCTTCAGAACGAAATATGCAGTCCGCTCAACATCCTACCGACAGACATCAGACTGTTCAGCTTCGGCGGGACGAGTGCCCAGAACATTGCAGATTATCCGAGCTGAAATCAACCGCGCCGACGCGCTATCAATGGAGTACCACAATGAAAACCCTCCTCATGTCCGCCCTCATGCTTTCCACGACCATCCTGGGCGTTGCCCCGGTCTTCGCCCAGACCACTCTGCCCGCACCGACCATCAAGAACATCGTGCTGGTGCATGGCGCATTCGTCGATGAGACCAGCTGGAATGGTGTCGCCGCCATCCTCACCGCCAAGGGCTTCAAGGTTACGGCCGTCAAGAACCCCTTGACCTCGCTTTCAGACGATGTCGCCGCCACCAATGCGGTCCTCGATGCGCAGGACGGCCCGGCCGTACTCGTCGGTCATTCCTGGGGCGGTGTTGTCATCGGGGAAGCCGGCAACCATTCGAAAGTGGCATCGCTGGTCTATGTTTCGGCGTTTGCGCCAGACAAGGGCGAGACAATTTCGGCGCTGGCAGCGAGTGGCCCCGCCACACCTGGCGTCAAGGCGATCCGGCCCGACGCCAAGGGCTATCTCACCATTGACCCCGCCGTGTTCCCGAGCGCCGTGGCAGGCGACCTGCCCAAGGAGATCGGCGAGCACCTGGCGGCACACCAGATGCCGATCAACCACACAGCCTTCGATGCTCCGGCCGAAGTCGCCGCCTGGCATGACAAGCCGAGCTGGTACGTTCTGAGCGCGCAGGACCTCGTCCTTGATCCCCATGCCCAGGCCTTCTTCGCAGAGCGGATCAAGGCCAACGTAACGAAGGTTGAAGGTAGCCACGCGTCGCTTGCCTCGCATGCCGCAGAAGTCGCCGCGGTCATCGAAGCGGCCGCAGGGGCTAAGTAATCGCGTGCTTCGACGCCGCCGCCAACTTTATGGCAGCGCCACCATCGCAATATCGTGTGCCCCTGAACTTCTCTGAGGGCGGGGGGTACACGAGGCTTGAGTGCGCTATTGATCTGCTCAGGATCTGGCCTTCGAAACAGCTTCGACAAAGTCGTGCTGCCGTTTAACAAATGAGAGGCGGGTTAAACCCGCCTCTTCTATTTCATTCCGCCGCGAGTTGCTTTGCGCTCAGCCGCAGGGCTGCAGCCCGGCGATGCCCCTCCAGCTGTTCAGTGGCGCTCTGGCGGACAGCTGCCGGAGCGACTGCTGCGACACCACGCTCGTCCAGCCATTGGTGAGTAGCGATCTTGACGTATGATCCGACCCAAAGGCCACCGGTGTAGCGACCGGCCGCCATGGTAGGCAGTGTGTGGTTCGTACCGCTGCACTTGTCTGAATAGACGACGCTTGCCAGTTCACCGATGAAGATCGAACCATAGTTGCGAAGCTTCTTGGCCATAGCCATCGGATCGCGTGTGTGCACCTGTAGGTGTTCCGTTGCAATGAAATCCGAGTAGGCGATCATCGTCTCTTCGTCTTCAACGACCGTGACTTCGCCGTAGTCCCTCCATGCAACGCCGGCGACGGGAGCGGTCGACAAGGTCTCAAGCTGCTTTTCGACTTCCCGGATCGTATCTTGTGCAAGCTGGCGGTCGGTCGTGACCAGGCCGACGCGGGTACGGACGTCATGCTCGGCCTGGGCCAGCATATCGGTCGCCAAGGTAGCCGGATTTGCTGTTTCGTCTGCAACGATAAAGATTTCGCTCGGCCCTGCCAGTTGGTCGATACCGACCTGTCCGAAGACCTGTCGCTTGGCCTCATTCACAAAAGCATTACCCGGACCAACAATCTTGTCGACTGCCGGAATGGTCTCGGTTCCGTAGGCCATTGCAGCAATTGCCTGGGCGCCACCGACGCGGAAAATGCGGTCCGCACCGGCCAGATGGCAGCCTGCAATCATTGCAGAGTGTGCATTGGGTGGAAGGCAGGCGATGACCTGGTCACATCCAGCAACCTTGGCGGGAACAATCGTCATGACAGGCGCCGACAGCAGCGGGTAGCGCCCCCCCGGGACATAGCAGCCGACAATTTCAATCGGAATGACCCGGTGGCCAAGATGCAGACCTGGAAGCGCCTCAATCTCCAATGGAAGGATGGTCGCTAGCTGCGCCTCGGCAAACCGGCGTACATTCGCGATGGCGAATTCGGTATCTTCGCGGGTCTGTGGATCGAGATCGGCGACAGCCTTGAGCTTCTCTTCCTGGCTAACCTCGAAATTGGTCACCTCAGCCTTGTCGAAGGCGACGGAATATTCGCGCACGGCGGCATCGCCACGCTCACGGACATTTGCAATAATGTCCTTGACGGTCTTTTCGACTGGAGCCGTATCTGAGACGGCATCTCGTGTCGGTTGCTTGATCTGGATAAACTTGCCTTTCAGCGCATCGAGACGCGACGTCATCAAAACCTCCTGTGTGGGATGATCGGCGCCAACATCTGCCAAGGTGGGCGGCCCCGCAATTGCTCACAAACCATCTGTTCATTATATTCACCACTGGAGTTGATCTTCGGCAGCGTTCGGTATCCCCATGGGATATCCGGTGTCATTTTCAGCCACCAGATGAAATCAGGGAACTGACCGATGCCAAAAATTGGTAGCAAGCTTCGTGAACTTCGCCGCCGCCGCGATCTGGGCGTTCGAGAGCTGGCAGCCCGCTCTGGAATATCCCATTCCACGATTTCGCTTATCGAGCGTGACAAGATGAGCCCATCCGTCGATACGCTGGGAGCGGTCCTCGATGCCTTGGGAACAACGCTCCCTGGCTTCTTCTCCGATCTGCAATCAAGCCTGCCATATTCGCCATTTTATGCGTCAGCGGACCTCGTTGAGATTGGAAAGATTGATACAATCTCGTATCGCGTTGTCGGGCTCGATCATCCGAATAGACAGCTTTTGATGCTACATGAGCGTTATGCACCTGGAGCCGATACAGGGGAAGAGTTCACCCACGCGGCCCAGGAGGCAGGCATGGTGCTTTCCGGTGAGGTCGAGATCACCGTCGGCAATCAGAAGAAAGTGCTCAAACCCGGTGATGGCTATTATTTCGATAGCCGCTTGCCTCACCGTTTCCGCAACGTTCACGACGGGCAAAGTGAGATCCTTAGCGCCATAACACCGCCCACCTATTGAGGATGGCCAATCCACTCACCACTGGTGAGTATAGTGACCATGCCTGCCAATGCCGCTTCCCAAAGTTTTGAAACGTGCTTTGCTAGTGGTCGGTCGACAACACAAAGGGGAGCGTCCTATGAAAATTTTGAAAGCTGCTGTCATTGCATCCACCGTCCTTGCGGCGGGTGGTTTCGGGGCGCAGGCCCGTGATCTCACTGTTGTGTCCTGGGGTGGAAATTTCCAGGATGCCCAGCGAAAAATCTTCTTTGAACCTTTTGCTGCTGAAACCAAAAAGCCGGTTCTCGATGAGAGCTGGGATGGTGGCTACGGTGTTCTTCAAGCGAAGGTGAAGGCAGGAGTCCCGAACTGGGATGTCGTTGAAGTCGAGGCGGAAGAACTGGCCCTTGGTTGCGCCGACGGCATTTACGAAAAGCTGGATTGGGACAAGCTGGGCGGCAAGGATACATACCTTCCTGCAGCCGTCAGCGAATGCGGCATTGGCAATATCGTCTGGTCGACAGGTCTGTCCTATGACGGCGAAAAGCTGGCCGAAGGCCCCAAGACATGGGCCGATTTCTGGGACACCGCGAAGTTTCCGGGAAAGCGTGGCCTTCGCAAAGGCCCCAAATATGCTCTCGAATTCGCCCTGATGGCTGACGGCGTTCCCGCGGAACAAGTCTATGAAGTCCTGAGCGGCGAAGGCGGCATTGACCGTGCATTCAAGAAGCTCGACGAACTCAAGGCAGACATCATCTGGTGGGATGCCGGGGCACAACCGCTCCAGCTCCTTTCATCCGGCCAGGTTGTCATGACGTCCGCCTACAACGGTCGCATCAGCGGAATCAATCGCTCGGAGGGCAAGAAGTTTGGCTTCGTTTTCCCGGGAAGCGTCTACGCTATCGACAGCTGGGTTATCCTGAAGGATAGCCCGAACAAAGACGCAGCGATGGACTTCATCGCATACTCCAGCAAGGCCGAAAACCAGGCAAAGCTTCCTGAATTCATCGCTTACGGTCTACCGAATCTCGGTGCGACGAAGCTTGTGCCTGAACAGTTCCAGAAAGAACTTCCGACCACTGAGGAAAACATCAGCGGTGCGATTGCGCTTGATGTCGATTTCTGGACCGACAACTCGGAAGAGCTGACGCAGCGCTTCAACGCCTGGCTCGCTCAATAAGCGCCAGCGCACGCACGCCATGATATCCGTTGCCCATTGTGGGCAACGGAGCATTCTTCGGATGCGGGAGGGCAGGATGCGTTATCAAAACGAACGTAGGTCATTATGAGCGACGCATTTATTAAGTTCGACAAAGTCAGCAAAGCGTTCGGCATCATGACCGTCGTTGACAATCTTGACCTGTCTATCGGCAAGGGGGAGTTTGTCAGCATGCTGGGGCCGTCCGGGTCCGGCAAGACGACACTTCTCATGATGCTGGCCGGCTTCGAAAATCCCTCCAGTGGTGCGATTTCCGTCGGTGGAAAACGTGTCGACGCGTTGCCACCCCATAAGCGCAACATGGGCGTTGTCTTTCAAAACTATGCCTTGTTTCCGCATATGTCAGTGGTGGACAACGTCGCGTTTCCGCTCAAAATGCGCGGTGTTTCCCGGCGTGAAATCGTGGAACGCGTGACAAGAGTTCTCGACATGGTTCAGCTCGGCGCTTTCCACGACCGTCGGCCGATCCAATTGTCGGGCGGCCAGCAGCAGCGCGTGGCGCTCGCTCGCGCTCTGGTATTCGAACCGGAAGTCGTCCTGATGGACGAGCCGTTGGGCGCTCTCGACAAGAAGCTGCGCGAACAGATGCAGATGGATATCCGCGATCTCCATCATCGCCTTGGCCTGACGATTGTGTTTGTCACCCATGACCAGTCTGAGGCCCTGACAATGTCGGACCGGATCGCGATCTTCAATCACGGCAAGATCGAGCAGATTGGCGGCCCGTCCGAAATCTACGATCGTCCAAAGACCCAGTTCGTCGCACAATTTATCGGCGAAACAAACCTCTTGAGCGGCAAGGTCACCGGGTCCTCCAATGGCGTTTTGAACGTTATTCTAGAAGGCGGCCACGCGATCAGGGTGTCGTCAGACACCGCACTGGAATCAGGTAAGCACGTGAAAGTTTCGGTTCGCCCGGAACGTATAGAGCTTGGGCTGTCCGGCGAGGGACACAACGAACTGAAGGTGAAGGTCACCGACATTGTATACCACGGGGACCACCTTCAGGTCCAAGCGGACGCCGGAAGCAGACCGCTGGTTGTCAAGGCGAGGCGCCAGGCGACGACGCCCCAGATAGGGCAGGATACGATTGTGTCGTTTGGCCCCGAACACTGCTGGATTGTCTCATGAGCCAGGGTCTATGGTCCTCTAAACACCTGAAATCCTTCGCGCTTATCGCGCCGCTTGCTCTCTTTCTGATCTTTTTCTTCGTCGCTCCTCTTTTGACCATGATGAAGACGGCGGTATCCGATCCCGTCGCGTCCAGGGCGCTGCCGACTGTTTCTGAAGCGTTGGCCAAATGGGATCGCGCAAGCGTGCCTCCCGCTGATGCACAACAAGCATTCGCCAATGACATCCGAAATATCACCGATGACGAGCTTTTCGGCGATCTGGTGCGTCGGCTGAACAGCGCAAAGTCCGGTTTTCGCACGCTGATGACAAAGACGCGCAACGCTGTCACCGAGAATGAGGATCTGACCGATCTCGTGTCCGTCGACAAGCGGTGGGCGGACCCCGCTTTCTGGATCGCCATCCAAGACGCGGCAAGTGCCTCTCTCACGGATCGAAACCTGCTCGCGGCTGTCGATTTGCAGCGTGATGTCAATGGTCACATTGTCAATGCGCCGGTCGGCACATCGGCCAATCGGACGACGCTCTTCCGGACCATGATCATGGCAGGTGTCGTGACCCTCTGCTGTATAGCAGTCGGCCTTCCATTTGCGATGGTTGCCGCGTCAACTAGCGGCTGGAAACGCCAGCTCCTCCTGGGCGCTGTACTTCTCCCGCTCTGGACGTCGCTCCTGGTGCGAACCGCTGCCTGGTACATCATCCTGCAGGACAATGGGCTGATCAACCTGACGCTTCAGACGCTCGGTCTGACAGATGGCCCGGTCCCGTTGATCTTTAACCGGCTCGGCGTGGTGATCGCGATGACCCACGTGCTGCTTCCCTTCATGGTCTTGCCAATCTTCAGCGTCCTGATCGGCATTCCCAAAAACCTGATGCCTGCCGCAGCATCGCTCGGGGCGCCACCGGTCAGAGCATTCCTGCTTGTATTGCTTCCACTCAGCCTTCGCGGTGTGGTGTCAGGAGCCTTGCTCGTTTTCATGAGCGCCCTCGGCTACTACATCACCCCGGCACTTATCGGCGGGGCCAAAGACCAGATGATCAGCTCGGTGATCGCTTATTATGCAACAGGTGCTGCGAACTGGGGCATGGCCGGCGCTCTTGGTATCGTGCTTCTGGCGGCAACCATGATGCTTTATGTCGTCTACCTTCGTCTTTCTGCGGAGGAGGTCCGCACATGAAGGCGCTTCCCATCAGCAAAGCAGTCTTTGGAACCGCGGTCATCATTTTCCTGATGGCTCCCCTGTTCGCCATTCTTCCGCTTGCCTTCACCGACAGCGTCTTCCTGAATTACCCGATTCCCGGGTTTTCGCTTCGCTGGTTCCACGAATTGTTCACTGCCAACGCCTGGCGTCGGTCGATCGTCAACAGCCTGCTGATTGGAACGGGAACGACAGCGCTCGCAACCATTCTCGGGACAATTGCAGCTCTCGGATTGCGCGGGAATTCCGTGTCGCTGCTGTTCAGCTTCTTCCGCATGGTATTTCTGCTGCCGATGGTCGTTCCTGCGGTCGTCCTCGGCGTCGGCATGCAATTGATGTTCGCTCAATATGGCCTCGCCAATACGTATCTGGGCGTCATCATTGCTCACACTGTCATCGCGATCCCATTCGTTGTCGTCAACGTGACTGCCGCGCTTCAGGGCATCGATCGTCGCCTGGAAAATGCCGCAGCAAGCCTTGGCGCGTCGCCCGCGGTTGTCCTGCAGCGCGTGACTTTACCCCTGGCCATGCCCGGCATTGTGTCCGGTGCAGTGTTCGCCTTTGCCACGTCCTTGGATGAAGTCGTCCTGACCTTGTTTGTCGCCGGACCAAACCAGCGAACTGTGGCGCGCCAGATGTTTTCGACAATCAGGGAGAATATCAGCCCGGCAATTGCTGCCGCCGCATTCCTCTTCATCATTGGAACTGTCGTCATCGCTGGTCTGGCGCTGCTGGCTCAAAGGAGGACCCAGCGCGCATAGCGAAAAGGTTTGATGCAAAGCGTGATCCCAGGCCCGTACGCCAAGAGGCGGGCCCACCTGGCCGCGCCTCCGGGCGCGGCCTTCTTCTGTTGCGACCCGGTCTGTTCATTTGTGACCGATCGCCTATCTGAACTACCCGAAAAACAAGACTTTCCGTTGCGTGGAAAGGCTCAGAAATCGATTTCGAGCCCGTCCTCACAGAAGTCGAACTTGGCAGGTTCCGATTCACTGCCGTCTGCATAGGTCGCCTTCACCCACTGAGCGCAGCTATCGCTATTCGTGCTTTGGTCCCACACGAGATTTGCAGTCGCACCGGGCTTGATGCCGGCGCCAATGTCAAAATAACCCCAGTCACTCCTATTTTCGGACACCAGTACTTCGGTAATTGCCGAGGAGGTGGTGTTGGTGGCGGTAAATGAAAACTCTGCGGCATGGGAAACATTGGATAGCGGTCCGCTCCACACGATGCTGAAAGCTGCAACAAAGCCCAGGCGGGCGCGATTGAAATTCATGTTCTGTCCCCAAACACGTACGAGTTCGATGCGAACCTTCTTGCATTGTCCTTACGGGAAGTCGACGGAAATGAATGTCGCACACGCCTTTAAACGAAGCTTGGCTTTTGACGTTTGATTACGCAGCCTGGACCGATCGCATTGGCGCGTTGCAGCCGGGCTTCATTGCCTCTCGACCAACAGCTAATCGATGAACTCGCAGCCCGCCTCCTTGAGGACTTTGTCGACCCATTCACGATTGACCACGCCAGCCTCGGTCTCCGCCATCTGTTTCGTCTCAGCTTCGTGTTTCTTCGTCGCCGCCTTGAAAATCGCGGCTGCATCCGCCTTCGGAACGCAGACAACGCCGTCGATGTCGCCAAGGATCAAGTCGCCGGGTTCGATGACCGTGCCGTTGATCGCGATCGGCAAGCCAATTTCGCCGGGGCCAGTCCGATAAGGGCCGCGATGAGTCACGCCGCGCGCAAAGACGGGAATATTCCGTTCCAGAAAAGCCTCGGCATCGCGGATTGCACCATCCAGCACGAAACCCTTGACGCCGCGCCGGATTGCATGGGCGAGCATCAGTTCCCCCATCAGGGAATTTGCCATGTCGCCAGCGGCATCGACCACGATAATGTCGCCGGGTTGCGCCATGTCGATCGCCTTGTGCAGCATCAGATTGTCGCCAGGCCGCGTTCTGACGGTCAAGGCCGTGCCTGCGAGATTGCCGGACCGGTGCATCGGCCGCATGCCCGTGCCAAGCCCGCATATACGTGACATGGAATCGCTGACATTTGCGACCGGAAGGGCTTTGAACGATTCGACAAGTGCCGGATCGATACGATCCCAGTTCAGTTTGATACGAAATCCGTAAGTCATGAGAGCCTCAGATGGAAAGTTCGGTGGGGCGGGCGACAGAACGCTCGTCCGGCTCATTGCCGTCGAGAATGCTGATGATGTGCTGGGCAGCAATCACGGCCATCGCGTCGGCGGAGCCGTAGGTGACGCCGCCGATATGCGGGGTGGCAATAAGTGTGCTCAAGGCCCAGAGCGGGCTATCGGCGGCCGGTGGTTCGGTGGCAAAGCTGTCGAGTGCGGCACCTGCAACCGTGCCTGCCGATAGCGCTTCAGCAAGCGCTGCCTCGTTGATGATGCCGCCGCGCGCGGTGTTGACCAGAACCGCGGTCTTCTTCATCAGGCCAAGCCGACGTGCGTCGATCAGGTCGCGGGTTGCAGCCGTCAGCGGGCAATGAATGCTGAGGATGTCCAGATCCGGCAACATGTGATCGATATCGCTTGCTGAGGCGAAGCCGTCCGCTTCCGCGGCACCAGGAGCGAAGGGGTCGTGCACGACCACCTCCATGCCCAGCGCCTCCGCCATGCGCGCCGTTTCCCGCCCGATACCGCCGTAGCCGATCAGTCCGATCGTTGCTCCGAGAAAATCCTTGCCGATGAAGGTCGGCTTTGGCCATTCGCCGCTTTTCACAGCCTTATCGAGGGGCAAAATTTCCTTGATGAGGCTGAGCGCCAGCGCGATTGTATGTTCGGCGACGGCACGGGAGTTCGATCCCATCGCCCGCAGCACCGGGATCCCGAGCGTTGCGGCGGCGGCGATATCGACATTGTCGATGCCCACGCCGTGCTTGGCGATGACCTTGAGACGGGGCGAGGCGGCGATCACCTCCTCCGTGATCCGTCCCTGACGCACCATAATGCCGTCGACCCCAAGGTCTCCTGCGCGTTTTGCGACGATGTCGGATGCATCATAGGGCGGCGAGAAGTACACATCGATGTCGTGCTCGTTGAGGAGCCGGATTGCCTTTTCGGCAATCTTGTTGTGGGTGACGAGGATGCGCCGGCCACGTTGGCCGTGCCGTGCGCCCTGGAGGCTGTCCTGGGTCATGAGGTGGCCCGTCCTTTCTCAAATCGTAGAAGAAGATTTCGGGCACGTGTCACGATCGGCGCATCGATGAACCTGCCGTCCAGCATGAAGGCCCCTCGTCCCACGGCCGCCTCTTTTTCGTTGGCCGCAACGACTTTCTGCGCCCAGGCGATTTCGTCCGGGCTGGCTGCGAAACATTCATTGAGGATCGGCACGACCGATGGGTGGATGCAGGTTGCGCCGTCGAAGCCGAACTGACGCGCCTCCGAGGCCGCCGCGCGAAGTGCCTGCTTGTCGGCGAAATCGACCGTGGTCCGCAGCATGCCGAAGGAGAGCACTCCTGCCTCCTTGGCCGCATAGTGGATCATCAGCTTGGGATATCGCAGCACTTCGGGTGTCGGCTGAGCGCCCATGGCCGTTGCCAGATCTTCGCCACCAGAAGTGATCGCCAGGACCCGCGGACCGTGGGCGATGGAGCGAACTTCGAACAGCCCTTTCATGTCTTCGATCAAGGGAACAAACTCGATCGGTGCCCGCCCCGTCTCATGTCGTCCAAGATGTTCGGTGAGACCCGTGAGAATGTCGACGCTACCGACCTTGGGAATATAGAGCGCATCGGCTCCCGCCAGCGTCGCCACGACGGCATCGTCAACCATGCGGTCACCATTGTTGATGCGCACAAAAACCTGGCAGCCCATGCGCCTGATATCCGGCACCCATTTGGTCAGGTTGTCGCGCGCCTCGGTCTTCGCCATTTCCGGGACGGCATCCTCAAGATCGATGATAACGACATCGGCGCCACGTTGCCCGGCCTTTTCCAGAAATCGCGGCGCATTGCCGGGGACATAAAGAAGCGAAGCGATCATTCGTCCCCCTCCAGATCACCCAAGGCCATGCCGATTTCGGCCAGAATAGCCTCGGTCTGCTCGCCGACGTCAGGTGCCGGATGGCGAAAGACCCCGGGGGTCTGTGAAAACCGTGGGAATATGTTGTGCTGGGGAATGGTGCCGAGATCGGCATCCTCGACATTGACCACAATCTCGCGCTCGGCGAAATGCCGGTCGGTGCTGATATCGGCAATGTCATAGACGGGACCAACGGTTGCGCCCGCCTTGCGCATCTCCGATAGGGCTTCGTCGCGCGTTCGTGTGAGGAACCAGGCCGCAAGCGCCGCGTCGACCAGTTCGCGGTGCTTCACGCGCTGCGCATTGGTCGCAAAGCGGGGGTCGTCTTTCATGTCGGGCCGACCGACGATCTCGAAGATGCGCATCGCGATCGCTTGCGTCGATCCGGAGAGGGCCACATACTTGCCATCGCTGCACAGATACACGTTGCGCGGCGAAACCGTGTTGGAGCCCGAGCCGGACCGTTCCTTGACCTTGCCGGTGACATGATAGATCGAAGCCTCCGGTCCGAGCGAAGCGAAGATCGGCTCGAGCAGCGAGAGGTCGATGACCTGGCCTGCAGCATCGCCCCGTTCACGGGCAAACAGCGCCATCATCACCGCATTGGCTCCGGTCAAACCGGAAATCATGTCAGCCAGCGCCAGGGGCGGCAGAACCGGTTCACGGTCCGGGAACCCGGTGCGCATGGCAAAGCCGCTCATCGCTTCCACCAGCGTGCCAAAGCCGGGAAGCTTGGCATAGGGACCGGTCTGGCCGAAACCAGAAATCCGCACGATGACCAGCTTCGGGTTGAGTTCCAGCAGAGCGCTCGGACACAATCCCATCTCCTCGAGCGTGCCCGGCCGAAAGTTCTCGATAAAGACGTCGGCCGTCTCGAGCAGCTTCTTTAGCGCTTCCAACGCCTTCGGCTGGCGCAGATTGAGCGCGATCGAGCGTTTGTTGCGCCCATAGGTCTTCCAGTGGAGGGAATGACCATCGTCGCGCCATTCCCGCAAGGCATCCCCCTGTGGGGGCTCGACCTTGACGACATCCGCACCGAAATCGCCGAGTTGGAGCGACAGCATGTTGCCTGCCACGACACGACTAAGATCGATGACACGGATGCCGTGCAGCGGCCCTTTGCGATCGGGCTGGAACCGGACGGTCTTTGTATTCTCTGCCATGTTGACCTCAATTCTGGTCGCGCGTTCCGGGAAAAACGGCGCAATAGTCCTTGGGAATATGCACCAGAACGGATCCGTCCTTCAGTTCCAGCGGTGTTTGAATCCGAAACTCGATCGACCCCGAGCGCACCGCATATTGCCAGACGGACCCGAGATAGGTTCGCTGCTCGATCGTGACCCGCAAGGTGTTGGGGCCGGTTTCGTTGACGATTTCGATCTTCTCTGGCCGAACAGCGACAACGACTGCGCCCGTCGCATCCGCAGGGCCCGGTGGCGTCACGATCTCACTGCCATCGACCAGGCGGACCCGGGCTGCGTCCGTTCCGCTCTCGATCATTGTGCCATCGAAAAAATTCGATGATCCAATGAAATCCGCAACAAAACTGTCTGCGGGCCGCTCGTAGATTTCGCGCGGCGTGCCAAGCTGGCGCATCCGACCCATGCTCATCACCGCAATCCGGTCTGAGACGGCAAGCGCTTCCGACTGGTCATGCGTGACGTATATGGTGGTGACCTTCAAGCGCTCCTGCAGTTCGCGAAGCCAGACGCGGGCGCGCTCGCGCAGTTTCGCATCGAGGTTCGACAGCGGTTCGTCGAGGAGCAGAAGAGGCGGCCGGTAGACCAGAGCACGTGCGAGTGCCACGCGCTGCTGCTGTCCGCCCGAAAGCTCGAAGGGATAACGGTTGGCGTAAGGCAGCATCTCGACGAGGCCCAACGCCTCCTTGATGCGCTCGTCGCGTTCGGCCCTGCCGATCTTTCGAAGCGTCAGGGGGAAGGCAAGATTCTCCGCCACCGACTTGTGCGGCCAAAGCGCATAAGACTGGAAAACAAGGCCGATATTGCGCTTTTCCGGCGGCACCGTGTTGTTCGGATTGCCGTCGAACAGCACCCGCTCGCCGATGCGGATGGTGCCGGATGTTGCGTGGTTGAGGCCGGCAACGGCAAACAGGGAGGTCGACTTGCCACAGCCGGATGGTCCGAGCAGCGTCAGGAACTCGCCTGAAGCGACATGAATGTTCAGATTGTCGACGGCCGTGACGGCGCCGTATTTGATTGTGAGGTTCTGAAGAACAAGATCAGCCATAGATTTTGGCTCCCATGACGCGGCGTGCGAGAATGACGAACGCGGCGGTAATGATGACTTGGATGGTTGCAAGGGCGGAGACCGGGCCATTGTCGCCCTGGGCGACGAGTTGCAGCATGGTGGTGCCGATAATCTCGGAACCGGGTTGGTAGAGAAAGGCCGCGGTCACATATTCCTTGAAGAAGTGGATGAACAGCAGCGCATAGCAGCTGAACAGCGCCGGCTTCAGGATAGGCACAATGATGCGCGTCACCGTCGTCCACCAGTCCGCGCCGGAAATGCGCGCTCCTCGGTCGAGTTCCTCTCCGATCTGCGCAAGTGCCGGGGCGATGGCGCCGAAGCCGACAGGAATATAGCGGATCATGAAGGCAAGTATGAGCACGGCGATCGTGCCGCGTATGATATCGGCTCCCGGCAGCCAGATAATGGCGTAAAAGAAGCCGAGGCCGGCAATGATGCCCGGCAGCGCGCGCGGGAAGAGAGCGATGTATTCGAGCGCGCGATTATGACGGAAGTCCGAACGACGCGCGACCAGAGCGATGACCAGGATGAAGAATGTGCCGATCGCCGCGCCGATCGTTGCGACAAGTACCGAGTTGACGATCGAGCGGACATAATTGGCCGATCCCAGGACAAGTTCAAAATTGGCGGTTGTCAGCACTTTCCAGAATGGGATCAGCGGGGTGAGAAAACTCACCATCGAGCGCATGAAGATGCCGCCGAAGATCGAGATAATCGTCAGAAAGGCAAAGGCGAAGACAAAGATGAAGGCCGGCCAGCGCCATGCGCCGAGATCGAGTGTCGAAGGACGACTTGCCTTGCCGCGCACCGTGACGAAGCGACCGGACGACTTCATCAGGAAGCCCTGAAGCCAGACGAGAAGGGCAACCACAATCAAAAGAATTACGGCAGCGGCGCCGACGATGCCGTATTCCGGGCGCACCGAGGCATTGATGCCAGCGTTGTAGAGGAAGGTGGTTACGGTCTGAATACCGGAAGGGCCGCCAAACAGCAGCGGGATGGCAAGCATCTCGATACCAACGACAAAGTTCAACACGGCTGAATAGATGATTGCAGGGCGGATCATCGGAATAGTCACCGAAAACAGCGCCCGGAAAGGTCCCGCACCCGTCGAACGCGCGGCGTCTTCCAACAGCGGATCGGCCTTGGTGACGGCGGCCAGACACATGAGATAGGTGAGCGGTGCCTGGCTCAGCCCCGCAACGACGCCCATGCCTGTGACACTGTAGAGATTCCACGGCGCTCCACCGAGATAGGTCTTGGCTGCAAGTGTCATGAAGCCCGACGGGCCGTACATGGTGAACCAGCCAAAGGCGATGACGAGGTTCGAGACGAACAACGGCCAGATGAAGATTTCACCGAGCCACTTGCGTCCCGGCAGATTGGTACGCCCGACCAGAACGGCCATGATCGCGCCAAAGACCTGCGCAATGACCATCGTCAACGCACCGAAGTAAAGCGTGTTGAAAAAGACGCCGGCCATGCCGGGTTCGCTGAATAGGCGGCTGAAGTTGCCGACCGTCAAGACAGCCGTCTCGTCATAGAGGGGCTTGTCGAGGAAGGCCTGGAAGATGATCGGGGTGATTGGACCGAATACGAGGATCGTCGTCAGCGCCGCAACGCCCCAGTAGATCGCACGCGATCGGTCTATCCCCCTTCCGGCCTCGCCGGCGTGGCTGATATCCGTCATCGAATTTTCCTGTCAGGGTTGGTGGAGGGCCGCCACGAAACGTGGACGGCCCTCGGGCCGAGCTTTAGCGGCCAGCGATTGCCGCGTTCCACTTCTCGACGAAGGGGCCCGCTTCGGTGATCAGGCGCTGATCGAAACCTGCGATGATCATGTTGTCATTGCCGACCGTCTCGCCGATCTTCTGGAAGGTGTAGCGTACCTGGTCCTCAGCGACATCTTCACGGTAGGGAACCAACCCGCCCTTGCCGACGAGCGTCTGACCTTCCTGGCTCAGGGCATAGTCGACGAAGAGCTTGGCAGAGTTGGGATTGGCAGCGCCCTTGGGAATGCCCATGCCGCGCAGCATCATGATCGTGCCGTCGTCGGGAAAGGCAAAGCCGAGGATCTCACCGCCCGGCTGTTCCAGTCGCGGAAAGATGGTGATCCCCGACACGGCAATGCCCATCAAATATTCGCCGGTCGCGATCTTTTCATTCATCGGACCGCCGGAGGTTTCACCGCGGATCATCGGTCCGATCTTGCGAAGGTCACTCCAGCCTTGCTCACCCTTCTTGTTCATATAGCTCCACCAGGCGCTCAGTCCAAAACTGTTGCGCGCGGCGTCGTAGGTGGTGATCTTGCCTTTGAAATTGTCCGGTGCGGCTGTGGCTGCGGCAACCAATGACGCAAAACCCTTCGGACGCTGGTCTTCCGGCAGCAGCGCCGCATTGTAGGTGATGACAAGCGGATCCGTCGAAAGGACATTCACGCCCGGATACGGATTTGCGAATTCTGGCAGCTTCGCCACTTCCGGACTTTTGTAGTCTTCCATCAGCCCGTCCTTGCCATAGGATGCCCAGCGGTCATTGGCACCGGACACCAGAAGATCGGCGGTGCGGGCGCTCGATCCCTTTTCAGCCTCCCAGCGAGAGTGCACCGTGCCGGACCCCAGGTCGATGGTCTCGACCGTCACCCAAGGATATTTGGCCTTAAAGCCCTCGAGGATCGGCTGCCAGTTGTTGTCCGCCATGTTGGAATAGATCATCAGCCCGGCTTCGGAGCGCGACCCTTCGATGATCGTCGAATACTCGGCTGGATAGCCCTCAGGCACGCCCTGCGCTTGAGCCGTGCCGGCAATGCCGACGAGCAACCCTGCAACGGCCGAAAGTGTGGTCAATTTCATTGCTTACCTCCCTTTGGATATACGACGACGGCGACGCGTCAGCTCCTCACTGATCGCGACCGCGGTTTCCCTGACCACTTCACTGATGCGGCCGGAATTCGAGATGAATCTTGCCTGGGGACCGGAAATATTGAACGCGGCGATGACCTCGCCACTCGCTCCGAAGATGGGAGCGGCAGCGCCCGCCGCTCCTTCAACAATCCCCATCGGATTGACGTAGAAGCCTGCAGCCCTGGCGCTCGTGATCGCGTCTCGCAGCTTTTCCTCTTCCGCTTCGGAAAGACAAGCAGCGGCCACATAGCTGTCGATCTTTGCATCAGTTCCGGCCGCAAGAAGCACAACGCCGCTGGCGACCTTGTGCGCCGGGCGCGTTGGAACGATGTCGCGGTCGTAGAGTATCTCACGCTTCGGCAGGACCTTGTTGAGATATCGGATTGACTGTCCTTCGAGCACAGCAATGAAGCCGCTCTCCCCGGTCTGCTCCACCGCCGCGAGCAAATAGGGTGATATCAGAGCGATCAGCGCACCATAGTTCTGACCGTCGGAGGAAATCTCTCCAGGCAGGCGACGCAGTGCGTATTCCCCGCTTTCAAGCCGCTGCACGTAACCACGCTCCGTCAGTGATTGCAGCATTTGCAGTGCGCTCGACTTGGGCATTGCCAAAGCGGCGGCAATCTCTGACAGGCCGGCCGGACCCGTCGAAGCGGCAAACCACTCGATCATATCAAGAACGCGCTCGACACCACGACCACTCAAAAGAGACCCTCCCAGATCGTTCAATATACTGAACAACTTTATAATACTGAATGATGCAGTCGTGGTCAATCGTGAATTCGGGTTTTCAGATCCGCACCTCGTTTCGGCAGGAATACCAAAGCTTGGAGACGCGATGCGCAATCGATTTTAAAGGGTGAAGTTCGGGTACTTCGCCAATCCTCGCGTGAAGCAACCAAATCACGGATCCGCGGCCGTATTTCGCTTACAGATCAGCATCTTGAGGAAGCCGATGAGCGCCAAGCTAGTTGTCTTGCCGGCGATAGCGGCACTTCTGCCACGAAGAAAGGCAATGCAACCGCGGTCATTTTGCCGAACTGAGCCATTTCAAGGCGCTGATCTCATCTTCATCCATCCAGTCGAGCAAACGTCTGCTGCGCGTCTTTCCCATTTTGAAGATCGTCGGCAACGTACCGGCCTCGAAATCTTCAAACGCTCTTGGATGAATATAAGATGTCCGGCACACCGAACGGGTGTTGACCAGCCTTGCCGCGACCTGGTCCACGACAGAATTGACCTGAACTGACCTCTCGCGCCGGCTGTCGGCCCGGCTCAAATCTGCCAAAAGAAAAGCGGCCATGCAGGTCGCACCCCAGGTGCGAAACTGGCGGGAGGTGAAATCGGCGCCCGCCGCATCCCGAATGTAGGTATTTACGTCCTGTGAGGTCAGTTGCCGCGGCGATCCCTTATCGTCCAGATACTGAAACAGGGATTGGCCGGCTAATTCTTGAAGACGTTTCAGCGCAGCGGCAAGCCGCCTGTCCGTGTGGGAAATATTCCATTCTTTTCCCGATTTTCCACGGAACCGAAACTTCACCACCGAGCCATCTATCCGGATATGGCGGTTCCTGAGTGTGGTCAGTCCAAATGAGCCGTTTTCTCCCGCATAGCGTTGGTTGCCGATACGGATGTAAAGGTTGTCCAACGCATAAACCACTGTCGCCAGCGCTTTCTCCAGGGAAACGTTCCGCTTGCGCAGATCGCGATCCACTCTCTGCCTGATGTCAGGCAGGCTCTGTGCGAAACTCACCAGCTTGTCGAACTTCGCCTTTCCGCGCTCGGCGACCCAGTCCGGATGGTAGCGATACTGCTTCCTGCCGCGGGCATCCACGCCAACTGCCTGGAGGTGCGTGTTCCGGTCAGCGGAGATGAGGACATCGGTATAGGCTGGCGGGATGGCGAGCGCCGCGATGCGGCTAAGCTCGTCAGCATCGCGGATGCGTGCCCCGGTTTTATCGAAATACAAGAAGCCGTTTCGTCCTGGTTTGCGGACGACCCCGCCTTCAAGCGAACTCACATAAACCAAGCCAGCGCCATCGGCTGAGAGTTTGTCGCGCCGCGCCTCATGCCGAAGGTCCATTCTAGCTTTACCCCTCCCTAGCCTTACCCCTCCAAGGCGCCCGTCCGCGTGCCGCTGTTTCGTCTGCTTCGTCCCGGCGCAGCAACTACCTGAACCTTTGAGCTTGTAACGGTCGCAGACGCTGAAGTGCATGCCGATGATCACCTGCGCTCTTGAAACACGTCAGAATTCCGTAGGTTCCAACACCTTGCCAGAGCCTTCGGCAAAATCGTCGGGGTACCCGGCATCAGGAACATCCACCGGCTTCGGTTGTTCTTCTCACTAAATGAAAGGCCCCTCAAATTTCAGCCGCGAAACTCGCCCTCGTTGCTGTCTCGTTCGTCATAATTGAGGTCCCAGTCCTTCTTCCCCTTGTCGCCACCTCGTAACTGCTTTTGCACGGTGGCGTCGTCGGAATGGGTGATGACCCGCGGCTTGGCGCTACTGACGCCATTGTTGGTGCCTCCCTGGTGATTTATCTCCGATTGCCCACGGGCGTCCGCCTCAATCTGCTCCTTGGACGACGGCTTTTTTCTTTCCATGATGATGCTCCCTTCAGGTACGAACACTGGATGTCTACGACGCCATGCTTCGATTGCATGTAGGACAAACCGCACAATGCCCGTTCGGTTCCGCGCGGCGGCAACAATCCGCCTGGGTACCGACGTTGGGCTGCTACGGCGACATAGGCTGCTCGAACCTGGGCGGAAGATCCGATAGCTGTGCCGACTGTTAGAATATCGGCGGCGGCACTGCCTGGCGCACAGGCTTGCTCAGGTAGGGCGAGCCTGCCACGGCAAAGCGCCAAGGTTGATCAACCACCTTGGTGATGCCAATACGCGGCCCGTTGACGATGACAGGCTTTTGCGCCGGCATTTGAAGTGAAAACGGCTGAGCAAGCAGCGGCCATTCGTTCATGATGCCTGTAACAGAAAGTGCCTGGCAAAGATTGCCCGGCCCCGCGCACAGGCGCCTCAGATCGGCAATTCCTCTCCGCTGCTCCATAACCTCAATAGCATCAGTGGGCTGCAGCGCGCGGATTAAAACTGCGCTGCCCTCCTCGCAGACAAAGTTCAGGCACCAGTGGAGACCAAATGACCTGTAAATATATGCGCGCGCAGGTTCCGAGAACATTGCCGAATTCGCCTTTGTCATCCCCCGGAAGCTGTGTGATGCCTCGTCATCCCGCCGATAAGCCTCCGTCTCGACGATGATCCCGCCAACGCCGGCAAAGATGAGACGCACGCCCAGCAGGTCGGCCGCAACAGACACCGCATCGCGTCGGAAGAATTCGACACTCATCCGCTCGCTCATCGTCATCTCCCCCTCCCCCCTGCGAACGGCAGCCGGCCTGTCGCTTCGGTCAGAGCTTGCGGTTCAGCTGTGCCACAACCAGAGGAATGGCAACCGCTCCCACGATCCCGAGTTTCATATGCGAGGCGATACGGCCCAGCGCAATGGTGATTGTTGTCGTCAGAGCCGCGCGCAACCAACCGCTCATCTCCGCCTCGGCATGCACGTCTTGCCGTTGCATTTCCGCGATCCGTCGGCGCAGAGCGTCGATCTGGCTCCGCAGTTCTTTCAACGCATCCTTCACGGACCGGTCTTCGGAGCCCAAGCGCCCGGCAATCAAGGCCTCGTCCACGTCCACTTCCTCAAGGTATTCGCGCATCTGCGCCGGACTGTCGAACCCCCTGGTTTTGATATTGGTCATGATACCTCTCCTGCGTTTGCCACCATGGGCACAAACATGCGTGTCCCGTCGCCCTGCGCAAAACCTGCGGCGCGATCAGATGTTCCACCTGGAACGCAATCCGCAAGGTAGCCGGGCCTCAGATCTCGACACAAAAGCCATGAAACAATCGTGCGTCAGAAGAAATCCGGAGCGCAACGGAAATGTGCAGGGAAACGCAGTTGTGAATTTCCTTCCCAGCTCCTGCGAATTGTCACCGGCTACCGCTGCTGCCTTTCATCCTGCATTTATGAACAGACAGGCACCGGCGCTGGTTACGACATGCCGGCATGAAAGGATCAAGACGATGACTCTCAAGAATATTCTGCCGAGCCGGATCGGTTTTGGCGCTGCCCCGCTCGGAAACATGTTTCGCGACATTCCGGAAACCGAAGCGCTTTCGACGGTCGAGGCCGCATGGAAGGACGGTATCCGCTATTATGATAATGCGCCGTTTTATGGTGCCGGCCTCGCGGAAATCCGTATGGGTGAGGCGCTCGCTGGAAAACCGCGCGATCAGTATGTCATAAGCACCAAGGTCGGCAGGGTCATCCTAGACGAGATTGAAGATATCAGCGCCCGCGATCTCGGCGAGAAGGGGGACGTCTTCAAGTATGGCCGACCCAACAAGATCGTAAATGACTATTCCGAGGACGGTACCCTTCGCTCGATCGAGGACAGCCTCAAGCGGTTGGGGACCGATCACATCGATATCGCCTTCGTGCATGATGTCGCCCAGGATTTCTACGGTGACGAATGGCTTTCCGCCTTCGAAAACGCCCGGAAAGGCGCTTTCAAGGCACTGGACCGGCTGCGCGACGAAGGGGTTATCAAGGCGTGGGGCCTCGGCGTTAATCGGGTCGAGCCGATCGAATTGCTGCTCGGGCTGGAAGGTCCAAGGCCGGATGGATTTCTGCTTGCCGGGCGCTACACCCTGCTCGACCATGACCGTGCGCTTCAGCGCGTCATGCCGATGGTGGCCAATCGTGGCCTCGGTGTCGTCGTCGGTGGTCCCTACAGTTCAGGCGCGCTGGTTGGCGGGCCGAACTTCGAATACGCGCCCGCAACACCGGCGATCCTTAACAAGGTGGCACGCATCAAGGCGATCGCCGGACGCCACGGCGTCAGCATGAAGGCGGCGGGCCTGCAATTCTCACTCTCTCATCCCGCCGTGGCTGCCGTCATCCCCGGCGCCAGCAAGCCTGAGCGAATCGCGGAGGACAGCGCAGCGCTGAACGAGACCATTCCTGCCGATTTCTGGCACGAAATGCGCCAGGAAGGTCTCGTCAATTCAAATGCGCCGCTGCCCATCGACCATTGAGCAATGCCTCCCCGACCGGACACCTCGTTCATCATCTGATGGAGGAGGCGTCCGTCGCCGGGTCGATCGCGAGGAATTTCTGCAGGCGCGGCACGGTGAAGTCCAGGAAGGCGCGGACACGCGCCGGCATGAGCTGGGTACCGCGATACAGGGCGTGAATGTCGTCGAATTCGATGACCGAGCTGTCGGCCAGCACTTCGACCAACTCGCCCCGGGCTAGAGATCCGCGAACGTGATAGTCTGCGATGCGCCCGATGCCCACACCTGCGATTGCCATCCGGCGAATGGTGTCCCCGTTGTTCACCAGCAATGATCCGCTGAGCATCCGTTCCACGATCCGCCCGCCTTCCCGCATCGGCCAGACGGGATTGGCCCTGCGGAAATTGAACCCGATGCAGTTGTGCTTGAGCAAATCCTCAGGTGTCTGTGGCACACCCCATTTCTCGAGATATGCCGGCGAGGCAACGATGCGCCGCTGGGTCACGCCGATCTTGCGCGCAATGAGATTGGAATCTGGCAGCTTGCCCACCCTGATCGCCACATCGGTGCGGTCGAGATAGAGATCAATCGTTTCGTCAGACAGGGAAAGATCGATAACAATCCCGGGATAGGCCTCCCAGAAGGCGGGCAAAATCGGCTCAAGTGCAGCAACCCCAAAAGTCACCGAAGAGCTGACGCGGATCACGCCTTCAGGCTCGGCGCCGCCTTGGGCGATCTGTTGTTCGGTTTCGTCGAGTTCGGCGAGGAGCTTCTGGCTGCGCTCGTAGTAAAACTCGCCCTCACGGGTCAGCACCAAGCGCCGGGTCGAGCGTTCGACCAGTCGAATACCGAGCCTACTTTCGAGCCGTGCCACGAGCTTGGACACGGTCGAGGGGGTCATCAGAAGCGACCGTGCTGCTTCCGAAAAGCTGCCGGCTTGCACCACCTGCACGAAGACCATCATCTCACCCGCGCGATTGTCCATCAGGCTTTCCCATCCCAAGTCTCAAGAGAGCGACGACCTTAGGCGCGGTTCGCGCTACGGGGAAGATCCACCTGTGATTGGCTTTTTGAAATCCTGGGAAATCCGGCCGTCTGCCGGGGGATCCGGCAGAGGTACCATTCCAATAGCCGATGAGCCTGGACACGGTGAACGCGACCGAGAAAGAATGTTTCAAAAAATCTTGGCGGCGGTAATCTCTACCTCAACCAGAAATTCCGGTCGAGTGAATCCGGAGACGATGATCAGCGTCGAAACCGGCTTCGGCTCCAACGTGTATCGGTCACGAACAGCCATATAGGCCGGGAAGTCCTCCCGTTTCGTGACGAAGCCGCTGATGCGGATAACGTCGGCAAAGCTCATCCCTGCCTGCGAAAGAATGGCGCCGATTGCCTCGAAGCAAAGTTCCGCCTGTGCCGTGACGCTTTCAGGAATGCTGTCGTCGAGGGTTATGCCCAGTTGACCGGAGGTAACGAGAAGGCTTGCGCCCGGCGGAACCAGAAGGCCGTGATTGTAATTGCCGAAAGGGCGACGGACCGAAGGCGGATTGAAGGCGGTTTTTCCCGGCATCGGCTCAGAACCTTTCCATCTTCGTTTTCACCTTCGCCATGAAGCGTGCCCGCGTGTCTTGCGTGCAATTGTTCATGTCGTAGTGGGCGAGGAAGGTTACCGGCGACCACGGATTGATCTGCGCGCGTAGCACCCGCTTGACGATCTTCTTCGGCGGGTTGCCGGCGACAAATGCCCGTAACGGCGTCGCGCCGTAGGTCATGACCGCGCCAAGCTTGCGGATATGGCGCAACCGAGACTGGACCTTGCCGTCCACCAGTTCGAAGGAGATGCCGGGCAGCCAGACGCGGTCGAAATAGCCTTTCAGGATCGCCGGAAAGCCGAAATTCCACACCGGCGTGACGATGACCAGTCCTTCGGCCGCCAGCAGCCGGTCGCAATGCTCCTTCACCAGCGCCGTGTTGTCGGGGTAGTCATGATAGATCATCCGGTCGTGGCGCGACAGGACAGGATCGAAACCTTCGGCATAGAGATTGCAATCATCGACCTCGTGACCGGCCGTCTGTAGGCTTTCCCGGGTGAGACGATGGAGGGCACCGCCGAAACTTTCTTCGACCGGATGGGAATGGAGCAGCAGGACGCGCATCAGACCCCCAGTGCCGCAAGGCCAGGGAAGAGATAGTTCTTGCCGGCGTTGAAATCAAAATCCGGATTGTCCCAGGCGATCATCTTGCCCGGGTTAAGCAGCCCCTTGGGGTCCGTCTGTTGTTTGAAGGCGAGCTGGGTCTTGTCCGTTTGTTTCATCCCGCCTTCTTCCAGCGTGTAGCGGTGTGGGTTGAAGATCGGGCAGCCATTGTCTTCGTGAATGCGAATGATCTCCTCCAGCCGCGCTTCGGTGGTGTAGCGCACCAGCGGCAGGCCGGAGCACTGGATGGCCGCATCGAACTTGATGAACTCGAGATGCCCCGGCACTTCGTCGCCAAAGATTTCCACCAGTTTCCCGACCTTGGCGACATGGTCTGGGCTGGGATACTGAACCTGCAGATAGGTGAAGCTCGGATCGAGCTTCAGCGCCCTCAGCGTCGTGTGGTTCCATGCCAGCTCATAGGCATGCGGAATGCCCTTCATGCTCTCGACCTTGTCGGAGCGAAACAGGATCTCGCCCTTCTGCTGGGCAACGAAGGCAGCAAATGGTTCCATCGCATGCGGCGCGATCATGATCACCACCACCGACTGGCCGCGATCACGAAGATAGGGCTTGTGACGGGTGAAATAGTCGTACGGGATCGGGGCTGCGATCGGCGCCACTTCCTTCAGCAGCAGGCCGTTCATATGGCTGAGTGCATCGGAAAAGCGCACGGCATCCATGAAGTCGTCATAGCCGACCAGCACGTCTACCCAGTCATAGGCGGGGGCAAGCGGCATTTCGACCTCGGTGATGATGCCGTTGGTGCCATAGGCGTGGCTGACCTTCTGCAGGTCCCAGCCGGTGAGGTCCAGCACCTTTGGCTCTGCTTCCATGGTGACGACGCGCAGCCGCAGGATATTGCCGAGATCACGAAGACCACCCCAGGTGATCGATCCGACGCCGCCCGATCCGCCGGCGATGAAACCGCCGATGGTCGCGGTCTGGGCCGTCGAGGGATGGAAACGCAGTTCTTGGCCGGAATGGGCCTTTGTCGCCTTGTCGAGCTGGGCAATGATAACGCCGGGCTCGCAGACGACCTTTCCGGACTGAATGGATTTGATTTTGTCCATGCCGGCAAGGTTGAGGATAATGCCGCCGGAGAGCGGCATGGCCTGGCCGTAATTGCCGGTGCCGGCGCCGCGCGGGGTCACAGGAGCTCCATGCGCATAGGCAACCTTCAGGACGCGGATGACCTCCTCTTCGGACGTCGGAGACACGACGAGATCGCCGGTGACGTTTTGGAGCTGCGCCTTCAGGATCGGCGAATACCAGAAGAAGTCGCGGCTTTTCTGGCGCACCAGCGCCGCATTGTCCTCAACGGCGATGCCGTCGAGTTCCTTCTTGATCGCTGCATAGTCGGGCATGTCATGCTCCAAGGATCGGGTCGAGTTCGCGGTAGTCCGGCAGGCTGCGGTCGATGCCCATGCCATTCCGCATCACGATGCGGTCGGCCTGCGGACGGGATAAAAATTCGCTCCAGCGACGGGCGCTGAACAAAACAAGATCGGCGGGGCCTCCGACGGCGATACGGCCAAGGTCCGGTCGGCCAAGAATGTCGGCAGGCGAGATCGTGACGACGCGGGCCGCATCCGTCAGCGGATGATCGAGATGCAGGATGCGCACCGCCTCGCGAAAGACTTCGACCGGGTCCATGTCGCCATAGGCATAGAAGGGATCGCGGGTATTGTCCGACGATACGGCCGTTGCCACCCCGGCTGCCGCGAGCTCATGAAACAGCGTCACTCCGCGCCAGCGTGGCGTGCGGCCCGGATGCCTGTCCTGCAGATACATGTTGCACATCGGCAGGGAGACCACGGATATGCCGGCCCTGGCAACGAGATCGATGGTTGCCTTTGCGACGTGTTCGTCCTGTCGTGCAAGCGAGCAGCAATGGCCGACGGTGACGGCACCCTGGAACCCATTGCGCAGCTTGGCCTCGGCGATGGTCTTCAGCGTCAGTACCTGTCGGTCCTCGGTCTCGTCGACATGCAGATCGATGTCGAAGCCGTTGTCCGCGGCGGTGCGAAACAGCAGGTCGAGGCGTCCCTTCAGATCCGGCATCAGATAGGTGACACCGCCGAGGATCCCTTGGTGTTCCCGAATGACCGAGACGAGATCATCGAAAAACGGCGCTTCGAATATCTTGTCGAGCGGGAACAGCGCAACCGCCTGCAATGCGATCCGATCTTTCCATGCCTCCCGAAGCTCTGAAAAGACCTCGAAGGAAATGCGATGCTGGGGGGCGATGGAATCGAGATGGGTCCGGATCAGATGCGTGCCGTGGGCGTAGGCTGCGCGCAGCGAAAAATCCATCCGCGTCCTGATGTCGCCCGCCGTCCAGTTGGCCTCGCGATCGATGCCGACATTGTCGAGTGCCCCCATGAAAGTGCCGTCAGGGTTGGGGCGACGCGGCCAGATGTGGCCCTTGTCGAGATGGGTGTGCATGTCGGCAAAACAGGGCCAGACCATGCCTTGGCGCAAATCAGCCTTCGGCAAGTCCACCGGAGCAGTGCCCGCCGGTAAAACGGCATCGATCCTTCCATTGGAAATCACGATATCTACCGATGCCAGGCCTTCGACCGCCGGACCGGTGGGTGCGGTCACGGCGATCGCTGGCACCGTGGCATTGCTGAGCACGAAATACTGACCGTCCGGCAGGGAAACGAATGGGTTCGACATCAGTTTTCCCTTTTCAGGCTGCTTTCGTGCCAGCGATGCAGGCTCAGCCAGGAGATCAAGGAGGTCAGCGCGAAGATCGTCACACCCAGCAGCGACAAGAGGATCAGCGCCGCAAAGAGGCGCGGAATGTTCATCCGGTACTGGGCTTCGAGCAGGCGGAACGCGAGGCCGGAACCGGCGCCGGCGGAGCCTGCCGCAAATTCCGCAACGACGGCCGCGATCAGTGCCAGGCCACCGCCGATGCGCAGACCGGTCATGAAATAGGGAAGTGACGCGGGAAGCTTGAGATAAAGCAAAGTCTGCCACCGCGAGGCGCCGTAGAGATCGAACAGATTGAGCAGATTGTGATCGACGCTTTTCAGCCCCTGCACCATGTTCGACAGGATCGGAAAGAAGGCGACAAGGAAGGCGCAAATCAGCAGGGCCACCTGGGTCGAAGGCGCATAGATCAGGATCAGCGGCGAGATCGCGACGATCGGGGTGACCTGCAGGATGACGGCGATCGGGTAGAAGGCAATCTCGACCCAGCGTGACTGAACCAGAAAAACCGCGAAACCCACCCCGCCGATGAGGGCGAGCAACAGCGACAGCAGCGTGATCTTGGTGGTCACCCACAGTGCCGGCGCCAACGTATGCCAATCTGTGAACAGTGCTGTGGCAACCGCGATCGGGCTCGGCAGGATATAGGGCGGTACGCCGGAAACGGTGACGCCGACATGCCAGATCAGCACCATGGTCGCCAGCACAAAAAACGGCACTAGAATGCGCAGCACGAGGTCGCGGTGCGTGTTGCGGTCCGAGGAGGAGATATTCGTGGAGCTATCCGGTGCCTTGTTTTGTGTACGCATCAGTGCTCCCCCGATCCGATGGCTTCGAGCAACATGGTCGAGACCTTTTCGCAGGCCTGCCGATAGTCCTCCGATGTTCGGTAGAGGGCGTCGCGCTCCAGGCTGGTGTGCAGCGGAAAATCGGCATGCACACGGCCCGGCCTTGCCTTCATCACTACGATGCGATTGGAGAGATAGGCGGATTCAAATACCGAATGGGTGACGAAGATCACGGTGATGCCGGTTTGCTTCCACAGGCGCAGCACGTCGTCATTGAGCTTCTGGCGGGTGATTTCGTCGAGTGCGGCGAAAGGCTCGTCCATCAACAGCAGCTTCGGCTTCGTCACCAGCGCACGGGCGATCGAGACACGCATCTTCATGCCGCCGGAAAGCTCGCGCGGATAGGCATCGGCGAAATCCGCAAGACCGACGGTCGCGAGTGCTTCGAGGATCTGCGGACGGGCAGCGGCGTTCGAGATGCCGCGCAATTTCAGCGGAAGATGCACATTGCCGAAGACCGTCTGCCAGGGCATGAGTGTCGGCTCCTGAAAGACGAAGCTGATGTCGCCGTCCGGCAATCCGCGGGAATTGATCCTCGAACTCGGCCAGTCGATCGTGCCCGACGAGGCGTCGCCGAGACCGGCTATGATTCGCAGTGCCGTGGATTTGCCGCAACCCGACGGCCCCAGCAGGCTAACGAACTCTCCGCTTTCCACGACGAGCGACATATCCGAGAGCGCCTGCGTACCGCTTGAAAAGCGCTTCGAGACCCTGTCCATGACAACCAGTGGCCGTTTGTGTCCTTCGGTGGACCGCTTCAGCCCGCGTGCTTCTTCCAAAATCATTGCTGTCCCGGCTGCTCGACAGTTGCTGTGTCCCGCCGCCGGACCGGCGGCGGGACGATCAGTGTGCTGTTATTTCTTCAGTGCCATGCCGACGCCCTTGCAGGCAAACTGCGCCGCAAATGCCTTCTTGTAGTCGGTTTCAGCCTTGAAAAGCTTCATGGCAACACCGTCATCGAAGAACTTCTTGTATTTCTCCTCGGTGATGCAGCCGATCCCCTTTTCAAGCGCTGCGCCGGATTCGAGAATGCCATATTCCTTCATCTTGGCGATCGAATAGGCGATCTGCCCATCGGTCATTTCCGGATTGTCGGTCTTGATCAGGGCATTGGCCTTGGCATTGTCGCCGTAAAGGTAGTTGTACCAGCCCTCGATCGAGGCATCGACGAAACGCTGCACAAGATCCGGCTTGGTTTCGACGAGCGATGCCTGTGTGGTGATCATGGTCGAATAGGGGGAATAGCCACTGTCGGCCAAGAGGAAGACTTTCGGCGTCCAGCCCGCCTGCTTCTCGATCTCGTAGGGCTCAGACGTCAGGTAACCCTGCTGGGCCGATTGTTTGTCGGCGAGAAAGGGTGCAGGGCTGAAATTATATGGCTTGTACTGTTCGTCCTTGAAGCCGGGAAAGTTCGCCTTCATCCACTCGAAATAGGTGAGGTAGCCGTCCTTGCCCATGAAGATCGTCGGCAGCTTGGCCAGATCCTCAAATTTCTCAATTCCCTGATCTGGATGTGCGATCAGGACCTGTGGGTCCTTCTGGAAAATAGCGGCGACATCGACGATTGGAATCCCCTGTTCCGTAGCGGAAATTTCGCTCTGCGGGCTGCCCATGTAAAAATCGATCTTGCCGGAAATCAGCAACGCGCTGTTGGCAGCGTTCGGCCCGCCCTGCACGATGGAGACATCGAGGCCGTATTTTTCATACGTGCCGTCGGCGACCGCCTGGTAAAAGCCGCCGTGCTCGGCCTGCGCCAGCCAGTTGGTGCCGTAGGTCACTTTGTCAGCAGCTGCTGCCTGGGCGAAGGTCGCGACCACGGCGCCGAGGCCAACCATGACAGGAAGTGCAGTCGATTTCAGTAGAGTGCGCATTCTGCGTCGTTCCCCTTTGATGCAACAGGCGGTCGTCATTGGCCGCCCATTTTCTCCATTTGAGCTGTTGCCTTGCTCTTTGAAAAGCATCAAAATTCGTCCACATTGATGCTTTTTAGGCATCTGTCTGCGCGCTCTTCTCGGAGCCCCGCCCTGTCCTGCGAACGATGAAAGACCGGACCGATGCTGCATTCCCGAAAACTGGACTATATCAATGAAATCGCGCGTTGCGGATCCATTCGCAAGGCTGCCGCGCGCTTGAATGTCGCGTCCTCGGCGATCAATCGCCAGATCCTGGCACTGGAGGCGGAAATTGGCGTGCCGATCTTCGAGCGACTGCCGCGCGGCCTGCGGCTGACGGCCGCGGGCGAACTGTGCATCGAGCATATTCGCGACGTTCTGAAGAACTACGAGCGACTGGAATCGCGCATTCGCGGCCTAAAGATGCCGCAGGCGGGTAAAGTGTCGATGGTGACAACAGTCGGGCTTGCGGCAGGGCCTTTGCCGGAAATCATCGCCAAATTCGTCGGGCAACATCCCCGCGTGCGTATCCAGCTGCGCAACGATGGCGGTTCGACAACCCTTCACCCGGTCTTGACCGGCGAAGTCGATATTGGTCTCGGCTTCAACATTCCAGCGACGCCGGGCATCCGCACGCTGGCGAATTTCGATGTGCCGATCGGTGTCGTTCTTCCACCGGGACACAGACTGGCGGGCAGCGGTCCGATCAGTCTGGTGGATGTTGTGCAGGAACGGCTGGTGCTGGCGCAAACAGGAACCAGCTTACGGGACGTTATCAATCTGGCCTTGGCACCACTGCCTGTCTCGGTGGAGCCGGTTGTCGAAACCAATGCGTCGGAGATGCTCAAACAGTTGGTCAGGTCGGGCACGGGCTTGACGTTGCTCAATCCGCTGGATGTCATTGTAGAATGCCGCCGCGGCGAACTGGTGTTCCGCCCAATCGTGGAAACGCATTCCCGTCAGCCTATGAAGCTGTTTGCGCGGGCGCGCGCGCCGCTCGACGCCCCCACCAGCCTGTTCATCGAGTATCTGATGTCGGAACTGCTGGCGATGATGCAGGAACTGCAAGCCAAAGGCCATATTCTGGCGTCGGAAAAATGATGCCGGAGCCCGGCTATCTCGAATAGAGATTGGAAAGCGGGTAGTGCGTCAGATCGTCCAGAAGGTTGATGAAGCCCTTCGCCTGGTGGCTGGCGATCAACTCCCCCTTTTTCGCCGTGCCCAGCGATGCATTGCCAACAACGCCGTTGGGGTTCAGATCATGGGCGATCCATGCCAGTGAGTGCGGCGGCAATGGCTGTAAATGGTGCGTGTTTTCCTTCATCCATTCTGCTTTGGAGGCGAAGTTTTCGGCTTTGTCCATATGAACCAGATCCGGGCGGAAATGCAGCATCATGGACGTTTCCATGTCGCCGCCGTGGATGCCGAACTTCTGCTCGTGTTCGCTGATCAGGCCTTCCGGGCTGCCGAAACGTGACCACTGGGTAGCAACAACCGCCATGGAAAAGCGCACCCTCAATTCGCGGGCGACGATATTCATGATGTCGAGGTTGCCGCCGTGAGAGTTGACGATCACCATCTTTCGCACGCCTGCTTCGGCGACCTTGGCACCGATCGCTGTCCAGGTCGGAATGAGGAGCTCTGCGCCAAGCGACAGGGTCCCGGGTCCGTAGATATGCTCGTTGGCTTTGCCAATCTCCTGCGTCGGGAGGACGAGCACATCCAGGGTTTCAGGCAGCTTGTTTCGTACCTCTGCCAGCATGCCGTTGGCGATGGTGACGTCGGTGGAGATCGGCAGATGCGGACCGTGTTGCTCGGTCGAGGCGATCGGCAGGATGGCAATGGTTCGGTCGACCGGCAACTGGGCAAAGTCGGCAGTGTTCAACTCGTTCCAGAAAAAGGGTCTTCCCATGGCCTCGTCTCCTTTTTTATCACCGTAGGCGAGGAATACGAGAATAGTATGCGCAACGAAAAGCATCAATTTGCGTCCGGCACGATGCCTTTTTGCGTTCGGATTTTATCGATGTCGGTGGCATCAGCATCGCGATGGCGGCAAGCAGGCACGCCAGGAATACGCGATATGCAAGGAAAGCCACGGAAAAATAACCGCAGGAGCCTCCGTCTCGCGAGCAGACGAGAGAAGCGCGAACGGATGCGCCAGACCGGGCGTGTGCCTTGATACGATCCAACCGGCGCAGGTGAAGTCACCTTCTCAAGATGAGGTTTCTTAACGGCTGTACATTGGCGCCTGGGATCCAGGAATTCGCGTTGGGAGTACCGAGGATACTGCCCATAAATTCGACGCGCGCTACGCCTGCCCGTTAAACAAAGCCGAGCTACTTGACCTTTGCTAAACTGGTGTAGTAGTGGTCATACCAGTGGAGGCCAGTTGTGAATTCAGTCGTAGTCGATGAAGAGGCAGAAGTTGCAGGCACGGAAAAGGTGCTCGCGTTCTTTCGTGAGCAACTGCTGGCCGGAGTATTGAAAGAGGGAGATCGGCTTCTCGGAGAACGGGAACTCTCACTTACGCTGGGTGTGTCGCGACCTGTGCTGCGCGAGGCGCTACGCTCACTGGCAAACCTCGGTTTTCTCGACATCCGACATGGCAAGGGCGCATATGTGCGCAAGGCGGACATGGCCGTTCTCGGCGACTTCCTGACTTTCTGTCTGGCTCAGCAGCCCGATATGATGGACGACATCATGCAGGCACGTATCGCCATAGAATGCCAGGCGATCCGACTTGCCTGCCTTCGCGCAACCGACGGTGATCTCTCTCGTATCGGAAGCCTGCTTGCGCACCTGATGGATACGCTGGGCGACGCCGAAGAAGGAGGCGCGGCCGATTTTGCCTTCCATCTGGCACTCGTCGAAGCCAGCCGAAGTCCAGCCCTTATCACGATCTACCAGTCCATTGCGACATTGCTCAAACGCAGTCACGTCAATCGGCGCGTGGAGACACACGATACCAGTGGAATCCACGATTATCTCGTGGAGGCCCATCGCGAAATCTATCTCTGCCTTTTGTCGCGCGATCCCGATGCGTCGGAAGACAAGCTTAGACAGCATTTTGCCATCGGCGACGAGCTCCGACGCAAGAGCTACATCGCCGCGTTCACGAAGAAGGATCTGCCGAAAGAGGAGTGACGCAGATCAGTCTTTTATCCAAGGAGGAGGAAGAACATGCTTAACTTACTGAAGCTCGGTGCCGCGACCCTGGTCGCGCTGGGGACATCGCTTGCGGCGGGCACTGCGTCAGCGGCCGATTTACGCTACGCGCATGTCGGCGCGGAAGGCGATATCCAGACCGTCTACGCCGCGCAAGCCGCAGAGGGGATCAAAACCGCGACCAACGGCAGCGTCGCGGTCACTGTCTATCCAGCCAGCCAGCTTGGCGGTGTTGCCGAGATGGTTGATGGCGTTCGCATGGGGTCGATCTCCATGGGGCATCATGACTTCGCCTCGCTTGCCCGCTTGGTCCCGGAGGTCGCAGTCTTTAACGCGCCATTCATCTACCGCGACGGGGCACATGCACTGGCTGCAACCGATCCGCAAACATCGCCGGCCCTTCAGGCGGTCAATGAGAAATTGATCGCACAAGGTGTGCGCATCATCGGCCGCATCTATCGCGGCGACCGGCATATCTCGTCCAACTTCGCGGTGAAGACGCCAGCCGATCTCGCTGGCAAGCCGTTCCGTGCCGTGCCGCTCGAACTGTGGGTCTCCATGGTGAAGGGTTTTGGAGCCATTCCAACCCCCGTCGAAGTCGCTGAACTTCCCACCGCACTTATGACTGGCGTTGTCGTCGGCCAGGAAAACCCGTTGACGATGATCGCGTCCAACAACCTCAACGAGGTGCAGTCGCATCTGGCCATGACGGGTCACATGCGGGCGGTGCTTGCAGTCTTCGTCAATGAGGAAATCTGGCAGGGCATGAGCGAAGAACAGCGTTCGGCGATTACCAAGGTGCTTGATGACGAAGCCAAGAAATCGCTTCAGATGGCAACAGAGTCCGAAGCTAAGCTTGTTGAGGATCTCAAGGGCCGTGGAATGACTGTCATCACGGAGGCTGAGGGACTTGATATTGGCGCTTTCCGTGAAAAGGTAAGTGCTCAGGTGAAACAGGATTTTCCTGACTTCGATCCGCTGATGGCCCAGATCGAGGCCATTAAGTAACGATCGAAAATGCAGGGGCGGCATAACGGCGCCCCTGCGACAGATCCCTTTTCCCGTCAACGGAGTTTGCAAGATGCGTCTCCCTGAACGCGTCCTGACGGCAATCGTCGCCCTGTTTGTCGCCGGACTTGTACTCGTGCCTACTGCGCAGATCGTCATGCGCAACCTCTTTACCCTTCCGTTTATCGGCGCCGAGGAATTGACGCGCTTTTTGCTGATCTGTCTTGTGTTCTGCGCCTACCCTCTCGTCGTGCAGAACGGCGAAAATATTGTCATGGGAGAAATCAAGGCTGCCCTGCCCGCCCGCCTACGCGCCATCATCAATGTCAGCATTTCGCTATCCGGCATCGCTGTGACCGGCTTTATCGGATGGGTGACGGCAATGAACGTCTCCAGAAACCTTGCAAATGCCACGCCCACACTCGGCATTCCATTCTGGATCTTCCTGGGAGCGGCACTGTTCGGCTTCACCGGTGCTGCCGTCGTTCATCTGATCCATCTGCGCAAACCGCCGCAGGCGGATAAAAACATCGCAGTCTGAGGAGCACCCATGGGTTTTCTGGTCGTCATCGCCTTTCTAGGGCTTTTCATCCTCGGTTTTCCGGTCGTCTATGCCATCCTGTTGCCATCCATTGCCTATGTGCTGATAGAAGGCCTGCCCCTTGGATTGCTGGCGCAGCGGATTACCTACGCGCTGGATTCATTTCCCCTCGTTGCCGTGCCTCTGTTCATTTTCGTCGGCAACCTGATGAACCTTTCCGGCATCACGGACCGGATTTTCCGCTTCGCCTATACCCTGGTTGGCCGGATCCCCGGTGGCCTGGCGCAGGTAAACGTCTTTGGCAGCCTGGTATTTTCAGGCATGTCTGGTGCCGCGCTTGCCGATATCGGCGGCCTTGGTCGCATCGAGATCGACGCGATGAAGAAGCGTGGATTCAACCCTGCCTTCGCGGGTGCCGTCACCGCAGCCTCCGCCACGCTGGGGCCGATCTTTCCGCCCTCAATTCCACTGATCGTCTATGGATCGGTGACCAGCGTTTCGATCGTCCAGCTTCTGGTCGCAGGCATTATGCCGGCCATTGTCTGCACAATCCTGTTGATGCTGACCGTCCTGATCGTGGCCATTCGGCATGGCCATCCCCGCGCGGAGCGCTGGCCAACACTCGGTGAAATCGCCGCCACCTTTATGCCCGCCCTTCCCGCGATGGTGGCGCCGATCCTGATGGTCGGAGGAATGATCGCCGGCGCGTTCACTCCAACGGAAGCAGCTGCGATGACGGCCGTGTACGTGATCTTCATCAGCTCCGTCGTTTACCGCGAGTTGACCCTCGCTCATCTTTGGCACTCAGCCGTGCTAACGGCCCGTAGTTCCAGCGCCATCCTCATCATCGTTGCGTCTGCGGCTCTGTTCGGATGGATTCTGGCCGTTGAGCAGGTCCCCCAGACCTTCGCATCGGCACTACTGGGTCTGTCGGACGATCCATTGATGCTGCTGATCATTGCCAATCTGATCTTCTTCGTCGCTGGCATGTTTCTCGATTCGACAACAGCCACCCTGCTCCTGGTTCCAATCATCGCCCCACCGCTGGTACTGGCCGGTGTCGATCCGGTTCAGCTCGGCATTGTCGCAGTTTTCAACTTGATGCTGGGTCTGTTGACACCACCCATGGGACTGTCGCTCTTTCTCGTGTCTGACATTGCCAAAGTGTCAGTCCGCCAACTGCTAAGGGCTCTTCTTCCCTTCTATATACCGCTTCTGTCCACACTGATGATCCTGACCTTTGCAAAGGATTTCACACTGTGGCTGCCTCGCATGATTGCTCAATAACTGGAGAAACCAACAATGCGCATCGTCATCGGTTCTGACCACGCCGGCTTTCCTCTCAAGTCCACGATTGTGGACCATATCAAGTCACTGGGCCACGACGTGGTGGATGTGGGTTCCTACAATCCTGATCCCGTCGATTTTCCCGACGTGGCAAAAAATGTAACGGCTTCGATAATAGCAGGAACTGCCGAGCGCGGCTTGCTGGTCTGCGGTACTGGCGTCGGTGCATCGATCGCTGCAAACAAGGTCAAGGGCATCCGCGCGGCCGTTTGCCATGACGTTCATTCTGCCCATCAGTCGGTGGAACACGACGATGTAAACGTTATGTGCATCGGCGCTCAGATCGTCGGTGCATGGCTTGCAACCGATCTCGTCGATGCGTATCTCAAGGCGGAATTTTCATCTGATGAAGACTTCCGGCGCCGTGTTCGCAAGCTCGCCGAGATGGACGATCAGCGCTAAATTGAGCCAGGTCGACGCGGTCACATTCGTCGTTTTCCGCAACGATTGCCACCCACTCATGGGCTAACAGGAAACGCTGACCGCTCGCCACCCGGCGGACGTGCCCAGGTCGTTCGTCGTTCATGATGTCTATGGCCAAGACACCGTGAATATTGTCGCCTGTTGAGCCAGACCCGCTACCGTATCCCTGACAGGCACAACACTGATTTAAAGGATGTGCAATGGTGACCTAACGCAGCCGCTGATGAGGCTCTCCATCGGGCAACGCACGCTGGCCACCGCCGGGCTATCGCTGCGCAAGATCCCATTGAAGTAACTGCGCTTCCTAAGATGAAAATACTGGTCCGCATAAAGTGAAATCGCAGTCGTCCGATAGAGTGCAGATTACCGCATGATCAATTGATGGAACCGCCCCCACCACCTTCCGCCATTGCCCGCACATCAGTGGATTGCCGCGTTCAAAATTGCAGTCGCGGTCGCGTCCTCCCGGGAAAATTCCGCTGCGATCGTGCCCCCTTTGGCAACCAGGATGCGATCGGAAAGATCGAGTATCTCCGGCAGATATGACGAGATCAGGATGACGCCCGCGCCTCCCTCGGCAAAATCGCGGATTATCTTTCGGATTTCCGCGATCGCGCCGACATCGACGCCGCGCGTTGGCTCATCAAAGATGACCAACCGCGGCTTCTGAGCAAGCGACTTGGCGATGACGACCTTCTGCTGGTTACCGCCGGAGAGATGCAGAACGGACTGGTTCTCGCCGATGCTGCGGATCGAAAGTCGCTCCGACCAGATTCGGGTGAGATCCCGCAGCTTGCCAAGTGGAACGACAAATTTACCGCGACCGAATTTGGCAAGCCAGCCAAGCTCGATGTTCTGGCGGATGCTCATGGTCTCAAAGAAGCCATCCAGCTTGCGGTCTTCGCTGACATAGGCAATGCCGTCGGCGATGGCCTGGGCCGGCAGCGTGTAGCGGACCTCGCGGCCATCCAGCCAGATCCTGCCGCCGCCGAAATTGCGCTTGGTATGACCCATGACGACCTTGGCCATCTCGCTTCGGCCCGAGCCGATCAAGCCGGCTATGCCGGTAATTTCACCCGGGAAGACCGAGAAGGACATGTTGTTCACCATGCTACCCATCCTGAGGTTTTCGACACGCAGCACCGGCAGAGCGGAACCCGGGCGTTGCCGGGACGATGACGGAGGCCCGGGAATATCCAACAGATCCTCGCCGACCATGTGGTGAATGAGCCGCGGCCGGTCGAAATCGGTCGCAGGCCCCGAGGCGACCAACCGTCCGTTGCGCAGTACCGATATCCGGTCGGCATGGGTCAGTGCTTCCTCAAGGGCGTGGGAAATGAAGATCATCGCCACGCCGCGCTTCTTCAAGGAGCCCATCAGTTCGAACAGATGTTCGGTTTCCTCAGGCGTTAGGGCGGCCGTCGGCTCGTCGAGAATGATGATGCGTGCATCGTTGAGCACGGCACGGGCAATTTCGACCATCTGGCGCTTGGCGGCCGACAGTGAGCCCGCCAATTGGGTGGGGTCCACATTGAAATTAAGCCGTTGCAACACTTGCCGTGCAGCGTTGCGAACCTTGCGGACGGAATTGAAGGTGCGCTCGCGGCCAAGGACAATGTTTTGGGCGACCGTCAGTTGCGGAACGAGGCTGGTTTCCTGGTAGACCATCGAAATGCCGCGACGGCTGGCATCCTTGGGTGCAGAGAAATTTACCGCCTCGCCATCGACCCAAAGCTGCCCATCCGACGGCGTGACGACGCCGGCAATCAGCTTGCAAAGGGTCGATTTTCCCGCGCCGTTTTCGCCGGCGAGCGCATGGATCTCACCTGGATATAATTCAAAGCTGACGCCATCCAGGGCGGCGATACCGCCATACCGTTTGGTTGCATTTTCCAGAAAGACAATGGGTTTTGGCTGAAGATCCGTCATGTCAGAGGCCCCAGGTTGAGGATTTCGCCGCTCGCCTGGCTGACTGCGATCACGTCGCCGTTCCAGATGACTGCATCGCTGATGGCGTGCCGACGACCATTGGCACGCGATTGCATCGAGCCCATCGGCATAAAGTTCTCATCCAGCGTGATCAGCAGTCCGTAGGAAAACGAGGGCGCCCAAGGTTTGATCTCGCCAAACAGACGTGTTGCCCCGAGTTCGATGGGGAAATCATGGCTGAAATCCGGGCTGGCGCGCGGAGAGATCCAGTGCCTCGGATCGATCGTTTCCTTCATTTCCTCGACAAAGCTGCGCTCCGTCCGCAGAAATTCGATCAGCGGGTCACGCCTCGACAAACAGGCGAGCAGATAGCCCTGCTGCGTTTTGCGGAGACGGCCGAGATAGGCCGGAAAGCCGCCGCGATGGACCTGGCCGGATACATCGACAACACGAGCGGTATCAAGCTCGGTCAGAGCGATTTCCCCGCGTCCATCCCGGCAGATGCCCATTGGGCAACTGAGGTTACGGGCGATGACCCGCGTGGCGCCGTCCCTGGCATATCCGGTGACAGTGCCTGCCTGTCCAGCCTCCCACGGTGCCATGGCCAAGGCCTCTTGGGCGCTGGCATAGCCATTCCTGACGACAGCGATTTCGTCTTCAGAGAGGAACATGCAATCGCTGACTGCACCGGCACCGGATCCGGGTCCACCCGCTGGAGCCGGCCATGCCAGCGGCTGGCCCCGTCGGTCATGAACCCGAACCTCGCCGCTTTCCAAGCCGACTGCGACAAGTCCGCCCGGGCTTGTCGCAAGCGCCGTGACGGTTTGGTCCAACGCGATCCAGGGGCTCGTAGCATCTGCCCAGCGATCGGCCACCAAGACCGACGTTCCCGAGGAGATCAGCAGACGCCCATCAGTTGAAACCACCAGCGCATCGGGTCGGGCGACGGCAATGGCAAGGGCCTCGTCGAGGCGACTGTTGGGGCCGAGAATGCCCTCCAGCGTCATCGCCGGAGGCTCCGAGACACGCGATTTGAAGAAAAAACTCATGATTTGCCCCAATAGCTTTCAGGCCCATTCCAGTCCGGATTGGCGTGACCAAGCACCAGCCGGCCGATCTTGTTGTTGGTAACACCGCCCAGATAGAGAGCGCCCTCATGCTCACGCATGGAGGTAATCATGTAGAGCGGCCCGCTCGCCTCATCCCAGAGTGCATCGACAACCCGGCCGGTGCCGTCGATCTTCAGCACACCGCCAATGTTGAGATTGCCGAACAGCCAGTTGGTCGGGGGCACAAGCTTGGTCATGCGCCGCCGAAGTCCGGGGTGTTTCATGGCAAGGTCGATCACCGGATTGCGCATGCCGGCCAGCGCGATCCAGTAGCCGCCATCGGATGCGCGGTTGATGTTGTCGGGATAGCCTGGCAGTCCGTCGAGAAAGACCCTCGGCCCAGCCTTCATATCGGTGAGGTCGAATGCGAGGATGGCGCAGTCCCAGGTGCTGGCGACGAGGAGATGACGGCCATCATGCGTGAGGCAGACGCCATTGGGGAAGACCAGGTTGTCGCACACGGTGCGCGTCTTTCCGGTCGACGGATCATAGCTCAGCAGACGTCCGTTGGGACGCCCCTCCAGGAGGTCGAGACCCCAGTTCTCGATATCGTAACGTTTCGTAGCGTCCGTGAAGTAGACGACACCATCCGGTGCGATATCGAGGTCGTCGGCCATGCGGATGACTGTATCGTCCTGGACGCTGAACAGCGAGCGCTCGGTCTGGTCCGTCAGCAGTTCGACCGTGCCGTCCATGCCGACGCGAACGAGGCCCATGCCGGCGACACAGGCGACAATCCTGCCGTCGCGGTCAAAGGCGAGGCCAAGCGGTCGGCCGCCAATCTTGGCGAGCGGCTCGGCGCGCGCGCCGCCACCCGCCGCCAACCGCATGATATAGCCGTCGCGCGTGCCACAGTAGAGATTGCCGTTCCGGTCGAGGATGACGTCTTCCGGACCGTCCACTTCGCCAACGGCCAGAAGCGTTGCATGGGTAAGCTTTGGCGCAATTTCATGGGGCATCAGGCCGGCCATGCCCTTGACCGCTTCAACGCTCAGTCTCACCGGATCGAGATAGGCGGAGGCGAGCAGGCGGTGACGGTTTTTGCGGAACCGCACATCGATTGCGAGGATCGTTACCAAGATTGCGCCCATGCAGAACTGGACAAAATCCCCGCGCAGGCCAGCATTGATAAGGGCGTTGTTCAGGATGTAAACGGTCAGAAAGCCGATCAGCACCGAAACGACGGCGCCCCGGCCTGGCACGAAACCTCCCAGTCCGACAACGAGGGCTGTCAGCGCGAAGAATTCCATGCCGATACCGGTGTCGGAGCCAATGCTATTCTGGCGGGCGGCGAAAAGGAAGCCGGCCATTCCGACGATCAGGCCGGCCAGAACATAGGCGAGGAAAATGGTTAGCTTGACATGGATACCGCCATGACGGGCGGCCTTGCGATTGCCGCCGACCGCCAGCACATGCCAGCCGAAACGCAGCTGGCGAAACATTACGAAAATGGCGACAGCGACAACAAGCAGTACCCAGAAGCCGACCGGCATGGTCAGCAGTTTTTCAAAGCCGATGAAGTCCCAGGCATCGTCGATGCGGGCGCTTGTCGATATTTCCACCAGGCTGGCCTGCGAGGCGAGCGTGTAGAGGCCGCGTACGGTGATCATCGTGCCGAGCGTCGTCAACAGCGCGCCACAGCCGACGATGCCGGCGAGCAGCCCGTTGACGGCACCGATCACAGCGCCGCAGACGAGACTGAGCCCGAGAACCGCCGGCACGGGCAGTCCCAGGATGTGAAAGCCATACAACGCCACGAAGGCCGACATGGCGAAGTTCGAGCCGACCGAAAGGTCAATGCCTCCGACGGCCACGACGACCAGAAGCGCCAGCACGATCAGGCCGCCGTCTGCTGCATACTGGGCGAGATTGCGCAGGTTCGATGCGACGAAGTAGTCCTGGGTACTGAGCAGGACGCCGATGAGGACGCACACAAACGCTGAAAAGGGTATCGCGCTCTCGACCCATCCCTTTGACAAGAGGTCAGAGATGATCCGCCGGGACGAGAGCACGACAAGCGGCACCTGTCGCTTCGGCAACCGTTTGAAATCGATCGTTGCAGTCATTACAGGGTCCGTGACTATGGAGGATGCGGGATGGGCCGGCCCTGAATGGGGCCGGTCGGTTGGTCAGATGCGTTACATCTTCCAGCACAGGTCGGGCGAATAACCCTCGCCGGCCTTGATGATCTTCATCGGCGACTCGATCGACAGCATGGCGCCAGGGCCATTCGCGCCCTGCAGAAGCAGGTCGATGATCGTGCCTGCATCACGCCCCTGACCGTCGGCGTCATAGCTCCAAATGCGATCAAGCACCTTCTCCTCTACCGCCTTGCAGGCGACCGAATCACCACCGCCGGTCGCATAGACGAGCACTTTGTCCTCAAGTCCGGCATCCTTGACTGCATTGCCGGCACCCATTGTGTGCACGTCCCAATGGCCGAAGATGGCGCAGAGGTCTGCATGCTGCTGCAGGACAGTTGCGGTGATCTGGCGGGCCTTTTCCGGCTCCCAGTCGGAGGCCTGGTTGGAGACAACCGAAATTTCCGGATGTTGCTCGAAAACCTTGAAGGCGGCCTCGTTCATGATGACGCTGTCGGCGGCGGTCAATTGTCCGGGTATGATTGCCACCTTGCCGGACTTGCCGCTGTCCTTGCCGCATTCCTTGACGATATCTTCTGCAATTTCCCGGCCGATCCGCTCCCAATTGGCCCCGACGAAGGCTGCCGACGGTTGATTGGACTGCAGGTTGATCTGCAAAACCTTGATGCCGTCAGCTTCGGCCTGCTTGATTTGACGTGACAACAGTTGCACGGTCGGATTGTGCACGACGAGCAGATCCGGCTTTTCGCTGATGGCCTTGGCGAGCAATTCGGCCATCACGCCGGTGTTGAAGGCCGCGTCTCGAACGTCGATCGTATAGCCATAGATTGCCGCATGTTCCTTCATGCGGCGAACCCATCCCTCGGTCAGCGATACGCCCATCGAAATCGGCACGAAGATGACCTTCTTGCCGGCGATGCTGCTCTCGGCCTGGGCCAATCCGCCGCTTGCCAGCGCAGCACAGGCGCCAATCAGCATCGCCGACAGGCTCCTGCGAAATGTGTGTCCCAATTTTTTCAACTTAGTCTCCTCCTTGGTTGAATGGTATTGTCAGAGATCTCCGACGGTATCCGTCTCCGTGTCGCGGGGGTTGAGATACCGGTCAGCAACGATGGCCGTGATCAGGACGAGGCCTTTCAGCACGTCCTGTGTCTGGGTCGAAAAATCGAGAAGCGTCATGGCATTGCGCAGCACCGCGATCAGCGCGACACCGATCAGGATGCTGCTCACCCCGCCGCGCCCTCCGCGCAGCGGTATACCGCCGAGGACGACGACGAGGATGACTTCGAACAGCAGGCTGCCATTGGTGACTGTGCGAAAATCGACAGTGCCACTGGCCGAGGCGACCACCAGCCCCGCAATCAACGCCGTCAGCGCGGCGAAGACATAGATCATCAGCGTCGTGGTGCGGACCGGCAGTCCGGTCAGGCGCGCTGCCTGGAAATTGTCACCCATCGCATAGATCGTGCGTCCGGGAATGGAGTAACGCAGCAGCAGCCATGTGGTGGCCAGCGTCATGGCCATCAGCATCACCGGCACCGTCAGGCCGGGCAACACACTGGCCGACAGGAACGCCACGGCGGGATTGCTCTTGGGCAGCAGAAGCAGGTATTCGCCGCGAAGGATGCCGAAACGAAAGAACCCGGTGATCAGCATCGCGGACGCAAGCGTGGCCAGTATCGCCGGGATTTCGGCATAGGCTGTCAGCCAACCGTTGACGAGCCCGACCAGCGCCATGACGAACACGGTCAGCGCAAACGCACCCGGGCCGCTCAGTCCGACATTGATCAGAATGCTGAAGGTGGCGGCGCCCGCGACCATCTGAGCAATCAAGGACAGATCGAGGCCGCGCGAGATGATGACGACGGCCATGCCGCAGCTGAGAATCACCAGGGAGGCGGAGTTGGAAAGGACCACGCGCAGATTGCCGAGCGTGGCAAAGCCATCGATCGTCGCGGCAAAGACAAGGACCAACAGCACGGTCGCCACCAGCACGACCGTGCCAAGCATATTTGTCCTGTTCGTGCCGCGTCCGACTAACATACGCAGATCAACCATTGAAACTCACCTTGTCAGCACCTTTGGTGGTAAGAATCGCGCGTGCCTCTTCGGGCGTAGCAATTTCCAGCGACAGTTCTTCTAAAATCCGCCGGATCTTGAGAACCTGTGCCGCGCAGGATGGCGCAAGCACGCCGGGACCGAGGAACAGACTGTCCTCCAGCCCGACGCGCACATGCCCACCCATGATTGCGCCCATGGTGATCAACGACATCTGATGGCGACCGGCACCCAGCACGGAGAATTCGTAGTTCTGTCGCCCGAACAGCCGATCGGCTGTCGAGCGCATCAGCATCAGGTTTTCCGGATCGGCATTGAGGCCGCCAAGTATACCCAGCACACATTGCAGAAAGATCGGCCCGCGCACGAGACCCTCGTCAACAAAATGGGCGAGGTTATAGAGATGGCCAACGTCATAGCATTCGAACTCGAAACGCGTGCCGTGCTCGTCGCCCAGGAGGCGCAGGATATGGCCGATATCTGCGAATGTATTGCGGAAGATCAGCGCCTCGGAACCTTCGACATAGGGCTGTTCCCAGGCATGCTTCCAGCTGGTGATGCCGCGGGCCGCGCGATGGAAGGAAAAATTCATCGAGCCCATGTTCAGCGAGCAGAGCTCCGGCTTTGCCGCCATGGGGTAGGCCAGCCGCTCTTCGAGCGTCATGCGGGTGCTGCCGCCGGTGGTGATATTGATGATGGCATCGGTCGCCTCGGCAATGCGCGGTACGAACCGATCAAAGATCGCCGGGCTCGGAGTCGGGCTGCCATCTACGGGATTGCGCGCATGCAGATGCAACACGGCGGCACCGGCCTGCGCCGCTTCGATCGCCTGCTCGGCAATCTGGTCGGGCGTGACCGGCAGATACTCGGACATCGTCGGCGTGTGAACCGACCCCGTGACGGCGCAGGTGATGATGACCTTGTTCTTTCCGCTCGCTCTCACTGCTTTTCCCTTCCGTTCACAGATACTCAACATTGCCGTCGACGCTGATGGCCTGACCGCTGATGTTGCGCGCCAGTGGCGATGACAGAAACAATGCGAGGTTGGCCACATCCTCGGCATCGACCATGCGGCGCAAGGAAATGCGTTCGAGATAGGCCTGGCGCATCTGCTCAATGCCGATGCCGAGAATGATGGCACGTTCTGCGATAACGTCTTCCATGCGAGGGCCACTGACGACGCCGGGGAGGATCGCGTTAACGCGGATTCCATCGGGTCCAAGTTCCGGCGCGAGCGATTTTACCATTCCGACAATCGCCCATTTCGTGGCTGCATATGGCGCGCGATACGGATAGCCGAGCCGTCCTGCGACCGAGCTCAGCGCAAGGATTGACGGTGTCGGGGATGCTTTCAGCAGAGGCACGCAACGTTTGGCAAAATAGAAATGGGACTTCAGATTGACGTCGATCGTCCGGTCAACGTCTTCATCTGCATAGGCGGCCACAGGTCCCGTCGGGCCGGCAATGCCAACATTGCTGATCAGAACGTCGAGCCCGTCCCATTTGCCACCGACATCCGTGATGGCCCGGTCGACATCAGCTGCATTCGATGCGTCGCCGACGCTCGCGGATAGTCGTGTGTCCTCAGACAAGGCGCGCTGAATGGCCGCCTCGTCGATGTCCGTGATATGAACGAGGCTGCCCGCCTCTGCGAACGCGCCGGCGATTGCGCGGCCGATACCGCTTGCGCCGGCAGTCACCAGGACACGCAAGTCGCACACGTCCATGACGCGCCGCTCGTCGCTCTTCATAAGGCTTTCCCCCTCTTGCGGTCTCCCCACCGCATCGTCCTCGTCAACGAGGTCTTTACTCCGTCACGCTGCGGCAACAACGCCCCTCCAGGCTTGCAGCGCTCCGACCAGACACATGGTTGCACACTTTTCACTCACCCACAAGAGAGTGAATATTGACTTGGCGACTGACCTGGCTCATCTATCGTCAGAATGGCCGCATCATGGGAAGGCGGTCGGGAAGGAATTCATGTATCCCCTCATTGGCAAGTTTCATCCGCTCGGGCCGGACCTTTGCAACGCATATGCAATTCCGTCGCGGCGTACCGCCTTCATCGTCGGAGCCAGATGATGACCGACGGCAGAATGCAGTCTTTTTCGCTGACACTCGACAAGTTTCTCGTTCACGGCGCCAAATGGCATGACAAGGCAGACGTGGTCACTGCACAGGAAAATGGCGAGGTGCAGCGGGTCACCTATGGAGCGCTGATGAACCGCGCCCGACACCTTTCCGCCTTGCTGCAGAGACGCTCAATCCAAGCTGGTGATCGCGTCGCGACCCTTGCATGGAACACGGCAGCGCATGTCGAGGCATGGTATGGCATCATGGGCATGGGGGCGGTATGCCACACACTCAACCCGCGCCTTGCTACCGCAGACATTGCCGCCATGCTGCGGCAATCGCAGGCGCGCATCCTGATCGCAAGCGCCGATCTTCTGGGTCTCGCCGAGGCGGTGGCGGATGCTGCCCCTGACGTCACCACAATCCTGACGATCGATGGGGACACACCGCACGATGCCGGCAAGGGCCGGATCCGACCCGAGGCCCTGGAGCCGCAACTCTTCGACAATGACGGCGCTTCGGTCGAGTGGGGCTGTTTTGACGAGATCGCGCCAAGCGGTCTTTGTTTTACCTCGGGAACGACGGGAGCGCCCAAGGGAGTCACCTATACACATCGGTCCAGCTATCTTCATACCCTGAGGCTGCTGCAGGCAGATGTCTGCGCCATCAGTGTCAGGGACACGATCCTGGCGTGTGTGCCGATGTTCCATGCCAATGCCTGGGGACTACCGTTTGCAGCACCCGCTGTCGGCGCAAGGCTTGTGCTTCCCGGTCGCCGTGCCGATGGCCAGAGCCTCGCCAGGTTGATCAACCAGGAGGGTGTCACCCTTGCAGTTGGGGTGCCGACGGTCTGGCTCGGCCTGGTCGAACACCTGGAGACCCACGGCGGAGAGGTTCCGTCCCTGCAACGCATCCTGGTCGGCGGCGCGCCCCTTCCCCCCGCGTTGATGGAGCGGATCGAAGCCCGTCTCGGCGTCATCATCCAGACGAGCTGGGGCATGACGGAGCTCTCGCCCTCTGGCACGGTTGCCCATCCCCATGCCGAGCGGCGCGATGCTGCCCTCTCCGGCAAACCGGCGATCGGCCTGGATCTGCTGCTGACCGACACCGAGGGACATCCGCTGCCTGAACAACGCAATGTCGAGGGTCACCTGCGCGTACGCGGCGCCGCCGTGGTCGAACGCTATTTCGGCCAGGACACGGCCGCCACCGACGCCGATGGCTGGTTTGTCACCGGCGACCTTGCCCGCATCGATACCGACGGACAGTTGATCATCACCGGTCGATCCAAGGACCTCATCAAGTCCGGCGGGGAATGGATCAATCCGGCCGAAATCGAAGCCATTGTCGGCGCCTTGCCGCAGGTGTCGCTCGCTGCCGTCATCGGCTGCATGGATTTGAAATGGGGGGAACGTCCTCTACTACTGGTTGAGATGCGCCGCGACGAGGATGCCTCGGACGCGGAACTGCTCGCCTCGCTGAAGGGACGCGTCGCGTCCTGGTGGATCCCGGACCGCGTCGTCCGCTTGAGCGCCATGCCGCGGGCAGCGACCGGCAAGATCGACAAGATGCAATTGAGAAATCAGTATGGCAACGCCTGAGGGCCGGGCCACGGGGAGCGAGATCATGAGAGAAGCCGTCATCGTCAGCACAGCCCGCACAGGCATAGGCAAGGCCTATCGCGGTGCATTGAATGCCACCAAATCGCCCAGCCTGACCGGCCACGTTCTCGAAAAGGCGATCCAGCGGGCGGGCATCGAGAGCAGCGAGATTGAAGATTTCGTTCTCGGCACGGTGCTGTCGGCGGGTACCGCCGGGATGAACCTTGCCCGCAACGGCTTGTTTGCTGCGGGCTGCCCGGCATCTGTTTCCGGCCAGACCATGGATCGCCAATGCGCCTCTGGCCTGATGGCGATTGCGACGGCTGCCAAGCAGGTCATTGTCGACGGCATGGACGTGGTCGCGGCCGGTGGTCAGGAAAACATCTCCGCCGTGCAGGATAGCTATTTCTCCTGGGGGCTGAAGGAAGCCGACCCGGCGGTCATCGCCCGGGTTCCCCACGCCTATATGCCGATGCTACAGACGGCGGAATTCGTCGCGCGGAAATACGGCATCAGTCGCGAGGCGCAGGATGCCTATGCGCTGCAGTCACAGCAGCGCACCGCAGCAGCTCAGGCTGCCGGACGTTTCGATGCCGAGATCGTCCCATTCTCCACCACCATGCTGGTGAAGGACAAGGTCACGGGAGACAGTGCCGAGCGCGCCGTGAACCTCGACCGCGATGAAGGCAACCGGCCAGAGACGACGGCCGATGGTCTGGCCGGCCTCAAGCCGGCCGTCGAGGGTGGCGTCATCACCGCGGGCAATGCCAGCCAGTTGTCCGACGGGGCCTCGGCGTCGATCCTGATGGATGCGAAACTGGCGGAGCGACGCGGCCTCGAGCCGCTCGGCATCTATCGCGGCATGGCTGTCGCCGGCTGCGCGCCGGAGGAAATGGGCATCGGCCCGATCTACGCCATTCCGAAGCTGCTCAAGCGGCACGGACTGAAGGTGCGCGACATCGGTTTGTGGGAGCTGAACGAAGCCTTTGCCGTACAGGCTCTCTACTGCCGCGACTTTCTGGAAATCGACCCGGATATCTACAACGTCAACGGCGGCGGCATCTCGATCGGTCATCCCTACGGCATGACCGGTGCACGGCTCGTCGGCCATGCGCTGATCGAGGGCCGGCGACGCGGTGTGCGCTACGTGGTGGTCAGCATGTGTGTCGGCGGGGGCATGGGCGCTGCCGGACTGTTCGAGGTCAACTCCTGACGGACACGAGCCCTGCACGGCGGACAATGTGCGGTGGAGATTGACCTGCCCGATCCACCGCGCCATTAATCGACGCGGACAAATCGCGCACGCGGTCACGCCTGCCCGCAGGATGGCCCGGTCCTGGCCAGGGCACGCGAGGCGAAGTCCCGCAGGGGCTGGGCCCAGCCTTTGTCCGATCGTCATTGCCCACCCGGCAGTCCTAGCAGAGAGGTCTTTTCTTGCCCGTTGAACGCAAACCCACGCCGAAGAAGTCCGTCCGGGCCGAACGGCGCGCTGAAATGATCGAGCAGATCCTCGACACGGCAGAGAGCCTGTTTTCCAGGCACGGGCTTCACGGCGTCACCCTCAAGGATGTCGCCAAGAGCATCGGCGTGCACCACACGCTGATCAACTACTATTTCGATGACAAGAAACAGCTCTTCGACGCCGTCTTTTCCCGCCGTGCCTCGGTAACCAGCGAACGACGCATGATGATGCTCGACGCATACGATGCGAACACGAAAGGCAAGCCGACCGTTGAGGGTGCTCTGCGCGCCTTCCTCGATACTGACCTGGATCTCTACATTGAAGGCGGCGAGAACTGGAAGAATTATGCGGCTTTGGGCGCCCAGGTCGCCAACACGCCCGAATGGGGGGCGGAGATGATGGACAAGCATTTCGACCCCGTGGTGCTTCGCCTGATCGGCATTCTCAAAAAAGCTCTGCCGGACTGTGCGGAGGAGGACATCTTCTGGGGCTATCACTTTGTCACTGGCGCACTGATGCTGACCCTCGCGCGCACGGGCCGCATCGATAAGCTTTCAGGCGGCCTGTGTCGCTCTGACGATCTTCCTGCCGTGAAATTGCGCATGGCGACCTTCATGGCGGCTGGGTTCAATGCAATCTGCCACCCGCGCCACGAGACCGACGCAGCCCCTTCCTCAAAGGCCTGATTCCGTTGAAAACCGGCCGCGGGAGATCGCAGCCCTAAAGAACCGCTTGCAAATATTTCATTAATTCACTAGTGAGTGAATGTAATGAACCATAGGAGCGGGAGGAATGGCATGAAGCTCAAGGGCCGTACGGCGATCGTCACCGGCGCTGGGGGAGGGCTCGGCCGTTGCCATGCTCTGCAGTTGGCCCAGCTGGGCGCCAGCGTCGTCGTCAACGATCTCAGCCAAGCGGCAGCCCAGGCGGTGGCAGACGAGATCATCGCCAGCGGTGGCGACGCGATCGCCTTCGCCGCATCCGTAACCGACGAAACCGGGGTGGCGGACATGGTCCGGGTGACGATGGATCGCTGGGGACGCATCGACATCCTCGTCAACAATGCCGGCATCCTGCGCGACAAGAGCTTCGCCAAGATGGACATGGCGGATTTCCGTCTTGTGATCGAAGTCCACCTCATGGGCGCTGCGGTGTGTTCCAAGGCGGTCTGGGAGATCATGCGCCAGCTGCAATACGGCCGTATCGTCATGACCACATCGTCTTCGGGCCTTTACGGCAATTTTGGTCAGTCGAACTACGGTGCCGCGAAGATGGCGCTGGTCGGGCTGATGCAGACCCTGGCCATCGAGGGTGAAAAACACAATATCCGCGTCAATTCGCTGGCCCCGACCGCCGCGACATCGATGACCGAAGGCCTCTTGTCGGCCGAGGCCCTGGCACTTCTCGGCCCGGAGCGGGTCAGCCTCGGACTGCTGGCGCTGGTTGGCGAAGACGCGCCGACACGGGCCATCCTGTGCGCGGGCGCCGGACATTTCGCTGCGGCCAACATCACACTGACGGCGGGCGTGCAGGTCGCTGACGGCCCTCAGGCCGCGGATGATGTCGTCGCATCCTGGAGCAGGATCAGCGATCGCAAGGGAGAAGTCGTGCCGGCCTACGGCTTCACCCAGGCAGAGCGCGAACTCGAGAGTGCCGGACGCTCGATACCAATACTCGCCGCACGCGGTTGAAATCTGCCGCTCTGGAGGGAGCGGAAGATGCCTCGAAAGTCCATGGAAACCATGGGCCACCGGGGCGCAGTCAGAACTATCAGGAGGCGGGCATCGGGCCCGATTGGAGGAGGAAGTAATGAAGCATTATCTCGCGAAGACGGCGCTTGCCCTCTCGCTCTGCAGCGTTTTGTCTGGCGGGGCTGCGGCTGAGGACACCATCAAGATCGGCTATGTCGACCCATTGTCCGGAGGCGCTGCCAGCGTCGGTCAGATCGGGCTGAACCACCTGAAATTCATTGCCGACACCGTCAATGCCAAGGGCGGCGTCATCGGCCAGAAGGTCGAAGTGATCGGCTACGACAATCAGGTGAACCCCCAGGTGAGCCTGGTGCAGGTGCAAAAGGCGATCGACGAGGGTGTGCGCATCATCGTTCAGGGCAACGGTTCGTCGGTCGGCGTGGCGATCGAGGAGTTTGTCGAAAAATACAATCGGCGCAACCCCGACAATCACGTCGTCTATCTGAACTACGCCGCAATCGACCCGGTTATGACCAACGAGAAGTGCAGCTACTGGCACGTCTCCTTCGATGCCAATGTCAACGTGAAGATGGCGGCACTGACGAACTTCATTCAGGAACAGGCAGACATCAAGAAGGTTTACCTGATCAATCAGGACTATTCCTTTGGCCATGCCGTCGCGAATACGGCCGTCGCGATGCTCAAGGAAAAGCGTCCCGATATCGAAGTCGTAGGCAAAGAACTTCCCCCATTGGTCAAGATCACCGACTTTGCTCCGTATGTCGCCAAGATCCAGGCCTCGGGCGCCGATGCCGTCGTCACTGGCAACTGGGGTCAGGACTTTTCCCTCCTGCTAAAGGCAGCCGGCCAGTCGGGCCTCAAGGTCAAGTGGTTCACCTACTATGCCGGTGCTGCCGGCGGCCCAACAGCCGTCAAGCAGGCAGGTCTCGACGGTCAGGTCTTCCAGATCAGCGAAGGCATCAACAATCTCGGCTACGCTGAAGCTGACGCCACGATCGATGCCTATGTCGCACGCTACAAAGACGCCCCGGTGATCTTTCCGCGTATCTTCAACACCGCCGGCCTGCTTTTCAAGGCGATTGAAGAAGCCAAGTCTGCCAATCCAGACGACTTCGTGCCTAAATTCGAGGGCATGACCTACAAAGCCTTCTCCAACGGCGGAGACGCCTTCCTGCGCGCCGACGACCATCAACTGTTCCAGCCTCTCTTCATTTCAAGCTTTGGCCCTCTCAAGGACGGCCAGCGCTTCGATGAAGAAAACACAGGTTGGGGCTGGACGAAGGTCGGCGAGATTGCGGCCGACAAGACAGTGGTTCCGACTACATGCGAGATGAAGCGTCCGGGCTAACAACGAGTAGCAAGGCGCCGCGACCATTCTCGCGGCGCCTATTCGTCACAGGGAAAGCGGTCGCGCCCGGTGCAAGGGGTTGCAGAGCCAGGATGTAGCAAAGTGCTCGAAATCATTTTCGTTTCAACCATCAATGGCGTGCTGTTCGGCATGCTCCTGTTTCTCATGGCGAGCGGCCTGACCGTCATCTTCTCGATGATGGGCGTGCTCAATCTTGCCCATGCCAGTTTTTACATGCTTGGTGCCTTCTTCGGTTTCGCCATCAGCCGCCATATCGGCTTCTGGCCGGCATTGATCATCGCGCCGCTGCTCGTGGCTTGCATCGGCATGGTGGTCGAACGCTACGGCCTGCGTCGGGTGCATCGCTTCGGCCATGTGGCGGAACTGCTGTTCACCTTCGGCCTGACCTTCGTCATCCAGCAGTTGGTTGAGATGGTGTGGGGACGGCTGCCGGTCGACTTCCAGGTCCCGCCGCTGCTCAATTTTCCCGCCTTCACCATCTTCTCGACCCAGTATCCGGCGTTCAAGGTGTTCCAGTTGCTGACCGCAGTCGCCATCTTCCTGGCCCTGCTGCTGGTGATCAAGCGCACCCGCATCGGCCTGATCGTGCAGGCGTCCCTGACCCATCCCGACATGGTGGCGGCCCTCGGGCACAACGTCGACCGCATCTTCATGCTCGTCTTCGGTGTCGGCGTGGCACTGGCCGCCGCCGCAGGCGTGATTGCCGGCCCGGCGCTGGTAACGCAGTCGAACATGGCCGGCCTGCTCGGGCCGATCCTGTTCGTGGTTGTCGTGGTGGGTGGTCTCGGCTCTCTGCCAGGGGCGTTCTTTGCCTCGCTGCTGATCGGCCTCGTCCAGACCTTCGCCGTCGCCTTCAACCTATCGCTTGCCGATCTGTTCGGCCCGCTCGAGCACGATGGCGTGCTGGGCGCCCACCTCAACGACATCTGGACCGTCACAATCGCCCAGGTCGCGCCTATCCTGCCTTATCTGCTGATGGTGCTGATCCTGATCGTGCGACCGCGCGGCCTCCTGGGAATGCGGGATACATGAACATGTCCACTCACACCGCCCCTCCCCCGCCCTCGCGGTCCGACAGAACAGTCACCCTTGCACGCACCGGCATCTGGGTGGCGGCGGGCCTCGTTCTCGTTCTTCTGCCGCAGGTGTTCTCGTCGGGTCTCGCCATCTCCACCCTGTGTCACATGGGCACGATGATCATTTTCGCTTTGTCCTACAACATGCTGCTTGGGCAGACCGGCCTGCTGTCTTTCGGCCATGCGGTGTTTCTCGGGCTCGGCGGGTTCCTTGCCGTGCACGCCATCAACAGCGGCGCGGATGGTCATGTCCCGCTGATGCTGATGCCGTTGGTCGGCGGTGCAGCGGGCCTGGTGTTCGGCATGCTGTTCGGTGCGGTTGCGACCCGCCGGGCCGGCACCGCCTTTGCCATGATCACCCTCGGCATCGGCGAACTCGTTGCCTCCAGCGCACTGATCCTGCGCCACGCCTTTGGCGGCGAGGAAGGCATCAGCATCGACAGGACCGAGCTTCCGCAACCCTTCGGCATCATGTTCGGTGCACAGATCGAGGTTTATTACCTGATCGCCTTCTGGTGCCTGGTATCGATGATCGCCATGTATGCCCTGACCTGCACGCCGTTCGGCCGCATGTGCAACGCAGTCCGGGACAATCCGGTGCGGGTCAGCTTCATCGGCTACAATACTACGATGATCCGCTTCATGGCCTTCAGCCTTTCGGGCCTGTTTGCCGGTATCGCCGGCAGCCTGACGGCGATCAATTTCGAGCTGATGAACGCGATCCAGATGGGGGCGGCCGAGTCCGGCACGGTCATCCTGATGGCATTCATCGGCGGGACCGGCTTCTTCATTGGCCCGATCATCGGCGCGATCCTGGTGACCTATCTGCAGCTCATGCTGAGCGACGTCACCGATGTCTGGCAGCTCTATTTCGGCCTGATGTTCATCGGCATCGTCATGTATGCGCCGAAAGGCATCGCCGGGCTGCTCTTTGCCCAGAAGCCGCTTCTTGCGCAGGGACGCCTTATACGGCTTTTGCCCCACTACGTGCTGACGCTCATTCCGGCACTGGCCGCCTTTGCCGGCCTGACGATGGTGATCGAGATGACTGCGCAGCTGTCGGTCAGCGCGTCAGAGGGCACATCGATGAGCCTGATGGGCATCTCATTCGAGGCGAATGCCGTGTCGGCCTGGGTGATCGCCATGCTTGTCGCCGGTCTTGGCATCTTTGCGTTCATGCGCTCCACCGTCATAACCCGCAATGCCTACGACCTTGCCGTGGCACAAAAGAGGGCCCCATGATGTCTCTCACGCCTCCGCCTGCCCTCAAGCTGCAGGGCCTGACGAAATCCTTCGGACCGATCCGCATCATTCGCGGCATCGACCTCACCATTCCAGTCGGCGAGCGTCACGCGGTGATCGGTCCGAACGGGGCTGGCAAGTCCACGCTTTTCCACCTGATCAGCGGCCATTACCGTCCTTCGGGCGGCACAATCCAGCTGAACGGCGAACAGATCGCCGGAATGGCGCCCGAACAGATCAACCGTCGTGGCCTGTCGCGTAGTTTCCAGATTACCAATATCTTTCCGCAGCTGAGCGTTTGGGAAAACATCCGCTGCGCCACGCTGTGGTCGATGGGATACCGATACGCTTTTTGGCGCAATATCGACCGGCTCGAAGACGTGCGGGAAAAGACCGAGCGCATCCTGACCGAGATCAACCTGCTGCACCGCTGGAATGTCCAGGCCGACGAACTGGCCTATGCCGAGCAGCGGGCGCTGGAGGTGGGACTTGCCATTGCCGGCAATGCCGATGTGCTGTTGCTCGACGAGCCGATGGCGGGCATGAGCCATGCCGAGACCGAACACATGGTGGAGCTGATCCGGCGGGTCAGCGAGGGACGGACGCTGTTGATGATCGAACATGACATGAGCGTGGTTTTCGGCCTCGCCGACAAGATCTCCGTGCTCGTCTACGGCGAGTTGCTGGCCTCGGACGCCCCCGACAAGATCAAGGCCAATGCGGCCGTCCAGCGGGCCTATCTCGGCGTGGAGGCGGCATGATGCTCCAAGTTCGCGATCTGCACGCCTATTACGGCAAGAGCCATATCCTCCAGGGCGTGTCGCTCGACGTCGGCCGTGACGAAGTTGTCAGCATCCTCGGCCGCAATGGCGTCGGTCGCTCGACCACGCTGAAGGCGATCATGGGCAGTCCGCATCCCAAGGGCCATGTGCGTTTCAAGGATCGGGACATCGCCGGTTGCCCGCCGCATGTCGTCAGCCAGTCCGGCATCGGCTACGTGCCGGAGGAACGGGCGATTTTCCCGACATTGACGGTGGAGCAGAACCTCATCCTCGGGATGAAATCGCAAAGCGGCAAGGCGCGCTGGAGTATCGAGGATACCTGGACAATGTTTCCGCAACTGCGTGAACGGGCCAATGCGCCCGGCGGCGTGCTATCGGGCGGCGAACAGCAGATGCTGACCATCTGCCGGACGCTGATGGGCAATCCCGACCTGATCATGATCGATGAGCCGACAGAAGGATTGTCGCCGCAGATGGTCGAGCGCACGGGAGAACTGCTCGCCGAAATCGCCAGCCGCGGCATTTCCATCCTGCTTGTGGAACAGCGCCTGGTCCTCGCCATGCGCATGTCGCAACGCGTCTATGTCATGGGGCACGGGCGGATGGTCTTCACCGGCACACCGGCCGAGTTGATGGACAACGCCGCGGTTCGCCATGAGTGGTTGGAAGTATAGCCGCCGGCAAGGGCAATGCGCATCTGCGTCGACCTCAATTGCGTATCGTGCCGTTGACTGCCAACCTCATCTAGATCATGCGGGAGCCGCGCTGGCGCGCGACATCTGCAAATGTATTGCTCCGCTTCGCGCATCCCATGTGAGATTTCGGCTGTTCTGTGTCCACCCAGAGAAACAGGTACTCATGACAGATCCTCCCGCCATCGGTGAAGCGAAACAACGTCAAAGTGGGAAACCCCTTAATTGATGGGAACTGAACCTAGCCTTACCCCCGCGCTATAAATCCGGATGGCGGTTGACGTCTTTGTAGAGCAGGTAGCGGAAGCGTCCCGGGCCGCCGGCATAGCAGGCCTGGGGGCAGTAGGCGCGCAGCCACATATAGTCACCGGCCTCGACCTCGACCCAGTCCTCGTTCAACCGATAGACCGCCTTGCCCTCGAGCACATAGAGCCCATGCTCCATGATATGTGTTTCCATGAAGGGGATGATGGCGCCCGGTTCGAAGGTGACAATGTTGAGGTGCATATCGTAGCGCACATCCGACGGATCGATGAAACGGGTCGTCGCCCAGCGCCCCTCGGTATCGGGCATGGCGTGCATCTTGCAATCGTCTTCATGCGTGAAGATCGCCGGCGGCGTTTCCAGGCCGTCCACGACCTTGAAGGCCTTGCGGACCCAGTGAAACCGGATCGGTGCAGCACTGTTGTTGCGGAAAGCCCATTGTGCGCCGGCGGGCAGATAGGCGAACGAACCGGCACGCAGGGGACGGTCCTGGCCGTCATGGGTGATCGTGCCCTCGCCCTCGACGACGAAGATCGCCGCAGAGGCCCGTGCATCCGGCTCCGGCCTGACGCTGCCGCCACCGGGCTTCACCTCCATAATGTACTGGGCAAACGTCTCGGCAAAGCCGCTCAGCGGCCGCGCGATGATCCAGGCCCTGGTTTCCTCCCAATGCGGCAAGACGCTGGTGACGATGTCGCTCATCACCGTCTTCGGGATCACCGCATAGGCTGTCTTGAAGACGGCCTTGCTGGAGAGGGTCTGGGTCTGTGGCGGAAGGCCGCCGACCTGGGAAAAATATTTATTTCTGCTCATTCTGCCACCAACGTCTCAACTGCCCTGCGATTCTCCCATTCCTGCGGCGTCAGCGTCTTGATGTCAAACTGATCTCGTGTTCGGGCATAGGTGTGCCCGCCCATACGGCCGACGGCGTCCATCAACCGCTGGTTAATGTGTAGGTTCGCAATATTGACCGCATCGCTACGGACAAAAACGCCAACGACTTCGCCGAGAATGATCTCGCGGGCAGGACCAACCTGAAGCGTGGTGTGGCGACGGCATTCGAGAGCAGCGGGGGCCGCCAAGATACGGGGGCTTTTCACCATCCGGCCAGGAACCGTCGCAAGACCTGCCTCTTCCATCTCGTCCACCTCGGGGCCAAACTTGATGGCGCAGACCTCCATCTGGTCGACCATGGCGTTGTCGCAGATGTGGACCGTGAACTCGCCGGTCTCCCGGATATTGCGGGCCGTATCCTTGAAACGCATGTCGGAATAGTTCTCGACGCCGATCGCGACGATCGCCGGATCATGGGTCAGGACATTGAAGAAGCTGAAGGGGCCGGCATTCGGCTGGCCATCCTTGCTCACTGTCGTCACCAGGGCGATCGGGCGCGGGATCACTGTTCCGATGAGGATCTTGTACCGCTCCCGCTCATTGAGCTTGGCGAAGTCGAAATGGGTATGCTCGGTCATGTCAGGCCTCGACTGCGATGCGGTGGGTCTCAAGCGGGGTATGGCGGGAGAGGTTCTCGAAGCCGTCCCTGGTGACGACATACATGTCGCCCACATTGCAGCCGGCCGACAGGGGCTCAAGCCATTGCGTGTGCAGCACGAAGACCATCCCCTCCTCCATCCGGTCGTAATTGTGCGAGGAGATGTTGAAGCTGTTCTGTCCGCCCGCCATGCCGACGGAATGGCCGAGATTCGGGTTATGCGGCCCATGGGTGGCAGGGTAGACATGCATCAGTGTGCGCCCCTGCGCTTCCCAGTCGATATTCTTGACGTACTGGCGCGGGATCAGCCGCGCGCTGCCATCGTCCATCGGCGCCCAGTTGTAAGGCATGGTGCGCGCTTCGGGCGACGACAGCATGCCGCGCTCGATCATCGGCTCGAAGGCCGCGTTGTTGACGTCACGCATCAGGGCACCGGGCCGGATCAGCTTTTCGGCGCGCTTGACGCCCTCGGTACAGGCGGCGAGCACCTCTTCCTGCCGCCTGGTGATCTCGCCGATCGCAATCATGCGGGCGGTCTGGGCCGTGTAGCCCCGATAGGTGATGTTAGAGACGTAGAGGTTGATGAGATCGCCCGAGCGCACGACATGGCCGTAGGGCTTGCCGCAATGGGTCCCGAACTCGTTGATGCCGATCTGATAGCCGTCGCCGGTCTCGCCGCCGAAGGAGAGCTGTGCTTGCGTGAAGGCAGCTAAGATCTCATGGTCCGTCACGCCCGGTTTCGCTACATGGTAGGCCGCCTGGGTGGCGATGCTGACGAGTTGGGCGGCTGCCCGGAACATCTCGATCTCCCGAGGCGAGCGCACTTTCTGCATCCGGTCGAGAATGGCATTGTCGGCGACGAACTTTGTCTTTGGCATAAGCTCGTCGAGAGCTGCCCAGAAGGTCAGTGATGTGCGATCACCGATCCGGCCGATCTGCGCCTTCGCCAGGCCCATGCCGAACAGAAGTTCGGCGCATTTTTCCGCTGTCTTGATGACGCTGTCACCCGGACGGTCGGCATATTCGCGACCGATCGGGCCGATCTGCCAGATATCCTCGACCAGCACAGGCTCGCCCCCCGGCGGAAGGAGCACGGATTGGGTGAAGAAGGACAGCAGCGTCAGCGGCTTGTCGGCATCCGTCGGGATGATCAGCACGCCTTCGCGCATCCAGTCGCAGACGTAGCGCAGATAGGCGTTCGATGTGTGGAACCAGCCGACGCCACCGGCATGCACGATCAGTGCATCATGCCCGGCCTCGACGGCCTGGCGACGAATGCGGCGCAGGCGGTCCTCGAACTCCTCGACCGGCAGCGGCAAGGGTGCTGCGAAATCGAAATCCGGCTGGAAATCGGCGAGCAGCGATCCGATGCGGTAGGCTCCTGCCCTGGTGGGATGTATGGTCATGGGTATTCCTTCCAGAAGTATTTTTTCTAAGGGTCAGGCTTGCCGGGAGGGCGCCAGCACCCGCCGTGCAACCAGCATCACCACCAGGGTCAGTCCGATCAGAATGCCGGACATCGCCGCCACCCGGACATCGAGCGATTCCTCGATCAGCGCGAACATGCGAAGCGGCAGAACGGTCGTCTGCGCGTCGGCGAGGAAGAGGGAGACGGACACGTTGTCGAGCGACTGAATGAAGACGAGGAAGGCACCGGCAAGGATGCCGGGAGCCAGCAGCGGCAGGATCACGCGCCGAAGCGTTGTGTACCAGGTCGCGCCCATAACGGTGGAGGCTTCCGCCAGCGAGGGGTTGATACCTTGCGCGACGACCGATGCGGCTCGGTACATCAGCGGCCCGAAGACGACGACATGGCCGATGACCGTGAGCCAGAGCGACGGCTGGAAACCGACGAAGTTCGCCACGATCAGCGCCGCCAGACCGTAAACGAGGCTCGGGAGGACAAGTGGCGCCAGAAGAAACGGCTCCAGCGAATTGACCGTGCTGCGGCGCATCCGCGCCATACCGATCGTGGCCGGCACGGCAAACAGCAGCGATCCAAGCACCGCAAGGGCTGCGATCTTCAGCGAATTGCCGGCTGCGATATGTTCGGTTCCGGAGCGGACGGGATCGAGGAGCGCCTCGTACCAGCGGAGCGAAAATCCCTCTGGCGGATATTTGAGCGTCTGGCCCGCCGTAAACGACATGGTGATCGCGATGACGATCGGCGCCACCAGATAGATCAGGCTGAGGCCACCTAAGCCAAAGACGAAGGCCTTGTAGAGAAAGACGGGAAACGGATTTTCGCGGGGACTATGCATGGCCGACAAGCCTCCTGTGGCGGGAAATCATGGTCATGGCGACGAGAAGGATGCCGGTCGACAACAGCAGGACAACGGCGATGGCGGAAGCCATCGGCCAGTCGAACAGCGTGCCGACCTCGCGATAGATGAGCTGCGGCACATAGACATTGCGCGCACCACCGATGACAGCCTGGGTGACGAAGGAAGCGCTGGTGCTGGCAAAGACGAGGATCCAGCCGGCGAGCAGCCCCGGCAACATCATCGGCAAGAGAACGGTCACGAGAATCCGCCACGGACCGGCACCCGAGACCTGTGCCGCTTCGGTAAACTGGACCGGCGTGCGCGACAAGATAGCGATCAGCGGAAGAATGATCAGCGGCAGGTCGATCTGGCACATGGCCAAAACGAGGCCGAGTTCGGTGGACATCAGCGTGAACGGGCGCTCCGCAAGCCCGAGCGCCACGAAGGTCTCGCTGATCGGTCCCTGCCGTCCGAGAATGACGATCCAGGCAAAGGTGCGCACCACATTGCTGGTGAGCATCGGGATGAGCGTCAGGAAGATGATGACCTGTCGCGCGCTCTTGCCACTGTGCCAATAGAGAAGTGCAATCGGAATACCGAGCAGAGTCGTGCTGGCGATGGTCTGCAGACCGAGCGTGGCGGTGTTGACCAGAACGCGGTAATTGAACGCATCGCCCAGAAAGCGCGCGTAGTTGTGGAGGGACGGGCCGTCGGGGCCGATGAAGCTGAACCCGACGAGAACGGCGAGCGGCGTCGCAAAGAACGCCACCGACAGCGCAAGCATCGGGAGAACGTATGGGAAGCCGCTCGCTTTCATTTTATGACCCTCAACCGGCGACGAGAGCGTCGAACTGGCGGATCCATTCCGCACGGTTCTTGTTGATCGCCGCCCAGTCCGGATAGACCAGAGACGCAAGCTGTTCGCGCTTCACATAGGCCTCGATGCCGGGCGTCAGCTCGACCTCCCTGTTGGTTGGGAACATCTCGGTCGGCGGCATTTTCAGCTTGTCCTGCGCGGCCTTGGAGATGGCGGCATCCATATAGGCGTAGGCTGCAACCGGGTTCTTCGCGCCCTTGGTCAGGTGGATATTGACCGGAGCTGCCGGAGAGCCTGTTTCGGGCTGGACGAACTCGGCCTTTAGGCCCAGTGCTTTCAGCTTCGCGACATTGCCGGTGGAGCACATGAAGACGGCGATCTCGCCCTGCTGGAACAGTGTCATCTGGTGGTTGGTGCTGGCGACAACACCTTTCAGATGCTCTGGATGATCCTTGAACAGCTTAAACACGGCATCCATGTCGGTCGGGCCGGAGCCGAAGATCTTGGCGATCTCGGAATAGGCCATGACGCCCGTATTGGAGGCAAAGCCTGTCCAGGAGACGAGGCCCTCATAGGCCGGATTTTCGAACAGGTCGCGATAGCCCTTCGGTGCCGGCACCAGATCCGGGTTATAGGCGATCCCGTTGACTTCGACGGTCACGGTCGGGCCGTACTCGCCCTGAAATGCCGGATCGAGCAGGCTCCAGTTCTTCAGCTTCGACGGATCGATCTTTTCGATCAGGTCATTCTCGATGGCGACCGCCATCTGGCCGGGCGACATAAGCAGCGTGTCATAGGGCGGGTTGCCGGGGCTCGCCATGACCTTGGCAAGCTGATCCTGCGCCATAGCGGGCGCGACCGTGAGGTCGAAACCCGCTTCCTTGACGAGTGGGGTCAACGTGGTGCGATAGGCATCTTCCCAGTTGCCGGGGAAGGTCGCAGCGACGGCCGTGCCACCAGCGGCACGGGCTGCGAAGGGCAGTGTCGCGGCTGCGGCCGCACCGGCGGCGAGCAGTCCGAAACGACGACGTGTAATGTTGAAATCCTGCATCTGTTCACCTCTGTTGTTGTTCATTCACTGGATGCTTCCGGTTCGCTCGGAAAGGCGTGACACCTTGTGGTGTCAATCTCGGCAAAGAGCTGAGCTCCCGGCTCGGGAATGAAGGTGGAGGGTCCGCGGACCTGCGACGCGCGCAGGCCCGTGCCGTCCTCAAGAAGAAGATCATGGACGAGCGTCGGCCCAAGGGGGACGGACACGGTCAACCGTGCTGGCAATGAAAAGCCACTCGGGGACGTTGAGAGACTGACGTCCTCCGGACGGAACGTGATGGTGACCTTGGAACCAACAGTAAAATTCAAGCGGCGCGGCAGAACGACCGTGTTGCCATTCGAGAGTGCGATCGTCGTTGCCTCGGCATCCAACCGCTCCACCGTCCCGTGCAGCACATTGGCCTGGCCGATGAAGGTGTTGACGAACAGTGTCTTCGGCCGGTCATAGACGGCCATTGGCGTGTCGATCTGCTCGACATTGCCCTTGTTCATCAGCACAAGCCGACCAGCGAGGCTCTGGGCCTCTTCCTGGTCATGGGTGACGATCAGCGTCGTAATGCCAAGCGTCTTCTGCAAATGCAGGAGCTCGACCTGCAGATCGAAACGCAGCGCCCGGTCGAGCGCTCCGAACGGCTCGTCGAGCAGCAGCAGCGAGGGCCGGCCGGCAATGGCGCGGGCAACGGCCACGCGTTGCTGCTGGCCGCCGGAGAGTTCACGCGGCAGCCGATTACCATAGCTCTTCAACTGCACGAGCGAGAGCATTTCCTCCACCCGTTCCCTGCGCTCAGCCCGCGGCAAGTGCTGGCAGGCCAGCGGATAGGCGATGTTCTCAGCGACGGTCAGATGCGGAAACAGGGCGTAGTTCTGGAACACCATGCCGATGCCACGGGACCTTGCAGACACATTGGCGAGATCCTGGCCACCGAGCTGGATCACGCCGCTCTTCGGCTGGATCAGCCCGGCGATGGCGCGCAGGACGGTGGACTTGCCACAGCCGCTTGGCCCCAGAAGGGCGACGATCTCGCCAGCCTCGACCTCGAACGTGATGTCGCTGATCGCGTTCTGACCGCCATAACTGTGGGTCAGACCCCGGACGCTGAGCAGCTTGCCGTCTCCTGCCTTCGAGGCCCCTGCCATGAATATCCCCTTCGGTTGCGCCGTAACGTCAAAAAGCTTAGCGCCTGGCTGCACCAGGCAGAGATGCGGTCGTTCGACGATGCTGAGTTTAGTGTGGGTCATAGCAATGGAGCAGCAAGCGGTGTGCCAGTTTGCGATTTCGAACCGAAAGAAATATCTAAGCCACGGAAATTACGAATTTATACTGGCTTTCTCTAGTTTCGCACATTCTGTATAATCTTATAAATTCATTTGTGTCGAATCTAAAAAATGTGCAACGTTCGTGGGCGAAGATCATATATTGAGCAGCATTCCCGGCTTAGATTGGGATCTATTGGTGATTTTTTCGGCTTGAATCGCCGCCTATCACGGTCCCCAACAATGGAAATTCAGAGAAATATCGAGCCAAAGCAAAAACTTAGTCGATCGATCGTCAATTCGCAAACCGTGACTGATGCCGGAGCCAATTCTTTAATCAGTTAGTTTTCGAACATTCGTGCGAATCTTTGTGCGGAGACGTAAAAATTTGCTGCGGCGGAAAAATACTCGTTTAAAAACAGTCATCTAAGAAAATTCAGATCAGAATGGCACGCCGATTGCATCGAACATTGCGTAAATTCACGTCGACAAAAAGCGACAAGGGGATCACATGCGCAGCTTCAAGAAGAGTCTCAAAGGCGGCCTGGCCGGCATCGCATTCGCACTGCTCTCGACTTTGGCTCACGCCGCAGAAGGTACTGCCATCAAGATGGTGCCGGATGCAGACGTCGCCAAACTGCCTGGCGTCGCGCTCAACCAGACACTGGCGGACCGCCTGCCGTCTGAGATCAAGGACAAGAAGATACTGAAAGTGGCGACGGACCTGACGCCGCCGATCAGCTTCCAGGATGAAGGTGGCAAGCTCATTGGCATCGATGCCGATATTGCCGCAGCCCTGGGTGTCATCCTCGGCATCGATGTTCAGATGACCAATGTCGGCGCCGGCGCCGCGATCGTGCCGGCCGTGCTCTCCAAGCGTTTCGACATGACCATTTCCGGCATCAACGATGATGTGGAGCTGGAAAAGCAGGTCGATGTCATCGACTACATGTTCGACGCCACGACGATCATGACCATCAAAGGCAATCCGCTCGGCATCAAGAGCATGGAAGACCTCTGCGGCAAGAAGGTCGCCGTGCCCGTCGGCACGTTCCAGGCGCGCCTAGTGGAAGCCGCATCGGCAAAATGCGCAACGCCAATGAATATCATGTCGATCCCGAAAATGCCTGACGTGCTGCAGGCCGTCCGTACTGGCCGCGCCGATGCCACCGTCAACGGTTATGCGACGAGCGTCTACACGACGGAAAACCAGACCGGCAAGGGAGTCGGCCTGCAGGCTCTTCCCGAGGTCCGCCTCGCCGTGGGTTATCTCGGCATGCTGACGTCGAAGGACAATCCGGAGCTGCGGGACGCGGTCATCGCCTCCCTGCAGCACATGGTCGACAGCGGCGCCTACAAGGCGATCATGGAGAAGTGGGGCCTCGGACCGCTCGCCGTGACGACCGTCAAGTTCAACGACGCCGCCAGCATGCCGGTGAACTGAGCCATGGCGTTTTTTGCTCACCCCGTCAGCATGGCCATCGCACCGCCACTCGGCAAGCCGATCCGGTGGGGGCAGATCACAACAGGTACCAGCGCGATCGTCGCGCTGGTGTTCTTCGTCACCACAATTGCACGAAACCAGACCGTTCAGTGGGGCGAAATACCCCGCTATATGGTGGATCCGGTCATCCTCGACGGCGTTGGTCTCACCTTGCAACTGACGGCCGGCGCGATGGTGTTCGGGATCGCCTTCGGCTGCATCATTGCGATCATGGCAACCAGCCAGAACATCGTCTTGAAGGCTTTCGCCGTCGCCTTCGTCTGGTGGTTCCGCGGCGTGCCGCTCATCGTCCAGATCTTCTTCTGGTTCAACATCGCGCTGTTCATTCCGATGGTGGGTGTCGGCCACTATTCCATCTCGATCAACGAACTCGTCACCCCAGCGCTGGCCGGCTTCCTGGCGCTTGGCCTGCATGAAGCCGCGAACATGAGCGAGATCATTCGCGGCGGATTGACGGCTGTTGATCGTGGTCAACGCGAAGCTGCCTCGTCACTGGGCTTGCGCCCACTGCAGACCCTTCGAACCGTCGTACTGCCCCAGGCGATCCGGCTGATCGTGCCGCCAACCGGCAACCAGGCGATCGGCATGCTGAAGGCAAGCGCCATCGTCTCCGTTATCGGCATGCAGGACCTACTGACCCAGGCCCAGGCCATCTACGCGCGCAACTTCCTTGTCATCGAGCTGCTGTGCGTTGCCTCGCTCTGGTACCTGCTCATCACAACCATCGCATCGATCGGCCAGCATTTTCTGGAGAAGCACCTCGCCCCGAAAGGCCGGACCGCCGGCACACAGAAAGGCCCGCCCAGACGGGCCTGAGACGTCACCAGTTCAATCCATCAAGCAACCAGGATCGCCATTGCAGCGCATCCGACCAGGAAACATCAAGGAGCAGATCATGAGACTAGGCATTGACGGACAGAAGCTGCCCGAAGCCAGGAAGCGCGGGCCACTCAAAAGCCTGGACCACGTCAAGGAACTGGGTCTCGGCGGCATCTTTTTCAGCACGATCCTCGACATGAGCGAGACGCTGGACAAGGGAGAATTGGCCGAGATCCGTGCCAAGGCCGACGAGCTCGGCCTTTATCTCGAAGCAGGTGTTGGCAAGATCAATCCCTATTGCAGCGCCGAGGCACCCGAATTCCGAGCCATCGGCGATGGCGACGTTGTCCTTGGCTTCACCCGCATGATCGAAGCGAGTGCGGCCATCGGCTGCCGTGAGCTCTGGGTGTCGCCCGGAAACTTCAAATCGGAATATCGCGGGCGACTGGCCAATGATCGCTTCCGCACCGACGTCACCTGGGACGAGCAATTGCTGGCCATCGAAAAGGTACTGTTGAAGCTCGCCCCCGTGGCGCGTACCCACGGCATCCATCTCAACATGGAGACCCATGACGAGATAACCTCCTTCGAAATCCTTCGCCTGATAGAAAAGATGGGCGAAGATTGCATGGGTGTCGTTTTTGATACCGCCAACGGACTGCAACGTGCGGAACATCCGGTCTTTGCCGCAAAACGCGTGGCCCCCTATGTCCGCCAGACCCATATCAAGGATGCCTATGTCGGCCATGCTGAAGGCGGCCTAGATTTCCAGACGAGGCCCGTTGGGCGCGGTATTGTCGATTTCGCCACGATCATCCCAATCCTTGCCAAAGCCAATCCCGACCTGAACCTCTCCCTTGAGGTTGCAGCTTCCGTCGAGGACAAACCGCGCAAAGCCAATCCTCGCCAGTGCATCGAGATCAATGATCCGATCTGGCGCGCCGGCCACCCCGACCTGACGGCGGAAGAACTCGAGGCATATCTCGCCTCGGTGGATGCGTTCGAAAAGCGGGTGGCCACCGGTGAGATCCCGGACTGGGAGGCCTATGAGGCCAGTCAGTATGGATACCCGACCTATGAGAATCAGTCCTATGGCTACAACGAAGCAGTGACGTTTATAAAAAATTCGGCGCGCCATATCGAGGAGGTCTGCGTAGCGAGTGGAATTTCACTCTCGACCGCGCCCACAAAGCAGCGAGCCGCCTGACAGGCTACAGATTCAGCACCGGCAACAAATGTCGCCGGTGCTCCTTAAAACATTGGGAAGATCTCGACTTTTGGCACCGAGCGCATATACGCAGGAATATTCTCATGGAAATAATTAGGTCGCTTGATCGGAGCTGGAGAGGGAAATGAAGAGGACGACACGACGTCAAGGCGCCAAGACCGCAGCAAAGGCCAACGGCTCGGTCGATGCGGCAGAACACGCCCAAGACGACGTGACTGAACGCATCCGGATCACACTTGCAACAGCGATCGGTGAAGGGGCCCTCAAACCCGGCGTCAAGATCCTCGAGGACGCAATCGCCGACCACTTCGGCGTGAGCCGCACGGTCGTCCGTGGCGCACTAGGCGTGTTGGAAAGTGACCATCTCCTGGAACGCAAGAAAAACCGCGGTACCTTCGTCGCCGAACCGGGCATCGAAGAGGCCAAGGCCTTGTTCGAGGCCCGTCGCAAGCTCGAGCACGTCATCCTGGAGCTTGTCCTGGACCACGCGACTGCCGATCAGTTGGACGCACTTGAAAAGCTGACCGACGAGGAAGAACACATCCATCACCATGGTGACGAGAAGTCGAAGACGGTGCTGTCAGGCAAGTTCCATGTCGTTCTGGCAGAGCTTGGTGGAAATGCCGTTCTAACGGAAGTGTTGTCGAAGATCGTCGCGCGCCTCTCGCTCGTCATGTCTCTGTACGAGGAGGAGCGGAAAGACGACTGCGGCGCCGACCACCATCGCCAGATCGTCAGCGCCCTGAAAGCCAAGGACCTGTCAAAAGCGCAACAGTTGATGGATCATCATCTGGCCGACATCGAGGGCCGCGTTCGACTGACCGAGGGACAGGGCGACCGGCACACATTCCTGGCCGTGTTGGAGAATTTCTCTTGACCGGCGGCCTAAAGCGAACACAAAACCTCAATTATCAAACACTGATTTGAAAAACCCTGTTGATGTGATGATCATTCCCTCTCCCAGCTCCTCCAAAGGTGCGTTTCAATACAACCTTCAGCGCTTGAGTAAATGCCCTCATTTTCGTAGGTAGCAGCTGAAATGGGCGCAGTAGGCAGACCGGCGAAGGCTCGCGCGGCGTCCGTGTCGCGACCTCGGGCCATATGCGGCCCGGTCTCTCCCCTATGCCCTGGTTACTCGAACTGTCCTACCTGATGAGCGACGACTTTCCGCGCAGAGCTGCGAGACCCCGCGCTCGCCCGCAAGGACAACAAGACCCCGCTGAAGACCTGGAGGGTCGGCGATGCGCACCGTACCGGCCAATCTGCCGCCACAGGCAGCAATCGCCGTAGGTGGAAGCTTCCAACCAGCTCCCTTAGTCGGAACCCTACACCAGGGCTGCAGATCGGCATAGTCGAAGGCACCGCCAACGGCATCACGGACATTATTCGATGAGGTTCCCGGACGCCGGCCTCAATTACCCGATCGCAGACGACCACAGCTGGTGGCGGTTCGCACATAGATCACCGTCGGCGGTTCTCAGACTGCTACCCCTGATCGTCAAGGTGCCGAGAGTATCGCGTTCCTGTCCAGGTAACCGACGAGCGTGCCGTCCCCGGTCTTCACATCCAGCCCCCCACAGTCGTGTTCCATGACGCGAGCGAGCGCCACGTGAAGGTTGGCGTCCGGCGAAACTGACGGACCGTCGGCCGATGCGCGTGCCTGCGTCATGACACTCGCTACGCGAATGAGGCTCAATCTCTTGATCGTTCTGTCCGGGCCGAGGAAGTTCTTGACGAACTCATCGGCAGGCTTTGCCAGAAGCGCCTCTGGGGTATCGTATTGCAACAGGCCGCCGTCGCGCATGATTGCGACCTTGTCGCCCATCTTGATGGCCTCGTCGATATCGTGGGTGACGATGACCACTGTCTTGCTGACCTTCTTCAGGATCTGGCGGAACTCGTCCTGCAGCTTGATGCGCGTGATGGGATCAATCGCCCCGAAGGGTTCGTCCATCAACATGATCTCGGGATCGGCCGCAAGCGCGCGGGCGAAGCCGACACGCTGGCGCTGGCCACCCGACAATTCGTGCGGCAAGCGGTTGCGCATGAGCGCCGGATCGAGGCTTACGAGCTCCAGGAGTTCGTCGATACGCTTGTCGGTCTTCGCCTTGTCCCAGCCGAGGAGACGCGGCACGGTGGCAATGTTGCGCGCGATCGTCATATGCGGGAACAGGCCGACCTGCTGGATGACGTAGCCGATGCTGCGGCGAAGCTGGCGGGGATCGGTTTCAGCGACATCCCTGCCCTGCACCAGAACGCGCCCGCTGGTCGGCGTTTCCAGCCGGTTGATCATGCGCATGGTCGTCGTCTTGCCGCAGCCCGACGGTCCAATCATCGCAACGGTCATTCCTGCCTCTATTTCGAGGTTAAGATTGGCGACGGCAACGTGATCGCTGCCGGGGAAGGTCTTGGTGACATGTTCAAGTCTGATCATCTTTTTGTCCTTTGTCTTGCGTCAGCGTCGGTAGGAGAAGCTGCGTTGCAGCCAGCCAAAGGCGAACTCCGCAAAAATTGCGAGGACGGCGATCGGGATCGCACCCACGAGAAGGCGGCTCATGTCCATCATGGCGATCCCTGCGTTGATGAAGTCGCCCAGACCGCCACCGCCGATGAAGGAGGCAAGGGCAGCACCGCCGATCACCTGGATGGCCGCAGTACGGATGCCTGAAAGGATGGACGGGACCGCAAGCGGAAGCTCTATCTGCCAGAGGATATCGCCTCGTCCCATGCCCATGCCGTTGGCGGCATCGAGAACGGATTGGTCGACTTCTCGGATTCCGATCACTGTGTTGAGCAGCAGCGGCGGAACAGCGAGTACGACGAGCGCGATCAGCGAAGGGTAGAGACCAATCCCGAGCAGCGGCATGGCGGCAGCGAGGATGGCCAGGCTCGGAATGGACCGGGCTGCACCGGCGATATTGATCGCAACGAAGGAGGCACGCGGCGCTCTCGCGACGACAATGCCGACGGGGATCGAAACGAGCGCGGCTATACCCAGGGAGATCAGGCAGAGCATCAGATGTCTGTTGAATGCTCCGAAGAAGGAGGTTGGGTTGCCGAGGATCCACTCCAGGGCGTTGTAAAAATTCGCCATCAGGATGCCCTCCCCACTTTGCGGCGCAGGAACTTTTCGACCGAGGCCAGAAGATAGTCGGCGGCCAGCGCCAGCGCCGAGGTGAGCAGGCCGCCTGCGATGATCTTTTCCGGGAACCGCTGGTCGATCCCCTGAAAGATGATTTCGCCAAGGCCACCCGCGTTGATATAGGCGGCGACCGTGGCGATACCGATGACAGTCACCACCGCAATACGGATGCCCCCGACGATGTAGGGCAGTGCTAGCGGCAACTCGACTTCCCAGGTGCGGCGGAAAGGGCCGTATCCCATGCCATGGGCGGCTTCCATTACCTCATGCGGGATCGACTGGAAGCCGGTACCAATGTTGCGGATCAGGATCATCAACGAATAGGCCGCCAGCCCGGTGATCGCTGGCGTAGTTCCAATACCCATCATCGGAATGAGCAGGGCGAAGAGCGCAAGACTTGGGATCGCGAATAGCACGCCGGTGACCAGGATGATCGTGGCGAAGGCCCGCGGACGTCGCGCGGCCCATATGCCAAAGGTCAGCGATATCACCAGAGCTATTCCAACCGATGTGAACACCAGATGGAGATGCTCCAGCAAAGCCTCGAAAAGGCGTGGAATGTTATTGGGAACCCACTTCATCTTGTTGCTCCTAACCGGATGGCGTCACCTGTCTCGCGAGTCACCTTCACCAAACCTCCCGTTTTTCCTGTCCGTGTCCTCACCATTGAGGGATGCGCAGGTTGGTCGCGTCCGCGAGCTCCGGGAGAACGCGATAGTCCGAGGCATCCGGCAACTCGAACCGTGCCAGTGCCAGCGGATCGAGCACGGCGCGTCCTCCCGCACGTTCATGTGCCTGCAGCAGCGCTTCCCGGAGCGCCGAAACCCGTCTGGCTGGCGCGGCGCGCGCCGCAACCAACATGGGACAGGGCATCGGCTCTGTCGTCGCGATGATCTTCAATCCGGTCAGGATGTCGGGTTCATGCAACGACAACAACTCGTAGGCATAGGCATCGATCGCTCCCACATCGATGCGTCCTGCATGCAGGGCTTCGAGAATGCCTGTGGGATTGACCAGCGGCCCGACTGTTCGCATCACCGCCGGATTCTCACGAGCCCTCCCGGCGAGGAAGGCGCGTGGCGCGTGATAACCTGACTGGGAATCCCTCACCGTCCAGCCCCAGACCGCCCTGCCCATACCAGTCGACGAACAGGCCGGTCCGTCGGCCGTGACCACAATATGGCTTGCATATCGCGGCCGGTCACCGGACCACGAGGCCTTGCAGACGGGTGCAGCGAGAATGACCGGCCGTTTATCTTCCGGCAGCCGCGAAAACGGGTAACCACACATGAAGACTGCGCCCATGTCCGGTCTTGCCCAGAGTTCAGGCAGAGGCGCGGGAACCGCATGGGCGATGATTTCCAGCGCCACCCCAGCCTGATCGCTCGCCCATGTGAACAGATCATCCCAGCGGGCGCGTATGGCTGGACTGACATTGTACATGCGCGAGCATGCGATGAGTGGGGTGTCATTCATAGAGGATCACGCAAACCGAAGCTTCTGGCCGATATTATTGCGTTTTGCCTTGTCCACGATCGCAGCGCCAAGTGCGACGTCGGTGCTGCTGAGGCCACGGTGCCAGAACAGGATGGTCTCATCATCATTTTCGCGACCCGGCTTCGCGCCACAGACGATATCACCCAGTTCCGCGTGCAGGTTTTCCCGCGTCACCTTGCCCTCGTCGACATGGCGGCGCAACGCGCCATAGGGGCGGCCTGGCCCACATTGGCCCCAGTCGTCGACGACGACCTTGCTCATGATGTCGGTAAGGTCAAATTCGAGAGCGCTCATCGTGCCATAAGGCACCACAAATGCGCCCTTCTTCACCCAGCTCGTCTTGAACAGCGGCGTGGGTTCCGGCAGGCGGCTCGCCTCGACCATGATATCGGCATCCTTCAGGCAGTCTTCCCAATTGTCGGTGACGACGATTTTCTTGCCGAGATCCTCCGTCAGGCGGGCTGCGAATGCTTCGCGGCTTTCCGGGCGGCGGGAGTGGACACGAATTTCGTCGAAGTCGAAAAGGTGGTCGAGCAGGCGAATATTCCAGTAGGAGGTTCCCCGCGCGCCGATATGGCCGAGAACCTTGCTGTCCTTGCGCGCCAGATGGCGGGCGCCGATCGCGGTCATGGCGCCAGTACGCATGTCGGTGATCGCGGTCGCGTCGATGATTGCCTTCGGCACGCCGGTACGCGGATCGAAAAGGTTCAGCACGGCGAGTTCGGAGGGAAGCCCGACCTTGTAGTTATCAACGAAGTCGCCGACTATCTTGACGCCGGCATAGTCGAGCGGCTTCACATAACCGCGCAGCACATTGAAGTGGCCCTTGTCGGAGCTTTCCGGGACGAGGTGGACACGTGGCTCGATCACGGTCTCGCCGCGCCCCTGGGCTTCCAGTGCGGTCGAAACCGCTGCCAGGATTTCCTCGTTTGTCAGGGCAAGCGCCTTGGTGTCCACGGCGTTCAGATAGTCGATCCAGATTTCTTGCATGTCATGTCTCTCCAGACTTCAGTTTGAATGGAACGCGGGTTCCTGTCCCCCCTTGTGGTTCTGGGGAGTTCGGTCAGATCAGTCGTGTTGGCGGGTGGAGAAAAGGAGGGCCTAAGGTCCTGGCCCTCCCCTGCTTCCGGTGGCGGCATCGGGCCGGGATGGCTCCGGCCGGAACGTGGCGGCTGCTACTTCAGCAGCCCCTTTTCCTTCAAGAAGGAGACAGCAACGTCGGCCGCTTCCTCATGATCATTCTCGACGCGGGCGTTGAGCGTACGCATCGTGGCATTGTCGAGATGGCTGCCGAGGCTTTCGAGAAGTTCGGCGACAGCGGGGTTAGCGTCGAGCACCTGCTGGCGAACAATCGGCGCCACATAGTAGGGTGGGAACAGACCCTTGTCGTCTTCGAGCGCGACGAGGTTCTGCAGTGCGATCTGCGAGTCTGTCGCCGCCCCGTTTACCACCTCGATCTCCTTCTGGATGAGCGCGTCGTAGCGAAGGGCAAGCTTCGGAAACTGCTTGAACTCCTTGAACTCCGCATCATAGACGCGCTTCAGGCCGGGCAGGCCGTCCTGGCGTTCAGGGAACTCTGGACCACCGCCGAATACCAGCGTGCCGGAAACCTTGGCGAGGTCGGACAAGGTCTTGAGGCCGTGCTCCTCTGCCGTGTCGCCGCGCACGACAATGACATAGCCATTGTTGATGCCGGTCGGCTTGAGCCAGGTCAGGTTGAATTCCTTGGCGTAGAAGTCCTTGACCTCGTTGTAGACCTTGTCGGCATCGGTCGACGGTGCGCCCTTGACCACGGCTGAAAGCGCCGTGCCGGTGTATTCCGGATAGAGGTCGATCTCACCGGCTTTCAGTGCCTCATGCGCAATCAGGGTGCCGCCGAGATTGATCTTGCGCTCGACCACGAGGCCGGCGTTTTCCAGCAGCGCTGCGTACATTTCGGCGAGGATGTACTGCTCGGTGAAGTTCTTGCTGCCGACCTTGATCGGTTCGGCTGCGGCAGGCTGCAGCGTCGCCGCGGCGATTGTGATCATTGCGACGACAGTCTTGATGGTCCAGTTCTTCATATTTTATGTTCCCTTTTTCTTTTTAAGGCTTATCAGTCTGTGCTTGTGGCTTGGCGTGGCTGGGGGATCACGTCTCCTTTTTCTAAACTCACGTCCTCCTCCCACCGCGTGGCGATGGGCCTCCTTCAACCTCCAGAACCGCGCCATCGATCGCGTTGGCCAGCCGCATGAAATCGGGGCCTTGGGCTCTATCCTCGGTCAGCGCTGCGACATGCTGGCGCACGAAACGGTAGGTCGCATCCGTGCCTCGGCCGAGTTCGCCAGCAACGCCGCGAAGGTCGACGGCCTGGACCGAGGCAACAAGTTCGATTGCAACGAGGTAGCGAAGCCGACTGATGATGTCGGCTGTCTTGGCGAGCACGCGCGGCGCCATCGACGCCTGGTCCTCGACGCCGTCTGCGACCGGGATCGGTGTCAGCGAGCACGGCGCCGCCAGATGACGGATGTCGCTCTCGAGCGCCGAGACTGTTTTCTGCACGGTGGCAAAACCGGTGCGGTTCTGGCCCATCGGAGTCAGAAAGCGCGGCAGATCGGACATGCCGGGCGACATGATCTTCATGGTGCGATAGGCGGTACCAGCAGCGCAATGCGCCATGGCCTGGCCGAGCCGCTCCCACGACAGCACGAAGGCCGTCAGGTCGAAATTGGCATGCGACAGGATCAGACCTTCCGAAGCCAGCACGACCGGATTGTCGCTGGAACTGTTCAGTTCTATCGATGTCGCTTCCTCGGCTTCGGCCATGGCATGCGACAGCGCACCCCAGACCTGTGGCACGCAGCGGTAGCTCAGCGGATCCTGCAGGCGCCGTGCCGCGCCGTCAGCGAACAGGGAGCTGCCTGACAAAATGGTCCGTAGCCGCTCCGCAACGGCGCGTTGACCGAAGGCAGGCCGCACTGCCAGTGCGCGGTCGTCAAGCGCCGTCACATTCGCGCGAAACGCTTCGAAGTCGAGCGCAACTGCCCGTAGCGACCAGTCGAATAGCCGCTTGAGGTCATGGACAAGCAGGCATGCCTGAGCGACGGACAAGCTGTTGGCGACCACCAGGGCGTGGCCATCCTTGGGGCCCAGTTCGAGGGGCAGAAGGCCTGCTGCACTCAACGCTTCATCGGCCGGCAGCACCTTGCCGCCGAATTCCGCCGTTCCGATGCCAAGCAAGGCACTTGCCATCTGCGCCAGCGGCGCAAGGTCGGCTGCACCGATGGAGCCGAGCGTTGGGACAACCGGGTGGAAACCGGCATTGATGGCATCGATCAAACTCTTGAAGACACGGGGCGAGACACCGGAACCGCCTGCGGCCATGCCAGCCGCTCTCACCGCCATCATCGCCCTGACGATTTCGCGGGGCAACGGTTCACCCACTCCAACCGCGCGGGCCAGGGGAACCCGGATCTGGAAAGCGACGAGATCATCGGCAGCAAGGCGTGTGTCCGCACCAGCGCCAAGCCCGGTTGTCAGGCCATAGGCGGGAATATCCTGCGCCGCGTAGCGATCGACGACGGCGCGCGCTGCGATGATACCCTGCTCGACAGCCGGGGAAACCTCGATCCGCGCGTCATGACGCGCTACCGCCACGATGTCCTCGATCGTCACGGAGGACGGCTGCAGCGTTACTGTTTGAGCAGAACCGGTCATGCAAACCTCCCCGAGCGGTTGTTCAGGATGGCTCCCTCACGTCGGGACGCGAAAGCGCGGAAGCGGCTGGTGATCGCAATGGCGTTCGAAAAGACGAAGCGGCAATATCTGGAAGCAGAAGTTGTCACCCCATTGCGCAGCCGAGCAACAGCCATCCTGGCGGTCAAAACGCTCATTTTTTCCCCTGTGCTTATTTTGTTATCAGCAGACAAACACACGCATCAGCCCTTTAGAAGGGCCTATGATGTCGGCTCCGGGTGTATATATTTTGGGATATCCCACATTTGCGGGCGCGTAATATTGTATGCGCGCCTCACACTCGGTAAGTAAATAAAGCCTTCTAAATCAACATTTTAAAGAGTATTGTCATTCGCGAAAAAGCGGATGACAACACGATTTCCTGCCGCAAGCCAGGTTTACTGCCCGGCTGGTCAAACCTCGGACCGAGCATTCTTTTCTCCGTAACCCAGTTTCTCAAGCACTGTCAGCACCGCCCTGGCGGTCTGCCGGCTCGCGTCGTTCTTTGCATGAACCAGCCAATGCGGCAGGTTGTATTCGGGCGGCAACGGGATTTGAGAGAGGCCGGAGGGCAGGTTGGCGACCGATTCCGATGGCATGATCGAAACGATGCCGTGCCGCAGCACGAGATTGAGAATGACCGGCATCGAATCCACATCGGTGATGTTCAGGGCGTCGCGGGCGTCCTCATTTATCACCGCCTCCATCAGTCCGTTGATGACCTGGCGCAGGCCACTCTTGGGGCTCGGAAACGCGACGGTATTTTCGCACAGCACGCGCACGATGCCGTCGATACCCCGGGCGGATCCGACAATGTCGGACCGGCCTATGAGAGACAGAGGTGACCGGGCGATCAGGTGCGACTCGAATTCAGCAGAAATGCGCACGCTGTTGAGCAGTACCGAGTTGAACTTGCCACTCTTCAGACCGGTAATAAGTTCCTCAGTGGTGTTGCTGGCGATAAACAGCGGATGAAGCGGCTGGTCATCGATCCAGGCGGCGATCAGCGAGGCGAGCAGGGTCGCGACGAAGCTGTCATGTCCCATCGGGATAATGGAGCCAAGCCGGATAGTCGCCGCTTCGCGACGTGAGCGTCCGGCTGCCGCATGGGCAAGCTCGTGCCACGACGTCTCCAGTTCACGAACGACCTCTGCCAGCCGGCGTCCGGCCGGCGTAACGGTAGAGCCGTTGACCGTGCGGTTGAGCAGCTTGCAGCCGAGCGTGGTCTCGATGTGGATGACCTGGCGCGCCAACTGCGGCTGACCGATGCCGAGATGCATGGCAGCACGCCGGATGCTGCCGATCTCAGCGACCTGGGTGAAGCGATGAAGCGCGGCAAGGCTGAGCGAGACATCTTGGCTTCGCTGGTTGCCGACCGCGACGATCCGCTCAACCTGCTCGGCCAGAAGTCCGATCGCGGGCGACAAACGTTCCGCCTCCAGCGTCAGCACGATGCCGTTGCCAGCCTTGCGGATAAGAGGCACCGAAATCTCAGCTTCCATCCGCTCGACCGCCGCTGCGATGCTGGGGACGGGCTTTTCCATAAGACGCGCGGTGCCGCGTATGCTGCGGCCGGTCAGGACCTTGTGGGTGATCAGAAGTGTCGATGTATCCATCGTTGTCAGTCTAACACTTCACCGAGACGCGCCGCAAACGCCGGATGGCGGTCCGCACCACGTCACAGGGCGGGTATGAACAGCAATGCGATGGCGCTCAGGCAAGCCAGCGCCAGTATCGACAGGAAGCCAGCCGCCAGCACGCGGCCACCGGAGGCGAAGACCGTGCGCAGGTTCACCGATAGTCCGAGCGCGGCCATCGATATCCCGGTCAGGATCGTCGAGGCGTCCTTGGCGGGCTCGTGGAGGGTTTCCGGAACCAAGTCGAACGTGCGGGCCAGCATCAGGCAGAAGAAACCGGCGATGAACCACGGGATCATCTGCATGACGGAGAACCGGCTTCGGCGGCGCATGCCGCTCCTCAGGCTAAGCGTGAAGATGACGGGACCCAGCATCAGCACGCGCATCAGCTTGACGATCGTGCCTATCTGGGCGCTGACCACACCGATCGGCGCGGTGGCAACGAGGACCTGCGGTACCGCATAGACCGTCATGCCGGCAATCACGCCGTATTGCCATTGCGTCAGGTGAAAGGCCGTGAACGCCAGCGGCAGCATGAGCACGACCAGCACACCGAGCGCCGCCGTGAAAGCGATCGCCGATGCGACATCCTCCGGCTTCGCGTCGATGACTGGGGCCGCGGCAACGATCGCCGAGTTGCCGCATATCGAATTGCCGCAAGCGACCAGCATGGCGAGCCGGTCGGTCAGACCGAGCGCTCTCGCAATGCCATAGCTGGCCAGCAGAGACAGCGGGACCGCGGCCGCAACAATGCCGATCATCGTCGTGCCGACGCTGGCGATGGTCGCCAGATTGATCGTCACGCCGAGCAGCACGATCGCCAATTCCAGGATGAACTTGGAGGAAAAATCTATACCGTCCTGGAGGATCGACGGCAATCCGAACATGGTGTTTGCCAATGTGCCGAGTATGACCGCGAGCACGAGGCTGTCGAGCCAGACGAAGCCATTGGCTTTCATTTCCATGGCAGCGAGAAAATGCGCGAGAACTGATATGGCGATGCTCGCGAGAAGTCCGGGCAAAATCCGCTTCAAAACGCTCAAGCAAAACATGAAATACTCCCGAATATCTAAATCAGGGAATATTCTTCCGTTTAGTTCGAATCAATCGCATAATAATTGACATTTCATGCAGTTCAATTTCATGATTTGGCATGACCTTCGAACAGCTCTCCATTTTCATCGCCGTAGCCGAGCGCGAGCATCTCACCAAGGCGGCCGGCTTTCTCGGTCTCACGCCGTCCGCCGTCAGCGCCTCGATCAGGGCGCTGGAGGCGCATTACAACGTCAGGCTCTTCGACCGCGTCGGCAGGGGTATCGAACTGACCCGAGACGGGGAGGTATTTCTGCGCGAGGCCCGCGAGACCGTCGCACGGGCGAAAGCTGCCCAGTCTGTGCTTGCCGAACTCGGTGGCTTGAAGACCGGCAAGCTCGACGTTCAGGCGAGCCAGACGATCGCCAACTACTGGCTGCCCCATCGCTTGCTGAGCTTCAAGAACGAATATCCCGGCATCGACGTGCATCTGAAAGATGGAAACACGGCAACCGTCGCGGCTGCCGTGCTGGAAGGTGCCGCAGAACTCGGCTTCATAGAGGGCAATATCGATGAGCCGGCACTCAGCTCCGCCTCGGTCGCCATCGACAGGCTGGTCATTGCCGCCGCCACCGGATCAAAGGCGGCCATGGACCGGGATGCGTCCCCAGAGTTGGACCTCACCCGGCTGAAATGGATTCTTCGCGAGCCGGGCTCCGGCACCCGCGCGGTTTTCGAACGCGAACTCAGGTCGCGTTCGATCGATCCCGCCCGCTTGGATGTCCTGCTGATCCTGCCATCGAACGAAGGTGTTTTAAATGCGGTTCGCGGCAGCGAGGCGGTCACGGCGATTTCGGGATCTGTGGCAGCGCCGTTTGTGGAACAGGGACAACTCGTCCTGCTCGACGCTGAAGTGACTTCACGCCAGTTCACCATCCTTCGGCACAAGGAGCGCCGTCTCTCCGCAGCGGCCAAGGCGTTCGAGGTGCTGTGCCGGAGCCCTGCAGAGCAGTTTTCTTCGCCGTAAGATTTGGCTTGGCCGCGGACAGGCATCCTCTGGCAAAAGCGCGGCGACACTCAGCGGTCGAAGGTCTAGGCTCGACGCTAAACGGTCCAGTCTTCGACCCGCAAACCGGGCACCCGGTCAAATTCACGACGATTATTTGTGACAACAATGAGCCCCCGCGAGCGGGCGTGTCCTGCGATCAACTGGTCATAGGGTCCGATCGGAGTTCCACTGCGGGCTAATTCGGCGCGCAATTGACCTGTATGGCTGGCTGCCATTTCTTCGTACGGCAGCACCTCGAGGCGCGCGGCAAAGCCCTCCACAACGGGAAGATTTTTTTCCGGACTGGCTGACTTTTCCGCCCCGTAAATCAACTCCATCAAGCTGATCGAGCTGATGCACAGCTGACCGTGATGTCTGTTAAACGCATCGCGCACCTGCTGGGGCCGGTTCTTGATCGTAAAAATGCAAATGTTGGTGTCCAACATGTACTTCAGCATCAGAATGCCTCGCGCTCCTGAGACACTGGCTGATCACGCTCACTCATAAAGTCGGATGTCACCGTCGCTCCTTCAAACCAGCTGTCCCAGACCTCGCCAGCAGGTGCGATGATACGTGTGCGTCCCACGGCAACAATATCAACGCGCTTTACATCATCCGGTAGAGCGACCGCCTTGGGCAAACGGATAGCTTGGCTTCGGTTGCTTTGGAATACTGATCCCTGCTCCATCTGCGTCCCTTTTGCAGGTTTACACCACGATCCCACATAACCTCCGGATTGGGATATGTCAATGGGATATACAATCAGTCGAGCCGAGTTATGAACTTCCGATATGTTGGAATTCGCAACCTTACCTTGAACCAATATGGTGCTGCGGCGCGCCCTTTATGGAACCGTCCATTGCATGCGCAGTTCCTCTGCGGTCTTGGCTTTTTTCTCACCAATTCTTTGTTCGCCACATCGGTCAGCTTCTTCAGTTGCACCGCCGCTCTCCCAGGGGTACCTGATGACCACTTGTCAGAAATTTGCCGTTCGCATGAAGAAGTAAAAATCGTGAACCCCAGCCCCAAGTCCCGCAAGTTCTTTCGTTTGAAGCTTCCGCGGTTTCGGTTGATCAGACGACCGTTCGACCCGGCTGCCTGGCAAGCGCTAGCGAGAAGGACCGAACTTGGTCTCTCTATAGCTGGCGCGATCGTGGGTGCGGCTGCCGGCATCGCCGTTGTTCTTATGAGTTACATCGCGAGCGAGATGCATAGACTGATCTTTAGGATTGATGGCTCGGCCAGGCTCAGCTCCTCAACAATTGGCGATCATTTCCTGCTTCTGATCGCCCCCATAGGCGGTGGAGTCATTCTGGGGATAATCTTATTTGGTCTGGCACGGTATCGTAAACGCCCGCTCGTCGATCCGATCGAGGCCAACGCGCTCCATGGCGGTCGTCTCTCTCTGACCGATAGCCTGATAGTCGTAGTCCAGAACCTTGTTTCAAATGGATTCGGGGCATCTGTTGGTCTGGAAGCGGGTTATACCCAGATTGCGGCTGGCGTTGCCTCGAAACTCGGCCTGAAGCTGAAACTTCGCCGCTCCGATTTGAGAGTGCTTGTCGGTTGTGGCGCTGCGGGTGCAATAGCCGCGGCTTTCAACGCGCCATTGACGGGCGCATTCTACGCATTCGAGCTGATCATCGGCGCCTACACGATCTTGTCGCTGACACCTGTTGTTGTCTCCGCGCTGGTGGCGACGCTGGTCGCTCGAATGTTGGCGGGCAGCGAATTCACCATCGACGTGGATCAGTTCGGTGCAGTTTTGCCTGCCGACTACATTCCCGCAATCCTGCTTGGCATACTCTGCGCCGGTGTCGGTATTCTCTTGATGCAGGCAGTCTCTTTTGTTGAGGAAACTGCCCGCAAAAGTTCAATATCGCTGCCTTTCCGTCCGGCCTTGGGCGGGATAGCGGTTGGCTTGCTGGCCTTCGTATCGCCACAGATTCTTTCCGGTGGGCATGGTGCGCTGCATTTGAATTTGGCTAGCGACGTCGCCGTTTCTTCTCTCTTGGCCCTGTTCTTTTTGAAGGCGGTGGCGTCGGCTGTTTCGATCGGCTCCGGCTTTCGCGGAGGCCTCTTCTTCGCTTCACTTTTTATGGGAGCGCTAGTCGGGAAAATGTTCGCCTATGCCGCGCCTTACTTCTGGGACGCCACGCTGACGCCCGTGATCTATGCTGTGGTCGGCATGAGTTCACTTGCCGTTGCGGTAATCGGCGGCCCCTTGACGATGACCTTTCTCGCTCTTGAGATCACAGGCGACTTTCCGATCACTGCGCTTGTCCTTGCGGCCGTCATTACTTCTTCGTTCGTTGTTAGATCGACATTCGGCTACTCGTTCGCCACCTGGCGGTTTCACCTTCGGGGTGAAAGCATTCGTAGTGCCCATGATGTCGGCTGGATCCGCAACCTGACCGTCGACAAGTTGATGCGCGCAGATGTGAAGACGGCCAGGGCCGACGTGATGGTCGACGAGTTCAAAAAGGCATTTCCAATCGGCTCAGCCCAGCGGGTTGTTCTCGTTGAGGAGACGGGAAAATACGCGGGACTGATACTCGTTCCGGAAGTCTACTCCGGCTTAACCGAGCAGGAAGATCAACCGCGTTTCGTAAGGGATCTGGCACATTTTCAATCGGATGTTCTGCTGCCACAGATGAATGCCAAGCAGGCCGCGGCCCTCTTCGAGAGAACGCAATCTGAAGCACTCGCTGTTGTCAGCGACTTGATTGAACGAAAAGTCGTGGGTCAGCTTAGCGAGAGCCATACTCTGAGACGATATAGCGAAGAACTGGATCGCCAGCGAAGGGAAGTTTCAGGCGAGTTCTAGCTTCGACGTTACAGGCTTTGTGGCTGCTTGATATAATCAACTCAATTTGGAGGCGGCTCTGGCCGCGCGCCGCCATCATCCATCGACGCCGGCAAAGCCGGAGCCAGTCTCTTTATGCTTGACTTTGAACAGGCGGAGATCGTTCAATTTTCCGAGACGCAGTTTTCGCCACCTTTACTTTTCTGTCTTTAAAGACGCTTATTGACCCGAAGGCGCTCCGGTAGCGTGCACTTGGCGGAGTAAAAATGAGCTTTACATTCTTCGTTGCCGCAATCGGCTTCGGCCTGCGCATTCATGCGGATGGACTGTTTCTCGATCAGCTTCGGAGTTGCGATCCAGAGGCTCTGCGCCTTCTCGTCGAGCGTCACCATGCTGCCCTGGTCGGCTTGGCACAGACCATTGTGAAGAACCGGGCGACAGCTGAAGATGTGGCTCAGGAGACCTGGCTTTCGGTGGTTGCAAACATCTCCAGGTTTGAAGGCAAGGCGGCCCTGTCGACCTGGATCATCGCTATTCTGCTCAACAAGGCCAAGACCTTTGCCAAGCGAGAAGGACGTTATGCCCCGCTCGCTCAGGAAGACGATCATGGCGACGAGACCGATGCTATGTCGCCATCACGTTTCGATGCGACAGGGCACTGGACGGACGCACCTCGCTCTTTTGACGGCCTGAACCCGGAGAGGATTTTTGCCGGGCGACAGTTGTGGAACCATGTTCGCGAGATGATCGATCGACTTCCGCAGGCGCAGAAGGCGGTTCTCATCATGCGGGATGTCGAGGGTCACGATGCGGCGAAAACCTGCGAGCTTCTTGAGCTCAGCCCGGAGAACCAGCGCGTCATGCTCCACCGCGCCCGCACCCGTATCCGCAATGAGATCGAAACCTTGCTTCTGGGAAAGAATGTGGGGCATCACGCAAGCGTGAAAGGAATGCTGTAACGTTCCCGGCAAAGCCAAGTCTTACGGGCAGAACCCGACCGGGTTTAGACCAAGAGGTGAACGGCATTGCTAAGTTGCAGAGAAATTCCAGACATTGCCAGCGATTACATCAATCGCGAGGGTTCGACGCGGACCCGGATGATGATGTCGGTTCATCTGGCGCAATGCAAAGACTGCAGGACCTATGTTCGCGGCCTGAAAATTACCAGGAGCCTGATCTCCGAGAGTATTCGGGAGCCCGTGGCCGACGAACTCCTGCAACAGCTTGGTCTCACAAATCCGGATCGTGATGGTTCTTTCAAGGAGCCGAACGAATGAGATTAGATGCCTATAATTTTTCGACGAGCACGGTGAGCTCTGAAGCTGAAACGGCTTTCGAGGCGGCGGTCCATGGTCTTGCCGCCCATAGCCCAAACACGGGGGTGGCACTCCAGTCGACCCTCTCGGCAGATCCCGACCATGTGGCAGCGCTGGCGCTCAAGGGATTTGCGAACCTCATTCTCGCGCGTTCCGAACTGGCAACACCGGCGGCAGAAGCACTGGCCACAGCGCGAAGGGCCATGGCCTATCGAGACGGTGGAACACGGGACGAGCAGGTTCTGGTGCATGCGTTGGCGGCGGCCGTGGACGGCTCGTTTGCGAAAGCCGCCCACCGGCTCGACGAAGGCTTTGCCGAGCGGCCGGCGACCTTCCTCCCGTTCAAGATATCGCATGCCCTGCGCTTCATGCTGGGTGATGCCAAGGGAATGCTCTCGGCGAGCAACCGGGTGATGGAAGTCTGGAGCGAAGAACTGCCCGCTGCCGGCTTCCTGCTCGGCTGTCATGCATTCGCGCTCGAGGAGCATGGCTTCTACGAGGCAGCCGAAGCAGCCGGACAGCGCGCCGTGCGCCTGCAGCCGGATGATGCCTGGGGCCTGCATGCCGTTTCCCATGTCCACGAGATGCGCGGCGATACCACGGCCGGCATAGCCTGGCTCGAAGAGGGACGCAGTTCCTGGTCGCGCTGCAACAACTTTGCCTTCCACATGGCCTGGCACCTTGCGCTGTTGCATCTGGAGCGCGGCGATCACGAACAGGTCCTGAAGATCTACGACGAGGAAGTGCGCCCGCAGCAGACGGACGATTTCCGTGACATGGCGAACGCCGTCTCGCTCCTGTGGCGCCTCAACCAGACGGGTGTGGACGTGGGATCCCGATGGGCGGACCTTGCAGAGATTGCGCTGAAGAGGCGGCACGATACGACGCTGGTATTTGCCTCGCTGCATACACTGGCCGCTCTTGTTGCCATCGGCGAGTACACCGGGGTGCGTGATATCCTCAGCGGGCTGGAGCGCAAGGCCGCCGGCAACGGCGATCAGGCTCAGGTTGCCGCCCAGGTTGGACTGCCTCTTGCCCGCATCATCGCGGGCATGAGCACGGCGGCTGATCGGCAGATGCTGGATCAGCTCGTTCTCAACATCCCGATGATCGGTGGCAGCAATGCGCAGCGTGATTTCTTCCTTCTCGCGGTGGCCAAGGCTGCGGGGACGAATGGTGACAGCGCGGGGCTCTCTCGGATCCGCGCCGTGCGCGGCCTGCTGCGTGCCGAAGATCGACTGCTCGGGTCGATCGAAATGCAAACGGCACTGTGACTTTTCCAATTTGCACCCTATCGACGTTCAAACCAAGGGGAACGAAAATGACCATGATCGAGACACACCACGCGCCTATTCTTCCACGCATCTCGGGAAGGCTGCTGGCCACCATCGTCATCGCGGGACTGGCTGCAGACATCACCTGGGAATTCTGGGCAAGAGGGATCACGCCGCTCCTCGTCGGCGGCCCGCTCGAACCGGCCGGGCTCGTCCAGAGCGTGTTCGGTTTCCAGAACCTGTTCCTGGCTGAAGTGATCCACGCCATTGTCGGGATCATCTTTTATCCGATCGGCTATCTGTTCATCGCAAGGCCGCTGCAGCGGTTGATTTTCCCCCGACTGCCCCTGTTCCTGACCGGGCTCGGCTTCGGGGTCGGCCTATGGATCTTCGCGCTCTATGTGATGGCCCACCTGATCGCCGGCTTTCCAGCTTTCCTAGGCTTCATTCCTCTGACCTGGGCATCGCTTGTCGGCCATCTGCTGTTCGGACTTGTTGTCGCCTATGTGGTCTGGTTTCGCGAGCGTTCACTCGCGTGAAGCCTCTCCGACATGAAGCAGGACGTTGCGCAAATCCCTCAAATGGTGTGCGCAACGTCGCCTCAGAAACCGAGGTCCCTAAGAGCGGCGTCCAGATGATCAGGACGGACCTGATGGCCGCCGTCATGAATGCACAGTGCGACTTCACCGCGATTACAGTCGGGTGTGACGTCGCAGGAAACACCGCCGATGACCTTCTGGACGACCGTCTCAGGCTTGCAGGTCTTTTGCTGGCGGATGATGGCGATACTCTCGAATGTATCACCCTGGTGGAAGTCCGAGCCAATGGCGCGGCCACTCAGGGGAAACGTCTTGTCCGCCGAGCCGTGGATCTGCACCATCGGCGGCATGTCCGCGACACAATCCTTTGGCTCCGGCAGCGGATTCCAGAATACACCGGAGAAGGTCACGGCACCTGCAAGGCGATTTCCCTGCTGGCAAAGCGTGTACCAGGCCATCGACGCGCCCTGGGAGAACCCGCCGACAAGCGTGTTTTTCGCGTTGAAACCGAAACGCGTCACGAGATCATCAAGCACGTGACCGACGAAGCGTTTCTCGTCGCGGTATCGTCCAGGCGCGTTGGGGTGCGACCAGGTTCCGTTGAGGCCATCGACGGCGGCAAAGGCCAGCCCGTGCGCATGCGCGACTTCAACGAGCGCCCGATGCTTCATCTGCAGTTCGGCCGAACTCTTATATCCGTGAAAAAACACCAGCACTCCCTTTGCAGCGCCAGACACGGGCATTTCTATCCGGTAGGAACCGTCTTCGACGACGCAAGGCACCTCCGCGCCGCAGTCATCGGCATGAGCCGCAGCAGGCGCCAGAAGACCAGCCGCGATCAGCAGAACCTTACGAAATGTCACCGTGTCGCCTCCTGCCCCAAACCTTCATTTCCACGTACAGTCTTTGTTGGGGCGCCGCAATTTAGCGGCACTTCACGATATTGAGAGAGGCCTTTGCCCAATGCCAGATGCCATCGAAACCACACCGGCCCGGGTTGTTGAAGCCGTTGCGGCCACGCTGCATGCCCACGGGGTCCGCCACGCCTTTGGCATGCCGGGCGGCGAGGTCGTGACCTTGATCGACGGTTTGGAAAAGGCCGGGATCACCTTTCATCTCGCTCGCCACGAGACGGCGGCAGCCTCGATGGCGGCGGGTGCCAGCATCACCACCGGCACACCCGGCATGCTCGTCACCACCGTCGGACCAGGCCTCGCCAATGCCGTGAACGGCATTGCGGACGCCGCCCAGGAGCGTGTGCCGCTCATCGTCATCTCCGGCATCGTCGACCGCCCCACGCGCGCCCGCTACACGCATCAGGTCATCGATCACGCCCAGCTCCTGCGGCCTGTGGTCAAGGCAAGTTTCGAGATCGAGTGCGAGAGCGCCGGACCGACCGTCGCCCGCGCGCTGGCGCTTGCCCTCACGGAACCAATGGGCCCGGTTCATCTCGATCTGTCTCCTGCCGTTGCGGCGATGGTCGATCCCAATCCGAGGGTAATCAGCCCGACCAACATCCTTGCGCCTGTAATCGGGGCGGCCGATCCGGCGATCCAGACCCTGGCGCAGCGTCTGTCAAAGGCCGAGCGGCCCCTGATCCTTGCCGGCTTCGAGGCGGCACGGGCGAATGCGGGGACTCCCATCCTGCGTCTGGCCGAAGCGATCGGTGCTCCGGTTCTGACGACCTACAAGGGCAAGGGGGTGGTCCCCGAAACCCATCCTCTCTCTCTCGGCGGAGCAGGTCTTTCGCCGCTGGCCGATGCCATCATGCTTGGCCTGATACGCCGCGCCGATCTGATCCTGATGGTCGGTTACGATCCCATCGAGATGCGTCTCGGCTGGCTGGATCCGGTGATGGATCCCGAGAGGATCGTGGAAATCACGTCCGCCGCGCCAGATCATGCCATGCATCATGCGGCCACCCGGTTCGTTGCCAATACGGCTGACGCAACAGCCGCCCTGGCCGCTGCCGTTGAGCCCAAGAAATCCTGGCCTGATGGCGAGCACATCCGCGCCCGGCAAAAAGTCACGGAGATCTTTGCGACCCGCTCGGACTGGGGTCCCCATGTCATCATCGACCTCATCAATGAGGCCGCCGGCGTGGATAGCCTTGTGACCGTCGACAGCGGCGCGCACCGGATCCTGCTGTCGCAAAAATGGATTGCCCACCGCCCCTTGTCCCTCCTGCAATCCGCCGGTTTCTGCACGATGGCGGCGGCACTGCCTCTCGCGATCGGAGCGAAGGTCGCCGATCCCACACGTCGCGTCTTTGCCGTGATGGGCGATGGCGGGCTGGAGATGGGTATCGGCGAACTGGCGACGCTGCGGGATCTCGGTCATCCCGTCATCGTCGTCGTCTTCCAGGACCGGAGCCTCGCGCTCATCGCATTGAAGCAGGCCTCGGCCGGCCTGACGCCGGCTGGTGTCGCACTTGGCGAAAGCGACTTTGCCACCATTGCAACCGGATTTGGTGGTCACGGCGTTCGCGTCGAAACGTCCGACGATCTCCGCCGCGAGCTTGCGGCCGCTGAAGGCCGGGCAATGTTTACTCTGATCTCATGCAGCTTTGACGCCGATGCTTACAAAAACGCCTTCTGAACCGGCCGCAAGGTCCGACGTCCCCGTGCGTGTCAAACGCCCTCGCGATCCGCGCCTCGACGTGTTTCGCGGGATCGGGATGCTGATCATTCTTCTGGCGCATGTGCCGAACGACCACTGGGCCCTGTGGATTCCGGCGCGGTTCGGTTTCTCGGATGCCACCGAGATGTTCGTCTTCCTGTCGGGCATGGCATCAGCGATTGCCTTCGGTCGCCTGTTTGACCGGGTGGGGATCGTGATGCTGTCGGCACGCGTGGTGCAGCGCATCTGGCAGATCTACTGGTCGCATATCTGCGTGTTCCTCGTCATTGCAACGCTGATGGCCGTTGCCGGCAACAAGCCCGATGGAACCTCCTATATCCAGAGCCTCAACTTCGTCCGGCTGTTTAGCGAGCCCGCCCCCCTTCTCATCGGATTGTTGACCCTCACCTATGTGCCGAACTATTTCGACATCCTGCCGATGTACATGGTGATCCTGGCTCTGATGCCGGTCATGCTGCTGGCCGAGCGCGTGCACCGTTCTCTGCCGATCCTGCTGATGACTGTGCTTTGGCTGTCCGCCCAGTTTGCCCTGGTGCATTTTCCAGCCGAGCCGTGGACCGATCGCTCCTGGTTCTTCGACCCCTTCGGCTGGCAACTCATCTTTTTCCTGGGCTTTTTCCTGATGCGTGGCACGATCGTTTCGCCGCCTAATAAGCGCTGGCTGATGGCTCTGGCCATCGCTGTCGTTCTCGCGACCGTGCCCTTCGCCTGGTACATGGTCCTCGACGCATCCGCCTTCTTCCGGGATGCGGCCAGTGCCATCCGGCCTTTGACCGACAAGACCACGTTCGGCCTGCTGCGGCTCATCCATTTCGTCGCGCTCGCCTATATCGCCTTCCATGCCGTCGGCGTTGGAGGGCAGAGATTGATCCATCCGCGCATCTATCCCGCCACACGCCTGTTGATGAAAATCGGGCAGCAATCCCTCGCCGTCTTCACCACCGGTATGGTCGTCGCACAGATGATCGGCATCTGGCTCGATCACGTGGGGCGCACACCCTTGTGGACGGCGCTTGCCAATCTCACCGGCTTTGCTGTCCTCATCACCACCGCCTATCTGGTCGCCTGGTTCAAGGCCGCTCCCTGGAAGGCATAAGACGACATGACGTCAGAACAGAGTGAAACAATGACCCAGGACGACAGGCAGATGGCAAGCGGCAGTCTGGAGGGATTGCGCATCCTGGACCTGTCACGGATTTTGGCAGGCCCGACGGCAACCCAGCTGATGGCCGATCTTGGCGCAGAGGTCATCAAGGTCGAAAAACCCGAAAGCGGCGATGATACGCGTAGCTGGGGGCCTCCGTTCTTGCCCGATGCCGATGGCAATGACAGTGACCTGAGTGCCTATTTCCTCTGTGCCAACAGGAACAAGAAATCGATTGCAATCGATATCACGAGCGAGGAAGGCGTCGCCCTGCTGCGCCGGCTGGTCGCCATTTCGGACGTGGTGGTCGAAAACTACAAACCCGGCGATCTCTCCCGCCGCGGCATCGGCTATGAGAACCTCAGACAGATCAAGCCGGATATCA
>NZ_CAKKMZ010000001.1:4097500-4141280 GCF_918741265.1 Rhizobium sp. CECT 9324 | reverse complement strand
GCGTTCGACGTGGGGCCTGCACGTCCTGACCAGACTCCCTCAGTGTTCGCTGTAGGTGTCACGGCGCAGATCGTCGGCTTCCGTGGTGACTTGATCGTCGGGGATGACGTGGAGACGAACACCAACTCCATGACCCCCGACATGCGGGAGAAGCTGGCAGACTCCGTCCGAGAGTTCGACGCCATCATCAAGCCGGGTGGACAGATATCTTCCTGGGTACCCCCAGACGGAAGCCTCGATCTACAACGTCCTTGAGAAGGAGCGCGGGTACGTCATCAAGATCTGGCCTGCACGTTACCCCAACGGCAAGCAGCGTCGATCATACGGCTCCAGGCTGGCCCGCTGGGTTAGCTGGATGTTGGAGAAGGACCCAAACTCTACCGGCACCTCAACCGAGCCTACGCGCTTCAGTGACGAGGATCTGAGGGCACGAGAAATGTCCTGGGGCAAGGCGGGCTTCGCCCTCCAGTTCATGCTTGATACGAGCCTTAGCGACGTCGAGCGGTACCCCTCCGACTTGGCGATATCATGTGCATGTCTCTGGATCGCAGGACCGGGCCAGACCTCGTCTCCTGGGGCTCTGGGGACCACCTGGCACTCAAGGACGTCCAGACGATCAGCTTCGATGGGGACCGCGTCCACAGGCCTGCCAGCGTTCTGACAGCTTCTCCAAGTGGGAGCAAATCGTTGCCTTCATCGACCCCTCAGGCAAGGGCAAGGATGAGACCACGCTTACGATTGTCGCCGTGCTGCACTCCACCGCGTACTGCCTCAAGCAGGCGGGCTGGCTGGACGGTCACGGGAGAAGACCCTGAAGGAGATCGCCAACCTCCTGGTCCAGTTCAACGTGATGACTTGTCGCGTCGAGGAGGACTTCGGCCAGGGCATGTTCGCCAGCTTCTCCAGCCCCACGTCAAGAAGGCCTGGGAGGAGACCCTGAAGCAGCAGCCCCGGCACCCCGAGGACAAGCGGAAGGCGACAGAGATCGTCACCGAGCGGGCCAAGAAGCAGCAGAAAGAACTCCGCATCATCCAGACCCTGGAGCCCGTCTTCGCGGCCCATCGTCTCGTGTGGTGGCCAAGGAGGTCTTCTGGAGGACTACGCCACTACCCAGTCCCGTGACGGAACCGAGCTTCGGGACCGCTACAGCCTCATGTACCAGATCACACGTCTGGCCCGTGAGAAGGACTGCCTCACGCACGACGACCGCGTGGAGGGCCTTGCTGTGGGCCGTGAGCATGGTCCTGGAACGGTTGGGCCTCATGCCCGCCGAGCAGGCTGAAAAGGCCGAGGAGGAACGCCGGGAGAAGGAACTGGCGAAGTTCTTCAAGGACGCCGATGAAGTCACCGGAGGCGGGGCCGGAAGACGTGCTCTCAGGCGTGGTCTTCGAGGTGGTGGTAGGCGCTAAAAACTTACAACCTGGAGAGGATTAATAGGCCTGTACTAGAGGAGCCCCCCTAGGTAGCTACTACAGGGGTAAGACCTACAGGAGTTGGGAGAGACCATGTCTCTTCCTCTCCACCCCCTTCAAGTTTGCCACTAAAGGCTTCTCTCTCAGTAGTGCTCAAAGTGACCTACTTCCTGTCTCCTCCTCCATGTCCTCCCTCATGTCTCCCCCTCTTGTATAGCGGGGTGGGATGGTAATCCTCCCTACTCAAGGTGCTCAATATGACCGACTTCCTGTTTCTCCTCCAGTATGACCCCAAGTTCCTCCCCGGTACTACCTCGTGGTAGCCCAGGAGAAGGTGCAGGGTGCAATGAACTCCCTCCAAGTCCACATGGCCCGCCTCAAAGGGTATGGTGCTCCACTTCCCGGATCGCTCCAGGGGTAGCTCACGCGAGCCATCCGATTTACGTGACAACGCTGCGACTTCCCCCCTCTGGGGGTACGGCTGGGTAACGTGATAACATTACATGGCGGTGGCGGCTTCCAAAGGCCACTAGGCGGGGGTGCGCGGGGTGTAACCCATTGAGTTTCCTACACTTTGGACTTGCTTATGGATCAAGTACGCCCGCCACAAGCCACCATTCAGGCCCTAGGGTTGCGCATCATGCATGGCTCGCGGGGTACACTATGCGACATTGTGGGAGGTCGTTCTACAGATCGAATCAGTGACTCTTTTCGGTGACTTTGAGCATTCACTCATGGGGACCATGGGGAAGGGGTGAGGCATGGCCACCATCCACCCTAGACCATGAGGGCGACACAAGGCGGTCACTCTGAGCACTAGTGATGGTCTAGCGCCCGCATGGCCTGCCCTCATGTCCTGACCTCATGGCGCACCCTATATAGAGGCGTACGGCCTGCCCTCATGTCGTGGCCTGATGGTCCACCGGGAGACGGCGACACTATGGCGTTACATATGGTCTAGCGTGGCCTAATGAGGCGTAAGGCAGGGCGTAAAGGGAGACATTAGGGTAGAGATGATGCAGAAAGAACGACATTAAAACAGATACTTAGCGTTTTTATTCGCTATCAGTGCATTTTTCTGTTTACACACTACGACAAAGCACATAGTGTGGTTTTCACAAGAGAGGCGGTGACGCACTCTTGGGGGTCTAGGCCCCACGGTAACTGGCATGGCCGCCAAGCATAGAGAGCCAAGCCCCAGAGTGTGAGGAGCGCTTTGTATAACCTAAGGATGGCCCACGCGGAACGCGGGAAGGGAGAGACGCCAAGGGTGAGAGAGGTCTAGGGGTAAGCATCCCCTACTGACGAGACAAGCAAGTCGAAACCTCAAAGGCGGTCACAATGCGCAAGCTACGCTTTGCATACTACGCAATTACATGCGGCATGGACACGGCGCGGACGCTACAGCGTCTTGACGACATTCTGGCACGGATGAAAGCAGCAAGGAGCTACTGACAATGCGCACCATCTATCTAGGCGACACACTCCGCCGCAACCCTGACCAAAAGCCGACCACGCGCATTCACCACAAGACAGTCCAGATGGAACGCGCACCACGCGGAAACGACATGCCAGTCTTTGACAGATGGTCCTCAGGTGGTCGCGAGGACTATGAGGCCCCGACATACAGGGACGACGATGACGTGGTCCTAGTGAGACGCGGACGCGGGGCATACAGCAGGGCTTGAAGGCACCACAAAGGGCAGGCTTGCCGGAGCATACCGGAGCGCCCCGTAATGCGACCGCCACGCGATCCCAAAAAATCGTCCTCGTCGCTTCGCGACTCGGAGGGTGCCCCAAAAGACCCTCCTCATCACTCAGCTAACCATGGAGCCAGCACTGTGACGAAGTTGATCAACGCCTACCGCAAGGTACCCACTCCGACCAATCGAGCACGACTCCAGAAGTACCTGGAGAAACACCCGATGGCAGTAGTCATGGCCACGAAGGAGGAAGCTGAGTTCCTCAAGACGAACGACTTCCGCTTCTGACAACACTACGCATCTACACACCATCCAACCAAGGAGCCATAACCATGAGCGATAACCTGAAGTACGTCCGACAACTCCTCAAAGACGCAACCGATGCAGGCTTCACGCTGGTCTGCACGTACGGACACGGCGAGGACCCCGACTATACCGGAACGGACACCAAGTTGGCTCTGGAGGCTCTGACGGCCTGCGATGAGATGTACCTCCTGATCAAGCGGGACGGTAACACGGTGTCGCGAGCCTTCATCATCCCAGACGTGGTGAGTGACCCTGAGGAAGTCATCGCGGACTACGCGGGTGGCTGGATGGACGCATGGTGCAACGCCAACGTGAGGGAAGCGGCGATATGACCTGCCTCGACATCACCACAGACCACAAGTGGCGTCCGTTCAAGTACGACTACGAGGTTCCCACCAAGGTCCTCGAAGACAAGTACGAACACCTGAAGACAGACGAGGGGTATGAGCCCGACGGCTACTTCAAGTACCGGAACAACTGGTACCACCTTTCGGACTTCGCAACGATGCCCGAGAGGGACGTCACCGAGAAATAGTCGCCCTTACAGCAGCAGGCATCGTCACGCAGATGCAGCTTCTTACTCAGGCGTCCTCATAGAGGTATCCAAAGATGGCGAGGAGTATCGGGTCGCAACGTACACAAACTGAGGTGACACTATGACAAGGTACACAGAGGAGGTCACGCGGGACGGCATCACGTACCGAGGTGTCCTGACCGAGCATCACCAGTACTGCGAGGAGAGCGTGACGGCAGATGGCGAGACCATCCACTGGGCTGACTTCCACGCGGTCCAACTCGGAGACGCTTCCCGGAGCGGCTACGTCAAGTCAATGACCAGCAGCATCGCATACAAGCACAGCAGGAGGACAGAGGCATGAGCAAGGAGCTGACTTTCGCCTACATGGAGATCCGCCCAGTCCATGAGGCTCACGGCCAGATCGTGAGCTACCCAACGTTCGAGGCGTACAAGGAGACAGGCAAGGAGGCCGACTACTGGACCATCTACGGGATTTCACCGGAGCATGAGGCGACCGCTATCGGCGACTTCAAGACCTTCAAGGATGCCGCGAAGATCATGTGGGCGATCTACGCACCACTCTGGAAGGCGCGAGATGCACACGCAGAGGGAGCGGAAGTCGAGGACGTGGTGTCCATCCTTGAGGATGCCATCAACCAGTGCAGCAACGAGGAGCGGATATGAGACGCTGGAAAGATCCACACAACAACTTCGGCGTTCTTTGGACAGCCGCAACCCGGAACTTCACCGTAGAGTGGCGCACGGAGCAGTCCTTCGAGAAGTACGATGGGGACGACGAGGACGGAAGCATACAGGCTGACTTGGACAGCGGCGAACTGGTCATGTTCGACAGCAGCATCAGGGTCCTGGATCACTACGGCAAGGAAATCGCAGCCGACTACCTGGGGGCCAGCGTCTACAAGAGCGGCGAGGTCCTGAAGTTCATCCACGATGGGTACTTCATGGACATGCTGAACATGGCCTGTTTAGGAGCGCGAGAGCACTACCAGAAGAGACCCGTACTACGCCCAGCAGCGTAAGACAACACTACGCATCTACACATCATCCCAACATCCAAGGAAGACACAATGAGCACTCACAACGAGGTTGCCCACGCTTGGGCCAATCAGACCGGACGCCATCGTAAGGGCTTTTCAATGTTCTACGAGGGCACCATCATCTATTCTTGGGGCCATCACTTCCAATTGCGCGGATTGTAGAGACTGAAGAAGGCCCAGTGGTCCTCATGACCACCGAAGGATACTCGGTGTCCACCGCCAAGCACATCACCTACACCCGCCGCGCAGTCCAGCACATGAAGGTCTTCGACGTTCCCGGAGTCCGAGACATCGACTGGGGACTTCACAACGCACGGAACTACGTCGAACGGATCGTGGATCGCCTGGAGAAAGCCAAGCGAGCCCGCAAGTACGGCGACATGCACCTCCGCGAGGCACAGGACCTTATCGCTCAGGCCCAGGAGTACATCCGCCTGTTCAAGGTGGAGGGCTTCGAGTCCTTCAACTGGGAACCTGATGCCATCGTCGAGGGTGTCCGCGAGGCAGCAGCCATCCGCGCCGAGGCGGAAAACCGCGCCAGGATCGAGCGTGAGGCAGAGAACAGGCGCATCCGCCGAGAGGAGGTCTGGCCTGAGGTCAAGAACTGGCTGCGCGGCCAGAAGCAGACCATCGCCACACGGTACTACACCACCCGCCCGCTTCCCCGGATCATCGAGGACCGCGTCGAGACGACCTGGGGTGCATCCGTCCCATTGGAGGTCGCCAAGTCGCTCTACTGGCTGGCCGTCAAGTGCCGCCGCGAGCATCGCGAGTTCGTCCCCACCAAGACGATCCAAGCGGGAGACTTCAGGCTCTCTTCCATCAAGCCCAATGGGGACTTGGTGGTCGGGTGCCACGACATACCGTTCTGGTTCATGCGGTACGCCGCCTGCCGGAACAACATTCCAGCAATCCAACCACAAGGAGTTCCAGCTTGAGACACCTCCTGGAAGACACAGCAGCGTTCCTAGGCCTGATGACACTCGTGGCCGTAAGCGCCCTCATCCTCGTCTCTTTGACGTAGACACTACGACATTCCACACTCACAGAAGGAGAACAGTCATGCAATCTACAGCACTCACAATCTACAAGCCACCGGGACTCCCAGCGCTGGTTAACGAAGCAATCTTCACGGCCACTGCACTGGGTCTTGTTGGCACAGGTCGCACTCCGCAAGACGCTCGACGTGACCTCATGGAGAAGATCAGGCAGTCGGGAGAGCAGTGATGGATAAGACCCCATTCACTCCCAAACCCAACTCCTTCTTGGCACGTCTAGGAGTCCACTTCGTGGTCCAGCCTGGAGACAAGCCGATGGTAATCGGGCGCATCTCTAGGGTTGCGAAGAACAGGTACCAGTGGGTGCGCTACGCCAAGCCAGTACCCACCACGACCACCATGAAGACAGAGCCCGCCATCGCGGAGAAACACCACGTTCCCCGTCTCAACACTGCCATCTGGGCAGTACGCCTCAGCCACACCAACGCGACAGCCGCAACCAGCTAACACTCAAGGAACACACCGTGAAATCCCTCCACCAGCGTCTCACCACCCTCGACCAGCAGGGCCGTCAATACCTCCTCGACTACATCACCATGAGGAATGGCTTCGTGTACCGGAACGCCCATGTTCTCAGCCACAATGAGGAGTCCATCTTCATCAACCAGGAGGGGAAGAACGAGACGTTCATAAACATGGAGGACATCTCCACGGCCCAGATCATCAACCTCTAACCTACCACCAACCAGCCATCGAACAGGAGAACCATCATGGCCACAGAGAAAGACGCAAAGAACACCGAGAACAAGGACACCAAGGCTCCCCAGCAGGAGGAGCAGAAGGCTCCCGCCGTATGGGGAAGCTTCAAGATCGAGACTGGCATCGTACCGGAACGCGCCGGAGGCATCTCGAAGTACGACTGGGCATCGTTCCCTGCGCCAACCAAGCCGGATGACCCGCAGACCTGGCCCTCGGTCTTCATCCCAGACATCGGCGGCAAGACCATCTACAATTCCATCAACAAGTATCGCGAAAAGGTCCAGAAGGACGGCGGTACGGCTCCAGAGTTTACCGTCTCGGTGTCCAAGGACCCCAAGGGTGTGCGGGTTATCCGCAAGTCATAACGCCTCCCAGAAAATGAGGTGTTAAATCTCGCATTATACTACGCCTTGACACACAGTGTGGATAGGAGTATTGAAGTGCAACAGTTTCGCTTGACCTCCAGTTGAGCATCCTTGGGGGTTGGTCATGTCCTTCAGGCCAGCCCCTTTCCTTTTCCTAGAAGGACCGGAGAAGAGAATATGAACCGCATTGCAATCCATAAGGCAAACCACGAAGGCGCATTCCACATCGACGGCCTCACGGGTCAGGTGGTGACGCCTGTTGACGAGCGTCCCGACTGGGCAGAGGGATTCGCCGTTGCACTCCTGGGCGAGCGTACCGGGTGGTATGAGCAGCGCCTTGGTCAGCAGCTTCCCGAGAGCATCCGCAAGCCGGAGATGATCGACGCATCGGACCTGGGCTGGATCGCCTTCGACCACGAGGGCTCCGAGGTGGAGATCGAGGCAGACGCCGACCACCGCATGGACGTACTCGCAGGCATCCTCAACATCGACCGCGAGGACTTCGATGGGGAGAAGACCATCGGCAACGTCCTGGCCGAAGCTGAAGCCATCCACTCGTACAGCACCCACCCGACCGATGAGGCGACACTTGCTGAAGTCGAGGGCAAGAGCTTCGAGGAGGTCGCCAAGGCCGCTCAAGGCTAACCAGACGAGAACGCGAAGGAGGGGGCCAGTCTTGGCCTCCTCACCATCCAATCATCCATCTATCCATCATACACAGAAGCGTAGAATATGACCATTCTCCCGGTGTGCCTCCCGTCTATCACCTCGCTCCAAGATGCCGTGACGTTCGGGCTGAAGGCCTTTGAACCCGTTGACCTCTATAACTTCCTAAAGGACTATGCGGAGGGTAGAGACATCACCACATGGCTTGTCGCCTGGGTAGAAGATGGGGCTTGCGCACACTACGAAATGGCAGTATGTGTGGAGTCGCGTACAGATGGAGATGACACTCATGGCCACAACTTCCGACAATCGGGACACCTTGCGAGCTTACCTGGAGGCAAACCGCCGAGTTCAAGCCGCGCAGACTGAGGACACCCAGTACATCCCGATAACAATCCTCAACTCCTTTCTCGGAGTTGCTCTCTGGGGCGGGCTCACTTCTAAGGACGAGCCTACCCCACTTGAGGTGATAGCCGAACGTCTTTGCATCACGCCTCAGACACTCTCGACCCACTTACGATATCTTGGAGACAAGTACCGTGACGGTAAAGAAGGTATGGGTCTCGTGGAGCTAGATACCTACGTGCTCAACCGCCGAATGAAAGTCGCCAAGCTCACACCGAAGGGCAGGGCACTAGCCGACCAACTCATGTACATCCTTAGGGGAGCGACCAATGACAATCCGCCCCAGGGGCAAGGTATTTGAAGTCACGATCAACCGGGCTTCAGCACTCCCAGGTTTCACCCGCATCCGTAAGAGCGCCAAGACATTGGCCGAAGCGGAAGCTCTCGAAGTAGAGATCGAGACGGCCATCACCACCTACGGCAAGTGGCCTGTCTCTCCTACCGACAAACCCCTCCAGGTCCAGGCCGAAAGAGGACTCTACGCCGCCACCGCAGAGACCATCACGCGAAGCTTAGTGCGTCGTTCGGGAACTCTCCGTGAGGCCATGCAGATCGCCCTCGACACCCACTGGTACGGCACCCGGTACCACGCGTCAGTCCAGTACGTGGTTCCCCTAGTAGTGCAGTTCATGGAGGAGCGCGGGAAGCCGGACATTGACGCCATACTGTCTGAAGACATCGATGCCCTAGTGGTCCACCTAAGAGCTAAGAACCTAGCCCCCTCGTCCATCAACAAGTACCTGGGATCTCTCAGGGTTGTGAACGACGTTGCCCTCAAGCGCATCCCTCCACTCGCAACCGTGAAGCTCCCCATACCGCACGTCTCGGGGAAGCGGATAGAGAAGTGGTGGCTCAGGCCCGATGATCACCGAAAGGTCGTAACTTCCCTCCGAGATCCACTCGATGGTGACCTCATCACGGACCCGATGTTCGCTGACATAATCGACATCATCGTCTACCAGGGTCTCCGCGTCGAGGAGGTCCTCAGGATGGATGCCCGCATGTTTACCGGACTGGACACCAAGTCACCCTGGTTCAACCCAGCGGGTACCAAGACGTCTGACGCACAGAACGCCATCCCGGTCTACCCAGAGAGCATGGAGCCGATCCAGAGGTCCATCCAGAGGCAGAAGGACAACAGGTGGGGACGAATGTTCCCGATCACCCCACGGCAAGCAGGCGACAGATGGAACCACGTCAGGGAGTATCTGGGGGTAACCCACATCCCAACGGCGACCATGAAGTCTCTCCGCCGTACGTTCGCTTGGTATGCCAACTCTCGGGGTATGCCGACCGCGACCCTACAGAAAGTTCTTCGCCACAAGGGCATCGCCACAACGGCAGGGTACCTGGAGCTAGTAGGGGCAGGGGAGCTTGAGCAAAGCCGCCAGTACTTCACCGCACCGCAGCCACAGCAGGAGGCTCCACGAGGGAGCAACGTTGGGGAGATAATCAAGGCCTACGCTATGACTCCAGGGATCACCCCGGAGGAGGTCGCACGGTTCGCAAAGGAGTTGATGACTTGAAAGACAAGTACATAGACGAGAAGTTCGGGTACTGGTTCGTGTTCGGGGAGGGTCCAAACGGTGTGGACATCACGAGTAGCGACCAACAGATGGACACAGGCCCAGTGCCGAAGAGTGTCGCAGAGATCCTCATCCGAGAGCACAACAGGGTGCAGGCTCAACTGAGGGCGCTGGCCCAAGCCTTTGACCGTGCGTCACCGTCTGCATTCTCCGCATTCTGGTACGGCCAACCAACCGCGACTACCAAAGAGGCAATGGACGAGTCGCCCGCACTTTGTGAGCTTGCGTGGACAATCTACTGCGAGGAAACAGCGGGCGACATGCACGTAGTAGACTCTTGGGAGGCTCTACCCGTTCAGGTGAAGGAAAGGTACTTCAAGGAGGCCATGACGGCTCCGTATGGTGCCCCGCGCCGGAATCGAACCAGCACTCCGTGAGGAACCGCATTTTGAGTGCGGCGCGTCTACCAATTCCGCCAGCGGGGCATTATAGTGTCTCCATTAAGCGGAGACATTGGACGTGTCAACAGTATCACGACATGGAGTTTGGCTGGCAATTGGCTTGGCCATCTGTACCTACTTCCTGGGGCAGCAGGCAGGACAAAGTAAGGGCGAGGATAGGATGTCATCCGCTATCAACGGTGCATTCTCTCAGTGCCAGACCCAGGGTAGTTGGCTGTTGTGTCCGTCCCACATCCGCGCTATAGCCGCCACCGAGTGAAATGCCACAAACGCCACAGTGGCAGAACCTAACCCTTTGTAAACATTGAGTGTGCCACCGTCCAACACAGGACTCAAAATCGAGTTCCGAAAGGAGTGCTGGTTCGATTCCGGCATGGGGCACCAACATTCTCTTGAGAGAGCACGATCATGGCAGACGAGATCAAGGCAGCGGGCAAAATCAAGGCAGCAGGCAAGAAAATTCGTCTGGGACAGGCTGTGCGTCAGGTCACCGTCGATGCCGGGCTTTTGCCGAAGGCGGCGGGCGCTGCCGGTAGCAGTGCCAGTGCCAAGCCTGCAGAGGGCACGGCCCGGATCAATGTCGTGTCGCCGGTCACGCCCTCGGTGCTGGCCATGCGCAAGTCTATGAAGCTGCAGACAGCGAAGGCCCAGGTCGCCAAGGTTACCGCTGCGATCGATGCCGGCAGTGTACCGGCGGACGAAGCCAAGGCGCTGGTGCTGGCCCATCTGGCCAAGATCGCCGGAACGTCGACCGCTGCCGAAAAACTGTATCGCAGCCAGCATCTGGACGCCTTCGGCGGCCGCACACCGGCCCAGCTTGTGCGTGCCGGTGAGCTCAGAGCGCTGCTCGTGCACCTGAGCGCCGCCATGCCTGCGGCCAAGGCTTAACCGCAGGTCCTCGCCTTTCCGGCTCCTGATCGCGCTCCGGTGCGGTGGCTTGGCGGCGGCTGGCTGCCATTCGTCTCCAGGGGTCAATGTCTGCTTCGCATCTGCGCTGCAACCGCTTGGCGATTGTGCAAGTGCGAGATGGATGTTAGCAATTCTGCGATGAACATCTGGAAAAAACGGCATGTTGCTAGAGCCTAGCGCCTCCTTCGAGGCGTTGCAGCGCGATTTTCGCTGGGAGATTCCGGCTGATTTCAACATTGGCCGGGCCGTCTGCGACGACTGGGCCCTGCGGGATCCCGATCGGATCTGCCTCGAACATTTCAGTCCCGACGGCCGGCATCTCTGCCTGACCTACGGCGCGCTTGCGGCGCAATCGTCGGCCTTTGCCCATGCGCTGGTGTCACTCGGTGTCAAACCGGGCGACCGGGTGGCGCTGCTTCTGCCGCAGTGTTTCGAGACGGTGATCGCGCATCTGGCGATCTACAAGATGGGTGCGATTGCCCTGCCTCTGGCGCTTCTGTTCGGCGAAGAGGCGCTGGAATACCGGCTGAGCAATGCCGGCGCCACGGTCGTGGTGACAAACGCATTCGGGCTGTCGCGGCTGGCGCCGATCCGCGCCCGGCTGGATGGCCTGCGGCATGTCGTGTCGATCGATCTGGCGGATGCGCCGGTGCAGTCATTCGCGACCCTGGTCGGGCAGCATCCGGACAGTTTCGACATCGTCGCCAGTGGCCGGGACGATCCCGCACTGATGATCTATACCTCGGGCACGACAGGGGCGCCGAAGGGCGCGCTGCATGGCCATCGCGTGCTGGCCGGGCATATGCCGGGTTTTCAGCTGGCGCATGATTTTCCGCCACAGCCCGGTGACAAGATGTGGACGCCGTCGGACTGGGCCTGGGCGGGTGGCCTCTTGAATGCGCTGCTGCCCTCGCTGCTGCTCGGCATGCCGGTGGTTTCGTCACCGGCGCAGAAATTCGATCCGCATATGGCCTTCCGGATCATGGCGGAGATGAAGGTGCGCAACGCCTTCATTCCGCCGACGGCGCTCCGGCTGCTGGCGGCGGTCGAGAAGCCGCGTGAACAGTTCGACCTGGTTCTGCGCAGCATCGGTTCGGCCGGTGAATCGCTCGGGCGCGAGACCTATGAATGGGTGAAGACGGCGCTCGGCATCGTGCCGAACGAGTTTTACGGCCAGACCGAGTGCAATTTCGTGCTGTCGTCGGCTGCCCGTCTCGGCGTCTCGAAGGCAGGCTTCATCGGCAAGAGCGTGCCCGGCCACCGGGTGGCGATCATCGACGAGGCAGGTCATGAACTGCCGGCCGGCGAGACCGGGCAAGTGGCGATCGCCAGACCCGACCCGGTGATGTTTCTCGGTTACTGGCAGAACCCGGAGGGGACCGCTGCCAAGTTCGTCGGCGACTGGATGAAGACAGGCGATCTCGGCCGGCAGGACGAAGACGGTTATGTGCAGTTCTTCGGCCGTGACGACGACGTGATCACGTCCTCGGGCTACCGGATCGGGCCGGCGGAAATCGAGGATTGCCTGATCAGCCATCCGGCCGTGCGGCTGGCGGCGGTGATCGGCAAGCCGGATGCGCTGAGGACCGAGATCGTCAAGGCTTTCGTCGTGCTGCAGGCCGGTTTTTCCGGCAGCGAGGCGCTGGCGGCAGAGGTGCGCGACTGGGTGAAGCATCGGCTGTCGATGCATGAATATCCGCGCGAAGTGGCTTTTGTCGCGGAACTGCCGCTGACCACCAGCGGCAAGGTCATCCGGCGCTTGCTGCGCGACCAGGAGGTTGCAAAGGCGTCCGGTTGAGGCCCATGCCTGGCCGTGATCAGTTGCCGAAGCGGCGACTGAGGATCTTGTCGCGCAACAGGCGGGCGATGTTGCGGGTGTTGCGATACATGTGCAGCTGGGCGCCGACCTGGCGCACATCGCGGTCGGCATTCTGCCTGAGGCCGATCACCAGCGTTCCCATTGATTCACGTTCCTGCCAGAAGCGGCTCATGATCGGATGATCCGGCACGGCGCAGCTGTCGGTGCGCTCGATATTGGCGTCGTCGAGATGCCATTCGGTCAGGTCGGCCATCAACAGCTTGCCGGGCGAGAAACGCGCATAGGTCTCGTCATAGGCGGTCTTCCAGGTATAGGCCTCGCCGGCCATGATGAAGACGACCATGGACGCGACCGCACTGCCGTTGAGGTCGAGCGTGTGGATACGCACCTGGTCTGCCTCGGCCAGATTGGTAATGGCCTCGCGGGCAAAGGCCGCACGCAGGCGGTCGGTGATCATGGCGGAGCGCTTGCGGCCCTTCCAGCCGCTGGCCTCGAGCGCTAGAAATTCCTCCATGCGCAGGCGAATTTCCTCGGGCTGTCGGGCGACGTTGTAGCTGACCGGTCCGAGCTCGCTGAGCAGGCGGAACTGGCGGCGCATCTCGCGCAGATGGTTTTTGGAAAGGCTGTTCTGCAGGTAGCTCTGGCCATCCTCGATGCTGTGCAGCATCGGACGCTGATAGGGGCTGGTGATGGTCAGCGGCAGTTCGCGGCTCAGTGCTACAGCCTTGGCCAGATGGGCAAAGCGGCCGTTCAGCCGAAGGTCCGGAAGAACCAGGACGCCGGGCAATCGGGCCTCGGGGCGGCTGATCGCCTCGAGCAGATTGTCGATGGTCTCGGCCGCACCCTCGGCATCGACCAGCGGCGTGCCGAGCGGGCCGAAGGGATTGGCCCAGACGCGGATGATCGACGGGCCGACGGAGAAGCCGGGCTTTTCGACGGAAAAGGGAAACAGCATGCGCAGGCGCGAGCGGCGCTCGTCCTCATCGCGGATCACCGCGAGGCGCACCTGGCGTTCCTCGAGCCGCGGCATGGCCGGGGCGAGGAAACGCGGCGCGAAGAAGACATTGGCCTCCATGACGCGGTAGGTCAGGTGGTCGAGCTCGTCCTGCAGGTCGTAGCCCATCTGGCCGGGATAGATGCTGAGATGGCGGCCCGGGCGGCCGACGGCAATCTCGGTATCCGCGCCGATGCGCATTTCGGTGCGATTGGCCAGGCTGCCGATCAGGCGATTGGCGTCGCTGTTCATGCTCTCGTTGTAAATGGGCTTTTCCGGCATGGTCAGACAGGCCCTTTCGTCTTGTTCATCAGCGACAGCGGGTCGGCGAAGGCAAACACCACGATGCCCAGGGCATAACGCACGGTGATGTGCAAAAGCACGGCTTCGACCATGGTGGCAACCGCCGTCGCGGTGGCAGCGCCGGCCAGGCCGTAGATCGGTATCAGGGTCACGTTCAATCCGATATTCGTCGACAGTGCTGCGACATACAGCAGGACGCAGAGTTTTTGCCGGCCGGCCATGGTCAGCAGCATTTCGGCGGGGCCGACCAGCGCCTTGGCCATGTTGCCGACAAACAGGATCACCATCAGATGGTAGCCGGCGGTGAAGGCCGCGCCGAACAGCGAGAGCAGGAAATTGCCGAGGAGGAGCACAAGGCCGCCCACGGCAAGCGATGGCCAGAAACTCCAGCGGGCCGCGGTGCCGGCAAAGCTTGCCAGCGACGCCTTGTCGCCGGCCGCCATCATTGCGGAAAACTGTGGCGTGGCGCCGGCCTTGACGGCAAAATAGACGAATTGCACCAGCGCCATGGTCTTGGCAGCGGCGAAATAGATGCCGACCTGATCCGGCGGCAGATAAAGACCGACGACGACGACATCGGAATTGGTCAGCAGGAAGCCGAAGCCCTCGATCAGGAAGATCGGCAGGGCAACCCTGAACCAGGCGAGGAAATCGATCTTGCGGGCGCCCTTGTCGAAGCGCTGGACCATGCGGTGGTCGATGGTGAGGAACTGGCCGATCGTCGTGACATAGGTGGCGGCCAAAGCTGCCTGCATGGCGCTGGTGGCCGTCGGCGGCGCGCCCAAGGCAACGGCGGCGAGCATGAAGACGAGGATCAGCGTTGGGCGGATGATATAGGTCGGGCTCATCGCCGTGACCGGCCAGCTGTTGGCGCGGGCCGTGCCGTCGAGCACGTCGCCAAGCGCAATCATCGGCAGGGCGAAGAAGGCGAGGAACAGCGGCACCATGTAGTAGTGGTCGATCACCGCGCCGAAGACATGCAGCCCGGCAAGACCCACCAGCGCGATCAGGCTGGCGCAGCTCATGGCGAAGACGCGGGCGGTCATGGTCAGGCCGCGGATTTCGTCATGGGCGTTGGCCACCCGGTAGTGCGGCAGAAAGCGGATGATCGCGGTGTGGAAGCCGAGGCAGGAAAGATTGCCGAACAGAACCACGAGCACCCAGACGAAGACGAAGATGCCGTATTCGAACTCGCCCATCAGGCGGGCCTGGATGATCTGCGAGGCAAAGGCGATGCCGGCGCTGGCGACACGGATGGCGAAGGCGATCAGGGCCATGCGCTGGGCGCGGCCGGTGTCGTCGTTACGAGTGAGGATGCCGCAGAGTTTGCGGACGAGCGGATGCAGGCCCGAAGGCAGCCATTTTTCCGCTGTCTGGAGAACCGCCATCACTGATACGCACAACTCGTTGCAGGGCTTTCGATGCGGCTGAAGATCGCAGCGGGGAGCCTGAATGATTGGTCTGACGGGAAAAACAGCGAGACGGATCAGGCCGCAGGCCGTCAGACGCGACGTCCGCAGACTGGCAGAACACGGTTAAGAAACGGTTCAAGGAATGGGTGGGGACTGTAAACAAAAGAGGCGGCCCGAAAGCCGCCTCGTTAAAACTTTCCATCCTGCGTCCGGCTGATTGCCAGGGCAGTCTGCTCGCCGATCAGGCGCTTTCGAAGGCGCCGTGGCAATGCTTGTACTTCTTGCCGGAACCGCAGGGGCAGGCTTCGTTGCGGCCGATCCGGCCCCAGGTCGAAGGCTGATCCGGGTCGCGGTTTTCCGGTGCGACGAAACCGGCTGTGCTTTCGTCGGAACCTTCGCCGAAGTCATCCTCGCCGGTGGTCGCGTCGATGTGATGACCTTCCATGACCGGCGTGGTCGGTACCGGCGGGGCATCACGAACCAGCTCGACGCGCGACATCTGCATGGTGGCTGCATCGCGCAGGTTGGCGAGCAAGGCCTGGAAAAGTTCGAAGGCTTCGGCTTTGTATTCCTGCAGCGGATCGCGCTGGGCATAACCGCGGAAGCCGACGACCGAGCGCAGGTGGTCGAGGTTGACGATGTGCTCGCGCCACAGGTTGTCGATCGTCTGCAAGATGACCGAACGCTCGACATAGGCCATCAGCTCGCCGCCGAAACGCTCTGCCTTGTCGGCGGCGGCCTTGTCGGCGGCCTCGGTGATGCGGGTCAGGATATCGTCTTCGGCGATGCCTTCCTCGGCTGCCCATTCCTCGATCGGCAGATCGAGATTGAGGGTCATGGCGACTTTCTGCTTCAGGCCCTGGACATCCCACTGCTCAACATAGGCGTGTTCGGGAATGTGGATCGCCACCATGGTCTCGATGACTTCGTGGCGCATGTCGGCGATTGTCGATGATACGTCGGCGGCATCCATCAGCTCGAGGCGCTGCTCGAAGATGACCTTGCGCTGATCGTTGAGCACGTCGTCATACTTGAGCAGGTTCTTGCGGATGTCGAAGTTGCGGGCTTCGACCTTCTTCTGGGCGCGCTCGAGCGCCTTGTTGATCCATGGATGCACGATCGCTTCGCCGTCTTTCAGGCCGAGCTTGGTCAGCATGCTATCCATGCGGTCCGAGCCGAAGATGCGCATCAGGTCGTCCTGGAGCGACAGGTAGAACTTGGAACGGCCCGGGTCGCCCTGACGGCCGGAGCGGCCACGCAGCTGGTTGTCGATACGCCGGCTTTCGTGGCGCTCGGTGGCGATGACGTAAAGGCCGCCGGCTTCCAGCGCCTTCTGCTTGAGGGCAGCGATTTCCGCTTTGATGGTCTCGGTCTTGGCATCGCGCTCCGGACCCGGTTCCATGTCGGCCAGTTCATGCTCAAGACGCATGTCGAGATTACCGCCGAGCTGGATGTCGGTACCGCGACCGGCCATGTTGGTGGCGATGGTGACCGCACCCGGCACCCCGGCCTGCGAGACGATATAGGCTTCCTGCTCGTGGTAACGGGCGTTCAGGACCTTGAAGTCCTTGAAGCCGCTGTCGCTCAGCATGGTCGCGAGCAGTTCGGACTTCTCGATCGAGGTGGTGCCGACCAGGACGGGCTGGTTGCGCTCGCTGGCGGCCTTGATTTCGGTGATGATCGCCTTGAATTTTTCCTCGAAGGTCCGGTAGACCTCGTCGTCTTCGTCGATGCGCTGGATCGGCAGGTTGGTCGGGACCTCGATGACTTCGAGACCGTAGATATTGCTGAATTCCTCGGCTTCGGTCGAGGCGGTGCCCGTCATGCCGGCCAGCTTGCCGTACATGCGGAAGTAGTTCTGGAAGGTGATCGAGGCGAGCGTCTGGTTTTCCGGCTGGATCTTGACCTTTTCCTTGGCTTCGAGCGCCTGATGCTGGCCTTCGGAATAGCGACGGCCCGGCATCATGCGGCCGGTGAATTCGTCGATGATGACGATTTCGTCGCCGCGGACGATGTAGTCCTTGTCGCGGCTGAACAGCTTGTGGGCCTTCAGCGCGTTGTTGATGTGGTGAACGATGGCGACATTCTCGACGTCGTAGAGCGATTCACCCTTGAGCAGGCCGGCTTCACGCAGGAGGTTCTCGAGCTTCTCCGTGCCGACTTCGGAGAAATTGGCAGAGCGCTGCTTTTCGTCGATTTCGTAGTCTTCGGCGCTGAGCAGCGGGATGTAGGCGTCGATGGTGTTGTAGAGATCGGAGCGGTCATCGAGCGGGCCCGAAATGATCAGCGGCGTGCGGGCTTCATCGACGAGAATGGAGTCAACTTCGTCGACGATCGCATAATTGTGGCCGCGCTGGACCATCTGGCCGCGCTCGTATTTCATGTTGTCGCGCAGATAGTCGAAGCCGAGTTCGTTGTTGGTGGCGTAGGTGATGTCGCAGGCATAGGCCGCGCGGCGTTCGTCGTCGGTGATGCCGTGCACGATGACGCCGGTCGACAGGCCGAGGAAGCCGTAAAGCTTGGCCATGGTCTGGCTGTCGCGCTTGGCGAGGTAATCGTTGACGGTGACGACATGCACGCCCTTGCCGGCGAGCGCGTTGAGGTAGACGGCGAGCGTTGCCACCAGCGTCTTGCCTTCACCGGTCTTCATTTCGGCGATGGAATTGTCGTTGAGGATCATCGCCCCGACAAGCTGTACGTCGAATGGTCGCATGCCAAGCGCGCGGCGGGAACCTTCCCGGGCGACGGCGAAGGCCGGGACGAGAATGTCGTCGAGCGTCTTGCCGGATGCCAGCATCTGGCGGAACTCATCGGTCTTGCCGGCCAGTTCACTGTCGGAAAGTGCCTTCATGCTCTCTTCAAGCGCGGCGATCTGGGCAATGCGCGGCTGATAGGAACGGACACGTCGCTCGTTGGACGAGCCGAAAATTTTGCGCGCAATTCCACCAAGACTGACCATATCGATGGTCCTTTCTGACCTTCGTCATATCGTTAACACGCCCAAGTGCTGTGCTTTTGCTCAGTCAAATAGGCGCCGTGCCTCCAGAAACTACTCTGGACGCGAGGTTGCGTGACAGATAAGAGGGGGGTCGAATGATGTCAACGGCGCAGGCAGTTGCCAAAGGCCTGCGAATTACGGGCATCGGACAATTTTTTGCCCGATTCGAGCGGTCTTCAAACGGTTCACCATCCGAAAGGTCTTTCATGCTTCGCGTTAATAAGTTTCTGCTTGCCGCCTGTGTCTCCCTCGTTGCCCTCCACGGCCCGGTATTTGCCGAGGACGCCGTGGTCGCCAAGGTCGGCACGCTCGAGATCACCCAGTCCGAACTGGATCTGGCCATTGCCAACCTTGATCCGCAGCTGTCCCAGCTGCCGGACGAACAGAAGAAGGTTGCCGCTCTCTCCGGCGCGATCGACGTCAAGCTTCTGGCCGGCAATGCCGAAGCCGCCGGTCTCAAGACCGATCCGGAATATGTCCGTCGCATGCAGTTCATCGCCGACCGCGAGCTGCACAACATCTATTTCAAGAAGAACGTCGTCGACGCCGTGACCGAAGACGAAGTCAAGGCGCGCTACGAGAAGGAAATCGCAGCGCTGCCGAAGCAGGACGAGATCCGCGCCCGTCACATCCTGGTGAAGACCGAGGAAGAAGCCAAGGCGATCATCGCCGATCTCGATGCCGGCAAGGATTTCATCGAACTGGCCAAGGAAAAGTCGACCGACCCGAACAAGTCGGAAGGCGGCGACCTCGGCTATTTCGTCAAGGGCCGCATGGTTCCTGAATTCGAAGAAGCCGCGTTCGGCATGGAAAAGGGCAGCTATTCCAAGACCCCGGTTAAGACGCAGTTCGGCTTCCACGTGATCAAGCTGGAAGACAAGCGCGAAGCTGCGCCGCCGAAATACGAGGAAGTGGCTCAGCAGGTTCGCCAGCTGGTGATGCGCGACAAGTATCTTGAAGTGATCGAGAAGGCCAAGGCCGACCAGAAGATCGAGATCGTCGACGAGACCCTGCGCAAGGGTTATGAAGACGCGAACAAGCAGCAGGCCCAGCCGCAGCCGTAACGCATCGTTTGTTTCCCAGACAAAGGCCCGCAGATTGCGGGCCTTCCATTACAGGCCATGATCATGTCTTCCAGCATTTCCCCGCTTGCTCCGAAATCCTATGCCGACATGCCGGCCATCCGCGGTGTGCGCATGGCCACGGCCGCTGCCGGCATCAAGTATAAAAATCGCACCGACGTGCTGTTGATGGCGTTCGACAAACCGGCCAGCGTGGCCGGCGTGTTCACAAGGTCGAAATGCCCGTCTGCGCCGGTGGATTTCTGCCGCAAGAACCTGGCGGCCGGCGTGGCGCGCGGCGTCGTGGTCAATTCCGGCAATGCCAATGCGTTTACCGGCATCAAAGGCCGGGCTGCGACCGAACTGACCGCAAAATCGGCGGCAGCGGCGCTTGGCTGCGACGAGAGCGAAATTTTTCTGGCTTCGACCGGGGTCATCGGCGAGCCGCTCGATGCGAGCAAGTTTTCCGGCGTGCTGGGCCAGATGGCCAAGGACGGGACCGGCGACTTCTGGTTCGAGGCAGCCAAGGCGATCATGACGACGGATACCTATCCGAAGGTTGCCACCCGCACCGCGGAGATCGGCGGGGTCACCGTGACGATCAACGGCATCGCCAAGGGTGCCGGCATGATCGCGCCCGACATGGCGACGATGCTGTCCTTCGTGGTGACCGATGCCGATATCGCAGCGCCGGTGCTGCAGAGCCTGCTGTCGGCCGGTGTCGAGCCGAGCTTCAATTCAATGACCGTCGACAGCGATACCTCGACCTCCGATACGCTGATGCTGTTTGCCACGGGGGCTGCTGCCGAAGACGGCCAGCGCCGGATCGAGACCGCAGACGACGCCGCTCTCGACGGCTTTCGCGATGCGCTGAACGCGCTGCTCCAGGATCTGGCGATCCAGGTGGCGCGCGATGGCGAAGGTGCGACCAAGATGCTGGAAATCACCGTGACCGGTGCGACAAGCGATGCGGCTGCCAAGACGATCGCGCTGTCGATCGCCAATTCGCCGCTGGTCAAGACGGCGGCCGCCGGCGAAGACGCCAATTGGGGCCGTATCGTCATGGCGGTCGGCAAGGCCGGCGAAGAGGCCGACCGCGACCGGCTGGCGATTTGGTTCGGCGATGTGCGCGTTGCGGTCAACGGCGAACGCGATGCCGGCTATTCGGAAGAAGCGGCCTCGAATGTGATGAAGGGACAGGACATTCCGGTACGGGTCGATCTTGGCCTCGGCCATGGCTCGGCGACCGTGTGGACCTGCGACCTGACCAAGGAATATGTGGCCATCAACGGCGATTACCGGAGCTGATCGCCGGCATGCTTGCAACAGTACCAGACCAGAACCTGCCCCTCGTTCGCCGCCTCGAAGCGGTCGGTTTTCGCGCATGGCCGGCGACCAGCGTCGTCTATGACGGCAGCTGGCAGATCCGCCTGACCGGCAGCCATCCGTCCAAGCGGCTGAACTGCATCGTCGCGCTCGACCCGTCCGACAGCCGCGATATCGGCCTGCGCATCGAGAAGGCCGCACGCCGCTTCGAAGCGCATGGCCGCCCGTTGCTGATCCGCCAGACGCCATTGTCGCCGAAACCGATGATCGACTTCCTCGAGGCCGATGGCTGGGAGCGTTTCGAGGAAGTGCTGACGATGACCTGCGACCTGTCGCGGATCGATCTGCCGGATACGCTCGATCATCTCCCGACCCATGACATCGGACGCTATGTCGATGCCGATATCTCCGTGCACGGGGAAGGCCAGGCGCTGAAGCCATCGCTGGCCGAAATCATCAGCGCGATCAAGCCGCCGACCGGCATGTTCGTCATCGAGGATCCGCAGGACGGACCGATCGCGACAACGCTCTGCGTGCAGGACAATGACCTTGCCGGGATCATGTCGCTTGCGGTTCGACCAGACCGGCGTGGCCAGGGGCTCGGCATCGAGGTTCTGACCTCTGCGCTGCGCTGGGCGCGCATCGGCGGTGCCCGCACCGCCTGGCTGCAGGTGGTGGCCAACAATGCGCCGGCGCTCGCGCTCTATGCCAAGATGGGGTTCGAGGAAGCCTATCGATATTATTACTGGCGAAAGGTCGAGGCATGAGCGAGACGCCGAGACCGATCCTCCTGGTTGCTGCCTGCGCGCTGGTGGATACCGACAACCGAATCCTGCTCGCCCAGCGCCCCGAGGGCAAATCGCTGGCCGGTCTGTGGGAGTTTCCCGGCGGCAAGGTCGAGACCGGCGAGACGCCGGAAGAGACGCTGGTGCGCGAACTCGACGAGGAACTGGGCATTCGGACCAAGGTTGCGTGTCTTGCGCCCCTGACCTTTGCCAGCCACACCTATGAAACATTCCATCTGCTGATGCCGCTCTATATCTGCCGTCGCTATGAGGGCATTCCGCATGGACGCGAGGGGCAGGCGATCAAATGGGTGCGGGCCAAGGCGCTGCGCGATTATCCCATGCCGCCGGCCGACGAGCCGTTGATCCCATTCCTTCAGGATCTGTTGTGAGCGCGGGATATTTTCTCAAGCGTTCTTAATACAAAGTTTATAACCCTCGGGCAAAACTGATCGCTGTTCATGCGTCATGCGTGTGTGGAGCGTCATATGGCAAACGAAGATTTCTGGCGGGCTGCCCGATCCAGGGAACGGTCTTCGGTGAAAACCGGAAGAACCGGAGTTCTCAATATCGCCCTGCTGTTCGGTACGGCTGCGATTGCGCTGTCGCTTGTTGTCACGCCGATGCTTGCCGACAAGACCGAGAAGAAGACGCTGGCCTTTCAGCCGGACGAATACGACATGATGAGCACCGGTTCGATTCCAAAGGCTGATGGCGGGAAGCGTTATACGATCCGCCGCAGCGTGCTGCAGGAAACGCCGGGTTCGGTCTGCATCATCGATGGCTTCGGCCAGCGCTGTTAAGGCAAATAGGTTCAAGCAAGCTCGCCTTGGTGGCCGAGTTCCGCGTTCTACTGGAGCGAAGATGCGTTTGATCAGCAGGTTTATCTCGGATCGCCAAGGCGCCACCGCGATCGAGTATGGATTGATTGCGGCGATCATGAGCGTCGCGCTGATCAGCGGCTACGGGGCCTTCACCAACTCGCTGCAGAATACGTTCGGCGTCGTTGAGGACAGCGTCACCAACGCTGGCAATTAGACCATTTTCATGCCTGCCAGACTTGCCAAGGGCTTCTAGCCGCGTTCACCGGTGCCGGATGTGTTTGTCTTGCGATTCGGATCCAGCGCTTCGGCGAGGCGCATCTTTGCCGATCCCGGCTTGAGCGGCTTCTGCTGGCTTTCATGGGGCGCCCAGCCCGAGACGAAGATCATCGAAAACGTCGCCCGAATGCGCCCGTCCGGATCGGCGTAGCGCTCGGCATAGATTTCGGCGGCTCTCAGGAAGAAACGCCGCGAGAGCGGCTTGCGGCTGCGACCGATCAGCGGGTTGGCCATGCCCATCGCGCGCAGGTCGCGCATCAAGGCAAAGAGATTGTCATAGCGAACGGTGAAGCTTTCCTCGTCGATGACAGGCAAGGCGAAACCTGCGCGCTGCAGCAGCGAGCCGACGTCGCGGATATCGGGAAACGGGATGACCCTCGGGCTTGCGCCGCCGTAGAGCTCGGTTTCTGCGCTCAGCAGCACATCGCGCAGTTCGGCCAGTGTGCCGGCGCCGGGAATGGCGGCGAGCAGGAGACCGTCGGGCTTCAGGGCACGGCGCATCTGGATCAGCATGCCCGGCGTGTCGTTGGTCAGGTGTAGCGACAGCGGCGAGAGGATCAGGTTGACGGATTCAGGAGCCAGTGGAACACTTTCGAAGCGGGCTGCCGACAGGTGCTCTTTCGGTTCAGCGAAGACGGCGCCGGTTTCCACCCGTTCCAGCGCGTCGATCTTGCCCGTGGTCATTGCCGACCTTGCCGCGACACCGGTTGCGCCGAACAGTTCGACCGCGCGTTCAAAATGACGTTCGACCAGGGCCAACCGGTCCGCCAGTTCGCGCCCTGCCAATGCCAGCAGAAAATCGCTGCCCTCGATGTTGCGGGTCCTGGCCTTTTCGCGATTGGCTGTGATCAGGCCTTCGTCGAAGAGCGGGTTCATGCGGCATTTCCCTGTAAGCATGGGGTCTGGCTAAGGCGACATATCGCGCCTAAAGTCATGTCATGCTGGCTCACATAGTGCAGAAAACGCTCGCCGTCAGCCGGGAAACACCCCGGGCGCTGGCGTTTGGCCTGTTTGCGCTGTTTTATCCGCCGTCCTGTGCCCATTGCCATGCCCGCACGGCGCGCCATGCGGCCCTGTGTCCGTCTTGCTGGAGCCGGTTGCCGTTCATCGAGCGGCCGTACTGCGAGGTGCTCGGAACGCCGTTTGCCCATGATCCCGGTGACGGCATGGTGTCGGGGGAGGCGATCGCCAACCCGCCGGTGTTCGACCGGTTGCGTTCGGTGGCCCTGCATGAGGGGGTCGCGCGCGATCTGGTGCATGACCTGAAATATCGCGATCGCGGCGATCTGGCGCCGATGATGGCCGGCTGGATGGCGCGGGCTGCGGCGGCAGAACTGGCGCAGGCAGATGGCATCGTGCCAGTACCCTTGCATCGGACCCGGCTCTTTCGCCGCATGTTCAACCAGTCGGCCGAACTGGGCCGCCATCTGGCCGCAAGCGCAGGCGTACCCTTTCTGCCGCAGGTTCTGGTGCGCCGCAAACGGACCGAGCAGCAGGTGGGGCTGACGGCGAATGCGCGGGCGCTCAATGTGCGCGGGGCGTTTATTGTCCCCAAGGAGCGGCAGGACATGGTGTTCGGCCGCCGCCTGATCCTGATTGATGACGTCTATACAACCGGTGCGACGGTGAGTGCGGCCACCACTGCCCTGAAAAAGGCAGGTGCTGCGGATGTCACTGTTTTGACCTTTGCAAGGGCCGTGTCCGGTCCTATATGAAGGCAGCATTTTTTCACATCCTAGCCTTCGTGACGGAGAATTCATGGCAGGTGTTACGATCTATACGCGCCAGGGCTGCGGTTATTGTTCGCGGGCCAAGGCATTGCTGGCCTCGAAGGGCGTCGATTTTGTCGAGCATGACGCGACAGGCAGAGCCGAACTTCGCAACGAAATGATTTCCAGGTCCAATGGCGGAACGACCTTTCCGCAGATCTTCATCAATGACATGCATGTCGGCGGCTGCGACGATCTGCATGCGCTCGATCGTGCCGGCAGGCTCGATCCGCTTCTGGCTCAATAAAGGACGTATCCAATGGTGTTCAAGGCTGCTGCCGTCCAGATGTGCTCCGGTGTCGATCCGGAGAAAAACGCGGCTTCGATGGCGCGTCTCGTGCGCGAGGCTGCGGTCGAAGGTGCTGTCTATGTGCAGACGCCGGAAATGACCGGTGCGGTGCAGAAGGATCGCCCGGGCCTGATGGTTGTGCTGCGTGACGAGGATACCGATATCATCGTCAAGACGGCGTCGGATCTGGCGCAGGAGCTTGGCATTCATCTGCATGTCGGCTCGACCGCGATCAAGCTGGGCGACGGCAAGATTGCCAACCGCGCCTTCCTGTTCGGTCCGGACGGCCACAAGATCACCTCCTATGACAAGATCCACATGTTCGACGTGGATCTCGACAATGGCGAGAGCTGGCGCGAGAGCTCGGTCTACCGACCGGGCACGCGGGCGGTGGTCGCCGACTTGCCGTTTGCCAAGATCGGCTTCGGCGTCTGCTACGACGTGCGGTTCCCGCATCTGTTCCGGGCCGAGGCGATGGCCGGGGCGGAGATCCTGACGACGCCTGCCGCCTTCACCAAGCAGACCGGCGAGGCGCATTGGGAAATCCTGCTGCGCGCTCGGGCAATCGAAAACGGTGCCTATGTGATCTCGGCCGCCCAGGCGGGCGTGCATGAGGATGGCCGCGAGACCTTCGGCCATTCGATGATCGTCGATCCCTGGGGCAAGGTGCTGGCATCGGCCGGTGGCAGCGGCGAGGCCGTGGTGATCGCCGAGATCGATACCGATGCCGTGAAGGCGGCGCGGGCGAAGATCCCGAACCTGAAGAACGGCCGCGATTTCGAACTCGATTTTGCGCCGGTCCTGGCGAAGGGAGGCGTGACAGTTTGATCCGCTATTCGTTGTGCTGCGCTAGCGCTCACGAATTCGAGGGCTGGTTCTCCGAGAGCGCAGATTTCGAACGTCAGAAGGCGAACGGCTTTCTGACCTGTCCGGTCTGTGGCTCATCAGAGATCTCCAAGGTGCTGATGGCGCCGTCTGTTTCGACGGCGCGGCACAAGGAGACGATGCAGGCGCTGGCCATTTCGGGCGCGCAGAAACAGGCCGTGGTCAAGCTGAAGGAAGCGATCCAGGAGATCCGCGCCAATAGCGAGGATGTCGGCGCGCGGTTTTCCGAGGAAGCGCGCAAGATCCACTACGGCGAGGCGGAAGCGCGCGGCATCATCGGCCAGGCGTCGCCGGTCGAGGTCAGGTCCATGCTCGAGGAAGGTATCGAGATCGCGCCCTTGCCGGTCCTGCCGGACGATGCGAATTGAGCGGGCCGGCTCATCATATCGCGCTCTACAATTTCGGTCTTCATGTTGCCGACCATGACGATCCGGCGGTTGCCGGCTTCGTCCGCCGCGAGCCGTTCAATTTTGAGGCCGCCCGTCGCGCTGAAGGATTCGTCGGTCGTTCCGGATATGACGGAGAATCTGGCCCCGAAAGCTGGGGCGAGCAGGTCTTTCCCAGGTTTCTCAACGGAAGCGGTCGCGACAGCGGTCCGTCCTCGCTGTCGCTCTGGCGCGATATCGAGAGCCTGATGGCGTTTTCCTATTCCGGCGTGCACGCAGAGGCGCTGAAGAATGCGCGCCAGTGGAACGTGGTGCAGACATGGCCGCCGCTCGTCTTGTTCTGGGTGGAGGAAGGGCGCAGGCCGGATTGGGCGGAGGGCGTGGCACGGCTCGAAGCGCTGGCCGACAGGGGCGCCTCGGCTGATGCCTTCACTTTCAAACAGTCGTTCGATCCGCACGGCGCGCCCTATCGCATCGACCGGGAGCGCGTGAAGCAGATCGCCGTCGAAAATCGTGCGGGGCAGCACGACCTGCTGGAGATCGTCAAGACACTGCCGGCCTGATCCGGGTCATCCCTTGAAGCCGCCATCGTCCAGGTAGGCCAGCTCTTCTGCCGTCGATTCACGTCCGAGCGCCGCATTGCGATGCGGGAAGCGGCCGAAGCGGGTGATGATCTCCTGGTGGACGACCGCGTAGCGAAGGCATTCCTCGTCGTCGACCCGTTCATGATGGGCGGTGAACAGATCCATGCTGGTCTGCTGGTCGGCTGGATCTTCGGAATGCTCGAAGGGCAGGTAGAAGAAGATTGCCATCGGCGGGTCGACCCGCTTGTCGAATCCCTTGTCGACGGCCTGCCGCGCAATGGACAATGCCAGCGGATCGGTGGCGAAGGCATGGCCGCTGGCGCGGAACATGTTGCGCGGGAACTGGTCGAGCAGGATCAAAAGGGCGAGCGTGCCGTCCGGCGTGTCGCACCAGTCGCTGCATTCATTGCGGGCGGCGGCAAAATGCAGATCGGTAAAGCGTGCCTTGAGCTCGGCGTCGAGCGCCTCATTCTTGACGAACCACTTTTCGCGCCCGGCGTCGCGCCAGAAGGCGATGACTTCCTGTGCGGCACTCATGCGGCCGGCCGTCTGGCGAGGACCATGTAGTTCACGTCGATATCGGACGAGAGGTTCCACTGGTTCTGCAGCGGATTGAAGAAGACCCCCTTCATCTCGACGATCTGCATGCCGCTAGTCGTCAGCGGCGCCTCGATTTCCTCGGGACGGACCAGCTTTTCGTATTGATGCGTGCCGCGCGGCAGCCAGCGCAGGACATATTCGGCGCCGACGATGGCAAGCGCTGCCGCCTTGAACGTGCGGTTGATCGTCGAGACCAGCATCATGCCGCCGGGGCGGACCATGGAGGCGCAGGTCGAGAGGAAGAAGTCGACATCGGCGACATGTTCGACGACTTCCATGTTGAGCACGATGTCGAAGGTCTCGCCGGCTTCTGCCAAGGCTTCGGCGGTCACCGCGCGGTAGTCGACCGGCACACCGCTTTGGGCGGCATGGGTCATGGCGATCTTGATGTTCTTTTCGGAGGCATCGGCGCCCAGGACCTCGGCACCCATGCGAGCGACCGGTTCCGACAACAGACCGCCACCGCAGCCGATATCGAGGATGCGCAGACCCTCCAACGGACGATGGGCCTTGGGGTCGCGACCGTAATGGGCGCAGACCATGTCGCGGATATAGGCGAGGCGGACGGGATTGATCTTGTGCAGCGGGCGGAACTTGCCGGTCGGGTCCCACCATTCCGCCGCCATGGCGGAAAAGCGATCGACTTCGGACTGATCGATGGTGGTGCGTGCCTCTGCGGTCATGATGCTGCCCTCTTAAGGTGGTTGCGCTTCAAGTCGGATGATCGGCCCGCAAAGTCAAGGGTAGCATGGTCGCAGGCTCTGGTGACAGCCCAGGCGGAACCTTGGCCGATGGTTCGACGTTTCGCTCACACGATTCGCACATACAGGCGGCTTTGCCGTAATGAGTTCAAGGAGATCTACGATGCACAAGTTCTGGGTTTTGGCGGCTGCAGCGGTGTCGGCCACAATGGTTCCCGCCATCGCCGAGGCCGCGCCGGCTTTTTCGACCGCCAATGTCAACATGCGGTCCGGCCCGAGCACCCGCTACCCTGCCGTGGTGGTTGTGCCGGTCGGGACACGCGTCAACATCATCGGCTGCATGTCGTCGGCCAACTGGTGCGACGTGTCCTTCGCCGGCTACCGCGGCTGGGTTTCCGGCTCGTATCTGCAGGCAAGCGTTTCGCAGCGCCGGGTTTACGTTGGACCGGAATATTACCGACCGCTCGGCATTCCTTCGGTCACGTTCAGCATAGGGCGCTACTGGGACGACAATTATCGCGGCCGTGACTTCTACCGGGATCGTGACCGCTGGCGCGATGGCAACTACCGCCCGGGCGTCGACAGGCGCGACGACCGTCCGCGGTTCGACAGGGACCATCAGCGCAACGAAGATCGCGCCCGCGACATCCGACGCGACAGCGACCAGCGGGCGCAGGAATTGCAGCGCGACCGCGACCGCCGCGAGGATCAGCGCCGCGCAGGTGGCCCGCGCGACAATCGCGATCCGAACGCATTCCAGCTGTTCTGCGGGCAGGATCCGAATTGCCGGGCTCGCCAGGGTAACTGACGCGATACAAAAAGAGCCGGATAACACGATGAGAAAAGGGCGCCGATCGGCGCCCTTTTCTGTTGTCGTCAGTTCGGGATGCGTTTTGCCAGACCGTCGGTGATGCGTTTGGCCAGGGCCTCGTAATCGCCATCAAAGTGATGGCCTCCGGCAATCTCCTGCGTTTCGATCTTCGAACCGACGAGGTCGCGGCAGGCATCGTCTTCTTCTTCCGATCCGTAGAAGCACTGGATCAGCGACGGGGAGATCTTGCGGATATCGTCCAGCGGGTCGTGGCCGGTGCTGGCTGCCTGACCGAGCCAGCCCGATACCGAGACTTCATAATCCACCTGATGGGACAGGGCGAGCAGGCTGATCTGTGGCACGCGCGCCTTCAGCTTGTCCGGCAGGCCGTCGAATGCCGCAGGCAGAATGTCGGCGCCGAAGGAATAACCGACCAGCAGCACATGGTGGACGTTCCAGCGCTTGCCGTAGGTGTGGATAATCTTGGCTAGATCGCTGCTTGTCTGCTCGGGCGTGCGCTCGGACCAGAAATAGCGCAGCGAATCGACGCCGACGATCGGGATGCCGGACGCCTGGAGCTGGCTGGCCACTTCGCTATCGAGGTCGCGCCAGCCGCCGTCTCCGGAATAGATCACCGCCATCGTATCGCTGGACGGGGTCGCATCGAGGATCGTCAGCGGCATTCCCAGAGGACTGTCGGTCTGGCTCTGGACGGCGATCAGTTCGTCGAGGGTGGCTGAAAATGTCGTGTCGGCAGCATCGGTGACATCCCTGAGGTCGATGTCGGGATGACGGGCAATCAGCGACTGGACATGATCCAGGCCGTCCTTGGGTGCCTTGTCGGTGACCAGGATCGTTGCCGGATCAGGCAGGTCGCCGTCGGTCAGGGCATATTGCATGCGGTCGCCCGCCTTGGTCTTTTCCGCCGGTGTGCACAATTGCTTTGCCAGCGGGATGCCGGCCTGCGGGTCGAGCGCCAAGGTCTGGCCGATCGTCGCCTTGGGGGTCTGGGCGAGGATGGCCAGTGCCAGTGCGCCGCCTTCGCCGCGTCCGGCGATGATCGGCGGCAGGAAGGCGGCGTTGCCGGCCTTGCGCTGCAGTTGGTGGCTGAGTGCCTCGATGTCGGACACCGTGTAGATGCAGTCGCCCTGGTCGGCGGAAAGCGAGGTCAGGTATTTGGGCGTATCGATGCCGATGACAATCGCGCCATTGCCCTGCAACCGTTCGGCTTCCGCCTGGTCGCCCGCCTGCCAGCCGGCGCCGTCCGACAGCAGGACGACGAGTGCCTTGGCGTCGTCGTCGGGCAGAAGCGTGACCGGTGCCGGAATCATGCCGATATCAAGGGGCGGCTCCTGTGCCAGCGCGGGCACGGTCGACAGAAGCGGGAGGGCAAGCAGAGATGCCTTGAGGATGGGGTTCATTTCTTCACCACGCCTTTCAGGCCGCCGCCGATCAGAAGCGTCGCATCGACGAGGGCAAGGATTGGGTTGAGACCGCCGGAGACGGCCAGATATCGCGGCTGCCAGTCGGGATGGAATTTTGCCTTGAAGGCACGCAGGCCCTTAAAGTTGTAGAAGCGCTCGCCGTGTTCGTAGAATGTATTGGCAATACGGTCCCATACCGGTGCCACCTGGCGGCGCGACAGGCCAGATAGCGGCGCCATGCCGAGATTGAAATGCTGGAAACCCTGGTTGCGCAGGTGGGTGAGAAGGCTGACGAACAGATAGTCCATCGCGCCTTTGGGCGCATCGGGCGAAAAGCGCATCAGGTCTATGGAGGCTTCCTCCTTCGTTTCCGTCAGCAGAATATTGGCAAAGGCGACAATGCGACCTTCCAAACGCAGGATGGCGACCGGTTGCGACAGCATGTAGGCGTCGGTAAACGCGCCGAGCGAAAAGCCCTTTTCCTTGGCGCGATGATGGGCAAGCCAGGCATCCGAGATCGCTTTCAGATCGGCAAGCGCGGCCGGGACGTCGGCGGTGTCGACGATTTCGAATGTCAGACCGTCGCGTTCGGCGCGGGTGGACGACTGGCGCAGGCCTGCCCATTTGCTGCCCTTGAGATCGAATTGCGCAAGATCGACCACGGCGAGTTCGCCGAGCTTGAAGGCTTTCATGCCGGCATCGGCAATCGCCGGCAGAAGCACCGGCGATGCCTGGTAGAACACGGCCCGGCAGCCGGCGGCGCGGGCGGTTTCGACGAACAGCCAGACGAGTTCGTTGCGCGATGCCTTGGGACCAACGGGATCGAGAAAGGCGATAAACGAGCGGCCCTGCTTGCCATACATCAGGAAAGCCTTGCCGTCGGGTGAAAACATCACGGTCTTGTCGCCGGTGCGGACCAGATTGGCGTCGGCAATGCCGTTGCGGTCGAGGATCTCGACGGCCGTGGCAAGCTCATGCGCGCTCGATGGCAGAACTGCGGGGGTCGCCGGCCGCATCAGGCTGAACAGGGCAATGGTGCTCGAGGCGATGGCGAGGCCGAGAACGGCGCGCAGCGACCGCGGGGCTTCGGCGGAGAATTCGAACTGCCACCAGAGTTGGTGGCTGTAGTCTACGTCGCGGTAGACAAAGAGCAGGATGACAACGGCGCCGATGACCAGCACGGCAATGGCGAGAAGCCAGGATGTGGTTAGGGCCTGGCGCAGCGAGGCGGGGCGGACGAATGCCCCGCGGCTCGACAGCAGGCCGACGAGAAGGATTGCCAGCATGGCGGCTTCGAGAAGTGCGATTGCCTTGGCGATCGACAGAACCAGGGCGAGCAGCGTGAGAGTGACGGCCGCCCACCATGCGCCATCGAGACGCTGAGACAAGCCGCGGGCGGTCACGATCAGCAGCAGGCCGGTCAAGCTCGCCAGGAAATGCGCGCCTTCGACAAGCGGCAGGGGCAGGTAGCTGGCCAGGACATCGAGGTTGGCGTCGGGCGTCGGCGTGACGCTCGAGACGATCAGCATGGCGCCGAGGACGAGGGCCAGGGTTGCCAGAAGTGCCGGCGCAAGCCGGCCGGCCGTGCGGGCAATACCGGCCGAAAGGGGGCTTGCCGCGACATGGCGCAGTTCGCTGGCGGTGACGAGCAGAATGGCGATCAGGAGCGGCAGGACATAGTAGATCAGGCGATAGGCGACGAGGGCTGCGAGCACGGCGTCGGTGCCGATACGGCTGCCCAGCGTTGCGATCATCACCGTTTCGAAAACGCCGATGCCAGCGGGGACATGGCTGACGATGCCGATGCCGATGGCGACGGAATAGATCGTGAAAAAGGCCGGCCAGCTGATGGCGGCCTCGGGCGGCAGAAGCACGTAGAGCACGGTGGCGGAGAATGCGATGTCGAGCACGGTGACGAGAAACTGGCGCGACAGGGTTCGACTGTCAGCCAGCCGCAAGGTCATCTTGCCGATCGTCAGGCCATCGCGGCTGGCGATCACCAAAAGGGTGGCGATGGCGATCAAGACGATGACGGCGCCGCCGAGCAGCCATGCGGGGTCGAGGCCAATCAACGGGGCGATTTCGCCCGACATGGGGATCAGGGCAAGCGAGGTGATGACGGCGAGGCCAAGCGAGAAGGACAGGGTGACGAAGCCGATGATGCGGCCGATCTCATCCGGCATGAGGCCGGTCCGGGAATAGGCCCGGTAACGGATCGCCCCGCCCGACAACGCGCCGAAGCCCGCGACATTGCCAACGGCGTAAGCGCTGAAGGCGGTCAGGGCCACGAGAGCGATCGGCCGCCGTCGGCCGATATAAGCCAGTGCGTTGAGATCATAGAGGCAGAGCGTGGCAAAACTCAACGCGGTGAACAGGACGGCAAGGACGATCGAGGTCGAACCGGTCGCTGCCAGGCCGCGGACCACATCCGCATAGCTGACCTCCTCGGTCAACCGGTAGATGGCGAAGGCCACCATTGAGAAAACGGCCAGTGTCAGGACCGCTGCGATCGGCTTTGCATGGCGGCTGAACGGGGAAGGAAGGGGGAGGGCGACGTCTTCGGGCGGAATTGCGGTGTCCTGGTCCAGGCTGGCATTCATGATGGCGTTCCGATTTCGTCTCAACGCATGTTGCAAGGCCGGCGCGGCCTGCAGGTGATGGTTGGCGCTCGAATTCGTGCCAAATTATGGCAAGCAAAAAACGGCGGCGGGACAAGGGAAAAGGCGCGCAAGGCGTACCGATACGGGCCCAAGTGGCCGTTGCGTGTGCCGCGCTTATTCGCTAAAAGCGCCGCAACCTGCCGGCTTTCGAAAAGGGTCGGTTTTCCTCCGCCGGGATTCCGGCGTTTCTCAAGGGCATACGGTTAAGTCTATGGCTCGCATTGTCATGAAGTTCGGCGGTACATCCGTCGCCAATCTCGAACGCATCCACAATGTCGCGCGCCATGTCAAACGTGAGGTGGATGCCGGCCACGAAGTGGCTGTGGTCGTCTCGGCGATGTCGGGCAAGACCAATGAACTGGTCGGCTGGGTCGAGAACATGCCGAAGGTCGCCGGTGCCGACTCGCCGTTCTACGATGCGCGCGAATACGATGCGATCGTCGCCTCCGGCGAGCAGGTGACGTCGGGGCTTCTTGCGATCGCGCTGCAGTCGATGGGTATCAATGCCCGCTCCTGGCAGGGTTGGCAGATCGCCATCAAGACCGACAATGCGCATGGCGCCGCCCGCATTCAGGAAATCGACGGTTCCGACATCGTGCGCCGCATGGGCGAGGGCCAGGTGGCCGTGGTCGCCGGCTTCCAGGGCATCGGCCCGGACAATCGGATCGCGACGCTCGGCCGTGGCGGTTCGGATACGTCCGCGGTTGCGATCGCGGCCGGGTTGAAGGCTGACCGCTGCGACATCTATACCGATGTGGACGGCGTCTACACGACGGATCCGCGCATCGAGCCGAAGGCGCGCCGCCTGAAGAAGGTGGCGTTCGAGGAAATGCTGGAAATGGCATCGCTCGGCGCCAAGGTTCTGCAGGTCCGTTCGGTGGAGCTGGCCATGGTTCACAAGGTTCGCACCTTCGTGCGTTCCAGTTTTGAAGATCCCGATGCGCCGGGCATGGGCGATCTGCTCAACCCGCCCGGCACGCTGATTTGTGATGAGGATGAGATCGTGGAACAGGAAGTCGTAACCGGTATTGCCTATGCCAAGGATGAAGCGCAGATCTCGCTGCGCCGGCTTGCCGACCGTCCGGGCGTTTCGGCGGCCATCTTCGGGCCGCTGGCCGAATCCCATATCAATGTTGACATGATCGTCCAGAACATTTCGGAAGACGGTACCCGCACGGACATGACCTTCACGGTTCCGTCCGGCGATGTCGACAAGGCGCTGAAAGTGCTGTCCGACAACAAGGACAAGATCGGCTATGACGTGGTCCAGAGCGAAAAGGGCCTGGTCAAAGTTTCGGTCATCGGCATCGGCATGCGCAGCCACGCCGGCGTTGCCGCAACAGCCTTCCAGGCGCTGGCGGAGAAGGGCATCAACATCAAGGCGATCACCACTTCCGAGATCAAGATTTCCATCCTGATCGACGGTCCCTACGCCGAGCTTGCCGTTCGCACTTTGCATTCCTGCTACGGTCTGGATAAGAATTGATTCCATAGAGCGGGTCACTGATCTCCGGCGTCGGAAATGCCGGGGGCGGTCGAGCCGCTGACCAATGGAAGTGGAGCCAATCCGCGATGAGAGACCTTTCAGCGGGTCCCCGCGTCCTGCTCAAGCGACTGCGCGAATTGATGGCGGAGCCGCTCGAGCCGCAGGAGCGTCTTGACCAGATCGTTCGCCAGATCGCGAGCAACATGGTCGCGGAAGTGTGTTCCGTCTACGTGCTGCGTTCCGATAGCGTTCTTGAGCTTTACGCAACGGAAGGTCTGAACAAGGACGCGGTCCATCTGGCCCAGCTGAAAATGGGGCAGGGCCTGGTCGGCACGATTGCGGCGTCTGCCCAGTCGCTCAACCTTTCCGATGCCCAGGCGCATCCCGCATTTCGTTACTTGCCCGAGACCGGCGAAGAGATCTATCATTCCTTCCTCGGCGTGCCGATCCTGCGCGCGGGCCGTAGCCTCGGTGTTCTCGTCGTCCAGAACAAGGCGCAGCGCAACTATCGTGAGGACGAGCTCGAAGCGCTCGAAACCACGGCCATGGTGCTTGCCGAAATGATCGCCACCGGTGAACTGAAGAAGATTACCCGTCCGGGCCTCGAACTCGACCTGACGCGACCTGTGACCATCGATGGCGACAGCTATTCGGAAGGCATCGGGCTTGGTTATGTCGTGCTGCACGAGCCGCGCATCGTCGTCACCAATCTGCTCAACGAAGACACCGAGACGGAAATCCGCCGGCTGGCGGATGCGCTCGGCTCCTTGCGCATTTCGATCGACGACATGCTGTCGCGGCGGGAAATTTCCATGGAAGGCGAGCATCGCGACGTGCTCGAGACTTACCGCATGTTCGCCCATGACCAGGGCTGGGTGCGGCGCATGGAAGAGGCGATCCACAACGGCCTGACGGCGGAAGCGGCGGTCGAAAAAGTCCAGAGCGACACGAAGGCGCGGATGATCCGGCTGACGGATCCCTATCTGCGCGAACGCATGCATGATTTCGACGACCTGGCGAACCGGCTGCTGCGCCAGTTGACCGGTTTTTCGCCGCGCAGTGCTGCCGAAGGCTTCCCGGCCGATGCGGTGATCTTTGCCCGTGCGATGGGCGCTGCCGAACTTCTCGACTACCCCCGCGCCAATCTGCGCGGCCTGGTTCTCGAAGAAGGTGCTGTGACCAGCCATGTGGTGATCGTTGCCCGCGCCATGGGCATTGCCGTTGTGGGACAAGCGGCCGGTGCCGTGGCCCTGGCCGAAAACGGCGATCCTGTCATCATCGACGGCGTCGATGCCAAGGTGCATATCCGCCCGGTGGCCGATCTGCAGAAGGCTTACGAGGAAAAGGTACGGCTGCGCGCTCGGCGCCAGGAGCAGTTCCGCGCGCTGCGCGACGTTGAGCCTTTGACCAAGGACGGCCAGCGCATCAAGCTGCAGATGAATGCCGGCCTGCTGGTCGACTTGCCGCAACTGGCCGAATCCGGCGCCGACGGGATCGGCCTGTTTCGCACCGAGCTGCAGTTCATGATCTCTTCGACCATGCCGAAGGGCGACGAACAGGAGACTTTTTACCGCAGTGTGTTGAAGCAGGCGAATGGCCGACCGGTGACCTTTCGGACTCTCGATATCGGCGGGGACAAGGTCGTTTCCTATTTCCGTTCCCAGGAGGAAGAAAACCCGGCGCTGGGCTGGCGCGCGATCCGGCTTTCGCTGGACCGACCCGGACTGCTGCGCATCCAGCTGCGTGCGCTGTTGAAGGCTGCCGCCGGTGCCGAGCTGAAGATGATGCTGCCGATGGTGACCGAAGTTGCGGAAATCCGCGCGGTGCGCGAACTGATGCAGAAGGAGGTCCAGTATATTTCGAAGTTCGGCCATCCGCTGCCGAAGAAGCTGCAGTTCGGGGCCATGCTCGAAGTGCCGGCACTGCTTTGGCAGCTTGACGAATTGATGGAAGAGGTGGATTTCGTCTCCGTCGGGTCGAACGATCTCTTCCAGTTTTCGATGGCGGTGGATCGCGGCAATGCGCGCGTGGCCGATCGCTTCGATGTTCTGGGACGGCCTTTCCTGCGCATCCTGCGCGACATCGTCCGGGGTGCTGATCGCAACAATACGCCGGTGACGCTGTGCGGGGAGATGGCCGGCAAGCCGCTTTCGGCCATGGCGCTGCTCGGGATCGGCTTCCGTTCGATCTCGATGTCGCCGACGGCGATCGGACCGGTCAAGGCGATGCTGCTCGGGCTTGACGTGTCGAAGCTGTCTGTGGAACTTGAGGCGGCGCTTGACGACCACCGTTCGCTTGTGCCACTGCGCGACCTGCTGGTCCGCTTTGCGGAAGACAATAATATTCCCGTCTAAAGCAATAAAAAAACTGGAGTGAAGGGTGGCGAAGCTTCCTGTCGAGAAAATGCGCGAGCTCGAGCGCCGATTTGGCGAGATCGAAGCGCGAATGTCGGCAGGACCGGCAGCCGACGTCTACGTCAAACTTGCCTCGGAATATTCCGAACTCGAGCCGGTGGTGAAGAAGATCCGCGAATACCAGGCGGCGACGGCTGAAGAGGCCGATCTTCGCTCCATGCTGAGCGACAAGGGCACGGATCGCGAGATGCGGGATCTGGCCGAGATGGAACTGCCCGACGTACAGGCTCGGCTCGAGGCGCTCGGTACCGAGATGCAGATCCTGCTTTTGCCGAAGGATGCCGCCGACGAAAAAAGCGCGATCCTGGAAATCCGCGCCGGGACCGGCGGCTCGGAAGCCGCCTTGTTCGCCGGCGACCTGTTTCGCATGTACGAGCGCTTTGCCAGCACCAAGGGCTGGAAAGTCGAGGTGCTGTCCTCCAGCGAAGGCGATGCCGGTGGTTTCAAGGAAATCATCGCGACGGTCACCGGACGGGGTGTGTTCTCCAAGCTGAAATTCGAGTCCGGCGTTCACCGCGTGCAGCGCGTGCCCGATACCGAAACGCAGGGGCGTATCCATACTTCAGCGGCGACCGTTGCCGTTCTGCCCGAGGCGGAAGACATCGACATCGAGGTGCGCGCAGAAGACATCCGCATCGACACGATGCGCTCGTCAGGCGCCGGCGGCCAGCACGTCAACACGACCGACTCGGCCGTGCGTATCACCCATCTGCCGACCGGGCTCGTGGTGACGTCGTCAGAGAAATCGCAGCATCAGAACCGGGCAAAAGCCATGCAGGTCCTGCGTTCGAGGCTCTATGACATGGAGCGGCAGAAGATCGACAATGAACGCTCCGCCGACCGCAAGAGCCAGGTCGGTTCCGGCGACCGCTCGGAGCGAATTCGCACCTATAATTTCCCGCAGGGACGCGTCACCGATCATCGCATCAACCTTACGCTCTACAAGCTGGACCGGATGATGGAGGGCGATATCGACGAAGTGGTCGATGCGCTGATCAATGACTATCAGGCCGGGCAGCTCGCGCAGCTGGGCGAAAGCCTGTGACGGACCCGGCGGCGACTTTCCAGAGCCTGATCCTGGAAGCCCGCCGCCGTTTCGAGGCCGGGGGCATTGCCGATCCGGCCACCGACGCAAGGATCCTCGTGATGAGCCTTCTCGGCCTCGGCCAGACGGATCTGGTGCTGCGGGGCGATCAGCCGGTCGATGGCGCGTTGCTTCCGGTGGTCGAGCAGGGGATCGCGCGGCGCCTGGCGCGGGAGCCGGTGCACCGCATCCTCGGCCAGCGTGATTTCTACGGACTGGCGCTGATGCTTTCTCCGGGGACGCTGGAGCCTCGCCCGGATACGGAAGTGCTGGTCGATGCCGTTCTGCCGCATCTTCGTCATGTCGTCGCGGCAAAAGGATCGGCATCGATCGTGGATCTGGGCACCGGTACGGGCGCGATCGCCCTGGCGCTTCTTGCCGAATGCCCTGGGGCACGGGCGGTCGGAGTCGATATTTCGACAGACGCGTTGGCGACCGCAGTGCGCAACGCCGAACGCCACGGATTGGCGCAGCGCTTCGCAGCGCGAGAGAGTATCTGGTTTGAAAATCTGCCGGGCAAGTTCGATCTGATCGTCTCCAATCCGCCCTATATCCGCAGTGATGTGGTGCTAACGCTTGATCCGGAAGTTCAGAATTTCGATCCCGCGGCGGCGCTCGATGGTGGAAAAGATGGACTTGAGGCCTATCTGGCGATTGCCGAGCAAGCATCGGCGCATTTGCAGAAAGGCGGCCTGATCGGCCTGGAGATCGGTTGGGATCAGCGCGAAGACGTGACGCAAATATTTGAGAGAAAAGGTTTTTCTCTTGTTGAGTGGCGCAAGGACTTCGGCGGAAATGATCGCGTTCTGGTGTTTGCGAGCCGTGATCGCTGAGTTTTTTGCTGCGCTTGCTAAGGATAATTCCGCCTAACAAAGAAAAATGCTTGGTTTTCCGAATGAAGCGAGATAGCTTGCGGGCACGCAACGGGTGACGGAGAAAGAACGAAAGATTCGTTCCTGTCTGGGTCGGCTTCGACAATGGTTCGCTCGATGAACCTCACGAAGCGAAAAAGACCGATGCGTGAATCAGTTAACTTGACTCTCACCAGCGGCGAGCAAGCCGACGGCGCAGTCTGCGGACAGCGCGCGGAGACTTGGTCCGGTTTGACCAGAGCCGATGGCGTAGCCTTTTATCAGCACAACAAAGACATTCAGGTGATTCTTCTATGAGGCCAGGACAGCAGAACAAGCGTGGTCGAGGGCGTAACAATAGCGGCGGCGGTGGAAGCGGCGGCGGTAGTGGCGGCGGCGGTGGCGGCGGTGGCAATTTCAACCGCAAGGGCCAGAACCCGTTGACCCGGTCCTATGACAGCTCCGGCCCTGACGTGAAGATCCGCGGCACAGCCCAGCACATCGCCGAGAAGTATCAGAATCTCGCACGCGATTCCCAAAGCGCCGGCGACCGCGTGATGGCCGAGAACTACCTTCAGCACGCTGAACACTACAACCGCATCATTGCCGCCGCCCAGGCGCAGATGCAGGAACGGTTCCAGCGCGAAGAACGCAACGACTTCAGTGACCGTGACGGCGATGATGGCGATGGCATGGATGACGGCGGCTCGCAGGGCCACCAGAGCCACCAGCAGCAGGAATTTGCCGGTAGCGGTCCGCAGCCCGTGCTGGAAGAGATGCCAGCCGAAGCGGCTGCAGCGGCGGCCGAAAGTGCTGCCGAGGCAACCGGCGGCGAGCGCAACCAGCCGCGCCGCCGCAATGCCACCAATCGTCCCCGTCGCCAGCCGCGCCGCGCTGCCGGTTCGGAAGACGGTGGTGAAAACGGCGATGGTGGCGAGGCCGGCGAAGCACCAGCCCTGGCTGATGTCACCGAATAAGCTGGGCATTCGCCTCGCGCCCAATTGACACTGAATTGACGAATGCAAAACTCCGGGACATGTCCCGGAGTTTTTCGTTGAAATGCCTCTTTAAACGGCAAAAAACACCCCCCATATCTCGGTCAACGGAGCGGTCATACGCTTCAGGGCTTGCCTGTCTGGGAGCCCGATCCTTAACAGCCGGGTTGTGCCGAATGCGGGCAGCACGGGAAACGGAGAGTGGCAAATGAACATCGAAAAATATTCCGAGCGGGTGCGCGGTTTCCTGCAGTCGGCGCAGACTTATGCGCTGTCGGAAGGTCACCAGCAATTCACCCCTGAACATGTGCTGAAGGTTCTGCTCGACGACGACCAGGGCATGGCGTCGTCGCTGATTTCGCGCGCCGGCGGTGAGCCGAAGGCCGTGCGGCTGGCAAATGATGCGGCCCTTGCCAAGCTGCCGAAAGTGTCAGGCGGCGATGGACAGGTCTATCTGGCAGCGCCCTTGGCCAAGGTCTTCACCACCGCCGAGGATGCCGCCAAGAAAGCCGGCGACAGCTTCGTGACAGTCGAAAGGTTGTTGCTGGCGCTCGCGATCGAGTCCTCGGCGTCGACCTCCGCCAGCCTGAAGAAGGGCGGCGTCACCGCCAATGGTCTGAACCAGGTGATCAACGAGGTGCGCAAGGGCCGAACGGCCGACGGCGCCAACGCAGAAGCGGGGTTCGACGCGCTGAAGAAATATGCCCGCGACCTGACAGCGGAAGCGCGCGATGGAAAGCTTGACCCGGTGATCGGCCGCGATGACGAGATCCGCCGGACGATCCAGGTCTTGTCGCGCCGGACCAAGAACAATCCGGTGCTGATCGGCGAACCCGGCGTCGGCAAGACGGCGATTGCCGAGGGCCTTGCGCTCCGCATCGTCAATGGCGACGTGCCGGAAAGCTTGAAAGAGAAAAAGCTGATGGCGCTCGACATGGGCTCGCTGATTGCGGGTGCCAAGTATCGCGGCGAGTTCGAAGAGCGGCTGAAGGCGGTGCTGAACGAGGTCCAGGCCGAAAACGGCGAGATCATCCTGTTCATCGACGAGATGCATACGCTGGTCGGTGCCGGCAAGGCCGATGGCGCGATGGATGCATCGAACCTGTTGAAGCCGGCTTTGGCACGCGGCGAGTTGCACTGCGTCGGCGCGACCACGCTCGACGAATATCGCAAGCATGTCGAGAAGGATGCAGCCCTTGCCCGGCGTTTCCAGCCGGTCATGGTCGACGAGCCGACGGTCGAGGATACGATCTCGATTCTGCGCGGGCTGAAGGAGAAATACGAGCAGCATCACAAGGTGCGGATCTCGGATTCGGCGCTGGTGGCGGCGGCGACGCTGTCGAACCGCTACATCACCGACCGCTTCCTGCCCGACAAGGCGATCGACCTGATGGACGAGGCGGCGTCGCGCCTCAGGATGCAGGTGGATTCGAAGCCCGAAGAGCTTGACGAGCTCGATCGGCGGATCATGCAGCTGAAGATCGAGCGGGAAGCCCTGAAGAAGGAAACCGACACGGCCTCCGTCGACCGTCTGAAGCGTCTCGAGACCGAACTGACCTCGATCGAGGAACAGGCGGATGCGCTGACCGCCCGCTGGCAGTCGGAAAAGCAGAAACTCGGCCTTGCCGCAGATCTGAAGGGCAAGCTCGAGGAGGCGCGCAACGAACTGGCCATTGCCCAGCGCAAGGGTGAGTTCCAGCGGGCCGGCGAACTGACCTATGGGGTCATTCCGGATCTCGAAAAGGCGCTGGCGACCGCCGAAACGCAGGACGCTTCGAGCAATGCCATGGTGCAGGAGGTGGTGAACCCGGATGCGATTGCCCATGTGGTGTCGCGCTGGACCGGCATTCCCGTCGACAAGATGCTCGAAGGCGAACGCGACAAGCTGCTTCGCATGGAGGACGAGCTGGCGAAGTCCGTCGTCGGCCAGGGCGATGCGGTGCAGGCCGTTTCGCGGGCGGTGCGCCGCGCGCGCGCCGGTTTGCAGGATCCGAACCGACCGATCGGCTCGTTCATCTTCCTCGGGCCGACCGGCGTCGGCAAGACGGAGCTGACCAAGTCACTCGCCCGCTTCCTGTTCGACGACGAAACCGCGATGGTGCGGCTCGACATGTCGGAATACATGGAGAAACATTCGGTCTCGCGGCTGATCGGTGCGCCTCCCGGTTATGTCGGGTATGACGAAGGCGGTGCGTTGACGGAGGCCGTTCGGCGCAAGCCCTATCAGGTGGTGCTGTTCGACGAGATCGAAAAGGCGCATCCGGATGTGTTCAACGTGCTGTTGCAGGTGCTCGACGACGGCCGTCTGACCGATGGCCAGGGCCGCACCGTCGACTTCAAGCACACGATCATCATCATGACTTCCAATCTCGGTGCCGATTACCTCACCGGGCTTGGCGAGAACGAGGATGTCGATAGCGTCCGCGATCAGGTGATGGATGTGGTGAAGGCCTCGTTCCGACCGGAATTCCTCAACCGTGTCGACGAGATCATCCTGTTCCACCGGCTGAAACGCAACGAAATGGGCGCGATCGTCGATATCCAGATGAAACGGCTGGTGTCGCTTCTGGCGGAACGCAAGATCGATATCGACCTTGCACCCGATGCGCGGAGCTGGCTTGCAGACAAGGGCTACGATCCGGTCTATGGGGCACGGCCGCTGAAGCGGGTGATCCAGAAATATCTGCAGGATCCGCTGGCCGAGCAGATCCTGTCGGGTCAGGTTCTGGACGGGGCAAAGGTCACGATTGCTGCCGGCTCGGACCGGCTGCTGATCGCGCCGGAAAAACCGGTCAGTGAAGCCGCCTGATCAGTTCGGGTGATATGCAACGCGAAACGGCGGCCATTGGCCGCCGTTTTTGTATATACGCCACATTGCTTTCTTCAGTTGCTGGCGACCTGAGCCGGTTTACCGCCGACCATCAGCAGGGCATCGATACGCTGGCGCTCGATGTCGAAACGGGCAAGAGGCTCGCCGTCCAGCGCCTTGCCACCGGGCAGGCGCACCTTCATCGCATCGACCTTGGTGCCATTGACGATCAGTTCGTAATGCAGATGCGAGCCGGTCGACGAGCCGGTCGAGCCGACAAAGCCGATGACCTGTCCCTGGGTGACCTTGGCGCCGGGCACGACGCCCTTGGCGATGCCGCTCTGGTGGTTGTAGGACGAGACATAACCATTGGCGTGGCGCACAAGGGTCTGGTTGCCGTAACCCGAGGCCCAGCCGGCCTTCTCTACCACACCATTGCCCGATGCGATGATCGGCGTGCCGCGCGGTGCTGCCCAGTCGACGCCGGTATGCATGCGCGAATAGCCGAGGATCGGGTGGCGGCGCATGCCGAAGCCCGAGGTGAATCGGCCGTTGGGCACCGGGTTGCGCAGGAGGAACTGACGAATGCTCTTGCCGTTTTCATCGAAATAATCGATCGAGCCGTCTTCCGGGTTCTGGAAGCGGTAGAAGGTCGTGATCGTGTCGCCGAAGCGGGCGCGGACAAAAAGCAGTTCGGATTCCGCCGTTGCCCGGCCTTCGTCATCGGTGACGGAGAAGAAGGCTTCCAACGTGTCGGTCGGTTTCAGCTGCGCCTGGAAGTCGACATTGGCGGCAAGCAGGCGGACGATCAGGGCTGTCAGCTCCTGGCTCATGCCGTAGGACAATGACGCCCGATAGATGCCGTCATACACGCGCGGCAGATCGCGGCCGGCCAAGGCTGCCGGGGCATTGTCGTCAAAGGCGTTGGCAATGGCCGACAGTTCCGGCGGCTCGTTGCCACGGACCATGCGGCCGCCATCATTGACGGCGAGCGTCACGACATGCTCGGACTTGCGATAAAGCGAGATGCGCACCAGGCGGACCTCTTCGCCGCGCTGGATCAGGCCGATGCGCAGGACGTCGCCCTCGACAAGCGTCGGCGGACCGGTAAAAGGCGCAAGTTCCCGAGCCACGTCCTCCGCCTTGGCT
>NZ_CAKKMZ010000001.1:3905000-4092500 GCF_918741265.1 Rhizobium sp. CECT 9324 | reverse complement strand
CCGAACCCGCATCTGTTGCAATAGATTGGGATGACTTGTGGCTAGGGGTGAAAGGCCAATCAAACTCGGAAATAGCTGGTTCTCCGCGAAAACTATTTAGGTAGTGCGTCGATCGAATACCCTCGGGGGTAGAGCACTGGATGGGCTATGGGGACTCACCGTCTTACTGATCCTAACCAAACTCCGAATACCGAGGAGTACTAATCGGCAGACACACGGCGGGTGCTAACGTCCGTCGTGAAGAGGGCAACAACCCTGACCTCCAGCTAAGGTCCCCAAGTCATGGCTAAGTGGGAAAGGATGTGAGGATCCCAAAACAACCAGGATGTTGGCTTAGAAGCAGCCATCATTTAAAGAAAGCGTAACAGCTCACTGGTCTAAATAAGGGTCTTTGCGCCGAAAATGTAACGGGGCTAAAGCCATGCACCGAAGCTGAGGATACGTCGCAAGACGTGTGGTAGCGGAGCGTTCCGTAAGCCTGTGAAGGGGTACCTGTGAGGGGCCCTGGAGGTATCGGAAGTGCGAATGTTGACATGAGTAACGATAAAGGGGGTGAGAGACCCCCTCGCCGAAAGACCAAGGGTTCCTGCTTAAAGTTAATCTGAGCAGGGTTAGCCGGCCCCTAAGGCGAGGCAGAAATGCGTAGTCGATGGGAACCACGTTAATATTCGTGGGCCTGGTGGTAGTGACGGATCGCACAAATCGTACATTCTTATTGGATTGAATGTGCGGTGGAGCGGTTCCAGGAAATAGCTCCACCCTATAGACCGTACCCGAAACCGACACAGGTGGTCAGGTAGAGTATACCAAGGCGCTTGAGAGAACTATGCTGAAGGAACTCGGCAAATTGCACGCGTAACTTCGGAAGAAGCGTGACCCCATTTTACGCAAGTGAGATGGGGTGGCACAGACCAGGGGGTAGCGACTGTTTATCAAAAACACAGGGCTCTGCGAAGTCGCAAGACGACGTATAGGGTCTGACGCCTGCCCGGTGCTGGAAGGTTAAAGGGAGAGGTGCAAGCTTTGAACTGAAGCCCCAGTAAACGGCGGCCGTAACTATAACGGTCCTAAGGTAGCGAAATTCCTTGTCGGGTAAGTTCCGACCTGCACGAATGGCGTAACGACTTCCCCGCTGTCTCCAGCATAGACTCAGTGAAATTGAATTCCCCGTGAAGATGCGGGGTTCCTGCGGTCAGACGGAAAGACCCCGTGCACCTTTACTATAGCTTTACACTGGCATTCGTGTCGGCATGTGTAGGATAGGTGGTAGGCTTTGAAGCTTGGACGCCAGTTTGAGTGGAGCCATCCTTGAAATACCACCCTTATCGTCATGGATGTCTAACCGCGGTCCGTTATCCGGATCCGGGACAGTGTATGGTGGGTAGTTTGACTGGGGCGGTCGCCTCCGAAAGAGTAACGGAGGCGCGCGATGGTGGGCTCAGACCGGTCGGAAATCGGTCGTCGAGTGCAATGGCATAAGCCCGCCTGACTGCGAGACTGACAAGTCGAGCAGAGACGAAAGTCGGTCATAGTGATCCGGTGGTCCCGCGTGGAAGGGCCATCGCTCAACGGATAAAAGGTACGCCGGGGATAACAGGCTGATGACCCCCAAGAGTCCATATCGACGGGGTTGTTTGGCACCTCGATGTCGGCTCATCGCATCCTGGGGCTGGAGCAGGTCCCAAGGGTTTGGCTGTTCGCCAATTAAAGCGGTACGTGAGCTGGGTTCAGAACGTCGTGAGACAGTTCGGTCCCTATCTGCCGTGGGTGTAGGAATATTGACAGGATCTGTCCCTAGTACGAGAGGACCGGGATGGACATATCTCTGGTGGACCTGTTGTCGTGCCAACGGCATAGCAGGGTAGCTATATATGGAATGGATAACCGCTGAAGGCATCTAAGCGGGAAACCAACCTGAAAACGAGTATTCCCTATCAGAGCCGTGGAAGACTACCACGTTGATAGGCCGGGTGTGGAAGCTCAGTAATGAGTGAAGCTTACCGGTACTAATAGCTCGATTGGCTTGATCGTTCTCATTGATCAATGTTCATCAGACCGCCAAAGGCGGTCGATGATGCAAAAACGTGTTCAAAAAAACGAGGTCCAAAGACCTTTACCAGCTTCTCACTATATTGCCCTTAGCTGACCTGGTGGTTATTGCGGGGTGGCTGCACCCGTTCCCATTCCGAACACGGCCGTGAAACGCCCCTGCGCCAATGGTACTTCGTCTCAAGACGCGGGAGAGTAGGTCGCTGCCAGGTCTGCTAATGGCAATATAGAAGGTGTTTAAACACAAAATACCGTATCTTCTCATTCCATCGTCGGCCCTGCCGAAATCATAGGGCCGCCCTCAAAGCGGTCCTTCTGCTTGTCGCAGAAACAGTGCGTCCCTTACCCGAGACAAATCCTAAAGGATTTGCTCGCCAATACGCGTAAATCCCAAACGGATTTACCCGGTCGGTATTTGCCTTCGGCAAAACCTTATAACGCGGGGTGGAGCAGCCCGGTAGCTCGTCAGGCTCATAACCTGAAGGCCGCAGGTTCAAATCCTGCCCCCGCAACCAAAATTACACATATACAAACCGCTCCCATCTGATGGGGGCGGTTTTTGCGTTTAAGGGGTTATGTCATTCGTCTAATCGTGATTGCATGGCGAGCCGCGGGGGAGGGACCGGTCAGGCGGCGCTGATCCGGTCTCCCCGCGGGCACCCAGTCTCACGACATGATCAATCCACCGTCGATATTGATCGTCTGTCCGGTGATATAGGACGCATCCCGTGATGCAAGGAAAGCGACGAGGGCGCCCACTTCCGCCGGCGTTCCGGCGCGGCCCATCGGAATGCCCTCGACCCATTCGGCCATCAGTTCACCGGGGCCGTAGGTGCCGAGCATTTCACCCCATACTCGGTCGTTGTAATCCCACATTTCGGTGTGGATGATGCCCGGGCAAATCGCATTGACCGTGATGCCTTCGCGGGCCAGTTCCTTCGCGAGGCTCTGGGTCAGGCCGATGACACCGAACTTGGATGCCGCATAATGCGGTGTGTAGATGAAACCCTGGCGCCCCTGGCCCGAAGCGGTATTGATCAGGCGTCCCTTCGTGCCGCTAGCGCGAAAGCGGCGAATTGCCTCCTGGCAGCACAGGAACACGCCCTTGGTATTGACGTCTAGGTTGAGGTCCCATTCTCGCTCGGTCAGGTTCTCGACCTTTGCGATGGTGATCACGCCGGCATTCTGGACCGAGACGGACAAGGGGCCGTGCCTCGCCTCCGCCTCCTCATATGTGTCTCTTACCGCTTGTGCATCCGCGACGTCGAGCACATAGCCAGTCACGTCGGCGCCGGTCTCTGCAGCCAATGCGGTGGCTGCCTCGGGTGTATCCCTGTCGATGGCGGCGATCACGACGGTTGCGCCTTCTTCGGCAAAGCGCCTGGCGATGCCTTGTCCTATTCCCTTGTTGCCTCCTGTGACAAACACCGTCTGGCCTGCATATCGTTTCATGGTCTCTTCTCTCCCTTGCGCAGCAGGCCGGCGGTTTGTCTCGGATGAGATCAGGCCGTCAGTCGTGCTGCCGTGAACTTGTCTGTGACGAAGACGTCGATGATGCCCAGTTTCAGTGCGCCGGCGATGGCCTGCGTCTTCGATTCACCGCCGGCGAGTGCCATCACACGGTCCGCTTTTCTCAACTCTTCCAGCGAAATGCCGATGACCCGTTCGTTGAGCGGTGTCTCTACCGGCTTTCCGTCTTTGTCGTAGAAGCGGAAGGAAATTTCGCCCACCGCGCCCGCCTCGTTGAGCATGGCCATTTCCTGCCGTGAGAAGACGTTGCCGGAGCGTGCCAGCAGTTCCGACGGTTCCACGGCGCCGATGCCAATGATGGCGAGGCTCAGTCGGCCGAAGAGGTCCATCGTGCCGCGTACCCCTGGATCGGCCAGCATGACGAGCTTTGCTTCACGCGATGAGGTAATGCCCTGCACGAGCAGAAGCCGCGGCTCCCCGCCGGTCAGCTTGGCCAGTCGTGCGGTCAATTGCGTGGCATGCGTCTGAACCGACGGTTCGCCCATGCCACCGAGAATCTGGACGATGGATTTGGCTTTGCCGTTCTTCAGCGGATGAATGTTATCGACCATGCGCAGGATCGTCTGGCTCCAGCTCGAGACACCGATGATCTCGTCCTGCTGGAGTGTAACTTCGAGAAAATGCGCCGCGGCTTCGCCGATGCGTGCCATGATGGCGCCGTCGCGATCTTCCGAACAGTCGATGACGATAGCCTCCGTCAAGCCGTAACGCGCGCGCAGGGCCGTTTCCAGATCGGCAAAGGTCCCTGGAGGCGGAATGACGGTGGTGCGGACGATGCCTTCCGCCTCGGCCCGTTTCAGCATGCGCGACACGGTTGCCTGCGACATGTGCATGGTGACGGCGATTTCTGCCTGGCGCTTGCCTTCGACATGGTACATCTGCGCAATGCGGGCAATCAGTCGAAGCTCGTTGAGGCGTCCCATGGTCCCTCCAGGGTGTGAATTTTTATTCACCCATAGTTGAAGTCGTGGGAACGGTCGAGCGGAAGATTGCGTCCTGCCAGACGTGCAGCCGCTCGGTGGCATCTGTCGGTCGAGGGGCGAGTGCCGTCCGGGGGCGGGGAAGTGCGGCGATCGCTGCAAGATCGGGCCAGATCCCCAGCGACAGGCCGGCAAGATAGGCGGCACCGAGGGCGGACGCCTCCGGCGCATCGCATTGGATGAGCTCATGATCAAGGGTGTCCGCAACGCATTGCATGAGGAACGTGTTCTGGCTCGGCCCTCCGTCGGCGTAGAGGCGGCCGAGTGGAACGGGAGATTGGGCAGACATCGCCTTGAAGACGTCATGGACCTGGAAAGCCATTGAATCGGTGACCGCCCGCGCCATCTGGGCGCGCGTCGTGTTGAAGGTGATACCGGAGAAAAGTGCGCGTGCGTCGGCATGCCAGTAGGGAGCGCCCAGTCCGACGAAGGCGGGCACGAAACCGGGGCCGGCAGGTGCCGCGGTTGCGGCCAGGTCGACCAGCGCCTGTATGTCCGCAAGCCCGAGTATCTCCGTCATCCACGGCAGGGCCGCGGCGGAAACGAGTATATTGCCCTCGAAAGCATAGGTCGGCTGGCCATCAATCGACCACGCGATGGTGGTGGTCATGCCGAGTTCAGGGGCGATAAAGCGGGGCAGGGTCGTCATGATCGACGAACCCGTGCCAAAGGTGACCTTCCCGTCCCCCGGACTAAAGGCACCATGGCCGAACAAGGCGGCATGGCTGTCTCCGATGGCTGCAGCGATCGGAATGCCGTCCGCAAGGCCGGGAACGTTGCGCGTCTCTCCGAACAGGGCCGCGCTGTCGCGAACCTGCGGCAAGGCCGATTTCGGGACGCCGAACAGATCGCATAGCTCGTCGCTCCAGACTTGACGGTTGAGATCGTAGAGCTGGCTGCGCGCCGCGTTGGATGCGTCGCAGGCATGAACAGTGCCATCCGTCAGGCAATGGATCAGCCAGGAATCGATCGTTCCGAGACGAACGGGTCTGCCGGCCGGCGCGCGATCGAGCAGCCACTTCATCTTTGGGCCGGGAAACATCGGGTCGATCGGCAGACCCGTCAGGGCCTGAACCCGGGCGGAATGCCCGGCAGCATTCAACTCGGCGCAGTCCGGCGCACTCCTTCGGCATTGCCAGCTGATCACGGGGCCGAGAGGTTTGCCCGTCTCGGCGTCCCAGATGGTGACCGATTCGCGCTGGTTCGAGATCGCCAATCCCGCAATCTCGACCGTCGGTCCGTTGGCGAGGCATGCGGCAATCGCTTCCTGCACGGACGCCCAGATGCGCTCGGGGCTTTGCTCGACCCAGCCGGGTTGCGGGTGCGCAATGCCAACCGGCGAAGACCCGCGCGACAGGATGTCGCCGGTGGTCGAGACAAGCACCGCCTTCGAATTTGTGGTGCCCTGGTCAAGGGCGAGGATCGCGGTGGTCATGCTGGCTCCAGCGAAGGTGGAATGCGGCCGGCGCAGGGCCGCGTCCTGTTGTTAACACGGTTATCCGCGACGAGCGGCTTTTCTGGCAATCAATGCCTTGGCCGCCGACGCAATGCCATCGGGCGACATGCCGAACTCGTCGAGCAGGGCTTCCGCTGATCCGGTCGGCGCGAATATGCCGGGCACGCCAAGGATCTTCATTGGCACGGGTGCCTCCGCGACAACGACTTCCGCGATTGCCGAGCCAAGGCCGCCGAAGGTCGAGTGTTCTTCCGCGGTCAGGATGGCGCCGGTCTGCTGTGCAGCGGCGATGATCGCATCGGCGTCGATGGGCCTTACGGTCGCCATGTTCAAGACGCGCACTTCAATGCCGTCTGCCGCCAGCAGGTCGGCTGCCTTCATCATGCGATGGGTCAAGGTGCCGTTGGCGATCAGCGTCAGCGCATCGCCATCGCGCAGCACATTGGCCTTGCCGAGCTCGAACCTGTGCCCGGGGGGGAGAAGATCCGGAACGCCGACACGGGAAAGGCGCAGGAAAACCGGCCCCTCGTATTGTGCAGCCCATTCGACGGCGGCTGCCGTTTCGATCGAATCGCAGGGTGCGATCACCGGCAGGTTCGGCAGCACGCGCATCCAGGCAAAATCTTCGATGGAATGATGCGTGGGTCCCAGTTCACCATAGGCCATGCCCGAGGAGATACCGATCAGTTTCACATTGGCATTCGAATAAGCGATGTCGGCCTTGATCTGTTCCAGCGAGCGGCCGGTGAGAAAACAGGAGGCGCCACAGACGAAGGGCACAAGGCCGCCATTGGCAAGACCGGCGCCAACGCCGACCATGTTCTGTTCGGCGATGCCGACATTGACCAGACGGTCCGGCCATTTGGCCTTGAAGCCCCCAAGCTTGGAGGATCCGACGGAATCGTTGCAGACGGCGACGATCTTGGAGTTGTCGGCCCCGAGACGTTCCAGCACGGAAACAAAGGCGTCGCGGCAATCATGGAGTTTGGGAGATGTCGTCACGGCATTCATCATAGAACCTCCGAAAGCTCGGCCACGGCAATTTTAAACTGTTCTGCATTCGGCACCTTGTGGTGCCAGTCGACCGTGTCCTGCATGAAGGAAACTCCATGCCCCTTGTTGGTATGGGCGACGATGCAATGCGGGCGCGTCGTGCGATACTGCAGGGCCGGGACAATCTCATTCATGGCGTTGCCGTCGATTTCCGACACTTGCCAGCCGAAGGCTTCCAGCTTGGGAGGGAAGGGCGCCATATTGTTGGTGTCCTTCAAGGATGCGCCCTGCTGGAACCGATTGTGGTCGATGATCAGGGTCAGGTTGTCGAGGCCAAACTGGGCCGCCGATGAAATCGCCTCCCAGTTCGAGCCTTCCTGCATCTCGCCGTCGCCTGTCAGCACATAGGTGTGATAGCCGGCGCCCGTCAGCTTGGCGGCCTTGGCCATGCCCACTGCAACGGGTAGCCCATGGCCGAGTGGGCCGGTATTCGTCTCGACGCCCGGCACCTTGTTGCAGTTCGGATGCCCATTGAGCCGCGAGTGCGGCTTGAGGAAGGTGGAGATTTCCTCCTCCGGCAGGAAGCCGCGCTTGGCGAGCGTGACGTAGAGCGCCAGCGCGACATGGCCCTTCGACAGCACGAACCGGTCTCGGTCCGGGTGTTTGGGCTGCTCAGGCCAGATGCGCAGGACATGAAAGTAAAGCGCGGTCAGGATGTCGATGGCCGACATTTCACCGCCGATATGGCCGGCGCCTGCTTCGTAAACCGCTTGCAGATCGCGAAGGCGTATCTCTCGGGCGATGCGGTCGAGATCATTCGGCTGCATGAAATCCTCGTCGTGAATAATTATGCGATAGATGATATAATTGCATTTGTTGCCTCCGTGTCAAGCGGATCGGCCGAAAATATTCTGGCGCGACCGGATCTCTGCGCTGTTGACAGGGTGTGCTTCCATCGGCTACGAATTTCCACACAAGCATGAATAATTATGCTGCAGCCGAAAAGCGGTGCGGTGTTTGAATTTGGGAGGGCTGGATGCTCGCGTCCGCAACAGATGAAAATCGAAACGCAGGTTCCGGTGTGTTTTCCGTGCTGAGAGGCGCGACAGGACCGCTGATCGGGCTGATCCTGCTGTGCATCTTCCTTTCCTTTGCGACCGACAAATTTATGTCTGCCCGCAACCTCCTCAACATTCTCGACCAGATCACCGTGCTCGGCATCATGGCGGTGGGAATGACGCTGGTCATCCTGATCGGAGGGATCGATCTTGCCGTCGGGTCGGTGATGGCTTTGACGATGATGGTGATGGGCTATCTCGCCAATCAAGTGGGCTTGCCGCTGGTGCTCGGGATCGTGCTGGCGCTGGTCGCGGCCGGTGTGACGGGGGCTATCTCGGGTCTTCTGATCACGGCGCTCGGGGTGCCGGCCTTCATCGCGACGCTTGCGATGATGTCCGTTGCCCGTGGTCTCGCCAATATGATCACCGACGGTCAGCAGATCGTCGGGTTTCCGTCCTGGTTCAGCCTGCTCGCCTATACCCGCTTCGGCGGTTTCCTGACCTTGACCGTCGCCATCATGCTGGTGGTCTTCGTGCTTGGCTGGCTCTATCTGCGCTACACGTCCGGCGGCCGCTCGCTTTATGCGATCGGCGGCAATCAGGAAGTGGCGCGGCTCGCCGGCATCAACGTCAATCTCTACACGGTCGGGGTCTATGTGGTTTCGGGTCTGTTGGCGGGGCTTGCGGGCGTCGTCCTGGCGATGCGGCTGGACTCGGTCCAGCCGACGGCCGGCGTCTCCTATGAGCTTGATACGATTGCGGCCGTCGTCATCGGCGGGACCAGCCTGAGCGGCGGCAAGGGCGGTATTCTCGGAACGATCATCGGTGTGCTGATCATCGGCGTGCTGCGCAATGGCCTCAATCTGCTGGGTGTTTCACCCTTCACGCAGGCCGTTGTCATCGGCGTGGTGATTGCGCTCGCGGTGGCGGCGGAGGCTTTCAAGCGAAAATGAAATTTGGCTTTGCGCCAAAGTCCGGCGGCGCTGCTGCCGGTTCACCGCCAGGCGAGACGCCAGGCAAAAACTTCGGTCCTGCGATGGTAGCGGGTGCCCGAATACAACGGAGGAGATCTACCATGAAATTCAAGACAGTTGTTCTGGCTGCCGCAGCATTGGCGACCACAGCCCTTTATCCCCTCGGCGCTTCGGCCGCCGAAGTGAAGAAGATTGGCCTCGCGGTTTCCAACCTCCAGGCAGACTATTTCAACCAGATCAAGATCGGTGTCGAAGCCTATGCCAAGGAGAAGGGCATTGAGGTCATCACCGTGGACGCCAAGAACGACGGCGCGACGCAGGTCAGCCAGGTTCAGGACCTGCTGACGCAAGGCATCGATGCCTTCATCTACATTCCCGCCGGCGCTGCGGCTGCCGCAGTCCCGACCCGTCTCGCCAAGGAAGCCGGCATCCCCGTCGTCAACGTCGACCGCAACGCCGACGGCGCACCGGGGGACACCTTCATTGCCACCGACAACGCCACGTCCGCCTACGAAGTTTGCAAACACATCATCGGGCTCGCTGGCGGCAAGGGCAAGATGCTGATGATCCATGGCCAGAAGGGCACGACGCCTGAAGTCGAGCGCACAAAGGGCTGCATGCAGGCACTCGGCGAGAATTCCGGCGTTGAACTGGTTGCCCAGCAGTGGAGCGAGCAGTGGTCGCAGGCCGAAGGCCTGAATATCGGCCAGAACCTTCTGCAGGCCCATCCGGATGTTTCGCTGATCTTCGCCCAGGCTGATGGTCTGGCACTGGGCGCGGCCCAGGCGGTGAAGGTTTCCGGTGTCTCACAGCGGGTCTATGTCGGCGGTTTCGATGGTGACACGACGGCTCTGCCGATCCTTGCTACCGGCGGCTTCGATGCGACTGCGACCCAGCAGGTTCGCGGGATCGGTCGTCTGGCCGTCGACAGCGCCATCAAGCTGGCCGCTGGCGAAAAGCTTCCGGCCGAGCAGTTGCTCCCCGGCTTCCTGACGACGCCGGACAATGCTGCCAAATATGTTGCCGAGCATCCCTGATCCAGATCGGAAGACAGTGCCATGACTGCCAAGGACCTCCCTCCCATCCTCTCCCTCCGCCAGATCCGCAAGACCTACGGATCGCTGGAGGTGCTTCACGGCATCGATCTCGATGTCGGGGCTGGGGAAGTCGTGGCGCTGCTTGGTGAGAACGGCGCCGGGAAATCGACCCTTTCGAGGATCATTTCCGGCGCCGTTCAGCCGACCTCTGGTGAAATGAGCTGGTTCGGGGCGTCCTACGCCCCGGCCTCCCCCCGCGCGGCGATGGATGTCGGCGTTGGCATGATCCACCAGGAACTGAAGCTCCTGCCACAGTTGTCGATTGCCGAAAACGTCTTCGTCGGGCGCTACCTGATGAAGGGCGGGCGCGTCGACCGCCATGCCATGGAACAACGCGCTCATGCGGGCCTGCAGCGGCTCGGGCTGGATGTCTCGCCGCGCCGCCTCGTCGAAGGTCTTTCCACGGCGAAGCAACAGTTGATCGAAATCGCCAAGGCGATGACGCTGAATGCCAAGCTCCTCATTCTCGACGAGCCGACGGCGGCACTCGGTGGCGAGGAAACGCAGTTGCTGTTCCGGCAGATCGAACGGCTGAAAGCCGACGGCGTCGGCATCATCTATATTTCCCACCGGCTGGAGGAAATCCGGCAGATCGCCGACCGGGTTGTCGTGATGCGCGACGGTGCCAAGGTGCAGGAGTTCGACAGCGGCAATGTGCCGGTGCGTACCATCGTGGAGGCCATGGTCGGCCGCTCGCTGGACCGCATGTTTCCGGCCATTCCCGAGCCCCACCAGGATGTGGCACTGGAAGTTCGCAACCTGTCCTCTCCGTCCCGGACCTTCAACAATATCAATTTTGCGGTCCGGCGCGGCGAAGTCTTCGGGATTGCCGGCCTGGTCGGGGCGGGGCGGACCGAACTGGTGCGCGCCATCACGGGCGCCGATCCAATCGCCAGCGGCGACGTTGTGCTGAATGGCGACATCATCCCCCTGCGATCGCCGCGTGATGCGATCCGCCGCGGCATTGTTCTCGTCCCCGAAGATCGCAAGCTTCAGGGCCTTGTCCTTGAGCATTCCATCCAGGAAAACATCGGTTATGCCAATCTGGAGGAAGTCTCGCGCCGTGGTTGGGTGACGTCGCGGCGGCTCAGCCAGTTTGCCGACACCTATATCCAGAAATTCGGGGTCAAGGGTCGTGTTGGCCAGACTGCCGGAGAACTGTCCGGCGGTAATCAGCAGAAGGTCGTGCTGGCGAAATGGCTGGCGCGCAAGCCGAGGGTCGTCGTCCTGGATGAGCCGACCCGCGGCATCGATGTCGGTGCGCGGTCGTCGATCTACGATACGATCATGGATCTTGCCCGCGAGGGTGTTGCGGTGATTGTCGTGAGCTCGGATCTGGAAGAGGTGCTGGGCGTCTCCAACCGCATCCTGGTCATGGCGCAGGGAAAGCAGGCCGGAATCCTGGACCGCAAGGACGCCAACGACGTCTCGGTCATGGAACTGGCAACGATCTGAAAGGGAATCGAAATTCATGTCGGACATCACACTCAATGCACCAAAGCTGTTTGATCTCAGCGGCAATGTCGCCCTGGTCACGGGGGCGGGCAGCGGCATAGGCCAGCGGATCGCCATAGGACTTGCCCAATGCGGCGCCGATGTCGCGTTGCTGGACAGGCGCACGGACGAGGGCCTTGCCGATACCGCCAGATTCATCGAGGCGACCGGCCGCCGCAGCATCAGGATCGCTGCCGATGTCACCCAGTCGGCCGCGCTGAACGACGCCGTGGCGCGCACGGAAGCGGAACTGGGGCCGCTGACGCTTGCCGTCAACGCAGCCGGCATCGCCAATGCCAGTCCGGCCGAGGAGATGGAGGAGAGCCAGTTTCAGACGATGATGGACATCAATCTGAAGGGCGTGTTCCTGTCTTGCCAGGCGGAGGCCCGAGCCATGCTGAAGAACGGGCGCGGATCAATCGTCAATATCGCCTCGATGTCCGGCGTGATCGTCAATCGCGGCCTGAACCAGTGCCACTACAATGCGTCGAAGGCCGGCGTGATCCATATGTCGAAATCCATGGCCATGGAATGGGTCGGCCGCGGCATCCGGGTCAACACCATCAGCCCGGGTTACACCGCAACGCCGATGAATACACGCCCCGAGATGGTGCATCAGACCAAGCTGTTCGAGGAGCAGACGCCGATGCAGCGCATGGCGAATGTCGACGAAATGGTCGGACCGGCGGTGTTTCTCCTGTCGGATGCTGCAAGCTTTGTCACCGGCGTCGATCTGCTCGTGGATGGCGGTTTCTGCTGCTGGTGAGACGGGCAACGTTCTGGACAGGCAGCGAATTTCCTTGCTGCCTTCCTCAGAGTGCTGCGGGCCCAGGCCGGGCTATGTCTTTCGCCACTTCGACGATCAGGGACCTTAGCCACCGGTGGGCGGGGTCGTGCCGGTAGCGCACATGCCATGCCATCTCGACGGGAAATCTTCCAAGATCCACGGGCGCAGGCAGGACCCGTAGCCGCGGGTCTTGCGCCAGTCTTTCGCAAATGTGACTCGGCAGCGTGGCGCAGTAATCGGTGACCGCGATCATTTCCGGGACAGCGAGAAAGTGTGTCACGGAGACTGCGACGTCGCGTGTGAGCCCCTGCTGCCCAAGGGCCTGGAAAAGACCGATACGCATGCGGCCGGGCGGAAGCACGTTCACATGCTTCAGCCCCTCGTACTGTTGCCGCGATAGGCTATCACGAATCTCGGGGTGGCCAATCCGAACGACGCATGCCAGGCCATCGTTCATCAGGTGTTGAACCACAAGATTGTCAGGCGGATCGACGATACGACCGAGAACCATGTCGGTCGCCCCCGACATTGCTCCAGTCTCGATGACATCGTTGCCGAATGGTGTGAGGCGGACCCTTATGCCCGGCGCCTGGTCACGCAACCGACGGACGATCTCTGGCATCAACACAAATTCGACGTAACTGTTGGGAGCGATCGTAAACAGTCGCGTTGCCTGATGCGGATCAAAATCCTGTTGGCCGCGGACCACGTCGTCAATACTGGCCAATGCAGCGGCGATGACCGGCGCCAGTTCCTCTGCCATTTGCGTGGGCTTCATCCCATATCGTTCGCGGATGAACAGCGGGTCGCGCAAGGTGTCGCGCAGTCGGTTCAGAGCGTTGGAAAGGGCAGGCTGCGTCATTCCCAGTCTGGCTGCGGCGCGCGTCACATTGCGCTCTTCCATCAAGGTCAGGAAAACGGGCAGCAGGTTCAGGTCATATTTCATCCAGTTATAATGCCAGAACAATATCTAAGATAGAAGAAATAAATTTCCTGAATTCGATTGGGTTTGGCATTGTGAGCCATCGGAAGCAAACGGATTGCATCTGTCTAAAAAGGACATCGATATGAAAATTCTCATGGTTCTCACGTCGCATGACGAACTGGGCGACACTGGCCGCAAAACCGGATTTTGGCTGGAAGAGTTCGCTGCGCCCTATTACGCATTCCTTGACGCTGGCGCTGACGTCACCGTCGTGTCCCCGAAGGGCGGTCAGCCGCCCCTCGATCCCAAGAGCGACGAGCCTGGCTTCCAGACAGAGCAGACGCGCCGGTTCAAAGCCGATCCGGCAGCGCAGGCTGTCCTCGCATCGACGGTCAAGCTCGCCACGGTTTCCCATGAAGGCTACGACGCAATCTTCTATCCGGGCGGGCATGGTCCGCTCTGGGACCTTGCCGAAGATCGAGCCTCGATCGCGCTGATCGAAGATACCTATGGCGCCGGCAAGCCGATCGCCTTCGTCTGCCATGCACCTGGCGTGCTGCGTCATGTCAGGTCTGCGGATGGTGCGCCGCTGGTCCGGGGCAAGAAGGTCACCGGTTTCAAGAACTCGGAAGAGGCCGGCGTAGGCCTGACCGATGTTGTGCCGTTCCTGGTGGAAGACATGCTCAAGCAGAATGATGGCGTCTATTCGAGCGGCGATGACTGGGCGTCCCATGCGGTCAAGGACGGCTTGCTGATTACCGGCCAAAATCCGGGTTCATCGGTCGAGACGGCCGACCTGCTGCTGGCCGCACTCCGTGCCAACGCCGCCTGATGGTGCTTTGATCAGGGGGCTATCGTGAATGGCCGAGACCCATGCCAGCGCAATGCGAAAGGCATGGTTGCTGTCTTTTCCAGGATCCTGAAGCACAGTGATTGCCGGTATCGAACAGGTTTACCGGCAATCGCTTGTTCCCGTCACCCGACACGCGAATGATGCCAAGGGGGATCGCGGCGTTCGAAGCCGCAATCTTCTGCAACTTTGGGCTCTGTTCCTGCCGTTCACGGAAAACCTATGCGCGGCGATAGTGCAGCGGGTCGGCGACCGGGACGGCGGACATCAGTTCGCGAGTGTAGTCGTCGCGCGGGTTTTCAAAAATCTGACGGCGCGGGCCATGTTCGACGATACGACCGCTGCGCATCACCGCAACGTCATGTGACATCTTCTCGATGACCGCCATATCGTGCGAGATGAACAGGTAGGCGAGCCCCATCTGCTCCTGCAATTCCAGCATCAGGTCCAGTACCCTTGCGCGGACAGACACGTCGAGCGCGGCCACGCTTTCGTCGGCGACGATCAGCTTCGGCTCGAGCGCCAGCGCCCGGGCGATGCAGATCCGCTGGCGCTGGCCGCCGGAAAACTCGTGCGGATAGCGGGTTGCCGCGTCCGGCGTGAGGCCGACGCGGCGCAGGAGATTGGCCAGCCGGTCCTGCCGCTCGGAAGCATTGCCAATCTGGTGGATCACCAGCGGCTCGATGATGGCCGCCCCGACGCTCATGCGCGGATCGAGCGAGGCATAGGGGTCCTGGAAGATCATCTGGGCCGAGCGCCGGATCGGTCGCATGGTACGCGCAGACACACCGTGAACCTGCTGTCCGTCGATCGCCACGCTGCCGGAAAACGGGATCAGGTTGAGCACAGCCTTGCCGGTTGTCGACTTGCCGGAGCCGCTTTCCCCGACCAGGCCAAGGGTCTGTCCGGCCTTGATCGAGAAGGAGACGTTGTCGACGCTGGGGGCGGATGGCTTTGACGTGCCGAACCATCCGGCCTTTGCGGCATAGGTGACGCTGAGACCTCTGACATCCAGCACGGTGGATGCAGGTAACGTCGGGATCGGAGCATTGGTGACTCGCGGCGGTGCTGTTGTGCCCGCGTGGGCGCCGAGCCTTGGCACGGCTGCAAGCAACTGTCGGGTGTAGAGTTCAGCCGGCTTGCCGAAGATCTCGATGACGCCGCCCTGTTCGATGACACGGCCATGCTGCATGATCGCAACCCGGTCGGCCATTTCGGCGACCACGCCCATGTCGTGGGTGATCATCAGGATCGAGGTATTGAACTCGCGTCGAAGCCCGCGCATTAACGTCAGGATCTGGGCCTGAACGGTGACGTCGAGTGCCGTGGTCGGCTCGTCGGCAATCAGGACCTTGGGCCGGCATGACAGCGCCATGGCGATCATCACGCGCTGGCGCATGCCGCCCGAAAGTTCGTGAGGATATTGTTTCATGCGGGCTGCGGCATTGCTGATCTGCACGGCGTCCAGCATGGCTCTTGCCGTTGCGTCTGCACCGCTGCCCTGATCGGCCTGATGTTCGCGGATCGTCTCGACCAGCTGTTCGCCGATCGTCATCACCGGATTGAGCGAGGTCATCGGCTCCTGGAAGATCATGGCAATCTCACCGCCGCGGATCCGGCGAAGCGCCCGATGGGAAATGCCGAGAATGCTGCGATCCTCAAGCTTTATGTCGCCCGACGCTACTTTCAGCGATGCCTTCGGCAGCAATCCCATGATCGAGAGCGATGTCACGGACTTGCCTGAGCCGGATTCTCCGGCAAGGCAGAGCGTCTCTCCGGGGCCGAGATCGAAGCTTACGTGATCGAGAATTCGTTTCAGGCCATCCGGGGTGCGGGCGTCGACCGTCAGATCCCGGACGGAGAGAACCGGTACAGGCACAGGCAGAGTGCGGTCCGTCACGCGAACACGATCCTCGGGAAATAGAACGAGACCACCCAGTTGGGCATGTCGACGATCTCACTGATCCTGAGATCACCGCATACGGAGCAGAGCATATAGGCGTCGACCGGATTCAGGCCGTGTTCGGCCGACAGCAGATCGACCATGCGCATGACGGCTTCGCGCGCGCCCGTCATCAGGTCCGGACCGATGCCGGTGGTCACTTCGTAGCCGGCACTATCGAGGTGGCTGGTGACGGGGCCGTTGGTGGTGAAGCGAGGCGACTGGAGGTTGGCGCCCTTGACCAGATCAAGCGTCAATTCGACATTCATCTGGCTTTCGATCGCCGTGCCGCAGACTTCGCCGTCGCCTTGCGCCGCATGGGTGTCACCAACCGAGAACAACGCGCCCTCGACCTCGATCGGCAGATAGAGCGTGACACCGGCAGTCAGGTCGCGGATGTCCATATTGCCGCCGACGCGGCGGGGCGGGACCACGGAATGCAGGCCGATTTCGGCCGGTGCGACGCCGATCGTGCCGGTGAAGGGCTTCAGCGGTACGCGACCACCCGGGCCGAAGGCGGATGGCGTCATGCTGACCGTGTCGTAGGACCAGACATGCAAAGCGGGATCCTTGAACTGGTCGGCGAGCAGGCCGAAGCCCGGAATGTTGGCGGTCCAGCCATGGCCGGAGGGATGAAACTTGCGGATGGTGACCTTGAGCGCGTCGCCAGGTTCTGCACCTTCGACATAAACCGGGCCGGAGACCGGATTGATCTTGCCGAAGTCGAGATTGGCCAGCGTCTCGAGCGTCGCGTCGCGGCCGAGCTGGCCACCGGACGAATCGAGGCACTCGAACAGGATGGTCTCACCGGGTTTGGCCGAAAGCGCCGGCGGAAAATCCCTGTTCCAGCCGAAATTATGCTGCGCGCGGTGGATGGTATGGGTGCAGGCGACGCACATGGCAGGTCTCCGTTCAGCGGTTTTCAGTTCGTATTCGGTCCCTAGCCGGCCCCTCTCGCTTGACGAAGAGGGGCCGGGATCGGGGCAATCCGGCTCGACGTGTTACTTCACGAAGATCGCGTCGTAGTTGATGACGCGGGTCGGATCGATATAGATATTGTCAGGTCCGCCCATGCGGGTCGACTTGGCGACGACACGGCGCTCATTGATGACCGGCACCCAGGGGGCGTCCGCCATGATGTCCGTGAAGATCTTGCCCCAGGCTGCCTGACGTTCTGCAACCTTGGCCGGGTCAGACATGGAGTCGGCCTCGACAGCACGCTTGTCGAGCGCTTCGTTGCAGTACCATGACCAGTTCCAGCCGCCCTGAACAGCGCCGCCGCAACCGAGGATCGGGCCGTAGAAGTTGGACGGATCCGGGAAGTCGGCGATCCAGGCCATGCCACCGGACCAGATCATCGGCGCTTCGCCTTCGGTGCCGCCGGCGGCGATCACGTTGCCCTGGGCCAGCGCACGGACTTCCGCCTTGATGCCGATCGCGGCGAGATCCTGCTGGATCGCCTGGGCAATGCGCGGCTGAGGATCGGTGTTGGTCGAGAAGAGCACGGTCTCGAAGCCGTCGGCATAGCCGGCTTCGGCGAGCAATGCCTTGGCCTTGTCGACATCGTAGCCATAGCCGGTAAATGCCTTGTCATAACCCGGCATCAGCGGTGGAAGCGGCTGGTTGGCGGGCGTGGCGCGGCCGTTCAGGATGCGGGTGATGCGCTCCTTGTTGATCGCCATGTTGACCGCCTGGCGTACCTTGACGTCGTCAAATGGCTTCACCTTGGTGTTCAGCGTGACATAGCCGGTATGCAGCTGTTCGCCATCGACGATCATCTGGGCGCCTTCCGGCGAGTTCTTGATCTCGAGGAACTTGGCCGGCGGGATGCCATCGCCGGCGATGTCGACTTCGCCCTTCTGCAGGCGCAGAAGCGCAACCAGCGGCTCCTGACCAACTTCGACGGTAACGCTGTCGATATGCGGGATGCCCTTGATGTAATAGTCGGGATTGCGCTCGAAGCTCAGTTTCTGGCCAATCGTCCAGTCTTTGAGGACCAGAGTGCCAGAGCCGACGGGCTTCTTGCCGAAATCGCCGGCTGCGGCTTCGACCGCTTCCTTCGGCACGACGGATGCGAAGTTGATCGCCAGGACATGCAGGAAGGTGGCATCCGGGCGCGACAGCTTGAAGACGACGGTGCCGTCGTCCGGCGTCTCGATGCCCGACAGGGTTTCAGCGGTGCCGCCGGTCATGTCGGCGAAGCCGTTGATTGCGCCGAAGAAACCGGCGCCGGGGCCTTGGGTTTTCGGGTTGATGGCGCGCTCGATCGAGTATTTGACGTCGGAGGCAACGACTTCGCGACCGTTGGAGAACTTGACGCCCTTGCGCAGCTTGAACTCATAGGTCAGGCCATCGGGCGACACGGTGAAGCTTTCGGCCAGCGACGGGACCAGGTTGGCCGTGCCGGGTTCGTAGTCCATGAGCCGGGAGAAGAGGCTCTTGATCATCGACCAGTTGACCCAGTCATAACCGATGGCCGGGTCGAGCGTGGTGATGTCGTCCTTGTAGGTGACGACAATATCGCCACCATTTGTCTGGGCCTGTGCCACGATCGGCAGCGTGGCCAGGACGGCTGCAGTCGTTGATGCGAGTAACCAGCGTTTGAACATGTTTCTGTTCCCCTTTTTGTTGTGCTTCAGTGTGAACGGATGCGCGGGTCGATCATCGGCGCGATGAGGTCGGCGACGAGATTACCGATGATGATGGCGAGGGCGGAGGTCAGGGTGACCCCCATGATGATCGGGATATCGACCTGCTGGATGGCCTGCCAGGCAAGCTGGCCGATACCAGGCCAGCCATAGACGGCCTCCACCACCACAACGCCGCCCATGAACTGGCCGATATCGATGCCGATCATGGCGATGATGGGCAGGATGGCATTGGGCACGGCGTGGCGCAGAATGATGCGGCGGGCCGAAAGGCCCTTGGCCCGGGCGGTGCGGATATAATCCTGGTTGAGCACGTCGATCATCGCCGAGCGTGCCATTCGGGCATACCAGCCGGCACCCAGGATGCCGAGCGTCATGGCGGGCAGCACGACATGGGCAAAGCTGCCATAGCCGCTCATCGGGAACCAGCCGAGCGTTGCGGCGAACAGATAGAGCAACAGCAGGGCGACAACGAATTGCGGCGCCGAGACGCCGATGAAGGCCGAGGCCATGACCAGCCTGTCGGTCCAGCCGCCGCGATTGAGCGCGGCGGTGATGCCGAGCGTCAGGCCGAGCACGACTTCGACAAAAATTCCGGCGGCCATCAGAACCAATGTGGCCGGCAGGCGCGCGATGATCAGGGTGACGACCTGCGTCTTCTGGGCGTAGGAGCGGCCGAGATCGCCTTGCATCAGGTTGCCCAGATAATGCAGGAATTGGGTGACCAGCGGCTGGTCGAGGCCGAGTTCGCGGCGGATATTGGCAACCGTCTGGGCGGTGGCGCTGCGTCCGGCGATGATGCGGGCGGGATCTGCCGGCAGTGCATAGAGCAGCACGAAGGTGATCGCGGCAACGCCGAGAAGGATGAGCGCCGATTGCACGAACCGTTTTGTCAGCAAAGCTAGCATCAACCTCTCCCGCGTTGTGTCGGATCGAGAATGTCGCGCAGCGCGTCACCGACGAGGTTGAAGGCGAGTGCGGTCAAGAGGATGAGCGCGCCGGGGAAGAAAACCAGCCAGGGGGCGGCCTGGAAATAGCTCTGGCTTTCGAAAATGATATTGCCCCAGGACGGTTGCGGCGGCTGGACGCCGACGCCGAGGAAGGAAAGCGTTGCCTCGAGCAGGACGGTGGTTGCTATGCCGAGCGTGCCCCAGACGATGGCGGTCGGGACCAGATGCGGCAGGATATGCCGGAACACGATGCGGCCATGTCCGGCACCCAGTGCGCGTTCGGCCATGATGAAGTCACGCTCAACCAGGCCGCGGGTTTCGGTGTAGACGATGCGCGCCACCTGGACCCAGTTGACCAGCGCAATCACCATGGCGACGATCCACAGGCTGGGCTTGAGGATGGCCGCCAGCACGATGGCCAGCAACAGCGCCGGAAAGGCCATCATCAGGTCGGTGAAGCGCATGAGAACCGTGCCGACCCAGCCGCGCATGTAGCCGGCAGTCATGCCGACAAAAAGACCGATCGTGACTGCTACGCCATTGGCGACGAGGCCGATGATCAGCGAGGTCCGCGCGCCGTAGAGCAGACGCGAGAAAAGGTCACGGCCAAGCGTATCGGTGCCGAGCATGAACTGGCCGCCGGGCGGCATGGGCGCACCTTCGAGCGTCAGGCCGTCGAACATCTGGTTGTCGGGATCGAACGGGGCGATCAACGGCGCACCGAGTGCGAGGATCAGGACCGCAAGAATGATGGCGAGGCCGAAGAGGGCCGATGGCTGACGGGCGAGTTCCTTCAGCGCCCGCATTTGCCGACCTCGCGCAGTGTTTCCGAACCGCAGAGAAAAAAGGCGGCGATCTGTTCGATCGGCAGACGGCGGCGCATGGCGCACTCCCTGAGGACGGAATAGGCATCGTCCTCGTCGATCTGGCGTTCACTGGTCAGCCGCGCGATGGCGGCATAGACGACCGGGCGCAGCTTCAACCGCTCTTCCAGATGCGCGATCTGCCGCTCGGCAGCAAGGCGCGCTTCATGGGTCGAGACGGCGAGCACCACGGCTGGGTAGATTGCCGAAGCGGTCACCGGCTTGGCAATGATCGCGCCGGCGCCCTGGCGGATCGCCCAGGAGATGCGGCCCGGCGCTTCCGACCCGAGCAGGGCGACGACCGGGCGCGAAGGTTTGCCCGTACCCCAGGGCAGGAGTTCATCCCAGCCGCGGTCGGCGTCGACCAGAACGAGTTCCGGCATGTCGTTGGCTTCGATCGGGCTCCACTGGCAGTGCACGCCGATACCCAGAAGGCTGAGCTGGCGACGCAGACGCTCCGTATTGCCATCCTCTTCGGTAAGGATCGTGGCTCGCCATCCGGTGAAATTCGGGGTCCGCGTGATCATGATACCACCCTCAACTTCGGCTTGAGGTTCATGGTCGCTCCGGTGAGATAGGGGTCAGCCGGCAAAGCCTTGCGGGTCGCGATCACGTCGAAGCCGTCATCGGCATTGATCTGTCCAAGGAGGAAGGGCAGTGCCGCGTGATTGGTGTCAGGGTCAATGCGCATGTCGCCGAAGAGTGTCGGCCAGCTTTGCGAGACAATCGTGCCGCGCACCTTGTGCGGCTCTTCCGATCCGGCCGCCTCGATGGCCGCGATACACAGATTGACTGCGGTATAGGCGCTGGCAAAGACGCTGGAGACCTTGCGTTCCCCAGGGTTCCACGCCTGCAGACGTGCCTTGAAGGCCAGGTTTTCGGCCGTGTCGAGGCTGTCGAAATAGGATGCGGCGCATAGCTGGCCAATGCCGGCACCCTGCTTGATATCGGTCAGCTCACATTCCTGCAGGTCGCAGCTTGCGACAGGACAGTTCTCAGGCAGGAAGGTGGGATCACGCGCGCCGAGTTTCCTCATGGCTGCCAGGAAAGCGTAGCTCGACGGGCCGATCAGATTGTTCAGGATGAAGCTTGGCCGCTTTTCGGCGATATCGGCGACAATCCTTTCGACATCGGTCTCTTCCAGCGGCAGATAGCGCTCGCCCAGAACGGTGCCGCCGACATTGTTGATCAGTTCGCGAGCGAGCCGGTTCATTTCCCAGCCCCAGACATAGTTGGCGCCGACCAGATAGGGTCGTGCGCCGTGTCGCGGAATCAGGTGCTCGAACAGCGGGATGAGATGCTGATTGGGACATCCGCCGATGTAGAGGACATTCTCATTCGCCTCGAAGCCTTCATACGGACACATGTACCACAGCAGGCCGTCGTGTTTCTCGACCAGCGGGATGACTTCCTTGCGCGCGGCAGAGGTAATGGTGCCGACGATATGGCGGCAGCCCTGATCGCGGATCAGGTGGCGCGCCCCTTCGACATAGGCAGCGAGATCGGCATGTGGATCGAAAAAAGCGAGCTCGACCTTGCGGCCGCCAGCGGTGCGATAGTCGTGATAGGCAAAATCGGCGCCATCGCGGGCGTCGCGACCCATCGAGCCGTAAGGCCCGGTGGTCGAATAGAGGATGCCAATCTTCACGGTCTCTTGCATCAGAAATCCAAACACAAAAAATCCCACAACGCGGTTCCCGGAAACCGGGGCGTTGTGGGGCGCTGTTGCCCTGCGACGGACGAAGTCATGTGGTCAGTTTGGCACGATATGCCCAGAACTTGAGCGTGATTAAAATACGGTCACATGGTCTTTGTCAAGCGGGTCTGTGGGCAAGCCGGTGGGAAGTTTCCGCAGGCTATCGGCGCTGCCAGCGGCGGGCATCTACCCGTAAAAACGTAGATTGTCGAGCATTCTCAGGATTGTTCCGATCTTCCCAGACCGCCGCAGATCGCTTCAGTCCGGGACGCTGGATTGAGTTTCGGCACTTGATCCCGATGCAAACGGATCTATGATCCACGCATTCCTAAATCATGATATTCGGGAGTCGTCATATGCGTGGTTTGCTTGGTCTTTTTCTGTGCGTCATGCTTGCCTTTCCGGCGGCTACTCCGGCTGAAGCACAGGTCAACATCAATATTTCGGTTGGCTCCAATATCAGCAATGGGCGATCGATCACCTGTCAGGAGGGACGCGATCGGTTGCGCCGTCATCGCTTCCGCGACATCCGCACCGTCGATTGCCGGGGCCGGTTCTTTGTCTATCGCGCGACCCGGGACGGGCGGCGTTTCGAGATTGCTCTCAATCGCAACAATGGACGTGTGGTCGATATGCGCCGTGTGGGACGGTAGATCCTGACGCCGGATGGCGCCGCCAATTGTCGTCTCAGCGTAGCAGAAAGCCGATGACGGCTGCATTGGCAAGATCGATGAAAAAGGCCGAAACCAGCGGTACGATGATGAATGCCATCGGTGCCGCACCATGGGACTTGGTGATCGCCGCCATGTTGGCGATGGCCGTTGGTGTGGCCCCGAGCGTAACTCCGCCAAAGCCGGCCGAAATGACGGCGGCATCATAGTTCTTTCCCATGGCCGGGAAGACGGCGAGAAGAATGTAGATCACCGTCGCTGCGGTCTGAAGAAACAGGATGACAATCAGGGCAATTCCAAGCCCTCCCAGCGCCCAAAGCTGCATGCTCATCAGGGACATGGCGAGGAAGACGCTGAGCGACAGATCCGAGATCAGCGAGAGGGCTCGAGATCCCGACGGCCAGGGAAGCCGTGGTGCGACGAGCGGCACAAGATTGGTCATGGCGATGGCGCACAAAAGGCACATCACGAACAGGGGCAGTTTGATGCCGATGTCATCGACCAGTTCGTGCAGGGCGTAACCCGCGAGGATGGCGAGGTTCATGACAAACAGCGTCTGCAACAGGCTGTGGTAGCTGACATCGTCGGCATGGCGCGCGCCGGCGTCGGTCGGCACGCCGACGGTCAATTCTTCCTTGTCGGGGCCATTGAGACCATGTCGCTGTATCAGGTGATGCGCCAGGGGGCCGCCGATCAGGCTTGCGATGACCAAACCCAGGGTGGCGCTGGCAATGCCGATCTCCAGCGCGTTGGTCACGCCGAAGCGTTCCTGCACCAGAGGCGCCCAGGCGATTGTCGTGCCATGGCCGCCGATCAGGGAGGCCGATCCGAGGAAGATGGCCAATCCGTCAGGCAGTCCAAACAATGCAGCACCCGTCAAGGCAATGGCATTCTGGATCAGCAGGAATGCCAGCGTCAGGGCTAGCAGGATCAGGAGCGGGCGTCCGCCGCGCACAAGATCGGCAAACCGTGCATTGAGGCCGATACCGGTAAAGAAATAGAGCAGCAGCATGTCGCGGGCGCCGAGGGAGAAAATGATTTCGGTCGACATCATGCTGTACAGCGCCAGTGTGCACAGTGCCGCCAACAGCCCGCCGCTGACCGCTTCGGGTATGTTGAAACGGCCAAGAGCGGGGATAGACCGGTTCAGCAGGCTACCAACGAAAAACACCAGGATCGCGATCGTCACAGTCAAAAGGCCGGGCACTTGAATGGTGGTCACAGCGTGGATCTCCCGAATGTCGTTCGAAGGGTGCTTCGGCTTGCCCCTGACGGTTGGAACGATCGGGGCCGGAGGTCAGAACTGCAGGCGACGCAGGATGAAGGGTAGCTTGTCCGAAGGCGCGAGCTTGTCGAGGCTCTGCGTGTCCTGATAGCTGGCTTGAATGAAATGATGTCTCGCGTCGCTCGGCGTGTAGCTGAACTCCCGCTTGAAGGCGCGGCTGAAGTCGGCGCCGTCGCTGAAGCCCAGGCGCTCGGCAATCTCCTGAATTCGGCAAGGGTTTTGCGCGTCGACCAGACGCTTGTGCGCCTCACACAGCCTTTGCCGCTTGATGTAGCGATGAATGCCGCCCACCGGCTCGAACAGATTGTAGAGCTTGGTGCGCGACATGGCCATTTCACGCATCAGCAGGTCAGGGCCGAGGACTGGATTGTAGAGGTTCTGCTGGATGAACTTGCGCGCACGTTCGATCAGGGTCGCTGCGAACTGGTCCTTCGAGGCGTTGATCCTGTCGGCGGAAGGGGCGACGCAAGCGATGACCATGTCTCTGGTCGCGTGCGCCACTGCGCTGGCCTCGGTCGTGGTGACATACGGCAATTGTGCAACAAGGCATGTGATGTAGGAAGACAGCATCTGGCCCATCGGGCCGCCGATCGACTGGAAGGCGACACTGTCGAGCACATGCTGGCTGTCGGAGCAAAAACTGCGCGGGATCCAAAGCATGATGAAATTGCAATCGGTCAGCGAGCCGCTGAACCGACTGCCAAGCGGGTGGATCTGCAGAAGCCTCGACGATGAAACATACTGATCGCCACTGGCTTCCGTCCGGCACGTTCCGTCGAGAAACAGCGTCAGGCACCAATGGTCAAGTCCGCTGTTCTTCATCTGCATTGGCCAACTGATGAAATCGAGGCTTTTAACTCTGATTTCCGCCAGCGCAATCTCACCCAGATCCCACAGGACCTGCTCGCCGGAAAATGTGCTTGCGCAGGTTGTCGGGCTCACTTTCAGGTCCACCATCGGCTCGTAGCTGTGACGCCAGGCGGAAAAACGGTCGGCCCTGTCAATCTGTTCGGTGGAAAAGCAATGGGGCAGCAGCGCCGAGGTTGAGACGCTTTTGTCCGCAGGCACAACCTGGGGAAACAAGTGTGCTGTTTCAGAACTGGTATGCCGCTCGAAAACTGTCATACAAATACCCAAGCGATCACTATTTCTAGCTTCGTTTACAACTTCTTGGAGTTTTATGCACCACTAAAACATCATAGCTGTTTTTTCGCATATCATAACGTTGAAAGCGAAAGTTCTGCGGTGTCGTCCAATAAAAGTCGATGCTTACACAACCAGAGGAGGTCGAAGATGGATTTGCAGGGCGGGCCGCAAGGCACACGCGTGACGTCGGTCCGTCAGGCCTGGCGGATCGTGCCTCCCCGCATTCCCACCGCTGATCAGGCCTGTTTTTCGGCGGCAGCCAATGCGTCGCGCAGAACTTGCTCCTTTGTCTCGTCCAGCGAGGATTTCAGGACAACGCCGCCGAATGGTGCAATTTCTTTCAGCACCTTGTCTTCGGTCATTTCCTTGACGAGAACAAAAAGAGCGGCATGGCCCGGGGTCAGGTTGGCCGCAAGTTCCTTCATGAATGGATCATTGATCCCGACATCAGTCAGGGCACCGCTGACAGCGCCGGATGCCGTGCCGACGGCAACACCGAGCAAGGGGTTGAGAAAGATCACCCCGATCAGCAGACCCCAGAAACTACCAGAGGCTGCGCCGGCCGCTGTCGTGTTCATCAACTGGTTCAGCTTGATCTTGCCGGCTTCAGTCTTGGTGGCAATCACCGCATCGCCGAGTTTGATGATGTACTCCTTTTGCAAGTCCAGCAGTTTGGAGCGGACGTCTTCGGCCTGTTTTTCGTTCGGATAGACGATTGCGATCAGTGTGGACATTGGCAACTTCCTCTTGAAGCACAGAGAGCGGGTTCGTGGTCGATGGTACTGCTTGTGATCGCGTCTGCGCGGCGGGTGACAGTGTTGCAGTCCGCTGCAAGATCCAACGGTGGCAGCTTCCATGCCTTGATTGCGCAAGCGAGTGTTGATGCGGGCAATACTTGCGCCGACATACCGAAGCTTTGCAGGCGCCGAAAAAAACGCGCGGCAGGCCTGATGGGTGCATTCCCGACTGTTTCGACGATGCGTCGCGTTCTGGCCATCGATCCCCCCAAAAAATCACAGCGGTGACTGTCCCCATTGCAACTATAGGATTGTTTCGGGAACAAAGTGATCAGCCTGGAATCCAGAGACTTTGCATCTGGGCCCGAATATGCGTAACACCGCATACTTAAAGAACGGCCAGGCGACGAAACGCCTGCAATTTTTCCGCGGCTTCTCCGACAAGTTTCCTATTTCCTTCCGTCGCTGTTCGTGGCGCTGCGTCCCGTTATTTTGCATCACGTCCGTTTTTTGGCGAAAACCCGGTTGATTGTGCCGAACCTGTTGTTTGTCATGGCCTTTGCTGCTCTTAAATTGGTCCAGATCGCAATCGAGCGGCCACCATGATCAAGCGTTTGTTGTTGTTTATGGTCACTTTGCCCGTCCGTCCGGCGGGAAGATATCGTAGGCGGCCTTCGGGCCTGCATCCGATCCGGGACCAACTGCGCCTGTCGCTCGCCCGAATGAAGGCGGTTGAGGGAGACACGCATGTCTGACGATAGAACCTTTGCCGAGATGGCCCGGCGCGATTTTCTCAAGACCTCGTTTGCCGTCAGCGGCGGCGCTGCCATCGCCACGGGTCTGATGGCGGCTGTCGAGGCGGATGCTGCCATGGCTGCCGTCAATCCGGCTGATCAGCCGCCACCGGGCTCCGTCGAGCCGGCGGCAAGGGCGGTGGAAGCGGTGCGCGATGCGATCTTGCGGATCTCCCGAGAGGTCTGGGAAAACGCAGAGCTGTCGCTGGAGGAAGATATTTCCTCGAAGATTCACCTGCGCGAACTGGAGGCGGCTGGTTTCACGATCGTCAGCCGCGGTACGTCGAACATCCCGACGGCCTTCATTGCCGAGTGGTCGCAGGGAAGCGGTGGCCCGAAGATTGGCTTCCTGCCGGAATATGACGCATTGCCGGGGCTGGGCAACGCCGCCGAGCCCCGGCAGACGCCCGGTCCGGCAGGGGTCGATGTCGGGCATGGCTGCGGCCACAACATGCTCGGGGCCGGCTGCACCGGCGCTGCCTTCGCGCTGAAGAAGATGATGCAGGAGAATGGAACCGCTGGCACGTTGCGCGTCTATGGATGCGCGGCCGAAGAGACGCAGGGCGCCAAGGTGTTCATGGTGCGCGACGGGTATTTCAACGATCTGGATGCGGCGCTCGCCTGGCATCCGGCGCCGATCACGGCGACGGGCCTGTTGCGCACTGCGGCCGTGAACATGGCACGTGTGCGCTTTACTGGGCGCACCGCGCATGCGGGCGTGGCACCCTGGGAAGGGCGCAGCGGCCTGAAGGGTGCGGAGATGTTTGCCGTCGGCGTGCAGTTCATGCGCGAGCATATCGAGCCGACGTCGCGCGTGCATTACATCTACACGCAAAGCGGGATCGCGGCGAATGTGGTGCCGGAGGTTGGCGAAATCCTGATCATGATCCGCGATAGCGACCGCGAGCGGGTCACTGCGATCACCAGTTGGCTGCGCGAGATTGCCGATGGTGCGGCGCTCGCAACCCAGACACAGGCCGAGTTCGACCTGTTTTTCGGCATGCATGACCTTATTCCCAACGAGACCTTGGCCGGACAGGCGTTGCGTCACATGAATGCCATCGGCGTCGACTGGACGGAGGACGAACAGGCGTTTGCGCGCGCCTGCCAGAAGGAGATGGGGCTTGCCGAACTTGGCCTCAGTCCGGCGATCGCGCCGATGATCCCGGAAACCACGACCGGCGGCGCCACCGATGTCGGCGATGTCAGCTTCGTCACGCCGACAGCGTTGTTTGCCTGGGCCTGCATGCCGCTCGGTGTCGGCCTGCATATGTGGCCGCTGACGGCCTGCGGCGGCATGTCGATCGGTGACAAGGCGGCGCTGGCCTCGGCCCGGGTGATGGCCGGTGTCGGCTACGACCTGCTGGTCGATCCGGAGCTGCGGGCCGGCGCAAGGGCCGATTTCGACCGGCGTCTGAAAGGCCGGACCTATGTTTCGCCACTGCCGCCGGAGCGCAAGAGGCCTGACGGCATCCCGGCGCATCTCTTGCTTCGCGACGGGACCGGCGAGTTTGTCGACGGCGCCTATCTGCAGCCCTACAGCTATGAATAGGACGTTGGGTGGCATGTGGCGAACAAGGCGCGGGGGAGAACGGTCCGAGCTGCTCCTGCCAGGCAGACGTCGGCGCGACGGTCTCCCTTGCTTCAGACAATGCCAAGTCCGACGATGATGAGGATTGAACCATGCGACTGAAATCGAAGCTGATCTCGCTCTGCGCGATCCTTGTCTGCGCGTCGTCCTTGGCTCATGCTGCGAGCAAGACCGCAGATGGGCCGGAACTGCCCCTGACGGCGCGCGGCAACGAACCGGGCTGGATCGTGACGCTCGATGGCGGACGGATTTCGTTCCGCACAGCCGATGCCGGCACTACGGTGGAGGCAGTGCTTCCCGAGCCGGCACGCAAGGGCGAAGGCTGGCGCTATATGGACGATGCGAACGATCTTGCGGTCGATATCACGCCGGTCGTCTGTCGCGATACGATGACGGGCATGCCCAGCCCGATGACCGTTGCAGTTACGACGGGCGGCAAGACCTTCAGCGGCTGCGGCGGTGAACCAGTGTCGCTGTTGGCCGGCGAACCATGGCGCGTCTCCAAGATTGGAGATGTCGCGGTGCCGGAGGATGTCTATGTCAGCCTTGAGTTCGATGTGAAGAAGTCGAGCGTCTTCGGCTCTTCCGGCTGCAACCGCTATTTCGGCGGCTTCACGTTGACCGGCGAGGGCTTCAGCTTTCAGCGTGGGATAGCCGGCTCGATGATGGCTTGCGAGGAACACAAAAGTCGGATCGAGGCGTCTTTCCTGTCGGCGTTGGAAAAGATCGATCGGTTCGATATCGACGCAGATGGCGGTCTCGTCCTGGTCTCGTCCGATAGCCCGTCGATCACCGCGACGCGGCCGAAATAGCCAATTTCAACAGACAGAAAGGTGGTCGACATGCCCATTGGCCTTGATGCTGCAGCCCAGGTGTATCGCGAAGCTGCACGGGACGCCGTGCGTCGGCACTCGGCGTTTCATCTCGTTGAGGCCGCGCTGCTTGTCGTGGCGGGCATTTTTGCCATGCTGTTTCCGGTCGTGTCCTCGGCTGCTGCCGTTTTCACCTTCGGCTGGCTGCTGATTGTCAGCGGCTTCATCCAGGCGATCGGCCTGATCAGCGCTCGTCATGCGCCGAATTTCTGGCTGCAACTCGTGTCGGTCATTCTGGGCATCATGGTGGGCGTGCTGCTGCTGCGCAATATCGGCGAGGGCATCCTGCTGCTGTCGCTGCTCTTGATCGTGTTCTTCATGATGGAGGGCATTTCCAAGATCGTGTTTGCCTTCACCATCCGACCGTTGCCCAACTGGATGTGGATCTTTGCCAGCGGCGTTTTGTCGGTCGTGCTGGCGCTGGCGCTTTTTGCGGCCATGCCGGTCACGGCCTTCTGGTTGATCGGGGTGATGCTCGGTGCAAATCTGATCAGCATCGGGCTATCGGTCGGGGTGATGGCATGGAAAGTCGGGAAGATGTCCTCCGGGCCGGCCTGATCGGGCGGATTAGCAGTGTCGGTTTAGGGGGAATGCAATCCTGATGGTCACATCCACTTCGTCATCCAGTCCCGCTGGACGCCCGGTCGCGGCATTTCTTCGCGCCCTTTCCGGGGTTGGCCTGATCATCGGCGCACTGTTCTTTGCGGCATCGCTGACGCCAAGCCTGGTGCCGCGAGCGCCGCTGATCCAGGGGGCTCTGAGCGGTTTCTGCCTTGCTGCCGGGTACGGGCTGGGTGTCCTGCTGCGCTGGCTCTGGCTTTCGCTGCATCTGCCGTCCGTGCAAGGGCGAGCGCGGCGGCGCGGCCTTCTGCTGGCTGCACTGGTCAGCCTGGTCATTGTGGTTGCCATGCTGTGGTGGGCGGCCGGATGGCAGAACCGGCTGCGGGCACTGATGGATATGGAGCCGATCGACAGTGCCGGGCCCTGGACGATCGCGGCCGTAGCGCTCGCGGTGTTTGCCGTCCTGGTCATGGTCTTCCGGCTGTTCGGCATGATTGCCCAGCGACTGTCAAATCGCCTGGCACGCCATATTCCCGGGCCGCCGGCCGCCGTTATCGCCCTGGCGGTCACGGCAATGCTGTTCTGGACGATCGGCAATGGTGTGCTGGTCGGCGGCGCGATGCGTTTCCTCGACGGCATCTATAGCGAGCTTGATGGTCGCTTCGAGGACGACAGCGTGCAACCGGTCGATCCGTTGAAAACCGGTGGTCCGGGATCCCTGGTTGACTGGGCGAGCCTCGGAAGAGCAGGCAGACGGGTGGTTGCGGCCGGACCCGATCGGGCGATGATCGAACAGATGTCGGGTGCTGCGGCGCTGGAGCCGCTCAGGGTCTATGTCGGGCTCAATTCCGCCGATACGCCCGAGGCCAGGGCGGAGCTGGCCTTGCAGGAACTGATCCGGATCAGGGCCTTCGAGCGGTCGAACCTGGTCATCGTCACGCCGACAGGCACCGGGTGGGTCGATCCGGAAAGCCAGTCTGCGCTGGAATATATCCTGCATGGCGATGTGGCGTCGGTGTCGGTGCAATATTCCTATCTGGCCAGCTGGATCGCGCTGCTGGCCGATCCGAGCTATGGGGTGGAGACGTCGCGGGCGGTCTTTGCCGCCGTCTACGGCTATTGGGGGTCGCTGCCACGCGACCAGCGGCCGAAGCTCTATCTGCACGGATTGAGCCTTGGCGCCTTGAACTCGGACCTCAGCCACGATCTGCACCAGGTCATCGGTGACCCGTATCAAGGTGCCTTGTGGGCCGGGCCGCCGTTCAATACGCGCACCTGGGTATCGGTCACGGCTGCGCGCAATCCCGGGACGCCGAGCTGGCTGCCGACGTTCCGCGACGGCTCCGTGATCCGCTTCACGTCACAGCGCAACACGTTGCGGGACGCTCCGGCGCCCTGGGGACCTTACCGGGTGATCTTCCTGCAATATGCGAGCGATGCCGTTTCGTTCTTCGATCCGCGCGCGCTGTGGCGGCGTCCGGAATGGATGAAAAAGCCGTTCGGCCCGGATGTGTCGCCGGACATGGTGTGGATCCCGGTGGTGACCTTCCTGCAGCTCGGCTTCGACATCATGCTCGCCGTGTTGCCGCCGAAAGGCTTCGGACATGTCTATGCCTTCGATCACTATGTCGACGCCTGGGCGTCGCTAACCGATCAGCCGGGCTGGACCGACGAGGGGCTGGAACTGCTGAAGCAGAAGGTTGCGGCATTGCAGCCTTGATCTGCAGCCGGTCCGCACATTGCGACGAAACGCTGGAAGAGGGTGTCGAACATGGCGGCAAAATCAGGATCGGATGTGCGGACAGGAAAGACGAGCATTCCTCCCATCGATCTGGCGCTGCAGGGCGGGGGCTCGCATGGGGCTTTCACCTGGGGCGTGCTCGACCGTATTCTGGAAGAAGATTCCATCGAGATCGACGGGATCTCGGGGACCTCGGCCGGGGCGATGAACGCAGCCGTTCTGGCGTCCGGCATGGCGCGGGGAGGGCGCCAGACCGCCCGCGACATGCTGACCGCCTTCTGGCGCAAGACGTCGGAAGCGGCCCGTTACAGCCCGTTGAAACGGGGACCGCTGGAACGCATCACCGGTGACTGGAGCTTGGACAATTCTCCGGCCTTTCTCGCGATGGATATCATGGCGCGCATGGTCTCGCCCTATTCCCTCGGTGGTGTTGCCGGAAATCCGCTGCGCGACCTCTTGGCCGAGATCATCCATTTTCCCGATCTCGCGGACGGGCCGATCAAGCTGTTCATTACGGCGACCAATGTGCATACGGGACAGGGGCGGGTGTTCCGCAAACACGAGATTACCGTCGACGTGCTTTTGGCATCGGCCTGCCTGCCGTCGATGTTTCAGGCGATCGAGATCGACGGCGTGCCTTACTGGGACGGCGGCTATGCCGGCAATCCGACGATGACGCCGCTGGTGCGGGAATGCGACAGCCACGATACGCTGATTGTCCAGATCAATCCGGTCGAGCGCCTGGAAACGCCGAAAACTGCCCGCGAAATCGCCAGCCGGCTGAACGAGATTTCCTTCAACGCGCAACTGCTGAAGGAATTGCGGATGATCGCGCTGCTGCGTCGGGTCGTCGATCCCGGTCACGGAGAGGCACGCCAGTGGAAGGAGATGCGACTGCATCGCATTACATCCGATATCATGGTGACGCTTGGCCATTCCTCCAAGCTGAACGCCGAATGGGATTTTCTGCAGATGCTGTTCGAAGAGGGGCGCCGGGCGGCGATTGCCTTCGGACAGGCCCATCTTGCCGATGTCGGAGTGCGCTCGACCTTCGATATAGACCAGTTGGTGGAGGATGTCTGACATGGCTGTCAGCGCCAGTTTTTCGTGTGCTGCGGAGCTGTCGGGTACCGCTGGCAAAGTTTCCGCCGGGTTCACCATTGATCCGCGCCATCGCCTCCAGGAAGGAATGTCTGCATGACCGAGCTTCGTCCATCCGATCCTGCGGGGACTGCCATGTCGTCCGTCTCCTTGGTCAACCTGGTCCTCGGGGTGGCCCTTGCGCTGATGGTCAGCTGGTTCCTGTATATCGGTGCCGAGGTCCTGGTGCCGATGGTGCTTGCCTTGATGATCGCCTATGTCGTCTCGGCGATTGCGGGCCTGACCGGGGCAATCCCGGTGATCGGGACACGCCTGCCGACAGGTCTGCGCTATACGCTTGCGGCGCTGGTGATCGGCTACGGGCTGATCCAACTGGTTACGCTGCTGGCCGCCAACCTGGTGGTCTTCGCCGCCAAGGCACCGGAATATCAGGTCAAGTTCCTGGAGATGGCGCAGGCGCTTGCCGGCTTTGTCGGCTTCCAGGGGGATGTCACCTGGGAGACATTGCGCAACGACCTGTTCGGCCAGATCAATCTGCAGGCCACGCTGCGCAGCGGCGTCGTCTCATCGGCATCGCTGCTGGGCGGACTGGTCTTCGTCCTGCTGAATGTCGTCTTCATGCTGCTGGAGCAGGGGAGTTTCGATGCCAAGCTCGGACGGTTGTCCTCCGATCCCGAGCGGATCGTCCGCCTGCGCGCGGTGATCAGCGACATCAACTATCGCGTCGGTCGCTATCTCGCAGTCAAGTCGCTGATCAACGTGGTGCTGGGGCTGGTCAGCTATGCCGTCATGGTGTTTTTCGGGCTGGAATTTGCCGTTCTCTGGGCGATCATCATCGCGCTGGTCAACTACATTCCGTATCTGGGCTCGGCCATCGGTGTCTTCGTGCCGACGGTGATTGCGGTGGGTCAGTTCGGGCAACCGGACCAGGTCATGCTGCTCGCCCTGTCGCTCAGCGTGGTACAGTTCATGATCGGCAATGTGCTGGAACCGCAGATCATGGGCAATTCGCTCGACCTCAGCCCTTATGCCATCCTGATCAGCCTGACCGTGTGGACGAGCCTGTGGGGCATTGCGGGCGCCATCGTCTCGATCCCGATCACCGCCGTGCTCGTCATCGTGCTTTCCGAATTCAGCGGCACAAGGCCGATTGCCATCCTGCTGTCGCGCAGCGGTATCGTCGGCGAAAGCCGGCTTTCGTGAGATCTGGAGGCAGTATGATGCGGAGGCTGCTGCTGGCCCTGTTCGGCGTTTGCGCTATCATTTCATCCGCGATGGCCGAATGCGTTGTCCTGCTGCATGGCCTTGCCCGCACCGAACGCTCGATGCAGGGCCTCGAGGAAGCGCTGGAGGAGCAGGGCTACCAGGTGATCAACAACGGTTATCCATCGACGCAGGCGTCGATCCAGGGGCTGATGTCGCATGTCACCCGATCCGTTGCCGACTGCTGGCCGCAGCAGCGCGTGCATTTCGTCACGCATTCGATGGGTGGCATTCTGGTGCGCGCCTGGCTTGCCCGGCATCGGCCGGCAAGGCTTGGCCGGGTGGTGATGCTGGCGCCGCCCAATCACGGTTCGGAGATCGTCGATGTCTTTGGCGACCTGGCGCCGTTCCGCTGGATCAATGGTCCGGCCGGCATGGAGCTTGGAACGGCACCGTCCTCGACGCCGAATGTCCTGCCACTTCCGGATTTCGAGCTTGGGATCATCGCCGGCAATGTCTCGCTCAATCCGTTCTATAGTGCGCTCATCGGTGGACCGAATGACGGCAAAGTGTCCGTCGCCAGCACGAAGATCGACGGCATGAGCGACCATCTGGTCCTGCCGGTGACCCATACGTTCATGATGGGGGATGCCAGGGTCATCGACCAGGTCAGCCACTTCCTCAAACACGGCACGTTCAGCCGTTGACGGCGGGCGCCTTCTGGGTCAGCGCGACGGTGAGCTCGGCAGTGGTGTGATTGAGGCGCTCGGCGAGCACGCGCATGATCTCGATGGCAATTTCGGGGAAATCACGCACTAGGCAGAGGAAGTTGTCCTTGCTGATCCGCAAGACCTCGAGACGGCTGGTGGCGCGAACGGTTGCTGTGCGTGAAACCTCGCAGAGAATGGCGATCTCGCCGACAATGGCATTGTTTTCCACGTCTGCCAGCTTGAGTTCGCCCGTCGGGGTGTCGACGACGACTTCGGCCGTGCCCGACAGGATGACATAGGCCGCATCGCCGGCATCGCCCTGACGAAACAGATTCTGCCCTTCACGGCAGCTGATGCGATCCGACGCAAAGGCCAAAAGTTTCAGTTTTGTCGGTGCGATGCGCGAAAAGATCGGCACGCGCCGCAACATCTCGACTTCGTCCTTCAAAAGCATTGCCATAGCACTCCCCTAGCGCTCAAAGAGACGTTATTACGATAGCAGCTCTTTGAAAATACTATTTTTCTCGGAAAGTTCCGCGAAATTTCCGCTGTCCAAGCTCGCTGCCCCCTCGAAGACCAGAACTCGATCGAAGAACTGGGCGGCATCGGGGTTGGACAGGACCCATATGATTGAGGGGCTTGTTTCATCGTCCTGTGACATCTGCATGACATTGGTGATGATGCGGTCCTGACTGCGCCGATCCAAGGCCGAAAGCGGCTTGTTGAAGATGAAATAGTCGGATCGCTTCAACAAAACCCGAGCCATGTTGAGCTTTTGGCGCTGTGCAACGGTTAGGCGGCGACCCTGCGATCCGACTTCGAAATCCAGGCCGATCGACAGGACATCGTTCCTGAGGCCAAGGCTGTCGAATATCTCGTGGCTTATGGCGCGAATGCGCTTTGACGTATCATCCTGTTCGAGCGCGATGCGGCCGAACAGGATGTTGTCCATAAGGCTGGCAGAGGCCGTGAAGGCTTCGATATCGTAACGCTCGACAACGCTTGCCAGATCCTTTGGGATATTGGCATGGAATGTCTCTCGCGCCCGCACAAGCAGCGCCATGCGATCCTCGGTCAAAAGACCGAAGCGGTGGCGTGGCTCGATATAGGAGAAGCTCATCCGGATGATGCTGCTTCGGTCGGCGGGCGAGGCTTCCTCCAGGGTTTTGCCCTGCAGCTTCTGCACGAGGCTTTCGTAGACCGGGAGATCTGCTGCCGTCATGAATGTGAGCTGCTGGAAGAAGGGGTGGTCTTCAGGCAGGTCACTGAACAGTTCAACCGCGGTCTCGGCGATCGACAATCCCATCTCGAACAGCATGCCGGCTGCTCCGGTGTCGATCATCACCCGACGGAAATAGGGGTGCGCCGAGAGCTGCTCGGGCGACATCAGCGGCTGTTTCATACTGCCGAAGAGCAGATTTTCCACCACGGTCGCATGGCCATTATAGATCTGCGGCTCGAAGGGTACGACGACGGCATCGAGGTCCTCGTCCCGCAGGCGGCGGCGCATCTCGGCGCGCAGCTCGACGATGCGATCGGCAAGGGGCTTGTGCGTGACGGTATCGACGCGGGATCTGAGCGCGAGATCAAGAATGTCCTGGGTGATGGTGACGGTATCAAGCACGGCGCCGATGACCTTGTAGAGATCTTCGGGGCCGGTGGCGCCTGCCGACTGGTAATCGACCCAGTCACTGTTGAGATCGAGATAGGGGTTGCCGGCAAGCTGCGCTTCCTTGCGCTCCCACTTGTTCTGCCGCGCGGCCGCTTCGGTGTATTCGATGTCGCGCAGGGGTGCGTGCTTCAATCCGTAGAGCAGGTTGTCGCGCAGCGTTCCCTGAAAAAAATGCGTGTCGGACGAGACATAGGAAAGCTGGCGGCCGGTCACCGCTTCAGGTATCTCGTGCAGCTCCTTGCCAGCAATGGTAATACGCCCGGATTCGGGCAGGATGATCCGGCCAATCGCTTCCGCCAAGGCCTCGCCGGCATTGCCATTGTGATCGATGATCGCGACCGTCTCGTTGGGCTGGATTTCCAGCGAGATGCGGTCGAGCCGTCGCGCGCCGCTGTCATCGCAGAGGACAAGGTTGGAGACCACAAGGGCTTCGGAAAGGCGCGGCGAATGTGTGCTGACGAGCGCCTGGACCGCGGGCAGAACGAGGGGCTCGACATCGAATTGCTCGACCACCTGCTGGTATTTGATCTGCACGTCCTGACGCGCCTGGTCCCAGTCGATCAGTTCCTTGATCGGCCCCGGAAGATCCTTGTAGGCCGCAATCACCGCCACCAGCTGGCCGATATCCAGGGTACCCTGAAGTGCCAGAGTTCCGCCGACGACATAAAACAGGAAGGGTGTCAGCTGTGCGAGGATATTGTTGATGAACTTGACCAGGAACTTCCACTGATAAAGATCGTAGCGGATCGAGAAAATCCGGGCCAGCCGCGCGGCAATATCGGCGCGTTCGAGGTTCGAGGTGTCATTGGCGCGGATCGTGAAAATCCCGTCTATGACTTCGGCGACGCGACCTGAAAGCTCGCGCGCGGTCAATTGCCGCTCGCGGCCCAGTTCGAGCAGGCGTTTGCGCATGCGCGGGATGATCGCGGCCTGTACGCCGACCATGGAGGTTGCAATCAAGCCGAGCCAGATATTCTGAACCAGGATGAAGACCAGGGCTGTTATCGCCTGCCCGCCGAGCAATGCCGGCTGGACGAAAGCGTCGCCGATAAAGCCGCCCAGTGGCTCGACTTCATCCTTGATCATCGTGGCGATTTCGGGGGATTTCACCCGCTTGAAATGCAGAGGTGGAAAGCGAAGGGCGCGATCGAAAAGTTCGAAACGGATACGGCGGAGCATGCGCTCGCCAAGTCGGCCCTTGTAGGTGTTGATGTAGAATTTGAACAGGCCGTTCAGCACCACAAGGCTGAGGAAGACAAGGCTGAGGCCCATCAGGGTCTGGAAACGATCGAGGCTGAAGCCGCCAAACAGATCGACAGGCCCGATAAGCGGCATGTCAAAGGACAATTCCAGAAACGGCTGCGTGGCTGTGGGGTGTTCAAATCCCTCGCCCTGGATGGGCCCGTTGACGATCTGCTTGGGCAGGTCGAAGGCGAGGAAGTAGGGGATCATGGACAGGAACACGACCAGCAGGATCCAGATCTGCTGGGCATAGGTGTTCGCCCAAATGTAACGCGTCAGGCTTTTTTCCATTTTCCACCGCGCAATGTCTCGGAAATCGGTACAGCCCCCCGGCATGGAAGAGAAACCCATCCCTTCGCAGGTCGCCATGCAGTTCGACAACGACCGTATCTGCAATCGGGATCATGACAAGGCTTTTGCTGGGCCTTGTCGTGCAAAATTGGCTTTAGGCCGATCTCGCCGAGGCGCCGTCAATTCGACGGCGCATCGGGCTTGGTGCATCCCCGTCTCGGAGGGGCTATTGAATCCACCTGTCTAGGAAGCCGTTTTTCTTCTCTCCGGTTTTGCTGGCATCACGATGAAGCAGGATGACACGTTCCGCTTCCGAGAGCGCGGGCCTGGACAGGTCGCGAGCCAGCGCATCGACCAGAACGGGTTCCTGCTGCAGTTCCGGCTGCCTGAGCGTCACCTTGTGTCCGACGCCACGCAGTTCTTCTTCTCCCAGCGTTTTCCAATTGCCGCCACAATAAGAGGCAAAGGCGTCGCTGGCGATGACCTGAGAGCTGTATTTCTTGGTGAAGGCCTGCAAACGCTCGACTTCGTTGACCGACGAACCGAAGGCCGAGAAGGTCAAGCGATCGCGCAGGCCGACATTGCCGAACATGACATTGCCGATATGCAGGCCGATGCCGTAGCCGATGGCCTTTTGATTGTTGTCGCGACGCAGGCGGTTGAGTTCGGTCATGCGGGCCTGTGCATGCCGTACGGCCTCGAATGCAAGCCGGCACGCAATTTCCGACGTATCCTTGTGCCGTCCGCAGGGATAGACCGCCAGGAAACCATCGCCGACAAAGCTGACAATTTCGCCGCCATTGCGGTTGAACGGCTGGGCTGCCGCATCGAAAAATTCGTTCAGCGTGTCGATATAGGCCTGACGTCCCTCCGTATCGGCAATCTGGGTGGATTGGCGGATGTCGCCCATCACCAAAGCCGCACGGACCGTTTCACCGTCGCCGCGGCGGATCTGGCCGTTGAGGACGCGCTTGCCGGCCCCTTCGCCGAGATAGGTTGTCAGCAGGTTGTTGGCGAGCTTGTCGAGAACCGCAACCTTGGCGGCCACAGCCAGATGGTCCTGTATGCGCATAAGGGCGGCGATAACGTCCTCGCTAAAGCCCTGTTCGCTTGCCGTTGACCACGAGCCGATCATGCCTTGCGACGACTGATTGCCGAGCGGTTGCACGAAGGCAATGTAATCGTTGATATTTTCCTTGCGCAGATCCTCGAAGACCGGAAACTCGACCGGGCCCTCCGCCGGAATGCGTCGACGCATGAATTCGAGATTGCTGGTCAGCAGCTTGTAGTAGGGGCTGCGCAGAAAGACCTCCGGTTTCTCGATGTCGTGAACGTAACGTTCGACGATCAAACCGGTCGATGGACGCCAGGTGAATCCCAGCGCGTCATACAGCGGATGCAGCATGGCGAAGGAGAGATGAATGCGGTGAATGGGGATGCCTGTTGCGGCGATGCGATCGCAAAATCCGCTGACGATCTGCTCAAGAGTGTTTCCCGCAAGCGCCGACTTGGTCAGCCAATCGGCCACCTTGTCCATAAAAATTGTGGAAACGAGTTGGGAATGCTGGCTCATATTGTGCCCTGTTTTTAGGGGATGTGCGTTCTAAATGCCTTGCTCGTCGGTTACACCAGTCCCCGTACGTTTTGGACCAATGCGCGTTTCTCCGACAACTGACTGGCCGCAAGCGCATATCCGCCGTTTGCGCCGTCAATGAAGTGCATATGGTCACGCGCCAGTGCCGTTGCAACAAAACAGGTGAGCAACGCCTTGTCCTGGCGATGCAGGCCATATTCGCAGATGCCGTCACGCTCTGCGGTCTCCAATCGTTCGATGAGCCTGTCCCGATGGGCGACATCGACATCGACGGTCATCATGAGGCCGTCGTCGAATTTGCGAAAGTCCGAGTTTGCCGCAACATCCGCCTTATAGAGTCGCGCATCAAACCGGCCCATTGGCAGGTTCAGCTTGTGCAGCAGGACCGTCAGGGCAATCTGGAGCATGATGGCGAGCTTTTGGCGGATGCGCCTCGACGGCGGCGCCGTCGCCCGCGCCTCAACGCCGATGCCTTCAGCGGAGAAGGCGAGTTCGGGTCCCGAAGCGGGTATGGGATGTGCTTCGCGGCTCTGTTCTGCGGTGACGGCTATGATGTCGCCGACTAGCTTGCGGAACGCATCCATCGTGTCTTCCGACCTCGGCTTGGCGATGATCGACACGATCTCGCCGTTGTGTGCCTTGATCGGGTCCCATCGGCATGACAGACCGGTCAGATCCGGCCGGGCTTCGGCATCGGCGACCTGGACCCTGTATTTGCCGGCCTTCATCTGCTGCTCGGCCCAACTGGCTCCACCGCCGGTAAACATGGCATAGGCGATGTTGGGGCTCGCCGAAAATCGGGCGACGCGGACATCCAGACCTTCTGATCGGATGTCGGAAACCGGGACGAGCGCGACCCGCATGTCCAGTTGGAGATCGGAGGCAACCCAGTTGCGCAGGCTTGCAAGCGCACGGGCGGCCGTATCGACTCCGCCGGCGGGAATGGCAACCATGGCCCCGTCGCCGCCAAAGATGAACGGCAACTCGTGTTCGCCAAGCGCATTCAGAACTGCGGAAATGACGCTGGCACCCGCCATGTTGACCGCCTTGTAGCGGCCATCGATGATCGCGTTCGTCGATCCGACGATGTCGGCAATTGCGAGGAACCAGTCATCAGGCAACGGCTTGTAGTTCTTCCGGTCCACCACGCCTTCAAAGCGGGTAAACTGTGGCACGGATTGGTAAAACCTGTCGTCTGGACCTACGTTCATCGCGTGACCTTAACATATTGTCAGCCGGGTCGCATAACCGGTTTTTTCGGGAAGGTAAGCGGTCTATGCGGAGGCCGCGGTCGCCTGCGCAACGGGAATGAACACATTCAGTGGAAGCTCCCGCCCGCGCAATGTCACCTCATGCGTTTCCATGCCTGCCAGATCCGTACCTGACAGCCGTGCGACAGGCTCGGATATAACCAGCGGCACATTGAACTGTTTTGCCACCGATTCCAGCCGGCTTGCGACATTTACGGTGTCGCCGATCGCGGTCATATTCTTCGTACGGCCGTAGCCCAGCGTGCCAACCACGGCGTGGCCGGTATGGATGCCGATGGCGATCTGCAACTGGGTGGAAAAGTCCTTGGCCAATTCGATGTTGAGTTCTTCAATGCCTGCGATGATCAGACGAGCCGCTGCCAATGCCTGGCGACAGCCTTCCTCGGGCGTCGCATTGATGCCGAACAGGGCCATTGCGCCATCACCGATGAACTTGTCCAAGTGTCCGCCGGTCTGTTCGACGGCATTGCCGACCACGGCGAAATAGCGGTTGAGGAGGAAGACGATATCGAAGGGCAGGCGGCTTTCGGTCAGCGTCGTGAAATTGCGCAGATCACAGAAAAGCACCGCGATATCGCGTTCCCTGCCGGGACTGACTTCCTGGCTGTTTGCCGGGACGATCGTATCGGGCATGGCGACCAGGAGCGGCGCGACCGTCAGGTTGACGGTCGGGCGCAGCTGGCAAGCGAGGCGCACGCCGGGTTCCGGCTTGATACGAATGAGGGTTCTTTGCTCCAGCGTGCCGATTGCGGGCAGCGTGCCTTCGGCGGTGACGACCTGCACGCGGCAGGTCGAGCACTGGCCCTTGCCGCCACAGGCCGCGTAATGCGGCACACCGCCCAGGCGGCTGGCCTCTAGGATGGAAAAACCCCGCGGGACATGGACAACCTGGCCATCGGGGTAGCGCACCGCGATTTGATGGACACGTTCGCGCAGCTTACGCAACAGGCGAAACAGAAGGAGGGCCACGAGCAAAAAGGCAAACGTGCCATAGGCCCATTTTCGCACGGAGGCCAGTTGCGCCATAGCCGAGGCGGAGGGTGCCGTGGGGTCATAGTAGCCACCGGGATAGCCGCGCCCTATGCCCAAGGGAGACTGGATCGTGCGGCCCATTTCTGAAAAGCCGAGCAGCGCCAGGACGGGAAGCATGATGGCAAGAACGAGCAGCCATGCTGATGCGCCGGCATACCAAGTGCGGTATCGCAGCCAGAAATGCAGGCCGATGCAGCCGTGCAGCCATGCGACGACAAGCACCACGGATTGTTGCACGCCATTCACCGGCGAACTGATCCAGAGCTGCGTGACCACGGCGGCATAGGTGTCGCGATAGTCGAACAGTTCGTTGGCGACGCGCGTTCCGATGATGTGCGGGATCAGCATGAGCGGGATCAGCAGGCCGAGCAGGATCTGCGCCGCCTCGGATTTCGGCATGACAAAGTTGCGGCGGACATAGATTGACCGCAGCACGAGCAGGATATGGACGAGGAACGAACCATAGAGAAGCACGGTGGCGATCGGGTTGCGCCACAGCGTCAGGAATGGGCGGCGGAAATGATCGGCGGTTTCTACCGAGATCAGGCCCAGCGCATGGTTGAGCATATGCATCGCAACGAAAATGAAGATCACCAGGCCGGATGCCAGCCGCATATCGCGAAGCAGCCGTTCGGAGACTATGCCTTTTTTCACGCTGCCGCCCTAGGTTTCTGTTTCCGTGAGCCTTTTTGACCGAAGGCGCGGTGAATATGATGAATACGCCCGTCGACTGGTTGCCGACGAGCGGTTGAAAATGCTCCGAATTTCAAATGCCGTTGTTCCTGCTGATGTGAATCGGACCGTCCGGTCAAATCACTTGAACGTGGCAATTCAGAGTTCAAGCACCATTCCGTCGCGCGCAGCGACTGTTTCGGCAAAGCGATCCTGCGCCATTTGCTCCAGTCGGTCGAGTTCGTCGTCGGTTCGTGATGGGGAATGATGGAAAAGGACCAGTTTTCGGGTGGAAGCCTGCTTGGCGAGCTTCACGCCCTGTTCCCAGGTCGAATGACCAAAGCCCTTGTATTTCAACATCTCGTCTTCGGTATACGCTGCGTCATAGACGGCGATATCGGCTTGGCGCATCAGCTCCAGCGCGGTTGGGTCAAGGATGCCGGGTTGATGTTCGATGTCGTAGACCAGCGCCAGCGATTTGCCCTCCCACTCGATCCGGTAGCCGATCGCGCCGCCGGGGTGGTCGAGCAGGAATGTGCGGATCGTGATCCCCTCGATCGGCGTGAGGACATCGCCGGCATGAAAATCGTGAAAGATCAGGTTTGCCTTGCAGATATTCGTGTCGATCGGTGTCCAGGGTGGACTGATGAAGCGGCTGACCATCTCACGCGTTGTCATCTGCCCCGCGAGATGTCCCGACCAGATGTTGACGCTTGCAGCAGGATTGTAGATCGGTTTGAAGAAGGGCAGGCCGATGATGTGGTCATAATGACAGTGGCTGAAGAACAGATGGGACTGCTTCAGGCCTTGCTCCAACATTTCCATGCCGACTTCGCGGATGCCGGAACCGGCGTCAAACAACAGCCGATGCTCGCCGCAACGGACTTCGATGCAGGGCGTGTTGCCACCATAGCGCTGGAATTGAGGGCCGGAGACGGGAATGCTGCCCCTCGAACCCCAAAATTTGATCGAAAACACGTTCTCTTTCATTCATTCATACAATTGTGCCGGGTGTGCTGGGCGCATCGCACAAAACCCTGTCTGTAGCCAATCGCCTTTTTCACCTGATTGCAAGTGGCCATTCATCTGTGGGGTTAATGTGCCAAGAGGCATTGGTCGAAAGTTCCAGCCGTCACGACTTGGGCGGAATGCGTATCGCACGTTCGATCGAGCGACCAAGAACGCCGAGGAATAGGGTGAGGAACGCCTGCACGCTGTTTTGCTCCGCGAGGCCCGCATCGCCGAATTCATGCGCCAGAATCCGGTAGATCCGCAGTCTGTCGGCCGGAATCCAGGGGAGTGCGTCGGTACTGCCCTGACGCAGGCGGTACCAGTCGACCACGAGCTGCAGAGTTGAGGACGTGCCGAGGCTTGCCCGGTCAAGGCCACGCGCTTTCGCCATGTCGTCAAGGATCCCAGACAGTGTTTGGTCCCCTTTGCATGCAAGCAACGCTTGGCGCGCATGGCCGTGTTGGCAGGGTTTTGCAATCAAAAGGAGGCAAAGATCCGCAAGCGAAGCATGGTGGGCAAGCTCGCATAATTCCTCGGGCCAGTCTCTGGGCAAATAGCGGCTGACAACGAGGGCGTGCATGTGCCGATGGAGGAATTCGCCATAGTTCCGCGCTTGCAGCGCCTGCTCGGGTGTCGAGGGGTTGTGGCCGGTCTCTGCCCGGTAAAGATCAAGAAGATCGGGATCCAGGGGCATTGATGCCAGCGATACGGTCTCGATCTCGGTCGTTTCAGTGCCCGCGCGAACGATGTTGAAGCCGGCTGGGTATGCGACGAGGGACGGAACCGCGAAATTGGTCAATGTCTCGCCGCCGGTTGTCCAGCTTGAACGGGCCGCAACATGCAGATGGCCGCTGAAATGCACCCTTAGGCCGGCCCGGACCAGCGCATCTGCAACAGCTGGCTCCGGCGTTCTCCGGACGATCCCGGTCGTGCCGAACAGGGCCTGTTCACTGCCGGTGGCATCCTCAAACGGATCGATCGCCGGATAGTGGGAGAATGCCAGGAGGCGCTTTCCCAAGCTGTGGGCGCGGGCGCAGACATCCACGATCCACTCGAGAAGGTAGGGTTTGACGCGCAGCAGAGCATTCCAGCCGGCATTAGAACTGTCGAGGAAGGCTTTCTTGCGGGAGATGTCGCGGTTGCCGTTGCGGGGCTCGAAGACATTGGCGTCGATCATCAACAGCCAGAGACCGTCCTCCGGCTCGACCAGATAGGACGCATCGACCAGCCGGCGCACTGTCAGGCCGTCGGCGGAGTGAAGGTCGTGCTGGCGCAGGTGCATGTCATCCGAGCGACCGAAGGGGGTCTCCCAGTGCAGGTAGGCGGGGTTTCGGTTCAGTCCGAATTCCGCCATCGGCAACAGGCCGTCCGGCATGCCGCCGCAGTACATTTTCGGCGTAACGATCGGTTGACCGGGGTCGGAGGCCGCAACTTCGGCATCGCTGGTCACCAGTGTCGTGGTGCCGGACGCGTTGAGAAACCGAGTGCTTTGGTGTTTGCCGAAGGGGCCGAAGACATCGTGGTTTCCGGGGATCGCGTAGAAAGACAACCGGTGCCGGTCGCGCCAGTGGCGGAGCAGACGCACCAGGCTTCCGGTCGTCGCCAGCTGTCCATCATCGGTGTAATCGCCGAGGAGGACCACGTGTCGAATGCCGCGGATGCAAACTTGCTCCAGGGCGGCGGGAAGGGCGGCGTAGCTTTCGTTGAAGACGCGGGTTGATCGGGCGGTATCGCCCCAGCTGCGGACCGTCAGTCGACGGTTGCCGATGCGGACCCCTTCGAAATCGTAATCACCCTCAATGTCGTGAAAATGCGCATCGGCGATGACGGCGATCGCTGGCAATTCTGGGCCGGGCCCGCGCACGACCGTTCAGGCCTTTCGACGATAGAGGAAATAGCGGTCGGGATCGACCGTCGATGGAATTGGCAAAGGTGCGAGAGAGGGATGCTCCAGGGGAAGACCACTAATCGCCACGCCATCCGGCGCAAGGGCTGCGCTGACGATGTCGGGCAGCCAGGTCAGCGTGATGGCATCCTTGTCCGGATAGCCGGTGCCGATATCGGCATGAACGAGGGCTGCCCCCTGTCCCGCAAAGGCTCTTGCGGTTTCGCCGATTTCGCCGATCACCAGGTTTTCAGGTTCTGGCGTGGAGGATGCATGTGCTCCGAGCGCGCGGTCGAAGGCGACGATGCGGCGTCCGGGAAAGCGGTCGCGCAGATGGTCGAAGGTCCGGCCGTTGCCGAGGCCGATTTCGAGAATGGCACCTGTCGGCAAGAGGGGCACGTTGTCGCGGACGTGATCGATAATATCGCGCTGTGCCGACATACGGCGAATGAAACTGTCCAAACGGCTCATGAAATTGGTCCATCATTGTCGATGCCGAGCGACACCTTATGCCTTGACGATATTGTCGCCACCGATCTGCCGACGCGAAAAGACGTTTCGCGTGTCGATGATCAACGGGCTCCATTTGGCGAGGGCGGCGTAGTCGACATTATCGTGATCGGTTGCGATCAGCACCGCGTCGAAGCCCTTTATCACCTCTTCGCTCCATGCCACTGATGTCCGGCCCTTGAGCATGCTGTATTCGCGCGTTGAGGGGATTTCGGCGACATGCGGATCGTAATAACAGGCGGTGCCGCTGCGTTCTTCGATCAGCTTCATCAGCTTCAGGGACGGACTTTCGCGGATGTCGGGTACATTTTTCTTGTAGGCCAGGCCGATCACCAGAACTTTCGATCGGCTGAGCGCCTTGCCGAGGCGGATATCCAAGGCTTCAGCCAGCTTTTCAACGATATGGCGCGGCATTGCGGAATTGATTTCGCCGGCAAGCTCAATGAAGCGGGTCGGCAGTTCATATTTCCGCGAGATCCATGTCAGGTAGAAGGGATCGATCGGGATGCAGTGGCCGCCAAGGCCCGGACCCGGATAGAAGGGCATGTATCCAAACGGCTTGGTGCTGGCCGCGTCAACGACTTCCCAGATGTCGATGCCCATGGCGTCGTAGATGATCTTGAGCTCGTTGACCAAGGCGATGTTGACGGCGCGAAAGACGTTTTCCGTCAGTTTCACGGCTTCAGCGGTGGCAGTCGATGATACGGGCACGACGGTCTTGACCACCGCGCCGTAGAAGCTTTTTACGAGCGATGTGGCGTGCTCGCCATCGCCGGCGACGACTTTCGGAATGGTCGATGTCTGGAAATCTCGATTGCCCGGATCTTCCCGTTCCGGTGAAAAGCCGAGGAAGAAGTCCTGCCCGGACTTCAAGCCGCCGGCCTCGAGCGTCTGTCTCACCAGGCCATCCGTCGTGCCGGGATAGGTGGTCGATTCCAGCACGATCAACTGGCCGGGCCGCAAGGTGCGGGCGATTTCCTCGCATGTCTTTCGGACATAGGACATGTCCGGGTCGCGATGATGCGTCAGGGGCGTTGGGACACAGATGGCAATGACATCGCAGTCGCCGAGCTGGGAAAAATCCGAGGTAGCCGAAAAACGTCCCGCCTTGCGCTCCTCGCCGAGGATGTCGTCGGGCACCGCTTCGATGTAGCTACGACCGGCCTCGATCGAGACGATCTTGGTCGGATCGATATCGAAGCCGGTCACCGGAAAGCCGGCGCGGGAGGTGGTGATCGCGAGCGGCAACCCGACATAACCGAGCCCGATGACGCCGACACGGGCGCTACGCGACTGGATGTGCTGGAGCAACAACTCGTGAGAATGCAAAGGTGTTGGCATCGGTACTCCGTGCACTTATACAAGATCGGCACGTTCAGATGGGAGAGTTTAGCCGGCATGTCAAGTCTGGTTCAGGGGTGCACGCTCGGCACTGACATGCGCATTCGTGGGACATTTATCCTGCGTTTCCGACGTCAATTTTTCGTGCCTGCGCGCGCTGCGGCGGTCTATGCATCGTCATGAAGATTGCCTTTTATTCTCCGCTGAAATCACCAAACCACCCGGTTCCATCGGGAGATCGCCTGATGGCCCGGCAATTGATCGCTTGCCTGAAACGATGCGGCCATCGCGTCGAGATCGTCTCGGAACTCAGGGCCTTCATTGCCGATCCAGCGGATGAGCAAGGGCGCGACGCACTGCTGGACGATGCAGACGCGGAGATTGCACGTCTTCGTGTGGTTTGGGAACAGCAAGGCAGACCGGATCTGTGGTTTTGCTACCACCCGTATTACAAGTCGCCGGATCTGATCGGTCCGGCCCTGTGCACGCTGTTCTCGCTGCCTTATGTAACCGCGGAAGCCTCCTATTCGCATCGCCGCAATATCGGCGTCTGGACCGGTCTGCAGGATCGCGTTCTGGAAGGGGTTCGCCACGCCGCAGTGAATATCTGCCTGACTGGTCGCGATCGGGCCGGGCTGCAGGCGTCGGCGCCTGAGGCGGTGGTTGCCAGCCTGAAACCTTTCATAGATGCGGACGCTACGCTTAAAACGATGCCGCAGCCTGAACCTTTTCGTCTGGCGACCGTGGCGATGATGCGTGCCGGCGACAAGCTGGCGAGCTACCGGGCTCTGGCCCAAGCTCTGGCGCTGATCCACGATGTGCCGTGGCGCCTGTCAATAGTCGGGGACGGTCCGATGCGTGACGACGTGCACGTATTGTTTGCCGGCTTACCAGACGGACGCATCGAATGGCATGGTCAACGGGAGCCTGGCGAGGTGGCTGACATTCTTTCGCGCAGTGCACTCTATGTCTGGCCGGGATGCGGCGAAGCCTACGGGCTTGCCTATCTGGAGGCGCAATCCGCCGGGGTTCCCGTGGTTGCCTGGGCAACGGCGGGGGTGCCCGAAGTGGTTGACAGCGGGACGACCGGTATTTTGACAGCGCCGGACGACGTCGACGCCTTTGCGGCTGCGATTTCAGACTTGCTGAATAATGACGAGGAGCGCCGCCGAATGGCTTCAAATGCGCGTCTACGTGTGCTTCGGGACCATTCTCTGGATGCTGCCAGCCGGACGCTCGATGGCATTCTTCACAGACACCTGGAGAGCCAGCCGTGATCGGACGCACTGACCTGAAGCCGCTGATCGAAGCGCTTGATCGCCGCGCCGAGATCGGCGACCCCTTGCAGCTGTGGCTGCGTGACGACGACGCGATTGAGCCGAGTGCGCCACTCGATCGTCTGCTTGAACTGACGCAGCGACATCAGGTGCCGCTCGTTCTGGCCGTCATTCCAGCCTTTACCGGTCATGCTCTGCAGAAAAGGTTGGCGAGCGCCGGCACCGTGGAGGTGGTGGTGCATGGCTGGTCGCACCGCAATTATGCTGGGGTCGGTGAAAAAAGCCAGGAACTGGGACAGCATCGACCGACGGGTGCCGTGCTCGATGAGCTGGCGCGTGGTCATGCTCTGCTTGCAGGTCTGTATGATACCCGCTTCGTGCCAATGCTTGTGCCGCCGTGGAACCGGATTGATCAGCAGGTTGTTGCAAACCTGCCCGGCCTAGGTTTTGAATCCCTGTCGGTGTTCGGACCTGAAAAGCCCGCGCCGCTGACAATGCTGAACACACATGTCGATATCATCGACTGGCGTGGCACGCGGGGCGGGCGGTCCGTCGATGCTGTGGTCGCAGATCTGGTCTCATCCTCGCGGACGCATAGGGGAGCGCTCGGATTGCTGACCCATCATCTCGTGCATGACTCAGCGGCCTGGGACTTGATGGAGCTGATTTTGGAGGCAACAGCGCGCCATGCCGGTTGCGAATGGCGATCAGCGAGGGATCTGATGGCCCAATCCGCCGTGAATTGACGCTTGTTCGCGTGTGTGAACGCAGAGGTTACGGTCAGGCCGACAGAACAACGCATCATTCCACCGCTGTGCGGCCGCACAAGCTGATTAGTGTGAGGTCGCCATGCGTTCGCCGAGAATACGCATGGTTTCGGCCATGGTGCGCGGGCAACTGGCCAAGATCTTGAGAAAGTAGTCTTTGCTGATCCGAAGTGCTTCGACCGGGGTGGCAGCCTTGACCGTCGAGTTGCGTGGGCGGTCGCACAGGATTGCGATTTCGCCGACCACGGACCGACAGCCGACTTCGGCAATCTTGGTTTCGCCGGCAGGGCTGTCCATGATGATGTCCACGGCACCCGACAGGATGACATAGGCCGCATCGCCGGTATCACCCTGGTGAAACAATTCCTGCCCGGTGCCGTAAATGACCCGGTCAGAGGCGAACGCAAGCAGTTTCAATTTTCCAGCATCCATGCCGGAAAAAAGAGGTACACCGCGTAACATCTGCACTTCGTCATTCAGGATCATCATATTCACCTGCCTCGAAAAATTGCGTTCCGACTGCCCTATCACCAACTATGCTATCAATTGCTTATAGACCGAACCGTTTTCGACAATTGTCTCGTAGGACCCATCTTCGGCCACAGTTCTGTCGTTAAAAGCAATCACCCTCTGAAAGTGTTTTGCGAGGGGTGTGTTCGAAAGTACCCAGACCACCGCTGGAGTATCACCATCCTTTGCCAGAAACGCAAGGGATGCATCGACGATCCGTTCCTGAAGATGGTGATCGAGACCCGAAAGCGGACGATTGAAGATATAGTAGTCCGATTTGCGGATCAGAGCCCGGGCGAAGCTGAGCTTGAGGCGCTGCGAATGGGACAGCCGTCGTCCCGCCGCCCCGATATTGTATTCCAGACCAAGCGCGAACAGAGCCTGAAACAGGCCCGGCTGCGCACGCATCAGCGAGGAGCCGATTTCGCGTAGCTGCTTGGCAGCATCGCTGAAACGGTGATTGACCTTACCGAAGATGATATTCTCGATCAGATTGCCCGACGACAGATACGCTGCCGGATCATAACGCTCGATATATCCGCGCAGCGTTTCCGGCAGGTGGTCGTGGAACCGATGCCGGACTTCGACGATCTTAGCCATCAAAGCCTGGTCAAGAAGACCGAAACGGTGTCTCGGCTCGACGTAGAAGAAGCTCAGGCGAATAAGTGCGATCCGGTCTTCTTCCCCGATATTGCGCAAGGAATGGCCGCTCAGACGTTGCAGACGCTGCTGGTAGGCCGGGATTTCCTCCGGTGTCATATAGGTCAGGCGCTCAAAGAACGGGTGGTCGAGCGGCAGATCCTTGAACAGCTCCACGGTGTTTTCGGCAATCGCCATGCCCATCTTGAACAGCGCGTCTCCGAGGCCGCTTTCGTCCATCATGGTGCGGAAATAGGCGGTCTTGGCGATGGCCTGGATGGCGCCGTCCGAGCTCATCATGCCGAAGAACAGATTTTCGCCGACCATAGCCTCGGTGTTGTAGCGGTCTTCCTCGAAGGGGATGACAAGGCTGTTGAGGTTCTGGCGCTCGAGTTCCTCGCGCAGCTTGCGGCGAAGCTGTACGATATGCGCCGCAAGTGACGGTTCGCTCTCTGCATTGATGGTCGAATGCAGGGCAAGCTGGAGAACGTCTTCGGCCAGGTCGACAACCTCCAGGACTTCTCGCATCGCGTCGAAAAGTCCGTCCATGTCCTGTGCACGCGTCGAACCGATGTCGATCCAGTTGCTGTTCAGGTCGAAATCGACATTGCCGGATCTTTTGGCCTCGAGAATGTCCCATCTGCGCTTGTCAGCGGCCGCGCCCTTGTAGGGCACGGCGGCGGTCGGGGCGTGCTTGAGCCCGTACAGGAGATTGTCCTTCAACGAGCCGAAGAACAGATAGGCATCGGGGGCGGCATAGGAAATCCTGCGGCCGGTGATCGCTTCCGGGAGTGAAAATATGTCGTCCTCTCCCGCGCTGACCTTGCCGGCGGTTGGACGGGTAATGCGGCCCAGCGCTTCCGCCAAGGCATCCGCGCCGCTGGCCGCCGTGCCGATGATCGCCACCGTTTCGCCGGGCGATATCTTGATCGAAACATGCTCCAGAATTCGGGCGCCGTTGTCGTCCTCGACCATCAGATTGTTGGTGCTGAGTGGATGGTTCATCGGGCCGGCACTCGACGGCTCAAGCGCCTGAATCTCGGCATCCAACAGTTGGTCGGCTTCGAACTGTTCGACGACCTGTTCGTATTTGACCTGCACGTCCTGGCGGGCCAGATCCCAGTCGATCAATTCCTTCAGCGGTCCCGGCAGTTCCTTGTAGGCATTGATGACTGCGACCAATTGCCCGACATCGAGCTTTCCGACGATCGTCAGATAACCGCCGATGACGTAAAACAGGAATGGCGTAACCTGAGCCAGGAAGTTGTTCAGGAATTTCACCATGAACTTCCACTGGTAGATATCGTAGCGGATGCGGAAGATGTAGCCGAGCCGCGATGCGATGTCGGCGCGCTCGAAGTTGGACGTGTCGAAGGCATGAACCGTGCCGATGCCATCGACGATTTCGGTGACCCTACCTGCGAGTTGCCTTGCACTGATCTGGCGCTCGCGGCCGAGTTCAATCAGGCGGCGGCGCATACGCGGAATGATGCCGACCTGCACGATGGCCATGGCGAAGGCGACGAAGCCGAGCCAGAAATGCTGCATGAAGATGAAGATCAGCGCGGTCAGCGCCTGGCCGCCGAGAAGTGCCGGCTGAACGAAGGCATCGGCGGTGAAGCCGCCGAGTGGCTCGACCTCGTCCTTGACCATGCTGGCGATTTCACCCGCCTTGATCCGCTTGAAATATTTCGGCGGAAACCGCAAAATCCGATCGATCAGCTCGAAGCGGATACGCCGAAGCAAGCGCTCCCCCAGTCGCCCCTTGTAGGTATTGATATAGAATTTGAACAAGCCGTTGATGATGACGAGCATCAGGAACGTCAGGCTCAACGCCATCAATGACGGCAGACGCTCCAGCGGCAGGCCGGGGAAAAGCTCGACATTGCCCCAGAACGGTATGTCCAGGGTCAGGTGCATGAACAGCTGCGTGTCGCCAGCTTTGGTGAAACCATCGCCCTGTATCGGGCCATTGACGATCTGCTTGGGCAGATCGAAAGCGAGATAATAGGGGATCATCGACAGGGCGACAAACAACAGAATCCAGAGTTGCTGGCGGCTTGTGTGGTTCCAGATATATCTGGCGAGGTTTGGTTCCATGGAAAACTTCTATGCGTTTTTTCAGGCTGCAGCTATCCAGGGACAAGCTGAGGGCGTCTTTAGCATCATAGCTGGGAAGTGGAACGCCTGTTTAGAAGGTCCCTCAGCAGCTCCGCCGTTCGATTTGCCCCATCCAGTTGCAAAACGGGCACATCCGGCAGATCGGCGGGGTCCAGCGCTCGGCCGATCGCAGCAATCATGGTGTCGCAGGATAGTGCGTTCTCCGGCAGGACGACGGCGAGCCCCATGCGCTGCAGCCTCTCGGCGCGCGCCGTCTGTTCAGTTTCACCGCCGGATGCGAATGGCACGAGTATGGACCGGCACCCCGCCTGCTGAATATCGCAGACGGTGTTGTAGCCAGCCTGGGAGATGGACAGCCTGGCTGCGGTCAGGAGGCTGCGGAAATCGGTGCGGAAACGGACAAGCTCGACATGGTCCGGGGTCTCTGCGGCAAAACGCTCGAAATCCGACTGCGGTAAATTGGGACCTGCGATGATGCACCAGCGACCAAGATCGGTCAGCTGCCTTGAAGCGGCGAGAGCGGCGTCGATCAGGCCGGCACCGACGGCGCCGCCGCCCGCCGACACGACAATGTCAAAGCGTTCCACAGGCGGTGCGGCTGGCCGTCCGGTGACCAGGCCGGTATAGGCGATGCGATCGGCGATCGAACGGGTCAGCGGGAATGTGTCTTCGAGCCGGACGAAGGCAGGATCGCCATGGACCAGAACGCGGTCGAAATGACGGTCGATCAGAGCAACGGTTTCCTCATCGCGGCCGGGCTTTGCCCGCTCCTGGAGGATGTCGCGCAGCGATGTCAGGAGAAACGGCCGCGGCGTGGTCGCCTTGATTGCCTCGATCAGCGGAAGCAGTTCAAAACGCACCTGCCGGCGACCGAAGGGAAAGGCTTCCAGGATGACGATATCGGGTTTTCGCTCGTGATAGGCTGTCAGCAGGCGGTCGCGGCGATTGGCCTTGAAGGCGTCGTCGACGATGTGGCCATCGGCATCGACCAGTTGCGAAAACCCGCCCTCGCCGACAGCGATTGGCGGCAAGACGATATGGTCGATGCCCGCTGCAGGAAAACCCGCGACTGGCATGCCTCCGGTCACCAGCGTCACGTCAAACTCGTTCTCGGCAAGCGCCTGAACGATGTGGCTTGCCCTCGCCAGATGGCCGATGCCAAGCAGATGCTGGACGTAGAACAGAACGCGGGGCCGGTCTGCAATTGCCGGTGTTTGCGTCATTTCATCGCCTGCCATTCATTTTCAAACAGCGTCTTCAATTGTCCGACACTGGAATGGTAGTCGAAGCTGCGGCGTACCTGGTGCTCGGCCGCTTGCCCAAGCCGACTGCGCAGGTCCGGATCGCGGATTGCCCGTTCCAGTGCATTGGCCAGAGCCTGCGGATCTTCCGACGGCACCAGCAGGCCGTTCTCGTCGTCCTTGAACAATTCGGGGATGCCGGAAATATCGGAGGCAACACAGGCCAGGCGCTGGCTTGCTGCCTCAACAAGAACATTGGGAAGCCCGTCACGGTCGCCATCGCTGGTGATCCGGCAGGCCAGCGCGAAGATATCGGCCGTGCGATATGCCTGGAGTACATCCTTCTGATCGACGGCGCCCAGCCAGGTGATCCTGTCGTCAATGCCCAGTTCATGCGCCAGCTTCTTCAGCTTCGGCCTCTCGCCACCGTCGCCGGCATGGACGAAGCGCCAGTGCAGGTCCGATGGCAGGAGGGAAAAGGCTTTGAGCAGGACATCGTAGCCCTTTTTCTCGACTGCCCGCCCAACGCTGATCAGGGTGACCGGATCGTCACTGCGGCTACCATCGCGCGCGGGACGCACTCCGTCGAAATGTGGAAAGCGGTTCAGATCGAGCCCGTGGTAACTCAGGTGAATGTGGCTGACATCGTCCGGGCCGAGCGTCTGCAGGTGTTCGTAGCCGGTTCGCGTGCAGGTGACCGCCCAACTGGCACTTGCGAGCTTGGAGGACAGCTCCCAGTCCTTGGATGTCCAGATATCCTTGGCATGGGCGGATACCGTCCATGGAATGTTGAGGATCCGGCTGGCATAGGCGGCCACGGATGCCGGCGTGTGGATGAAATGCGCGTGCAGCCATCCCCCACCCTCGGGCCATTCGTTGACGAGCACGGCCGCCTGTCCGAAACGGCGAAAACGGTTGCGGGTGAAATCACGGCGCAGATCCGCGCGAAACTGTGCAAAGGCGGCGCGGAATCCCGGCAGCTTGCGGCTCGCCCACACGGCGCGCAGAACGCGGATCGGCTCCTGGTGGAGATATTCAGGCAAATAATGAACCGGGGCCTGGATTTCATCGTGAACGGCATGCCGCTTCTTGTCAGTGGGACGCCTGAGTGCGACGAGAACCAGTTCAAGGCCGGCCTTTTCCAGACCCAGCAATTCCTGCGCGATGAAGGTTTCCGACAGACGCGGATATCCCTTCAACAGCACGATGATTTTACGGGCATGCAGCAAATTCAACGGGCCTCTTCTGTCACGGCAGGGATCAATTCGCGCCGGGCCAGCTCACAGCCGACCATGCGGGCGATATTGCTCAGGCCTTCAAGATGCAGGCCTGCATTGTTGCTTGATGGCGGCAGACGACTCGGCAGCGCCTTCAATGCGGCGGCAAGCCGCTTGGGATCACGCGATTCCTCCGGCCTCAGCATGTCGATCAGGCCTAGTTCGGCCGCGCGCGTGGCGCGGATCAGTTGTTCCTCGCGGGGCATCACGCGCGGAATGATCAGAGCCGGCTTGTCGAAGGAGAGGATTTCGCAATAGGTATTGTAGCCGCCCATCGCCACCACCGCCTTGGAACTGGCGATCAGTTCCTCCATGCGTGTGTCGAACTCGATTACCTCGATGTAGGGAATTGCGGCGCCCTTCTTTGCAAACGTGGTGCGTTGCTCCGCTGGCATGTAGGGGCCGAGAACGATCAAAGCCTTGTGGGTCAGGGTCGGGTCCTGCTGATACGCCTGGATCACGTCTTCGACCAGATCCGCGCCGTCGCCGCCACCACCGGTGGTGACGAGGATATAGTCGCCATCCGGCTGATGCAGCGAGCGATCCTGATGCGGTGCGCTTCTCTGCAGGAAGCCGACAAAATTCATCTTGTCACGGACGGGAGTTGGCACGTCGAGACCAACGAGTGGATCGTAGAAATCCGGCGGTCCGTAGACCCAGATGTCGTCGTAGAATTTCTCGATCTTCTGCATGACATCCTTGCGCTTCCATTCTGCCTCAAGCAGATGCGGCGCATCCATGACTTCGCGCAGGCCGAGGATCAGCTTGGTTCCGCGTCCCTTGAGGTAGGCTAGAGTTTCCTCGACTTCGCCGCCAAGGCCCATGGGTTCCTTGTCGATGATGAAGATATCAGGCTTGAATGTCTCCGCGGTATGGCGAATGATCGACCGCCGCATGTTCAAGGTGTCCTCAAGGTCGATGTGGCGCTCAAGCGATGTGTATTCGCCATTGCGCAGCTTGATGACACTCGGGATTTTGACGAAATCGACGCGGGCGCGGTAATCGAAGGCGCCGGCTATCGTTGCGCCCGAAATGATCAGCACGTTGAGACCGCGATATTCCTCGACCAGCGCGTGGGCAATCGTCCGGCACCGGCGAAGGTGCCCGAGACCAAACGTGTCATGGCTGTACATCAGGATGCGAGCCTGCTCAAAACTCCGCGTCATGAACGAAGTCCCTCGGCTCCAGTGGAAGCCGCATGAGTGCTGGGAGGATTCCTGCGCATCGAAATTCCGTTTCACTTATAGGGGTCGGCCGCATCGCGTAGACCGTCACCAAGAAAATTGAAAGCCAAAATAACCAGGATGACGGGCACCACAGGGAACAGTAGCCAGGGATAAAGTGCGATGATATTGACGCTGCGCGCCTCGGTCAGGAGGATGCCCCAGCTGGTGATCGGCGGACGCAGGCCGATACCGAGGAAGCTCAAGGCGGTTTCGCCGAGGATCATGCCGGGAATGGTCAGGGTCGCGCTGGCGATCAGATGCGACATGAAACCGGGAACGAGGTGGCGCCGAATGATGCGGGCGCTTCCGGCCCCCATCACCTGGGCAGCCAGTACATAGTCTTCCTCGCGAAGCGAGAGCAGTTTCGAGCGAACCGCACGGGCAAGTCCCGTCCAGTCGAGCAGGCCCAGAATGACGGTGATGCCGATATAGACCAGGATCGGGCTCCAGGTGACCGGGATGATCGCCGCAAGCGCCATCCACAGTGGGATGCTCGGGATCGACTGCAGGACCTCGATGACGCGCTGGACCAGAAGATCGAAGACCCCGCCGTGATAACCTGCCAATCCGCCGATGACGATGCCGAGGACAAAACTCATCATCACGCCGAGGATGCCGATCGTCAGCGATATGCGCGCGCCATAGATGATGCGCGAGAGCATGTCGTGGCCGAGCCGGTCGGTGCCAAGCAGGAAGAGCTGGCCGCCTTCGGCCGGGCAGACCAGATGCAGATTGGCGTCAAACAGGTTCCAGAACCGGTAACCGTCACCGCGGCAGAAAAAGCGCAGTTTCTGAACATCATCGGTATTGTCGATGTAGACCCTCTTCAGTGTGTCCATGTCGAGCGTCATGCGCTGGCCATAGACGAAAGGGCCGACAAAATTGCCCTCATGCATGAAGCGCACGGTCTGCGGCGGGGTATGAATGAAGTCGATATTTTTGGTGTGCAGGTTGTAGGGCGCCAGGAACTCGCTGAACAGAATGCTCACATAGACCAGGATCAGAAAAATGCCGGAGAACAAAGCCATCTTGTGGCGGCGAAACTGCCACCACATCAGTTGGAATTGCGACGCCTGGGCGATGTGTTTCATTTCCTCGACCTTGCGCTCGGCGGCGTAAGGATCGAATGCAGCACTCGAGACGTAGTGTCCCATCGGCGCGCCGGGTTCGGGAAGGGGCGTCTTCATTTCTGGCTTCCTCCGCCGAGGCGAATGCGCGGATCGAGGATGGCCAGCGCAATGTCGGAAACAAGCACGCCGATGACCGTGAGGAAGGCGAGGAACATCAGGAACGAACCGGCCAGATACATATCCTGGCTCTGCAGCGCCTTGATCAGCATCGGGCCAGTCGTTTCAAGAGACAGCACGATTGCGGTGACTTCCGCACCGGAAATGATCGCCGGCAGAATGGAGCCGATGTCGGAGATGAAGAAATTGAGCGCCATGCGCAACGGATATTTCAGCAAAACGCGCAGCGGATGCAGGCCTTTGGCTCTGGCTGTCACCACATACTGCTTGTGCAGTTCATCGAGAAGATTGGCGCGAAGACGGCGGACCATGCCCGCGGTTCCCGCCGTGCCGATGATGATCACGGGTATCCAGATATGCGACAGGATCGAGCGGAACTTTTCCCAACTCATCGGCGCATTGAGGAATTCACGGTCCATCAGGTGACCGATCGAAACGCCGAACCAGATGTTGGCGAAATACATCATGACCAGAGCGAGCATGAAGTTCGGGACGGCAATGCCGATCAGGCCGAGAAAGGTCAGGCCGTAATCGCCCCAGCTGTACTGGTGGGTGGCTGAATAGATCCCGATCGGAAAGGCCAGAAGCCAAGTGAAGATGATCGTCAGGAACGATACAAGCACGGTCAGCCAGAGCCGGTCGCCGACGACATCGGAGACCGGCAGGCGGTATTCGAACGAATAGCCGAAATCGCCAACCAACATGCCGCCGACCCAATGAATGTAACGCAGGACGGGCGGCCTGTCGAAGCCATAGCGGGCGCGCAGTTCCTCGATCTCGGCCATGTCGGCGGCTTCGCCCATGGCACGCAGCTCGGAAACGTAGCTTTCGAAATAGTCGCCGGGCGGCAGCTCAATGATCGTGAAAACCAGAATGGAAATCAGAACCAAGGTCGGGACCATCACAGCAATGCGCCATAGGATGTATCGCAGCATGATCACACGTTTCTATCGTACCAAAAGGTGTCCGGCATGTAGACACCGAGATAACTGGTCGGGTCGAAGCCGAACAGCGCCTTGTCGGGAATGTTGCGCAGCCTTATCGATCTTGCAACCGGTTGCAGGCCGCCGTTGACGGTGCCGATGCTGAAAACCTGCTGCGTGTAATGAGACAGCATTTCACCCCAGATCCTCGTTCTCTCCTCGACCGTCGTCGTCTGGCGCCAGGCCCGAAGCCTGTCGACCATATACTGGACCTCGGGCATGTCGGGCGCTTTGCCCTTTGTCTCGGCCGAGGCAAAATACATGCCCCAAAGCGGCCACTGCAACTGGTCGTCCGAGCTTGGTGCCAGTCCGTTGGGGGACATTTCCGAGGTCGGAACGCCGTTGTCGAGGCCCTGCCAGACGGACATCATGATCTGACCGCCAATGGCGCGGCTGCGGAAGATGTCGCGTTGAGACGTGCGAATGAAAAGAGACAGGCCGACCTTGTGAAAATGGTCGGTAATGAGTTCCAGCACATCGGTTTCCAGCGTGCTTTCACCGGCGCTTTCGATGATGATATTGGCGGGCCGCCCATCCGGCAGAAGCCGCGTTCCAGCGTCATCGCGGCGATTGAGCCCGGCGTCGTCGAGCAGTTTGTTCGCCTGGTCGGGGTCATGCGACGACCACGCGGCTGCGTATTCTGGCTTGAAAAGCGGGCTTTCCGGCAGGATTGTATCGGCGCTTGGCTGGGCCAGCCCGTAGAAGATCGCCTTGTTGAGTTCGTTGCGATCAATCGCCAACGACATGGCCCGGCGCACGCGTACGTCGCGAAACACCTGCCGCCAGCCATCGTCGACACAGTTCAGGTTCGGCAGCAAGGCCACCATCGAACCCTGCGTCCGCTTCCACAGTGTCACCTTGAGTGGATAGATTTTCTCCGCTTCCTTCAGAAGCGTGTAGTCGGAGAAGTCCAGGCCAACGAATTGAAGTTCGCTTTCGCCTGTTGCCGTCTTCGCGGCGATGATGTCCGGAGAACTGACATTCAAGATGAGCCGGTCGATGTAAGGCAATTGCTGGCCATTTTCATCGACGCGGTGAAAGTAGGGGTTGCGCTCGAAAATGAACTGCTCGGCCGGGGGCGCGATCGTCGGGTGCCACGGCTCAAGCGTCGGAAGATCGGGGTTTTCCGGACGTTGCTGACGCGACATCTTGATGTGCAGCAGTCGCCAGTCATCGACCCGGTGATGGCGGACAAGCTCCTCCAGTGCCTTTGGATCCTGGTACTTGGCGTGAAACTGCCGCAGATAGGCAGAGGGAAGAGCCAGCGCGACAGGAATGGCTGAGGCCAATTTCGGCAGGAAGTCGGGGATCGGACTGTCCCACGTATAGCGGATCGTCAGCGGATCAATGACTTCGAAAAGAGGCGGCTTTCCATTGACCAGAAGATCCACCGGCGGGCCGCCTTTGTGGATGTCACGGTTGAGAATGACGTCGTCCCAGCAATAGCGGAAGTCCTCGGTGGTAAATGGATCTCCATTCGACCACTTGTGGCCCTCGCGCAGGCGGAATTCGAAAATGCGCTCTTCTTCGACGGTATAGGATTGAAGAATATCGGCCTGCAGCTGCAGTTTCTCGTCATAGCCGACCAGACGGGCGTAGCCGTTGATTGGCATTAGCCGAACGTCTCGCTGGCCACCGATCAGCATGCGCGCCGCGCCGCCATGTTGGCCTGGCTTGCGCCCCATGGATTGCAGATTGACAAGGCGAGGCTGCTTGGGAATGCGGTCTGCAACAGGGGGCAGCCGTCCTGCTTCGACTGCTGCGTTCAGGTAGTCGGACTGACTGTAGGCAGCACGCGCGACGCCCGGAAGGACGGCGGATGCCAGCATGCCCAAGGCGGTTCGGCGCGTGATCACAGAGCCAGTTCCCGTATGTCGACATTCTTGCGGGCGAGGACGAAATGGCCGCCCCCGAGATCTGCCGGCGCCATGACACCCTCTTCGTCGCTATCGCAGAATGCTTTCGCCCAGTTGCCACGTGACACGGCACTGGTCTGGCCAGCCGTGGCAAAATTCAGCGGGCGGTCAAGGTCGGGGAAGGCAACGGCATCCAGCAGTGCTTTCGTATAGGGGTGGACTGGTGCGGTCATGATCACTTCCCGAGGTGCAATTTCGACGATGCGGCCGGCCCACATTACGGCAACCCTGTCAGCCATATAGTCGACGACGGCAAGATTATGGGAAATGAACAGGTATGTCAGTCCGAGGTCCTTCTGCAAGTCTTTCAACAGATTGAGAATCTGCGCCTGAACGGAAACATCGAGAGCCGAAACCGGTTCATCGCAAATGATGAGGCTCGGTCCGAGCGCCAGGGCGCGGGCAATGCCTATTCGTTGACGCTGGCCGCCGGAAAAGCTGTGCGGGTAGCGCTTCAGCGATGCCTCGTCGAGGCCGATCGCCTTGATCAGGGCCTTGACCGCCATCTTGCGTTTGGCCACGTCGCCATGGCCGTGGATATCGAGTGGTTCGCTGAGAATATCGCCGATGGTCATGCGTGGTGACAGCGACGACAGCGGATCCTGGAAGACCATCTGGATCTTGGTGCGCAACGCGCGCAGTTCCGCGCCCTTGGCATTCAGGACATCGATCGGGCCGGCGCCATCGTCGAAGATGACAGAACCGGTGTCGGGTTCGACGGCGCGCATCAGGATCTTGCTGACCGTGGTCTTGCCGCAGCCGCTCTCGCCGACAAGCCCCAGACATTCGCCGCGCCTTATGTCAAAGCCGACACCATCGACAGCGGGCGTTGTCTTGGGTTTTTCGCGGGCGAAGCCTGGCAGCTTCCAGTTTTCCTTGCGGGTCTCGAATGTCTTGCTGAGGTTGTCGACTTTCAGAATGATGTCGGGGCCCGAGCGGGCCTGGAATTTCTTGCCGAGCAGGTTTTCCTGATTGACCTCGATTTCCCGCAAGGGCTTCAGGCGGTCACCGCGTTTCATGCCGAAATGTGGAATGGCCGCCATCAGGCCCTTCAGATAGGGGTGTTCCGGTTTGCGGAAAATCGTGTCGACCGGACCCGCTTCCATGATCTCGCCCTGGTAGATGACGACAACCTCGTCGGCGATATTGGCGACGACGCCGAGATCGTGGGTGACCAGCAGAATGGCCATGTCCATTTCGGCCTGCAGATCGCGCAGCAGTTTTAGGATCTGCGCCTGGATGGTCACGTCGAGCGCCGTGGTCGGCTCATCGGCGATCAGCAGTGCGGGGCCGCAGATCAGGGCCATGGCAATCATCGCGCGCTGCCGCATGCCGCCGGACAGCTCGAACGAATACATGTCGAAGACCTTGCGGGGATCAGGAAAGCCGACCCGAGACAGCATGTGCTCGCACAGTTCGCGCACTTCAGTGCCCTTGAGGCCGCTGTGAATGTGCAGCGCTTCGCCGATCTGGTTGCCAATCGTGTGCAAGGGCGAGAACGAGGTCATCGGTTCCTGGAAGATCATCCCCATCCGTCCACCACGGATCGACCGGATTTTTTGGCCATCCTGGGGAAGGGGGAGAATGTCGATCTGGCCGTTGTCTGACAGCGGATCATCGAACAGGATCTTGCCTGAGACATTTGCCGTTGGTGGCTGAAGGCCCATAACTGTCTGGCTGATGACCGATTTGCCCGAGCCCGATTCACCGACAAGCGCCGTCACCTTGCCGGGAAGGACCCGCAGGTTGGCATTTCTGACCGCAGTCATGCTTGCGCCCATGATCGAAAACGAGACGTGCAGGTTCTCAATTCGCAACAAGTCCTTTGACGGGCGCATTTCGCTTGGACTCATATTTGCCTTCTCGCCCCTTGGATGCTTCTGCATTCCGCTTATAATGTTGCTTGATGACGAGATTAGCGTGTGCTTCGTTTCTGTCCACGCCTTTCTTTTGTGCGGCTTTTGTCCCTTCAGGCAAAGTGCACGAGATTGGTGTCCAAGGTACCGCGCATCGACAGAGGGCGATATCTTGAGGACTACAGTGTGCCAGCCAAGCAACGATTGAACAGCCTTCTGGAAAAGGCGGCATCCCTCCGGGATTCAGGGGCTTTTGAGGCGGCGCGGGCTCTGCTCGATACGCTTGCATCTGACCCGGATCATACAGCGATGGGCCCAAAAACGGCGCTTGGCCTGCCAAGGCGTCTGCATTCGGCAATGCTGAAACTTGCCAAGGCGGAAGGCGACCCCCTGAAGCGCATTGGCTATCAGTTCCATCTTGTACCGGATCCGGCGCTTCTGGCGGCGCATTCGCATTTCACGACTGACGAACGACGGGCAATTGCCGAGGCCAACCGTCAGGCAATTCCTCCGATTATCCACCAAATCTGGATTGGTCCGCAGGCGGTGCCATCCTCGACTGTCGCGTGGGCAACGCATGCGGCTTTGCATGGCTATGGCTATTGCCTCTGGCGCGAAAAGGAACTCGCGGCAGCGGGAATCAGTGACAATCCGGCGTTTCAGGCAATGATGCGCGACGGCGACTATCCCGGCGCCGTGGATGTCGCGCGCTATGTTCTGCTGGAGCAGGAGGGGGGGATCTATCTTGATTGCGACTGGTATCCGGCGCGGTCCGATATCAGTTTCCATGACCTGCTGCCGATGACCGGTTTGACCGCCATGCCCGAGGACATTCCGCGCAATACCGGGCGAGGCAGCGTGTTGCTGGCGAACTCGTTCATCGCGACGCCACCGCATCATCCTGCCTTTGCCAGATTGAATGCGGTGTTGGCATCGGTCGTCGAGGCGATGCCCGGTGCGCCGGCGTGGTGGTCGACGGGCCCCCTGATCTTCACACTTGTCTGTCGCGGTGGATCGATTGCCCTGGCGGGTTCGCAATTTGTTGCGGCAAATCTCAACAGAGGGGCTTCCTCCGACGAGGTCGAGGCCGCATGCAGGGCTGCTGAGGCCGAAGATGGCGGGCTGCTTTTGGCATGGAAATCCTGGTAAGGGTCTCCTGTCAGGCCTGCAGTTCGTCTGTTCGGCTCGAAAGTCGATGCAATCTGTGGCATTGTTGTTTCCCAGCCGAGAAAGCGATTCCATGCCGCAGAATGAAAGCCATACCGTTGCCCTGTTTGAAAACGAGGGAATGGACAGTCCCGTTTCCGTTCTGAAACGGGTCTATGGCTATCCTGCCTTTCGGGGCAAGCAGGCTGCGGTTATCGATCGGGTGGTATCCGGCGGCGATGCCGTCGTGCTGTTTCCAACCGGTGCCGGCAAGTCGTTGTGTTTCCAGATTCCTGCGCTCTGCCGGAGCGGTGTCGGTGTCGTCGTCTCGCCGCTGATTGCGCTGATGCGCGACCAGGTCGAGGCGTTGAAACAGCTTGGTGTGCGGGCCGCCGCGCTGAATTCGTCGCTCTCACGGGAAGAGTTCATGGATGTGCGCCGGGCGATTGCGCGTGGCGAGCTCGACCTTCTCTACGTCACGCCGGAGCGCATCGTGACGCCTGCGTTCAAGGAGACGATCGGCAATGCGAAGATTTCGCTGTTTGCCATCGATGAAGCGCATTGCGTGTCGCAGTGGGGACATGATTTCCGGCCGGAGTATCGCGAGCTTGGACGGCTGGCGCAAGAGTATCCGGGGGTGCCGCGCATGGCGCTGACGGCAACGGCCGATCCGCATACGCGCGAAGATATCATCGACAAGCTACAACTGCATTCGGCGGAGGTCTTCACCACTTCGTTCGACCGTCCGAACATTGCCTACGAGATCGTCGAGCGTGACCAGCCACGCCAGCAACTTCTTCGGTTTCTCTCCCGCCACAAGGGTTCGAGCGGGATTGTCTATTGCCTGTCGCGCGCCAAGGTCGAGGACACCGCGGAATGGCTGAATGCGCAGGGCATCAAGGCGCTCGACTATCACGCAGGCATGGAGCGCGTGGTTCGCGACGCCAACCAGGATGCCTTCCTCAAGGAGGAAGATCTGTGCCTGGTGGCGACGGTCGCCTTCGGCATGGGTATCGACAAGCCGAACGTGCGCTATGTCGCGCATCTCGACCTGCCGGGTTCCGTCGAGGCCTATTATCAGGAAACCGGTCGTGCGGGCCGCGACGGGCTGCCGTCTGATGTCTGGATGGCCTACGGCATGGCGGATGTGATCCAGCGCGGCCGGATGATCGACGAGGGTTCGTCTGGCAATGATATCAAGCGGGTCGAGCGGGCGAAACTCAATGCCCTGCTGGCGATCTGCGAGACGGCGGGCTGCCGCCGCCAGGCGATCCTGAAGCATTTCGGCGAAGCGCATGGCGGCCAGTGCGGCAATTGCGATACCTGCCTGAAGCCGGTTGAGACCTGGGACGGAACGGAGGCTGCAATCAAGGCGCTGGCGGCGATCTACCGGACCGGCGAACGTTTCGGCACCGGCCATCTGATCGATGTGCTGCTCGGCAATGAAAACGAAAAGACCAGCCGCTTCGGCCATGTCGATATGCCGGTCTTCGGGGCGGGAAAGGATCTGGCGTCGAAGACATGGCAATCGGTCTATCGCCAGCTTCTTGCCGCCGGTCTGGTGAGCGTCGACCATACGGCTTTCGGCGCGCTGAAGCTGGAGGCGGAGGCACGCGCCGTCTTCAAGCGCGAGCGCGAAGTGCATTTCCGCAAGGACCGCCCGACGACCGGGAAGGCCTCCCGGTCGGTTTCGGCCAGTTCCGCCAATGCCAAGGCGGCGTTGGAGGGCTCGGACATGGAACTGTTCGAAGCGCTGCGCCGGGCCCGAATGGAGATCGCCAAAGATCTCGGCGTTCCGCCCTATGTGGTGTTTCCCGATACGACGCTGGTGTCGTTTGCGATCGAGCGGCCGACGAGCAGCGACGAATTGCTCGGTATTTCCGGCGTCGGCCAATCGAAGCTGGAACGGTATGGCGATACGTTTATCGAGGTGATCCGCAACTTCGAGCGCTGATGCGCGCGAAGTTGCCGGCTCGTTCACGCCGCGCTTTTACGGCTTCGGCTGATACTGGGCGTCGGTGACCTGTTCCAGCCAGTCGACGGACTTGCCATCGACCGCCTCGGCGATGGCCAGATGGGTCATGGCAGTCGTCGGCGATGCGCCGTGCCAGTGCCTGACGCCCGGCGGGAACCAGACGATGTCGCCGGGCCGGATTTCCTCGATCGGGCCGCCTTCCTGCTGCGCGAGGCCGAAGCCTGCCGTGACGAACAGGGTCTGGCCGAGCGGATGCGTGTGCCAGGCAGTGCGAGCGCCGGGTTCGAAGGTGACGGTGGCACCGCCGATTTTTGCCGGCTCGTCGGCCTGGAAGCGTGCGTCGATGCGCACCGTCCCGGTGAAATATTCGGCGGGGCCCTTCGTCGAGGCAATGGCGCCCGCCTTGGTGATCTTCATGTCGTTTTCCTCTCGGGGTCGCCGGTCGGCAATGGGATGGATCGACTATAGGGCGCAGTGTGGCAATGCACAGCAACAAATGCCGAATGGCGAGGATGCACGTTGCTTCGCCGGCAAAAGCGCCTAGCATCGGCGTTTCGTTAAAGGTCGTTCGCCGAGGCAGATTTTACGTATGGATCTTCACCAACCAACCCATCCGCAGCCACGCCCCTCCGAGCCGGCGATCCTGGAATTCCTGGAGATCTGCGACGGGTTCTATCCGCCAGACGCCGTCAATGCCTCGATCGTCCAGCAGCGGGCCTGGTATGACGCGCTTTGTGCCCCTTTCGATCGGCTGCTGCCGGACGGCATGGTGACGGAAGACAGCCAAATCGGTTCAGTCCCGATCCGGCGCTACCGACCAGCTGAGATCCGCACGCAGACGCAACTTTACTACATTCATGGCGGCGGTTTCGTCGTCGGCTCGCTTGAGAGCCATCATGCGATTTGCGCCGAGATCGCCGAGCATGCCGGGGCTGAACTTGTTTCCGTCGATTACCGGCTGGCGCCTGAGCATGTCTGGCCGGCGCAGACGGACGACTGTTTTGCCGTGCTGACGTATCTGTTGGCGAACCGGCGCAAGGTCGTTCTGATCGGCGACAGCGCCGGCGGCAATCTCGCGGCGGGGCTGGCGGTCCGGGCGCGCGATGCTGGATTGTCCGGCATTGTCGGGCAGGTTTTGGTCTATCCGGCGCTTGGTGGCGACTTGGTGTCGGGTTCCTATGCGGAGATGGCCGAGGCGCCTGGGCTGACGACGGCGGATGTCGGCTATTACCGGGCTGTTCTGCAGGCGCCGGCGGATGATGTGGTTGCCTATCCGCTTCTGGCGCAATCGCTGACCGGTCTGCCACCGGTTTATATTACAGTGGCGCATTTCGATCCGCTGCGCGACGATGGCCGGCATTATGCCGAGAGGCTGAGACAGGCGGGCGTGGCCACGACCTTCCGCGAGGAGCCACAGATGGTGCATGCCTGGTTGCGCGCCAGGCACATGAGCGAGGGCGCAGGTGCTGGTTTTGCGCATCTCTGCCAGGCGATCAATCGGATGGCGGGTGTGTCCGGATGAGCGGGATTTCCGATCTCAGTGTCCTGCTGGCGAGCCTGGAGCCAAGGCTGGTCGAGGGCGAGTTCGTCTATGCGACCGTTGCTGCGGATAAGGCGTCCGATTACCTGGCGATGAAGCCGATAGGGCTTTTCTTCGAGGCGGAGGGGCTGACGCTGATCCTACCGAAGGCGGCGGCGGACGCTGCGGGGATCACCGCGAGCATGCCGTTGCGCTGCATCACGATCTCGGTGCATTCCTCGCTCGAAGCGGTCGGATTGACGGCGGCTCTGGCGACGGCGCTGACCAAGCAAGGCATCAGCGCCAATGTCGTCGCTGCCTATTACCACGACCATATTTTCGTGCCGGTGGCAGATGCGGATCGCGCCATCGCCGCGATCCGCGCATTGTCGTCGACGACTACATAAGGTCGCGGAGTATCGCCTTTTGCGGGAAGGTCTTTTCGAAGACCCGGGTCTCGCCCTCGTAGGCGACAACAGAAGCGCTGATCAGCCATTCGGTCTCGGTGCAGGCGATGCGCGAGGTGGAAACCGTGCGTACCGACCAACCGGGCCGCTGCATGTCGCAGGTCCAGACCGAGGTGCCGTTCATCGAGAGCGGATCACCGGGTGAGATCGACCAGGTTTCGTCGCGCACCTGTCTTGTCGACAGGCCGGTGCCCGGATGTTCGAACAGGCCGGTATCCTCGAAGATCGTGTAGTCGGTGCGATTGGCCGACATGTCGCGGACGACCTTGCGATCGGTCTTGCCCGGTGAATGTTCGATATAGGTCGGCAGCGGATTGGCATTGTCCGGCTGCTTCATCGCGAACCTGTCATGCGCGCCCAGCTTCGGCATGGCGAGGCCGAGCGAGGCGATGTCGAGGGTCAGGCCGACATCGGTCGGCGACGGCAGGATCATCGGCCAATAGGCGGTCGACAGCGACAGGCGAATGCGATGGCCGGGCTTGAAGCGGTAACCGCAGGCGTCGAGCACAAGGCGGATCTGCGTCGGCTTGCCGGGCTCCATCGGCCGTGGGTCGCCATTGCCGTCGCGGTGGGTGAGGTTGAGCACGCCGAACGAAACTCGCGTCGCCGTGCCGTCGGGATGCACGTCGACAATGCGGGCGATCAGGTTGGCGACGGGGGCGTCGCTGCTCAGTGTAACGGTAAGTTCCGGCCGACCGAGAAAGTCATATGCACCGGAGAGTGGGGAGGTCTGGAAGGTCAGCGATCCGGCGTCGTCGATACGCTGGTCGCCGGCCAGTTCCGCATCGGGCTTCAGCGTGAACCATTCGCCGGCGGCCGTGCCGGTATCGAGCGGCGACTTCAGATGCACGTCATGGGCCGGCGCATGCGGGACCGGCAGGCCTTCGGTCAGCGTGCCGAAAGCCTCGACGTAGAAGCATTGCATCTCCGGCGCCTGCCAGGTGTCCTTGGAAATCCAGAAGCCGGGATCAACATCGCGGCGTGGTGCGGGCTTTGGTCCTTCCAGGATATAGGCGCGGGCCTGGGGTAGTTTTTCGATGCCGTTTTCCTCGCCGCGCAGCCAGTGGTTCCAGAAGGCGATGGCCTCGCCGTGGAAATCGGCGCGTGGTTTCGGCCAGGCAAAATGCGGGTATTTATGCACCCACGGGCCGATCAGGGCCTTTGACCGGTCGCTCATGCCTTCGACGGCGAGAAGCGGTGTGTTGCGGTAACCATCGGCCCAGCCGGCGATCACCAGCGACGGTACTTCGACAGCGGAAAAATCCTCGCGGATCGAGCCGTGTTTCCAGAATGCGTCGCGGCGCTGATGGGCCAGCCATTCCTCCATGAAGAAGGGCTCGTTTTCCAACCGCTCCATCCACATCTCGCGCCAACGGTCGCCGACGATTTCAGGATCCGGCGCGCGCGACTGATAGGCGAGCATCGTTGCGGCCCAGGAAAGCTGAGCCGAGAGATGCGTGCCGTTCTTGTAGTGGATGTCGTCATTGTAGCGGTCGGTCGTAGATGCGATCGAGATGACGGCCTTCAGGGCAGGCGGGCGAAGGGCGGCCACCTGCAGGCAGTTGAAGCCGCCCCAGGAAATGCCCATCATGCCGACCGAGCCGTTCGACCAGGGCTGTTCGGCGATCCAGCCGATCAGTTCGCAGGCATTGGCAAGCTCCAGTTCGGTATATTCACCGTCGATCACGCCATCGGACTCGCCGGAACCGCGGATGTCGACACGCACGCCGGCGATGCCAGCGGCTGCGAAGACCGGATAGGTGGATTCGTCGCGCGGGCTGGTCCCGTCGCGCTTGCGGTAGGGCAAGAATTCGAAGACGGCGGGGACGGGGTCGGCGTCCGCACCGTCCGGCATCCAGATGCGGGCGGCGAGGCGTGTGCCATCGGCCAGCACGATCCATTCGTTCTCGATGACGGTAAAGCTGCGTGTGGACATGTTTCTAACCCCGTTCCCCAATACTTACGCGTCGAACCAGACGCGGCTGCCGATATAGCCGTTCGACATGTCGTTGCCGATATCCTCAACGAAGCCTTTCAGCGATGTCGACGCGGCCATGATGTAGTCGTTGAAGACGGGCAGGATGAGGCCGCCTTCGTCGCGGACCAACACTGCCATCGTGTGATACATTTCGCGGCGCTTGGCGTCGTCGAGTTCAGAGCGGGCCTGCAGCAGCAGCTTGTCGAAATCCTCGCGCTTGAAATGCGTATCGTTCCATTCGGCCGTCGACAGATAGGATGTCGAATAGCGCGAATCCTGCGTCGGCCGGCCGCCCCAGTAGGAGGCGCAGAAAGGCTGTACGTTCCAGACATTGGTCCAGTAGCCATCCTCGGGCTCGCGCTGCACCTGCAGTTCGATACCGGCCTTTTTGGCGCTTTCCTGATAGAGAACGGCAGCATCGACCGCACCCGCAAATGCGGCATCCGATGTCCTGAGCAGGATCGGGCGGTCATGGCCTGATTTCTTGAAGTGGAAGGCTGCCTTGTCCGGATCATAGCTGCGTTGTTCGATGCCTTCCGGCGCCAGCGCATAGGCGCTGTTGACCGGATAGTCGTTGCCGATCGTGCCGTAGCCGCCGAGCACACGGTCGAGGATTTCCTGTCGGTCGATCGAATATTTCAGCGCAAGACGCAGGTCGTTGTTGTCGAAGGGCGCGGTGTCGCAATGCATCAGGAAGGAATAGAAGCCCTTGCCGGCATTGCGGATGATCTCGACCTTCGGCGCACGCTTCAGAAGCGGCACGGTCTTCGGGTCGATATTGTTGATGAAATGTACCTGGCCGGACGAGAGTGCGGCGATGCGGGCGGTCGCATCGTTCATCACGATGATCTCGATACTGTCGACATAGCCGCGATCCGCGCGCCAGTCCTCGGGATTTTTCTCGAAGGTGGCGCGAACGCCGGCCTCGAAGCTTTTCAACTTGTAGGGACCCGTGCCGATTGCTGCCGTCGGATTGTCGACGCCGCCGCCCGGCTGGATGATCAGGTGATAGTCGGTCAGCATCAACGGGAGATCGGCATTGCCTTCGGTCAGCGTCAACACCAGGTCGCCGGCTTTTTCCTCGATGGTCTTGATCGAAGACATCAGGCCGAGTGCGCCGGACTTGGAATTGGCGTCGGAATGGCGCTTCAACGTGGCGATGATGTCGGCCACGGTCATCTTGCTGCCGTCGTGGAAGGCGATGTCGCTGCGGATCTTGAAGGTCCAGACGGAGGCATCCGCCGACGGCTCCCAGGAGGTGGCAATCGAGGGCAGGGCGGCACCGGTCTTCGGGTCGGATTCGACCAGCGTGTCACCCCAGAGATGGCCGACGACGAACAGAACCGACGCGCTGTAGGTGGCGGGATCGAGCGTATCGGTGGCGGCACCGCCCTTGAGGCCCATCTTCAGATGGCCGCCGCGCTTGGGCTCCTGTGCCCGTGCACCATTCGGCAGAAGAAGGCTGCCGCCGAAGCCTGCGGCAAGGCCGAGCGCCGTCGTGCCGCCGAGGAAACCGCGGCGATTGATGCCGCCGTCGAGCAGGCCGGAATTCTTGGTAAAATCACGCATTGTTCGTTGCCCCTTGTGTGGATTGTTGACCGGGAGCCTAGCGGCAAGCACAGCCGTTACAATTTCGCGACTTGACGCTGTTTTACACTGGTTTACGCTGTTATTCTCGCCGCTAAGGAATTGGTGTATGGCAGGCCGTGATGCATTCGTTGAAAATCTCCGGCTGGCTTGTGCGACGCGGCGGTCGATCTCGGAAATCTGCCGCGACATCGGGCTGAACAGGCAACAGTTCAACCGCTACATTTCCGGCGAAGCGCGGCCATCGGCCCACAATCTCGCGCGCATCGCCGGCTTCTTCGGACTGGCGGCGCAGGATTTCGATCTTTCGGCGGATGTCTTTCGTACCCGCATGCAGCGTCCGGACCGGCGATTGGCCGATGGCGGGCACCTGCTCGATGGCTTGCCGGGCGACATGCAGGCGCTGCGCCGCCATCTCGGCTATTTCCAGACCTATCATCTGTCGCTGTCCTGGCCGGGCCTTGTCGTCTGCTCCTGTGCCAGACTGCAGGAGGAAAACGGCTCGGTGCATGTCAAATCGATCGAGCGCATTCGCGACGTCGAGAACGAGATCCGGCAATATTCGAAATATGTCGGTCTGGCCGCCTTCTGGCGCAACCGCATCTTCATCACCGAGCGCAGCATCGCTCGCCAGCCGATGATGTCGCAGACCATCCTGATGCCGTTTGATGTGCACCAGCGCGTCTATCTGCGCGGCACGACGATGGGCGTGTCGTGGCGCAAGGAAAACCTGCCCTATGCGTCGCGGGTGATCTGGCGGCATATCGGCCAGGATCCCGACAAGCGGCAGATGCTGGCGCGGTGCGGGGTTCTTTCGTTTGGCGCACGGCAGCTTCCGGCCACCGTGCGTGAATTTCTCCAGACGCCGTCAGCCGAGGTGCTGACGGTGCCCGGCGGTTACTAGAGCGTTTCCGGGTTAGATTGAAGCATTCTGTTGGCTGAAGCGGGCCGCATGGCCGGGCAACCATGCGGCCCGCTTCAGCCAACCCGAGGGGCCGGGCATCTTTCCGCCGGGATCAGAGGCGATCGGCTCGGACGTACCGGGTGGTATGCCCTTCGCCAATCGTCTCTGCCCCAACGAAAACCTGCTCCGGCAGAATGCTTCAATCTAACCCGGAAACGCTCTAAGGCCTCAGTTGTCGGCGCTGGCCATCTTGCGGGTGGCGAGTACCTTTTCCAGCCAGCCGATTTCCATTTCCGGAACCGACTTCAGAAGGAGGTCGGTATAGTCGTCGAACGGCGGTGCCAGGACCTTCGATTTCGGACCGAAGCGGACCAGATTGCCGCGATGCATGACGGCGACGGAATCGGCAATGGCACGGACGATGCCGATGTCATGGGTGATGAAGACATAGGAGAGTTGTTCTTCTTGCTGCAATCGCAGCAGGAGTTTCAGGATGCCTTCCGCCACCAGCGGATCGAGGGCCGATGTCGGCTCGTCGCAGAGGATCAGGTCAGGCTTGGCGGCCAGCGCTCTCGCAATTGCCACGCGCTGTTTCTGGCCACCCGAAAGCTCTGCCGGATAGCGGTCGACGAAGCCGGAGCCCATTTCGATCTGGTCGAGAAGTTCCTTCACCCTTGCCGTCTTTGCCGCACCGCGCAGGCCGTAGTAGAAGGTCAGCGGCCGGCCGATGATGTCGCGCACCGTCTGGCGCGGGTTCATTGCCGTGTCTGCCATCTGATAGATCAGCTGGATGCGGCGCAGGTCCTCGCGTGAACGGTTTTTCAGGGCGGGGGGCATCTGCTTGCCATCGAAGATGACGCCGCCTTCGCTATGCGGTAGGAGGCCGGTGATGACGCGGGCGAGCGTCGATTTGCCCGAACCGGATTCGCCGACGATTGCCAGTGTCTGGCCCTTGGGCAGATGCAGCGAGACGTCATGCAGCACCTTGAAGCCGTTGGAATACTGGGCGCTGACATGCTCGACCTTGAGCAGGGTGTTCGTCTGGTCGGGCGCCTCGTCGCGGGCCGTCTGGCGGACATTGACCAGCGCGCGGGTATAGTCTTCGCGCGGGGCTTCGATGATCTGCTGCACAGGGCCGTATTCCACCGTTTTGCCGTGGCGCAGAACCATGATGTCGTCGGAGATTTGCGCAACGACCGCGAGATCATGGGTGATGTAGAGGGCAGCAGTATTCGTTTCTTCGATCGCGTGCTTGATGGCGGCCAGCACGTCGATCTGGGTGGTGACGTCAAGTGCCGTCGTCGGTTCGTCGAAGACGATCAGTTCCGGGTTGGAGCAGAGCGCCATGGCGGTCATGGCGCGTTGCAACTGGCCGCCGGAGACCTGGTGCGGGAAGCGGTCGCCGAAGGTTTCAGGGTTGGGCAGCCCAAGCACCTGGAACAGGTAGAGGGCGCGCTTGCGGGCTTCTTCACGGCTCATCAGGCCGTGCATGACGGTGGCCTCGATCACCTGATTGCCGAGCTTGTGGGCCGGGTTGAAGGCGGCCGCGGCCGATTGCGCGACATAACAGACGCGGGCACCGCGGATCTTGCGGATGCCGTTCTTGCCGAGCGGCAGGATGTCGGTGCCGTCGAGAAGGACCTGGCCGCCGGTGATTTCCGCACCACCACGGCCATAGGCGAGCGCCGAGAGGCCGATGGTCGACTTGCCGGCGCCGGATTCGCCGATCAGGCCGAGCACCTTGCCCTTGGCGAGGTCGAAGGAGACGTTGTCGACCAGCGTGACCCGCTTGGGCGGCGCGCCGGGCGGATAGCTGGTGGCCTCGATCTTGAGGTTCTTGACGGACAGAAGGTTATGCATCGCCGCGTCCTCCTTTCAGGCTGGACGTGCGCTTGAGCAGCCAGTCGACGACCAGATTGACACAGACTGCGAGGGCTGCGATCGCCCCGCCGGGAACGAGGGCTGCCGATATGCCGAAGATGATGCCGTCCTTGTTGTCCTTGACCATGCCGCCCCAGTCCGCGGCCGGCGGCTGAATGCCGAGCCCGAGGAACGAGAGAGTGGAGAGGAAGAGGATCGAGAAGGCGAAGCGCAGGCCGAATTCGGCGAGCAGCGGCGACAGCGTGTTGGGTAGGATCTCGCGGAATATGATCCAGATCTTGCCTTCGCCGCGCAGCTTGGCCGCCTCGACAAATTCCATCACTGCAACATCGAGCGCCACGGCACGACCGAGGCGGTAGACGCGGGTACTGTCGATCACCGCCATGACGGTGATCAGGATGAAGATGTTCTGCGGCAGCACCGCGAGGATGACGAGGGCAAGGATCAGGGCCGGGACCGACATCATCAGATCGTTGAGCCGGGAAAGGACCTGATCGACCACGCCCCCTGTGACGGCGGCGGTAAAACTCAGGATCATGCCGAGCGAGAAACACAAAATGCTGGCCGCCAGCGCGACGCTGATCGTGGTGCGGGCGCCGAAGATCAAACGCGACAGGAGGTCGCGGCCGAGATTGTCGGTGCCGAGCAGGAAGTCGCCGCCCATGGGCAGCCAGATATCGCCGACGATCTCGCGTTCGCCGTAGGGCGCGATGAAATCGGCGAAGATGGCGGCGAAGATCGCGATGGCGATGCCGAGGATACCGACCCAGGCGCTGATGGGAATTGCGCGAAATCTCATCATCGTGGATGCCTCAGCCGTGGGTTGGCCAGAATGGCGAGGATATCGGCTGCCATGTTGAGCAGAATGTAGAAGGCGGCGAAGATCAGGCCGCAGGCCTGGACCACAGGCATGTCGCGAACCGTCACCGCATCGACCATATACTGGCCCATGCCGGGGTAGACGAAGACAACCTCGACCACGACGACGCCGACCACAAGATAGGCGAGGTTGAGTGCCACGACGGTAATCACCGGGGCAATCGCGTTGGGAGCCGCGTGGCGGGCGATGATGCGCAGGCTCGACAGACCCTTGAGCTCGGCGGTCTCGACATAGGCCGACGACATGACGCTGAGGATCGCAGCGCGGGTCATGCGCATCATGTGCGCGAGCACGACCAGAACCAGCGTGGTGACTGGTAGAGCGATGGCCTTCAGACGTTCAAGGAAAGTCATGCTGTCATAGACGGTGGACGGGAATGTCGCGATACCGAGATTGACGGCGAAGAACAGGATCAGCAGGTAGCCGATGAAGAATTCCGGCAGCGAGATTGCCGCCAGCGAGACGATGTTGATGATGCGGTCGGGCAGGCGGTTGCGGTATTGCACGGCGAGCATGCCGAGCCCGATGGCGAGTGGTACGGAGACGATCGCAGCAAAGAAGGCGAGGAAAAGCGAATTTCCGAGCCGCTTGCCGATCTGTTCGCTGACCGAATTGCGGCTCGCCCAGGACGTGCCGAAATCGCCCTGCACGGCGCCGCCGAGCCAGGTGACGTAACGTTCGGTCAGTGGCTTGTCGAGGCCGAGATCCTTGCGGATGTTGTCGACCGCCTGCGGGGTTGCCGACTGACCGAGATAGGTGGTGGCGAAATCGCCGGGAAGCGCCTCGACGCCGCCGAAGATCAATATGGAGACGGCAAACAGCAACGCCACGCTGAGGGCGAGGCGTTGCAGGATCAGCGATGCGAGGGGGCTGCGCAGGAGCCGAATGCCACCGGCGGTGGCGCCTTTTGCTCCGCTCCCTGTCAGGAGTGCCGGTCCACCCGCAATGATCGCGACCCGGGGCTCTTCAGCCCCGGGTGCATCATTCGGCGTGGCCGGACCTTGGGAAGGTCCAGTGCCCGTCATCAGGCGTCGAGCCAGACGCGGGTCGCGACATAGCCGTTCGACATGTCGTTGCCGATGTCGTGCACGTAACCCTTCACCTGCTTGGAGGCGGCGTTCACGAAGTCGTTGAACATCGGCAGGATCAGGCCGCCTTCGTCGCGAACCATCATCGCCATGTCGCGGTACATTTCCTTGCGCTTGGCCTCGTCGAGTTCCGAGCGGGCTTCGAGCAGAATCTTGTCGAAGTCCGGACGCAGGAAGCGGGTGTCGTTCCAGTCGGCGGTCGAAAGGTAAGCCGTGGAATACATCTGGTCCTGGGTCGGTCGGCCACCCCAATAGGAGGTGGAGTAGGGCTGCACGTTCCAGACGTTGGACCAGTAGCCGTCACCCGGCTCGCGCTTGACCTCGATTTCGATGCCGGCCTTCTTGGCGCTTTCCTGGTAGAGGACGGCTGCATCAACAGCACCCGGGAAGGCGACGTCGGAGGTGCGCAGCAGGACCGGGCCGCTATGGCCGGACTTCTTGTAGTGGAAGGCGGCCTTGTCCGGATCATAGGCGCGCTGCTCGATGCCCGCGGGGAAGAGCGCATAGGTCTCGTTGATCGGAAAGTCATTGCCGACCTTGCCATAGCCGCCGAGGATCTTCTCGACCATGGTTTCGCGGTCCATCGAATATTTCAATGCCATGCGCAGGTCGTTGTTGTCGAACGGCGCGGTGTTGCAATGCATGATGAAAACATAATGGCCGCGGCCCGACGTCGAAAGGATTTCAACGGTCGGCGCGCGCTTCAGAAGCGATACCGTCTTCGGATCGACGCGGTTGATGTAGTGCACCTGGCCGGACGACAGGGCTGCGATACGGGCGGTAGCGTCGTTGATGCCGATGATCTCGATTGAATCGACGAAGCCGCGGTCGGTGCGCCAGTCTTCCTTGTTGCGCTCGAAGGTGGCGCGGACGCCCGGTTCGAAGCTGGTCATCTTGTAGGGACCGGTGCCGTTTGCCGAGCTTGGATCATCATAGCCGCCATTCGGCTGAATGACGAGGTGGTAGTCGGTCAACAGCAGCGGCAGGTCGGCATTGCCTTCGGTGAGGGTCAGCACGAGATTGTCGCCGTCGGCCTTGATTTCCTTGATCGACTTCATGACGCCAAGCGCGCCGGATTCCGACTTTTCGTCGGTGTGGCGCTGCAGGGTCTTCACGACGTCATCAATCGTCAGGTCCTTGCCGTCGTGGAACTTGACGCCCTTGCGGATCTTGAAGGTCCAGGTCGAGGCGTCGGCCGATGGTTCCCAGCTTTCGGCCAGTGCCGGAACCGGCTGGCCGGTCAGCGGCTCGGATTCGACCAGCATGTCGCCCCAGCAGCGGCCGATGCAAAACATCACCTGCGACAGGAATTTTGCCGGGTCGTTGCTGTCGGTGGCCGAGCCGCCTTCGAGGCCGAGCTTCAGATGACCGCCGCGCTTCGGCTCCTGTGCCTGGGCGCTGTCGGCAAAAAGTTGGCTTGCGACCGTCAAGGAGACGCCAGCAGCAAGCGCGCGGCCCATGAATTCGCGGCGGCTCAAGCCGCCCTTGGCGAGGTGGTTCAAATAGTCAGTCATTCCCCTGTTCCTTCGTTATTGTGCGTTGACAGAACTTCCCGAACATTTGGCAGGACGCGGTTTCCTCTTCCGCATCAAACCGTCTTGGCCGTGATCATGTGCAAAAGAACGACGCGATGTCCGTCGCCGTTTTCACTTTCCTTTCCAGATCGGGTCTCGCTTTTCGGCGAAGGCCCTTGCACCTTCCTTTTGATCGTCGCTCGCGTAAAGGGCGTCGACCGTTGCCAGCTGTCGTTTGGTGACTTTGTTCATGACAGTCTGGAACGGTTCGCCCTCAGCTTCACGAACAATTTCCTTGATGGCGGCATAGACCAGCGGCGGACCGCTTTCGAGCAGCCGCGCCAGTTGCCAGGCGCGGTCCATTAGCTGGTCTGCCGCGACGATCTCGTTGACGAAGCCCCAGCGGTGGGCCTCGGTGCAATCAAGCCAGCGGCCGGTCAACAGCATGTCCATGGCGATGTGATAGGGGATGCGCTTCGGCAGCTTGATCGAGGCGGCGTCGGCCACCGTGCCCGAGCGGATTTCCGGCAAAGCGAAGGTCGCATGGGTGGCGGCAAGGATCAGATCGGCCGACAGCGCAATTTCCAGGCCACCGCCGCAACAGATGCCGTTAACGGCGCAGATCACCGGCTTGTTCAGGTGACGCAGTTCCTGCAATCCGCCGAAGCCGCCGACGCCATAATCGCCATCGACAGCGTCGCCGTCGGCCGCCGCTTTCAGATCCCAGCCGGCGCAGAAGAATTTCTCGCCGGTGCCGGTGAGAATCGCCACGCGCAAATCCGGGTCGTCGCGGAAGCCTTGGAAAATCAGACCCATCTCGCGGCTGGTCGCGAGGTCGATCGCATTGGCCTTCGGGCGATCAATGATGACCTCGAAGATGCCGCCGTCGCGCCGGGTGCGAATGGGACTGTTCAACCTATGCTACCTCCTTTGTCGAATGAGGGCATCGGCCGCAACGGCACCGTGCCCATTCTTGAGGATCATCAATGGATTAAGGTCGAGTTCTTCCAGGGTTGCAGCGTTCTTTACGACATAATCTGCTGTTGCTGCGACGGTTTTGATGGTCGCTATCAGGTCGCCGCCGGTTGCGTTGCGGTAGCCATCAATGAGTTTCTTGATCTTCAAGGATGATATCGCTTCCAGAATGGCCGGTTCGGTCGTCGGAAGCGTGAGAATTGCCGAATCCTGCAGTAATTCCACCAAAATACCCCCTGCACCGAGGGTGAGAACGAGTCCGGCCAGGGGGTCGCGGATGGCACCGACGATCAGCTCGGCAACAGGCCGCTCGATCATGGCTTCGACCAGAAACTGTGACGCAATCGGTGCCATGCCTTTGGCTGCCTGTTCAACCTGCTTATGATCGCAAAGGTTGAGAAATACTGCGCCGGCCTCGCTCTTGTGGTCGATGCCAAGGCCTTTGAGAGCAACAGGAAAGCCAAGACTTGCCGCCCGTTCTGCGGCTTGTTCGGGACTGTCTGCGACCATACCCCGCGGCACGGAAACACCGCAGCCGGCGAGTTCAGCCTTGGCATCAAATTCGTTCAATGTTTCCAGCTCGCCGACAATTGGTCGGATAGCAAGCAGGGGGAGTGCGGCCGGCTTTTGCCAGGCAGACCCGATGGCGCTTGCGACTGCGGCAGCGGCAATGGTTTCATCGATGCCACAGAACGGGACGATACCCGCCTTCATGAGACGAAGCGCCACCTCCTCCGGCATGTTATCCGGCAGTGTGGCCACGATGCCGGCGAGCGCCCCCGTGTCGCATGCGGCTGCGGTTACGGCGTCGATGGTAGTGATCCAGTCGGCATCATCACAACGGTCGTTGCGGGGTAGATCTAGCACCAGCAGATTGAGGGCAAAGTCGCCAGCAAACATAGCCGCGAACGCGGCGCGCTGGCGGTCGAAATCGCCCCAGACAAAAGTGTGGTAGTCGAGTGGATTGGAGAGTGTCACCATCGCTCCCAGGCTCTCGCGCAGGAGCGTCCGCTGTTCAGCTTTCAGCGGTCCAAAATCGATCGCACTGCCCCAGGCGGCATCCGCGACCAGCGACGCCTCGCCACCGGAGCAACTCATCGAGGAGAGCCGGTTGCTGGAGAGGGCGCCTGCAACATGCAGGAGTTTCAGGGTTTCCAACAACTCAGGCAGAGTTGACACCCGGCCAATGCCGAGGCGAGCCAAGACGGCAGAGGCGACCGCATCGCCGCCAGCCAGCGAGGCAGTGTGCGAGACCGTTGCCAGACGGGCCTGTTCGGACTTCCCGACCTTGAGCACCACAACCGGTTTTCTCAATTCGCGGGAGCGATCGGACAGAACCTGCAGGGCTGCCAGACTGTCGAAGCCTTCGACATGCAGGCCGACGGCCGTCACGCGCGGATCTTCGAGGGCTGCCAGCGCCATGTCACAAAGACCGGTCTGGGCCTGGTTGCCGGCGGTCATGAGATAGGCAATCGGCAGGCCGCGGCGCTGCATGGAGAGATTGATGGCGATGTTGGAGGACTGAGTCAGGATCGCCACGCCCTTTTCCACCCGGCCGATGCCGTGCTGGTCGGGCCAGAGCAGGGCGCCGTCGAGGCCGTTGATCAGGCCGTAACAGTTGGGCCCGATGATCGGCATGGTACCGGCCGCCTCGACGAGGGCCGCCTGCAGGTCGGTGGCATCGGCGAGTTCGCCCGCCGCCTCGCTGAAGCCCGAGGCATAACAGACCGCGCCGCCCGCGCCGATGGCTGAAAGGGCACGGACGATCTCGACGGTCAGACTTCGGTTCACGCCGACAAAGGCGGCGTCGGGTGTGGCCGGCAAATCATCGACGGAACGGTAGCAGCGACGCCCCTCGATTGCGTCGAGTTTCGGGTGTACCGGCCAGATTTCTCCGGCAAAGCCCATCTTGTCGCACTGCTCGATGACGCGCCGCGCTTCCTTGCCGCCGAAGACGGCGATCGTACGGGGGCGGATGAGGCGATCGAGGGGGCGGCTGCCGGTGGTAAGTTGCAGAGATCCCTCCATTGCCATCACGCTCCAAACGGCCGCAGCAGGTCGCGGCTGATGATGTGGCGCTGGATTTCGGAGGTGCCGTCCCAGATCCGCTCGACGCGGGCGTCGCGCCAGAAGCGGCCGATCGGCAGATCGTCCATCAGTCCCATTCCACCGAAAATCTGGATGGCTTCGTCGGTGACGCGCGCCAGCATTTCCGAAGCATAGAGCTTGGCCGAGGCAATTTCCCGGTTGGCGGGCAGGCCCTCCTTGACGCGCCAGGCGGCCGAGAGCGTCAGGAGGTCGGCGGCATCGATTTCTGTGATCATGTCGGCGAGCTTGAAGGAGACACCCTGGTTGGCCCCGATCGGCTTGCCGAACTGGCGGCGTTCGGCGGCATAGGGCAGCGCCATATCGAAGACGCGGCGGGCGCGGCCGATGCAGGTGGCGGCCACCGTCAGGCGGGTGCCCGACAGCCATTCATTGGCGATGTCGAAACCTCGATCGACTTCGCCGAGAACCTGCGCCTGTGGCAGGCGGCAGTCAGTAAATGTCAGGATGCTGTTGTGATAGCCGCGATGGGAGAGGGAACCGTAGCCCTTCCTTATCTCGAAGCCCGGCGTATCGCGGTCGACGAGGAAGGCTGTGATCTTCTTCTTCGGGCCTTTTGAGGTCTCTTCCTCGCCGGTGGCGGCAAAGAGGATGACAAAATCGGCTAGATCGGCATGGGAGATGAAATGTTTGGTGCCGTTGATGATGAAGTCGGGGCCGTCGCGGCGTGCCGAACATTTCATGCCGCGGACGTCAGACCCTGCATCCGGCTCGGTCATGGCGAGAGCATCAACGCGTTCGCCACGGATGGCCGGCAGCAGATAACGCTCGCGCTGCTCGCCCTCGCACGCCATCAGAATGCCGGAAGGGCGGCCGAAGAAGACGGTCAGGCCCATGGAACCACGGCCGAGTTCCCGTTCGACCAGGGTGAAGGCGAGGGGATCGAGGCCGGCACCGCCGAGTTCTTCAGCGAAGTTACAGGCATAAAAGCCGAGTTCGATGCATTTGCGCTTGATCTCGGCGCCGACGTCCGGCGGCACGTCCCCTGTCCGCTCGACAAGATCCTCGTGCGGATAGATCTCGTTCTCGACGAAATCGCGCACCGTCTGGACGATCATCTCCTGTTCCTGGGTGAGGCCGAAATTCAACTGCTTTCTCCCGTGTTTCCCGACATGCCTTGCCCCTCAACCATGCCTTCGTCCCGCTTGCGAGGAGGCTGTGCCCGGCAGGGCCGATGAGGGGCAACGGTTTTGATCATGGCTATTTCTTCTGCCCCACCTGTCGGCCCGTGCCATCAGGCGCGGCAAGCCCGGCATGGGCGTCTGCGATCGGCCGGAGCCTGGCAAGGATGTCGGCGGGGGCGGAAACCGTCTTGCCGGCAGCCGAATTCACATGCAGCAACATCTGTTCGGCGGTGGCGATTGTGTCGTCACTCGCCGAGTCATGGATGGTGTGGAAGACATGCAGGCGCTTGTCGTCGGTCGAAAGCAGCTGGCACGTCGAATGGATCGCCTGGCCAAGCTTGGCCTCGCCGATATGGCGGATATGGGTTTCGACCGTGTAATAGCTGTGGCCGGCCTCGACATAGGCGAGATCGACGCCGATCAGGCGCAGGAGGGCGTCGGTGGTGTCGCCGAAGACCTGCAGATAACGATGCTCGGTCATGTGGCCATTGTAGTCGACCCATGCCGGGCTGACCTTGGTGTCAACGAGACGCAGGGGCTGGGAGATGTCCGGGTCGGTCTTGATGCTGCCCTTGGCCCAGAGTGATTGCTCGAAGTCCTTCAGCAGTTTGCCGGCGCCCCAGCCGTCGCCACCATTGCCACCCTTCAGCGACTGCAGGATGCCGACCAGGTTTTCGTCGCGAATGCGCTCCAGTTCGCGGATCGACAGGCCGTTTGCCTGTTCGTCCGATTGTTGGCCGATTTTCTCGACCAAGGCATCGTCGAGATCGACGACGTCGGTGAGCTTGGTCCAGGGCCATTGCAGGCAGGGGCCGAACTGGGCGAGGAAATGACGCATGCCGGCCTCGCCGCCAGCGATGCGATAGGTTTGGAACAGGCCCATCTGGGCCCATCGCAGACCGAACGAATAGCGGATGACGTCGTCCAGCGTCTCGACGGTGCAGATATCGTCCTTGATCAGCCAGAGGGCTTCGCGCCACAGGGCTTCCAGCAGGCGGTCACCGACAAAGGCCTCGATCTCGCGGGCGATATGCACGCCCTTCATGCCGATGGGGCCAAGCCGATCCATGGCGGCCTTGATCGTTTCGGGCGCGGTCTTTTCGCCGCCGACGATCTCGACCAGCGGCAGCAGGTAGACGGGATTATAGGGATGGGCGACGAACAGGCGTTCGGGGTGTTTCATGTCGCGCTGCAGGTCGGTCGGCAGCAGGCCGGAGGTCGACGAGCCGATCAGGGCGTCGGGTTTTGCGGCCGCATCGATCTTGGTCAGGACGCCGCGCTTGAGGTCGAGCCGTTCCGGCACGCTTTCCTGGATCCAGTCGGCACCTGAAACCGCTTCCTCCAGTGTCTCGCAGAAGGTCAGTTTGCCGGGTGTTGGCAGCGGTGAGCCGGTCAGCATGGCATAGGCGCGCTCGGCATTGGCCAGCACTTCGGCAACGATGCGCTTGGCTTCCGGATGTGGATCGAAGACAGCGACATCGATGCCGGCCAGGAGGAAGCGGGCGATCCATCCGCCGCCGATGACGCCGCCGCCGATGCAGGCTGCCTTGGTGATGCTGGTCATAGTCTTCCGGTCCCGCTTTTAATGAAGTCCCCTCGCCCCGCTTACGGGGAGAGGGTTACGGTGAGGGGCAATCACGAAGGTCGGAGGTCAAACCCCTCATCCTCCCTTCGGGCACCTTCTCCCCGCAGGCGGGGAGAAGGGAGGCCGCCGGCCTATCGCTTCGTCAATTTCAGTTTTTCACGGACTTCGGCCGGGCCGATGATGCGCGCACCCATGCCCTCGATGACGGTCACGGCCTTTTCGACCAGATCGGCATTGGTGGCGAGCTTGCCCTTGCCGGCATAGAGGTTGTCTTCCAGGCCGACGCGGACATTCCCGCCGGCAAGCACGGCAGCTGCCGGATAGGCCAGCGCATTGCGGCCGATCGAGAAGGCCGAGAAGGTCCAGCTTGCCGGCACGTTGTTGACCATGGCCATGAAGGTGTTGAGGTCGTCGGGCGCCCCCCACGGGATACCCATGCACAGCTGGATCAGTGCCGGATCCTCGATCAGGCCTTCCTCGACGAGCTGCTTGGCAAACCACAGGTGACCGGTGTCGAAGGCCTCGATTTCTGGGCGCACACCGAGCGCCGTCATCTGCCGGGCCATCTCGCGCAGCATTGACGGCGTGTTGGTCATCACATAGTCGCCGAGCGAAAAGTTCATCGTGCCGCAGTCGAGCGTGCAGATTTCCGGCAGGCATTCGGCGACATGGCTGACGCGCTCGGTCGCGCCGGCCATGTCGGTGGCTTTCTCGTTGAGCGGGAAGGGCGCCTCCACATTGCCGAACACCAGATCGCCGCCCATGCCGGCGGTGAGGTTGAGGACGACGTCGATATCGGCGGAGCGGATACGGTCGGTCACTTCCTTATAGAGATCGTTGCGGCGGCTGGCGGCGCCGGTTTCCGGGTCGCGGACATGGCAATGGACGACGGCTGCTCCCGCCTTGGCGGCATCGATGGCAGAGTCGGCAATCTGCTTGGGCGTGATCGGAACATGGCTGGATTTCGAGACGGTATCACCGGCTCCGGTTACCGCGCAGGTGATGAAGACGTCGCGGTTCATTGCAAGAGGCATAATGTTCTCCCTCGTTCTTGGAGGTATTACGCATCAAGATTTCGGCGCATGCTTTGCATTCTCGGAACTGTTTGATACTTTATCGGTAGCTCCGGAGGTCATCTTGCTTGCAACGTCCATCGACCGCCTCGACATCGATCTTCTGGTTTTGCCCGAGACCAACCTGATCCTGATCGCCTCAGTGATCGAACCGTTGCGCGGCGCCAACCGCATTTCCGGAAGCGAACTCTATCGCTGGCGGGTGTTCACGCCGGATGGTCATGCGGCGATGACGACCAGCCATGTGCCGATGCCCGCGGATGGGGTTTTTCAGCAAAGCACCGCGACCACACCACTCTTCGTATTGGCGAGCTATAACTGGCGGAATGCGGCGACGCCTTCGCTGAAGCGCAATTTGTCACAAAGCGCACGCTATCGCTCGGTCATCGCGGGGATCGAATCCGGGACGTGGCTGATGGCCGAGGCGAGCCTGCTCGACAATGTTTCGGCGACCGCGCATTGGGAGGACTTCGAGGATTTTGCGCTGGCCTATCCGCAGGTGCGGGCGGTCAAAGAACGTTTCGTTATCGATGGCAAGCGGATCACCACCGGCGGCTCGCTGCCGACCATGGACCTGATGCTGGAGATCATCCGTCGGCGACAGGGCTATACGCTGGCGCTCGAGGTCAGCCGGCTTTTCAGCTATGAGCAGGGTGGTTTCCAGGGTGAGGTGCAGCACACACCATCGACCGTGGGATTGCGGATGAAAGATCCGCGCGTGGCGCATGCCGTGCGGTTGATGGAGGAGAACGTTGAACAGCCGCTGACCCTTGTCCGATTGGCCCGCCGCGTCGGCATCAGCGCCCGTCATCTGCAGACGCTGTTCCAGGATGATGTCGGTGCGCCGCCGCATGTGCATTATCTGGCGCTGAGGCTGAATGCGGCGCGGCGCAAGGTCATTGAGACCAAGGCTTCGTTTGCTGAGATCGCAGCTGAGACCGGGTTCAACTCGGCATCAGCTTTTTCACGCAGCTACCGTTCCAGCTTTGCCGAAAGCCCTTCGGAAACGCGGCGGCGCTTGCGCAGGCGCTCCGCATTGGTGGAAGGTGGGTGAGCTGCCGCCATACGCCTGGCGGACGCGCTCAGGCGTCGAGGATGTCCAGGCGCATTTCCGATTCCGCATCGAAGAGATGCAGGTGAGCGGGATCGAAGGCGATCGGGATCGTGTCGCCGGGGCGCACCGGGAGACGGCCATTGAGCATGAGGATGAGCTCCGGGTTTGTGGCGGTGGCGATATAGGTGGTGGCGCCGGTGTTTTCGACCGAACCAACCGGCAGGCGCAGCATGGCTTGGTCCTCGCTGACCGGCATCAGATGTTCTGGTCTGAGACCGACGATCAGCTTTCGGCCGTCAGGAACCTCCCTGCCAATTCTGATTGTCTGTCGGGTGCCAAGGTCGAGTACCAGTGTCTGATTGTCCACGCCTGCTTCGGCGGGAATGAAATTCATCGCGGGAGACCCGATGAAGCCGGCGACAAACTTGTTGACCGGGCGGTCATAGAGATCGAGCGGCGCGCCCTGTTGCTCGATGATGCCCTGACGCATGACGACGACGTGGTCGGCCATGGTCATAGCCTCGATCTGGTCATGGGTCACATAGACGGAGGTCGCGCCGAGGCGATCGTGAAGCGCGCGGATTTCCTTGCGCATGTGTACACGAAGTGCGGCGTCGAGGTTCGACAAAGGCTCGTCGAAGAGGAAGGCCTTGGGGTGGCGGATGATCGCGCGGCTCATGGCGACACGCTGGCGCTGGCCGCCGGATAGCTCACGCGGGTAGCGGTGGAGAAGATTGGAAAGTCCGGTGGTGGCGGCCACTTCCTCGGCTGCCTTGCGGGCATCGGCCTTTTTCACCCCGCGGATACGCAGGGAATAGGTGAGGTTTTCCTCCACCGTCATGTGCGGATACAGCGCGTAGGACTGAAAGACCATGGCAAGGTCGCGCTTGCGCGGCGGCACGCCGTTCATGCGTTCACCGGCGATGACCAGATCGCCCGCCGAAATGCTTTCAAGCCCGGCCAGCGACCTGAGAAGGGTGGATTTTCCACAGCCTGACGGCCCGACGAGTGCGACGAAAGAGCCTTTCTTGATGCGCAGGTCGATGTCGCGCAGCGCGTGATAGGCACCATAGTATTTGTTGACGCCGGAGAGTTCGATCTGGTGGGTCATTTGAGGGCTCCAGACGTGAGGCCGGAGACGATCCGGCGTTGCAAGAGAACAAAGATGGCAAGGATCGGAGTGACGTAGATCGTCGCAAAGGCCATGATATTGTTCCATTCATTGGTGTTCGGCCCCATGAAGGAATTCAGACCGACGCTGGCTGGCTGGTATTCGACGGCCTGGATGATCGACTTGGAATAGACGAATTCACCGAAGGCCTGCATGAAGATCAGGATCGCCGAGACCAGGATGCCGTTGCGAGCCAGTGGCAGTACGATGTGGAAGAAGGCGCCTATGCGGGAATTGCCGTCGACAAGGGCCGCTTCCTCCAGTTCCATCGGCACGCTCATGAAGGTGGCGCGAACCAGCACGACAAAGAAGGGCATGCTTTTCGCCGCGATCGCAATGATGACCGCGAGGCGCGGATATTCGAGAATGCCGATCTGCGAGAAGCCGACGAATATCGGGGTGATCATCAGGGAGGCTGGCAGGACCTGCAGCATCAGGATGAGGAACAGTCCGACATCAATCCAGCGATTGCGATAGCGAGCCAGAACATAGGCGCAGCCGGTGCCGAGCACGGTGATCAGGCTGACGGCACCGATGGCGATGACCAGCGAGTTCCACATATGCCGGGCAAGATTGCGGCTTTCCCAGACATAGGCATAGGTGCCCCATTGCGGGTCGCTGGGCCAGAAGCTCGGTGGCGTGGCAAACATCGCCGAGCCACTTTTGAGCGTCGTGATATACATCCAGTACAGGGGAAACAGATAGATCGCTGCCAGTACGAGAGCGATCAGCAGCATGATGCGATTTCGGCTGGTCTCGCTCATCCGCGCACCTCCTGGCGGGTCGACCGGACATAGACGACCGAGGCGAACATGACGAAGACGATCATGATGACGGAGATCGTGGCCCCTTGCGCGAAGTCGTATTGTTTGAACGAAAGATCCCAGGCCCAGTATTGCGTGACATTGGACGAATTGTTCGGTCCGCCTGAGGTGATCGCGGCAAATAGGTCGAACTGCTGCAGGGTGAAGATTAGCCCGAGCGAGACGATGGCACCGATGGTCGAGCGCATCATCGGCAGCGTGATCGTCCAGAAGCGCTGCCAGACATTGGCGCCGTCGAGTTCGGCGGCCTCATAAAGGTCCTTCGGGATGCCGGACAGGCCGACGGAGAGCAAGATCATGTTGAACGAGGTTCCGAGCCAGATATTGGCGATGATGACGGCCCAGAGCGAATATGTCGGATCGGAACGCCAGAAGATGTTGGCTGAGATGATGCCGCTTTCGCGCAGGATAAAATTGAGCACGCCGAAATCGCCTGACAAGATCCAGTTCCAGATCGCGCCGACGACGAGGCCGGGCATGACCCATGAGACGAGAAAGAGACCGCGCAGCCATGATGACCCGGGAAAACCGACCCAGAAGAACAGGGCGAGGCCGAAGCCGATGAAGAACTGGCCGGCAATCGAGGCGATCACGAAGATGGCCGTGTTGGCGAGGATCGGCCAGGTCTGCGGCTGGGCGAACAGCGTGGCGTAGTTCTTCAGGCCGACAAAGGGCCGGAACAAGCTGCCGAGCGAAAACATGTCCACTTCCTGGAAGCTCATCAACACGTTGTAGAGCAAAGGCAGGCCGGACATCAGGAAGAGGAAGCCGAGCGGAAAGGCCACGAGGCCAATGTCGAAGCCCCGCCCGTCGGTCAGGCTGGATATGAACTTGCGCATGGATGTCTCCGCACGATGCATCGCCCGGCTTTGGCCGCCCCCCGGGTCAGGGAAACGAGGGACGGCCGTCCGGGGAGGGTTTGGGGGGCTGGCGCGGTAGTGAGGCTGCGCCAGCCGATCGCTTAGCCGAGTACGGCGTTGATCTTTTCCGCGGCCTGATCAAGGGCATCCTTTGGCGACATCTGGCCGGTGAGGGCAGCCTGGATGGCGTCCTGGATCGCCTTCGAGATTTTCGGCCATTGCGGGTGCGGACCGCGGGCCTTGGCGTATTTCAGCTGCTCCTGGAAGACCTTAAGGCCGGCATCCTTCTTGTCGTTGCCGGTGGCCGGAAGCGTGATGTCGGAGCGCGCCGGCAACTGGCCGTAATTTGCAAACATCTTGTCATCCTGCGAGGCGAAGTATTCGAGCGCCTTGAAGGCTTCTTTCGGGTGCTTGGTGGACGAGAAGATCGCCCAGTTGAAGTCACCCATCGCCGACGAGCGTTCCGCGCCGGCTTCCGGCACCGGCAGCAGGGCCACGCGCCAGTCAAACTTGGCCTCTTCGGACATGCGGTTGAGTTCCCAAGGCCCCGAGATTGCCATCGCAGCATTGCCGGAATTGAATGTGCCGGTCGAATCCCACTGACCGCGCGTCAGACTGTCGGGTGAGGCCAGTTTTTCGGCCATCAGCGTCTTCCAGGCCTCAAGGGCTTTCACGGGGCCGTCCGAATTGATCTTCTCATAGCCGCCGCCGGCCATCTGGGCCCAGGGCAGGAACTGGAAGGTGCCTTCTTCGCTGGCCTTGGCCGAGAAGGCGAGGCCGTAGACGTTCTTGGCCGGGTCGGTCAGCTTGCGGGCAGCATCGAGAAGTTCGTCCCAGGTCTGTGGCGGCTTATCCGGGTCGAGGCCTTTTTCCTTGAACATGTCGGCATTGTAGTAGAGCGCGATCGTGTTGGTCGCCTTCGGCACACCGAACAGCTTTTCATCCCAGGTGACCGAATTGAGCGGGCCGGGGAAATAATTCTCCTTCTTGATCACGCTTGAGGCCGCGATCTTGTCGGTCAGGTCGAGGAAAGCGCCGCGCGAGGCAAAGAGCGCGTGCTCGGGATTGTCGATCGCGATAATGTCTGGCGCCTGGCCGGTCGAGAAAGCGCGCATGGCCTCGCTGACCACGTCGTCGAACTGGATCAGCCGGTATTCGACCTTGATGCCCGGCTCCTTTTCGTCGAATTCCCGGGCGAGGTTCAAGGCCGGCTGCTCCGGTTTGTCGAGGCTCCAGATGGTGATGGTGACTTCGTCGGCTGCGTAAGCCGCCACGGCAAGGCTTGAGACGGAGGCTAGCGCGATTGCGCCGGCCATCAGTGAATTGCGGATAAACATGCTCTCCTCCTTGGGGTTGGACCATTGATCCCGCCAGCTTCCTCCAAGCCGGCAGGCAGTCTCATTGCGGGTCGGTGACGAATTCGCCCCCCCGGCAATTCTTCAGATAGTTCAGGCCGTGGACCTGGCCGGTCATTTCGAGCGCATCGCGGTAGACCGGATCGTGCCAGCCCTCGATATCGATGGATCCCGACCAGCCGGCAAGGCGCAATTCGGAAATCACATCCGCCCAGTTGGTGTCGCCGAAACCCGGCGTGCGCATGAAGACGAATTTTTCCTTGCCGAAGATGCCGTGTTCACGGATCACGTCCCAGCGGATGGTGGCGTCCTTGCCGTGGACATGGAAGAACTTGTGGGCCCATTTGCGAATCTGCGGCAAGGGATCGATCAGATAGACCATCTGGTGGCAGGGTTCCCACTCAAGACCGATATTGTCGTCCGGCGTCTCGTTGAAAATCAATTCCCAGGCATCCGGATTGTGGGCGATGTTCCAGTCACCGGTCTGCCAGTTGCCGTCCATGGCGCAATTTTCGAATGCAATCTTCACGCCCTTGTCCGCGGCCCGCTTGGCAAGCTCGCTCCAGATCTCCCTGTAGCGCGCAAGACTGTCGGTCAGCGGCTTGTTGCGGATGCGGCCGGTGAAGCCGGCGATGCAGGTGGCACCGAAATGGTGGGCGTTGTCGATGCAATCCTTCCAGCCCTGCAGCGTCTGCAGGTCCATGTCGGTTTCCTCGAGTGGATTGCCGAACATGCCGAGCGTCGAGATGGTGATGTCGCGATCGCCGATCGCCTCGACGCAGCGCTTGCCGAGATCGGCGAGATCCTGGCCATTGGTGGTCTGCCAGAAGAAGGGCTCGAAGCTTTCGAAGCCCATGTCCGCGATCTGGCCGATGCGTTCCGCGGCCTTGCCGCCACTTGCGCTGACCATGGTTCCGATGCGGATCGATTTGGCGGGATTGCTCACGGAATTAGTGTCCTTGTTGTTCAATGTTCACGGGCATGCCTGTGCGTGCGCTTTCGATCGCGCCGAAGACCATGGCGAGGCTCTTGATGTTATCGGCACTGACGGTCTCGGGCTGCGTGCCGGTGCGGATGGCGCGAATGAAATCGGTAATCACGCTGCGATGGCCGTGCGTGTGATCATCATCGGGTGCCGGTGCAACCTCAAGCGTCGTGAAGCCATGCAGCAGGCCGGGTTCGTTGCCCGCGACGGAGGCCTCGAAAGCGTCTTCACCATCCCAGGTCAGCATGCCCTTCGAGCCGACGAGGCGCCAGGCGCTTTCCCAGCTGGTGCGACGTCCTTCCGCGCACCAGGAGCCGCGATAGGTGAAGACCGCGTCGCCGGACAGGCGGAATGTCGCATTGGCAGATGCGCCATGGGCGTACCAGGAGCCGGACGGGTTGGTTTCGATGCAATAGGCGGAAAGAGGGGTCTTGCCGGACACGAAGCGGGCGGCGTCGAAGGTGTGGATCGCCATGTCGAGCAACAGCACATTGTCCATGGCCTCGCGGAACCCGCCGAAATGCGGACCGAGGAAGAAGTCGCAATGGATTCCTGTCAGCTCGCCGATCAAGCCTTCGTCGACAGCACGACGGAGACGACGAACACCGGAGATGAAGCGGCGATTCTGGACGACGGCGTGCATGCGGCCGGTCTTGGCCGCCAGAGCGGTCAATTCTTCAGCCTCCTGCATGGAGGCTGCGAGCGGCTTTTCGGAGAGGACATGGCAGCCAGCAAGAAGACCGGCGGAGACGACGGCCCGGCGCGCCTGGGGCACGACAACATCGAACAGAAGATCGGCTTTTGTTGCCTCAAGCACGATACCGAGATCTGTGCCGATGGCGATGCCGCGCAGGCCGAACTCTTCCGCCAGCGCTTCGGCGGTCGCACGATCGAGATCGACCATGCCGACGATTGTCACGCTTTCCTTAAGCTCGGGCGTCGATTGAAGCGCATTCAGCCACCCTCTGGCCATAGCTCCGCATCCGCACAAAACGGCTCTGTATGTCACTGGTATCCTCCCAAGGGATAGACCGAAACTCCTCTTTCGATCTTTCCCGTAAACGTTTACGATACTAGGAACAGGTGCCGTCCTGTGTCAATAGGGTTTCGTAAACGATAACGGTGCGTGGGCTGGGAGCAGGTTTCATGAAAGGCATTCGCCAACTCGCAGACCATCTCGATATTTCCATCGGGACGGTTTCGCGTGCCTTGAACGGCAAGCCTGATGTCAACGAGGAAACACGCCGCCGCGTGCTGGAGGCGGCAGAGCAACTGGGCTATGTGGCGAACCAGGCGGGTCGCTCTCTGCGCAAGGGCGCGACGGGCATTATCGGCTTCATGATGCAGACGGGCCATGAGATCACGGGCCAGGGCGATACGTTTTTCATGAGCGTCTTCGACGGCGTGCAGGCGGTGTTTGCGCGGCACAAGCTCGATCTTGTCGCCCTTTTGTGTTCATCTGAGGAAGATCCCGACGACTATCTGAAGCGCGTGGTTGCCCGCGGTTTCGCCGATGGCATCATTCTCTCCGCAACGCGTCGGCATGACCATCGTTTCGAGTTTCTCGACCGTGCGAAGATCCCCTTCATCACGCTGGGCCGTAGCCAGACGGATGTCGGTCAACCTTGGTATGACCTGGATTTCGAGGGTATCGCCGATCAGGCTGTCGATCGCCTTGTCAGCAAAGGACACAAGCGGATCGCGATTTCCCGGCCGCATGATGACATCAATCTGGGGCACGTGTTTGTCGAACGCTGCCGGGAGGCACTGGCACGGCATGGCTTGCAGTTGGCTGAAAATCATATCTTTCGTTCGAAGCCGAATGAAACCGGGGGGTACCAGATTGCCCGTGATCTGATTGCATGCACGGATCGGCCCACCGCAATTGTGCTGGTCAACGAAGCAACGACCATTGGCCTCTATCGCGGTCTGGAAGAGGCGGGCCTGAAGCCGGGCAGGGATGTTGCGGTGATTGGCCAATACAGCCCGCAATGCCAGTTCTTGTCACCGCGGCTGACCTGCTTCAGTCTGTCGCTACGCGATCTTGGCATCGCCCTGGCGGAAAGCCTGCTCGCGACCATGCCGGCCTTCTCGCAACACTATCCCCAGGCTGCCCGCCGACAACTGTGGCCCATGACGCTTGTTGAAGGTGACAGCGACCACGGCGGTGTGTCTGCCTAGCCGGCATTTGATCGCGCATTCCCCGGGAACTTGTCGGGCTAGTTATGCATTCTCGAAGAACTGCAGAAGTTAGAATACCAATCTGGTAGAGATTGTTGACACGAGGCGAAATTGTGACGAAACTGTGACCGTTGGTTATGATGACCGCAACAGACGGAAGGATGAAAAATGCCCCACAGTGTGGAAACGCTTTCTTTCGATCTTTTTGGTCTTGCACGGCGGCTGGTGCCCTCAACCGATACAGCGTTGCGGGCGTCGGAGACGAAGCGGCCCGTGGTTGCGAAACATGATGACGATACGGATGCCGCCGATTGCCGGCGTCATGAGATATTCTTCTGGGGTATGTTCCCCATTCTCTAGTCGGGAGTAGATGATGGCCTTTGCACCTTGCCAAAGTCAGCAACGCGACGCTGTTCGTAACAGCGCACGCTTTTGGTCCGACAAATGCGCCCTGGCGGTTGCAGTGTTGTCCATCAGCTTCATAGCGGGACTGCTCTTCGTGCTGTAACGTGAAGCCAACACAGCTTAGGTGTTTCAAAGGCTCCTGGAGGGCGAGCCTTTACACGATAGGGCCTGATGCTGAATTCGGCACGTGGGCTTTTCGAGCACGCGGCCCATGTGAGCCAAACGGTCATCGGAGCCGAAAGATAAAGCGGCCAAGTCGGTAGAGGCATTCTCCTTCCCTGTAGTCCGACACAAGCAATTTTCAATGGATTTCGGAGCTGAGCATGACACTTCGCATCAACCAACTTGCACCAGATTTTTCGGCCGAGACCACGCAGGGAGCGATCAGTTTTCATGAATGGATCGGCGAAAGCTGGGCCGTGCTGTTTTCGCACCCCAAGAATTTCACGCCGGTGTGCACCACCGAACTCGGTGCCATGGCCGGGCTGGACGACGAGTTTCGCAAGCGCAATGTCAAGGTCATCGGCATTTCGGTCGATCCTGTCGACAGCCACGTCAAGTGGAAGCAGGACATCAAGACAGCCACCGGTTTCGAGGTTGCCTATCCGCTGATCGGCGACAAGGATTTGAAGGTTGCCAAGCTCTACGACATGTTGCCGGACGACGCGGGCGAAAGTTCGGAAGGTCGTACACCTGCCGACAATGCGACTGTTCGCTCCGTTTATGTCATTGGCCCGGACAAGAAGATCAAGCTGATCCTGACCTACCCGATGACCACCGGCCGCAACTTCGACGAGATCCTGCGTACGATCGACTCGATCCAGCTGACCGCCAAGCACCAGGTGGCAACACCCGCAAACTGGAAGCAGGGCGATGACGTCATCATCACGGCGGCCGTCTCCAACGAAGACGCGATTGCCCGCTTCGGTTCCTTCGATACGGTTTTGCCTTACCTGCGCAAGACGAAACAGCCGCAGGCCTGACGGGCGGTCGCAAGACCGAATGTAGTTGTGAAATCGCCCGGTCTCCGGGCGATTTTGCATTTCAGACACCGCGGCATGATCGCTAAGGTCGGGACGATCAACAGGATGGAAGATGTGAGCAATCTTGACCGGATGCGAGCCCAGAGACTTCTTCAGGCGGAGGCAGCCGATGCGTTGGTCCTCTTCCAGCCGGAAGCGTTTCGCTATGCGACGGGTGCGAGCGCCGGGGTGGCAACGATGTGGGGACGGGCAGGTTCGGCCATTGCGCTTGTGCCTGCGGACGCTGGCTCTCAGATGGCTGTCGTCGTCAGCGATCATGCCGCAGGCGCGGTCCGCCGAAGCTTGGGCGAGGCCGATATCCGGACACACCGGATCTGGATTGACAGTGTCGGCCTTCGAGGCGAAAGCGATCTTGCCGGTGTGAATGCTGCCTACCGCCAGGCCGGCAATGTCGGCCCGCGACCGGAAACATTCGATCAGGATGCCTGTTTCCGCCTGCTCGGCGATCTGCTTTGCGACCGGAGCCTTGCCCGCGCGCGCATCGCTGTCGATCTGGAGTTCATGCCGGCGGCGGACTTCCTGTCGCTGAAAGCAATATTGCCGGATGTGACCTGGCTTGATGGCTCGAGCGTTCTGCGACGGCTGCGCGTGGTCAAGACGCCGACCGAAATCACCTGGCTGAGACAGGCTTCGCGGGCGGCGGAAGCGGGCCTTGTCCGCATGCGGGAGACGATCGCCGCCGGCGTGCCGCTTTCTGCCTTGTCAGCCGCATGGCTCGCGGGCGCGCAATCCGAGGCTCACGCCCAGGGCTACGGACTGAGCGGGCATTGGGACTATATTTCGGTCGGTGCCGATCTTGGCGACAGCCGGGCGGTCGTAACGCCGGGCGCAATGATCAAGGCCGATGTCGGGACGCTGGTGGAAGGCTATTCCTCGGATGGCGCGCGAACCTTCTGCCTTGGAAAGCCTACAGCGCTTGCCGGCGACATCTTCAAGGCTCTCGAGCAGGCCTTTGCCGTCGGGCTCGAACACATGCGGCCCGGCAACAGTTTCGGTGCGGTGCACGCGGCGATGCTCGGTTCCATGCGCCGGGACGGTTTTGACGAGTATTACCGTGGCCATTTCGGCCATTCGGTCGGCGGCAGCGTCGGCATCGAGGAATGGCCGTTCTTCTCGCATGACAATGGCGAAGTCATCGAGCCGAACATGGTTGTGGCGCTGGAGGCGCCGTTTTATGCGCAAGGGCTCGGGGCACTGATGATCGAGGACCAGTTCCTGGTCACGCAGACGGGTGCCGAATGCATGAATGCACTGCCGCGTACCCTGGTCGAGCTTTCAGCCTGATCAGGCTTCGGCGAGAATGGTGACCGGCCGGTCCCACTGGATCAGTACGACGCATCCGGTATCGCTCCAGACAGAATGCTCGCTGCCCTTGGTGTTGACGACATAACAGCCTGGACCGTAGTCGCCCGCCTCATCCGACTGCGTCCCCTGCAGGACAAGGATCGTTTCCAGTCCTTCATGCCGGTGGCGCGGCACAGACGCACCGGCCTCGTATTTCAATAGCGCCACGCCGGGCTGGTCGTCCCTGAACGGTGTGATCCAGTGAATGGTTACGCCGTCGCGGAACGGGCCGAAATCGAGGCTCTTCCAGCCGCCGTTCGTCAGGCTTTCACGGGTGGTCTCAGGCATGCATCAATCCCTTCAGGAGGTCGTCGATATGGGCCGTCCAGCCGACTATGCCGCCTTGAGCGCGGATCATGTCGAGGGCGGCCTGCTTGAAATGCGGGAAATAACTGGCCGTCGCCTCTTCGACGATCAGGCATTCATAGCCGCGATCATTGGCCTCGCGCATGGTGGTCTGGACGCAGACTTCCGTGGTCACGCCGGCAAAGATCAGCTGCGTGATACCGCGTTCCTGCAGATCATCACTGAGCGAAGTGGCATAGAACGCGCCCTTTCCGGGCTTTTCGATCACCAGTTCTCCCGCGATGGGCTCAAGTTCAGGCAGGATCGCCGTGCCGGGTTCGCCGGCGATGAGAATCCGGCCCATCGGCCCGACATCGCCGATCCTCAGGCTTGGGTTGCCGCGATTGCGCTTGGCCGGTGGCAGGTCGGAGAGATCGGGGCGATGGCATTCCTGGGTGTGGATCACCGGAAGACCGGCATGGCGAAAGCCTTCGATCAGGCGCTTGACGTCCGGCACGATCACTGAGACATGGCTGACGTCATTGCCCAGCGTTTCGCCGAAGCCGCCGGGCTCGGCGAAATCGCGCTGCATATCGATGACAATCAGTGCCACCTGGTCGCGCTTCAGGGGAAAGGCGAAGGGCAGGGCCTTGATATCCGGCATCAGTGATGTCCCGCCATATGAGCGCCGATGACGGAAATGTCGGCTTCGCGCGCTGGGGTTTCATATACCAGCTTGCCATCGGACATGACGAAGATGCGGTCGGACATCTCCATCAGTTCGTCGAGATCTTCGGAAATCAGCAGCACGGCCGTGCCGCCATTGCGGGCTTTCATGATGCGCGAGCGGATCTCGGCAACGGCCGAGAAATCCAGGCCGAAACAGGGGTTGGAGACGACCAGGAGATCAACATCGCCGGTCAGTTCGCGGGCGAGCACGGCACGCTGGACATTGCCGCCCGACAACGAGGCGATGGGGGATGCCGGTGATGCCGTCTTGACCTTGAAATCACCGATCAGCTTTCCGGCAAGGCGGCGCATGGCGCGTCCGTCAAGCCAGCGGGTCTCGCGGCCGTCGGTCTTCAGGTCGAATGTGCGGAAGGAGAGGTTTTCGGACACGCTCATTTTCGGTGCGCAGGCGTTCTGCAGCGGTTCTTCCGGGATGAAGCGAACATTGTTGGCGCGGGTTTCGGCGCGTGTTGCACCGTAAGGCTTGCCCTTGACCGCGACATTGCCGGCATTTGGCGGGCGCTGGCCGGCGAGGATTTCCGACAGTTCCTTCTGGCCGTTGCCGGATATGCCGGCGATGCCGACAATTTCGCCGGAATGCACGATGAGTTTGTCGATCTCGATGGTTTTCAAGCCGCTTCGGTCCGGTGCCCTGATACTGCTGAGAGACAGAATCTGGGCCGCTCCTCCATTGACGGGCAGGCGGGTGTCGAGTTCGGCAAGCTTGACGTCGCCGATCATCATCGCAGCCATCTCCCGGGTCGACAGTTCGGAGGTCTTGCCGCCACCGGTCAGTTTGCCCTTGCGCAGAACCGAGACGGCATCGGCAAACTTGGTGACTTCATGAAACTTGTGGCTGATCATCAGCACGGTCAGTTCGCCGCTCTGGGTCAGGCCGCGGACCAGACCCAACATGTCGTCGGCTTCGGCCGGCGTCAGGACAGAGGTCGGTTCGTCGAGCACGAGAAAGCGGCGACCGAGATAGAGCTGTTTGATGATCTCGAGCTTCTGCTTTTCACCGGCTGCAAGTTCGGCGACCGGGCGGTGCAGCGGGATCTCGAAGGGCATGGTCTGCATGAACGCGGCAAGCGCCTTCTTTTCCTGTACCCAGTTGATCACGGCCGGCACTTCGCTGCGGCTGATCACCAGGTTCTCGGCGCCGGTCAGGGACGGGACGAGGGTGAAATGCTGGTAGACCATGCCGAGGCCAAGGGCTGCCGCATCGCGCGGCGAGGCGACGGACACTTCCCGGTCATCGACCATCAACTGCCCTGATGTCTGGCGATAAAAGCCCATGATGCATTTGACCAGGGTCGACTTTCCGGCACCGTTTTCGCCGAGCAGGGCATGGAAGGAGCCCGGTTCGACCTTGATCGAGACATGGTCGAGCGCGGTGAATGCGCCGAAGCGCATGGTCATGTCGACCGTCTCGATACCGACGGCGGGTATCTCTTTCGTACGAAGGATCTCACCGATAATGTTCACGGTCACTGCTCCTTTTCAACGATGATGGCGACAGGTCCGCCACCGGGTGGGCCCTGATGTTCGGCACCACCCGAGACGTAAAGATCGGTCATGCCGAAGATGCCGGCGAGAACGCCGCCGACAAAGGCGCGGGCATGGCGGGTGGCGGAAATGTCGGAATCGTCGAGCATGGTGTGGCGGCGTCCGCGTACGGATCCGCTCGGATCCGGCTCGGCCTTGGCCAGTACCGCCTTCAACTGAGCGTCCTGCGGCAGGCGCTCGCGGGCGGCGCGCACGGATGCGGTATCAATCGCGTCCTGCATCACCGCATGGTCGATGGCGAGCGGGCCTGACCATGTTTCGCTCATGCCGAGCACGATGATCTCATGGTCGGTCAGTTCGACGCCGGCCGAGGTGGAGGCGCAGCCGGAATAGATGTGAAAGCTGTTGCCGATATCGGCGTCGGTGATCGCATCTTCGGCGATTTCCCCCAGAGCAACGGCGGCGCCGAGCGCCGATGCGCCGCGGGAAAAGCCCATCGACTTCAGGGTGTCGCGGGTCACCGTCGTTTCGCCGGATGCCTGCGCATCCGCCACCCGTCTTGCAGTCAGCAGGGGGCACTTGATCTGGACGAAATGTACGTCCCTGGGGCTTGTTATGCCGGCATCCTTCATCGCCTGACGGACAGCTTCGGCGACCATCGTCACCTGGTCCTTGCGGCCGAGCTGGACAGGGGCAAGGTCGGGCGTTCTCGACACGCCGATCGCCAGCGCGCGCGCGGCGGGTGCATCCGATCTTTCGCGGGCAAATACCGTCCAGTGTGGAGAAAGAGCGCCTTCGGTGCCGCCGGACATGATGATCGACACGCCTTCGACACCATGTCGGGCAAACAGCTTTTCGAAGGACTGCGTAGCATAGCCGCGGCTGAAATCATTGACGCAACCATTGCCTTCTGTTTTGCCGAGAATGGCGACGACGTTTGCCGGCGCAAGGCCAGCGGAGAATAACGCTTCGACGCCCGAGACATCGTCCGGGGCGTCGGCTGAAACGCGGTAGACCTGTGCACGCCAGGAGGCCATCAGGGCAGGGCCTCGACCAGCTTTGCGGAGTTGGACACCGAACCGAAGACGCCGCCCTGCATCTTGACCATCTTGATTGCGGCAAGATGGTTGCTGTAGTCGGTGGCGCCGCAGCAGTCTTCCAGCAAAAGGCATTCGAAGCCGCGGTCGTTTGCTTCGCGCATCGTGGTGGAGACGCAGACATCGGTGGTGATGCCGGTCAGGATGATGTTTTCAATGCGCTTCTGGTTGAGGATCAGTTCGAGATCGGTGGCGCAGAAGGAACCCTTGCCGGGCTTGTCGATGATGGTTTCGCCCTCAAGCGGATAGAGTTCCTCGATGATGTCCCAGCCGGGTTCGCCGCGCACGAGGATGCGGCCACAGGGGCCGGCGTCGCCGATGCCGGCGCCGATGCGTTGCGAGCGCCAGCGCTTGTTGGCGGGAAGATCGGCGAGGTCGGGGCGATGGCCTTCGCGGGTGTGGATGATGTGGTAACCCTTGGCACGCATGGCGGCCAGAACCGTCTTGATCGGTTCGATCGGCGCCTGGACCAGCGACAGGTCGTAACCCATATGGTCGACATAACCGCCGGGCCCACAGAAATCGGTCTGCATGTCGATGATGATCAGGGCAGTGTTGTCGGGCCTGAGCTTGCCGTTATATGGCCAGTTGTAGGGATCGCCGTCGATATAGTGGGTGTTGGTCTCGATCATCGCATCCATCGATTGTTCTCCTATTCCCCGGCGAGCTTGAAGGTTTCGCCATAGCGGCGATGTGGCGTGTCGAAGCCGCAGGACGTGCCGTCGGTCACCTTGACCTGGTCTTCCCATGGCAGGCGGTACGTCCCGGCGATCAGGTCATGCATGTAGGTGTAGGGCGCATCCTGCGCGCCGCCGGCAACGGCGACATAGCCGCGATGGCCGAACTGATAGATGTTGTTTTCGACGCCCCAGCCAAGGCGGGCTTCGCGCACCAGATCGGGGCGAACCTCCGCGGTGATGATCTCGTTGACCCGTCCGCTGGTGCCATGGGCGATGATCGTGCCGTCGAAATTGCAGATCATGCCTTCGCCCATGCTGTCGAACGTGCCGTCAGAGCCGCACATGCAGACATTGGCGGTGACCATGAGGTTGCAGAAGGCATTCGACTGATTGGTGAATTTCCAGCTGTCGCGGATCGGCGCGGTATAACCGGCCGTGCGGATCATGATCTCGGCACCCTTGTAGGCGCATTCGCGGGCCATTTCCGGGAACATGCCATCATGGCAGATGATCAGGGCGATCTTCGCACCCTTCGGACCCTCGATGACGGGGATGCCCAGGTCGCCGGGCTCCCAAGGTTCAACGGGGACCCAGGGATGCATCTTGCGATAATAGAGTTTCAAGTCGCCCTGGTCGTCGATGATGATGCCGGAATTGTAGGGCATGCCGCCGGGATTGAGCTCCATGATCGAGAAGCAGCCCCAGATGCGGTTCGTCTTGCAGGCGGACTTGAAGGCCGCGACTTCCGGGCCGTCGAGCGTGCACATTATCTCCGGATTGATATCCATCGACAGGCCATGCAGGGCATATTCCGGGAAGACGACGAGATCCATGCCTGGCTGGTTGCGCCGGGCCTTGCCGACCAGATCGACGATCACCTGGGTCTGGCGCGCCAGATCTGCTTTCGTCACCGTGTTGGGCAATTGCAGTTGAACGAGGCCGATGCCGACGCCGTGTTCGGATTTGTTCAGTCCACCCAATCCGTTCATGGAAATGTTCCTTGTGGTCGAGTTATTTGGTGAGCGACAGCGCACCGGGCGCGCCGGTCAGCGAGCGGGTTGGGGACGATGTCGCGATCATAATGATGAGCGTCAGCACGTAAGGCGCTGCGTAGAAAAGATAGTAGCCCTCCGTGACGCCGACCGATTGCAGGGCCGGGCCGAGCGCGCCGGCACCGCCGAAGAGCAGCGATGAAAGCAGGCAGCCGATCGGGTTCCATCGGGCAAAGATCACCAGAGCTACAGCCATCAGGCCCTGGCCGGAGGAGATGCCTTCGTTCCAAGAACCAGGATAGAAGAGCGAGAGATAGGCGCCGCCGACAGCCGCAAGCGCGCCACCCACGGCTGTTGCCAGGAGACGGATGGTGTCTGGATTGAGGCCCATGGCGCGGGCCGCATCGGAACTGTCGCCGACAACGCGCAGGATGAGGCCGAGGCGCGTATTGCGCAGGGCCCAGGAGAGGGCAAAAGCGAGCGCGATGCCGAGAATGAACAGCACGTTGATGTTCAGGGCCGCCTGGATTTGCGGATAGCTCGACCAGCCGCCAAAGGCGATCGACGGCAGTTTGGGTGCCGAGGGCTGGATGAACGGCTTGCCGAGGAAAAAGGCAATGCCCAGGCCGAACTGCATCATGGCGATGCCGATGGCGATGTCGTTGACCTTGGGGAATTTGCAGATGAAGCCGTGCAGCAGGCCGAAGAGCGAGCCGGCCAACATGGCGGCCAGCACACCCAGCCAGGGCGAACCGGTCATGACGGCGGTGCCATAGGCGGCCATGGCGCCGAAGACCAGCGTGCCCTCAAGGCCGAGGTTGATGCGGCCGGAGCGTTCGGTGATCATTTCGCCGAGGCTGACGAAGATGAACGGCGTCGAGACGCGGATGGCGCCGGCGATGATGGCAAGGGGGATGCCCCAGAGGCCGATATCGGTTCCGTCCATCAGGCTGCTCCCTTGCTGGCGTCCGGCTGTTTCCAGAGATCGGGGTTGAAGATCTTGAAGCGGCCGTAGAGGGTTTCGGAAAAGAGGACGGCGATGAACAGCGTGCCCTGGAGCACGAGCACCGTGGCATCCGGCAGCGCCATGCGGCGCTGGATCAAGCCGCCGGAGGCGTCGATGCCGCCGAGCAGAATGGCGACCGGAATGATGGCCAGCGGATTGTGGCGGGCGAGGAAGGCGACGAGGATGCCGGTATAACCATAGCCGGCCGCCAGCGAGCCATTGGCGCTGCCCTGAACGGCGGCGACCTCGATCATGCCGGCGAGACCGGCAAAGGCGCCGGCGAGAAACGTAAAGCCGACGATCAGCCGGCCGACGGGCAGGCCCTGGATCTGGGCGGCCCGCATGTTGCCGCCGGCGATGCGGGCGGCAAAGCCGCTCGTCGTCCATTCGATGACGATATAGGAAATGATGCAGGCGACGATGCCGACGGCAAAGCCCCAATGCACGTCCATCCCGGGGATCTTGCCGAGCATGTATTCGGCGGAAAGCGGCGTCGTCGATGGCTTGTTGAGGCTTGCCGGATCCCTCAGCGGGCCTTCGATCAGCTGGTTCATCAGAGCGATGGCGATATAGGCAAGCAGCAGCGAGGCGATGGTTTCGTTGACTCCACGATAGTGGCGCAGGAAGCCGGACAGGCCGATCCAGATGCCACCGATCACCATGGCGGCGATGCCCATGGTGATCCACAAGAGCAGAGGAGGCACCAGGCCGACGATCGGCAGGGCAATCGCTGCAGCGGCGACACCGCCGAGAACGACGGCGCCTTCGGCCCCGATCACGGTAAGGCCGAGACGCGCCGGCAAGGCGACGCAGAGTGCGGTGAGCAGCAGGGGGGCTGCGCGGCTGAGGGCGTTCTGGATCGAGAACCAGCTGCCGAAGCCGCCAGCATACATCAGTTGAAAAAGCTGGAGCGGCGACTTGCCGACTACGGCAATGAAGACCGAGAAGATGCCTAGTCCGACGATCACCGCCAAAAGCGCGATGGCGAGGGGTTCGGCGCGCCGTGCCGCCCATTCGATAGCAGGCCGAAGATCTCCGGCCTGCACCGGGGGTGGAACGAGGCTCTGACTGTTTATTTCCAAGGTCATTACCGCCGCTCCCGCGCGCTTCAGGATGTCGAGCCGATAACGCCCTCGACGAGATAGCCCATGCTTTCGAGCTCGATCGCGTCTTCCGCCAGATCGGCGGTGACGACGACCGTCCCCTTGTTGTCCTTCAGGCCGCTTTTGAACACGGAGAAGCCGCCCTTCATCATTTCCGCCTGTGTCGCCTCGAACTTGGTGCGCGCTTCGGCCGAGACGGCCGGGCCGAGCGGGCTCATCTTGACGAAGCCGTCCTTCAGGCCGCCGCGGACGAAATTGCCGAGTTTTTCGCCGGCCTGCGCCTTGTTGACGAAGTCTGTGTAGACATTGCCCCAGGCCCATTCGGCGCCGGTCAGGTATTTTTCAGGCGCCAGCGGGCTCTGGTTGGCATGGTAGCCGCAGACGAAGGCGCCGCGACCGGCGGCGGTCTCGACAACGACCTTCGGGCTGTCGACATGGCAGGTGATGACGTCAGCGCCCTGGTCGATCAATGCGTTGGTGGCTTCGGCTTCCTTGACGGCGAGTGACCATTCGCCGGTGAAGATGACCTGGCAGGTGATGGTCGGATCGACGGTGCGGGCGCCGAGCAGGAAGGAGTTGATATTCTGCACTACCTGCGGGATCGGCTTGGCGGCGACGAAGCCGATCTTCTTGCTCTTCGAGGCGTAGCCGGCGGTGATGCCGTTCAGATACTGGCCCTGGCCGATATAGCCGAAGTAAGAGCCGGTGTTCATCGGGTTCTTGCCCTCCTGCCACAGGCCGCCGCAATGGCGGAACTGGACGTCGGGATATTTCTCGGCCATGGCGAGCATATGGGGGTCGAAGTAGCCGAAGGAGGTCGGGAAGACGAGCGTCGCGCCATCCAGGTTGATCATCGATTCCATCGTCTTCTGGACATCGACGGTTTCCGGTACGTTCTCTTCCTCGACAACGGTAACGCCGGCCATGCTTTTCAAGACTGTGGCACCCTCGGCATGGGCCTGGTTGTAGCCATAGTCATCTTTCGGCCCGACATAGATGAAGCCGACGGTGAGGGCCGCCTGCGCCATGGCGGGCGAGAGGAAGGCGTTGGGAGCAAGCGCCGCGCCAGCAACACCGGCGACGGAAGTCTTGAGGAATGTTCTGCGGGTAACGGACATAAGCTTGGTCATCGAAGTTCCCCTTATCTGGCGTTTGCCATTCTTGAATTCAGCAATAAAGTGTATGCAATCGGCGTGCCAGAGACGTAAGTGTTTGATAAAATGAGAGCCGACCGCATATGCTTTGCGACAAGATCAAACTGTATGCAGTTTGAGAGATGGCATGGTTAGGAAATAGGCAGCCATTTCGGCGACGGCTGGGCAGTGGTGTGCCTGCAGCGCTGCGCCGGTTTGACTTGGGCGTGGTGCTTTGGCATGTGTATGCAGTAACAACGTGGGATCGCCTGTGAACAAGCCTGAGAAGAAAGCCGTCATCCGTGCCGGTACGACCGTCGAGCAGATGGTGCGGGCGATCGCGGACCTGATCATTACCGGCAGCCTGGAGCCCGGCGAGAAGATGGACGAGGGCTCGCTGGCCTCGCGCTTTGAGGTGTCGCGCACGCCGGTGCGCGAAGCCTTGCGGGAACTTTGTGCCATGGGCCTCGTCGACCGCCAGCCGAACAAGCGGGCGGTGGTCACCAATGTCAGCGGTAGTTCTCTCAACTCGATGTTCGAGGCGATGGCCGAGCTTGAGGGCATATGCGCAAGGCTGTCCGCCGAGCGCATGACCGTTGCCGAGCGCAAACATCTGGAAGAGATGCACCAGGCCTCCAGCCGAATCGTCCGTGCCTCGGCCGACGAAGACTATGCAGCCTACAATACCGAATTTCACACCCAGCTTTATCGCGGGGCACATAACGACCATATCTTGGAGCTCGTCACCCAGACGCGCGCGCGGCTGTCACCGTTTCGACGCGCGCAGTTCCGTCTCGAAGGACGCCTTGCCAAGTCCTGGCGCGAGCATGACGAGATTGTCACCGCGATCCTGCGCGGGGATGCACTTGCCGCCGGCAAATCGGCCTATGAGCATGTCTCGATCGTCAGCGAAGCCAGTGCGACCTTTGCGCGGCCGGGTGTTCCTGCCTAGGGGCCTTACGCTACCCGTATCTCCTGTTGCTCCGAATGCGGCAGCGGTTTTTCAACCGGTGCCTTTGCCCGTGCGGCAAAGGCATTGCCGATGCCGATGAGGATCGGCTCGTCGACGCCGATGATGGCGACGGCCTCGGCGAGGTCATCGAGCGTGCCGGACCAGCGGCGTTCGTTCGGGCGGGTGACGGAGGTGACGATCACGGCGGGGGTCGACGGGGGCATTCCATGTGAGCCCAGCGCTTCGCTGATCTTTTCCGCCGTGCGGCCGCCCATGTAGAAGACGGTGGTGACGGTCGGGTCGGCAAGGCTTGCCCAGTTTGTATTGGCCGGCAGATCGCCATGACGCGAATGGCCGGTAACGAAGCGGACCGATTGCGCATGGTCGCGATGGGTGAGCGAAATACCGAGAGCCGATGCCATGGCGCTGGCGGCCGTAATGCCCGGCACGACATCGACCGGAATGCCTTCGGCTTGCAGGCGGGCGATCTCCTCGCCGGCGCGGCCGAAGATCATCGGATCGCCGGATTTCAACCGGACCACGCGTTTGCCCGCCTTGGCGAAGTTGACCATCATGGCATTGATGTCGTCCTGCTTGCAGCTTTCGCGGCCACCGCGCTTGCCGACCAGCATGCGCTTGGCCTCGCGGCGTGCCAGTTCCAGGACCTCGGATGAAACAAGATCGTCAAAGAGGATGACGTCCGCCGATTGCAGAGCGCGCACTGCCTTCAAGGTCAGCAGTTCGGCATCGCCGGGACCGGCGCCGACCAGCGTGACGCGACCGGTGGCGGGCGCTTCCGACAGGCTTTCGGCCTCAGTCAGAAGCACCCGCTCTACGCCCTCCTCCGGCGATTGGTTGCTGGCGAACGTGTGGTCGACAAAGCGTTCCCAAAAGGTCCGGCGCTGTGGTCCGGGCGCCAGGCGTTCGTTGACCCGCTCGCGGATGTCGCGCGCCAGTTCGGCCCAGCCCTTTAGGGCTTGCGGCAAAAGCGTCTCGATGCGGCGGCGGATGGCCTGGGCCAGAATGGGAGCTGCGCCATCGGTGGAAATCGACACGATCACCGGCGAACGATTGACGATCGAGCCGAACTGGAACTGGCAGAAGGCCGGCTTGTCGATGACATTGACCGGAACGCCGGCTGCGCGGGCGGCTGTGTGGAAGGATTCGGCTTCTTCGTCAGTTTCGCAATCGGCCAGGGCAAGCGACGCATTTTTGAAGATGTCGGCATGCCAATGGTGGGGGTGGCAAACGATGCCGCCCGTCCGGGTGGGACTACCCCCATCCGTCCTGCCGGACATCTCCCCCTCAAGGGGGGAGATCGGCTCATCGGCCGGCGAATGTGCGTCGATCAGGCTTGCCATGACCTCGGAAAGCTCGTCCTCTGGGCAATAGACATGAACCAGCGCTCCGCAGGCGGCGAGAAGCTCGGCCTTCCATGCGGCGCCATCGGTGCCGCCGGCGACAATCACCGTTTTGCCCTCGAGCGCCCAGAAGACCGGAAGCTTGGCAAGAGGGGCGACCCGCTCGGGCCGCGGGCGCTCATTCGGCTGCGAGAACGTGGCAAGCATCGATGATCCTCCTGATTTCGGAGCGGCATGAGCCGCAATTGGTTCCAGCGGACAATGTGGCGCCAACCGCCTCGACGGTTGAGCAGCCTTGGCGAACAGCGCCTGTGATCTGGTTGACGCCAACCGAAAAGCAGGAGCAGACGATGGCACCTGGATCAGGACGATCGGCGCTTGGCCGGCCGGCGATCACCTCGTAACGCTTGGCGGTTTCAGCCTGTTGCTCGCGCAGTTGGCCGACCAGCCAGTTGCGCGATACGGCGACGGGGCTGGCTGCAACGAAGAGCGCTGCGAGAAACCGCTGGCCGGCAAAGAAGGCAAGGCGGGTGTCGCCGCTGCGTGCATCAGCATAACCCGTGACCCCAACATCGGCGGGAATGGCGAATGCCTTTCGCGCCCAGGCTTCCCAGTCGACCGTGTCGTGTTCGAAACCAAGCTCGATGCGCCAGCCGCCATCAGCCTTAGCAGTGACCCAATAGGCTGCGTCCAGGTGCTGCGGTTTTTCCACGCTGACGGCAAAACCATAGGCCTTTGCCGCATACCGTTTCATCGCGACCGGGACATGCTTCAAGGCGGGTTGGCCGGAAACCGGATCGGTGATCGATGGGACCAGCGCATCGACACGGCCGAGCGAGGACGTTTCCCCCGTCCAGTGCATCGGAACGAAGACCGAGCCGCGGCTCTGGCGTTCGGTGAGCAGCGCGCGGACAATGACGCGGGCACCGTTTTCCGCGGAAAGCTCGACAAGATCGGCGTCGGCAATCCGGTATTGCGCGGCATCCAGCGGGTGGATTTCGGCAAAGGGTTCGGCGATATGGGCCGAAAGCCGGGCGCTTTTTCCGGTGCGCGTCATCGTGTGCCAATGATCGCGCACCCGGCCGGTGTTGAGGATCAGCGGGAAATCGAGGCTGGTGCGCGCCGGCAGCGTTGCAGATGTTGCGACGAAGCGGGCGCGGCGGTCCGCATGATAGAAATGGCCATTGGCGAAGAAGCGCGTTTCGCCGAGTGGCTTGCCAAATTGCTGCGGCCACTGGAAGGGGCGCAGGCTGTCATAGTCGTCCTCGTCAATTGCGGCGTAGGCACCAATGTCGAAATCGCGTTCGCCGTCATTCTCAAAGGCCGACAAAGCCGCATGTTCGGCAAAGATTTCGCCGGGCGTCGCATAGGCAAATGCCGTGTCGTTGCCCATGCGTCTGCCGACTTCGGCAAGCTGCCACCAGTCGGGTCGCGCTTCGCCGGGTGCTGCCAGAAAAGGGCGCTGGCGCGAGATGCGGCGTTCGGAATTGGTGACGGTGCCGGATTTCTCACCCCAGCCGGTGGCCGGCAAAAGAACGTCTGCCAGACGGGCAGTGTCGGTGTACTTGAGGATGTCCGAGACGACGACGAAGGGGCAAGCCTCAAGGGCCGCCTTGACGCGGTCGGCATCCGGCATGGAGACGACCGGATTGGTGGACATGATCCACAGCGCCTTGATGCGGCCATCGGCGACCGCTTCGAACATGTCGACGGCCTTGAGGCCCGCCTTGTCGGAAATGACCGGCGATTGCCAGAAGCGCTGGACCCTTTCGCGATGGCCCGGGTTTTCGATCGCCATGTGTGCGGCCAGCATGTTGGCAAGACCACCGACCTCGCGGCCACCCATGGCATTCGGTTGGCCGGTGAGCGAGAAAGGGCCTATGCCGGGGCGGCCGATGCGGCCCGTTGCCAGATGGCAATTGATGATCGCGTTGACCTTGTCGGAGCCGACGGACGACTGATTGACGCCCTGGCTGTAGCAGGTGACGGACTTTTCCGTCATCTGGAAGAGATGGAAGAATTGGCGGATCTGCATCGCCGGCAGGCCGGTTGCCTCGATCAGGTCGGCCATGGACATGTCCGCTTCAGCAAAAGCCTCGGCGAAGCCATGGGTATGGGCGGCGATATAGCTCTGGTCAATTGCGTTGTGCTGGACGAGATGCGCGAGCAGTCCGTTGAACAGCGCAACATCGCCATCCGGGCGAACCGAAAGGTGGAGATCGGCGATATCGGATGTCGCCGTGCGGCGGGGGTCGATGACGACGACCTTCAGCCCGGGGCGAGCCGCCTTTGCTGCCGCCAGCCGTTGATAGAGGACCGGATGGCACCAGCCCATGTTGGAGCCGACCAGCACGACGAGATCGGCCAGTTCCAGGTCTTCATAGGTGCCGGGGACTGTGTCGGCACCGAATGCGCGGCGATGGCCGGCAACCGAGGAGGCCATGCAGAGGCGGGAATTGGTGTCGATATTGGCCGAGCCTATGAAACCCTTCATCAGCTTGTTGGCGACATAGTAGTCCTCGGTCAGCAACTGGCCGGAGACATAGAAGGCGACCGAGTCCGGCCCATGCTCCGCGATCGTCTGGCGGAACGTCTGCGCCACCATGTCCAGAGCCGTGTTCCAGCTGGTTCTCTCGCCCATGATCTCGGGATGGAGTGCCCGGCCGTCGAGATCAAGCGTCTCGGCAAGCGCCGAGCCCTTGGAACAGAGCCTGCCGAAATTGGCCGGATGGTCCGGGTCGCCCTTGATGCTGACCTTGCCGGCCTCATCGACGCTGGCAATCACGCCGCAGCCGACGCCGCAATAGGGACAGGTGGTCTTGGTTTCAGTGGACATAAAGCCCCCTGACGGCGCGAGTGCCACCCCCCTCTGCCCTGCCGGGCATCTCCCCCACACGGGGGGAGATCGGGCTGCGGCGGCGCTTTGGCGCTTCTGCAGTAACGTATCGGTACAAAGCAGCCGAACCGTTTCGTATCGAGGTCGTTTGGTGAGCTAGGCAACTTGTGTGCGGCATGGTGATCTCCTCCCTTGTGGGGGAGATGCCCGGCAGGGCAGAGGGGGGTATCTGGGCCGCGGACATCATGGTCTCACTCCGCCGCAACCAGCATTGCGTCGAGCGCGATTGCGAGCTGACCGTCGATATTGCGCAGCGGAATGGTCCTGACCTCGCCCTCATCGGCGCCGAGCGCCCTGCCGCTTTCGAGCGAGATGACGAAATTATGCAGCGGGCAGGTGACGGATTTGCCATGCACGATGCCCTGGGAGAGGGGGCCACCCTTGTGCGGGCATTGATCCTCGATAGCGAAGACCTCATTCTCTGCTGTGCGGAAAACGGCGATCTTGCCCTCGGGCGTTTTCACGCAACGCGCGCCACGCAGGGGAATGTCGTCGATATGGCCGATGGCGATCCAGTTCATGGGTTCGTTCCTTGTTGTTCCTTTTCCCTCTCCCCGCCTGCGGGGAGAGGGTCAGGATGAGGGGCAACCAGCACAGCCCCTCATCCCCGGCGCAACGAGTTGCGCCTGCCCCTTCGGACACCTTCTCCCCGCAAGCGGGGAGAAGGGACTATTCCGCCGCCGCCGAAAATTCGACGGTCGCCATCGGCTTGAACTCGTGTTTGTCCTTGCCGGAGACACGCTCCGACCAGGGGTCGACCTGGGCGAAAGACTGGCTGAAGACGAAGCGCTCGTAATAGGCACGGCGCTTTTCCGCGTCGGTCATGATCTGGCGGCGGATCTCGTCATGGCCGATGCGTTTCGCCCATTTGTAGATGCGCTCGAGATAGCGACCCTGCTCGCGATACATCTGGGTGAGCGCTACGATATGCTCGAGCGCCTCATCCTCGGTCTTCACCAGACCCAGGACGTCGGTGCCCTTGATGTCGAGGCCGGCAGCACCGGCGAAATGGATCTCGAAGCCGCTGTCGACGCAGATGACGCCGATATCCTTGCAGGTGGCTTCGGCGCAGTTGCGCGGACAGCCGGATACGGCGAGCTTCAGCTTGGCCGGCGTCCAGGAACCCCACATGAATTTCTCGATGCGGATGCCGAGACCTGTTGAATCCTGCGTGCCGAAACGGCACCAGTCGGAGCCGACGCAGGTTTTCACCGTGCGCAGTCCCTTGGCGTAAGCCTGGCCGGAAATGAAACCGGCCTTGCCGAGATCGGCCCAGACCGCTGGCAGATCTTCCTTCTCGATGCCGAGCAAATCGATGCGCTGGCCGCCGGTGACCTTGACCATCGGGATTTCGAACTTGTCGACGACGTCTGCGATGGCGCGCAGTTCGCTCGCATTGGTCACGCCGCCCCACATGCGCGGCACGACGGAATAGGTGCCGTCCTTCTGGATGTTGGCATGCACACGCTCGTTGATGTAGCGCGACTGGTAGTCGTCGGCATATTCGTCCGGCCAGTCACAGACGAGGTAGTAGTTGAGCGCCGGGCGGCATTTGGCACAGCCGCAGGAGGTCTTCCATTCCAGTTCCTGCATCACGGCGGGAATGGTTTTCAGGCCCTTCGCCTTGATCAGCCGGCGCACGTCGTCATGGCCAAGCTCGGTGCAGGTGCACATGGGCGTGACGGCGGCCGGATTGTAGGTATCGCCCAAAGTCAGGGCCATCAGTTGTTCAACGAGGCCCGTGCAGGAGCCGCAAGAAGCGGATGCCTTGGTATGGGCGCGCACGTCATCCAGCGAGGTCAGGCCCTTGGACGAGATCGTGGAGACGATCTTGCCCTTGCAGACGCCGTTGCAGCCGCAGATTTCTGCATCATCCGGCAAGGCTGCAACGGCCGCCATAGGGTCCAGCGGGGTGCCCCCCTGGTAGGACTGGCCGAAGATCAGGGTGTCGCGCATCTCAGAGATATCGGTTCCGCGCTTCATCAGGTCGAAGAACCAGGAGCCATCCGCCGTCTCGCCATAAAGCACGGCGCCGAGGATCTTGTTGTCCTTCAGCACGAGGCGCTTGTAGACGCCGGCCGAAGCATCGCGTAGCACGATTTCCTCGCGGTCCGGCGCTTCTGCGAAGTCGCCGGCGGAGAAGAGGTTGATGCCGGTGACCTTGAGCTTCGTGTTGACGACGGAGCCGTGATATTCGCTGGTGCCTCCGGTCAGGCGGTCGGCGAGAACCCGGGCGGCCTCATAAAGGGGCGCGACGAGGCCGTAGCAGGTGCCGCGATGTTCGGCGCATTCGCCGAGCGAAAAGATATTGGGGTCCGAGGTCATCATGCCGTCGTCGACGACGATGCCGCGGTTGACGGCGATACCGGCGTCCTTGGCGAGGCTGGAGGCCGGGCGGATGCCGACGGCCATGATCACCATGTCGCCTGCGATGATACGGCCGTCTTCCAGCTCGATGCCCTCGACCCTGTCGGTGCCGAGGATCTGTTTGGTGTTGGCCTTGGTGATGATGTCGATGCCGCGTTCGGTCAGCGCCTTTTCCAAGAGATAGGCGGCGGCCGGGTCGAGCTGGCGTTCCATGATGGTCGGCATCAGGTGGATGACGGTGACATCCATGCCCTGGCGCTTCAGGCCATAGGCCGCTTCCAGGCCGAGCAGGCCGGCGCCGATGACGATCGCGCGGCCCTTGCCCTTGGAAATCTCGAGCATCTTGTCGACGTCGTCGAGATCGCGATACGGCAGGACGCCGGGCAATTGATGGCCGGGAACCGGGATGATGAAGGGCAGCGAGCCAGTGGCGATGACCAGCTTGTCGTAGGGTACCGTGATGCCGTTGGCCGACGTGACCGTCTTCGCATGGCGGTCGATCTCGGCGACCTTTGCGCCCTTGTGCAAGGTCACGCCATGGGTGGCGTACCAGTCGTCATTGTGGATGACGATATCGTCGTAGGATTTTTCGCCGGAGAGGACCGGCGAGAGCATGATGCGGTCGTAGTTGACGCGCGGCTCGGCGTTGAAAATGGTCACGTCGAAATGGCCGGGTGCCTTTTCGAACAGTTCTTCCAGCATGCGACCGGGCGCCATGCCATTACCGATGATAACGAGTTTTTCAGCCATTGATTTCACTCCGCGGCTTCGACGAAGCGGTGGCGTTCGTAGAGGAACTTCAACACGGCTTCGCGGGATTTAAGGTAGGTGCGGTCGGCGGCGAGCGCGATGCGGTCGCGCACCCGCGGGATCGGGACCTCAAGCACTTCCCCGATGCGGGCGGCCGGGCCGTTGGTCATCATGACGATGCGGTCGGATAGCAGCACGGCCTCGTCGACATCATGGGTGATCATGATCATCGTGTTGCCGAGGCGGGAATGGATCTCCATCACGGCGTCCTGCAGATGGGCGCGGGTGAGGGCATCCAGCGCGCCGAAGGGCTCGTCGAGCAGCAGGATCTTCGGCTCCATGGCGAGCGCCCGGGCAATGCCGACGCGCTGTTTCATGCCGCCGGAGATTTCCGCCGGGCGCTTGTCCCTGGCATGACCCATCTGGACGAGATCCAGATTGCGCATCACCCAGTCATGCTTTTCCGCCTTTGTCTTACGGCCGGCAAAGACCTTGGAGACGGCGAGGTTGACGTTTTCGTAGACGGTCAGCCAGGGCAGGAGCGAGTGGTTCTGGAAAACGACGGCGCGTTCCGGGCCGGGTGCGTTGACCTCGACGTTTTCGAGCAGGACAGCGCCCGAGGAAACTCGGGTGAGGCCGGCAATCAGGTTCAGCAGGGTGGACTTGCCGCAGCCGGAATGGCCGATGATCGAGACGAACTCGCCCTTGTCGATGGTCAGGCTGACATCCTTGAGGACTTCCGTCTTCGTACCGGCACGTTCGAAGTTCTTGTCGATATGGTCGATCTTGAGATAGGCGTTCATGGCTATCGTCTCCTCAGTTCTTCGTGGTGCCGCGGGTGATGACACTGCCGAGCAGTCCGACGAGCTTGTCGAGGACGAAGCCGGTCACGCCGATATAGGCGAGCGCCACGATGATGTCGGAGAGACGCGAGGAATTCCACGCATCCCAGATAAAGAAGCCGATGCCGACGCCGCCGGTCAGCATTTCGGCAGCAACGATTGCGAGCCAGGACAGGCCGATGCCGATGCGAAGGCCGGTGAAGATGTAAGGGGCAGCCGCCGGGACCATGATGCGGATGAAGAATTCCAGCGGGTTGAGGCGGAGCACCCGGGCGATGTTGCGGTAGTCGTCCGGAATGTTGCGCACGCCGACCGCGGTGTTGATGATCACCGGCCAGATCGAGGTGATGAAGATGACGAAGATCGCGGACGGGTTGGAGTTCTGGAACGCGGCCAGCGACAGCGGCAGCCAGGCGAGCGGCGGCACGGTGCGCAGGATCTGGAAGATCGGGTCGAGACCGCGCATGGCCCAGACCGACTGGCCGACGACGGCACCAAGGAAGACGCCGACGACGGCGGCAAGGCCAAAGCCGATCGCCACCCGCTGCAGCGAGATCAGAACACGCCAGGCAAGGCCGATATCCTGCGAGCCATAGTCAAAGAACGGAAAGGCAATCAGGTCATAGCTGTCGATCCAGACCTGCGACGGTGGCGGCAGGGTGGCGCCAGGATGCGAGCAGGCGATCTGCCAGATGGCCAGCAGCGCGATCAGCACCACGAGCGGCGGCAATACATTGCGACAGATGGCCGCCAGTGCCGGCTGGATGTTAAGCTTGCGGGCCGGGCGCTGCGCCATCACGACGACTGTCGCGCTTTTGTCAGACGACACTTGGGACACCGTTTTCGGTGTCGCCGTCTGGTCTGCCTTGCGGGCTGTTGCGGTCATGGTGTGATCCTCTTTCGAGTGGTGTTCGTTGTGGTGAAGCGTAGCCCCACATCCTCCTGCCACACTCCCCTCGCCCCGCTTGCGGGGAGAGGGTGGCGGCAGCCGGGTGAGGGGCAATGCCGCTTTACGCCCCGGCCTTGATCGACAGGCTGTCGAGATAGGTCTGCGGATTTTCCGGATCGAAGACCTTGCCGTCGAAGAAGGTTTCCGGTCCACGCGAGCTCGATGCAGGGATGTCGGCGGCGGCGATGCCGAGGTCGGCGGCTGCCGCGCGCCAGATGTCCTCGCGGTTGACCTTGTCGACCAGCGCCTTGATGTCTGTGTCGGCTGCGAACTTGCCCCAGCGGATGTTCTCGGTGAGGAACCAGGCGTCATGGCTCTTGAACGGATAGGAGGCGTGGTCCTTCCAGAACTTCATCTCGAGCCCGGTGTTTTCGACGAGGCGATCGTTGCCGTAGTTGATCGTGCCCTTGAGGCGACCGGCGACATCCTTCGGCGGCACGTTGAACCACTGGCGCTTGCCGAGGATCGCCGACATCTCTTCCTTGTTGTCCATGCTGTCGGCCCAGATCTGGGCTTCCATCACGGCCATCATCAGCGCCTTCGCGGCATTCGGGTTCTTCTCGATCCATTCGGTGCGCAGGCCGAGCGCCTTTTCCGGATGGCCCTTCCACAGCTCGCCCGTGGTGCAGGCGGTAAAGCCGATGCCCTGATTGACGAGCTGCTCGTTCCAGGGTTCGCCGACACAGAAGGCGTCCATGTTGCCGACCTTCATGTTGGCAACCATCTGCGGCGGCGGCACGACGATGGTGGAGACGTCCTTGTCCGGATCGATGCCGCCGGCGGCCAGCCAATAGCGGATCCAGAGATCATGCGTGCCGCCGGGGAAGGTCATGGCGACCTTGATCTCGTTGCCGGCAGCTTTTTTGGCGGCGAAGGCTTCCTTGAGCTTGGAGGCATCGAGCTGCACGCCGGTCTCGGCATATTCCTGGGCAACCGAAATGCCCTGGCTGTCGAGATTCAGCCGGGCGACGATCGACATCGGCACCGGCACATTATTCTGCGTCACCTTGCCGGTTTCCATCAGGTAGGGCATTGGGGTGAGGATATGCGCGCCGTCTATGCCGTTGGCCTCGCCGCCGAGCACGAGATTGTCGCGGGTGGCGCCCCAGGAGGCCTGCTTGAGCACTTCGACATCGGCCATGCCGTGCTTCGCGAAGAAGCCTTTTTCCTTGGCGATGATCAGCGGTGCCGCATCGGTGAGCGCGATGTAGCCGAGCTTCAGCCCGGTGACTTCAGGGCCGGCGGATGCCGCGAAGGCGCCGGATGGGAAGGCGGAGCGCACCGCGCTGACCAATGCGGCCGCGGCGGTGGTCTTGAGGATATTGCGACGGCTGATGCCCAATCCTGTAGTCTTCGTCATTGTGCGTGTCCCTCTGGTGGTGACGGAGATCCGGAAAAACAAAAAAAGCCGCCCGGTTTTTGCGTCCACGGGAAAGGAGGATTCCCGGAATGCAAGACCAAGCGACTTCGATGTCTCTGGTGAGCGCTATTTGCGCTCTTGTATATCCGATCGCCGTTGACCGGATTGTTTTTAACGAAGCAAGCAGCGTGCCAGTTTCGTGTTCGGTGACTTTAGTCGTTGTTTCTTATTGCGAAAATCTAATTTTGCGTTGCTGCGGATCGACACCTGCATTGCCTTGCGGGTGCGTAAAACTTGTGCGAATGCCCGCATTGCACAAATTTCGACGCCGCAGCATTGGGCAGTGCAATATTAGAAGTCATGCGGTGTCGAGGTTTGATGATGCCGGCTGCCGACTGGAAATGCCGCGACATAGGCGTTGATATCGGCGGGGTCGAAGACCATCGCATCCATGAAGCGATCGCCCTCCGTGGTGCCTTCGATGCGGATGTCGCCATCATCGGGCGCTGCGGCATCGCCCAGGGCCTGGCGGTAGATGTCCGGCCGGAAAGCGCTGGCGGCTTGCTGTGATCCCTTGTCGCTGAAACCGACCTGCCCCCAGCGGATCATCTGGCTGTAGATCCACAGCGCCTGGCTCGGGCGCGGGTAGTTGGCATTCTGGCCGTGAAAGACGAAATAATCCGGAAGCAACCGCTGATTGCCCTTGGCGTCGAGGCTGAATTCGCCGGCCAGAACACGGCGAATGATGCTGACTTCGGTCGCGATGTAGCGTGCGTCTGCCAGCATTTCCGCCAGATGGTCATGGTTCTCGGGGGTGTCGCACCACCTGGCTGCGGCATCGAGGGCGACGATCAGGCGTGAGACGGTGTCGCTGTTGGTTGCTGCCCAATCGGGGCGCATGCCGACCACTTTTTCAGGGGCCGATGGCCATATGTCCTGCTTGGCCGCAACGATCCGCCCGACGCCGCGCTCGGAGGCGACCATGTTCCATGGCGCGCCGACACAGAAACCGTCGATGGCGCCGGCGGCCAGCGCATCGGATGTCAGCGGCGGCGGCACGACAACGAGCTTTACGTCCCGGTCTGGATCGATGCCACCGGCAGCCAGCCAGTAGCGGAACTCATAGTTGTGCGAGGAAAATGGGTAGGTCATGCCCAAAGTCGGCGGTTGTTCGCCGCGGGCGCGCATGTCGGCGAGCACGGAAGCCAGCGCCCTGGAATTGTCGAGCGCGGATGCGTCCTCCCCAATACCGGTCAGGGACTGCATGCGCTCGAAGAGCCTGAGCGACAGTGTGATCGCATTGCCGCCGCGACCGAGTGAAAATGGCGTGATGGTCGGTGACGGGTTGGATCCGAGGCCAAGCATCGAGGCGACAGGCATCGGTGAAAGCATATGGGCAATGTCGAACTGGCGAAAGGCGAGGCGATCGCGAACATTGGCCCAGGAGACGTCGCGCACAAGATCGAGGGTCAGCCCTTCGCGCTCGGCGAAACCGCATTCGGCAGCGGCGACCAGAACCGAGGCGTCCATCAGCGGGATGAAGCCGGCGCGGAGAACGCGCTGCTGCTTGCCGGGACCGAGACCCGGCGCGGCCAGTCCGCCGCTATCGTTTCGCCTGCTCGTCATGTCATGCACTCCGATTCCTCCGGCGTCCTCTCGGGCGATCCGTCAAAGTAGCAGCCCTGCTGCGGTGACCACGCTCTGGGCGATGTCGGCCAGTTTCTTCTTTTCGTTCATCGCGGTTTGGCGCAGCAGCGCGAAGGCTTCTTCCTCGCTCAAGCCACGCATTTTCATCAAGATTCCCTTGGCGCGCTCGATGATTTTCCGCTCTTCCAGGGCACTGCGGGCTTCCGCCAGTTCGCGCTGCAAGCGGCTGAAGGCGTTGAAGCGGCTGACGGCCATGTCGAGGATGGGTTTGACGCGCTCTTTCTTCAGGCCATCGACGATATAGGCCGAGACGCCTGCATCGACGGCAGCCTCGATCGACGCGGTGTCGGACCGGTCGACGAACATCGCGATCGGTCGCTCCACCGTGCGGGTCAGTTGGAACAGATGTTCCATCATGTCGCGGTTGGGGTTCTCGATATCGATGATGATGACGTCGGGGGCGAGGGTCTCGACAATGCGGGCAATGCCGTTGACCTCATGGACCACCGTCACATGTGTGTGGCCTGCCTCGCGCAATCCCTCATCGATGATCGCCGCACGTACGGCGTTCTCATCGATCACGAGAATGGTGAGGTCGGTATTGCTCATGCGGGCATTGATGGCGCAGCGCAGCATGTTTGACAAGCTGCGCTGCACAAAAGAAATGCAAAAATCCGACTGGGTAAAATTTAGACGGAAAGACGTTGGGCGTCCGCCCGTGCACGCCAGCCTGTGGCGTAGGTTTTGAGTTTTTCGATCGTGCCGGTGACCGGATGCATGGGGACCTTGAGCTGAAGGCCGGTCAACAGGGCCGCGCCAATGGCGGTGCCGGTGGTGGCCTCCGACGCGAAGACAGGCCGGCCGGTGAGGCTGTGCAAGGCTCTTAGATAGAGACCGTTTGTTGCAAATGGTCCCTCGACGATCAGCGGGCCGTCCGCACCAATCAGACCCAGACAAGTGACCGTCATCAGCGCTTCGTAAAGGCTTGCCGCCACGCGACGCTCGGCCGGACCTGCGGGGTCGCGTGTCCACTCAGCCTTGCGGTCCGGATAGGGTCCGGTTTTTTCGACGACGCTCGGCAGCAGCATGATGCCTTGGTGCAGGACGGATTGCAGGGCTTGCGCTTCTTCATGCGGCGTCAATGGCGGCAAATCCCGCGTCAGCATGTCCCATTCGCGTCCGCCCATGAAGCGCGCAGAGGGGACCGGGCTGCCCTGGGCATCGACATTGACCAGTGTGTCGCGGTTCGGATCGAGCTGATCGGGTTTTGCTCCGACGCCGAAACAGATGACCCAGGTGCCGGTCGAGATGACAGAACAAGGGGAGCCGAAGCCGAGCAGATGGGGCAGGAGCGAGGCGTTGGAATCGTGGATGCCGCAATAGACCGGTACCGGCTTTGTCAGGCCGAGACGCGCGGCCAGTTCCGGCTGGATCTCGCCGAGCGCATCGAAGGCGGAGCGGACCGGCGCAAGCTGCTTTCGGATGCCAAGGCGATCAACGAGGCTGGAATAGCTGGCAGTGAAGGGTTGCCAGAGATCGGTGTGACAGCCGAGCGACGTGCCCTCATTGGCGGCGATGCCGGTCAACCGGTAGGCCCAGTATTGCGGGTAGGTGAGGATGGTGGCGACGCGGGCAAAATCGGCGGGGAATACCGTCTGCTGATAGTGCAACTGGGCGCCGACATTGAGCCCTCCGGCGAGCCTTGGTGAATAGGTCTCGGCAAAATCCGGTCGCAGGGCCGCGTAGGCGGACTGGATGTCCTGCTGGTAGAGATGCTCGTAGTCGAGGACCGGCAGGGCAAGATCGCCCTTTTCATCCAGCAAGGCGGCACTTGCGCCATGGGTAGTGATCGAGAGCGCATCGAAGCCGGGCGACTTGGCGAATTCCGCCAGCGTGGCGAGGATGAACTGCCACAGCGTTTCAACGTCGAAATGGGGATAGGGCGGGCTTGAGAGGACCGTGTTGGCGGTCTTGCGGACAGTGATCTCCGTGCCGGTCTGCGCATCGACGACAACCAGCTTTGCATTGGTCTTGCCGATATCGATGACGGCGACGTGTCGGTATTTCGGCAGGTCGTCAGGCTTCGTCATGGCAGATGAAACACCGTGACCAGATCCGTGGCGATCGGAGAGTTGTCCGGGTTGGACGCCATGATGTCGGCCATGTGTGCCCACCAGCGCTTCATCACCGGATGATCCGGCAAGGCTGCCATTTTATGGTTTTTCGGCCGTGTCAGTACACCGAACAGGATATTGGTCTCCGGGTCGAGATGGATCGAATAGTCGGAGACACCTGCGTCATGCAGGAGGCCGACGAGTTCGGGCCAGATCTCGTCATGGCGCTTCCTGTATTCGGCTTCCATGCCGGGATTGAGCGTCATCTTGAAGGCGTGTTTCTCAAGCTCGGCCATCAGGCGTTCCTCGCATGCTTGATCCGGCGGGCGATGATCGGCAGGGCGATGGTGATGATCAGCAGCAGGCCGATGAAGATCGACATGACGATGCCGGGCACATTCAACAGGCCGAGGCCGAAAGTGACAAGGCCCATGACGAAGGCGGCGATGACGACACCGACGATGGTGCCGGCGCCGCCGAGAATGGAGACGCCGCCGAGCACGACCATGGTGACCACTTCCAGTTCCCAGCCTTGAGCGATCGATGGACGGGTGGAGCCCAGACGGGACGTGAGGCATACGGCGGCGATGCCGCTCATCAGGCCGGTCAGAAGGAAGAGGATGAACTTCACCCGTTCCACCGGGATGCCGGAGAAGCGGGCGGCCAGCGGATTGTTGCCGATGACATAGACATGGCGGCCGAAATTCGTCTTGTGCAGCAGGATGCCGAAGGCGAGCGCCATCCCGAGGAACAGGACGAATTCGAAAGAGAAGACCCAGAACACGTAACCCTGGCCGAAATAGGCGAAATCTGCCGGATATTTGCCGAAGGCCTGGTCGCCGAGCACGATATAGGAAATGCCGCGGAAGAGGCTCATCGTGCCGATGGTGACCACGATCGAGGGCAGGCGGAGGACGGCAACCAGAAATCCGTTGAAGGCGCCGCAGGCGAGACCCGTGGTGGTGCCGATGGCGACAAGACCCGGCGTGCCGACGCCCATCTGCACGGCGTAACCCATGGCGGTTGAGGCCAATGCGATGATGGCGGCGACCGAGAGGTCGATCTCACCGGCTATGATCAGCAGCGCCATGGCAAAGGCGATCATTGCCTTTTCGGTGAAGTTGAACGTCGCATCCGACAGGTTCCAGGCATCGAGGAAGTAGGGCGAGGCGAGCGAATTGGCGATGAAGATCAGAACGGCGACACAAAAGAGCAGCACTTCCCAGCTCGCCAGCATGCGGCGGAGGGGCGTTCCGAGCCGGTCCGGGATGATGCGCTTTTCGCGGGGGGAGATAGGATTGGTGCTCATGCCGTCACCTCGGTCTTGGCGGCGCGATCGCGCAGGATAATCCGGCCCTTCTTGCGCTCGGCGCGGGCATTGAAGACGACGGCAAGCACGATCACGATGCCGGAAATGGCCATTTGGGCGAAAGGCGAGATGCCGATGACCGGAAGCGCGTTCTTGATGACGCCCAGGAAGAGCGCCCCGAGCACCGTGCCGATGACGGTGCCGATGCCGCCGGCGATCGAGATGCCGCCGATGACGTTTGCCGCGACGCTGTCGAGTTCGAAACCGCCGGCGATATCGACATAGGCTACGGCGTAGCGCGAAACCCAGAGATAGCCGGAGAGACCGGCGAGCGCGCCGGACAGGACGAAGGCGAGGAAGCGGGCGCGGCCGACATCGATGCCGGCATAGATGGCAGCAACCGGATTGCCGCCTGCGGCATAGGTGGAGCGGCCGAAGCTGGTGCGGGTCAGGATGAACGAGACGAGAATGACGATGGCAATCGCGACCCAGGACAGGATGGGCAGACCGAGGACCACCGTGCGGGGGAAGCCGAGAAAGTCGGGCTGCATCTGGTGGGCGTTGACCCAGGCACCACCCGACAGGACGAAGGTCATGCCGCGGTAGATGGTCAAGGTGCCGAGCGTCACGACAATCGGCGGGATCTGCAAAGCCCAGACGAGAAAGCCGTTGATCGCACCGAGCATGGCGCCGATGCCGATTGCCACAACGATGAGCAGCGCGAGCGGCAGGCCGGGATAGCTTGCGTCGAGCATGGCAACTGCCATTCCGGTGAAGGCAAGGTTTGCCGCCACCGACAGGTCGATTGACTTGGTCAGGATGACCACCATCTGGCCGAGCGCCAGAATGATCAGGATCGAGGTGTCGTTGAAGATATTGGCCAGGTTGCCGGGGGTGGCGAAATTGTCGGCTCGGGTCGAGAAGCCAAGGATCATCCCAACGATGATCAGACCCAACAGCAGTTCCCGGTTTTTCAGCAGATTTTGCATGATGCTATCCTTACGCATTGCCGGTCGCCGCACGCACCAGCGTCTCGGCCGACAGCCCTTCGCGTTCATAGATGCCGGCGGAGAGGCCTTCGCGCATGACCATGACCCGGTCGGACATGCCGAGGATCTCCGGCAGTTCGGACGAGATCATGATGATCGACAGGCCTTCGCCGGCGAGTTCGGAGATGAATCCATGGACGGCGGCCTTGGAGCCGATGTCTATGCCCTTGGTCGGTTCGTCGAGGATGATGACCTTGGGTGCGGTCGCAAGCCACTTGCCGATGACGACCTTCTGCTGGTTGCCGCCCGACAGCGTGCCGACCGGGACGGACAGAGCTGCGGCGCGCAGATCCAGCCGTTCGGCATAGCGGCGTGCCAGCTTCAATTCATTGGCCGCCTTCAGGAAACCCGAGACCGAGGTGCGGACCAGCGAAGGCAGCGACATGTTCTGGTAGATCGGCATGTCGAGCGCGAGGCCGTGGCGACCGCGCTCTTCGGGCACATAGACAATGCCGGCGGCAATCGCATCGGCCGGCGAACTGATGGTGATCGGTCGGCCTTCGAGCGACAAGGTGCCCGAGGCGGGGCGGGTGATGCCAAAGAGCGACTGGCAGAGTTCGGAGCGTCCGGCGCCGATCAGTCCGTAGATGCCGAGGATCTCGCCCTTCTTCAGGTCGAAGGAAATGTTGCGGAATTCGGTTTCGTGGTTGTAGCCATGGACGGACAGCATCGAGGCGCCAATGACGGCAGGTGTCTTGGGGAAAACGTCATGCACATCGCGACCGACCATCAGGCGGACGATCTCGTCTTGTGGGGTTGTCTTCAGCACGCCGGAACCCACCATGCGACCATCGCGGAAGACGGCGTAGTTGTCGGCGATCTCATAGACTTCATCGAATTTGTGGCTGATGAAGAGGATTGCCTTGCCCTGGCGCTTCAGGCCGTCGACGATGCGGAAGAGATCGTCGATCTCCTTGCGGGACAAGGCGGCCGTCGGCTCATCCATGATGACGATGCGGGCTTCGACGGACAGGGCACGGGCGATCGCCACCAGATGGCGCTGGGCGATGGAGAAATCCTTGAGCTTGGTCGTCGGATCGATGTCGCTTTCGAGCGCCTGCATGAGGGTGCGGGAGCGCTCGTTGATCTGGCGCCAGTCGATCAGGCCTAGCCGTGTTTTCGGCGCATGGCCGAGGAAGATGTTTTCACCGACGGTCAATTCGTCAAAGAGGACCGTTTCCTGGTGGATGGCAGTGACGCCAGCGTCGATCGCATCCTGGGCATTGGCGAAGGCGGTCGGCTTGCCGTCGATGAGGATTTCGCCCTCGTTGGGGCGATAGATGCCGGTCAGGATCTTGACCAGCGTCGACTTGCCAGCGCCGTTCTCGCCGATCAGAGCGGTGACCTTGCCGGGGTAGAGCGCGATATTCACACCATCGAGCGCTTTGACGCCGGGAAAGATCTGCGAGATGCCGCGCATCTCCAGAATCGGCGTGTCGGCAGGCAATGGCGCGGTATTGAGAGACTTGGCTTGAACGGTCATGGTCATTTCAGTTCCTATAAGCCCCTCATCCGCCTGCCGGCACCTTCTCCCCGCATGCGGGGAGAAGGACGCAAGCCATGCGTCATTCCATCATCGGGGCACGTCCCCTCTCCCCGCTTGCGGGGAGAGGGTTAGGGTGAGGGGCACGTGATGCCTCAACTCGGAGCTGCCGGATCAGAAGATCTTCGAGAATTCGTCGATGTTCGACGCGTCGTAGACGAAGGGATCGGCCATGGCGGCTTCGCCATTGTCGCCAATCTTGATCTTGCCCATGCGGCCCGCTTCCACTTCCGAACCGGGAGCGCCGTCCGTCTCACCCTTGACCAGGCGATAGGCGATCTGGGTTGCCGAATAACCGAGGTCGATCGGGTTCCAGATGGCGAATTCCTTGGTCGCACCCGACTTGATGGCGCCAGCCATTTCGGACGGCAGGCCAAGACCGGTCACATAGACCTGGCCGATCTTGCCGGCATCCTTAACAGCCTGCGAGGCTGCGAGAACGCCAACCGTTGTCGGGGCTACGATGACCTTGACGTTCGGCTGCGAGCTCAGGAGGCCCTGGGCTTCGCGGTAGCTCTTGTCGGCCAAGTCGTCGCCATAGACCGTGGTGACGAGATTGAGGCCATTGAAGTCCTTCAACTGCTTCTTCATTTCCTCGATCCAGATGTTCTGGTTGGTCGAGGTCGTGGTGGCCGACAGGATGGCGAAGTCGCCCTTGCCGCCTTCAAGATGGTTTGCCGCGAGCTGCAGGCACATCTTGCCGATCAGTTCGTTGGACGACGGGTTCAGGTGCATGATGCGGCCTTCGGCGGCAACGCCCGAATCCCACGAGATGACCTTGATGCCGCGCTGGGCCGCCTTCTTCAGAGCCGGAACGACGGCATCCGGATCGTTTGCGGAAATGGCGATGGCGTCGACGCCCTGAGCAATCAGCGAATTGATGACTTCGATCTGGCCTTCGGCCGTGGTCGTCGTCGGACCGGTATAGATGATCTCGACGCCGCCGAGTTCCTTGGCTGCTTCTTCAGCGCCCTTATTGGCCGCCTCGAAGAAGCCGTTGCCGAGCGATTTGACGACCAGTGCGATCTTCATGTCGGCGGCCTGTACGGCCGAGCCCATGGAGGCGATGGCAAATACCACGCCCGCCAGCAATGTCTTAGACAGTTTCATATTTTTCCTCCCAGGTTTGATGAACTGCTGAACTCCCCCTCGTCAGCCGCTAAATTGTCAGGCGACTGACGTGGTATCCTCCTTTTCCGATGAGGCCGCTGGCCTCACCGTAATCAGCTTGATGCCGGCATCGGTGACCATAGCGGCCGCCTCGTCGGAAATTCTGTCGTCGGTGATGATGGTCGAGACCTTGTCGAGCGGGCACAGAATGAGGCTCGAACGTTTGGCAAATTTGCTGCTGTCGACCATGACAATCAGCTCTTCGGCCTGGCGAACCAGCTTCTGCTCGCTCTGGATGACCAGCGCGTCGGATTCCATCACGCCGTGGGCGTTGATACCTTGCGCGCCGATGAAGATGCGGCGGGCGTAGAAATTGCGGATCGCGTCATTTTCGAACGGTGACAGGATCAGGCTCTGGTCGCGATAGATCGCGCCCCCTGGGACCGACACATTGCATTTCGAATGCTTGACCAGATGTTCGGCAATGGCGAAGGAATTGGTCATCACCTGCAGGCGGCGGGCCGACATGAAGTGCACCATCTGGAACGTCGTGGTGCCGCCATTGATGATGATCGAATCGCCTTCCTCGCACAAATCGACGGCGGCGCGCGCAATTGCGCGTTTCTTGTCGATGTTGACCGATTCAGACACGCGGAATGGACGCGCTGCCAGGTTGCCAAGCTGCGGCGGATGCACGGCCTCTGCGCCGCCGCGAACACGACGAAGCTTTCCCTGCACATGCAGAGAGGCAATGTCCCGGCGGATCGTGGCTTCTGATGCCTCGGTCAATTCAGCGATATCCTGCACGGTGACAACCGGCTTTTCCTGGATCGCGCTGAGTATGATGCGATGGCGTTCGCGTTCGTGCATGGGGCTCCTCCTGATCCTGATTTATTCGGATTGCTTTTAACCTGTCAATCAGAAACGATCAAAAAAGATAATATTGCAACGCACAATGAAAAGTAATGATCGAAACTGATTGACAATCGTCGATCTGATGCGCGATACCCATCGACAAGAAGGAGATGGGTCCGTGCATTTCGGCCCATGAACAAATACCTGGAGGATGTCATGACGGGCCATACCCGCCTTCTCGATAATCGTTGGGATGATGCCTACGCTGCCAAGCTCGATGAGCCGGGTAAGCTGCTTTATCGTTCGAACCTGCTTGGTGCGGACAAGCGCATTACCAATTATGGCGGTGGCAATACCTCGGCCAAGGTCATGGAAACCGATCCGCTCACCGGGGAAAAGGTTCAGGTTCTCTGGGTCAAGGGCTCTGGCGGTGATGTCGGCACGATCAAGCTCGATGGTTTCTCGACGCTGTATCAGGACAAGCTCGATGCGCTGAAGGGCATCTACAAGGGCGTTGATGACGAAGATCGCATGGTCGGCTTCCTGCCCCATTGCACGTTCAACCTGAACCCGCGTGCTGCCTCGATCGATACGCCGCTGCATGGTTTCGTGCCGTTCATCCATGTCGATCACATGCATCCCGATGCGATCATCGCGATTGCGGCTTCGAAGAATTCCAAGGAACTCACGCAAAAGATCTTCGGTGCCGATATCGGCTGGCTGCCCTGGCGTCGTCCTGGCTTCCAGCTTGGTCTCGACCTCGAAGCCTTCGTCAAGGCCAACCCGAATGCCAAGGGCGTCGTGCTCGAGAGCCACGGCCTGTTCACCTGGGCAAACGACGCCAAGGATTGTTACCTGTTGACCCTTGAGATCATCAACAAGGCGATCGAGTGGTTTGCCAAGGAAACCGAAGGCAAGACGATCTTCGGCGGCGCCATTACGCAAAGCCTGCCGGTTGCCGAGCGCCGCGCCATCGCGGCCAGGCTGATGCCGGAAATCCGTGGCCGGATCGGCAAGGCGGAGCGCAAGCTCGGCCATTTCGACGATCAGGATGCGGTGCTCGAATTCGTCAACTCGAAGCAGCTCCAGCCGCTTGGTGCGCTTGGCACGTCGTGCCCGGACCACTTCCTGCGCACCAAGATCCGTCCGCTGATCGTCGATTTCGATCCGGCCAAGCCGGATGTCGATGCGGTTCTCGCCGGCCTCGACAAGGCGTTGGAAGACTACCGCGCCGATTACACTCGGTACTACGAGACCTGCAAGCACGACAATTCACCGAAGATCCGCGATCCCAATCCGGTGATCTTCCTGGTGCCGGGCGTCGGCATGCTGTCCTTTGCCAAGGACAAGGCGACCGCCCGTATCGCCGGCGAATTCTACGTCAACGCGATCAATGTGATGAAGGGTGCCACGACGGTTTCCGAGTATCAGGGGCTGCCTGAGCAGGAAGCCTTCGACATCGAATACTGGCTGCTCGAAGAAGCGAAGCTCCAGCGCATGCCGAAGCCGAAGAGCCTGGCTGGCAAGGTCGCCTTCGTCACCGGCGGCGCCGGCGGCATCGGCCGCGCCACTGCCGAGCGGCTGGTTTCGGAAGGTGCCTGCGTGGTCTTGGCGGATATTGATGCCAAGGCGCTTGCGGATACGACGGCAGACTTCAGCAAGCGCCATGGCGGCGATGCTGTACGCTCGGTCCAACTCGACGTGACCAAGGAAGATGCGGTTCTGCAGTCGTTCGTCGAAGCTTCGGTCGAGTTCGGCGGTGTGGATATTCTGGTGTCGAATGCCGGTATCGCTTCGTCTGCGCCGGTCGAAGAGACGACGCTTGCGATGTGGAACAAGAATATCGACATTCTCGCGACCGGATATTTTCTGGTTTCGCGCGAAGCCTTCCGCCTGTTCCGACGCCAGGGCCTGGGCGGCAATGTCGTCTTCGTCGCTTCGAAGAACGGCCTTGCCTCGTCACCCAATGCTTCGGCCTATTGCACGGCCAAGGCTGCCGAAATCCATCTCGCCCGGTGCCTGGCACTGGAAGGCGCAGATGCCGGCATCCGCGTCAACACCGTCAACCCGGATGCCGTCCTGCGCGGCTCGAAGATCTGGAATGGCGAATGGCGTGAGCAGCGTGCGGCCTCCTCGAAGATCGAAGTGGACGATCTCGAGGAACATTACCGCAAGCGTTCGATGTTGAAGCTCAACGTTTTCCCGGAAGACATTGCCGAGGCGATCTACTTCCTGGCGTCCGACCTTTCAGCCAAGTCGACCGGCAACATCATCAATGTCGATGCCGGCAACGCCCAGAGCTTTACCCGATAAGCTATCCTCCCGGGTCCTGCGGCGGCGCAAATGCCGCGGCGGGACCGACCTTACTTTCTGAGAATAACCCAGATTGCGTGGATGATACCCGGCAGATAGCCGCAGAGTGTCAGCAGGATATTCAGCCAGAATTGAAGGCCGATACCGACCTGGAGGAATACGCCGACTGGGGGCAGGAGAATGGCAAGCAGAATGCGTAGAACGTCCATGATGACTCCGTTATCTGGATTGGTTCAGTTAAACGCGGATGGAACAAAATCGTTCGCGTGAGGAGGAGGAAATAATGACGAACAGCAAGATTTCGGCCGATTTCATCGCCGCAGACAATGACAAGCGCGCATCCGCGCTCAAATCAGACTACGCAGCGCTCGGGGAAAAGCTCGCCCGCAGCGGTGTCGATATTAATGCGATCACAGACAAGGTCGCCGCGTTCTTCGTCGCCGTTCCTTCCTGGGGCGTGGGTACCGGCGGCACTCGCTTTGCCCGCTTTCCCGGGCTTGGCGAACCGCGCCATATCTTCGACAAGCTCGACGATTGCTCGGTCATCAACCAGCTGACGCGCGCCACGCCGACCGTGTCGCTGCATATCCCGTGGGACAAGGCCGATCCGAAGGCGTTGAAGGCGAAGGGCGATGCGCTGGGCCTCGGCTTCGATGCGATGAATTCCAATACCTTCTCCGACGCTCCGGATCAGGCGAACTCCTATAAATACGGTTCCCTGAGCCATGTGGATGCGGCAACCCGTGCACAGGCGGTCGAGCACAATATCGAATGTATCGAGATCGGCGCTGCACTCGGCTCGAAGGCGCTGACGGTCTGGGTTGGTGACGGGTCCAACTTCCCCGGCCAGACGAATTTCACCCGCAGCTTCGAGCGCTATCTCGCGGCCATGGCGGATATCTACAAGGCGCTGCCGGATGATTGGCGCCTGTTTTCCGAACACAAGATGTACGAGCCGGCATTTTATTCGACGGTGGTACAGGACTGGGGCACGAACTACCTGATCGCACAGACGCTTGGCCCGAAGGCGCAATGCCTGGTTGACCTAGGGCACCATGCGCCCAACACCAATATCGAAATGATCGTTGCCCGGCTCATCCAGTTCGGCAAGCTCGGCGGTTTCCACTTCAACGATTCGAAGTATGGCGACGACGATCTCGATGCCGGATCGGTCGAGCCTTACCGCCTGTTCCTGGTGTTCAACGAATTGGTCGATGCGGAGCATCGCGGCGTGAAGGGTTTCCACCCGGCCCATATGATAGACCAGAGCCACAATGTGACCGATCCGATCGAAAGCCTGATTTCGAGTGCCAATGAAATCCGGCGCGCCTATGCGCAGGCGCTTCTGGTCGATCGTGCAGCACTCGAAGGTTATCAGAACGGCAATGACGCGTTGATGGCGACAGAAACGCTGAAGCGTGCCTATCGCACCGATGTCGAAGCGATCCTTGCCGAGGCCCGTCGTCGTACCGGTGGGGCGATCGATCCGATCGCATCCTACCGCGCCAGCGGTTACCGGGCCAAGGTCGCGGCCGAGCGGCCGGCGGTAAAGGGCGGTTCGGGCGGCATCGTCTGAGCGATCACAGTCACTCCCGCAAAACAAAACGCCCGGACCGCAAGGTCCGGGCGTCTCTCTTTGGGTGTTTCTCCCGACGCTATTTTTAGCGTTCTGTTATTCTTCGCGCTGGCCGGTCAGGCTCAGCAGCATCTGGAACAGGTTGACGAAGTTCAGATATAGCGACAGCGCGCCGAAGACGGCCAGTTTCTGCCGGCTCTCCTGGTCGACGTTCTCGGCATACTGTTCCTTGATGTTCTGCGTGTCGTAGGCGGTCAGGCCGACAAAGACCACAACACCGATGACCGAGACAGCGAACTGCAGGGCGCTCGAGCCGAGGAAGATGTTGACGACCGAGGCGATCACGATGCCTATCAGGCCCATCATCAGGAACGAGCCCATCTTCGCCAGGTCACGCTTGGTGGTGTAGCCATAGAGGCTGGTCGCGCCGAACATGGTGGCGGTGATGAAGAAGGTACGGGCGATCGACGCTCCGGTGAAGACCAGGAAGACGGATGCGAGCGACAGTCCCATCACGGCGCAGAATGCCCAGAAGGTCATCTGCGCGGTCGAGGCCGACATGGTCTGGATGCGGAACGAGAAGAAGAAGACGAAGGCGAGCGGCGCCAGCATCACGACCCATTTCAACGGGGACGAGAAGATGGGCACATAAAGGGCTGGCGTCGAGCCGACAAAGTAGGCGACCAGGCCGGTGATGGCCAGGCCGAGGCCCATATAGTTGTAGACGCGCAGCATGTGTTGGCGCAGGCCTTCGTCGAAAAGGGCCGCGGACTGTGCCTGGCTACCGTAGCCGAAGCGGTTCTGGATAGGATCCATAGTCAAGTTCCTCCTTGGTGGGATCAATAAAGAGTGCGTGCAAGTTTGCGGGCCTGTTCAGCCAGCATTTCGGGATTTTCGGTTTCGGAGATCAATGCATAGGCGACTTCACCGATCTGCCAGTATGCAGCCTGCGTTGTGCCATCCTGTTTGATGAGGACTTGCTGTACGGTGAAGGTTCCCGGACGGACGGCGAAGAGCGACAGACGTTTGCCCTTGCCGGGGGAGACAGCGAGTTCGACGCTCGGGCCAAAAGCCGAAGGGAAGATCTGCGCGTCGTTCACAACCCATTGCGCCGGCATGTCCGGCAACACGATCGCGGTCGCGGAGCGAATGTCGGCAGCGTCGTAGGTGCTGGCCTCGGATTGTGACGGCATCTGTTCACGCAGTTCCGCCGTCTGGTGGGCGCGAATGGCTTCCTCGACAAATGCTGGCGGCGGTACGGATGCCACGACCTCGCCCACGCCAAGCGGTGCAATCCAGCCGTGGGCGGCCCAGCCGGCACCGACGAAGAGGGTTATCATCGCGGCACGGCGAAACAGGTCGAAGGTCCGGCGACGGCTGAATGCTCTTTCAAGCATTCGGGCGGCGTCGCGGGTTTCGATCTTGCTGACGCTCGGCAGGCCGGCAAGTGACAGCCGCAACTCGTCGCGCACACGCAAGTCCGCCATCACTTGCGCGGCGACTTGTGGTCTCTCGGACAGGTAAGCTTCAACCTCGATACGGCGTCCGACGTTCAGTTGGTCATCGACATAGGCGTGCAGGTCAGTTTCGATAACGGGGTCACTACTGGTCATCGGCTGGGCCTCCAACAATACGTAGGTGGGTCACCTGAGCGGTCCCTTCCTTGTCTTCAATTGCGCGTAGACGGGCTCTCGCACGGGAAATTCGCGACATCAGCGTTCCGACCGGAATGCCGAGCACGTTTGCTGCTTCCTGGTAGGAAAGCTCTTCGATGGCGACGAGGTGCAGTGCCTCGCGTTGATCTTCCGGCAGAGCCAGAAACGCATTTCGCACCTGGGTCAGACGAACGGAATGTTCCTGATCGGCCTGTGCCGATTGCGGTATCAGGTCCAGCGTTGCCGCATCGCGCCGTGCAACGGCGCGCTTGTGGCGCAAGCGATCGATATGCGTGTTGTGCAGGACCGAGAGCAGCCAGTTGCGGATGTTGGCGCCGGTGCGGAAGGTCGATTGCTTTTCGAGCGCCCGCACCAGCGTGTCGTGCACCAGATCTTCTGCCTCGTCCGGATCACGCGCCAGCGACCGTGCATAGCGGCGCAAGGCTGCGAGCTGTCCAATCACATTGAAAGGGTGCGTTCCGGGTTTCATGTCTCAGTATACGAACCCCGGGAGGAGATTATTCCCTGCTGATTGGAAAATATTTCGATCGCTCGATTCCTAGCCGATTGCCCAGCCAAGGCTGCGAATGGCGCCGTAGATCAGGCCGCCGGACGTGGCCAATGCAATGATGCCAAGCGCCACACCGAGCATGGCCATCAGGCCATCCCGTTCCATCAGGCCGAGGGCAATCATGACCAGCGCTGCCACAGGCAGGAAATTGCCGAAAGGAATGGGCAGGGCCACGGCGATTGCCAGCAGGAAAACCGGAATGCCCAGCAATGATTGTGCCGTGCGGCCGGCAAAATGGCGCATGCGGTTGCGGCGCAGGACCGTTTCAACGCGCGAGACCAGAGGACTTGTGTAGCGGACAATCAGGCCGATCACGTTTGCCGAGATGCGACGTCGTCCAAGAAACGCCGGCAGCCATATGCGCTGATAGCCGGCCATGATCTGCACGGCGATGATGGCGAGGCACGTGCCGAATACCATGCCGAACGGACCGGGTATCGGGTTCAGAGCGGGCAGCGATAGAATAAGAATGGCGAAAGCGATGCTGGTCCGGCCCATGGCCGCCAGTAATTCGTCAAGGCTCACCGATCCTGCGGTCTCGGCATGGGTCACCAGGGAGGCCAGCCGCAAGGAGGCGATGCCGGGTTTGCGCGGGTCGTTCGTCTGGGTTTCAGGATCGGTCATGTCTTTCCCTGCTTTTGCGTGCGGCAGATCATGTAAGATTGGCAACCGCAAGGACAAGGCGGGATGGTTGGGTTGTCGGCGTTTCACCCTCCGTTGCTGGCGGGTGATATCCGCAATTCCGCGATGTGGGCGATCGGCAGGAGGCAGTATCGTTGGCGCCGCGCAACCTCATGATTGGTGTTGCGGCGTCAGCCTGGATCAAACCATCAAGGAACTCTTTGGCGGTCGTCGTGTTGTTCATCAGGGACAACAGAGGAGATTTTGAGATGGCCGACGAACCAAGACATCACGACGACAAGGCGCCAGCGACGAGCCCACCGGTGGCCAGCCCGCAGGCTCACCGGAATGAGCAAGCTCCCACCGGCGAACGCTCTACTTCAAAGGATGAGGACGAGACAACGAAGAGCAGCATTCCGGTGGCGGGCCCCCATGCGCGTAAGGATCTGCAAGATGAGATGAAGACGCCGGGGACAGGCGCTTTGCCGGATTCCGGCTCTGGCCAAAACCAGGTCGATGTGGGGCCGGATTGATCTGCCTATAGTGGTCAAACACATCAGGCCGACGGATGACCGTCGGCCTGATGGTATTTTGTTCTGTCTGCTTTGGCGTGCAGATCAGATATTGTCGGCGACAGCTTCCTGTGCCATCCGCGCTTCTTCCTCGCGTTCCCGCCTGTTGTAGCGGATCGAGGACCAGAGCGAGACGCCGATCAGGGCCGCGCCGCCGAGGCCGGTGATCACTTCCGGGATATGCACCAGGGTTTGGAAGAACATGATCACCGAGAGGATCAGGATGGCGTAGAATGCGCCATGTTCCAGATAGCGGTATTCCGCCAGCGTGCCCTTTTCCACCAGCATGATGGTCATTGAGCGCACATACATGGCGCCGATGCCAAGGCCGATGGCAATGATGAACAGGTTCTGCGTCAGGGCGAAGGCGCCGATCACGCCATCGAAGGAGAAGCTGGCATCGAGGACTTCAAGGTAGATGAAGGCGCCGAGGCCGCCCTTGGCCGCTTCACTCATCGCTTTTTGCGATGCATCCAGCAGTCCGCCCAGCACTTCGACCGCCAGAAATGTCACGAGGCCGTAGATGGCCGAATAGACAAAGGTGGTCGCTTCCTCACCTTCCAGCAGGCTGGAGAAGACAAGGATCAGGATCAGGACAAAGGCGATCTCGATGCCCTTGATCGAGGCCGAGCGCGCCATGTGCTTTTCGATGACTTCGATCCAGTGCACGTCCTTCTCATGATTGAAGAAGTAGGTCAGACCGACCATCATCAGGAAAGTGCCGCCGAAGGCTGCGATCGGCAGATGGGCGTCGTTCATGATGCGGGCATATTCGGCCGGCTCGCGGGCGGCCAGGATCACAGCCTCGATCGGACCGATCTTTGCCGCGATGACCACGATGAGCAGCGGGAACACGATGCGCATGCCGAATACGGCGATGATGATGCCCCAGGTCAGGAAGCGATGCTGCCAGACGGGTGTCATGTCTTTCAGCTTGTTGGCATTAACGATCGCGTTGTCGAAGGACAGCGAGATTTCCAGAACGGCGAGTACCGCGCAGATGAAGAAGACAGTGGCCATGCCGCCGATCGTGCCGGTCGACTGCCAGCCGAGGACGCCGCCCAGGATAAGTCCGAGAACGGTGACGATGAAGGCCCAGCGAAAATAGCCAAGGGTGCTGGTGCCGCTTTTGAGGGAAAGGGGAGCGTTCATGCCAAGACCTCCTGAGTGGGAGAAAGGGGCATGTCGGAAGAGAGGGAATGTGCGTCGCGCAGCGCAGAATGCGCACACGCAAATAGCATGATCCAAGTGTTCATTTGTTTTGAATCCGCCGGCTGTCTTGCTGGCGGTACCGACATCACGAGAGCGCCGTAAACTCTCGCCAGAGGGGCCCGGCACCAGGTTCGACGGCGACGAGCATCAGGCTTCGTCGCGCAAGGCCACTTGTCTGCGAATATATACTAAACGTCAAGTGCTGCGGCGATCGGGCGTCTGGTGAGACAGTGGCGCTTATCGCCAACGATCAACAATATCGCGCGCAATCTGATACATGTAGACTGTATTTTTCTCGCTGGGGTTGGAGGCTTCAGATGGGTGATCCGAAGACGTTTGACAGCAGTCGTTTCCTCGACGCGCAGGCGCCGGTCCTGGAAACCGTCATGGCTGAGCTCAGTGCCGGGCGAAAACAAAGTCACTGGATGTGGTTCGTCTTTCCGCAATTGCGGGGACTTGGTCTTTCACCAACGTCGCTGCACTACAGTCTGGCCTCTGTCGAGGAGGCTCAGAGCTACCTGCGTCATGCCCAGCTTGGCCCGAGGCTTGTCGACTGCACGGGCCTGATACTGTCGATCGAGGGTCGTTCGTTGCGACAGATTTTCGGCTCCCCGGATGACCGCAAGTTCCAGTCCTGCATGACTTTGTTCTCTCTCGCAGCTCCGGACGAACGTGGTGCGATATTTCGCCAGGCTCTGGATCAGTATTGCGGTGGCCGGCTCGATCACCGCACGCTGGAAATCCTGTCGCTTTAGAATTCGCCGATCTCGATCATCGGTCGAGAGGCAAGACTGTTGCTGACGGTACAGATCTCTTCGGCCCGGTGGATCACAAGCAACTGTTGTTGTGGCGTGAGATTGCCTCTGAAACGCATGACGACGTGAAAGCGGGCGATACGGGAAAGACCATCGGTTGCCTTATCCCCCGTTGCCCTGGCCACGACTTCACTCAGGCTATCCGCCAGACCCAATTCCCGCGCTGCAATGCGTGCGCTCATGGCCAGACATGCGGCGAGTGCGGCGTATAGCAGGTCAATCGGATTAAAACCTGGTTGGGATGGTCCCGTGGCTATGTCGAGCGTGCCGCCCGTCTCGGATACGAGATGCGGGTAGCCGGTTTTGCCAAGTGTTGCGGTTGCGCCGACCGGTCGCGTCTTCAGTCCTGGCACCTGATCACTCCGAGTTTCGTTGCGATGGCAGGATAGAGTGCCAGGAGCCGATGTCAAAACACGGATGCCGCTAGTCGGGTTGCATTAGATATTGCTTCCGATCCGGGCCGTTCCGGTCTCGCCGTTGTCTCTCGTCCACTTCAGCTGCTTGTCGTCGATCCGCTGCAGTTCGAAACACATCGGGGCTCCCTTGTACCAGCTGGTGAACTGCTGACATAGACGGTCGCCATCGATCCACCATTTCCCGGTGTCCTTCGGCTTGGCGAAACGGCCAAGGCCGAGCGCTTCTCCCGTTCCGTCGACCTGTCCATTGGGGCGATAGTTCAATGGAAACTCGCCGCCCATCGGCACGGCGAGATAGATGCGCTTGCCGATGATGTCCTGCCGAATTTCGGCTGCGGTGAACGGCTGGCTGGCGGATGCGCAGACCGTGCCAAGTGCAATTGCTGCGATCGCCATAATGGGTGCACGGATCTGAACCTGCATGTGATGATCTCCCGTCCGAATTGGCTGCCTTCACGTGTTACGCTTGTGGCGGCGGGCTGGATCAGTGACCTATGAGCGAATGAAGATATTGACGCTGGCAGCCCGGCCATCGGCGTCGATGACCGTCAGGGTGGATTGCCCTGTTCCTTGCGGTTGCCATTCCCCGGTGCGACGGCGCGTCGATGTTTCCATCGGCTTGCCATTGGCCAGCCAGCGAAAAGGCGCACGCCCGGCCTGCATTTTGACAATCAGCGGACGGAAGGCTCCGCTCGCGTCCTTGCCGAGTTCGATCTGGGCGCCTTCCGGCGGATAGATGATCTGTGGCGGTCGCTCGCGGGTTGAGGTGGCAACCAGCCCGTTCGTCCCCGTCGAGAAGCGGCGAAGGCTGACCGGCAAGTCGGATTGGGCAAGGCGGGCTGCGCCGCCGGGTGCGCGGGGCAGGGGGGTGCCGGCGAGACCGGATTTGGCGAAGGCTTCAAAGAGAACCGGTGCGGCTGTGGCATAACCGGAGATCCCGGGGACGGCGGCGTTGTCGGGCCGGCCGATCCAGACGCCCATGACGTATTTTCCGTCATAGCCGACCGACCAGGCGTCACGGTAACCGTAGCTCGTGCCGGTCTTGTAGGCGATGCCGGCCGGCGGGCTTCCGGCCGGTGGCAGGACGGCACCGAGGATGTCGGCAATATTCCATGCAGCCATGGGTTCGAACAGCGGCTGGCTTTCCAGCAAGGCGGGTTGCTCGCGGATCCCGTCACCCAGCTGCACCGGCTGGTCGCGATTGGTGAGGCCGGCATAAAGCTGGACGAGGTCTTTCAACGTGATGCCGACGCCGCCAAGCGCGATCGCCAGCCCCGGCGCCTCATTTGGCGGCAGTACCGGCCTGACCTCCGCGCGGCGCATGCGAACCATCAGTCGCGATGGGCCGATGCCGTCGAGCAGGCGCACGGCCGGGACATTCAGCGACAGTTGCAGGGCCTGACGAATGCTGACATCGCCTTGGTAATGCATGTCGAAGTTCTTGGGGCGATAGCCGAAGAAATCTGCCGGGCGGTCCTCGACGATGGTTTCCTGCGCCACCAGGCCCTGTTCGAAGGCGAGACCGTAGATGAAGGGTTTCAGTGTCGAACCAGGCGAGCGCTGGGCCCGGGTCATGTCGATCCAGCCGGAGCGGCTGGCGTCGAAATAGTTGGCGGCGCCGACTTCGGCAACGATCTCGCCGGTCGTGGCATCTGCCATCAGCAAGGCGAGCGAGACCTTCGGGTCGAGATCGCGGACTGCCTCGACCGCAACCTGCTCAAGCTTGGCCTGGACCGGACGCAGGATCGTCGTCTGGTGCGTTTCAGCGTGCGGGGCTTTGCGGCGCGCGGCTTCGGCAAGGTGGGCGGCAAAGGCTGGCAATTGCCGGCGCTGCCGCGGCAGTTCGGCACCGGCGGCAAGGGTGACTTCGCTCTGCTCGAGCACCTTCGCCTCGGCGGCGCGATCGAGGACGCGTGCGCGGGCCTGCAAGGCCTGATCCGGGAAACGATCCGGCCGTCGCCGTTCGGGAAGCTGGGGCAGGGCGACCAGAAGAGCCGCTTCCGCCGTCGTCAGCCGTTTCGGCTCCTTGCCGAACCAGGCGAGGCTTGCGGCACGCACGCCTTCAAGATTGCCGCCATAGGGCGCATGGGTCAGGTAGAGATCGAGGATCTGCTGTTTCGACAGACGGCGTTCGAGCTGCAGGGCCCGGGCAATCTGGATGAGTTTTGCGGTCACCGAGCGCTCGCGGCGCGGTTCGATCAGGCGGGCGACCTGCATGGACAGCGTCGAGGCACCGGAAACGATGCGGCCGTTCGTCACCAGTTGCCAGGCGGCGCGGCCGAGCGCCAGCGGGTCGACGCCGGCATGGCTTTCGAAGCGGCGATCCTCATAGGCGAGGAGCATGCGGATCAGAGCCGGGTCGACGTCTTCGGTTGTGGTCTTCAGTCGCCAAAGGCCATCCCTGGTGGCAAAGGCACGGAGCAATTCGCCGTTGCGATCGAGGATTTCAGTGGACACCAGATGTGCCGGGCCGAGCGGTGGCGGATAAAGACGGTCGGCGGTGTCGAGCGCAAAGAGGGCCATGACCGTCAAACTGACGGTCATGGCCGATCCTACAGTCAAGGCGCGCCAGTTCGGCATCACTCGGCCACAGATACGCTCATATTGCCGGCCGCCGTGCGCGCCGACAACTGGGGACGATACATATCCTCGACCGATGCCGCCGGCAGGGCGAATGTGCCGGGCGACACGGCGCGCACGACATAAGCCAGGGTAATCTCGCTGTTGTCGTCTGCCTGGCGGTCGAGTGCTGCGACGAAACGATCGCTGCGGAATTCGAGATGGGCTGCCTGGGTTTGTCCAATCCACTCGAAATTGCTGAGTGTCGCACTGTCGACGAGGCTCGGATTGTCGATCTCGAAGCCTGCCGGCAAGAGGTCGGTGACCATCAGCTGGGCTGGCCAGTCATCCGATTCCGTTACCGTCAGGACAACGACATAACGCGTGTTCTGTTGTGCCTCCGTGATGTTGGCTTCCTCGCCATCCAGCGTGTAATAGGTGCGCGTGATGTCGAAGCCGCTGCCGCCGGCGGCAGGCGCCTCGACGGGAGCTGCCACCGTGGTGATCGCGGCGCTGACCGGATCATTGCTGCGGTTGGTCAGCGTCACCGGCGATTGCAGAAGCGCCTCGCCCGGCATTGTCGCTGCATAGGCACCATCGCGGACACCGCCGTTGACCTCCAGTTTCAGACCGGCGTCATCCTGTTGCAGGGCACGGGCGGCGAGCAACATCCAGGTTTGCTCCTGTGTGCTGAGCACCTGCTTCTCGTTCCATTCATCAGCCACGAGCTTGGCGAGGATCGGCACAACCGGCGGAACGGGACGGCTTTCGGCGGCAAGAGCCAAAACACCGGCGCTGTCGCGCAGTTGCGAGCCGTAGTCCGAGCGGACGAAGCTGACCTTCGAAATCCTCGCCTGTTCCGACATGCCGGCTGCGTCGAGGAAGGTGCTGCTGGAGCGCTCCGCGTCGCCATAGAGTGAAAGTGCCGCGGCCAGATGCGCCTTGGACAGAGGGGTCGGGAAGTCCTGCAGCATCGTGTCTGCATAATAGCGCAGGTCGCTCAGCGATGCCTTGCGGTTGCGGGCCAGCACATAGAGCGAATAGGCGATCTCGTTGCCACGGCTCTTGATGTCTGTGTCATAGGCGATGCGGTTCTGCAGATTCTGCAGCGCCTGGACGAGGGCTTCTTCCGGCACGTCGTATTTCTTTTCGCGAGCGCGGGTGAGGAAGTCGGAGACATAGGCGTCGAGCCAGAGGCTTTCCGAGCCCGGTGCCCAAAGGCCGAAGGAGCCGCTGGAGGACTGGTAGGCGAGCACGCGGTAGATGGCATCCTGCACGCGCTTGTTGACCGCCTCGTCTTCCGGCAGGCCGGAAAGCTTGGCGAGTTCGTCGAAATAAAGCAGTGGCAGCGCGCGGCTGGTCGTCTGCTCGGCGCAGCCATAGGGATAGCGGTCGAGTGCCATCAGCAGTGCCGGCACGTCGAAACTGGCGCGCGAGACATTGAGGCTGATGGACGCATCCTGCAGGATGCTGTCGGCGAGCAGGTCGCCGCTGATCGTCAGGCTCTGGCCGGGGGCAAGTGCCACGACCTGACGCTCGGTGATCGGCAGGGTCGAGGGGCGCACAATCAGGTCAAGCGACTGGCTGACGGCGAGACCGTCAGCACCGGACAGCGCGATATCAATCGCGCCCTGGCCCGGCGTTGCCGCCGTCAGCGGGATTGTCACGGTGGTGGTCTTGCCGGCGGTCAGCGCAACCTGCTGCGTCGCTCCCGACGGATCAACGTCGACAGGCTCGTTGCTGCTGACGGCCAGTGTGTAGTTTCCGGTCGGGGCATCGGTTGCCGCGATGTCGAGGCGCAAGTTGGCGCTGTCGCCCGGTGCCAGGAATTTCGGCATGCTGGCGGTGACGACGACCGGATCGCGGATGACGACATCGGTTTCTGCGTGGCCGACGCCGCTCTTCGACCAGGCGACTGCCATCACACGGGCCGTGCCGTTGAACTGCGGGATGTCGAAGGAGACGATTGCCTTGCCATCGGCATCGAGCTTCACGGGACCGGAGAAGAAAGCAACCAGCTTTTCCTTCGGCGGATTGCCGGAGAGCGCGACCTGACCGCCATCGCCGCCCGTGCGCAGCCGACCGGTTGCGCCAAGCGAGCCGTCAATCAGTCGACCATAGAGGTCGCGCAATTCGATGCCGAGGCGGCGCTGGCCGAAATAATAGGTTTCCGGGTCGGGCGCCTTGTAACCGGTCAGGTTGAGGATGCCGACATCGACAGCGGCGACCATGACATAGGCTTCCTCGCCGATGCCGGCACCTGCAACCTCGATCGGGATGTCCAGTGATTGGCGGGGCAGGGTCTGTTCCGGTGGTGTCAGTTTGACCGCCAGCTTGTCGGCGCCGGGATCGACGCTGAGCCAGGTGATGCCGATCGCGCGGGCGGGCATGCGGCTTTCCTCGGCGTCACCGGGGCGGAACAGCGTGGCGGTGACATAGGAGCCGGCGCCAAAGTCGGCGGTGACCGGGACTTCGATTTCCGTGCCGCCAGCCGGGACATCGGCCGTCTGCGACGTGACGAGACTGTCGGTGCCGATGGTCACCAGGACCTGGCCGGCAAAGCGTGGTGAAATCTTGAGTTTTGCGGTGTCACCGACCGTGTAGGCCGGCTTGTCGAGGCCAATTTCCAGCGCATCCGGGGTTTCAGTCGAGCTTGCAGAGACGAACCAGCCAGCATCGAACTCGGTACTGGAGGCGGCACCATTGGCGCCCGCCTGCTCGATCTCGAGACGATGGCGACCCCAGGCAACGGGAACGGTCAGGGCTGTGCCCTCGGCGGTGATGTCGATCGTGCCGTCGGCGACCTGCGTGGTCGTGGTGATCGGCTCGTAGCGCCAGGATGACCCCTCGCGATACCATTGGTAATTCTGTTCGAGCTTGACCAGCTTCCAGCGCGCACCGGGCATCGCCTGTTTCTGGCCGTCGGGACCAACGGCAATCAGATTGAACGCGGCGTTGGAGTTTTCGGCAAGCTCGCCGATGAATTCCGGCTTGATGCCGATCAGGGCGGTCTCCGACTGGACCGGCAGCGTCAGTTTGCGCTCGACGGCCCGGCCGCCGCCTTCACGCAGGCGCAGAACCACTTCGGCGTTGAGCATCTTGGTTGTCGACGGCAGTTCGGACAGGGCAATGTCGATGTTGGCCTTGCCGTCATCATCGAGGGGTTCCAGCGCTTCGAGCGGTACGCGAACGTCTTCCACCTCGTCTTCGTCGGATAGGCCGAATACATAGCGCTCATAGGCGGGATTGCTTGTGGTCGGGCGGATGTTGACTTCGCCTTCCAGGCTAAGGCCGGCCGCCGGGGCGCCGTAGAGATATCGGCCGTCGACGGTAACGGTGAATGTCTCATCCGACGAGACGCTTGTTGCTTCGCTGGTCATGTCGAAATCGAGCCGATCGGGGACGAAATCATCAACCAGAAACGACGATTGGGCGATTGCAGCCTTTTTCGGATCCGTGTGGATCGCGACCGTCCAGGTGCCGCGCATGGAATTGGCGAGCAGCGGGAGATCCACGGCATAGCCACCCAGCGTCTCGCTGGTCACGGCCATGCGGCGGAATTCGACGCCGTCGGGGCGGGAGAAGATGAATGTGAGCGGCAGTCCACCGATCGCATCGGCTTCAGTATCGCGGGCAAGGGCTGCCGCGTGCACGGTTTCGCCGGGGCGATAGATTCCGCGCTCGGTCCAGGACAGGATATCGACCGGGCCCGGTGCCGGGCGGCCGGTAACGCCGCGGTCGGACAGATCGAAGCCGGCGCGGGTCATGTCGAGGAAAACGTTGTCGTCTTCGCCCTTGCGGGCGGCAATCACGGCCGGAGCAAGGGCTGCGCCTGAACGCATCAGGCCGGCATCGAACTGGGCCTTGCCGTTCGAGTCTGTCGTCGCCTTTGCCAAAATCTCGTTGTTCTTGGCGATCAGTTGCAGTTCGACGCCTTCCAGCGGTGCGGCGGTTGCCAGCGAGCGGGCAAACACGTGCAGGGCGTCGGTGCCGGCAAAGGTCGAGAGGCCGATGTCCGAGATAACGAACCATTGGGTGGCGCGGCTATCCCAGTCCTCGCTCGTCGAGGTCGGGGAGACGGCGGTCAGCACGTAGATGCCGGGCTTGCGGGTCGGCAGTGCCTCATCAACCGGAATGCTGGTGACGACTTCCTTGTTGATGTCGTTGGCGATGTCGACCGTGCCCTGCCAGACCAGTTCCCCGGTTTCGTCGCGTACACGGCTTGCGCCATAGCCATCGAGCTGGGTGAGGAATTGCGACGCGGCCAGAAGCGGGGCGATGTTGCGGTCGCCGATGCGGTAGAGTTCGAGCTTGGCGCTGTCGCTGTTGACCGACACCAGCGGAATGCCGCGACGGGCGGTCGATGGCAGGACGAAACTGTCGCCGGTGAAGCGCACGGTGGCGGTGCGGTCGCGGACATAGAGATCGAGTTTGACCGGGGCGTCCAGACTTTCATCGACGGACGAAGGCAGGCCGGCACGAATGGCGAGCTTGTAGCGACCGCCATGTTCAAGACCTTCGACGCAGATCTGGCTGTTCTTCGCTTCGAGGGCTTTCGGTGCCTTGCCATCCAGCGTCACGAACGGCGTGTAATCGACGCCCCGCTTGACCAGTTGCTCCGAGAATTCGACGCAGGCACGCGGATTGGCGCTGTCGGAATCGACCGTATTGCCAACGACACGAAACCCTTTGCGCGCGCGCAGCTCGCCGAGCTCTGCCTGGATTGCCGGGCTTGATGCCAGTTCGAGGCTGGCCTTGTAGGCGTTGATCGCGGCGCGGTAATTTTCCGAGTTGTCGAGGCCCCTGGCCATCGACGCCAAAGCTTCGGCGCGCGTGGAGGCGCCACGGGTCAGTTGGTAGCCGTTGATCGACGCCATCACGGCTTCGCCAGCATAGCTTGTATTGCCGGTGACGGAATTGGCGAAGCGGGCCATTTCAAGCCAAGTCGCTGCGTCATCCGGATCGATCGACAGCGCGCCTTTCAGGGCGACTAAGGCCGCGTCGAGGTTGCCGCTGGTGAAGGCCACACGCGCCGTGTCGATCAGGTTTTCACGGCCGAGGCCGCTCTGTTCCTCGGGCAGGGTCAGGTTGGCGCGCTGATCGCGTGCATCGGTTAAAAGCTGTTCCGAGAGAAACGGCAGGCGCGGCGGCGCACCGATGTCGGCTTCAGCCACGTTTTCGACGATACGGCCAGCGACGGCACCGACGAATGTGTTCAACTGGTCATAGTCGGACTTGAGAAAGCACCACTGGACCTTAGGATTGTAGGTAAATGCGCGGCAGGAGCCATCGGCAATGCAGCTTGCTTCGCACTCGTCCAGGGAAACGTTCTTTTCCGTGCGAAGATCGAAGCCGAAGTAGTCGCCGTCCTGAACGGTTTCGATGCTGCGGCTGTCCTGCGCAACCGCGATCGGTGCAAGGATCGTCATACCCAATGCGAGCGCGAGGGTGGCCTGTGCAAGGTGCTTTAACATGGTTCTCTCCCGAAGGCTTATGCGAGCCTATTCGAAAGTACTCTTGGTCCATGTCAGTGGCTTGTCAATCGGCACCAGTTACAGCTTGGCGATGTGACCTGTAAAGGTTCCTAGAGCCGTTCATTTCTAAATGGAATCAGTTCTGTTGGCTCAAACGGAGTTGCATGGTCGACCGGCCGGCGCGTGTCGTATCCACAGTATACGGCCAAGCCGGCCGGTCGATCAGGCGGCCCGTTTCAGCCAACCCCGGTGGTTTGCTTTTCAAACCAGCTAGGGCCGGGCATCTTTCCGCCGGGATCAGCGGCGATCGGCTCGCACATACATTGGGGTATGCGCTTCGCCGATCGCCACTGCCCCGACGAAAGCCTGCTCCGGCAGAACTGCTTCCATTTAAAAATGAACGGCTCTAGATCTTCAGCGCCTCGTTGCGCATGGCGCTAAACTCCCTTGCCTGTTCAAGAATCCAGGCGGAAAAGGCACTTGCCGGTGCGTAGGCCATCTTCGACAATGGTCGGACGAGATAGTAGGCGCTGGCGCTTTTGACTTCGTGTTTCCAGGCGCGCACCAACTGGCCGCTGGCCAGTTCGGGCTCGATCAGGAAGGTTGGGACAAGGGCGATGCCAAGGCCGGCCAGGCAGGCCTGAACCACATTGGAAAACTGCTCGAAACGCATGCCGCCGCCCCGACCGTCGGCGATGTCGAGGCTTGCGAACCATTGCTGCCAGGCGCGCGGGCGCGAGGCCATGTCGAAGAGCGGTTTGGCCAGCAGGTCTTCCGGGCGCTTTACCGGGCTCTGCTCCAGGAAGGCGGGACTGCAGACGGGAGCAACCATTTCCTGCATCAGGAACTGGCAATCGGTACCAGGCCAGTTCGGCTCGCCGATATGGATGGCGGCGTCGAGGCCGGAACCCTCGAATTCGAACTGGCCGATGCGGGTGGCGAAGTCGATGATGACGGCGGGGTTGCGCTGCAGGAAGTCGGGAATGCGCGGCATCAGCCAGCGGGTGCCGAAGGTCGGCAGGATGGCGAGCCTGAGATGGGTATCGTCGCGGGTGGCCATGGCTTCCAGCGAGAGGGTGCGGATGGTCGCCAGCGCGTCGCCAATGCCCTTGGCATAGTTGCGACCAATGGCGGTCAACTCGACGCCGCGATTGGTACGCTCGAACAATTTGACGCCGAGCTGGTCCTCCAGCAAGCCGATCTGGCGGCTGATCGCCCCTTGCGTCAGGGCGAGTTCGCTGGCAGCGGCGGAGAAGCTGCCGAGCTTTGCAACGGAATCGAAGGCGGCGAGCGCGCTGGTCGATGGCAGGAAACGGCGTTGATGTGTGAGCATTCGTCATGATTAGACCTAATAGCTGCATGAGTAAACATGGCTTGTTTTTGTGCCAGCCATGAGCAAAATGCTGCAAAACCGAATAAGGATACCAAGCCATGAGCGAGATGCAGCCCTTTTCCTGGAGCGATCCCTTCCTGATGTCCGATCTGCTCAACGAAGACGAGCGGATGATCCAGTATGCGGCCGCAGCTTTCGCTAAGGCGGAACTCGCGCCGCGGATCAATGAGGCTTATCTCGGCGAAACCGTCGAGCCTGAGCTGTTCAGGCTGATGGGGCAGGCGGGCCTGCTGGGCGTAACGCTGCCGGAAAAATATGGTGCAGCTGGGGCCAATTACGTGTCCTATGGTCTGGTGGCGCGTGAGATCGAGCGGGTGGATTCCGGCTACCGCTCGATGATGAGCGTGCAGTCATCGCTGGTGATCTATCCGATCTATGCCTATGGCTCGGAAGAGCAGAAGGACAAGTATCTGCCGGGTCTCGTCTCGGGCGAGCTGATCGGCTGCTTCGGTCTGACCGAACCGGATGCCGGGTCCGACCCGGGTGGCATGAAGACACGTGCGGAGAAGATCGAAGGGGGCTATCGCCTCAAGGGTTCGAAGATGTGGATCTCGAACGCACCGATCGCCGATGTCTTTGTTATTTGGGCGAAATCGGAAGCGCATGGCGGAGAAATTCGTGGATTCGTGCTGGAAAAGGGCATGAAGGGACTGTCGGCACCGAAGATCGGCGGCAAGCTGTCGCTGCGCGCTTCGGTGACCGGTGAAATCGTCATGGACAGTGTTGAAGTCGGCGAAGATGCGCTGCTGCCGAATGTGTCCGGCCTGAAGGGCCCGTTCGGCTGCCTCAACCGCGCCCGTTACGGTATTTCCTGGGGTGTGCTGGGGGCTGCCGAAGATTGCTGGCACCGTTCGCTCCAATACGGCCTCGATCGCAAGCAGTTCGGCAAGCCGCTGGCCGGTACGCAGCTCTTCCAGAAGAAGCTCGCCGACATGCAGACGGAAATCTCGCTCGGCCTGCTCGCGTCGTTGCGCGTCGGGCGGTTGATCGACGAGCACAAGTTCGCCCCGGAAATGATCTCGATCGTCAAGCGCAACAATTGCGGCAAGGCGCTCGATATCGCCCGCATGTCGCGCGACATGCATGGCGGCAACGGCATCCAGATCGAATATCACGTCATGCGCCATGCGCAGAATCTCGAGACGGTCAACACCTACGAAGGAACGCATGATGTGCATGCTCTGATTCTCGGTCGTGCCCAGACTGGCATCCAGGCATTCTTCTAGGGCCCGGCTTGAATTTGTTGCCAAATCGGCACCAGTTTCTTTTTAGGGGTTCTGGTGCCGATGTGTAACATTCTTGCGTCTATGATAATAAAAACATATATAATTCTCCGCCTTTTACCCAATCAGACTCTAGGATTCCCGCACATATCTTGGGCATAACCTCCGGCGAGGCGGGTTCGTCCGTGGTTCGGCATGGAGGGTTTTGGGTATGTTGAGGCAACCTGAAATTCTTCTACTGAAGCCATCTCAGCTTATCGCCAGACGACTGGATAGGAGATGGTATGTACGCTGTTGCGGTTTTGAACACTGACACGCTAGCGGTTTTTCGCAGCGAGTATCCCTGGCTCAGTTTTCCGGAGGATATCTGCGAAGTCAGTCTGTATCTCGACGACAATCGCGCGCCAAGCCGACTGACTGCCCTTACGCAGGACGCACTCGGCGAAAGGCACGCTGCCAATGTCGACGAATTCGACGTCGAGACGATCCTGGCATTGGTTCGGTTCGCTCCACAGATGGGATCAAAGCTTGAAACATCGCCCGACGAAGCGCGGGTCTGGTCCTTGCTCGAAGGCCTTCCGGTTGCAGATGGCGTCACTCCGATCGAAGATGTCGAGGAACAGCGTAGGTTGCGGCTGGAAGAGGCATATCGGCAAACACGCCAGATAACGATCGAGCAGTTCCACGTCCTTATGCACGCCGATTCCGTCAGGCACAACGCATCGCGTCTGCAGACGTTGATTTCGCAAGTGCCGGAAAGCCTGCATTTGGTAGAGGAAAGCCATAAACCGCTTTTTCTCGAGGTGGACCTTTGGCGGCTTGTTGCGGTTCTGCGAGACGAGCTCTCGCTGCCTGCTGACTTTGATCTCGCGCCTCGGGATGAAACGGACGGTTATACGGCGGCAGACTTGGCGCAGGCAGAGAACGCTGCGATGTCCGATCCGGTCATCCAGGCGCTGTTCGACCTGTCGCCGGTGGCATTTTCGATTTCCACCATTGGGCAGAATACCTCACGCTATATCCGGGTGAACCAGGCTTATCTTGATCTTGTAGGCAGTAACTGGGACCAGATCCGGGGACATGAAATGGTGGCTTCCGGCATCGTGTCATGCAGTGAAGCCCGGGCCTTTCGGCTGATGCTGCTCGATCGGGATGGCGGCTATACCGGCCAGCTTGCAGACATTCGCAATGCGGCCGGCGAGAGCGTTTCGGTGTCGATTTCGGCGCGGCGCTTGTTCGTTGCCGGCCAGTTTTATGATTTTGAGGTTTTGACCCGAGTAGCGGAGGCCTGAAACCACCGCTACTCGGTACAGTTTCAAGCTCGTCGAAACACCGCCAGGGATCGCGCCTGAAGCAGGAAGGGCGTGCCGGCCTGGGCGTGATCGCCCGCACGGCTTGGATCAAAGGTTGTCATTTCCAGGGTCCAGTCGCCGCCATCCGTCTTCGGAATGGTGAAGTCGATATCCTGGTCGACGGGGTTGAACATCAGCAAGATCTCCGACCAGACGCCTTCCTGGTCATCCAGATCGGCACGCATCAACCTCAAGGCCAAGGGGTTTCCATCCAGCCAGTGTTCAGGCTTTTGTGTGCCACCGGTCACATTGTACCAGTCAATCACGGTGCCATCGCGCCAATTGGAGCGGCGCAGCAGTGGTTGTGCCTTACGAAGCTCGATGAGACGACGGGTGAATTCGCGCAACTCGTCGCAGGTGGGCGGCAGGTTGTCCCAATGCAGCCAGCTGAGCTCGCTGTCCTGACAATAGCCGTTGTTGTTGCCCATTTGCGAACGGCCGAACTCGTCGCCGGCCAGCAGCATCGGCGTGCCGTGCGAGAAGAACAGCGTCGCGAGGAAATTACGCTTCTGGCGCTCACGCAGGGCAATGATGCCTTCGTCGTCGGTCGGCCCTTCGGTGCCATAGTTGTGGCTGCGATTGTCATTGTGGCCGTCGTTATTGTCCTCGCCATTCGCCTCGTTGTGCTTGCCGTCATAAGACACGAGGTCATTCAGCGTGAAGCCATCATGCGCGGTGATGAAATTGACACTGGCCCAGGGACGACGACCGCGCAGGTCGTAGATGTCGCCGGAGCCGAGCAGGCGTGCGGCAAAGTCGGGTGCGCAATTGTCACCGTTGAGCCAATATTCGCGGGTCGAGTCGCGATACTTGTCGTTCCACTCCGCCCATCCCGGTGGAAAGCCGCCGACCTGATAACCACCCGGGCCAATGTCCCAGGGCTCGCCGATCAGCTTGACCTTCGACAGGACAGGATCCTGGCAGACCGCGTCAAAGTAACCGCCGCGCTGGTCGAAGCCTTCCGGCTCGCGTCCCAGAATGGTGCCGAGATCGAAGCGAAACCCATCGACATGCATCTCTTCCGACCAGTAGCGCAGGCTGTCCATCACCATTTGCAGCACTCGCGGATGGGATGTGTTGACCGTGTTTCCGGTGCCGGTATCGTTGATGTAATAGCGATGATTGTCGGGCAGGGTGCGATAATACGAGAAATTGTCGATGCCCTTGAAGGACAGGGTTGGCCCCATTTCGTTGCCCTCGGCGGTGTGGTTGTACACCACGTCGAGGATGACCTCGATGCCACCGTCATGGAAGGCACGCACCATGTCGCGAAAGCCGGCCAGGCCGTTCGGGCCATAGTAGCGGCTTGCCGGTGAGAAGAAGCCGATTGTGTTGTAGCCCCAATAATTGCGAAGACCCCGATCGAGAAGATGGCTGTCATCCGGGAAGGCATGGATGGGCAAGAGTTCGATCGAGGTGATGCCAAGGCTCTTGACATAGTCGACCGCTGCCTTGTGTCCCAATCCTTCGAACGTGCCGCGCAGATGTTCGGGAATGGCCTGGTGCAGCTGGGTGAAACCCTTAACATGCGTCTCATAGACAATCGTGTCGGCCCAGGGGATCCTGCTGAACTCGTTGCTGATACGGCTGGCGCTCGGGTCGATCACCCGGCATTTCGGTGTGACGGAAGCGCTATCGAGGGTGTTGAAAGACAGGTCCTTGTCATCGCTGTTCATGTCGTAGCCGAAATGCGCCTCCGACCAGGCAAAGTCGCCGACGAGTTCACGCGCGTATGGATCAAGCAGCAACTTGTTGGCGTTGAAGCGATGGCCGTTGGCAGGATCGTGCGGCCCATGCACCCGGAAGCCGTAGAGCATTCCCGGACCGACGCCTGGTAGATAGCCGTGCCAGATTTCGTTGGTGTATTCGGGAAGCTCAATTCTGGCGATCTCGACGTCGCCACTTTCGTTGAACAGGCAGAGTTCGACGCGCTCGGCATGGGCGGAGAAGAGAGCAAAATTGGTGCCTGCGCCGTCATAGCGCGCACCAAGTTGCTGCCAATCGCCGGCTTCGACGGTGAAATTCTTGCTGCTGGCGTCCATCAAAGTTCCTCGAATGGCTGGAGTTTGCGCCGGTTAAATCGCCAAGCGCGGTTTTGTTCCGCTGAAGCTCTGGCGAGGGAGGAACATTTCCATGCGCTTGCCGGTTTTGTGATGATGCAACTCGAGCATCGTCTATGCCCTCATTTTCGGAGTGACATCATGCCAGCAAAATCGAAAGCGCAGCAGAAGGCGGCGGGGGCTGCACTGGCAGCCAAACGCGAAGATATTGAAAAATCAGAACTCAAGGGTGCCTCGCGCGACATGGCGCAGAGCATGACGGAGAGGGAGCTCAAGGAACTGGCATCCACCAAGCGCAAGGGTAAACCCGAGCGCGCTGGCGATCGTTGATGGGGCGGGAGAAAAAGGAGTTCGCCCAACGGACTGCTCTTGTCACGGGGGCCGGATCAGGCATTGGCATGGGGGCTGCCCTTAAGCTCGCGCGTGAGGGCGCTTTCGTCGGATTGCTTGGACGCACCGAAGACGAATTGCAGTCGGTGATGCGCGACATAGAGGCGGAAGGTGGCCAGGGCATGGTGCTTGTTGCCGATGTCAGTGTCGACGAGGACATGTCCAAGGCGGTGAGCACTTTGTTTGACGCCACCGGCAGGCTGGATATCATTGTCGCCAATGCGGGCATCAACGGGATCTGGGCTCCGATCGACGATATGAAGCCCGCAGAGTTTGATCAAACAATAGCGATCAATCTGCGTGGGACCTATCTCACCCTCCATTATGGCGTGGCTTGCATGAAGAAGACTGGCGGGTCGATTGTGGTCGTCTCATCGATCAATGGGACGCGCACCTTCACGACACCTGGCGCGACGGCATATTCCGCGACCAAGGCCGCCCAGCTTGCGATGGTCCAGCAACTCGCTCTGGAGCTTGGGCGATACCGGATCAGGATCAATGCTGTTTGTCCCGGCGCCATCGACACCGAGATCGACGACAATACGCATATGCGAAAGCGCGCGCAGACTGAAGTGCCCGTGGATTTCCCCCTTGGCGATATACCGCTGACGGGAGGGGAGGCTGGAACGGTTGATGATGTGGCTGAAACGATCGTTTTCCTGGCTTCGGATCGCGCGCGTCATGTCACCGGTACGCCAATCTGGATCGATGGAGGACAGAGCCTGTTGCGGTGACGTTGATGCCGTCTACTCGTCACCACGGGGCATTTTGTCTCCCAGCAGGTGCAACAGCCAGAGAACGGAAAGTGCAAAGACGGTGGCGATGAGCCCGACCTGCCAAAAGCCAAGGCCGCAGGACAAGCCGATTGACCCGGCAAACCAGAGACCGGCTCCTGTCGTCAATCCCTGAACCTCCCCTTTGGAATAGACGATCATGCCGGCGGCAAGAAATGCAACGCCGGCGGTTACCGCTTCAATCAGACGGAGCGGATCCATGGTGACGCCGTCGCCCTGAAAGGTGTCGTAGTGCACGATTTCGATGGTAAGAATTGCAACGATTGCCGCTGAAAGGCACACGAGAATATGGGTCCGCAAACCTGCCGCACGGCTGCGCCATTCCCGTTCGAAACCAATGGCGCCGCCACAGACCAAAGCGATCAGTAGGCGCATAATGATCGATGACAATGGAAGGCTGGTTTCGGTACCGAAAGTTATAAAGTCGCTTGGCATGGTGCTGAATCCGAAAACGGCAGCGATCTCAGCGATCGCTGCCGTTCTAGTTAGTGCTTCTGTTCGGTAGCTGCTGTTGACGTGTAGGTTGCCGAGACGGGGTCACTGGCCGGAAAACTGTCTTCAAGGCCTTCCTGCAATGCAGTGCCACTGCGATTACCGTCCTTTTTTTCCTGGTTGAGGCTTTTTACCGCATCGCTGGATTCAGCGGAGCCGTCATGCTCCTGCGTCGGTTGCGAGTCCTTTCCGGTTGCGCCGAAAGTACCGGCCTGCAGCAAGATGACCTGCGCCTTTTGCACGGCGTTTTCGCGCGTCAGCTGATTGCTAGCAGTTTGTGCCATCTCGACGGAAATGCGTTCGTCGCCATCGCCGATGAAATCGACGGTAAAGCCCGGCTTCACACCATTTCCTTCGCGAACTTGAGTTTCGATGATCTGCATGGCTGGCTCTCCTTTGACAATAATGTGCAGGAAAAACGCGGTCCGTGATTGGTTGTTCCATCGGTCAAATTGATCGCAATGGCTACCATTTGAGGGCGATATCGCTCAGATAGACCTTAAGGTGTTGTTTACCATGTCATTTGGCATTTTAAGAAAATCTGAACAAAGGCTTTCGCGCTACGTTGTGCTGTCGAAGGAGATCAACGATGCGACCAGGACATGCCTTAGCAATCGATACCATTCTCATTGTCGAGGATGATGTGTTCATTTCGATGGATGCCGCCGATGCCGTTGCACGCGCCGGCGTCAACGTGATCACGACAGAAAGTGTCAGCGATGCGCTGGACATTCTAGACCATGAACATATTTCGGGGGCAATCCTCGATTTTCAAGTCCGTGACGGCACTGTAACGCCGCTGGTGCAGCGCCTCCTCCGTCTGGGAATCCCGTTCCGTGTCGTTTCGGGGTCTGCGATCTCTGAAATTGAGCAAAATGGCATTGCCAGATCGCTCTGCGCTCCAAAGCCCGCGGATTATCGCAAGGTTCTTACAGCGGTGATGGGCGATCGTCTGTCAGTGCCAAGCCAAGGACGCCACTGAGGCAGTCAACTTATGCCCTTGCCATCAGCCTTTCCAGGGTGCGCTCAACGACATCGACCATGACCATCGTCTGATGGTCGATTTCGATGTTCAGAGGATCGCCCGGCTTATAGCGGGGAAAGGTCGTCTGGCGCAGTGTCTCAGGAATGAGGTTGATGGTAAATGTGTCATCGTCTGCCTCAGCGACCGTCAAGCTTGCGCCATTGACCGCGAGGTAGCCGCGCTTGAATACGTATTTCGCCCATTCTTCCGGTATGCGGAAGCGGATGAAGGCACCAGGCATCGTCATCTTGGCGGCCACGAGTTCTGCCGTCGATGCAATGTGGCCGGCAATGTTATGTCCGCCATTCTCGTCGGTCGGTTTTGCCGATCGTTCAACATTGACGCCGTCGCCAATAGTCAAGATACCGAGATTGGTCCGCTCAAGCGTTGCGTCCATCGCATCAAAGGTAACACGGTTGCCGGTAATGGTGGTCACCGAAAGGCAGACGCCTTCAATCGAAACACTGGCGCCGATCTGGAGGTCGACGAGCAGGCGCTCAGGCAATTCGACGTGGAATTGCGTGTAGCCGTCATAGCGAACGATGTTGGTGACCGGAGCCACAGTTTGAACGATACCGGTATACATGGGCGACTTTCCTTCCGCGATTGTGCGAAACGTAATGTCTCTTTTTGCAAAGACAATCCCCGTTTTCTGATCGGAGCGTTCAACGATCGCATAGCATTGAGCGGCACGGCGGATTGGGTGGATCCAACCAATGCAGATACCCGCCTTTCGGCTTGCTTGCCGCGATCAGTTGTCCGGCGATATAGATCACGAGCACAATTTTTCTCTCGCAAAGGCGATCGATTGAGCCATGAAGAAAATCCTTTGTATTGCCCTCAATCCGGCAATCGACATTTCCAGCGATGCCGATGTGGTCCGTCACACCCACAAGACACGGACGTTCAATCAGCAGCAGTTTCCCGGTGGAGGCGGTGTTAACGTCGCACGGGTCATCTGCGAACTTGGCGGGCAGTGCGAACTGATGTTCCTGTCCGGGGGAGCGACCGGCCAGTTGCTGGAGGCGATGCTGCGACCGCTTTCCATCGTCGGGCGGCCCTTTCCCATCCATGATCCGGTGCGTGTAGCCTATGCTGTACACGAGCAATCGACCAATACGGAATATCGTTTCGTGCCAGAGGGGCCGTTGGTTACCGATGCGGAACTTGAGCCTGTTTTCGAGGCTGTGGCGAAGTCTGATGCCGACTATATCGTTGCCAGTGGTAGTCTGCCCCGTGGGGTTCCGGATGAAACCTATCTGCGCATGGCAGAGGTTGCCGCGACAAGTGGCGCACATTTCATTCTGGATACGTCCGGCCCTGCCTTGGCGTCGGCGCTTGCGCGGGCGAACATGTTCCTGGTTAAGCCAAGCCTTGGAGAATTTGAAAGCTTTCTGGGACGAAAGCTCGATCACGATAGCGTCGGACCGGCCGCGCAAAATTATGTGCGCGAGGGATGCGTGCAGCATATCGCCGTAACGCTCGGCGCCGATGGCGCGGTACTGGTTTCCGCCGACACGATTGTTAGGGTGCCCGCTATTTCCGTTCCTGTGCAATCCGCGGTCGGCGCGGGCGACAGTTTCGTCGCAGGCATGATCTGGGCTCTGGCGGAGGGCCACGGCATCGACGAGGCGTTCCGCTTCGGGCAGGCAGCAGGTGCCGCCGCAGTGATGACTGCTGGCACGGCGCTGTGCCGGCGAGAGGATGTCATGGAACTCTTCTCGCGCCAGCAAGAATGAAGCCGATTTGTAACCTGTGCGCAATTGTCCGCTTTTTTGGGTGGCCTCCGTCATTATTACTTGTCACAACTTGTCATGTTTATTAAGGAGAGGCTGCGCATGCGGCACGGCTCTAGCCATGCTGTCCTTTTTAGCACCGATTCACTTATAGGGAGCTCCCAATGCCTCTCACTCATTCGGGACCCTCGATCAAAATTATTGGTCTGGCGATGATGGTCGGCCTTGCGGCGAACACGGCCGCTTTGTCGCAGGAGAGCGGCGCGCCAGTGGTGACGCCGCCTGTCGCATCTGACCAAGGTTCGCCGTCGACCCCCGCCGTTCCTTCTGCCGCACAGAATTCCGCACCCGACACAGCTGGCTCGTCGCCCGACGCACTGTCACCGTCTGGCGTCCCCGCTACGGATACGCCAACCACAGTGCCGGTCACGCCGCAAACGGCAGCGCCCGTGGCCACTTCACCAGCGACAGGGCCTAGCGCCAATACACCCACGCAAGCGCCGGTTCTCGGCCAACCGGCGGACAGCGCTGCGGAGCCTGCTCTGGCTCAGCCGGCGCCCGTCGACGCCGTCGCTCCCTCGGATGCAGCGGCCGAGGCGATCCTGCCGCACGACCTATCGCCCTATGGCATGTTCATGGCGGCGGACTGGGTGGTCAAGGCGGTCATGCTGTCGCTGGCTTTCGCCTCGCTCGTCACCTGGACTGTCTGGGTTGCCAAGACATTACAGCTGTTTGGCGCCAGGCAGCGCGCCAATCGGGGACTGAAGGCCGTGGTCAAGGCCCGCTCGCTGCAGGATGCCCTGATCGCGCTTGAGCGCCGTGGCGGCGTCGTCGCCTCCATGGTCCGCGCGGCCAAGCATGAAATGTCTCTTTCGGACGCAGCGATCGATCATGCCGGTGGTGCCGGTGTGAAGGAGCGCGTGTCGTCGGCGCTGGGCCGGATCGAAGCCCGCGCCGGGCGGCAGATGGCCAAGGGTACCGGCGTGCTGGCCAGTATTGGCTCGACTGCACCGTTTGTCGGCCTGTTCGGTACGGTCTGGGGCATCATGAATTCGTTCATCGGCATTGCCGAAACCCAAACGACCAATCTGGCAGTCGTTGCACCCGGTATCGCGGAGGCCCTGCTTGCGACCGCCGTCGGTCTGGTCGCCGCCATTCCGGCGGTCATCATCTACAACGTCTTTGCCCGTTCGGTGACCGGCTATCGGCAGTTGCTGTCCGATGCATCGGCGGGGATCGAGCGCCTGATCAGCCGCGACCTGGATTTCCGCAAGACTGCGCTGCGGGATCCGCGTTCCGATAAGATGACGCTGGCTGCGGAGTAAGGTCATGGCAGGCGGTATTCGCGACAACAATTCGGGTGATGATCTCAGCGAAAATCATGAGATCAACGTCACGCCGTTCATCGACGTCATGCTGGTTCTGCTGATCATCTTCATGGTGGCGGCACCGCTCTCGACCGTCGATGTCAATGTCGACCTGCCTGCTTCTACGGCCAAGCCGGCGCAGCGTCCCGATGAGCCGGTCTATGTGACTTTGAAAGGCGATATGAGCCTGGCGCTCGGCAATGATGTGGTGACGCGTGAGGCACTTGGCGGCGCTCTTGACCGCCTGACAACCGGCAACAAGGATGCGCGCATCTTCCTGCGTGCCGACAAGACGGTCGACTACGGCAACTTCATGGAAGTGATGAACCTGCTGCGCGACTCGGGTTATCTCAAGATTGCCCTGGTCGGGCTTGAGACCCTGCCGATGCCGCAGAGCGCGGACGAGGGCACGGCCGTGGCGGAGCCGCAACCATGAACATCCATGGCGAGCAGCGGTCTCGCGGACGAGTGATTGGCGAATGGCTATTGTGGACGACGGCAGGACTGACGGTTCTTGCGGCTCATGCCGGTGCTGTTGCGCTGATGCTGCGTGAGCCGCCGATCGAGCTTGCCGATGGAGCCCCGCCTGCCGCCATCATGATCGAACTGGCGCCGGAGCCGGAAGCCGTGATCACCGAGGAAACCGAGGTTTCGAGCGAAACGGTCGATGCCGAGGAAATCAAGACGGCATCGAACGAACCCTTGCCGGAACCCATGGAAGAGCCGCCGGTTCAGCCCTTGCCGGAACCGCCGCCACCTGAACCTGTCGTCGAGGAAGAGGTGGTCGAGCAGATAGTCGAGCCACCACCTGTGGTCCCCGAACCTTTGCCGGAGCCGGTCGAGGAAATCGATCCGATCGACGAGATGGTGATGGCGCAACTCGAGAATGTCGAGGTGCCGATTCCTATGATGCGTCCACCGGTACCAGAGCCGGCGGTGGAGAAAAAGCAGGAAACCAAGCCAAAGAAGGTGGTGAAGAAGCGACAGGCACCGCCTGCATCTCAAGCCGCGCGTCAGGCCAAGGCAGACGTCACCCAATCCAACCGCAATGCGGCCCAGGCGGTCAGCAGCGGGGCCGGACGCAGCGTTACGCCGGCCAAATGGCAGTCACGCTTGATGTCACACCTCGAGCGGCGGAAAAAATATCCGTCGGAAGCGCGCAGCAATCGCGAAGAAGGCACGGTCTATGTGCGCTTCCGGATCGATGATTCCGGCAATGTGCTCTCGGTATCCCTGTCGCGTTCGTCCGGTTATCCGTCACTCGACAATGCTGTCCTGGCCATGGTGCAGAAAGCATCTCCGGTCCCGGCCCCACCGCCAGGCGTCAACAAGACGATCACGGCTCCCGTGCGTTTCAATATTCGCTAGATTTATATTTGCTGACTTGTGCCGGCTTTCCTGTTCATCCAGTCTGGGGGGATCAGGGAATGTGGACGAGGTCCGAATGAATTTGCTGCAGGCGTATGAAGCTGACTATGCGCTGATCGAAAGCTGGCTGGATGAAGTCTTTCCGAGGGCCTGTGTTGATGCGAGGCTTGCGATTGCTCCCGATGTCCCTCCGCGCCATGTGACGGCAGTTTCGCGCGACGAACGCTGGTGGCGGATTGATGAGGGTGATGGCTTAGAGGCGGCGTTGCTGGTCCATGCCAATACCACGCGCTGTACTGTGGTCGTGCTTGCCGGCGCTTCGGTCCCGGCAACGTCCCTTGCAGACAAGGTGGCGGCGACCACTGTCGGAGCGAGAGAGATCGGCTGGCGCTTTCATGCGGTCGACAGTCACAGGCTGGTCTGCTTTTTCGATGAGATGGAACTCGGCGCCTCCGCCGGGCGCAATGGCAGCTGGGTGGCGCGTGATCTGGCCCGCATGCTGCGCTGGCTGCTGTCTGACGGCACGGCCTTTTAGCCTATCTTTGAAGTCTGGGCGTCGATCCTGGATTTGATCTCATCAACGAGAGCGTTGATCGCGCATGTAGCATCGAGCTGGTGCCAGGTGATGGCGCCGGCTTCATGGGTGAGTTGCAGATCCAGAACATCGGTCGTGGCATCGGAATCGCCCTTGGGCCTTGCCGCGATCCGCGCCCGCAAGATTTCTGCATCGGCCATCAGCCAGATGCCGATAAACGGCACCTTGCATTCGGTGGCCATGGCTTCGATCGCCTGGCGGTCAGTCTGGCGGTCGAACACGGCGTTGACCAGGACGCAGCCTCCGGCCGACACGATGGCATGCGCCTTTTCGTTCAACTGGTCGTAGACCTTGCGGGAGATTTCCGGGCGATAGGCCTCGGGCGGAAGGGTTTCGCTGTGGTTGGTGGAAAACATCGCCTTGCGAATACGGTCGCTCTCGAGAATGCGTGCGCCAGGCGGTGCGCCGAAGACCGGCGCCAGGGCTTCGGCGAGCGTTGATTTGCCCGAGCCGCTGAAGCCGCCAATCGCCACGAGACACGGCCTGGTGTCGGCGAGCAGTTCGTCCGCGAGGTGGAAGTAGAAGAGTGCGTTGGCCTTTGCCGCCCCTGAGGCGTCACCGATTTCGGCGATCTGGGTGGCGGTCACATGGGCGCGAACGGTGGCGCGAACTGCCATGAAGAACGGCAATAGGGCGAAGCCGGCATCATCGCCGGTGCGATCAAGATAGCGATTGACGACGACATTGGCCAAGTGTGGAAAGTCGCGGTGCCAGAGATCCATCAACAGGAAAGCGAGGTCATAGAGTACGTCGCAGGTGGCGATCTTCTCGTTGAAGTCGATGCAGTCGAACATGCGCGGCCCTTCGGGGCCGAGGAAGAGATTGCGCAGATGCAGATCGCCATGGCAGAGCCGGACCTGTCCCTGTCTCTCCCTCTGATCCAGCAGGGTCGCATATTGGGTCCAGGCATGCCGGAATGCCGATGTCAGGTCTGCGAGTGCGGCTGGCTCGAATATGGCGCCGGTGGCAAAGCCTGCCTCGTTGATGTCGAGCACGCCGGCCATGTTCGCCGCGCCACGTTCGGCGTGACTGACCGGAGCACCCTTGTGAAAGGCGGCGATGCGTTCGGCGGTTTCTTCCATAAGCGCTGCCGTCAGTCGTCCGTCAGCGGCCATGCGGTCAAAGAGGTCGGCCTGCGCAAATCGCGCCATCTCGACCACATGGTCGAGCGGCGTGCCTTCGCCGCCGAAATGCAAGGTGCCATCCGCCGCCTGCACGATTGTCCGAACGCCGAGATAGATTTCCGGCGCAGCCCGGCCATTGAGCTCAAGCTCGCGTTCACAGAAATGGTGACGCAGGGCGCAGGACGAAAAATCGGCATAAGGCAGTTTGACGGCGCGCTTCAGCTTGAAGGCACGGTCGCCGACCAGAAAGACGATCGATATGTGGGTTTCGATGATTTCGACGGGATCCGAGGTGGCATAACTTTCAGGTCTGCTGAGAAAGGCTATGACGGCTGATTGGTCCTGGATCTCCATGCACGCACCTGCAAACGCATTCCGATTGCCGGAGCTTCGCCGATTTTCGCGTCGATGGCCAGAGCAGCCTGCTGTGACCTTCGTTCAATGGAGAAGCGGGGCCGGCAGCGCAGATGCACAGCCGGCCCGTTTGTTGATTATTCGATGTCGAACTTGACGCCCTGGGCGAGCGGCAGGGTGCGGCCGTAGTTGATGGTGTTGGTCGCGCGGCGCATATAGGCCTTCCAGCTGTCCGAGCCGGATTCACGGCCGCCGCCGGTTTCCTTCTCGCCACCGAATGCGCCGCCGATTTCCGCACCGGATGGGCCGATATTGACGTTGGCGATACCGCAATCGGAGCCACGGTCGGAAACGAAGGCTTCGGCTTCGCGAATGTCATTGGTGAAGATCGACGAGGACAGGCCCTGCGGAACAGCGTTGTTCAGCGCCAGCGCTTCGTCGAAGTCCTTGTATTTGATGACATAGAGGATCGGGGCGAAGGTTTCGTCGACGACCGGGCCTGTCTGTTCCGGCATTTCCACCAGGGACGGGCGAACGTAGTAGGCGTCCTGTGCTTCGTCCGCGAGCGCACGCTCACCACCCGAGACCTTGCCGCCGGCGGCCTTGGCAGCATCGAGGGCCTTCTGCATGCGCTCATAGGCGCCCTTGTCGATCAGCGGGCCGACCAGCTTGCCGGTTTCCAGCGGATTGCCGATGGTGACCGAGCCATAGGCCTTGATCAGGCGCGGAACGAGCGTGTCGTAGATGCTTTCGTGGACGAAGAGACGGCGCAGCGATGTGCAGCGCTGGCCGGCGGTGCCCATGGCGGCAAAAGCGACGCCACGCAGGGTCAGGTCGAGGTCGGCGCTCGGGGCAACGATGGCCGCGTTGTTACCGCCAAGCTCAAGGATGCTGCGGCCGAAGCGTTGCGCGACGCGCGGGCCGACGGTGCGACCCATGGCGGTGGAGCCGGTGGCGGAGATCAGCGGGACCTTCGGGTTGTCGACGAGGACCTCGCCGATGTCGCGACCGCCGATCAGAAGCGTCGAGAGATTGACTGGTGCCTTGCCGCCCTGGGCGACATAGCGCTTCACGGCCTTTTCGAAGATCGCCTGGGTGGCAATGGCAGTGAGAGGTGTCTTTTCCGACGGCTTCCAGACTGTGGAATTTCCGCAGACAAGAGCGAGGGCTGCGTTCCACGACCAGACGGCCACGGGGAAGTTGAAGGCCGAGATGATGCCGGTGACACCGAGCGGATGCCAGGTTTCCATCATGCGGTGCTCGGAGCGCTCGGTGGCGATCGTCAGACCGTAGAGCTGGCGCGACAGGCCGACGGCGAAATCGCAGATGTCGATCATTTCCTGGACTTCGCCCAGGCCCTCAGACGTCACCTTGCCGACTTCGATCGACACGAGGCGGCCAAGCGCATCCTTGGCGGCGCGCAGTTCCTCGCCGAGCAGGCGGATCAGTTCACCACGCTGCGGTGCCGGAACGAGGCGCCATTCAAGAAATGCCTGGTGCGCAGCATCGATAGCTTTCTTCGTGTCGGCGGCCGAGATTTCGACGAGGGCGGCGAGCTTTTCGCCATTGATCGGCGAACGGACGGTGAGCGTGCCGCCTTCGAGCGCCTTGGCGTCGACGCCAAAGGTTGCCATCAGCGAGACGGTTTCTGCCGCAAGGTTGAGGTTTGCGAGGGTCATGGTGGTCCTTCCGTCAGGTCTTTTCAGATCGAGTGAGTTCAAAATCGTGCGCCGGCCAGATGCGCCACCTGGGCGCCGGCTTCGTACCATGCTTCCTTCAGGGTGCGGAAGGCAGGCGCTTCCGGATCGGTCAGTGGCAGCGGCAATTGCTCTTCGTTGATCTGGCCGAGAATGTGGCTTGCGAGCGTCTTGCCGAAGACGGTGCCGGGTGCGATGCCGCGGCCGTTGTAGCCGGAAAATCCGATGACGCCGGGAGCGAATTTGTGGAACCGCGGCAGGGCATTGCTGGTCATGCCGATCTTGCCATACCATTCGCATTCAAAGGCGATGTCGCCGATCTGCGGGAAAATCGACTTCAATGCGCGGCGAGCCCAGGCTTTATGGACGGCAAGTCCGGTGCCGCGCAAGGCTCCGACACTGCCGAACACCAGACGTCCCGCCTGGTCCATGCGAAACGAGGACAGGATGTCCTTGGTGTCCCAGCAGCCCTGGCGTTCCGCAAGAATTGTCTTGCGCAGATTGTCGCTGAGCGGAACGGTGGCGAAATTGAAATAGGGCAGGTGAACCTGTTCCTCGCGCACGGCCTTGAACGGGCCTTCGCTATAGGCATCGGTCGCAACGATCACCCATTGCGCCGTGACGCTGCCATCGGCGGTCGCAACGCGCCAGCCACTGCCGTGCGCGTCATCATGACGTTCATAGCCCGTGACGGGGCTCGATGTGTGTAGCGTGGCGCCTGCTTTCATCGCGGCCGTTGCCAGGCCGCGGGCATAGGCGAGGGGTTGCAAAGTGCCTGCCCGTTTGTCGAGCAACGAGCCGGCATAAACGCCGGTGCCGATCTTGCGCTCCGTTTCGCTGGCGTTCAGCAGCTCTACCGGCGCGCCGCGACGCTGCCATTGTTCGGCGCGGGCTTCGATTTCCTTCTGGCCATTGGTTCCGACCGCACAATGCAGCGTGCCAGCGCGCTCGAGTTCGCAGGAAATGGCGTGGCGGTCGATGATGTCCATCACGGCGCCGGGACCATTGCCGAGTAGATCCAGCAGGCGTTCGCCATGGACTGCACCCAGTTCGCCGGGCAGATCGTCGGGCATGACCCACATGCCGGCATTGATCAATCCGACATTGCGTCCCGCACCGCCGAAACCGATTTCCTTGCCTTCGAGCAGGATAACGCTCGTGCCGCTTTCGGCGAGATGCAAGGCGGTAGACAGGCCGGTATAGCCGCCGCCGACGATGACAACGTCGGCCTTGTGGTCGCCGACCAGCTTCCTCGTCTTCGGGGCGGCCGGAGCGGTCTTTTCCCAAAGACCGTGGGATCGCGGATCATTCAGCATGGCGGGCCTTGGGGTCAGCAGGTGTGGCGTCGGTCGGAGGTGGAAAGCCGGGTCGAAAATGTCGAGATCCGTCTGCGGATTCTTGGTGACATCATTCCGATCCGTACAGTCCTGAGATATTTAGAAGAGGAAACTAACGCGTTCCAGCGATAATTACTCAAGAGATCATTCCCAAAAGGCATAACCATGCTGTCACCCCGGCGCTTTCTTCCGTCTTTGTCCTTGCTTACGGCATTCGAGGCCGCCGCCCGGACCGGCAGTATCACTGCGGCAGCGCGCGAGCTTGACCTGACCCAAAGCGCGGTCAGCCGCCAGATCAAGGCGCTGGAGAACCAGATCGGCGTCGAACTCTTCCTGCGCGAACGCCAGACGATACGGCTGACCATGGCTGGTGAAAGCTACGCGCGCGAAATCCGCGAGGCCCTGCGGCGGATTTCCAGCGCATCGCTGAACCTGCGCGCCAATCCGAACGGCGGCACGCTGAACCTGGCCATTCTGCCGACCTTCGGCGCGCGCTGGCTTGCTCCGCGCCTCGGCCAGTTCCTGGCCGCCAATCCGGGCATCAGGATCAATCTGGTGACCCGGCTTTCGCCGTTCGATTTTCGGCTGGATTCAATCGATGCGGCCATTCATTTCGGCGATCCGGTCTGGCCGGGCGCCGAACTTACGTTCCTGATGCAGGAAAAAACCTTGCCGGCCTGCAGTCCGCAATTCCGGCAAGCGCATGGCATTGCCGAGCCGGCGGATCTGTTGTCGGTGCCACTTCTGCATCTGACCACCCGGCCGGATGCGTGGGAGCGCTGGTTCACCGAAAACGGCGTCGGTTTCGACAGTGTGCACGGCATGCTGTTCGACCAGTTCGCGACCGCGTCGCAGGCGGCCATCGGCGGACTGGGCGTCGCACTTTTGCCGACATTCCTGATCCAGGATGAGTTGAAGCGCGGAGAACTGGTGGCGGCAGTGGATCGCCCGATGCAGAGCGCTCAGCGCTACTATCTCGCATTTCCGCGGGAACGGGCGGCCTATCCGCCACTGGTCAAGTTCCGCGAGTGGATCGTCGGGGAACTGGCCAACACTGCGAGTTAGAACTGGGCGGCCAGGCTCGCAGTCTTCGTTGCGGCAAGCAGGAGGACGAAGCCGAGATGGGTCAGATGATGCAGCGTCTGGTCGATGCCGAGCAGCCACCAGAAACAGGAGCGGTCCGGCGTCATGGTCATGTGCAACTGGATCCGCGCTTTGCCGCGATCGATCAGGCCGTGAATGACGATATCGACAAGGGCAAGCCACGCGAGGCTGGGGGCGATTGCCAGCGTGATCAGCAGGGTTCCCAGCCCATGGATCGCGACATGAAGTGTCAGCGGAAAAACCCAGCCTTGCGGACGTTCCTTGCCTTTGGCCATCCAGGCCGTCTGCAGCATGAAATCAGCCACCCATTGCTTGATGAGGAACAGGACGAGGCCCCAGACCATCCAATGGGTCGATATTTGCTCGGGCAGGGTGGGCATGCTGTGTCCTTCGCCATGTCGGTCAGAGATGACGATAGACCACAGTTTAAAGCGCTGTGAAGATCGCTTTTCGTTTTGTCTGGTTCTAGCTTTTCGCTTTGTTTCGCCGACCAGCGCATTTCGCTGCGCTCTGTTAGGCGGTTGGCAGCATTTGATGAACCGCCTTTCCGGCCTACCAGCCCTCGGAAAGCACCTTTTCCAGCATGTCTGCGAAGAAGTCGGCGCTTTCGGTGGCGAGGCAGAGCGGCGGCTTTATTTTCAGAACGTTAAGATGATCGCCCGTGGGTTGCATGATGACACCCAGATCCAGCAACCTGTCGCATATGTTCGCCGTCTCCTCGGTCGCCGGTTCGAGCGTTTCGCGGTCGCGGACAAATTCGAGGCCGAGATAGAGTCCCATTCCGTGGACGGCGCCGACAAGGGGAAAACGCTGGCCAAGTGCCTCAAGCCGCCGCTTCAGGTGATCGCCGACGTCGCGGGCATTCTGCTGCAGATTTTCGTCTGCCATGATGTCGAGCACGGTCATGCCAACGACGCAACTAACCGGACTGCCACCCGACGAGGAGAAGAAATAGCCATCCTTTTCAAGGCTGTCGGCAATGTCGCGGCGGGTGATGACGGCGCCAAGCGGTTGGCCGTTGCCCATGCCCTTGGCGATGGTGATGATGTCGGGAACGACGCCCTGCTGTTCGAAGCCCCAGAAATGGTGGCCCAGGCGGCCATAGCCGACCTGGATCTCATCAGCGATGCAAACACCGCCACGTGCGCGGATGGCAGCATAGACCTGCTGAAGATAGCCGGCAGGCAGCGGAATACCGCCGGCATTGCCATAGACGCTTTCGGCGATGAAGCCGGCAAGACCCTGACCGCTTTCCTCGATTGCTGCGAGTTTGTCTTCCACCGCTGTCACATAGCCTTCGGTTGCGTTCTCGCCACGGAATTTGCCACGGTATGTGTTGGGTGACAGGACCGGATGCACCCAGTTGGGTCGGGTTTCCAGCGCACGTGGATTGTCGGCAATCGAGGTCGAGACGGCGTCGCTGGCGACCGTCCAGCCGTGGTAGGCCTCGAGCAGGCTGACGATATTGCGGTGGCCGCTGTGCGCCCAGGCCAGCCGGAGTGCCAGATCCACGGCTTCGGAGCCGCTGTTGACCAGGAAGACCGTGTCGAGGCCATCGGGCGCGAGCGCTGCAAGGCGATCGGAGAACTCGGCGACAGCCGCATAGTGGAAACGGGAATTGGTGTTGAGCATCGACCATTGCCGGCCCGCGGCTGCGGCAAGCTTCGGGTGTCCATGGCCGAGAATGGTGACATTGTTGACCATGTCCAGATAGGACCTGCCCTGCACGTCGAACATATGCTCCTTCCAGCCACGCTCGATCTGCGGCGGATCGGCATAGTAGTTCTTCTGCGGCTTGGCGAAACTCTTCTGCCGGCGTATGAGCAAGGCATCGCTTTGCAGGTCGGGTGCATCGACCCCGACGCCCAGCATCAGGGAGGGTGACGGGCAGATCTTGCGCCAGACTTCGCTCTGGTGTGGTTTGGCAAACAGCGGCGGAACAAGGTCGGGGTCGCGGCAAAGTTGGACCCGTAGTCCGCCAATGCCGCCCACAGCCCCTGCAACGACACCGATGCTGTCGCCGGCATTTACAGCCGTGCCGTCGTCTAGGCCGCAGTCGATGCCATCGAGATGCAGGGATACATTCTGGCTCGACAGGATGAGATGGTGGCCGTCGCGGATGATGGTCGCATCGAAAGGGGCGACTGCTTCGGTCGCAGCCGGCAGGCAGATGTCGATGTGAAGCGCGAAGGTTGCCGGCGCTGTGGCAGACAGGGTGCGGGTATAGGAGAGGCGGTATTCGCCATACCGTGTCGAGGCAATGCCGGTTTCAGCGGCGGCGCGGGCCAGCAGCTTCCAGTCGATTTCCTGATCGGCCCAGTTGTCACGCACGAGATCGGGGCTTGTCACGCTGAGGTCGGTCAGGCGCATCTGATCAGGGGTGACGCCCGGCAGCAGCGGATGGGCGAAGACAAGTTCGGGGCCCGTCAGTTCAAAACCGGCTGCCTTGAGGATCGCCGTTTCCATCAAGGAGAACGGGGCGGAGGTCGCGACCTCAAACATTTCCCGCTCATGGGCCGCATTGCCGATGACGTATTCATTGTCGGGATCGATGGCCAGTTGCTGCTCTGTGCTGGCGACGAGAACGCCGGACCGGGCGACGATCAGCGGCCAGAGCGCCATGAGTTCTTCCTTGGTTAGCGGGTAGCGCTCCTGGAAAGCGGTGACGGCTGGCAGGATGTAGAAAGGATCGCCATCGGCGTGATGCAGCAGTGCCGTGCAGGTCACGGCCAGATCGGCGACCAGCCAGCCGTTGAGGATGTCGCCGAAATCGATGACGCCATCGGGGATCAGACGACCATTGGCATTGCGGCGGCTGACCACATTGTCGTCGGTGATGTCGTGGTGGATGGGCTGAATGCGCAGGCTGGCTGCCAGTGGCTGGATATGCTTGACCGCAACGATCATCGCCTTGGCAATCTGGTCGCGGCGCTTGTGGTCGGTTACGGATTTCAGCAGATGCAGGGCGACAGGGCCGGCCCGGCGGAGATCCCATTGCAAATTGCGCTCCAGGCCCGGATGGGAAAAATCCCGCAGGCCGCGCGCGACCGAGGCCGCGACATCGCCGAATGCGGCAACGACTTCCGGCGCCAAGTGCTTGTGGCGGGTGAGAGGCTCACCATCAAGATAGGTCAGCACGCGGGCGCGGTAGTCCTCCCCATTGACCTTCACGGAGAGTATTTCCTCTCCGGTGAGGGCCGGTATCAACTCGGGAACACGCAGATCGAGACCGCATTGGGCGAGATGGCGCATCGCTTCGTTCTGCGCCTCAAGCTCGTCGCCAGCATATTCCGCACGGCAAATCTTCAGGACGAAACGCTCAGGCCCGGTATCGATCAGATAGTTGCGGTCCTGCTGGCTGCCCAATTCTCGGATCGGCCCGTTGAAGCCATACATATCGCTCAGGAGACGGGTCGCATCGGCTTCCGAAAAATTCGGACGTGGAAGCTCGGTACGCTGGAAGAGAGCGGAATCGGCCATGCTTGTTTCCCTCGGAATCACAATCGAGAGATTAGCAGAGCACAGCCTAGCGTCTATCCCGCTCATGCAGCCGCTGACGAGGGCCGAATGTGCTGCATGTGGCGACGATCAAGCCGGTTGCAGAGGCGCAATGCGCCCCTGCAGGGATGGACTGCCTCAGCCCATGCGCTCGGAGGCGTATGAGCCGGGGCTCGCGGGGAAGACGACGGTGCGGTTGCCGTTGATGAAGGTGCGATGGTGAATATGGGCGTGGATGGCGCGGGCCAGTACCTGGCTTTCGACATCGCGGCCGATCGAGACGTAATCCTCCGAAGACTGGGCGTGCGTAATCCGGGCGACGTCCTGCTCGATGATCGGACCTTCATCGAGATCGGCGGTGACGTAGTGTGCGGTGGCACCGATCAACTTCACGCCGCGTTCGAATGCCTGCTTGTACGGGTTCGCGCCCTTGAAGCTGGGCAGGAAGGAGTGGTGGATGTTGATGATCCGACCCGACATTTTCTGGCACATCTGGTCGGACAGGATCTGCATGTAGCGGGCGAGAACGATCAGCTCGGTGCCGCTCTGCTCGACGATGGCCATGATGCGGGCTTCGGCTTCCGGCTTGTTGGCCTTGGTCACCGGAATGTGGTGAAACGGGATGTCGTGATTGACGACCACTTTTTGATAGTCGAAATGATTGGAGACGACGCCGACGATCTCGATCGGCAGGGCACCGATCTTCCAGCGATAGAGCAGGTCGTTGAGACAATGGCCGAAGCGCGAGACCATCAGCATGACTTTCATGCGATGGGTGCTGTCATGCATCTCGGCGGTCATGCCGAATTTCTCGGCGATCGGCGCAAAGCCCTGGTCGAGTTCGGCACGGCTGGTGCCTTCTTCCGAGATGAACGAGACGCGCATGAAAAACATGCCGGTTTCAAGGTCGTCGAACTGCGATGAGTCGACGATATTGCAACCCTTGCCGGCTAGATAGCCAGAGATCGCGGCGACAATCCCGCGCGTCGACTGGCAGGAAACGGTCAATACATGGCTCGTCATAGGCTCTCTTCTCCTGGACCCGGGATGCGCCGTGTTGTCTATCGCAGTTGTGTCACACCGGAAAGTCCGGTGGATCGCATCTGGCACGTGTCTTCCCGCCTCGATGGTGCAAGCTTATGCGAGGCGAAGGAAAATTCCGTTCCCGTTGCGTCTTCGGCAAGCGCATCCCCGTCGTTGTTTGACGTGAGTGCTTGCCGCACAATGGGATCAGGAGACGTGGTGGAGGTTGCCGCTGCCGAGCTGGCTGATCGTGCCGCTTGGCGCTTGCGTCGGCTCTGCTCCGTCGCGGGGCAAGAGCCGCAACCGGCGCGTCACGCCCGGAGCCAGGTGGAACCAGTCATCCTCGGCGCGGTGGTGTTCCAGGTCCAGATGGAGCGACTGGGCGAGAGTGCTGGAGGACAGTTCGAGCAGCCATGAGCCGCTTTCCTGAACCACTTTATGCTCGAAATTTGCCGCATGCATCGCCACAGCCCGTCCCAGCGGGAAATGGAAAGCCTCCGCCAGCAGCGCACCATCCGCAGAATAGAGTCTCGCAACGGTCACGTCATGCGATGGTGGGCCGAAACGGAAGGCATAGGTGGTGTCGAAGAAGGCACCAAACAGATCGGTTGCCGGAATATGCTGATTGCTGCGGGCAGCCAGTGTCAGGTCGCGTCTGCCGCTGACGACGGGTTGCCGGCCGTCGCGCAGGCACACCAGTTCCAGTGTTACCGGTTCGTCCTGCCCGCTTTCGTTGATGACATGCACGTCGAGACCATTGGTGCCTTCGTCGGTCAGCATTACCTGGAGCGGGCGGAACGCGCGTTTCAGCGCATACCAGACGGGCTTTGGCTCGCCTGTCGCATCGATCACGCCCCATCCGGGGCCGGCGGCCAGATCCTGCAAGGTCCATGTGAGTGCGCCGTGGCAAGACGATGCCGCCCGGCGCCATTCGGCATAGGTTTCGGTGACGACCTCGGCGGTCACGGCGCGAGACAGGTTCAGATATCGGCTGGCATCCTCGCGGCGCAGGCGTGCCGGATCGAAGCCGTAAAGATCCTGCAGATAGTGGTCGCGGACATCCTCGAAATCCCAGGATGCGCCGCGATCGCGGGGCACGCGGGCCTTCCAGCGCGGATCGTGAACGGGCGAGACCGGCAGATGGCTGTCGAGGGTGCGCTGTTGCGGGACATGGGCGAAGGCGAGGCTTTCGGCAGCAAAACGGACTTCGGCACGACGCGCGTCTTCCAGAGGTCGTTGATAGGCGCCGACCCCGTAATAGTGCGTGACGCCTTCGTTCGGCGAAAAAGGCATGGCGCCGCCGCAGGGCGAATTGGCCACATAGAGAACATCGGGACGAAGCGCGGCCGTCAGGTTCGCCAGCGTTTCGTTGAAGAGCGGGCCGTTCCAGCTGCGTTCGGGCAGGCCGAGCATGGCGCCCTGTTGGAAGATCTCGCTGCCGCCGCAGACGACGGCCAGCGAAGGATGTCCCTGGAGACTTTCCAGCAATTGCGTCACCTCCCGGTCGACATGAGCCGAGAAAGTCTCGTCAGCGGCCGGATAGTCGTAGTTGGCAAACATCAGGTCCTGCCAGACCATGATGCCGAGCTGGTCGCAGAGGCGAAAAAAATCCGGGCTCTCGTAGGTCATGGTGCCGCCGATGCGGATCATGTTCATGTTGGCTTCGGCCGCCTTCATCAGCCAGGGTGCGTAGGCTTCCGCCGTGCCCGGCAGGCGCAGGATATCCGCATTGGTCCATACCGAGCCACGGCAGAAGACGGATTGACCGTTGACCTTCAAGCCGAAGCCGTGGCCGTCTGCTCCGCTGTCGATCTCGATGCGGCGAAAGCCGACCAGGCCGAGGGAATGGGGTTTGCCATCGATGATCAGGCGAAGATCGTGCATGGCAGGGCGGCCATGGGTTCGCGGCCACCAGGCATCGACATTCGGGATCCGCAGAGCGACGGTCATCGTGCCGTCGGCAGGTACCGTGAGTTCAACACGTTTGCCACAGCACTCGATGGCTGCGTTTTCAGCCGCTCCCTGGAGACGGAAACTGGCGGCCAGCAGACCGCTACCGTCGGCGTCGAGATCGGCGTTGATGCGCAGGTCGAAGATCTGGTTTTCGCCGGTTCGGATCAGCACAATCGGCCGGAAGGGACCGACGGGTTGGACCTCCGGGCACCAGCCCGGCATATGGCCGAGAACAGTCGTACGGGTCAGGCGCAGCCCCTGATGGTCCATCATCTGCGGACGCCAGCGGGCGCGAGGCCCACGTTTGTCGAGATGCGGGGCCAGCGCGCGGAAGCAGATCGCCAGTTCGTCGCGGCCGGTGATCTCGAAGGCGAGATCGTTGGCTTCGAACATGCTTTCCGAGGATAGTCTGAGCTCGCCGTTCAGGTAGACTTCGGCAATGGTTGCCAGGCCTTCGAAACGAAGGATCGCCGGCCCCGGCGCTTCGCCCTCGAGCGAGCGGAAGTACCAAGCATCCTTGTCATGCAGCGGATGCGGCCGCGCAGGATCGAACAGACCGGCATCGGCCAGTGCGCCAGCGACGGTTCCCGGAACCGGGGCGGCAATGCGTGCGGCGGGACGGTGGATGCTTGTCGGATCTGCATGGCGGCCGGCTTCGGTGACCAGAAGCGTCCAGCCCATTTCCAGCGGGCGGATATCCGCTCCCAGATCGATCGTGCCCGCCGCCATATCTTATCCCTCAGCCGAGCCTTGCGCCCAGATCATCCATCAGCCGATCCCATGCTGCAATCGCAGGGTCAAGGGCTGTCGCCAGCGGTTCGAACTTCTTGCGGGCAATGGCGCGGGCAAGCTGGAACTGCGCGGTCTTCGCGCATTCGCTGATCTTCAGGGCCTCGATGATCGATGCTTCGTGTCCGGCGGCATCCAGCCATGCCAGATGGCTGGCTAGCAGTTCGAAATTGGCGCCGAACTGCCGAAGCGTGTTGAAGGCGTATTTGTGGAAATAACCGAAGGGCTTTTCGGCAACGACCTCGACCTGTCTCGGGAAAACGGCAGCAAAAGCGGCAATCGGATTGGCGTCCGGCCTGCGGATGAAGTGCCGTTTCAGCAGGCGGCTTGCGACGTCGCGCTGATGCGCATTCGTGGTTGCCTGCCCGGGGAACTTGGCGAATTCCGTATAGGGCAGGAACGGCAAGGCTCCTTCCGGCAGATCGTGCTGGAAGACACCGTCGAGATCCTCGCCCTGCAGCCGGAAAAAGCCGCCATTGTGGAAATAGTCCATCACCCGGCCGGCAAGATCCAGACGGTTGATGCCGACGGTCGTCTTGCCATGCTCGCTGTGATAGCCGACCCCTTGCGTGTCCGGCATGAAATAGCTGTCCATCTCGACGAGGCAGAGACGCCCGCGACCGATCTGCTCGGCAACGTGGCTCTCGACGCTGTCGAAGATGGCAAGCTCGGTGACCCGGATATCGTAGAGCTCCTCAAGGTCTTCCAACGGCACCTTGAAAAAGGTGAACTGGTCGCCCTCGAAATCCTGCGTCAGCGTGAAGCCAAGCATGGCCTCCGGCGCAAGCCCTTGCGCGGCGAGCACTTCGATCCACAGATCGACGTAGCAATTGGTCTCCGGCCACATGCGTTCGCTGGAATGGAGTGCATGTGGTTTGTAACTTGCCGGATCCAGTCCGGGAAAGACTGCTGTCATGGATGGATCAGCCCCAGAGCGCCTTGCGGACGTTTTCCGGCCATTGTTGGCTATCCAGTCCATGCTGGGCGAAGAGTGCCAACGCGATGCGTTCCAGACCAAAGCCGACGCAGGCGGTGTGTGCCACCGAGCCATCGGCGAGGTTGAGGCCCCATTTCGTGCCGAAGGCATCCTGATGGTAGTTGAAGCTCATGCAAGCGGTCTTGTTGGTCTGCGACGTGACCGGGATCAACAGTTCGAACTTCAGGTTCTGGTCACGCTGGTTGTTGGCGAGCAGGCGGCCGGCACGGCCGAAGAACGGATCGTTGGCCACATCAAGTTCAACATCTAGGCCAACGGCCTTCATCATCTCGACGCCGCGATCCATCCAGGTCTGGCGGAAGGTCGTGACATGGGCTTCGGTGCCCATGCAGACATATTCGCGCATGCGGAAGAGCTGCTGGCGGGCCGGATCCTTGGACGGCTCATGGCGGAAGCAGTAGGAATGCAGGTCGAAGAGGCCGCCATTCATGGAGATCGGGCCGCGCTTGGCAACCGTCGGATAGAGCGGATAGCAGGCGGCAGGCGTCAGTGCGATGTCGGTCGCCTTCTGCTCCTTCGTCCAGTCGTTGCCTTCTTCCATGCATTGCAGGAGGCTCATGTGATCATGGTCGTTGCCGCAGAAGGAATGCACGGTGCCGGCAAGCTGGGGGAAGCTCTTCATGTAACCGCTTTTCTCGAAATAGGCGCGGTTCATGCCGGGTGGGAAGCGGATGGCTTCCGCGCCGTCGGCGCCGCCGAATTTGTCGATCAGGCGCTCGAAGGCGGCGATGACGTCTTCGAACTGGCCGCTGCGGCCATAGAGCCCATCAACACCCGTCTCGATCAGTAGGCCGCTCTCGAAGAGACGATCCAGAAAGCTTACCTGCATATCCATATCCGTTACCCCAAAAGTCCGGTTTCTTGTTTGTGGACGAGAAGCATCGTCGACGTGTTGCCGAGGATGCGGTCGTTGGAAATCATCAGTTCTGCTGAATGGGCATCGCGCAGATGGCGGCCAAGACTGAACGGCGAGCCATTCTTGTAGCCCATGATGCCGCAGATCCTGAGCGCCTGGTGGATGACCGGCAGGATCATCTCGGAGGAGGCGATCTTGACGTTGTTCATTGCGACGGCAAAGCCCATCGAGGACAGCCGGTCCGGATCGCTCAGTGCCTGCTCATAGTTGCCCAGGCCGGCTTTGATGTTCGAACGAATGACCTGCAACTGGCTCGACATTTCTGCGAGTTGCAAGAGGCCCGGAGGCGTTGTGCCGGGCGCTTTGCGGGCGGCGGCGCGGACAAAGGTCTGGGCCTTGGTGAACGCATCGACCGCGATGCCATACCAGAGTGCGCTCCACAAGAGATGCGAGCTGGCCAGCATCGACTGGGCGGCGATCTCCGCAAAGGGTTTCGGCAGGATCTGTTCAGCCGGTGCCTCGCCCTTGAAGATGAAGCCGTCGGAGCAGGTGCCGCGCATGCCGAGCGTGTCCCAGACATGGGTCTGCTCAAGTGTATATTGGTCTTTCAGGAAGGCCGTCATGACCTGGTCGGTCGGCGGCGCGTCCTTGTGGCTGCGCGAGGTGATCAGGATGGCATCGGCATGTTTGCCATAGGAAATGACGGTTGCGTCTTTTTCCAGCCGGCAGCGATCGCCATCGACTTCGATCGCGCAAATGGAATTGCGCAGATTGCCGCCGATCCCGCCTTCGGTCGTCGCCGAGCCGAGCAGCAGTTGTTCGCTGCAGATCCTCTGCATGAATGTGCGGTGCCACCCGGCGTCCACGCCATGCGAGACGAGGCTGGAAACCTTGATCTGGTGCATGGCGAAGATCATCGCGCTGGCTGCGCAGGACTGGGCGATGATGGTGCAGAGTTCGGCGATCTCGGATGTGCTTCGGCCTTCGCCGCCACAGTCGACCGGGATCTGGATGCCCATCAGCCTTTCGGATTTCAGTGCATCGATGGCTTCATTTGGAAAGCGCCCCGCCTTGTCGACGTCATCGGCGTGGACGGCGGCAATCGCTGCGACGCGCGTGGCACGAGCCTTGAGGCTCTGATCCGCCACCTTGCTGGAGAGGTCCATCAGGCGACCTTTCTGTCCTCGAGGATCGATTGAACCGTCGTCTCGATCGCCGCGATGCTGGCGAAGGACTTTCTGTTGAGGAGATGATCGGGGAATTCCATGTCGAACGCTTCCTCCAAGCCGAGCATCAGCTGCACCGAGGCAAATGAAGAAAGGCCGACGGCATAAAGGTCTGCAGTGTCCGCGATTGTATCGACTGCAACCGGCAGTCCGCCAAGCTTGCCAAGAAGTGTGCGAATTGTCTCGTTCATCTATTTTCCTCCATAGCGACGCTCAAATCTATTGAGCGATTTCTTACAGAGGAAAGACGAAGTTTTCGCTAAGCGCTTTAGTAAAAATCGACTTACTCAACGCGGTGGAGCGTGGGATATGCCGGTCGAAAGGCGATCTGCGCTGTGTTAGGCGCTAAAACTCGGGATATTCGTGGGCGTCGCCATGCCGATCAACCACGGTGTATCGTTCTGGCGCAGTCTCACTGAGCGCATTTTCACCGACGGACACCTTTCCGAACCCGCCCGGCAGGTCGAGGATGTAGTGTGGAATACACAGACCGGAAACCTTGGAGCGCAGCTCGCGCATGAGGGCTTGGCCTTCCGAAAGCGGCAGGCGAAAATGGCCCGTGCCGGGCGCCATGTCGGGGTGATGCAGGTAATAGGGCTTGATGCGGGTCTCAACAAAGGCACGCATCAGTTCCGCCAATGTGTCGACATCGTTGTTGATGCCCTTGAGGAGGACGCTCTGGCTGACCATTGTCACGCCTGCATCGATGAGCCGGATGCAAGCGGCGCGGACGTCTTGCGTCATCTCGCGGGGATGGTTGGCGTGCAGCGCGACGTAGACGGTCTTGTTGCCGGCCTTCAATGCATCGATGAGTTCCGACGTGATGCGCATCGGGTCGACTGCCGGAACACGGCTATGAATGCGAACGATCCTGACGTGCTCGATGGAGGAAAGCGCCAGCATGACTTCTCGGAGCCGTCGCGGCGACAGGATCAGCGGATCCCCGCCCGTCAATATGACTTCCCAGATGCCTTGATGCGACCTGATATAGTCGAGGGCGATGGAAAGCTGCTCCGGCGACATGCTGCCATCGCCCTGCGGCCCGACCATTTCGCGGCGGAAGCAGAAACGGCAATAGACCGGACAGACATGCAGCAGCTTGAGCAGCACCCGGTCGGGATAACGATGCACGATGCCTTCGACTGGCGAATGCACATGGTCGCCGATTGGATCGGCGCGTTCGCCTTCCACTTCGATCAGTTCGGCGGGGCTGGGGATATATTGCGCGGCAATCGGATCATTCGGATCATTGGGGTCGATCAAACTGGCAACGGTTGGCGTCAGCGCGATGGCATAGCGCGATGCAACCGCTTCCAGCGCTTCTGTCGCCTCGGCTGCGACAAAGCCGGCGGCTTGCAGATCGTGAACACTGCGAAGTAATGCGTCAGCCAAGATGCGTCTCCGCGACCGGTGCCCAGATCACCTGGTCGATGCGCAAGGCGCCGGTGGCCAGCATGACGAGGCGGTCGAAGCCGAGTGCGATTCCCGAGGCTTCGGGCATGATGGCGAGCGCCTCGAGAAAGTCTTCGTCCAGCGGATAGGTTTCGCCATACACGCGTTGCTTTTCCAGCATCTCGGCTTCGAAACGACGGCGTTGCTCGTTGGCATCCGTCAGTTCGCCGAAGGCGTTGGCGAGTTCGACCCCACAGGCATAGAGTTCGAAGCGTTCAGCAACGCGTGGATCATCTGCGCAAGGGCGGGCGAGGGCTGCTTCAGCGACCGGATAACGGTCGAGAATGGTTGCTCGACCGATGCCGAGATTGGGTTCGATTTTCTCGACGATGACCCGGCTGAACAGGTCCGCCCAGGTGTCGTCGTCGGCGGTGCGAATGCCGGCCCGTTGCAACTGATCGAAGAGGCCCTGCCGATCGGTGTTGCCGTCTGGCGCGATCGTGGCGAGAAGATCGACGTTTGCATGGCGGTCGAAGGCATTTGCAACCGAAAGACGCTCGGGTTCAGCGAAAGGATCGACGCTCAGGCCGTTATAAGTGAAGCTTGTGGTGCCGGCCGTGCGCGCAGCGAGCGCCAGCAGGTCGGCGCAGTCGGCCATCAGCGTTTCGTAGCCGTCATGGACGCGGTACCATTCCAGCATGGTGAATTCTGGATGGTGGCGCGGGCCACGTTCGCGGTTGCGATAGACATGGGCGAAACAGGTGATGCGGGTTTCACCGGCGGCCAGCAGTTTCTTGCAGGCGAATTCCGGAGACGTGTGGAGATAGAGGGGTATCGCTGAGCCGTCATTGCCGATCGCACTCGTCTCGAAGGCATGGAGATGCGCTTCGTTGCCGGGAGAGACCTGCAGCGTCGCCGTATCAACCTCGATGAAATCACGCTCGGCAAAATGACTGCGGAATGCGGCCTGGATACGGTTGCGGCCGAGCAGGAACGGTCGCCGATCGGCGTGAGCCGAAGGGGTCCACCACGCAGGCGATGAACGGCGACGGTCGGTCATTCCGGATTCTCGGTCCTTATCTCAACACGGGCTGGCTATTTTGACGAATTTAGGTTACGTGCGCCCAAGAAATTCGAAGACGTCTCTCTGGACGGCAGGCCGTCCTTTACGACGGCTCTATCGCAGATACAAGGAATTCCAATGGTCAAGGTTATCGCCTCTTCCGTCCGCAAGGGCAATGTCATCGACGTCGATGGCAAGCTTTACGTCGTTCTCACCGCAGAAAACTTCCACCCGGGCAAGGGCACGCCGGTCACCCAGGTGAACATGCGCCGCATCGTTGACGGTGTGAAGGTGTCGGAGCGCTGGCGTACGACCGAGCAGGTCGAGCGCGCTTTCGTCGAGGACGTCAACCACCAGTTCCTCTACGAGGACGGTGAGGGCTTCCACTTCATGAATCCGGAAAACTATGATCAGGTCGTTGTCGACGTGGACACGATGGGCGACCAGAAAGCCTATCTGCAGGAAGGCATGGTCTGCATCCTGTCCATGCATGAAGGCATCGCGCTTGCGCTGCAACTGCCGCGCCACGTGACGCTGGAAATCACCGAGACCGAGCCGGTCGTCAAGGGCCAGACGGCGTCTTCGTCTTACAAGCCGGCCATGCTGTCGAACGGCATCCGCACCATGGTGCCGCCGCATGTCGATGCCGGTATCCGTGTCGTCATCGCGACCGAAGACAATTCCTATGTCGAGCGTGCGAAGAACTGATTTCAGTTCAACGCGTTTCGATCAAAAAAGCCCGGCGTCATCGACGCCGGGCTTTTTCGTTTTCAGGCTGACGAGGCAGATCAGGCGATACCGCCAAGGCACATGTACTTGATCTCGGTATAGTCGTCGGTGCCGTATTTCGAGCCCTCGCGGCCGAGGCCGGACTGCTTGATGCCGCCGAAGGGGGCGGTTTCGGTGGAGATCAGGCCGGTGTTGATGCCGACCATGCCGTATTCCAGCGCTTCGGCGACCCGGAAGATCTTGGCAATTTCCTTCGAGTAGAAATAGGACGCGAGGCCGAATTCCGTTGCGTTGGCGAGTTCGATGACTTCTTCTTCCGTGTCGAACTTGAACAGCGGTGCGACGGGGCCGAAGGTTTCTTCCGTTGCGACCTTCATGTCGGTGGTCACGCCTGTCAGGATCGTCGGTTCGAAGAAGAGCTCGCCGGCGGACGAAGACTGGCCACCCAATGCGACCTTGGCGCCCTTGGATACCGCGTCGGCAACATGTTCCTTGACCTTCTTGATTGCGTTGGCGTCGATCAGCGGGCCCGTGGTCGTGCCTTCGGCGAAGCCGTCGCCGACCTTCAACTGGTTGACCTTTTCCGCGAGCTTGGCGGCAAAGGCATCGTAGACGCCGGACTGCACATAGAGGCGGTTGGCACAGACGCAGGTCTGGCCGGCATTGCGGTATTTGGAGATCATCGCGCCTTCGACTGCGGCATCCAGGTCGGCGTCATCGAAGACGATGAACGGCGCATTGCCGCCGAGTTCGAGGCCGAGCTTCATGATCTGGTCCGCACCCTGGCGCATCAGGATACGTCCGACATTGGTCGATCCGGTGAAGGTCAGCTTGCGGACCTTGTCGTTGGCGCAGAATTCCTGGCCGACCATGGCGGCGTCCGTCGAGGTCAGCACGGAGAACAAACCGCCGGGCAGGCCCGCGCGTTCGGCAAGGATGGCGATGGCCAATGCCGAAAGAGGGGTCTGGGCGGCTGGCTTGGACACCATCGCACAGCCGACGGCAAGCGCTGGTGCGACCTTGCGGGCCAGCATGGCGTTGGGGAAATTCCATGGTGTGATGGCGCCGACGACACCGACAGCCTGCTTGATGACCAGGATACGCTTGTCCGGCTGATGGCCGGGGATGACGTCTCCATAGACACGCTTGGCTTCTTCGGCGAACCATTCGACGTAAGATGCACCGTAGAGGATTTCGCCGCGGGCTTCCGGCCAGGGCTTGCCCATTTCCATGGTCAGGATGGTTGCAAGGTCATCGGCATTGGCGACCATCAGGTCGTTGAGCTTCTTGAGGACTGCCGCGCGTTCCTTGCCGGTCTTCTTCGCCCATGCCTTTTGGGCGCTGTGGGCGGCATCGATGGCCTTAATCACTTCGGTCTTGCCCAGATTGGGCAGTGTGGCGATCACTTCACCCGTTGCCGGGTTGGTGACGTCGAATGTCTTGCCATCTGATGCGGTCGCGACCCATTCGGTGCCGACAAAGGCCTTGTCAGTGACAAGGGTGGCGTCTTTCAGTTTTGCGGTCAGCAGGTTTGAAATGCTCATGCCTTTGCCTCCACAGCGACTTCGCGGATCGATGCTTCGATGATGTCGAGCGCTTCGTTAAACACCGCGTCCTGGATGGTGATCGGGGCGAGGAAGCGCACGACGTTGCTGTAAACGCCGCAGGTCAGCAGGATCAGGCCTTTTTCGAGCGCCTTCAGGCGAACGGCATTGGTGAAATCGGCGTCTGGCTTGTGTGAATTCGGCAGGCCGAACTCGACGGCGTTCATGAAGCCGAGGCCGCGGATGTCCATGATCTGCGGTATGTCGGCGCGCAGGCTTTCGAGGCGCTGCTTCAAGCGATTGCCGAGCTGGTTGGCGCGGTCGCAGAGTTGCTCTTCCTCGATCACATCAAGAACGGCGTGGGCCGCCGCAACTGCCAGCGGATTGCCGGCATAGGTGCCGCCAAGACCACCGGGGCCGGGCGCATCCATCAGTTCGGCACGGCCGGTGACGGCAGACAGAGGGAAGCCGCCGGCCAGGCTTTTTGCCATGGTGGTGAGGTCAGGTACCACGTCATAGTGGTCCATTGCGAACATCTTGCCGGTACGGGCAAAACCGGTCTGCACCTCGTCGGCGACGAGCAGGATGCCATGCTGGTCGCAGATCTCGCGCAGCGCCTTCATCAGGGCACGCGGCACTTCATAGAAGCCGCCTTCGCCCTGCACGGGTTCGACAATGATCGCGGCGACGCGCTTGGGATCAACATCGGCCTTGAACAGCTTGTCGAGCACATCAAGCGAGGTTTCGACATCGATGCCGTGCAGTTCGATCGGGAAGGGGACGTGGTAGACGTCGCCCATCATCGGGCCGAAACCGACCTTGTAGGGTACAACCTTGCCAGTCAGCGACATGCCGAGGAAGGTGCGGCCGTGAAAGCCACCCGTGAAAGCGATGACGGCAGAACGATTGGTGGCGCAACGGGCAATCTTGATGGCGTTTTCGACCGCTTCTGCGCCGGTCGTTGCAAAGATGGTCTTCTTTTCGAAGTTGCCTGGTGTGAGCTTGTTCAGGCGCTCGGCCAGAGCGACGTAGTTTTCGTAGGGCACGACCTGGTGGCAGGTGTGGGTGAAACGATCGAGCTGCTTCTTGACCGCCTCAATGACCTTCGGATGACGGTGGCCGGTGTTGAGTACGGCGATGCCACCGGCGAAATCGATGTAGCGGTTGCCTTCAACATCCCAGATTTCCGAATTTTCGGCCTTATCTGCGTAGATCTGCGTGGTCATGCCCACGCCGCGGGAGATGGCGTCGTTCTTGCGCGCTGAAATTTCGGAATTCTTCATCGTTAAGGTCCTCTCCGGATGAGTTCGTCAGCCCGGCTCTTCAGTCCGATCGCTGCCTTTGCATATTTCCTACATTTTTTCTGTAGACTTGCAATATGGTTTGTCGCAATTATTACCAAGCGCTGTGACGTTGTGCGGTAGGGCTTGGGTCGATGGATGATGTCCGTTTCAAGATTGCAGAGGCTGCCAGGATGGCAGGCGTTTCGCCGTCGACTTTGCGGCTTTGGGAAACGCAGGATTTGATCCAGCCAATCCGGACCGCGACGGGGCAGCGCATCTATGATCGCGACCTTGTCGACCGATTGAAGACCATTTCCTGGTTACGCAGCGAAAAGGGGCTCAATCCGGCTGCGATCCGGGAGAGCTTGCGGGATGAAGCGGTTGTCGCAGAGCCGGAGACCGGTCCTTTCGAGCCGGAAGAGGCGGGCGACCCCACCACTCTGCCCGTGGGGATGAAGATCCGCCGCTTGCGCCGTGAAGCCGGCAAAACTCTGGAAGCCGTCGCCCAGAAAACGGGCGTGTCCCTATCGCAGCTGTCGACATTCGAACGCACGTCGCAAGGGCTTTCCTTTACCGCGCTGCATGAGGTGGCCAGTTGCCTTGGTACCACGATCGCATCCTTAAGCGGCCAGGAGCAGGGGCAGGGCGGCGAATCATTGATTCGCGACGGTAAATGGCCGTCTTGGCCAGCTACATCGTCCGGTGTCGCGATCCAGGTCCTGGCGGAGGGCCGCAACCAGATGGAATGCAACCGGTTCCAGCTCGCGCCGGGCGCGTCTAGCGAAGGTGCCTACCAGCACGCGGGCGAAGAATTCATCCACATGCTTACCGGAAGCTTGGAGATTATCCTAGATGGCGATTGCTTTTTCGAGCTCAATGCAGGCGACAGCTTCTACTTTGAGAGCCGCAGGCCTCATTCGTGGCGCAATACATCGAGTGGCGAGACGGTTCTGATCTGGATCAATACGCCGGCAACGTTCTGATTTCGATGATCCGGGATCGGTTTCTAGCCCATAAAAAAGCCCGGCAGCCATTGCTGGCGCCGGGCTCTTGGGCTTGCCATGTCTACTACATGGTCTTGGCGGTTTTCGCGTCGAAGGCGTAGCCGCCACCAATCGCGACGTTCAGGTTGACGTAGTCCGTTGCCATCTGCTGTACGGCAGCCGCGAGATTTGCACGGGCGCTATCGACCGACCGCTGTGCGTCGAGGACGTCGAGCAGGGACGATGCACCATCGCGGTAGCTTGCCGTCGAGAGCGACAGGGCTTCCTGGTAGGAATTCACCGTCGCGTTGAGTGCGGAGACCGTCCGGCGTGTGCGGCTGATCGAGGCCAAGGCATTTTCCACGTCTTCAACGGCTGAGAGCACGGTCTGCTTCCAGGCCAGATACTGTTCGCGAGCCGAGGAGTTGGCGATATCGACATTGGCCTTCAGGCGCCCGCCATCCAGGATCGGCAGGGTCAGGCTCGGCCCGAAGGACCAAGGTGTCACGCCGCCGCTGATAGCACTGGTCGCAATGATGCTGGACGAGATCGTGCCGCTGAGCGAGATCGACGGATAAAGCTGCGCTTCCGCGACGCCAATCTGGGCAACCGCAGCAGCAAGATTGCGTTCGGCTGCGCGGATATCGGGACGATTGCGAACCAGGTCGGCTGGCACGCCGGCGCTGACACTGCGGCGGGCGTAAGGCTGCGACGCACCCTTCTGGAGATCGGCGACCAGCGAGGATGCCGGCAGGCCGAGCAGCAGGGCAATGCGATGCGCGGATGCGCGGAAGCTGGTTTCAAGGCCCGGAAGCTCAGAGAGCGTCGAATTCACCAGACCTTCAGATTGCACGACATCAAGGCGCGATGCAGCGCCGGCCTCCAGCTGCAGCTTGGTCAGGTCGAGCGTTTCGCGACGTGATCCCAAGCTCTTCTTAGCAATGGCGATGCGCTCCTGGAAAAAGCGTGCATCGATATAGGCTGTGGCAATGCTGGACAGATAAGTCAGGCGAGCAACGTCGGCGCTGGCATAGGCTGCATCGAGTGTTGCCTTGGAGCTTTCCTTGGTACGGCGATATTGACCGAACAGGTCGAGCAGCCAGGACGCGCCCAGACCACCTGAACTTGTCGACGTTGTGGCCTGCGACTGGCCTGAATAAGCTCCACGGCCAGTCTGGCGTGACGTTTCCTGCGACGCCGAGAGGTTAAGCTGCGGCATGGCGCTGGCATCGGCGGCAAGGTAGCTCGCTTCAGCTGCGGTGATGCGCTCAAGCGCCTGCAGCACGTCGAGGTTCTGGCTCATGCCCTGCTCGACCAGCGAATTCAACTTAGGATCGTTGAATGCGGTCCACCAGGCTACTGTCGATACGTCGCCATTGGCCTGCTTGCCGCCTTCGGCAAACTTACCCGGCAATGGCGTCTCCGGTGCGGTGTGATCGGGACCGGTCACGCAACCGGAAAGCAGAAGCATCGCGAGGGGAGCGGCTATGCGAATAGAACCCATCATCTTTTCCTAGATCTTTCACCCAAGTTACGGACCGCAGCCTGATTCGTTCATGAGACAGCGGTTGCGTGAATTTATGCTTAATTAATGTGCCGGCCTTCCCCGAAAGCCGACACAATCTTTTGTTAACTTATCAAGCCCTCTGTCAAGATGACAGGGGGTCCTTGCGTTTTTCCCTGTTGGAAAGCTTGCGAATTATTACAAAGAATGACGGCACGAAGAAAATGCCCAACGCTGTTGCCGTCAGCATGCCGCCAAGGACGCCAATACCGATCGAATTCTGCGCTGCCGAGCCGGCACCCGTTGCGATTGCAAGCGGAACAACGCCGAGGATGAACGCAAGCGAAGTCATGATGATCGGGCGCAGCCGAAGCTTTGCGGCCTCGAGGGTCGCCTCGATCAGCCCGACACCGGCTGCATGTCGGTCCTTTGCAAATTCCACGATCAGAATCGCGTTCTTTGCAGCAAGACCGATCGTCGTCAGCAGCCCCACCTTGAAGTAGACGTCGTTCGACTGGCCAAACAGCGAAGCGGCGGCAACTGCCCCCAAGACACCCACGGGCACGGCCATGATGACCGAGAAGGGAATGGACCAGCTTTCGTAAAGTGCCGCGAGGCACAGGAAGACGATCAGGATCGACAGGGCGTAAAGCATAGGAGCCTGTGATCCGGACAGCCGCTCCTGGTAAGAGATGCCCTGCCACGCAACGGTGTATCCGCCGCCAAGCTCCGCGGTCAGTTGCTCCATCGTGTCCATCGAGGTACCCGAACTGACACCGGGGCCCGCTGCGCCTTCGAGGGATATGGCTCCCACGCCATTGAAGCGGTCAAGGTTCGGTGCGCCACTGACCCACTGAAGGTTGGTGAAGGCCGAGAACGGAACCATCTCGCCGGTACCATTGCGCGCGAACCATTCATTGATGGAGTCGGAGCGCATGCGATAGGGCGCGTCGCCCTGGACGATCACGGGCTTCAGTTCGCTGTTGAGCGTGAAGTCGTTGACGTCGCGTCCAGCAAAGATCGTCGACAGCATCGAGTTGACGGTGGCGAGATCAAGTCCCATTGCGCCCATTTTCTCCTGGTCGAGGAGTATCTTGAGCTGGTTTTCAGCCGGAGGGCTGTTCGAGCGCAACGAACTGACATTCGCATTGCCGCTGCCCGCCTGAATAAGCCGCTGGGACGCAGCCGTCAGGGCTTCCGTGCCGTTCTTGCCGCTGTCCACCAGATACATGGAGAAGCCGCTGGAATTGCCGAGACCCGAGATTGCTGGTGGTTGCAAGGGGAAAACCATGCCATCACGCAGGGTGAAGAAATAACCCATGGCGCGCTGCACGACAGCAGACGCTGCCAGTTGCGGATCTGTACGCTGATCGAAATCCTTGAGCTTGGCGAACACCATCGCGTAATTCTGGCCGGACCCGGTGAAGCTGAAGCCCGATACCGCGAACACGTCCTGGATCGCCGCCTTTTCCTTCTCGAGGTAAAAATCTTCGATCTTCTTGATGACTTCTTCCGTGCGGGCCGTCGTGGCTCCATTCGGAAGCTGGACGATGGTCATCAGCACACCCTGGTCTTCCTGTGGCAGGAAGGAGGTGGGCAAACGCAGGAAAAACCAGGCGCAGCCGCCGATGACGACCGCAAACATCAACATCACGCGCAGTGGTCGCTTGAGCAGGTAGGCGATCGAGGAAACGTAGCCATTTGTCGTCTTGTCGAAGTTGCGATTGAACCAGCCGGCCAGTCCGCGCTTCGGCTTCGTATGGTCAATCGGCTTCAGCATCGTGGCGCAAAGCGCCGGCGTCAGCACGATTGCAACCAGGGCCGACAGCAACATGGCGGAGACGATTGTCACGGAGAACTGACGATAGATGATGCCGGTCGAGCCGCCGAAGAATGCCATCGGGATGAACACCGCTGTCAGCACCAGCGCGATGCCGACGATCGCCCCGGTGATCTCGCCCATGGATTTCTCGGTGGCCTCCAGGGGGGACAACCCTTCTTCCGACATGATGCGTTCGACGTTTTCGACGACGACGATCGCGTCGTCGACCAGAAGGCCGATGGCAAGCACCATGGCGAACATGGTCAATGTGTTGATCGAGTAGCCGGTCAACGCCAAGATCCCGAAGGTACCAAGCAGGACGACCGGAACCGCGATCATCGGGATGATCGTTGCGCGCAGGTTCTGCAGGAAGATGAGCAGAACGAAGAAGACCAGGACGATGGCTTCGATCAGCGTGTGGACGACCTTCTCGATCGAAAGCTCGACAAATGGCGTCGTATCATACGGATAGGTGATGACGACATTTTCTGGCAAGCTCGGAGCGACTGTGTTCAGCGCGGCCTTGACCCTGGCTGCGGTATCCAGTGCATTTGCCCCTGTTGCCAGGTTTACCGCAAAGCCGGTTGCCGGTTTCCGGTTGGCGCGGGTATTGGTGCTGTACTCTTCCTGGGCGATTTCGATCCGCGAGACGTCGCTGAGGCGCACGGTGGCGCCATCGGTCTCGACCTTGAGAATGATCGATTCGAAATCGCCAACCGTCTGGAGCTGGCTCTGTGCCGTGACCGTGACGTTCAGCTGCTGGCCTTCCATGACAGGTTGTCCGCCGATGGAGCCGACCGATACCTGTGTGTTCTGAGCCTGGATTGCCGACGTGATGTCGGTGGGGGTCAACTGAAACTTGTTCAGCTTGAGAGGGTCGAGCCAGACACGCATCGCATAGCCCGTGCCGAAGATCTGAATGCTGCCGACGCCTTCCAGCCGCTTGATCTGATCTTCGATCTGGCTGGTGAAGATATCGCCGAGTTCAACCGGGCTGCGTTCGCCGTCGGTTGATACGAGAGCGCCAACCAGCAGAATGCTGGAGGTTGAACGCGTCACCGACAGACCGTTCGACTGGACAACATCCGGCAGTTGCGACTGAACGAGCTGGAGCTTGTTCTGCACCTGAACCTGCGCGATGTCCGGATCGATCGTATTGCCGAAGGTCAGCGTGATGGTCGCTGATCCAGTGCTGGACGAGGATGTCATGTAGGTGAGGTCGTCGAGGCCGGTCATACCGTCCTCGATGATCGAAGTCACCGATTTCTCCACTGTTTCGGCGCTGGCGCCGGTATAGGTAGCGGAGATGCGCACCGTGGTCGGCGCGATTTCCGGATATTGCGAGATCGACAATGTCGAGATCGCCAAAGCGCCTCCCAACATGATGATGATCGCGATCACCCAAGCAAAAATCGGGCGACGGATGAAATATTTGGCCATTGGTTGTCCCTTAACGCCTGTTGTGCCTTACCGGAGCGCGATTATGGTTGCGCTGCAGGGGCGGCGGCGGGCGCCGCGGTTTCAACGACGAATCCCTGTTCATTGACGGTCGATTCCACTGGCTGGACAGTCGCGCCGTCACCGATCCATTGGAAACCGTCCACGATCAACTTATCGCCATCCTGGATGCCGGAAGCGACAAGCCAATTGTTGCCGGAGACCTGGCTGTCGGGGAAGGTGCGGGTTTCAACCTTGTTCTCGGCCGTGACGAATTTTGCGTTCAATTCGCCTTGCGCGTTGCGGGTTGCCGCGCGCTGGGGAATGAGAAAGCCGTTTTCGGTGCCCACAGTCACGGTGGCGCGGACATACATGCCCGGAAGAACCAAGTTGTCCGGATTGTCGAACACCGCACGGATCGAGAAGGTGCCGGTGGTCTGGCTGACAGCCATTTCAGACATGTCCAGCTTGCCGACGATCGGATACTGCTGGCCGTCTTCCAGCGTCAGACGGATTTCGGCTTCCTGGTCGCCGGACTGATTGACGCGCCCGGCCTTGATGGCCTCCTGAAGACGCAGGAGGTTGACGCTGGACTCCGTCAGTTCGATGTAGATCGGGTCCAGACGGCGCAAGGTCGTCAGCGCATCCGTCTGGTTTGCCGTCACGACATTGCCGATCGAAAAGACAGACGCGTTGGTGACGCCTTCGAACGGAGCCCGGATCTCGGTCAGATTGAGATTGATGTTGGCAGCGCGCAGAGCAGCCTTGGCTTGGGCGACATCTGCCTGGGCCTGCAAAAGCGTGACGCGGGCATTCTCCAGTTCGACCTGTGTTGCGCCGCTGTTGACCAGGCGTTCCTGGCGCGCCAGGTTTGACTGGGCTGTGGGAACGCTCGCTTCGGCCTTTTCGAGACTTGCCTGCGCCTGGGCGACTTCCGCGCTATAGCTGTCGTCCTCAATCTTGAAGAGCAGGTCGCCGGCCTTGACTTCGCTGCCTTCCTTGAAGGCGATCTCCTTGATCACGCCGCTGACGCGCGGACGGATGTCGGCCGTCTGAAAGGCGGAGGCGCGTCCGGGCAGTGTGGAGGTGAGGGGATGGGGCGCCTGCTTCATGAGCACGACGCTGACAGGAGACGGCGGCTTTTCACCAACGGCGCCCGCGCCGCCGGCGTTCTGCGCCGTGCCGGAATCACTGCAGCCGGCAAGCGCGGCCGCGCAGAGTACGAGGACGGATGTAAGCTTAAGACGTCGTGTCATGGTGAGTTCCAAAGCGAGAATGACGAAAGGCACCTTGCGCCGCATGTCCGTCGCTCACGCTGGAGCTACAGACCATTGCTACGTCCGATGCCGCGACCACCGCCCCGTCCCGAGGGCGATGAATGTGAAGTGACGTATGTTAAGTTTCATCACTTGGCAAGGGGGGAGCGCAAAGCGATGTCAACAAGATTGACCACTTCCTTACACCGTGTTGCCAATTTATCCTTGTTCTCCATCCCCAGCATGACGGGGTGGATCACACATGCGAGAGCATCAAACGCGACATTGGCATATCTTGGGATATCGGTGACCTTGTACAGGCCTTCCCGTTCGCCGGCGCGAATGATCTCCGCGATCGTCTCGACCACCATTTCGCGAAAGCGTTCACCACAATCGAGTTCTTCCCGGATGGTGACCTGAATCATTTCGAAAACGAACGGGGCGTCCTTCTGGTCCGAAAGATGCTCGTCCATCAGGTGGCGCGCCAGTTCATAAAGTCTTACGGGGGCTGGTTTGTTCTGATCGAGTATCTTCAGTTCACCGATGGTTTCCTGGATCGCGCGGGTTGCAATCGCATCCACGAGGCTTGCCTTGGTGCGAAAATGCTTGAAGACGTTGGCCGGCGACATCGCGAGTTCGGCAGCTATGTCTGCGATAGTGACACTGGCATAGCCATGCGCGCGAAACAGGGTCTCGGCCATGTTCAGAATGTCCTCCCGCGTTTCTTCTGCGGGGCGGCGCGACCGGCGCGGCGCTGGCTGCCGCTCAGAGGTGATCTGAGCGGGGCTTGTCTTCATGCATTTGTCGTCACCTGATGACACGATTGCTCATATCTCCGGAAAATAGCGGGCGAGATTTCCGCGGACCCGATCCTTGGGTGTCGCGCCGTGATCGTCGGGGACAAATGTCTGCCCGGTGATCGCTTCAAACGCCTTGATATAGACCTCGGACGTGTCTTCGACCAGCGCTGGGGGAATTTCGGGGATTGCGTCCTTATAAGGATCACAACGCTCGGCGACCCATGCACGGACAAAATCCTTGTCGAAGCTTGCGGGTCGCGTGCCGTTTTCGAACGCATGCGGATAGCTTTCGGCAATCCAGTAGCGGCTGCTGTCCGGGGTGTGGATCTCGTCTGCGAGGACGATCGTACCATTCTCGTCCGTGCCGAATTCGTATTTGGTATCGACCAAGATCAGACCGCGATCGGCGGCCAGTTTCTGGCCTTTGGCAAACAAAGCCAGCGCATAGTTCGAGAGCGTCTGCCACTGCTCGGCAGTCAGCAGTTTCTTGGAGACGATTTCGTCCGGCGTCAGCGGTTCGTCATGACCGCCGTCGAATTCCTTGCTGGTTGGCGTGATGATCGGTGTCGGCAGCTTCTCGTTGTCGCGCATCCCGTCGGGCAAAGTGATGCCGTACATGCTGCGCTCGCCTTTCTTATAAAGGGTGAGGATCGAAGTGCCGGTCGTGCCGGCAAGATAGCCGCGCACGACGACCTCCACGGGAAGGATATCGAGGCGCTTGCCGATGACGACGTTGGGGTCCGGATAGGAGATCACATGGTTCGGGCAGATGTCCTGGGTCTGCTCGAACCAGTAGCGTGCAGTCTGGGTCAGCACCTGCCCCTTATAGGGGATACAGGTCAGGATGCGATCGAAGGCGCTGAGACGGTCGGTCGAGATGATGATCCGGCTGCCGTCCGGCAGATCGTAGTTTTCCCGTACCTTGCCACCATAATAATGCGGCAGTTCGGGAAAATGAGCTTCGGACAGGGTGCGCATCGGATATGATCCTCTCGTCTTCGCCACTGCAAGGCACGCAGATGGATTGGCTTCAGTCTTGCGGCTACCGCAAAGACGGCGATCTTTCAAAGAAAAACGGCATACCTTACAGTCATCGCGTTTGTTTTGTTACCGATGAGCGTGTTCGGGCGGCATAGGAAGCGCCGGACCAACGCCTTCTCCGATACAGTACAAACGTGGGGCGCGGCACAGCGAATGTGAGATGCCG